>NZ_JONM01000003.1 GCF_000711875.1 Andreprevotia chitinilytica DSM 18519
GTCATGCAGCGCCAACAGCAGGGCTTCCAGCGCGCTGCTGCTGCGTGCCGGAGAGTGCAGGGGTCGGCGGGAGCGATCCTGCAACCCGGCGGCGCCGTGTTCAGCGAAGCGGGCCAGCCATTTGTAGCCGGTCTTGGGGCTGATGTTGAAGGCGTGGCACAGCGCACGGACATTGGCGCCGGGGGCTTGGGCCAGCAAGACGAATTCGTGGCGTGAGGACATGGTGGAATACTCCTTCCAAGGCATCGCCTGCTCCTGTGAATGGTAAGGCGATGATCATAAAAGGTGTTACCCATGTCTCCCGACAAGTGTTACCTATGTCTCCCGGCTGAACAGCGCGCTCAACCCAACCTACAGGGCTACATGACGAAGGCCGCTCACCGCCGCCCGCTGCGCGACACCACATCCACCCAAACGGCCAGCACCAGAATGCTGCCCTTCACGATCATCTGCCAGTAGGTATCCACGTCCAGCATCGACATGCCGTTGTCGAGGCTGGCCATCACCAGCGCCCCGATCAGCGCGCCCAGCACGGTGCCGGAGCCGCCGCGCATCGAAGTGCCGCCGATGAAGCAGGCCGCGATCGCATCCAGCTCGCCCATATTGCCGGCCGACGGCGAACCGGCCGCCATCCGCGCCGTGTTCACTAAACCCGCCAGCGCACACATCAAACCCATCAGGCCGAAGATGGCGAGCTTCACGCCTTGCACGTTCACGCCAGACAAACGCGTGGCCTCCATATTACTGCCCACCGCGTAGATGCGGCGGCCGAACACGGTCTGATTGGCGATGTAGGTAAACACCCCGAGCAGCACCAGCAGGATCAGCACCGGCACCGGGATGCCGTCATAGGCGTTCAGCACTTTGACGAAGGCGACGATGCCCACGCCATAGGCAATGACCTTGGCCGCATCGCGCCAGAGCGGGGCGAGTGGCAGGCCGTATTTGGTGCGGTTCTGCCGCTGCCGCCAAGTGATGAAGACCAGCAGCGCGAACATGGCCAAGGCCAGACCGTCGCCCACCAGCGTGGAGAGATAACCCTGCCCGAACCACACCAGTCCTTCGGATACCGGCGCGATGGTCAGGCCGCCCGTCACGCCCAGCAAGATGCCGCGAAACGCCAGCATGCCGCCGAGGCCGACGATGAAGGAGGGCACGCGCAGGTAGGCGGTCCAGTAGCCGTTAAACAGACCGATCAGCACGCCCAACCCGAGCACGATGGCGATGTTGAGCGGCAGTGGCACTTTGTAGATCACGTCCAGCACCGCCGCCACGCCACCCAGCAGCCCAAGCAGCGAGCCGACCGAGAGATCGATTTCGCCGGAGATGATCACGAACACCATGCCGCAGGCGAGCATGCCGGTGATCGACATCTGCCGCAGCAGGTTGGAGAAGTTGCGTGGCGAGAGGAAACCGCCTTGTGTCTTCCAGGCAAAGAAGGCCCAGATCAGCGCAATGGCGATCAGCAGCGCCAGCATCTTGTACTGGCTGAACAGCTGCTTGAGCCGGGCTGTGTTCGGGCCGCTGGCGGGCGGATTGGTGGACTTGGGCGCGTCGAGCGCGACGGTATGGGTTGAGCTGTTCATGGTTGTATGGGCGCGGTCACGCCACGGCCTCCTCGGGAGCGGCAGGTTGATTGGACGGAATAGCGTTCACATTGATGGCCGCGGCCAGCACGGTTTCCTGCGTCAGTCCCTGATTGATGAAATCCCCGCGCAACCGGCCTTCGCCGACTACCAGCACGCGGTCGCTGATGCCGAGCACTTCCGGCAATTCGGACGACACCATGATCACGGCGACGCCTTCGGCCGCCAGATCGATGATCAGTTTGTAGATTTCGTACTTCGCGCCGACATCCACGCCACGGGTGGGCTCATCCAGGATCAGCACGCGGGGTTTGGGTTGCAGCATCTTGGCCAGCACGGCTTTTTGCTGGTTGCCGCCGGATAGCCCGGTGATGGGCAGGAAGGGGCTGGCGGTCTTGAGGCGCAGCCGGGCGATTTCGCCGTGGACGGTCTGCAGCTCTGCCTCTTGATCGACTTTGCCCCGGCGCGAGAATTGATCCAGCACCGACAGCGTGATGTTCTGGCCCACGCCCAGATCCGGCACGATGCCATGTTGCTTGCGGTCTTCCGGCACCATGCACAGGCCGGCGCGGATCGCTTTCAACGGGGTGGAAACATCGATCTGCTGGCCGTTCAGCCAGACTTCGCCGCTGTGCTTGCCCGGATACGCGCCGAACAGCGCGGAGACCAGCTCGGTGCGGCCAGCGCCGACCAGGCCGGCAATGCCGACGATCTCGCCCCGGCGCACGCTGAACGAGATGTCGTCCACCTTCTTGCGCTCCGGCCGATTCACGTCGAAACAGGTGATGTTGCGTGCCTCGAAGACGACCTCGCCGACATCATGTTCACGCGGTGGGTAGAGCGCATCGATCTCGCGGCCGACCATCAGCGACACGATGTGATCGACATCCAGCGTGGTCATCGGCTGGGTGGCGATGTGGCGGCCATCACGGATCACGCTGATGGTGTCGCAGACGGCGGCGACTTCATCGAGCTTGTGCGAGATATATACGCAGGCGACGCCTTTCTGTTTCAGGTCGCGAATGATGTCGAGCAGCACGGCGATTTCGGAGGCGCTGAGCGAGGACGAGGGTTCGTCCAGAATCAGCAGCTTGGCGCGTTTGTTGATCGCCTTGGCGATCTCGATCAGCTGCTGGTGGCCGCCGCCGTAATTCAGTACCGGCAGCGCCACGTTCATTTCCGGCATCTTCAGCTCGCGCACCAGTTCGTCGGCACGCTGATACATCGCGGCATAGTTCATCCGCCCGCCGGGCAAGGTGATCTCGTGACCGAGGAAGATGTTCTCCGCCACCGACAGCTGCGGCACCAGCATCAGCTCCTGATGAATGATGACGATGCCGGCCGCTTCGGTTTCGCGGATCGAACGCGCCTGCAGCGGCTGACCTTCCCAACGGATTTCGCCCTCCCACGTGCCATGCGGATACACGGCGGAGAGCACTTTCATCAGCGTCGATTTGCCGGCACCGTTCTCGCCGCACAGCCCGACACACTCGCCGGGCCGCACCTTGAGATCGATGCCATTCAGTGCGCGCACGCCGGAGAATTCCTTGACGATGCCGCGCATTTCCAACAGGTATTCGGACATGGGTTTGCTCGAAATTCAAAAACTAGGTCTTGAACCACAGAGGGCACAGCGATCCACAAAGAAAGGCCAGTGCGAGGTTTTTGTAGGAGCGAGCTTGCTCGCGATGGCGGCGTTGAATTCGTCACCATTGCTATCGCGAGCAAGCTCGCTCCTACAGGTGTCCCTCTCAATCGGTTTTGGTTTTCTCTGTGTGCTCTGTGGTCCTCAGTGGTTCAAGATTTTCGGTTTAGCCGGCCTTACTGCCCGCTAATCTGCGCCTGCGTATAGAACCCGTCCTTCACCAGCACATCGACATTCGCCTTGGTGAGTTCGGTCGGCTTGAGCAGGATGGTGTCGACCTTCTTGGCCCCGTTGTCGTACTGGCCGTTGAAGGTCGGCTTCTCGCTGCGGGCCAGTTGCACCGACAGCTTGGCGGCTTCGGTGGCGATCAGCTTCAGCGGCTTGTAGACCGTCATCGTCTGCGTGCCGGCCACTACGCGCTTGATGGCGGCGAGGTCGGCGTCCTGACCGGAGACGGGCACCTTGCCGGCCAGCTTCTGCGCCGCCAGCGCCTGGATCGCGCCGCCGGCAGTGCCGTCGTTGGAGGCGACGATGGCGTCGATCTTGTTGTTGTTGGCGGTCAATGCGTCTTCAACAATGCGCAGCGCTTCGGACGGATTCCATTCCTTCACCCACTGCTGGCCGACCACCTTGATGTCGCCCTTGTCGATATACGGCTTGAGCACCTTCATCTGGCCTTCGCGCAGCATCTTGGCGTTGTTGTCGGTGGGCGAGCCGCCGAGCAGGTAGTAGTTGCCCTTTGGCTTGGCCTTGAGCACGCCCTCGGCCTGCATCTCGCCGACCTTGGCGTTATCGAACGAGATGTAGGCATCCACATCCGCATTCAGGATCAGCCGGTCGTACGACACGACCTTGATGCCGGCCTTCTTGGCTTCCTTGATGGTGTTGGTGAGCACGGTGGCATTGAACGGCACGATCACGATTACATCTACACCGCGTGAAATCAGGTTTTCGATCTGCGAAATCTGCCGTTGTTCGCTGGCATCGGCCGATTGCACGAACACCTTGGCACCGAGCTTTTCTGCCGCGGCGGTGAAGAAATCGCGATCGCGCGCCCAGCGCTCAACGCGCAGATCGTCGATCGAAAAGCCGATCTTCGGGTTGGCCGCATCCGCCCAGGCGGCGGTAGGGGCGGCGAACATCGCTACGGTGGCGCTGGCGGCGACCAAGGATGACAACAGCGACGACGACAACAGTGTTTTTTTCATGATGCTCGACTCCTGGAATGGGGAATTGCTTGGGGGCTGCTCTGGCACCCGTGACACGGGTGGGCGGTGAACAGCCGGTTCCGCCGGGAAACTCGGTTCAGGTTTGCAGCAGCGGCAGCAACTGGCGATACAGCTGGCGGAATACCGGCCGGCGCACGTCGCGGAAGAAGTCATGGCGTTCGGTGTTGGGCGTGTAGACCGCCTGCAATGCCGGTGTCGGGCAGACATCGCTCAGCGTGGCGCCGGGCTCGACGGCCAACCACGCCAACCGGGCCGCACCCAAGGCTGGGCCGACTTCGCCACCGGCGCGGCGGGTGAGGGGGCGGCCGGCAATGTCGGCCAGCATCTGCGCCCAATAGCTGCTGCGCGAGCCGCCGCCGATCAGGGTGATTTCATCTGGCTGCACGCCTGTGGCTTCGAGTGCCTGGATGCCATCGAGCAACCCCAAGCCGACGCCTTCGAGCGTGGCGTTGGCAAGATCGGCCGGGGTGGTCGCGGCGGTCAGGCCAAAGAACACGCCTTTGGCGGCCGGGTTGTTGTGCGGAGTGCGCTCGCCGCTCAGATAAGGCAGGAAGGTCGGCGTGGCCGCATGCAAACCACGCGCTTCAGCTGCGGCCAACAAAGCAGGGACATCGGCAAAGCCGGCGATACTGGCGGTGAAATCAAGGCAGGCGGCGGCACTAAGCATCACCGACATCAAATGCCAGGTATTGGGCAGCGCATGACAGAAGCTGTGCACCGCGCAGTCGGGATTGGCGCGAAAGCCGTCGCTGGCGGCGAAGTACACGCCGGACGTGCCGAGCGACAACATGGCCTGACCGGGCCGGACGATGCCCGCGCCAATGGCCCCGGCGGCGTTATCGCTCGCGCCGGCCACCACCGGGATTTGACCCAGGCCGAAACGGGCGGCGATGGCGGGTTTGAGGCGGCCGGTGATCTGGTTGCCCTCATACAGCTTGGGCATGTGGCCACGGCTTAGGCCGGTGGCGGCGAGCAGTTCGTCAGACCAGTCACGCCGGGCGACATCCAGCCAGAGCGTGCCGGCTGCATCGGATAGATCGGTCGCGTAGTCACCAGTGAGTTGATAACGCAGGTAGTCTTTCGGCAGCAGCACCGTGGCGGTGCGAGCGAAGACGTCCGGTTCGTGCTTGGCGACCCACAACAATTTGGGGGCAGTGAAGCCGGGCATCATCAGGTTGCCGCCGATGGTGCGCGCGGCCGGTACGCGGTGCTCGATTTCCTCGCATTCGGCAAAGGCACGGCCGTCGTTCCACAAGATGGCCGGGCGCAAGACCGCCCCTTGCTGATCCAGCAGCGTGGCACCGTGCATCTGGCCGGTGAGGCCAATGGCTTCGATGCAGCTGGTGGCAATGCCTTGTGCCGCCGCCAAAGCAAGGAGTTGGCCCAGTGCGGTTTCACACGCGGCCCACCAATCGGCCGGGTCTTGCTCGCTCCACAAGGGCTGCGGGCGGGATACAGCGAGGGGGGCGGTGGCGCTGGCGGCAACGGTGCCATCGCGTTGCAGCAGGATGGCTTTCAGGCCGGAAGTGCCAAGGTCGATACCGATAAACATGATGGGCGAATGCTCTGGTTTGGTGCGTTCAAGAGGGGCTTGCACCGTTGCAGACAGGTTCGCTTGTAGTCAGATGTGCAGCAATTACAAAATCCGCCGAGCGAGGTCATGTTTTTTTGCAAATGGGGGATGGCGCGGCGTTCGAACTGTGCGGCATTTGTTCCCTCTCCCACGTATGGGAGAGGGCTAGGGAGAGGGAAGTGCGCTGCTTGGCACAGATCCCGCCGCATAAAAAAACGCGCCCATGGGAGCGCGTTGTGAAGGAGACACCGGTACCTTGCGTGAGACCGGTATCCCAAGGAAGAAGGTGAGCGGCACTCAGCCGTAGATGTAGCGGTTGACGACGTTCTCCAGCCGCTCCTGTTCGCCACTGACCGCATGCGGGTTCAGATTGCTGGCCGTGGCATGTTCCGCCAAGGCGGCCAGCGAATATTCACCGCCCAGAATCCCGCGCCCAAGGCCGCCATCCCAGCCGGCGTAGCGTTGCGTCTTGTACTGCGCCAGCAGATCGTTTTCGATCATCTTGGCAGCGTTTTTCAGCCCCAATGCCAGTACATCCATGCCGCCAACGTGGCCGTGGAACAGGTCGGCTGGGGCGAGGCTTTGCCGGCGGACTTTGGAGTCGAAGTTGTAGCCGCCGGTGGTAAAGCCGCCGCCCTTGAGGATTTCGTAGGTCGCCAGCGTGATTTCTTCGACGCTGTTGGGAAACTGGTCGGTATCCCAGCCGTTTTGCGGGTCGCCGCGGTTGGCGTCGATGCTGCCGAAGATGCCGAGCGATACAGCGGTGGCGATTTCGTGCTGGAAGCTGTGACCGGCCAGCGTGGCGTGGTTGGCTTCGATGTTGACCTTGATCTCCCGCTCCAGCCCGAAGTCCTTGAGGAAGCCGTACACGGTGGCGCTGTCGTAGTCGTACTGGTGCTTGGTGGGTTCCTGCGGCTTGGGTTCGATCAGGATCGCGCCGCTGAAACCGAGCTTGTACTTGTGCTCGACCACCATCTGCATGAAGCGGCCCAGTTGATCGCGTTCGCGTTTCAAGTCGGTGTTGAGCAGTGTTTCGTAGCCTTCGCGACCGCCCCACAGCACGTAGTTCGCCCCGCCCAAACGCTGGGTGGCGTCTATGGCGCTGCGCACTTGCGCGGCGGCGTAGGCGAAGACTTCCGGATTCGGATTGCTGGCCGCACCGGCGGCGTAGCGCGGGTTGGAGAAGCAGTTGGCGGTGCCCCACAGTGGCTTGATGCCGGTTTCTTCCTGCTTCTGCGCCAGCACGTCGACCATGGCGGCGAAGTTGTTGCGGTAGTCCTTGAGGCTGCTGCCCTCGGGGGCGACGTCGGTGTCGTGGAAGGTGTAGTAGGGCACGCCGAGCTTGGCGAAGAATTCGAAGGCGGCATCGGCTTTCTTGCGGGCCAGCTCCAGCGCATCGCCGCCCTGATGCCAGGCACGGTTGAAGGTGCCGACGCCGAACACGTCCGAACCCGGCCAGACAAAGGTGTGCCAGTAACAGGCGGCGATGCGCAGGTGCTCATCCATGCGCTTGCCGAGGATCAACTGGTCCGCGTTGTAGTGGCGGAAAGCGAGCGGGTTGGTGGTCTCGGTGCCCTCAAAGCGGATGGGGGCGATGGA
Organism: Andreprevotia chitinilytica DSM 18519; assembly: GCF_000711875.1. GTDB lineage: Bacteria > Pseudomonadota > Gammaproteobacteria > Burkholderiales > Chitinibacteraceae > Andreprevotia > Andreprevotia chitinilytica. Next base: position 7,633 of record NZ_JONM01000003.1, read on the forward strand.
TTCGAAGTAGGACATGGGAGATGGCTCCGGCGAATTGGGGGAGGGCTCAGAGCTGTTAACAAAACCCAGCGTAGCGGTGCTGGCTAGGCGTGCGAAGCGCAGGCAGTACAAGTCGTACGACAAGCGAGCACAACAACGCCAGCAGGGTTTTGTTAACAGCTCGAAACATGGACGCATGCTGCCAGCCGTAGTCGCCGCCCAACAATTACGAAATCCGCCAGCCGGGTGAGTGATTCTGCTTAGTGTGCCCATGCACGGGGCATGCGAGCCTAGAATGCGTCGAACGCCCTGGAGTTCTTTCATGCCATCACCGACCACGCACCGCATCGCGCTCCTGTTCAACGCCAACAAGATCTATGACCGCGAAATCATTACCGGCATCGGCGCGTATCTTTCGAGCACCCGCGTGGCGTGGGATCTGTTTCTGGAAGAGGACTTCCGCTGCCGGCTTTCCGGTATCGAGCAGTGGGCGGGCGACGGCATCATTGCGGATTTCGACGACCCGGCCGTACGCGAGGTCTTGAGCCACAGCCGTTTGCCGGTGGTCGCCATTGGCAGCTCATATGAAAACGAACGTGATTACCCGGTGGGCGTGCCCTATATCGCCACCGACAATTTCAAGCTGATCCGCCTTGCCTACGACCATCTGATCGAGGCCGGCCTGACCCGCTTCGCGCTCTACAGCCTGCCCGAATCGCCGCAGAACCATTGGGCGCAGGAACGGGAAAAGGCATTCAGCAAGCTATTGGAGTCTGATGGACTAGTGGGCGATGGTGTCGAACCCAGCATCTATCGCGGCTCGGCCACCAGTGCGCAAGGATGGAATACGGCGGTGGAGGCGTTGACCGAATGGGTGCGGGCGTTGCCCAAGCCGGTCGGCATCATCGCCGTCACCGATGCGCGGGCGCGGCAGTTGCTGCAGGCTTGTTTGATGGCGGGTATTCCGGTGCCGGAAGAAGTGGCGCTGATCGGCATCGACAACGATCCACTGGCGCGCACGCTTACGCGTATTCCGCTGTCGTCGGTGGCGCAGGGCACCGAGGAAATGGGCCGTACCGCCGCGCACTTGTTGCACCAGATGCTGCACGGCGCGCGTTTATCCGCGACGCGCATTCTGGTGCCGCCGGTGGGTATTAACGTATTGGCCTCCAGCAAGCACGAGCCATTGAACAGCCCTTATGTAATGCGTGCCCGCCATTACATCCGCCAATACGCCTGCCAGGGCATCAAGACCGAACAGGTGGCCGATTATGTGGGCGTGTCGCGTTCATCGCTGGAAAGCTATTTCCGCCGCGAACTCGGCTGTACCGTGCATCAGGAAATCCTGCGGTTCAAACTCGATATCGCCAAGACCATGCTGGAACAGGACAATGCCAGCAGCGCCGACATCGCCGTGCGCTGCGGCTTTACCTCGCTGCAATACATGTACGCGGTGTTCAAGCGCGAACTCGGCTGCACGCCCAAGGAATATCTGGATCGCCAGCTTGCCCGCAAGCTGGTGGCATCCGCCGGCTCGCTCTCCTGAGCCGATGACCTTTCTCTAAACTCCCACCAAAAACAACATGCTAACCATGACTGCCTTCCCCATTACCTCCGCCCCATGGGGCGACGCTACCCTGTACACCCTGCGCAATGCCCAAGGCATGCGAGTGACCATCAGCGACCTCGGCGCGACGATGGTCAACTGGTTCGCCCCCGATCGCTCCGGGCGCATGGCTGATGTGCTGCTGGGCTGGAACGAGCAAGCGCAATATCGCGACAACAGCTGCTACTTCGGCAGCGTGGTCGGGCGCTGGGCCAACCGGATTCGCGATGGCCGCTTTACGCTGGATGGCGTGGATTATCAGGTGGATCAGAATCAGGGCCAAACGCATCTGCATGGCGGGCACACGGGCTTCCATCACCGTCGCTGGCATGCCAAGACCGAAGGCGATACCTTGCATTTGTCGCTGGTGTCGCCCGAAGGCGATGCCGGTTTCCCCGGCACCTTGCACACCGAAGTGAGCTACCGGCTCGATGACGAGGGCACGCTGCTGCTGGATTACTGCGCGGTGAGCGATGCGGCGACGCCGGTCAATCTGACGTCACACGCCTATTTCAACCTCAACGGCGGCGAAGCGGGCATTGGCGATCATCTGATCCAGATCGACGCCGACGAATATCTCAAGATCGACAGTGTTTCCATTCCGGTCGAACAGGTTGATGTGGCGGGTAGTGCATTCGATTTCCGCCAGCCCGCACCCATCGGTACGCGGCTGGATTGGCCGGATGGGCAGTTGGCGCTCGCCAGTGGCTTCGATCATTGCTATTGCCTGAATGGCGAGGCCAATCGACTGCGGCCCGTCGCGACTGTTTACGACCCGACCTCCGGCCGTGAACTGACCGTGGCGACCAGCGAGCGCGGTTTGCAGTTCTATACCGGCAACTTTCTGGACGGCGTTGCTGGCCGGCGCGATTACCGCTCGCACGATGGCTTTTGCCTGGAGGCGCAGGCGTATCCGGATCAGGTGAATGGGGCGGATGCCGAGCGGGCGATCTTGCGGCCGGGGGAGATGTATCGGCAGCAGACGAGTTATCGGCTTGGGGTGCGGCGGTAAGGGTTGAGTTAGGCGATAAAGTTATGCGCCTATGGCGCGGTTAAAGGCGTTACAGCGGGAGTTCGTCCCGCGGGCCGACTCACTTTCTTTGTCTCGCCAAAGAAAGTAAGCCAAGAAAGGCGACCCTGCAAAAGCGTCTGTCGCAAGCGCCAGATTCCCCCGCCAGCCAGCCCGTCACGGGCGGGAATCGAAAACTCGGGCTAAAGCCCTCAAACACTCGATCCCCGACCCCCCCGTGCCGGACTGTCTGGCGGGGCGCTTTTGAAAGGGGGGCAGACCATCTACTCCCCGGCCCTCTTCTTGAAGAAGAGGGTGACTTGGGTTGATGCAGCAATGGTGTTTCGTGTTGCGATGCTAGTGTTTTCCTCCCCTCGCCCGTTTACGGGAGAGGGGCTGGGGGTGAGGGTGCTTGCAAAGGGCCAAGTTCGTTACGGCGCAATGCCCTGCGGGGATTGCGCCCCAGGCTCAGGTGCTTTGCTCGATCGCAAACAGGCTCTGAGAGCCAAACGTTCGATCAGGCGATCAACCGTTCCAGCACACCCAGATAAACCTGCGACAGCTTCGGCACATCCTCGACCGCCACGCACTCGTTGAGCTTGTGGATGGTCTTGTTGATCGGGCCGAATTCGACCACTTCCGGGCAATGCTTGGCGATGAAACGACCATCCGATGTGCCACCGGTGGTGTTGAGCTGTGGCTCGAAGCCGACCACGTCTTTCACCGCGCCCTTGATCGCATGGATCAGCTGGCCGTGATCGGTGAGGAAGGGTTCGCCAGACAATGACCAAGCCAATTCATAGTCAAAATCGAACGCATCGAGAATCGCATGCACCTTGGCCTTCAGGCTGTCAGCAGTGTTCTCGGTGCTGAAGCGGAAGTTGAACAAGGCTTCGGCCGTGCCGGGAATGACGTTGGTCGCGCCGGTGCCGCTGTGCAGGTTCGAGACTTGCCAGGTGGTCGGCGGGAAGTAGGCATTGCCTTTATCCCACTCGGTCTCGGCCAATTTGGCCAAGGCCGGGGCGATCAGGTGGATCGGGTTGTTGGCGAGGTGCGGGTAGGCGATATGCCCTTGCACGCCATGCACGGTCAGGTGGCCGGAGAGCGAGCCGCGGCGGCCGTTCTTGATGGTGTCGCCGAACACTTCCGCGCTGGTCGGTTCGCCGACGATGCAGTAATCGATGGCTTCACCACGGGCCTTGAGCGCTTCGACCACTTTGACGGTGCCATCGTGCGCCGGGCCTTCTTCGTCCGAGGTGATCAGGAAGGCGATCGAGCCCTTCGGCTTGGGATTCTTGGCGAGGAAGGCTTCGGTCGCAGTCACGAAGGCGGCGAGCGAGGCTTTCATGTCGGCCGAGCCGCGCCCGAACAGGTGACCGTCGCGGATATCCGGCGAGAACGGGTCGGAGTGCCAGCGGTCGAGCGGGCCGGTGGGGACGACGTCGGTATGGCCGGCGAACATTAGCACCGGGCCGGCATCGCCCAAGCGTGCCCACAGGTTGTCGACATCGCCGAAGCGCATCGGCTCGATCTTGAAACCGAGGGCTTCCAGTCGCCTTGCCATGATCTGCTGGCAGTTGGCGTCGTCCGGCGTGACGGATGCTTGTTTCAGTAGCTGGACCGTAAGTGCCAGCGTGGGGTCCGGTTGCGCCGGAGCGTTTGATTCAACAGCCATTATTTCTGCAATGCCTCGTAGCGTTCGGGTGTGAATCCGACAAAAACCCCGCCATTGTAGTCAAGTACCGGCCGTTTGATGACAGATGGATTAGCGAGCATCACGGCAATGGCGGAATCGGCATCGACGACACTCGCCTTGGTGGCGTCGTCGAGCTTGCGCCAGGTGGTGCCGGCCTTGTTCACCAGCGGCTCCCAGCCGATCTTGCCGATCCAGCTGGTCAAGAGTTCGGGCGTGACGCCGTCTTTCTTGAAATCGTGCCAGTCGTAGGCGACTTCTTTGTTAGCCAGCCAGGTGCGGGCTTTCTTGACGGTGTCGCAATTGGGAATGCCGTAGAGCTTCATCTGTGTTCCTGTGTGTCGCGCGCCATTGCCGGGCAGAAACGGCGCGAGGCCGCAGGGTGCGGCCTCGGTGCGGGTGGCGATGTATGAGACGAGCGAATTGTGCCTCAGTGCAATTCGATATTGAAGTCGGCGTCGATCGCTTGCGGAGGCGGGGCGGAGGCCAGCGCGGATTCATTGGGCGCCGGGCGCGGCGGCGGGGTGAGGTCTTCCGGCTTGGCGTTGTTCACCATCCACGAGAGATTGGTGGCCGAATCGGCGTTGCGTAGCGCTTCGTCCAGTTCGATCTCGCCGCTGATGTAGAGCCGGAACAGCGCTTGCTCGAATGTCACCGAGCCTTCGGTCAGCGATTGCTCCATGGCTTCCTTGATCTCGGACAGCTGGCCGTTGCGGATCAATTCGGCGATGCGCGGGGTGTTGAGCATGACTTCGACCGCCGGTACGAGTTTGCCTTCCTTGTTGCGTATCAGTCGTTGCGAAACGATGGCCCGCAACGAGGTCGATAGATCGTACAGCAGCGATTCGCGCGCATCCTGCGGGAAGAAGTTCACGATGCGGCTCATCGAGTGGTAGCTGTTGTTGGCGTGCAGGGTCGACAGGCACAAGTGACCGGCCTGGGCGTACTGCATGGCATGCATCATGGTTTCGCGGTCGCGGATTTCACCGATCATCAGCACGTTTGGCGCTTCGCGCATGGCGTTTTTCAACGCATCGCCGTAGCTCTTGGTGTCGATGCCGACCTCGCGCTGGTTGAACAGCGACTTCTTGTGCGGGTGCATGAACTCGACCGGGTCTTCCAGCGTGAGGATATGGCCGGCGTGGTTGGTGTTGCGGTAGTTGAGCATCGACGCCATGGTCGACGACTTGCCCGACCCGGTCGCGCCAACCACGAGGATGATGCCGTGCTTTTGCATCACCAGGTCTTGCAGCACCTCGGGCATGCGCAGCTCGGCAATCGATGGCGGCTCGACCCGGATATACCGCGCCACCATCGCCACTGCGCCGCGCGCCCGGAACACGTTGATCCGGAAGCGCCCGACGCCCGGCACCGGCACCGCGAAGTTCATTTCCCAGTCTCTTTCGAACTCGGCGATCTGCTCCGGAGTCATCAACTGGTACACCAGCTGCTTGACGTGATCGGCGTTCAATACCTGGTTGTTGGCCGGTCTACAGTTGCCGTTGATCTTGATGACGACTGGCGAGTGCGATGCCAGAAACAGATCGGATGCCTGATGTTCGGCCATCAGCTTGAAAAACGGCAACAGGTTCATGGCAGCGGTCCTGGGTAGGTTCGCGTGGGCGATTAATTCGGCCTGAGTTCCCGGCGCAGAATCTTGCCCACGTTGGATTTTGGCAATTGGTCACGGAATTCGACCTGACGCGGCACCTTGTAGCTGGTCAGCCGCTCGCGGGCGAATTCGATCACGCTTTTTTCAGTCAAAGCCGGGTCTTTCTTGACGATGAAGACTTTCACCGCCTCGCCGGATTTGTCATCCGGCACGCCGATACAAGCAACTTCGACGATACCGGGGTGTTCGGCAATCGCATCTTCGACTTCGTTGGGATAAACGTTGAAGCCGGAGACCAGAATCATGTCCTTCTTGCGGTCGGCAATCCGGAAAAAGCCGGTCGGCGACATGATCGCCACATCGCCAGTGGCGAGATAACCGTCCTCGCCGAGTACCTTGGCGGTTTCATCCGGTCGCTGCCAGTAGCCTTTCATGACTTGCGGGCCCTTGATGAAGAGCTCGCCTGCTTCGCCGGCTGGCAACACCGCGCCCGTGTCGTTGCGGATCTGCGCATCGGTCGACGGGATCGGGAGGCCGATCATGCCATTGTATTCCTTGAGCGTCATCGGATTGATCATCGCTGCCGGCGAGGTTTCAGTCAGGCCATACGCCTCGACCAGCGGCGTTTTGGTGATTTGCTTCCATTTGTCCGCGACTGCGTGCTGCACCGCCATGCCGCCGCCGAGTGCGAGCTTCCAAGTGGAGAAATCAAGCTTGGCAAAGTCGGCGTTGTTGAGGAGCGCATTGAAGAGCGTGTTCACGCCGGTGATGCAGGTGACGCGATACTTGCCCATTTCCTTGACGAAACCGGGGATGTCGCGCGGATTGGTGATCAACAGGTTGGTCGCGCCAACCTTGGAGAACACCATGCAATTCGCTGTCAAACAGAAGATGTGATAAAGCGGCAGGGCGGTGACGATGAGTTCTTTGCCTTCGTCCACCGCATCCTTGATCCAGGCATGTGCCTGCTGCATGTTGGAGACGATATTGCCGTGGGTGAGCATCGCACCCTTGGCGACGCCGGTGGTGCCACCGGTGTATTGCAGGAAGGCGATGTCTTCATGCGTCAACGTCACCGGGGTGAGCTTGGCGTTGCGGCCACGCGCCAGCGCGGTGTTGAAATCGATGGAGCCTGGCAGCGAGAAGGCCGGCACCATTTTCTTCACATATTTGACGGCAGCGTTGATGAGCCAGCGTTTCGGGATGGGCAGGAGATCACCGATCTCGGTCACGATCACTTGCTTGAGCGAGGCTTTGTCGTGTGCTTCGGTCTTTTCGAGCGTGTGGGCGAAATTGGCGAGGATGAGGATGGCCTCGGCGCCCGAATCCTTGAGTTGATGGCCCAGCTCGCGTGGCGTGTAGAGGGGATTCACGTTCACGACGATCAGACCGGCTTTGAGAATGCCGAAAATCGCCGCCGGGTATTGCAGCAGATTGGGCATCATCACCGCCACGCGTGCGCCGCGCGGCAGTTTGAGATCGTTCTGGAGATAAGAGGCGAAGGCCGTGGCCAGGCGATCGAGCTCTGAATAGGTGATCGCGTGTCCCATGTTGATGAAGGCGTCGCGGTCAGGAAAACGGGCTACGGTGCGGTCCATCACGGCCGGAATCGAGCCGAATTCATGAATGTCTACTTCTTGGGGAATTCCTTGCGGGTAGCTCGCGAGCCAAGGCCTATCCATTCAATTATCTCCTCTGGGTAATTCGTAACTGTAGTGACGTCGGCTGCCAGGCAGCAAGCGACAAGAGCGACTAGTTTCGCCAAGTGGTTGTTTCTGTTAGAATCGGGGCTATTCCCTATTAGGCGGTATGAACAGGGGAGTCCTTTGGAAATGGGCGCAGTTTTGCAGCCCATTTTTTGTTTGTGGCGTTTGTGAACGAAGGAAAGTATGGCCAATTTGCAAGACGTGCTGGATTCGACGCTGCCGGGCCTCGGTTACGAGCTGGTCGATCTGGAACTGGCGCACAACGGCCTGGTGCGCCTTTTTATCGACAAGCCGGGCGGCATCACGGTAGACGACTGCGTGACAGTGAGCAATCACCTGTCGCGCTTGCTCATGGTTGAAAACATTCCCTATGAGCGCTTGGAGGTGTCGTCACCCGGCCTGGATCGGGCGCTGAAAAAACCGGAGGACTTCGTCCGTTACGCCGGTCAGAAAGTAAAAGTGAGATTGCGGATGCCACTGCCGGACAAGCGCAAGCGTTTTGTCGGCACGCTCGTTGGCTTTGAAGACGACGCGGTGGTGGTGGAAGTGGATGGCGAGCAGCTGAAGCTGCCGCAAGCACAAATCGACAAAGTGCGGCTTGAGCCGCAGTTTTGAGTTTGCAAGCATATTGGACGCTTGTGCGGGCTTTGGAAGGGTAAATGAACAATGAGCCGTGAAATCCTGTTGCTGGTCGATGCACTGGCACGTGAAAAGAATGTAGAGAAAGACGTAGTGTTTACCGCGCTGGAAATGGCGCTGGCATCTGCCACCAAGAAACGTTACGAAGATGAAGTGGATATTCGCGTCGAAATCGATCGCGATACGGGCGATTACCGCTCGTTCCGCGTCTGGACCGTGGTGGAAGACAACGACCACGAGGAGCCAAGCCGCCAGATCGCCATTACCGATGCACCGGATTACGACAAGGATCTGCAGTTGGGCGAAACCTGGGAAGAAGAGCTGGAGCCCATCGAGTTCGGCCGCATCGGCGCGCAAACCGCCAAGCAGGTCATTTTGCAAAAGATCCGCGATGCGGAGCGTGAGCAGAATCTGAACGATTTCCTGCAACGTCGCGAACATATCGTTTCGGGCAACATCAAGCGCATCGAGCGTGGCAACGCCATCATCGAACTCGGCAAGCTGGAAGCCATCCTGCCGCGCGATCAGATGATCCCGAAGGAAAACCTGCGTGTTGGCGACCGTGTACGCGCCTTCCTGCTGCGTATCGATCGTCTGGGCCGTGGCCCGATGCTGGTGCTGTCGCGTACCGTGCCGGATTTCATGGCCAAGCTGTTCGAGATGGAAGTGCCGGAAATCGAAAACGGCCTGATCGAACTCAAGGGCGTGGCGCGTGATGCCGGCGCCCGCGCCAAGATCGCCGTCAAGTCGAACGACCAGCGCGTTGATCCGCAAGGTACTTGTATCGGCGTGCGTGGTACTCGCGTCAACGCGGTGACCAATGAACTTGCCGGCGAGCGCGTCGACATCATCCTGTGGTCGCCAGACCCGGCCCAGTTCGTCATCGGCGCGCTGAGCCCGGCCGAAGTGAATTCGATCATCGTCGACGAAGACAACCACAGCATGGACGTGGTGGTCGACGAAGACAATCTCGCGATGGCAATCGGCCGTGGCGGTCAGAACGTGAAGCTTGCTTCCGAGCTGACCGGCTGGAAGCTCAACATCATGACCGTCGAGCAAGCCGAAGAGAAACACGAAGAAGAGTTCACCAAGGTGCGCGAACTCTTCATGCAGGCGCTCGACGTCGATGAAGACGTGGCCGACGTGCTGGTGCAAGAAGGCTTCAACACACTGGAAGAAGTCGCCTACGTACCGCTGGCCGAAATGCTGGAGATCGAAGGCTTTGACGAAGACACCGTCAACGAGCTGCGTTCCCGCGCTCGCGATGCCTTGCTCACGCAAGCCATCGTTCGCGAAGAAAAGCTCGAGCATCAGGCTGAAGATTTGAAGACCCTGGACGGCATGACGGCAGAACTCGCCGCTGCGCTGGCCGAACACGATATCCACACGCGCGACGACCTGGCCGAACTTGCCGTGGACGAGCTGACCGAAATCACCGACATCGATGAAGAAGCAGCGAAGCAACTGATTCTGAAGGCCCGCGAGCACTGGTTCGCGTAATTGCTCGTTGAGGGCTGGGAGAAATGCATGAGTGAACTGAATGTCAGTCGATTCGCGGCCGAGCTGAAAATGCCGCCGCAAGAGCTGCTGGAGCAGCTACACGCCGCTGGCGTGGCAAAACATACTGAAACCGATCTGGTCACCGCTGACGATAAGGCACGGTTGCTGGATCACTTGAAACAAAAGCACGGCGCGGCTGGCGACAAGCCAAAGATCACGCTGACCCGCAAGCAGACGACCGAAATCAAGAAGACCGATTCGACTGGCAAGGCCAAGACGATTCACGTGGAAACACGCAAGAAGCGTGTTCTGCCGTCGGAAGCGCCGGCCGTTGCTGCGCCGCGCATTGACGTAGCGCCAGTTCCGGCGCCTGCATTGAGCGAAGCCGAACGTGTTGCGCGTGAAGCGGAAGCGCAACGCCAGGCGGCATTGCGTGAGCGTCAAGCTGCTGAGATGCGTGCCAAGCAAGAACGTGGTCACAAGGAAGACGCGGCTGAAGCTGAGCAGGAAACGATCGCCGCGCCAGTGGCCGAAGCGATCGTTGTCGCTGAGCCAGTCGTTGCGCCGACGCCGGCCGTAGCGGCCCCGGCCCCGGTTGCCGCACCGGTCGCGGCTCCGGCCCCGACGCCGGTTCGCACCCCGGCTCCGACCGCGTCGCCAGTGCCCTCCGTGGCGGGTGATCGTCCGCGTATCGGTATGCGTGTTGAATTGCGCAAGCCGAAAGACACGCCGTTGCGCGCACCGGAACCTGCCAAAGCAGAGCCGGCTGCGGTTGCTGCACCTGCTGCTGCGCCGAAGGCTGGCGACAAGAAGAAAGAGCCGGAAAAACGCAGCTGGGATGATGGTCGCGGCAAGAAGGGCGGCGCGGGCATCAAGACCCGTGGTGGCGATTCGACTGGCGGCTGGAAATCCAAGAAGGGCGGCGGCAAGCACAACAAGAGCCAGGATAGCGACAACGTCCACGGCTTCCAGGCCCCGACCGAGCCAATCGTCCATACCGTGGATGTGCCGGAAACCATCAGCGTGGCCGATCTCGCCCACAAGATGGCGGTGAAGGGCGTTGAGGTCGTCAAGGCGTTGATGAAGATGGGCATGATGGTGACCATCAACCAGGTGCTGGATCAGGAAACCGCGATGATCGTCGTGGAAGAAATGGGCCACACCCCGGTTGCTGCCAAGCTCGATGATCCGGATACCTATCTGGTTGACGAAGCCAAGGGCGAGCACGAGCAAATCTCGCGTGCGCCGGTCGTGACCGTCATGGGTCACGTTGACCACGGTAAGACGTCGCTGCTGGATTACATCCGTCGCGCCAAGGTTGCAGCGGGCGAAGCTGGCGGCATTACCCAGCACATCGGTGCGTACCACGTCGAAACGGACAAGGGCATCATCACCTTCCTCGATACCCCGGGCCACGAGGCGTTTACCGCCATGCGTGCTCGCGGTGCCAGCGCGACCGATATCGTCGTACTGGTGGTGGCGGCCGACGATGGCGTGATGCCGCAAACGATCGAAGCGATCCACCACGCGAAAGCGGCTGGTGTGCCGATCGTCGTTGCGGTCAACAAGATCGATAAGCAAGGTGCAAACCCCGAGCGTATCCGCCAGGAACTGGTGGCCCAGGAAGTCGTGCCGGAAGATTGGGGTGGCGATACCCAGTTCGTCGAAGTGTCTGCCAAGCAAGGCACCAACATCGACGGCCTGCTCGACGCGATCCTGTTGCAAGCCGAAGTGCTGGAACTGACCGCAGCGGTGGATACCCCCGCCAAGGGCATCATCATCGAAGCCCGTCTGGACAAGGGCCGTGGTGCTGTCGCATCGATGCTGGTGCAGTCCGGCACGTTGCGTAAGGGCGATGTTGTACTCGCCGGCAGCGTGTACGGTCGTGTTCGCGCCATGCTGGATGAGAACGGCAAGCAGATCAACGAAGCGGGTCCGTCGATTCCGGTCGAGATTCTCGGCCTGTCAGAAGTGCCGGCCGCCGGTGCCGATGCGATGGTGCTGGGCGACGAGAAGAAGGCGCGTGAAATCGCCTTGTTCCGTCAGGGCAAGTTCCGTGACGTGAAGTTCGCCAAGCAACAAGCTGCCAAGCTCGAAAACATGTTCGCGCAGATGGCCGAAGGCGAAGTGCAAAACTTGCCGATCGTCATCAAGAGCGATGTGCAAGGTTCGCTCGAAGCCTTGTCCGGCAGTTTGCAGAAGCTGTCGACCGACGAAGTTCGCGTGCAGATCCTGCACTCGGGCGTGGGCGGCATCAGCGAATCGGATATCAACCTCGCGCTGGCTTCCAAGGCGGTCGTGGTCGGCTTCAACGTGCGTGCCGATGCGGCTGCGCGCAAGCTGGCTGAAGGCGAAGGCGTCGACATCCGTTACTACAACATCATTTATGACGTTGTAGATGACGTGAAGGCCGCCCTGACCGGCATGCTGGCCCCGGAGAAGAAAGAACAGATCATCGGTCTGGTTGAAATTCGTCAGGTGTTCGTGGTGTCCAAGGTTGGCTCGATTGCTGGGTGCTACGTGCTCGACGGTACGGTCAAGCGTGGTGCTGGCGTCCGCCTGCTGCGCAACAACGTCGTTGTGCACCAGGGCGAACTGGAAACGCTCAAGCGCTTCAAGGATGACGTCAAGGAAGTCAAGGCAGGCTACGAATGCGGCCTGCAGATCAAGAACTACAACGACATCCAGGAAGGCGACCAACTCGAGATCTTCGAGATCATCGAAGTGGCGCGTACGCTGTGATGCGGTGAGGAGAGAGGTGTGAGGGGTTAGGGATAAAACCCACACCTCTGCACCGGCGCAAGGGGTGGATACTCCTTGCGCTTTTTGCTTTTAACGGGGCTCATCTGGCTCCGCACCGATTGATTAAAAACTGGCCGTGAGCGGGTTTTATACCTTGCCCCTCACGCCTCACCCCTAACGGCGACCGCCATGGCTAAAAATTTCACTCGTTCCGACCGTATCGCGCAGCAATTGCAGCGCGACGTGGCTGAACTGATCCGCGCCGAGCTGGATCATCCCAAGGCATCGCTGATTACGATCACCGATGTCGAGGTCACACGCGATTACTCGCACGCGAAGATTTTCTACACCTTCCTTGGCACCGCCGAGGATGCCCAGGCGATTGCCGCCAAGCTCGAGAACGCCAAAGGCTTCCTGCGCAGCGAGCTGTCGCGCGGTTTCAAGCTGTTCAAGATGCCGGAACTGCACTTCGTCTACGATCATTCGATCGAGAACGGCATGCATCTGGATAGCCTGATCCAACAGGCAGTCAGCACCAAGGCCCTTGATGATGAAGAGGGTGATGTCAAAGAGGGCGACGCCTGATGGCGAAGCGCAAGATCGACGGCGTCATGCTGCTCGACAAGCCGTTCGGTATTTCCAGCAACAATGCATTGCAAAAGGCGCGCTGGCTGTTAAGCGCTGAAAAGGCTGGCCATACCGGCGTGCTCGATCCCTTTGCGACCGGTTTGCTGCCGTTGTGCTTTGGCGAGGCGACCAAGTTCTCGCAACGCATGCTCGATGCCGACAAAGGCTATCGGGCAACGATCCGCTTCGGCGAGGTATCGACGACACTCGATGGTGAAGGTGAAATCACCAAGAGCGGCGAGATCGATTTCGACGAAGCCAAGCTGCGCACCGTGCTTGCATCCTTTCTCGGCGAATACGAGCAGATGCCGCCCATGCATTCGGCGCTCAAGTTCCAGGGTAAGGCGCTGTATGAATATGCGCGCAAAGGCGTCGAGATCGAGCGCCAAGCGCGGCAGATCACCTTTTACGAGCTTGAGCTGATCAGCTTTGATGGCATCACCTTGGTGCTGGATGTGTTGTGTTCCAAGGGGACGTATATCCGCGTGCTGGCCGAAGACCTGGGCAAGGCTTTGGGCTGTGGTGCTTATCTTGCCGGCCTGATTCGCACCCGCACCGCAGGCTTCCGGCTTGAGGATGCGGTGCCGCTGGATCAGCTCAACGAGATGGCGCTTGAAGATCGCGAGGCAGCGCTGTTGCCGGTGGATAGTCTGGTGAGCGATATGCCGGAATTGGCGCTCGATGCAGGGCAGACCGATCTTATTCTGCACGGCATGCCCATTGCATCCGTTGCTCACGCTAACGCCGACGGGCTGAATGTGCCGACGGCCGGCAGCTTCCGCCTTTACGGCATGCTGGGAAATGAGGATAATGCGCGGTTCATCGGTTTGGGCGAAGTGGCATCCGATGGTGTGCTGCGGCCCAAACGACTGCTGGCTCACTTTGCCGGTTTTGCTGGATAAGCAAACAGGTAAGTGGGGCGGTGAAGGGAGCAGATGCCGGTTCAGGCTGGCATGTGCTTGACGAGCTCCTGTATGCAATACAGGTCAGGCTCATAAATCATCAATTTGGAGTATTACAAATGGCTGTTACCGTTGACCAGAAAGCTGGCATCGTCAAAACCTACCAACGCGCTGAAGGCGATACCGGTTCCCCGGAAGTGCAAGTTGCACTGCTGACCGCTCGCATCAACGATCTGACCCCGCACTTCAAGGCAAATCAGAAAGACCACCACTCCCGTCGTGGCCTGCTGAAGATGGTTTCCCGCCGTCGCCGCCTGCTGGATTACCTCAAGCGCACCAACGCTGACAGCTACCGCGATCTGATCGCCAAGCTGGGCCTGCGCAAGTAAGGCAGCAACAAAAAGTCGCAGTCACCGTACTGCGACTTTTTTGTTTTTGGCTGCCGTAACGCAGCTACCGCTCCAGAAGTGACCGATTTGCAATCCCCGGCCGATGCCCAAACAGGCTTCGGCGGCATGGCCGGGTTGTTGTGCCGAAGCCGGCGACGTGGCCGCGTCGTACTGAATAGCTCCTATCCATTCGCGTTCCTGGCACAGGACGCACGCAAAGGAAAATCCCAGTGTTCAACAAAATCTCGAAATCGTTCCAGTTCGGCAAACATACCGTCACGCTGGAAACGGGCGAAATCGCCCGTCAGGCCTCCGGTGCCGTTCTGGTGTCGATGGACGACACCGTCGTGCTCGTCACCGTCGTTGCCGCCAAGGGCGTCAAGCCGGGCCAGGATTTCTTCCCGCTCACCGTTGATTACCAAGAGCGGACCTACGCTGCCGGCAAGATCCCCGGTGGTTTCTTCAAGCGCGAAGGCCGTCCGTCCGAGAAGGAAATTCTCACCAGCCGCCTGATCGATCGTCCGATCCGCCCGCTGTTCCCGGAAGGCTTCTTCAACGAAATCCAGATCATCGCGACTGTCGTCAGCCTTGATCCGCAAATCGATTCCGATATTCCGGCCATGATCGGCGCCTCTGCCGCATTGTCGATTGCTGGCGTGCCGTTCTCCGGCCCGATCGGCGCTGCCCGCGTTGGTTACGCCAACGGCCAATACCTGCTGAACCCGACCAAGGATGAGCTGAAGACCAGCCAACTGGATCTGGTCGTTGCCGGTACCGAACAAGCCGTGCTGATGGTTGAATCCGAAGCGCAAGAACTGTCGGAAGAAGTGATGCTGGGCGCCGTGGTGTTTGGTCACGACGAAATGCAGAAGGTCATCAAGGCGATCAACGAACTTGCCGACGAAGTGAATCCGGAACTGTTCGACTGGTCCGAGCCGACCCGTGACGAAGCGCTCGAAGCGCAAATCGCTGCCGTTGCCGGTGAAGACATCGCCCAAGCATTCCGTATCGCGCAAAAGCAGGCTCGTACCGTCAAGCTCAATGACGCTTGGAGCAAGGTCAAGACCGCGCTGATTACCGAAGAAACCGATACGCTGACCGCCAACAAGATCCGCGGCATCTTCCATGACATGGAAGCCAAGATCGTCCGTAACCAGATTCTGGACGGTTTCCCGCGTATCGATGGTCGTGACACCCGCACCGTGCGTCCGATTACGGTTCGCACCGGCGTGCTGCCGCGCACCCACGGCTCGGCGCTGTTCACCCGTGGTGAAACGCAAGGTCTGGTGGTTGCCACCCTCGGCACCAAGCTCGACGAGCAAAAGATCGATGCGCTGGCCGGCGAATACACCGACCGCTTCATGCTGCACTACAACTTCCCGCCGTATTCCACCGGTGAAACCGGTCGCGTTGGTACGCCGAAGCGCCGCGAAATCGGTCACGGTCGACTGGCCAAGCGTGCACTGATTGCCGTGCTGCCGACACCGGAAGACTTCGCATATTCGATGCGTGTCGTGTCTGAAATCACTGAATCGAATGGCTCCAGCTCGATGGCTTCCGTCTGCGGCGGCTGCCTGGCGCTGATGGATGCTGGCGTGCCGCTGAAAAAGCACGTGGCTGGTATCGCCATGGGCCTGATCAAGGAAGGCAACCGTTTCGCGGTGCTGACCGACATCCTGGGCGACGAAGATCACCTCGGCGACATGGACTTCAAGGTTGCAGGCACCGACTCCGGCGTGACTGCGCTGCAGATGGATATCAAGATCAACGGCATCACCAAGGAAATCATGAAGGTGGCGCTGGATCAGGCCAAGTCTGGCCGTCTGCATATCCTTGACATCATGAAGGGCGCTGTTGGTGGCGCACGTGAAGAAGTCAGCGCCCACGCGCCGCGCCTCTACACGATGAAGATCAACCCGGAAAAGATTCGTGACGTGATCGGCAAGGGCGGTTCGGTGATTCGCGCACTGACCGAAGAAACCGGTACGCAGATCGATATCCAGGAAGATGGCACCATCACCATCGCTTCGGTGTCCTCCGAAGGTGCCGATGAAGCCAAGCGTCGTATCTCCGAGATCACTGCCGAAGTCGAAATCGGCAAGATCTACGAAGGTCCGGTTGTGAAGATTCTCGACAACAACGTTGGCGCGATCGTCTCGATCATGCCGGGCCGTGATGGCTTGGTGCACATCAGCCAGATCGCCAACGAGCGCATCAAGAACGTGAGCGACTACCTGAAAGAAGGTCAGGTCGTGCGCGTGAAGGCGTTGGAGCAAGACGAGAAGGGCCGTGTGCGATTGTCGATCAAGGCTGTGCTGAACGACGAAGCAGCGGTTGCGGCTCCGGTTGCTGAAGCTGCGCCGGTGACCGACGCACAGTAAAAGTAGTCGTGGCCGGGGTATCAGCCTCGGCCAGTTCTGGTGTTTTGTGGAATCAGAACAACAAAAAGGGAGCCAATTGGCTCCCTTTTTGTTTGCGGCAGACTACTGAAGCTTAGGCGGCAGCAGCGCTTTTCTTGGCGGCGGCTTTCACGGCATCGGTCGTTGCAGTCGTAGCAGCCTTCACCGAAGCATCGGCGAAGTCGGCAACTTGCTTGGCAGCCTTGGTCAGGCTGTCAACGGCAGCAGCGGTAGCTTGTACGGTGGACTTGACTGCAGCGACGGCAACATCAGTGCCAGCCGGAGCGGATTTCACAAAGCGGTCGAGGCCTGCAACCACGCTTTTGTTGAAGGAGGTGATGCCTTCTTCGAACAATTGCGACAGTTCGGCTTGAGCTTGCGAAGTGATTTCGTACACGTGGCGGGAGTAGATGCTGCCTTGGTCGACGGCGGCTTCAGCCAGTTTTTGGCGCAGGGCCAGTGCTTCTTGAACGTCCTTCACGCCAGCCAGGGCCTTGGTGGTCTTGGCGTTTTCTTCGAGCACGGTCTTGGCGGTTTCGAGTTGCAGTTTCACCAGGCGCTCGGTGGAATCGAGGCCGATGCGGGCGAAACGCAGAGCAGTTTCGACGTTTTCGGTGGCGAAATCGGCGAATTGTTGTTGGGCTTGTTGCTGGATTTGCGACATGACGGTTCTCCTGATCGATGGGTGGGCTCGGCGGTGGAACTACCGATGTTGCTTTGCACAATTACCAGCCCATTGTGGAAACCCCCGATCCTTTCGTCAAGCTTTTTTTGTTGCGTCGCAGCATGTGCTGTTGCGTCGCCGACGAACGGCGGTTATCGTGCACAGGTTACCAATGCACCATGAAGGTCGAGGGCATGAGCGCCGAGAAACGCGTTATCAAGAAATATCCGAATCGTCGGCTCTATGACACTGCCACGTCCTGTTACATCACGCTGGCCGATGTGAAGCAGCTGGTGCTCGATAATGTTGACCTGCAGGTGGCCGACGCCAAGACCGGCGATGACATTACCCGCAGCGTGCTCTTGCAAATCATCCTGGAAGAAGAAGCGGCCGGCATGCCGTTGTTTTCCTACGATGTGCTCACGCAGATCATCCGTTTCTACGGCAATGCGATGCAGGGGCTGATGGGCAATTATCTGGAAAAGAACCTGCAGCTGTTCGGCGAAATGCAGCACCGCCTGCAGGATCAAGCCAATTCCGCCATGAATAGCGACAACCCGATGCTGGGCAACAGCAATCTGTGGGGCGAATTCATGAAGTTTCAGGGCCCGGCGCTGCAGAGCATGATGGGCAATTACCTGGAAAGCAGCACCAACCTGTTTGTCGATATGCAGCAACAGCTGCAAGATCGTGCCAAGCACCTGTTTACCGGTTTCGGCATGCCGGGCTATGTGAAACCGACTGATCCGCAGCCAGGTGACCCGCAGCCCTCCACACCGCCAAAGAGCACGGCAGCGCCAGAGAAAGCCGCTGAACCGGCCCCGACAAAACCGACCTCGCGTCGCAAGTCTGCCGGTTAACCCTATTCAGCGCTAAGCCATTGAATTAAAATTGCAAGCAGTCCCCGCGGGCATGTCATTGAGACATGCCCGCGTCGTTTTTGGAGAACGTTTGCATGTCTGTTTCAAAAGTTGCCGCCCCAAAGGTGGGGTTCGTTTCGCTTGGTTGTCCAAAAGCTTTGGTGGATAGCGAACAAATCATCACCCAGCTGCGCGCCGAGGGGTACGACATTTCGCCGTCCTACGACGATGCCGATCTGGTCGTCGTCAACACCTGTGGCTTTATCGACTCCGCCGTGCAGGAGTCGCTGGATGCCATTGGCGAGGCATTGGCCGAGAATGGCAAGGTCATCGTCACAGGCTGTCTGGGCGCCAAGGAAGACGGCAACCTGATCCGCCAAGCGCATCCCAAGGTGCTGGCGGTGACTGGCGCGCATGCCAAGGACGAGGTGATGGTCCACGTTCATGCCGCACTGCCCAAGCCGCATGACCCCTTCATCGATCTGGTGCCGCCAGCCGGTGTCAAGCTCACCCCCAAGCACTACGCCTATCTGAAGATTTCCGAAGGCTGTAATCACCGCTGTACCTTCTGCATCATCCCGAGCATGCGTGGCGATCTGGTCAGCCGGCCGATCCACGATGTGCTGCGCGAAGCCGAGAACCTGGCGAAGTCTGGTGTGAAAGAGCTGTTGATCATTTCGCAAGACACCTCTGCCTATGGTGTTGACGTGAAATACAAGACCGGTTTCCATAATGGCCGTCCGGTCAAGACACGCATGACCGAGCTTTGCGAAGAGCTCGGCAAGCTCGGTATCTGGGCGCGACTGCATTACGTCTACCCATATCCGCACGTCGACGAAGTCATCCCGTTGATGGCCGAAGGCAAGATCGTGCCGTACCTGGATATCCCGTTCCAGCACGCCAGCCAGCGCATTCTCAAGCTGATGAAACGGCCGGCCAACAGTGCCAACGTGCTGGAGCGGATCAAGAAATGGCGTGAGATCTGTCCGGATCTGGTGATCCGCTCCACCTTCATCGTCGGGTTCCCGGGTGAGACCGAGGCCGAGTTCGAAGAGCTACTGGCCTTCCTCGATGAAGCGCAGCTGGACCGCGTCGGCTGTTTCACCTATTCGCCAGTCGATGGTGCAACGGCCAACGATTTGCCGGATCACGTGCCGGTAGACGTGGCCGAAGTGCGCAAGCAACGCTTCATGGAAAAGCAGGCTGAAATCAGCGCCCAGCGCTTGCTGGCCCGCATCGGCCGCGAATACACCGTGCTGGTCGATGAAATCGACGAAGAGGGCGCCGTGGCGCGTACCTACGCTGATGCGCCGGAAATCGACGGTCTGGTCTACTTCGATCCCAAGCCGGGCGTGCAGCCGGGTGATTTCGTGACCGTGCGCATCACCGATGCCGACGAGCACGACCTTTGGGCCGAGCAGGTTTGATGGAACAGTCGTACGAGCGCCGCTTCGGCGGCATTGCCCGGCTGTATGGTCGCGATGCGCTGGAGCGTTTTCGTACTGCGCACGTCTGCATCATTGGCGTCGGCGGTGTTGGTTCGTGGTCGGCCGAGGCGCTGGCGCGCTCCGGAGTCGGCAAGATCACGCTGATCGATCTCGACGATGTGTGTGTTTCCAACACCAACCGTCAGTTGCCGGCCATGGTCGGCAACTACGGTCGGACGAAAGTGGTGGTGCTCAGGCACCGCATTCTGGGGATCAATCCAGACTGCGAAGTACATGCGATCGAAGACTTTGTCGTGGTCGAAAACCTCGATGATTATCTCGGCCGTGGGTTCGACTACGTGATCGATGCCATCGATAGCGTCAAGACCAAGGCAGCAATCATTGCCTGGTGCAGGCGGCACAAGGTCAAGCTGATCACCACTGGCGGTGCGGGCGGCCAGACTGATCCGACACAAATCAAGGTCGACGACCTCACGCGCACGATTCAAGATCCGTTGGCTTCCAAGGTTCGCGCCTTGCTGCGGCGTGAGTACGGTTTCCCCAAGGGTGACAAGAAGTTCGGTATCGAATGTGTGTATTCGACCGAGCCGCTGGTTTATCCGCAGCCGGATGGTTCGGTTTGCGCACAAAAGCCGCCGCACATGGGGGAGGGGGGCGAAGGTGCCGTTCGGCTGGATTGCGAGGGCGGCTTTGGCGCCAGTGTTGCAGTGACCGGCAGCTTCGGTTTTGCTGCCGTGGCGCGAGTATTACGCAAGCTCGCAAGTGGCTGATCCTTGCTGATCAAAATGGCTGTAAGCCGCTGTCGTAAGAAAGTCGTTTTCTTACAACGGTTCTGATAGAGTGCGAAGGTTTTGGCTTCCAGCATCCGCACAATGCGCTTCCACCCATTCCAGGACCGACTGTCTTCACCGCCGATGTGGGCGGTGTGGCTGCTCGCGCTGGTGTGGTTGCTGCCGGGGTTGTTTGGTAGCGAACCGTGGAAGCCGGACGGTGCTTATACCTTCGGCCTGATCAGCCATATCTCCGCTACTGGTGATTGGGTCGTGCCGACACTGGCTGGCGAGCCTTTCATGGAAAAGCCGCCGCTGTTCTTCATCACGGCGGCGCTATTCAACAATCTCTTTTCCGGGTGGTTATCGCCACCCGATGCTATGCGCTTGGCCACCGGCTTCTACATCGGCCTAGCGCTGATTGCGCTCTCCTTCGCATCGCGAGAAATATTCGGCCGTGGCTACGGGCGCTGGGCTGTCATCCTGCTGCTTGGCTGCATTGGCTTCCCGGTACGCGCGCACCAACTGATCACTGATACTGCCTTGTTCGCCGGCATGAGCTGGGGTTTGTACGGCTTGGCACTTGCACCACGTAGACCGTGGCTGGCAGGCATTGCTCTCGGTGCAGGTGTAACGATCACAACGCTTGCCAAAGGATTGATCGGCCCAGGATTACTGGGCGTTGCGGCATTAAGCCTGCCCATGTTTTTCTCGCGTTATCGCCATGTCTCCTACCTGAAAACTTTGCTTGGCGCGCTTTTGGTTGGTTCGCCGTTGCCGCTGTTGTGGATGATCCACTTGTATCACCGCGATCCGGTGTTGTTCCGCATTTGGTGGTGGGATAACAACTTCGGGCGATTCT
The DNA here is from genome assembly GCF_000711875.1 of Andreprevotia chitinilytica DSM 18519. Classification (GTDB taxonomy): domain Bacteria; phylum Pseudomonadota; class Gammaproteobacteria; order Burkholderiales; family Chitinibacteraceae; genus Andreprevotia; species Andreprevotia chitinilytica. The sequence continues at coordinate 29,040 of NZ_JONM01000003.1, forward strand.
TTGGTGCCAATCACCTTGGGCCACGGGCTGAGAGGGGGTTTTACTTCAAGCTCATCCCTTGGTATGGCCTGCCGGCGTGGCCGCTGGCGATCTTTGGCGCATGGCGGGCAGCTCGCCGCGGGCATCTTGCTCGCTTGGCCGCGCCATTCACGCTGTTCGTGATGGGCTTTCTGGTGCTCAGCGTGTCGGCCGATGCGCGGGAGCTCTATGCCATGCCGTTACTGGCCCCGCTGGTCGTGCTGGCCGTAGCGGGCGTATTGCCTTGTGCCGAATTACGTCGCATGGGTCGCGGATTCTGGTTCTTGCTCGCCCTGTTGGTGCTTGGCGCATTGCTGTTGGGTGGATTTGCGCTGGCGACGGGGCTACCCAAACCGGTCTATGGCTGGATGGGGCAGAGCTTCGTCGGCTGGACGCCGCATTGGGTGGTCGGCGCATGGATCGCTGCATTGATTGCGTTGATCTGTTTAGGGCTGTTGTGGCGCGTTGCGCCGATGCAACGTTTGTCGGGCAGTTTGTGGCGGTGGAGTGTGCTGTTCACTGGCATTTGGGCCATGTTGGGGACGCTTTTCCTGCCGGCGCTCGATTTGCAAATGGGCTATCGCCATCCGTTCAGTCAGCTTCGCCCCTGGTTGCTACAAGCTCAGCAAACCGATTGTGTGGCGAGCATGCGTTTGGGTGAGCCACAACGTGCGCTCTTGGCCTACTACGCGGCAACGGTGACACGCCGCATCGAAAGCCGGCCGGATGCAGGTCAATGCCGTTGGCTGTTGATCCAGAGCGAAAATGCCTGGCGACCAGCTGGACTTGAAGGGGTAGCACCCCAGGTGGTGGTGAGTCGGCCGGGCGATTCGCGTGAACGCTATCCCTTGTATTACCTGCCGGGCACGGTTGGGCAATTGCTGCGCGGCAAATAGCCGTGGACAACCTGATTTCATGCGGGATGCCAGGCGGGTTTGTGATTCACCCCCACTTTCCCCTATAATCGCCGCCTCACCTCGGATGGCGAACGTTTCAGCGCTGCCAAATCAGGTGAAACAAAGTGCGAGCGTGGCGGAATTGGTAGACGCACTGGATTTAGGTTCCAGCGCCGTAAGGCGTGAGAGTTCGAGTCTCTCCGCTCGCACCACCCAGTATTTCAAGCAGTCAACGTAGAACCCCGCAAAGCCCCGTAGGTACTGGCTCGAGCGGGGTTTTTTGTTGGCTGTTCAAACTGCTCAAGCGGGCAGTGCTGATCATTTTCCCGACAGGCCCCTGCGCTACCAAGGAATTAAAGGCCAAGTGTGTCCGCTCGGTGCTCTGCAAGTGACAGCGCCGGCCCGCTGCGCTATCCTTTTGCCCTTTACCGTCAAGTTGGTCATCGGTTGTGGCCGATCGGGCAGTGCGGCCGACCTTTGGGTGTAATCCCGAAATTGTCCCGAACTGGCGTTCATGCTGCGAGCCACAAGGATCAAGCATCCTCTTCCGCTCAGCGTTAGCTGCTTGTTTGATGCAGCGCCCCGCCCGGACCCCGTTGTCACGCCGACCTGATTTGATTCACCCGTTTTCATCGTTTCCCGTCGCCGCGACGGCACGAATTAGTCAAGGAATGAACATGCAAGCACAACTGGAAACCCTGGGCCAGCTCGAGCGTCGCCTCAGCTTCTCCGTACCGCGCGAAGAGATCAGCAAGCAGGTGGATGCCCGCCTGAAGCGCGTTGCTAAAACCGCCAAAGTCGACGGCTTCCGTCCGGGCAAGGCACCACTCAACATCATCGCCCAACAATACGGCTTTCGCGTTCAGGAAGAAGTGCTGGGTGAAACCGTCGAGCGCTCGTTCGGCGAGGCTGTTGCCAAGGAACAAATCCAGGTTGCCGGCTACCCGCGTTTCGAACCGAAGGAAGGCAGCGAAGCGGAAGGTGACTTCCAGTTCGTTGCAACGTTCGAGGTGTACCCGGAAGTGAAGCTGGGCGAACTGGCTGGCAAGGAAGTCGAAAACCCGACGCTCACCGTCGGCGAAAGCGAAATCGACAAGACGCTGGAAATTCTGCAAAAGCAACGCACCCGTTTCGACCGCGTTGAACGTGCTGCTGCTGATGGCGACCGCGTGATCATCGACTTCAAGGGCACCATCGACGGCGTCGCCTTCGACGGCGGTAGCGCTGAAAACTACGCGTTCCTGATCGGCAAGAAGCAAATGCTGCCGGAATTCGAAGCTGGCGTGATCGGCCTGAAGGAAGGCGAGACGAAGGACGTTACCGTCAACTTCCCGGCTGATTACCACGGCAAGGACGTGGCCGGTAAGACTGCCGTGTTCGTGATTACGGTCAAGAATGTTGCAGCTGCACAACTGCCGGAAGTAAATGCTGAATTCGCCAAGAGCCTCGGTATTGAAGACGGCGATGTGGCCAAGATGCGCGAAGAAGTGAAGGGCAACCTTGAGCGTGAAGTGCGTTTCCGTCTGAAGGCGCGCGCCAAGGAAAACGTCATGACCGCGCTGATCGAGACCACGCCGGTTGATTTGCCGAAGTCGCTGGTTATCATGGAAATCAGCCGTCTGGCTGAACAAGCTCAAGCCGATCTGAAGCAACGCGGCATCGATCCGAAGCTGGTGCCGTTGTCACCGGCCATGTTCGAACAACAAGCGCAGCGCCGTGTTCATCTCGGCCTCGTGCTGGCTGAGCTGGTAAAGGCCAACGGCCTCGAAGCCAAGCCGGAACAAGTCAAGACCATCATCGAAGATCTGGCGCAGAACTACGAAGATCCGGCCGACGTGATCTCCTGGTACTACGAGAAGCGCGAGCGTCTTGCCGGCCCGGAATCGATGGCACTGGAAGACAATGTGGTTGATTTCGTGTTGTCGAAGGCCAAGGCGGTTGAAAAGGCCGTCGCATTCGACGAGCTGATGGGCCAGCAAGGCCAATAAAACGGCTGCAAAGCCGGGATGCAGCATTGAAATTGTGGCGTGGAATCCTCATGTGCATGCGTACAACGGTTCCTCGCCACTTTTTCTCCAACGCTGCGAGCTGCCGGCTTTCTTTGGCTAACAATCAATAGGAACGAACATGCAACGATCGGAATTTGATCCGCAAAACCTCGGGTATATCCCGATGGTGATCGAGCAGAGCGGCCGGGGCGAGCGCTCCTACGATATCTACTCGCGTCTTCTGAAAGAGCGGGTTGTTTTTCTGGTTGGCCCGGTCAATGACCAGACCGCCAACTTGGTCGTCGCCCAGCTCTTGTTCCTTGAAAGCGAAAATCCGGACAAGGATATTCACCTCTACATCAATTCGCCGGGCGGTTCGGTGACGGCGGGCATGTCAATTTACGACACGATGCAGTTCGTCAAACCGGATGTATCGACCTTGTGCGTCGGTATGGCGGCCAGTATGGGTGCTTTCCTGCTTTCAGGTGGCGCCAAGGGCAAGCGCTTCGCTTTGCCGAATTCGCGCATCATGATTCACCAGCCATTGATCGGCGGCTTGGCGGGTCAGGCGTCGGATATCGAAATCCACGCCAAGGAACTGCTCAAGACCAAGCGCCAATTGAACGAGCTGCTGGCCAAACATACCGGCCAGAGCATCGAAACGATCGAGCACGATACCGATCGCGACAATTTCCTGAGTTCCGATGAAGCTCAGAAGTATGGTTTGATCGACGAAGTACTGGTTTCGCGCGCAAAATAATCCGCGTATCTGCTGCAACCACCGCCAGCCTCGCTCTGGCGGTTTTTCATTGGCCGACACGATGACCGATAAAACTCACGAAAAACTGTTGTACTGCTCGTTTTGCGGCAAAAGCCAGCACGAGGTGAAGAAGCTCATTGCCGGTCCGGATGTGTTTATCTGCAATGAATGCATCGAGCTGTGCAATGACGTGCTCAAGGATGAAGCGGCTCAGTTGCTGATCGGCGAGCCGACGACGCCATCTGGCAAGAAGCTGCCGCTGCCGACTGAAATCAGCGCCGCACTTGATCAGTATGCGATTGGCCAGCGCCGTGCCAAGAAGATTCTGGCCGTGGCGGTGTACAACCACTTCAAGCGCTTATCGACCAAGACCTCGACAGCGCCTGACGGCGTTGAGCTGTCCAAATCCAACATCCTGCTGATCGGGCCGACCGGCTCTGGCAAGACGCTGTTGGCGCAAACGCTGGCACGGCTCTTGGATGTGCCGTTCGTGATCGCCGATGCGACCACGCTGACCGAAGCGGGCTATGTGGGCGAAGATGTCGAACACATCATCGCCAAGCTGTTGGCGCAATGCGATTACGACATCGAGAAGGCGCAGCGCGGCATTGTCTATATCGATGAAATCGACAAGATTGCCCGCAAGTCCGAGAACCCGTCGATCACCCGCGATGTATCGGGCGAAGGCGTGCAGCAAGCACTGCTGAAGCTGGTCGAGGGTACGGTGGCCTCGGTGCCACCGCATGGTGGCCGCAAGCACCCGAATCAAGACATGCCACAGGTCGATACGACCAATATCCTTTTCATTTGCGGTGGCGCGTTCGAGGGGCTCGACAAGATTATCCGTAACCGCTCGGTGAAGGGCGGTATCGGGTTTGGCGCGCAGGTCGTCAATAAGGATGACAACACTGGCATCGGCAAGCTGTTGCATGAAGTTGAGCCGGATGATCTGATCCGTTTTGGCTTGATCCCGGAATTTGTCGGTCGTTTGCCGGTGATCGCTACGCTGGATGAGCTTGATGAAGCTGCGCTGGTATCGATTCTGACCGAACCGAAGAATGCGCTGGTGAAGCAATATCAGCGTCTATTCGAGATGGAAGGCGTCGAGTTGGATGTAACCGAAGCCGGCCTTGCTGCGATCGCCAAGAAGGCGATGGAACGCAAGACGGGTGCGCGTGGGTTACGCTCGATTCTGGAAGGCTCGTTGCTCGATACGATGTATGAGCTCCCGGCACTGGAAGGGATCGCCAAGGTCGTTGTCGATGCGCCAGTCATTCTGGAGGCAGCCAAACCCGAGCTGGTGGCTGTAGAAAACGATCAACCTGCTGCTGCGTAAGTTGCTGTTCTAGCAATACTTTTGACGCCGCCTTGCACACACGTGCTCGGCGGCGTTGAATTTGTGGCCGTGAGGCCACATTATCAGAACCACTCCCATGTTTTCCCGCAGGCGAATCTCATGTCCGAAAATCACAAACTACTGACCGAGTCCGCCGTTTACCCGATGTTGCCGTTGCGCGACGTCGTCGTGTTCCCGCACATGGTCATCCCCTTGTTCGTAGGCCGGCCGAAGTCGATTCGCGCGCTTGAGGCGGCGATGGATGGTGGCAAGCATATCCTTCTGGCTGCGCAGAAAAACGCCCAGAAGGACGAGCCATCGCTGGGCGATATCTATCCCGTTGGTACCATTGCAACGGTGCTGCAGCTGCTGAAGCTGCCCGATGGCACGGTCAAGGTGCTCGTCGAAGGCCTGCAGCGCGCTGACGTGACCGGTCTGTTTGACGAAGACGGCTATTTCCGCGCCGAAGCGATGCCGTTCACGATCGACGAAGACGAAGGTCACGAAGTCGAAGCGATGCGCCGTACCTTGTTGGCGCAGTTCGACCAGTTCGTGAAGCTGAACAAAAAGATTCCGCCGGAGATCCTGACCTCCCTGGCCGGGATTGAATCTGCCGGCCGTCTCGCTGATACCGTCGCGGCGCATCTGCCGCTCAAGCTTGAGCAGAAACAAGCCATTCTCGAGATGCCCGATGTCAAGAAGCGCATTGAGCACCTGCTTAAGCAGCTGGAAACCGAACTCGACATCCTGCAGGTGGAAAAGCGCATCCGCGGCCGCGTGAAGCGGCAGATGGAGAAGAGCCAGCGCGAGTACTACCTGAACGAGCAGGTCAAGGCGATCCAGAAGGAACTCGGCGAACTTGACGAGAACGCTGATCTGGACGATCTGGAAAAGAAGATCAAGCTTGCTGGCATGAGCAAGGAAGGCCGCGACAAGGCCGATGCTGAGCTGAAAAAGCTGCGCATGATGAGCCCGATGAGTGCGGAAGCGACGGTGGTTCGCAACTACATCGATACGCTGATCGGCGTGCCCTGGAAGAAAAAGAGCAAGATCAGCAAGGATTTGCATGCTGCCGAAGGCGTGCTGGATACCGATCACTATGGGCTGGATAAGGTCAAGGAACGCATTGTCGAGTATCTCGCGGTGCAAAGCCGGGTCGATAAGCTGAAAGCGCCGATTCTGTGCCTGGTAGGCCCTCCGGGCGTCGGCAAGACCTCCTTGGGTGAGAGCATTGCTCGTGCCACCGGCCGCAAGTTCGTGCGCATGGCACTTGGCGGCGTGCGTGACGAAGCCGAAATTCGTGGTCACCGCCGTACCTACATCGGTTCGATGCCTGGCAAGATCGTGCAGAGCATGACCAAAGTCGGCGTGAAGAACCCGCTGTTCCTGTTAGATGAAGTGGACAAGCTCGGCCAGGATTTCCGTGGCGATCCTTCCTCGGCGCTGTTGGAGGTGCTCGATCCGGAGCAGAACCACGCGTTCAACGACCACTACCTTGAGGTGGATTACGACCTTTCGGACGTGATGTTCGTTGCAACGGCCAACTCACTGAACATCCCGCCGGCTTTGCTGGACCGGATGGAAGTGATCCGTCTGTCGGGTTACACCGAAGACGAAAAGGTCAACATCGCGCTCAAATACCTTGTACCCAAGCAGATGAAGAACAACGGCGTGAAGGATGGCGAATTGGCCATTTCCGACGCGGCCGTGCGCGATATCGTGCGCTTCTATACGCGGGAAGCTGGAGTGCGTGCACTTGATCGCGAGATCGCCAAGATTTGCCGCAAAGTCATCAAGGCGCTGTTGCTGAAGCCGTCGGATAAGAAGATCGCTGTCACGCCCAAGAATCTCGACAAGTACCTTGGTGTACATCGTTACGACTATGGCGTCGCGGAGCAGCAGAACCAGATTGGTCAAGTCACCGGCCTTGCCTGGACCGAGGTGGGTGGCGAATTGCTGACCATCGAGGCGGTCAAGCTGCCGGGTAAGGGCAAGATGATCCAGACCGGTAAGCTTGGCGATGTGATGCAAGAGTCGATCCAAGCCGCCCTATCGGTTGTAAGAAGCCGCGCCAAGGCGCTTGGCATCGATCCGGACTTCTATCAGAAGTTCGACATGCACATCCACCTGCCGGAAGGCGCTACGCCCAAGGACGGGCCGTCTGCGGGCATTGCAATCGCCTCGGCGCTGACGTCGGTGTTGACTGGCATTCCGGTGCGCTGCGATGTGGCGATGACCGGTGAAATCACCTTGCGTGGCGAGGTGTTGCCGATCGGTGGCTTGAAGGAAAAATTGCTCGCTGCGCATCGCGGCGGGATCAAGCAAGTATTGATTCCGGAGGGGAACGTCAAGGATTTGGCGGAAATTCCGGACAATGTGAAGCGTGGCCTTGCCATCCACGCGGTAAAGTGGTTCGATCAGGTCCTCGAGCATGCGCTTGAGCGCCATCCGCAACCGCTGGAAGAAGGCACGGAAAATCCTGAGGCGATTTTGCCGCAAAGCAGCGTGAATCCAAGCGTTGAAGCGGGCCAACAGCTCACCAAACACTAGTTGACACGTGATTTTGCCGCTTGCTATAAAGCTCAGGCAATCGGCCGACCGGAACCATTTAACCAGAATGAAAGGGGACGTAAGTGAATAAATCCGAATTGATTGATGCCATCGCTGAAGCTGCAGGCCTGTCCAAGGCTGCTGCCGGTAAAGCGCTTGATGCAACCGTTGATGCAGTTTCGGCTGCACTGAACAAGGGTGAGGAAGTGACGCTCGTCGGTTTTGGCACGTTCTACGTTGCTGAACGCGAAGCGCGTAACGGCCGCAATCCGCGTACTGGCGAGACCATCAAGATCAAGGCTGCCAAGCAACCGAAATTCAGAGCTGGCAAATCCCTGAAAGATGCAGTACAATGATTGTCTTTCGTCACTGCAGTAATGCGGTGACGAACTAGACGATGGGTGGTTAGCTCAGTTGGTTAGAGCACCTGCTTCACACGCAGGGGGTCGGTGGTTCGAATCCACTACTACCCACCACAGTGATTCGAGCAGTTCAGTTTCAAGCAATTCCGGTGAAAACCTCTTGCAAAGTTTCTGAGGCCTGCTACAATCGCTGTCTCTCTGGAGCGGTAGTTCAGTTGGTTAGAATACCGGCCTGTCACGCCGGGGGTCGCGGGTTCGAGTCCCGTCCGCTCCGCCAGAATGAAGAAAAAAGCCAAGCTGAAAAGCTTGGCTTTTTTCTTGCCTGTTATTTCTTGAAGCTATCCCTGTTATTGCCAATTCATATCTCTGCACTATTGAAGTGCAAGTCCAGATCACGCACGTACATACAGGGTGTTGGCACAGCCGTACAGCTACAGGAAAACGGTGCGGGCAAGGGACTGAAAGCAGGTGCTTGGGGCCAATGATTATTACGGCGAGACAGCGTCTATCGCTTCTGGCATCATACGGCGCGAAACCTCGCGGAGTTGCTTTTCACCATGTTCGAGTTCGTAGAAAAAAATAAAACAGCAGTGCAGGTCGTACTGGGATTGGTTTCCCTCGGCCTCGTGGTCGGTTTCGGCCTCACGGGCTATAGCGCCATGCAAGGTGGCGGTGACTATCTCGCCAAGGTTGCCGGCCAGCAAATCACGGATCGTGACTTGGCTGAAGCGGCTGGTGGGCAAGCAATCAGCGATGAAATGCGCCCGATGCTGCTGGAACAAGTCGTTCGTCAGCGGATGATGCTGGCGCAGGCGAAGAAGCTCAATTTCGTGCCGAGCAAGCAACAGTTGCAGGACACCATTGCGGCAGTTCCGGCGTTCCAGGAAAACGGCCAGTTCAGCCCGAAGCGCTATCAGGATTTGCTGGCTTCGCAGCAAATGACGGTTGATCAGTTTGAAAAGCGCGTGAGCGATGACCTGGCAACTCGCCAGCTGTTGTCGTCGTTCATGCTCAGCGGTATCCAGGCCAACCCGACACTCGATCGTCTGGCCAAGTTGATGGGCGAAAAGCGTGCAGTTGCCGCAGCCATCATCAAGCCGGAAGACTTCCTCGCGCAGGCCAGCGTCAGCGATGCCGAGGTCAAGCAATACTACGATCAGCATCAAGCCGAGCTGAAAGCACCAGAGATGGCCAAGCTGGAATACGTGGTGCTGTCGCAAGCTGCATTGGCTGCCGAGCAGACAATCAGCGACGACGATGTACAAAAGTACTTCGATGCCCACAAAGCCGATTTGACCAAGGAAGAGCGCAAGGCTGCACATATCCTCATTGCTGCGCCGAAGACGGCGTCGGCCGATGAGAAGAAAGCGGCGCGTGCCAAGGCTGAAGAGCTGCTCAAGCAAGTGAAGGCCAATCCGGCCAAGTTTGCAGAGCTCGCAAAAGCTAACTCCCAAGATCCTGGTTCAGCGCCGAATGGCGGTGACTTGGGTTGGTTCGGTCAGGACGTGAGCTTTGTTGCGCCATTCAAGGAAGCCGTCTTCAAGCTCGCCAAGGGCCAGGTTTCCGACGTTGTCGAAACCGATTTCGGCTATCACATCATCAAGCTCGACGATGTGAAGACCAAGACGCTCGCCGATGTGAAGCCGCAGATTCTCGAAAAGCTCAAGCAACAGAAAGCGCAAGCCGCCTTCGCCGCGCAAAAGGGCAAGTTCAACGATATGGTTTACCAGCAGGCAGATAGCCTCAAGCCGGTGGCTGATGCTTTCAAGCTGCAAGTGCAAACCAGCGGCTGGGTGACCCGCACTGGCGCGCAAGATCCGATGTTGAACAACCCGAAGCTGGCTGAAGCTGTGTTTGGTGATGATGTGCTGAAGAAAAAGCACAACACCGATGGTGTTGAAGTCGCGCCGGGCACTGTGGTTTCTGCTCGCGTCGTTGATTACAAGGCTGCGCAAATCCCGCCGTTGGCGACGGTTATGCCGGATATCCAGAACAAGCTCAAGCTGGAGAAAGCGATCAAGCTGGCAGCTGCAGACGGTGCGAAGAAGCTGGCAGCGTTGCAGAAGGGCGACAATGTTGCGCTCACCTGGAGCGAGCCGAAAGAAGTGGCCCGTGTTGGTGAGCGTGCGATTGATCCCAAGCAGTTGAGCACGATTTTCGCTGCGCCGGCGGACAAGTTGCCAGCTTATGCGGGTGGTGATGTCGGGCGCGGTTTCGTGATCTACAAGGTTGTGAAGGCTGTTCCGGCTCCTGCTTTGACGCCTGATATGCGGCAGAAGCTGGTGCAACAACTGAGCCAGATGTATGGCCAAGTGGAGATCGGCAATTATCTGGCCGGGCTCAAGGGCGGCATCAAGGTCGAATACGGTCGTGCACTGACTCCGCCGAAGGAATAAGCCGCGCAGTTAGTTCTGCAGTCGGTTCCAACAACAAAGCCACGCAATGCGTGGCTTTGTTGTTTTTGGCTTGCGTGAGTTACACGACCAAACCATATAGTGGTTATGCGACTTTCCCGGGCTGTCAGGTTGAGCGGGATTGATTATGCTGTGCCAAATGATATTGCGCGCCGCGCACACGGCGCTGCTTGCCGAGATCCTGACCACTATCCATGGAGCTATCCCGATGTTAAGGAACAAGCGAAATGCCGCTACTGCGGCATTGATGAGCCTGCTGACCATTACCGGTGTTTATGCAGATACCGCAGCACCGCGCCCGGTCAAGGTCATGATCGTTTCCATGTTTGGCCCGGAAGGCCAGACCTGGCTGAATCATATCCATGCCAACGACGCCATTGCCGTTCCCGGCCTGTCGCCCGACTACCCGGTGATTCATTGCAACGCCGACGATGTGTGCGTGCTGACCACTGGCATGGGCCATGCCAACGCGGCGGCTTCGGTGGCGGCTTTGGTCTGGTCACGCCAGTTCGATTTGACCAAGACGTATTTCCTGGTCGCCGGGATTGCCGGGATCGATCCCAAGCAGGGCACCTTGGGTACGGCGGCTTGGGCGCGCTATCTGGTGGATTTCGGCATTCAGTGGGAGCTGGATGCGCGTGAGATTCCCAAGGGCTGGGAAACGGGTTACCTCGGTATCAATACCAGGAGCCCGGACGATAAACCCCCATTGGATTACCGCACCGAAGTGTTCCAGTTGAACGAGCCGCTGTTGCAAAAGGCCCTGGCGCTCTCCAAGGACGCCAAACTCAGCGACAGCAAGGAAGCGCAGGCTTTTCGTGCCAAGTATGCCTACGCGCCAGCCAATAAGCCGCCTGTGGTCACGCAATGTGACACCCTGGCGGGCGATACCTGGTTTTCCGGCGCCAAGCTTGGTGAACGTGCCCGTGACTGGACGAAATTGTTGACCGACGGCAAGGGCGTGTATTGCACTACGCAGCAGGAAGACAATGCCACGTATGAGGTGCTCAAGCGCGGTGCGGCTGCCGGGTTGACCGACGTCAGTCGCGTAGCGGTGCTACGCACGGGGTCGGATTTTGATCGGCCCCCCAAGGGAATGTCTGCTATGGACAATCTGCTTGGTTATCAGCAGCAAGGCGGCTTTGTGCCGGCAGTGCAGAATCTGTATCTGGCCGGCTGGCCGCTGGTGGACAACATCGTGAAGCATTGGGCGCAGTGGCAGGAAGGCGTGCCGCAGTAACGTCGGCAATGGCGGACAGCAGGGCATTTCTGCCCTTACTGTCCCGCCGATGGCTTAGTCCGCCACGCGTATGACCAACTTGCCGAAGTTGCGTCCTTCCAACAGCCCGATGAATGCCTGCGGCGCATTCTCAAGACCGGCAACGATGTCTTCGCGGAACTTGATCTGGCCGGCTTTCAGCCAAGGGCCCATGGCCGCAGCAAACTCGCCATAACGATGCCAGTGATCGAGGATGATGAAGCCCTGCATGCGGATACGCTTCTTCAACAACAAGCTGGTCAGTAGTGGCAGACGATCCGGGCCGGCAGGCAGCGATTCGGCGTTGTACTGCGAAATCACGCCGCAAATGGGTACACGCGCATTGTCGTTCAGCAATGGCATGACGGCATCAAACACCTTGCCGCCGACATTTTCGTAATACACATCGATGCCATTCGGGCTGGCAGCTGCAAGCTGAGCCGCCAAGTTATCAGCGCGGTGATCAAGGCACGCATCGAAACCGAGTTCTTCGACTGCATAGCGACATTTCTCCGCACCGCCAGCAATGCCGATCACACGGCAACCTTTGAGCTTGGCGATCTGGCCCACCACCGAGCCGACAGCACCGGTGGCTGCTGCGACCACGACCGTTTCACCCGCTTGCGGGTTGCCGATATCGAGCAGGCCCAGATAGGCAGTGAAGCCCGGCATGCCAAGCACGCCCAGCGCGAGCGACGGTTGGGTGAGGGATCGATCAAGCTTGGTCAGCCCTTCACCGTTGGAAATCTCGTATTCCTGCCAGCCGGAGAAGCCCAAGACCACATCACCAACCTGATAGCCCGGATGATTGGAGGCTTCAACGCGGCTGACCGTGCCGCCGACCATCACATCATTCAATTCGAGTGGCGGTGCGTAGGAAGGCGCATCGCTCATGCGGCCGCGCATGTATGGGTCGAGCGAGAGGGACAGCGTTTTCAGTAGCACCTCGCCAGCGGCTGGGGCTGGAACGGTGGTGGTTTCGAGACGGAAATTGTCTGGCGTCGGTGCACCCTTAGGGCGCGATGCCATGACGATGCGACGATTTTGCAGTGACATGAGATGACCTGTGCGAGGGAAGGGCGGCACCACTTGGTGCCGCCAGAAGGAAGGTAGAGAGGGCTTAGAAGCAGCTTTCCAGCACTTGCCGGCTGGTAGCGAGCGTCACATTGCGGTGCTCGCCCAGCTGCGTCATGCCATGCTTTTCGAGCTGGCCGAGCACGCGATCAATGGCTTCGCGGCCGACGCTGTAGTCCGGCAGGCGCGTTTTTACGCCGACGCTCTCGAAGAACTCGCGCGTATTGGCGATGGCGGCATTGATGCGCGCCTCTTCGTCGCCTTCACGAATGCCCCAGACACGTTCCGCGTATTGCAGCAGCTTGGCGCGCTTGTCGGCGCGGCGCACTTGCAGCATCGACGGCAGCACGACAGCCAGCGTTTGCGCGTGATCCAGACCATACAGCGCAGTCAGTTCGTGGCCGAGCATGTGTGTCGCCCAATCCTGCGGCACGCCAGCGCCGATCAAGCCGTTGAGCGCCATGGTGGCGGCCCACATCAGGTTGGCGCGTACTTGGTAATCGTGCGGGGTGGCGATCACCTTGGGGCCGAGTTCGATCAGTGTCTGCAGCAGGCCTTCGGCGAAGCGGTCCTGCACCGGGGCATCCGCCGGATAGGTGAGGTATTGCTCCATCACGTGGGTGAAGGCATCGACCACCCCGTTGGCGACTTGGCGCGGGGGCAGGGTGTAGGTCTTGACCGGGTCGAGGATGGAGAACTTGGGGAAGGTCTTGTTGCTGCCGAAAAACAGTTTGTCGTGTGTCGCGTAGCGGGTAATCACGCCACCGTTGTTCATTTCCGAGCCGGTTGCGGGCAACGTGAGCACTGCACCCAAGGGCAGGGCGGCGGTGATCTTGGCGCCGAAGCTGGTCAGGATGTCCCACGGATCGTCGCCTTCATAGACCGAAGCCGCGGCGACGAACTTGGTGCCGTCGAGCACCGAGCCGCCACCCACCGCGAGCAGGAAGTCGATCTTTTCCGCCTTCACCAGTTCGACGGCACGCATCAGCGTCTCGAAACCCGGGTTGGCTTCAATGCCGCCGAATTCAAAAGTGGTGAAGCCAGCCAGCGCACTGTTCACTTCATCGAGCGTGCCGTTTTTCTTCACGCTGCCACCGCCGTACAACACCAGTACGCGACTGCCGGCCGGCACCAGCGTGGCCAGATTCTTGATCCGGCCTTCGCCGAAAACGATGTGAACAGGATTGTAGAAGTCGAAGGACTGCATGGTTTGCTCCTCGCAAGTCTGAGATAACTAGACCGGTCGTCTAGAATTTGCTGCAAAAAAACGGCCTGAAACGTTCAGACCGTCGGATTCGGATTGTTCGCTACGGTTGCTTGAGCATGGATCTGGTGGCGCTCAGTGCGGCTTCAAGAGCGCTGTTATCAAGCCGCACCTTGGTGAGCAGGCTCGCGCCCAGCCACAGTTGGTAGAGCACTTGCGCGGTGTGGGCTGGATCGAGCGCTGGTAAGGAGCCATCAGCGATGCCGCTTTCCATCACTCGCGTCAGCTGGGAGATCACGCGGTCGGTGCCGAGCTTGAGTTCCGCGCGCATCGCTTCGGAAAGGTCGGATACTTCGGCGCTCAGTTTCACGACCAGGCATTGTTCCTCGCAACGGCAAAGGCTGTAGGTGGTCAGCCAGCCGGTCCAGTACCGCATCAGCTTTTCCGCGCCGGTGCCGGGTTCGTTGAACAAGGCATTGACGTGGCCGAGATACTCCGTGAAGTAGCGCTCCAGCAGGGCGGCACCGAACGCTTCTTTCGAGGCGAAGTAGTGGTAGAACGAGCCCTTGGGCACGTCGGCGGCAGACAGCACTTCGGCGATGCCGACGGCGGAAAAGCCTTTGCCGAGGATGATCGATTCACCGGTCGCGAGCAGATGTTCGCGGGTGTCTTCGTGACGTCTTTTTACCATGATGGCCGGATACTAATTTATGATTAGACCGGTCGTCTACAAATTTTTGCTGTCGTCCCCATCTCCATCCGACGCTTCCAATCCCTCTTCAATCCAGAACCATCAGGTATCTCAATCATGGCTACACAACCTCATTCGTTTGAATTGCTGTTCGATCCCCTCTGTGGCTGGTGCTACGGCGCCCACCCGATTGTCCGTGCGGTGATCAAGCAACAGGCCAAGCCATTCAAACTCACCCCGACCGGCCTGTTCGCTCGTGATGGTGGCCGTGAGATGGATGCCGGTTTTGCCGCCTACGCGTGGCAGAACGACCAACGCATCATGAAAATGACCGGGCAGGTTTTTTCGGATGCCTACAAGCAAGATGTGCTCGACGCCGGCGGTCGCTTCGATTCGTGGCTGATGACGGTGGCGTTCCACCTGATCGAAACCCATACGCCGGCGCAGGGGCTGGAAGTGCTGGAGGCGCTGCAGCAATTGCGCTATGTGCAAGGGCAAGACGTGAGTGATCCGCAAGTGCTGGCTAGCGTGGCGGTGAAGTTTGGCCTGGAACGCGATGCCTTTATTGCCCAGCTGACCGCGCCGGACGTGGTGCAAGCCGTCAAAGCGCGTATCGAAGCCGGTCAGCAAGCCATGCGTCGCCATGGTGTGCGCGGTGTGCCGGCCTTGGTGGTGGAAACGGCCAATGGCTCAAGCGTGTTGCCATCGCTCTATGACCCGAACAGCTTGGCGTCGATCGGCGTCGATATTTGATTGTCCCGGTATTTGCGATGAGTAATTGCTGATTCGCATGTTTATCCCGAATTTGTCCGCGATTAGACTTGCTCCATCACTTGAACAGGATTGAACAGGAGCAAGACCATGAACGCTGAGTCCCGTACCGCCCCCTGGGGCATTTTTCTACTGCGTGCCGCGCTGGGCGTGATGTTTCTCGCCCACGGCTTTACCAAGCTGTTCGTGTTTACCCTGCCGGGCACGGCGCAGTTTTTCGCTTCGGTCGGCTTCCCCGGCTGGATCGCCTATCCGGCGACGTTCGCTGAAATTGGCGGTGGCCTCTTCCTGATTCTGGGTATCCTGCCGCGTTGGGTGGCTGCTGCACTGGCCATCCAGCTGTTCTTCGCGTCGACGGTGCATTTTGGCAACGGCTGGTCGTTCACCAATCCGCACGGTGGCTGGGAATATCCGATTTTCCTCACCGTGACTGCGCTGGCTGTGGCCTTGCTGGGTGACGGTGCCTTGACGCTGGTGAAGAGCCGCCTGCCCAAGCGCTAAGCGGTAAAAGACGCCAAGGAGGCCGGTGTTGTACCGGTCTCGTTAAATTGATTTGAATGGATTGATCCGACGCTTGATATGCGTCGGCTACCGATTGGAGTACTGCCATGTCCCGCCTGCCTACCGTTTTCGTATCCCACGGCTCGCCGATGCTGGCGCTGGGTGCCGGCGAAACCGGCTACGCCTGGCGCAAGCTGGCTGAGTCACTGCCCAAGCCACGCGCGGTGGTGGTGTTTTCTGCGCATTGGTCATCGCCGCTGCCGGCCGTCGGTGCTGCTGCACAACACGGCACCATCCATGATTTCTATGGTTTCCCTGCGCCGCTGTATGACGTCCGCTACGACACGCAAGGCGAACCGGCATTGGCACAACGCTTGGCCCAAGGCCTGCAGGATGCCGGTTGGCCGGCGCGAATCGATGTGGAACGCGGGCTCGACCACGGCGCGTGGGTGCCGCTGAAAGACATGTATCCGCAGGCCGATGTGCCCGTGGTGCCGGTGTCGATCAATAACCGGCAAAGCCCGGCATGGCATTACCAGCTTGGCCACGCGCTGGCGCCACTGTTGGATGACGACGTGTTGCTGCTGGCATCCGGCAGCCTCACGCACAATCTGTATGAGATCGAGCCGGGTCGCGATGGCGAAACGCCGCCACCCTATGTGACGGCGTTTCAGGACTGGTTCCATGCCAAGCTCACCGCGGGCGATCTGCCGGCCTTGCTCGACTATCGCCGCCAAGCCCCGGACGCGGAACGTGCGCATCCGACGCAGGAACACTTGTTGCCGCTCTTCGTTGCACTGGGTGCCGCCGGGGCCAATCCAGATGTAACGCGCCATTTCGACAAAGTGACCGAGCGGATACTGGCAATGGATGTCTACGGGTTTTCAGCACGCTGAAAGTGGATTGTCGTCACTACGAAATAAGGTTAGGGCATACTGCTGACACTTTATTTCGTGGAGACGACAGTGCGTGTCCGTCTATTTGCATTATTTGTAATAAGTACACTTACAGCATGTTTGAGCGCTCAACGTGTTGTCGCGACTGAGGTCGAGGAGAGCGATCCGGTCGTGTTCTCTTTTGCCACCGTCGGTGATTCCCGCGAAGAACCCAGCCCGGACCTGAATGCGCAGAACCGGATCTGGCTGCAAAACACCAAGGCCTGGTCCCGCATCCTGCGTGAAATTCAGGCCAAAAAGCCGCATGCGCTGTTCTTCAACGGCGACATGATCATGGGCTACACCACCGACAAGAACGTGCTCAACCGGCAATACGCCTTCTGGCGCGGCATGGTGGCCAATCTGATGGAAACCGGTACTTACGTACTGCCGGTGCCGGGCAATCATGAAGTGCAGGAGAAGTTCAAGGACGATGCCGGCAAGGTCCATAAGGTGGCCCGCCAAAGCAACGAAGACAGCTGGCGCGACAATATGGGCGACCTGATCGTCGATGCCGCGCGCTGGAAGGCGGTCGTTGGCAGCCATTTCTCCGCGTTCGATGCACACAATGCCCCGGCAATCGGCGGCCCGGACAAGATCAGCACGGATCAATCGCAGCTGTCTTATTCATTCGACTATGCTGGCAGTCACTTCGTCGTGATCAACACCGACCCGGTTGGCAATGACAGCCACGCGCCGGTCAATTGGTTGCTCGATGACTTGACCCGTGCCAAGCAACGCGGCGCCAATCGCATCTACGTCTTCGGCCACAAGCCGGCGTTTACCTATTACTACAAGCCCAAGCTGGACCCGGTCGGCCTCGATAACTTCCCCGACAATCAGAAAGCGTTCTGGCAGCTGATCGAGGATTTCCACGCCACGTATTTCTGCGGGCATGAGCATATTTTCCACGTGATGCAACCGACTGCGGACAAGGGCGGCCATGCGTGGCAGGTGATGGTTGGCTCGGGCGGTTCACCGTTTGAAGCAGCCAAGGAAGACGCCGTATTGGTGGAAGATCGCTTGTACGCGTGGGCGCTGGTCAAGGTGCATGCCAGCGGCAAGACCGACATTGAAGCGTATGGTTTTGACGAGGCCGATGGCCCGACTCGGCTCTTGCTCAAACACGCCTTGTAACCTGTAGCCCGGACGGTTTCACCGGCCGGGGTGACTGCAGTAGATAACGAAGCGTCCCGGCCAGCAAAGCTGTTCCGGCGACAAAAAAGCCCACGCATTGCGTGGGCTTTTTGCTGGTCAACCCATTTCAGTTCACGTTTACCCCGGCAAAATCCTGCCGGCCAAACGGGCTGACCTTATAGCCACTCACGTTCGACGTCGTGATCGCTGCATTCAAGGGATGCGCCAGCGGAATCCACAGCGCCTGATCGTGGATGATCTTCTGCGCGGTTTCATACTGCTTGCTGCGCGCGGCTTGATCAGCAGTCCGCTTGCCGGTGGCGATGGCCTTGTCGAGCGTAGCGTCGCAGAAGCGGGCGAAGTTCAGGCCGGATTCAACCGCCGCGCACGAGAATTGCGGCGTGAGGAAGTTATCCGGGTCGCCGTTGTCGCCGCTCCAGCCCATGAACAGCAGGTCGTGCTCGCCGGCTTTGGCACGTTTGATCAGCTCGCCCCATTCGATCACCTTGATCTCCGCCTTTACGCCGATCTTGGCCAAGTCAGCTTGCAGCAGCTCACCACCGGCACGTGGATTGGGGTTGAGCGTACTGCCGGCCGGGCGCACCCAGATGGTGGTGCTGAAGCCATTCGGAAAGCCGGCATCGGCCAGCAGTTGCTTGGCCTTGACCGGGTCGTAGCTGT
Source organism: Andreprevotia chitinilytica DSM 18519 (assembly GCF_000711875.1). GTDB lineage: Bacteria > Pseudomonadota > Gammaproteobacteria > Burkholderiales > Chitinibacteraceae > Andreprevotia > Andreprevotia chitinilytica. Next base: position 47,616 of record NZ_JONM01000003.1, read on the forward strand.
AATCCGGCAGATTGACGTAGCTCCAGGTGTTGGGCGGGTAGGGGCCGTCCGCCTCAACGGCGGTGCCTTCGAACACCCGCTTGAGATAGGTCTTCTTGTCGAAGGCGATATTGAGCGCCTGCCGCACCTTGGCGTTGTCGAACGGTTTGTGCTGGCTGTTGAAGGCGATGAAGGCGGTGGCGAAGCCATGCGTATCCACCACCCGCATATTCTTGTCGGCGCGCGCAGCCAGCACGTCTTGCGGTTTGGGCGAGAGGGCGATCTGGCATTCGCCGGCTTTTACTTTCTGCACGCGCACGACCGGGTCGGGCGTGATGGCGAAGATCAGCCGATCCGCTTTCGGTTTTGCACCAAAGTAGCTCGGGTTCACGTCGTAACGGATCACCGCGTCCTTCTGATAGCTCTTGAGCACGAACGGGCCAGTGCCGATCGGTTTGCTGTTCAGTTCGATCGCTTTGGCGGGGGTGAGCTTGTCGGCGTATTCGGCCGAGTAGATCGAGGCGAAGCCCATCGTCAGCAGTGGCACGAAAGTGGCTTCGGGCGTCGTTAGCTCGAAGCGCACCGTGTTGTCATCGATCTTCTTCACCGCCTTGACGATCTTGCCGAGCTGAAACGAAGTGGCGTGCGGGTAGCCGTTGGCTGCCGTTTTATGCCACGGGTGATTGGCATCGAGCATGCGGTTGAAGGTGAACAGCACGTCGTCCGCATTCAGCGGGCGGCTCGGTTTGAAATAGTCAGTGCTCTGGAACGCCACGCCTTTGCGCAAGGTGAAGGTGTAGGTGAGCCCATCTGCGCTCACGTCCCATTTCTCCGCCAGACTGGGCACCACCTTGCCGCTGGTGGCGTCGTAATCGACCAGGCGATTGAACAGCACATCGGCCGAGGCATTGGTGGTGGTCAGCGAGTTGTACTGCACAACATCGAAACCATCCGGGCTGGCTTCGGTGCAGACGGTGAGCGGTTTGGCCTGCACGGCGGCGGCGAAGCCGAACGCAAGAATGGGGAGGAGGGTGGGTAGCAGCGTGTGGTTGGGGCGCATGACATGGCTCCGGAATATTGGTGGGTGAGGATGACGGGTTGACGTCAGGATACCGCCAGCGAGCATGGGGTTGAACGATTGTTTCTGCATATCGTTATGGCGTGGCTTGTGGCAGTTGGCAGGGCGAAGTGATGCGGGCACGATTGGAGGTTAATTGGTTTTTTGCATTGAATTGAAAGAAACAATTCATTTCAACAATGATTTGGACCGTCACATAATTCCGCCATGCCCTGACCCATGCATTCCCGGCCTGCCTTTGATCGGTCGAACTACGCTGCGCTAGCCAAAACCGGGCGAAACGCCTTTAATCCTGAATGGATTGTATGTTTCTAATGAAAGGAACCTGTCATGTCTGATCACCCGATCCTCACCACCAATTTTGGCCAGCCGGTGGCCGATAACCAGAACAGCGTTACCGCCGGCCCGCGTGGCCCCGTGCTGTTGCAGGACATCCACCTGGTTGAAAAACTCGCTCACTTCAACCGCGAACGTGTGCCAGAGCGCGTGGTGCACGCCAAGGGTTCCGGTGCCTATGGCACGTTCCGCGTCACGCAGGACATCACCCGTTACACCAGCGCCAAGCTGTTCGAGAAAGTGGGCAAGGAAACGCCGGTATTCCTGCGCTTCTCCACGGTTGGCGGCGAACAAGGTTCGGCTGATACCGAGCGTGATCCGCGTGGCTTCGCGGTCAAGTTCTACACCGAGGAAGGCAACTGGGACATGGTCGGCAACAACACCCCCGTGTTCTTCATCAAGGACCCGCTCAAGTTCCCGGACTTCATCCACACCCAGAAGCGCAATCCGCAAACCAACCTGAAAGACCCGAACATGGTGTGGGATTTCTGGTCGCTGTCGCCCGAGGCGTTGCACCAGATCGTCATCCTGTTCTCTGATCGCGGCACGCCGGATGGCTATCGCTTCCTACATGGTTTCTCCAGCCACACCTTCAGCCTGTACAACAAGGCCGGCGAGCGCGTGTGGGTGAAGTGGCACTTCAAGAACAAGGCCGGCATCAAGAACCTGCATCCGGCCGAGGCGCAACGTTTGGCCGGCACCGACCCGGATTACGCCCAGCGCGATCTGTTCAACGCCATCGACCAAGGCGACTTCCCGAAATGGCGTGTTTGCATTCAGGTGATGACGGATGCCCAAGCCAAGGCCTTCCGCTGGAATCCGTTCGATCTCACCAAGATCTGGCCGCATACCGAATCCCCGTTGATCGAAGTGGGCGAGCTGGAATTGAACCGCAATCCGCAAAACTACTTCGCCGAAGTCGAACAAGCCGCGCTATCACCGGCCAATATCGTGCCGGGGATGGGCTTCAGCCCGGACAAGATGCTGCAGGGTCGTTTGTTCTCGTACAACGATGCACATCGCTACCGCATTGGCACCAACTACGCCCAATTGCCGGTGAACGCACCGCAATGCCCGTTCCACAATAACCAGCGCTCCGGCAGCATGCGTTTCGATGGCAATGGTGGCTCGGTCCCGAATTACGAACCGAACTCCGTAGCTGGCTCCCCCGCCCAAGCCCCGCAATATCGCGAGCCGGCCTTGCCGCTGGGCGACGTGAGCGCCGATCAATACAGCCACGCCGAAACCGAGCACGACCACTACACCCAGCCGGGCGATCTGTTCCGCTTGATGACCACCGAGCAGCAGCAATTGTTGATCGACAATCTGGTCGGCTCGATGAAGGGCGTCACCCGCGACGGCATCGTGCTGCGCATGCTGGCGCATTTCAAGAAGGTGGATCCCAAGCTGGAAGCGGGGATTGCTGCAGGTTTGGGGATTGTGCTTGAGGGGTATTGAGCTGCGTTGAATCCTGCTTGGATTCGGTGTGCAGAGAAACAAAAAACCGCCATCTTTGGATGGCGGTTTTTTATGGTGCCACTCAAAGCAATGGCGGCACTTTTCGGCGTAACAGTTCGACGAGTTCCGGCGCCATGAACGCATAGTTATCCGGAATATCGAGGCAGATCACGCGCTTGCTGCCGAGCTGGCTGCGGTATTGCTGTTGCAGTTTGCGGCGATGGGTTTTCTCCATCACGAAGATCACATCCGCCCACTGCACCAGCTCGACGCTCAGCGGCACTTCCGCATCATGGTTGGTGCCGGCCGACGCCGTTTCGACGTCGGGCCAGTTGGCAAATACCTGTTCGGCGGTCGGGCTGCGCAGCCGGTTCTGGCTGCAGACGAACAAGACGTGCCTCAATCCGCCAATGCCTTGCTCACGATCTCAAAAGTATCGCCCGACAAGCCGGCCTCGCCGGCGATCCGCTCCAGCTCGCCCTTCATCAGCGTGCGGCGCACCGGTTCGAGCTTGGTCCAGCGATTGAACGAGCTGGCCATGCGGGCGGCGATCTGCGGGTTGAGTTTGTCGAGTTCGATGATGCGGTCGGCGGCGAATGCGTAGCCGTAGCCATCCAGTGCATGAAAGTGCACCGGATTGCGCATGCAGAAGGCATTGATCAGCGCGCGTACCTTGTTCGGGTTCTTGATCGAGAAGGCCGGGTGCTGCATCAGCGCCTGAACGCGAGAGAGCGCACCGACGCGGCTGCTGGTGGCTTGCAGGGAGAACCATTTGTCCATCACCAACGCATCGTCCTGCCAGACATTGCCGAAGTCGGCGAGGTAGGTTTCGCCGTCGTTGCGCTGCGCCAGTGCCTGCAGCGCGGCGAGGCGATCGGTCATGTTGTCCGCGCGGCGGTACTGGTTGCCGAGCAGCTCGGCGATCATCGGGTCGTCGAGTTCGGACAGGTAATCGAGGCAGACATTCTTCAGGCTGCGCTTGGCGACGGATTCGCCGTCGTAACGGTAGGTGGCACCATCGTTCAGTTGCTGGTAGACCGCGAGGAAGGTGGCACGCAGTTCGCGGGCGAGCGCTTGTTTGACGAGTTGCCGGGCGTTATGGATGCGCGTGGGATCGACGTCGTTCAGCGCTTCGAACAAGGCGGTTTCGGACGGCAGTTCCAGCATCAAGGCGACCAGCGCCGGGTCGATGTGGTCGTTGGTCAGCAGTTTGCCGAATGCCTCGACAAACTGTGGCGGCACGACCACCGCTTCGCCGTGGCCGAGTGCGTGATATGCGGATTTGAGCAGGTTGCTGGCGTAGGTGTTGGCGGCTTCCCAGCGGGCAAAGGCGTCATTGTCGTGCGCGATCAGGAATACCAGTTCGTCGTCGCTATAGCCGTAAACCAGTTTTACCGGGGCGGAGAAATCGCGCAGCAGCGAGGGTACTGGTTGGCAGGGCACGTCGACGAAGGTGAATGTTTCAACTTCCTTGCGCAGCTCGAGCACGCGGCTGGTGCTGTCGGCGACCAGTTGCGCAATCGGCTCGTGAGCTAAGCGCAGCGGCAGTTCCTGGCCGCGGCGGTCCAGCAGGCCGATGGCGAACGGAATATGCAGCGGCAGTTTCTCGGGTTGGCCCGGCGTAGCGGGGGTGTGTTGCCGCACGGTAAGCGTGTAGGTGTGAGCGGCATCGTCGTAGACGCCTTCGACCTCCAACACCGGTGTGCCGGCTTGTTGATACCAGCGGCCGAATTGATCGAGGTCGGCCTCATTGGCATCCGCCATCGCGGCGCGGAAATCATCGCAAGTGACGGCGTGGCCGTCGTGGCGCTTGAAATACAGATCCATGCCGCGCCGGAAGCCATCGCGGCCGAGCAAGGTGGCGTACATACGCACGACCTCGGCCCCTTTTTCGTAGACGGTCCAGGTGTAGAAGTTGTTGATTTCCTGGTATTCGTCCGGCCGGACCGGGTGGGCTTGCGGGCCGGCGTCTTCGGCGAATTGCGCTTCGCGCAGATTGCGCACGTTCTGGATGCGTTGCACGGCGCGGCTGCCCAGATCACTGGAGAATTCCTGATCGCGGTAGACGGTGAGGCCTTCCTTGAGCGAGAGCTGGAACCAGTCGCGGCAGGTCACGCGGTTGCCGGTCCAGTTATGGAAGTATTCGTGGGCAACCACGGAATCGATGCCGTCGAAATCCGCATCGGTGGCGGTGTCCGGCCGGGCCAGCACGTACTTGGTGTTGAAGACGTTGAGGCCCTTGTTCTCCATCGCGCCCATGTTGAAGTCGGCGGTGGCGACGATCATGTAGGCATCCAGATCGTATTCGAGGCCGAAACGGTCTTCGTCCCACTTCATCGATTTCTTGGCAGCGGCCATCGCGTGGTGGCATTTATCGATGTTGCCCGGCTCGACATAGATTTCCAGCGCCACATTGCGACCGGATGCGGTAACGAAACTATCGGTGAGCGAGACCAGTTTGCCGGCGACCAGCGCGAACAGGTAGGACGGCTTCTTGAACGGATCGACCCATTTCACCCAGTGGCGGTTCTTGTCCATGCTGCCGCTGCCGACGCGGTTGCCGTTGGAGAGCAGCACCGGGTACTTGTTCTTGTCCGCGATGATGGTGGTGGTGAACTTGGCCATCACGTCTGGCCGGTCGAGATAGAAAGTAATGCGGCGGAAGCCTTCGGCTTCGCACTGGGTAATGAAATTGCCGGCCGACACATACAGGCCAGAGAGGGCGGTATTGGCGGCCGGATTGATGCGGGTGACGATTTCCAGGATTGCGGTATCGGCAATGGCCGGCAGCGTGAGCTGGCTATCGGTCTGGGTATAGGTGCCGGGCCCGAGTGGCGCGCCGTCGACCTTCACGTACTCCAGCACCAACTCCTCGCCATGCAGCACCAGCGGCACGTTGTCCGGCGTCTGCGGGTTGCGCTTCACCACCAGCCGCGACAGCACGCGGGTGTTGGTTTCTTCCAGTTCAAAGGTGAGATCGACGCGGTCGATCAGGTAGGCAGGGGCGGAGTAGTCGAGACGGCGGATGGCGGTACGGGTAGCGGTCATGTCTTGGCGTCGGGTTGGGGTATTGTTTGCTGACGGGTATTTAGCAGACTGGGTTTTGACAGGCTGAGTAAGCCGGCATTGTGCCGGAAAGCGCTCGCCGATACATGTCGGCATTTTCCCGATCGCATATGCGTCCAGTATGGTGCGGCTGCAAGTGCCACCCATCCAGAACCTTATCTCTTTATATACATAAACCATTTGTCCGAAGGGACCGGCGAGCGGCCGAACAATGGGCAATCCTGAACGTCTGAGCTTTCAGAACTTCATGCAAGGAGCTCGCCATGGACAAGATTCGGACCAAACGGAATCTGCTGGAGCAAGCCAGCCTGCTCGCCCGGGCAAGGCGTGTGAGTTTGCGCCGGGTGCATCGGGTGGATGTCACGCTGCAAAAGCCGTTCGACCATGAAACCGGTCAGTTGTATGACCCGGACAATCACAGGAAAGCAGATTAGTGCCCGGTGGGAGGGCGGCCTCGTCAGGGCCGCTCATCTGTTCTGGTGATATAAATATGAAAAACGATTTGTTTTGCAGATAAGGCACGGCTGGTATCATTCTGCGCATTGTTGATCAGTGTGAACCGGTATCGCAGATGTACATTTACGACGACTATGACCAGAAGATCGTGGATGCGCGCGTAGCGCAGTTTCGCGATCAAACGCGCCGCTATCTTGCTGGCGAATTGACCGACGACGAATTCCGTCCGCTCCGCCTGCAAAACGGCCTCTATATCCAGCGCCATGCGCCCATGTTGCGCGTGGCGATTCCCTACGGCGAGCTGAATACCAAACAAGTGCGCGTGCTGGGCGAGATCGCCCGCAAGTACGACCGCAACTATGGTCACTTCACCACCCGTCAGAACATTCAATACAACTGGCCCAAGCTGGAAGACGTGCCGCAGATTCTGGCCGACCTCGCTGCGGTGCAAATGCACGCGGTGCAGACCTCTGGCAATTGCATCCGCAACACCACCAGCGACCAGTTTGCCGGCGTGGCGCACGACGAGTTGATCGACCCGCGCCCGTGGTGCGAGATCATTCGCCAGTGGTCCACCTTCCACCCTGAATTCGCCCATCTGCCGCGCAAATTCAAGATTGCCGTCAACGGCGCGAAGGAAGACCGCGCTGCGATTCTGGTGCACGACATCGGTATCAACGTGGTGAAGAACGAAGCCGGTGAGATTGGCTTTCAGGTTTATGTCGGCGGTGGCTTGGGTCGCACGCCGATCATTGGTGCGTTGATCAAACCGTTCCTCGAGCAAGAACATCTGCTGTCTTATCTCGATGCCGTCCTGCGTGTGTACAACCGCTACGGCCGTCGCGATAACAAATACAAAGCGCGCATCAAGATTCTCGTCAAAGCAATGACGCCGGAAGCCTTCGGTGCCAAGGTCGAAGCGGAATGGGCTTATCTGAAAGATGGCCCGCAGACGCTGACGCAAGCTGAAGTCGACCGCGTGACCGCTTTCTTCGTCGATCCGGCGTATGAAACGCTGGCTGGCGATGATGCCGGTTTCCTCGCTGCCAAGGCATCCAATCCGGCATTTGCACGTTGGGTCGAGCGCAACGTGTTCGGCCACAAGAAAGCCGGTTACGCCTGTGTGACCTTGTCGCTGAAAGCGCGCGGCATTGCACCAGGCGATGCCAGCGACAAGCAACTCGACGATGTCGCCGCGTTGTCTGATCGTTTCTCGCTTGGCGAAGTCCGTGTTTCGCACGAGCAGAACCTGATCCTGCCGTGGGTGAAGCAATCCGACCTGTTCGCCGTGTGGGAAGAAGCCAAGCGCATCGGCTTCGCCACGCCGAACATCGGCTTGTTGACCGACGTGATCTGCTGCCCGGGTGGTGATTTCTGCTCACTGGCCAACGCCAAGTCGATCCCGATCGCACTGGCGCTGCAAGAAAGCTTCGACGATCTCGATTATCTGTTCGACCTGGGCGAGATCGAGCTCAATATGTCTGGTTGCATGAATGCCTGTGGTCACCACCACGTGGGCAATATCGGCATCCTCGGCGTGGATAAGAACGGTTCCGAGTGGTATCAGGTGTCGTTGGGCGGCCGCCAGGGCAGTGCTGCCAGCTTGGGCAAGGTCATCGGCCCGAGCTTCGCGCAGGATGAAATGTCGGAAGTGATCGAGAAGATCATCAAGGTCTACGTCGACAATCGCCACCCTGATGAGCGTTTTATCGACGTGGTGGATCGTCTTGGCATCGACCCGTTCAAGACGTATGTCTATGCCGGCCGTGCCGCTCGTAAGGAGGCCGCGTAATGAGCAAGATCATTCGTGACCGCCAGATCGTCGAAGACAACGCCACCATCCTGCGTTTGAACGAGGACGGCAGCTTTGCCGCTGTGCCGGCCGAAGGCGTGGTGCTGGTGTCGCTCAAGCAGTTTATTGCACAGAAAGAAGCGCTGTTGGCGCGTGGCAATATTGGCGTGTGGTTTGCGCCGGACGATGAGCCGGAAGAGCTGGGCGATGAGGCCAAGACGCTGGCGGTGATCGCGGTCGAGTTCCCCGCGTTTACCGATGGCCGTGGTTTCTCGATTGGCCGCCTGCTACGCGAACGCTATGGTTTTACCGGCGAGCTGCGTGCGTTTGGCGATGTGTTCAAGGACACGCTCAATTATCTGTACCGTTGCGGCTTCAACGCCTTTGCCGTGCGTGCGGACAAGAATATCGAGGATGCGCTCAAGGGTATCGACGACTTCACCGAGTATTACCAGGCGAGCGTGCAACAGCCGCAGCCCTTGTTCCGGCGGCGTGAAACGGTTTGATGTCGTTGCTGTGTCCAACAAAAAACCCGCCCGGATGTGGCGGGGTTTTTGTTGCCCGCCGTTTGTCAGCTTGTTGATTCCGGTCAATCTGCACGCTTGGCAAGAGAAAAGGTTTTGGAGATAATGAGAACGCTTATCAATGTTCGAGGCTTCCATGTACGTTTGCGTGTGCAACAGCGTGACCGACAAGACCATCCGCAAGGCGGTGGCTAACGGCGTGCGTACGTTCAAGCAACTGCAACAGGAAACGGAAGTCGCCACATGCTGCGGCAAGTGCGCCAGCTGTGCCCGTGGCGTGATGGATGAAGCGCTCGAAGCGCAACAGCCGCGTCAGCCGATGTGGAATCTGGCTTTGGTGCCGGGCTAAGGCAATCAGCACGGTTTAATAAACCAAAGAACAATTGAAAAACGGGACGCAGATGCGTCCCGTTTTTTGTGGCCCCGAGTTTGATGCGTGAGCCTGATCAGACTTGGGATTGCAGATAGTTCTGCAAGCCGATCGCTTCGATCAGCCCTAGTTGCTGCTCCAGCCAATGCGCGTGGTCTTGTTCGGTATCGTCGAGCAGGGCAAGCAAGATGCTGCGCGTGACGTAATCCTGCACCGACTCCGCCAAGGCAATCGCTTTTTTCAGCGCAGTTGCAACTTCGTATTCGGTTTCCAGATCGTTCTTCAGCATCTTTGGTACGTCGGCGCCAATGCGCAGCGCGGTGCGGGCTGCTACGTTCGGGATGCCACCGAGGAACAGGATGCGTTCGATCAGGCGGGTGGCATGGCCGATTTCATCGCCGCGCTCGTGGTCGATGCGCTCAAACAATTTGCTATAGCCCCAGTTGTGATACATCTGGCTATGCACAAAATATTGGTCAATCGATGTCAGTTCGGCCGCCAATAGGCCATTCAGTGCATCGATTACTTTCTTGTTGCCGTCCATGGCAAATACTCCTTGATTAATTCCGCTTATTCGTCAATTTGCGATTGCAGGTAATTTTGCAGGCCAAGCGAAACTTGTTGTTCCGCTTGTGTTTCCAGCCAATCGAGGTATTCCTCGCCTTCTTCAAGCAGATGTTCCAGCAAATCGCGGGAGACGAAATCGTGGGCGGTTTCGCACAGATGGATGGCATCGCGCAGCACCGGCAAGTGGCTGCTGACCAGCTTGTGGTCGCAGGAGAGCATTTCCGGCACGTTTTCGCCGATCAAGAGCTTGCCGAGCTGTTGCAGGTTGGGCAGGCCTTCCAGGAAGAGGATGCGTTCGATGAGTTTGTCGGCGCGCTTCATGGCGTCGATCGATTCGTGGTACACGCGGTCGTTCAGCTGCTTGAAGCCCCAGTTCTTGTACATGCGTGCATGCAGGAAGTACTGGTTGATCGCGGTCAGCTCGTTGCCGAGCACGCCATTCAGCGCCTTGAGCACTTTCTTGTCGCCTTGCATGATTTGGCTCCGATTACTTTTTGATCCCGCTATTTTAGCCAATATCCGAATTGATTTGCCAATTTATATTTGAATTGGCTGAATTGAATTTGAATTCGATAGCTATTCTCATGTGTCGTTTTGCATATGAATTGGAGAATTGTTCTCGTTCATTAATGTAAGAAAAATGCAATTCCCCAAGGTAGAGGCAATCCGGGCGACGTGTTAGCCTCCCGCCCGTCTAGACATTCAGGAGAGTTCCTCATGGCCCCCAGCGCAGAACTGATCGCGCTTGCGCATCGCTTGGCCGATGCCAGCGCCGACGTGATTCGCGGCTATTACCGCAGCCCGCTTGCCATCGATGACAAGAGCGATGCCAGCCCGGTCACCCAGGCCGATCGCGAAGCAGAGCGTGTGATGCGCGAGCTGATCAATATGGCGCGGCCCGGCGATGGCATCATTGGCGAGGAATGGGGCGATGAGAATACGGATGCAGATTGGGTCTGGGTGCTCGATCCGGTCGATGGCACTAAATCATTCACCGTTGGCCGGCCGTTGTTTGTAACGCTGATTGGCCTCTTGTATCGCGGCGTGCCGGTGTTTGGCGTGATCAACCAGCCCATTGTCGGCGACCGCTGGATCGGCGGCGAAGGCGTGCCAGCCACGTTGAATGGTCAGCCGATCAAGTCCAGCGACATTACCAGCATCAAGCAGTCCCGCATCGGCACCACCGGGCCGGAGTATCTGGCTGCCGGCAAACCAGTGTTTGATGCGTTGGCGCAAGAATGCCGCTACCCCATCTATGGCGGCGACGGTTTCCTGTATGCACAGGTTGCCAGTGGCTGGCTGGATCTGGTGGTGGAAGAGGGGCTCAAATTGCATGACTACGCCGCGTTGGCGCCGGTGGTGCAGGCCGCAGGGGGCGTGATGAGCGATTGGCAGGGCAAACCATTGGTGCTCGGCAGCGAAGGGCGGGTGATTGCTGCAGCCAATCCGGCGATTCATGCATTGGTACTGCCGCAACTGGCGGCGCTGCCGGTATAATTGCGGGATATCACTGAATCGACGCAGGTCATCATGTTCAAAAAGAACACCCATTACGTTTCCGAGTACACCGAGTTCATGCAGCAGCTCCTCAAGGACCAGCCGGAAATGGCGCAAGGTCAGATCGAGGGCCGTGCGCTGCTGTGGGACAAAGCACCGATCAATCTGGATGAGCGCCAGCGCAACGATGCGTCGCGTATCGAACAGAAGCCGTATCCGTATCAGGCCGATTGATCTGGTTCGGGGCTGCGCTGGTCGCGGCAACAAAAAAGCCATCCTTGAACGGATGGCTTTTTTGTTGCCGACAGCTGAAGAGCGTCAGCTTTTCTCATTGCCTTGATTTCTGAACTGCTCGAACCGCTCCTGCGTCCCTTCCGCGCTGCGATGGCCGAAGGCGTAGTTCGCCTCTAGCCACATGACGTTGATGATGCCGAAGGCCAGTGCCAAGCCCAAACCGAGCACCCAAGCGAAATACCACATGTCTGTCTCCTGATTTAATAGCTGTGCGTGCTGTTATGGATGCTGTCGGCGTTGACCGTGCCGCGCATCACGCGATAGACCCAGCTGGTGTAGATCGTGATCAGTGGCACGAAAATCACCACCATCGCCAACATGATCGCGAGGGTCTTCTTGCTCGATACCGCATCCCAGGCCGTCAGGCTCGATGCCGCATCCAGGCTGGAAGGCAGCACGAAGGGGAAGAGCGCGATGGTTGCGGTGACGATGATGCCGATGACCGTGCCGCTACTCGCCAGCAGGCCGATCCAGCGCCAGCGCAAACCCGCGAACAATGCCGCCAACAGGGCAAAACCGACACCCGCAGCCGGGACCAACCAGAGCGTGCCGTGGAAGTTATTTAGCCAGCCGCCATCCACGCGAACCACGGTTTTCTGCAACGGTGTGAGGATGGCATTCAGATCGCCAATTTGCGTGAGCGAATAGCCGGACAGCGCGTGGATCAATAAGCCGCCCAGCGCAAATAACACTGCCGTGATCAGGCCAAACACGATGACCGATTTGCGTGCTCGTTCCGCTACTACGCCATCAGTACGCAGATAGAGAAAGGTGGCGCCGTGCAGCGTCGTCATGGCGACGGCCAGGATGCCGCAGAACACGCTAAAGCCGTTAAAGAGGCCAAGGAAGGTGCTGCCGCTGCCATAGCTGACCCGCATGGTGTCGTCGAACTGGAAGGGCAGGCCGACAAACAGGTTGCCAATCGCCACGCCGAACACCAGTGTTGGCAAGATGCCACCGACGAATAGCCCCCAATCCCAACTGCTACGCCAGCGCGGGTTTTCCAGCTTGCTGCGGTAGTCGAAGCCGACTGGCCGCAGGAATAGCGCAAACAAGGTGAAGATCAGTGCCACATACAGCACGGAGAACGCCGCCGCGTAGACCAAGGGCCAAGCCGCAAACAGCGCACCACCAAAGGTGATCAGCCAAGTCTGGTTGCCTTCCCAGGTCGGGCCGACCGTGTTGATGACCACCCGGCGCTCGTCGTCGGTCTTGCCGATCCACGGCAACAGCGTCGCTACACCCAAGTCCCAGCCGCCGGTGAGGGCAAAGCCGAGCATCAGGACGGCGATGATTCCCCACCACAACAGTTTCAGTGTTTCGTAATCGAGCATCGTCGTCTCCTTAAGCCGCGTGCGGGGCGGGGGCAGTGACCGCTTCGCCGTGGTAACGGCCGGTATGCAAGCTGGCTGGGCCAAGGCGGATGTATTTGAGCATCAGATACATCTCGATGATGAACAGCAGCGAATAGATGCCGATGAGGCCGATCAGGCTGAAGTGCAACTGGCTGGCGTCGAGGGAGGATGCCGATAGTCGCGTCGGCAGGATGTTGGAGATGGTCCACGGCTGGCGACCATATTCCGCCACGATCCAGCCGGCTTCGATCGCTACCCAAGGCAAGGGAATCGACACCACCGCTAGCCGAAGCAGCCAGCGTTGCGGGGCGAGGTTCTTGCGGACCAGGAACCAGAACGAGGCGACGAAGATGAACAGGAACAGAATGCCTAGCCCGACCATCACGCGGAAGCCCCAGAAGATTGGCGCGACGTTTGGAATCGTATCGTGCGCAGCCTGCTTGATTTGCGCCGGCGTGGCATCGACGACGTTCGGCGTGTATTTCTTGAGCAGCAGGCCGTAGCCAAGATCGCCCTTGTATGTGTCGAACTGCTGCATCACCGCATCGGATTTGTCGCCACCGCGCAGCTTCACCAGCGCGTCGTACGCCAGCATGCCGTTGCGAATTTGCTCCTCGTGCTGCTTTTTCAGATCCTTGATGCCGGTGACTTGGGTATCGACCGAGCGTGTCGCAATCAAGCCCATCAAATAAGGGATCTTGATGGCGTAGTCGGTGGTCTCGGTCTTGTTGTTCGGCCAGCCAAACACGGTGATCGAAGCGGGGGCAGGTTCGGTGTTCCATTCGGCTTCGATGGCGGCGAGCTTCACTTTCTGTACTTCGCCAGCGGTATAGCCCGATTCGTCGCCCAGGATGATGACCGAGCAAACCGAAGCCAAGCCAAAGCCGGCTGCGACGGCGAACGAGCGGATGGCAAAGCCGGTATCGCGGGCTTTCAGCAGATACCAAGCCGAAATCCCGAGCACGAATAGCGCTGCTGCTACATAGCCCGCGGCCAGCGTATGCACGAATTTCACCTGCGCCACCGGGTTGAAAATCACGTCGGTGATGCTGACGAGTTCCATGCGCATGGTCTGGTAATTGAATTCCGCGCCGACCGGGTTTTGCATCCAGCCATTGGCAATCAGAATCCACAAGGCAGAGAGGTTGGAGCCCAGTGCGACCAGAAACGTGACACCCAAATGCTGGATTTTGGAGAGTCGATCCCAGCCGAAGAACATCAGCCCGACAAAGGTGGATTCGAGGAAGAACGCCATCAAGCCTTCGATGGCGAGTGGCACGCCGAAAATATCGCCGACGTAATGCGAGTAGTAGGCCCAGTTGGTGCCGAACTGGAATTCCAGCGTGATGCCGGTGGTAACGCCCATGGCGAAGTTGATGCCGAACAGCTTGCCCCAGAAGCGGGCCATGTCCTTGTAGACCTGCTGGCCGGTCATCACGTAGACCGATTCGCAGATCACCAGAATCCACGACAGCCCGAGCGTGAGCGGCACAAACAGGAAGTGGAACATCGCCGTCAGCCCGAATTGCAGCCGTGAGAGTTCCACCACTTCAGCGGCGGGAATCATTGTTTATCTCCAGAGGGTTGATGGCTTGAAACGGGGGCTGATGCCGCTACGCCCAGCAATTGTTGGCTGATGGCGGATTGCGGCACTTGCATGTGGTGGGCGAGCGGGGCGGAGAACCAGAGCTTCCAGGCCCCCCACAGCAGGAACACTTTGATGACGAGGATCAGGGTGATTTCCAGCCACAGAGGCAGGCTGGTGCGCAGCGGGCCGCGGCGGGTCGCGGTGGTCATGCGTCATCCTTGTTGCCGCGTAGCTTGTCGGCAAAACCGAGGACTTTCTGCACTTTGGCGCCTAGTTTCATCAGGTTTTCCAGCGTCTCAGGCGAAAGTCGGTGTACTTCGTCAAACCAGCCACTCGCGAGTTCAACGAGGTCGTACATTTCACGCATTCGCACTTGGGCGTGGCGCTCTGCCTCATTGGCCGGCGTATCCAGTAGCGCATCGCGCAGCAGGGTGAGGGTTGGCTCGATCTCGCGGCGGCGTTTTTCTTCCGCGAGAGTGCGGAAAATTTCCCAGACGTCCTTGGGGGCTTCGAAGTAGTCCCGCCGATCGCCCGGTAGATGGACGAGCTTCACCAGCCGCCATGCCTGCAGCTCCTTCATGCCCATGCTGACGTTGGAGCGCGACATGCCGAGTTGCTCGACGATTTCATCGGCATTCAATGGCTTGGGTGAGATGAACAGCAGGGCATAGATTTGCCCGACGGTGCGGTTGACGCCCCAACGGCTGCCCATTTCCCCGAAGTGCAGGACAAATCGTTCGTTCAGTGGTGATAGGTTCATGGCTTGTTTTGTGAATTGTTGAATTTTCAGTAATTATTGAAAATTCTAAATTTCGCCGTGAGTTTGTGCAAGATCAATGTGTGGGAACGAAATTTGTGGGGATAGCCTCAGATGCAAAGCGCTTGATTTGGTCGTTGTTTGCCTAAGCCCATGTCTCGACAGGGGCGCGCAGCACGGAAGGCATCGGCTTCCGGTATAATCGTCCGCTTTTGGAGGACTGCGCCCATGCCGATCTATGCTTACCGCTGCTCGTCCTGCGGGCATGAAAACGACCACATGCAAAAGTTGGCCGATGCACCGCTGACTGAATGCCCGTCGTGTCACGCCGACACGTACCAGAAAAAAATTACCGCCGCCGGTTTCCAGCTCAAGGGCACCGGTTGGTATGCGACTGATTTCAAGGGCGGCACCAGCGGATCATCCGCAGCCAGCTCAAGCGAAAGCGCGCCGGCTTGCCCGGGTGGCAGCTGCGCATGTCACTGATGCTCGCCCGCTGATTGGGCAATGATTCAACGCACGTCTCACCAAGGACATCCGTGCTTAAAAAATACCTGTTAACCGGTTTGCTGATCTGGATTCCGCTGGGCATCACCATTTGGGTGCTGCAGCTCATCATCGGCACCATGGATCAGATCGGCAGCATCTTGCCGTCGGCCGCGCGACCGGATTACTGGTTGCTGCAGCATCTGGCCGAATACCTGCCAATTCTGAAAGACAAACAGCACATCCCGGGCTTTGGTCTCGTGTTTGCCGTGGCGGTAGTCTTCGTGACCGGCGTGATTGCCCGCAATGTGCTCGGCCGCCGGCTCTTGATCGTTGGCGAGCAACTGCTGAACCGCATTCCGATCGTGCGTTCGATCTATTCGAGCGTGAAGCAGGTCTCGGACACCTTGTTCTCCGATTCCGGTCAGGCTTTCCGCAAAGCCGTGCTGGTGCAGTTTCCGCACCAGGGTACGTGGGCCGTGGGTTTTCTTACCGGCCAGCCCGGTGGCGAAATTGCCGAACTACTTACCGACGACCTCGTTTCCGTCTTCGTGCCCACCACGCCAAACCCCACTTCCGGTTTCCTCTTCATGGCGAAGAAAACCGAAGTGCGTGAGCTCGCGATGAGTGTGGATGAAGCGCTCAAATACGTGATCTCGATGGGGGTCGTGATGCCCGGCAGTAAAGTTGCAGCTGCCCCGAAAACTGTTTCTGTATCCACCACTGAATCCGGCGAGCTTGTGCGCGCCGACCAAGCTTAAGCAAGGACTTTGAACTCAATGCGTACCGACTACTGTGGCCTGATCGACAAACGTTTCCTCGGCCAGACCGTCACCATCCAGGGCTGGGCCCATCGTCGCCGTGACCACGGTGGCGTGATCTTCATTGACCTGCGTGACCGTGAAGGCATGGTGCAGGTGGTGATCGATCCGGATACCCCGGAAGCCTTCAAGACTGCCGATAGCAGCCGTTCCGAATATGTGTTGCAAATCACCGGTGTCGTGCGTGATCGCCCGGCTGGCACCACCAACAAGAACCTGATCTCCGGCGAGATCGAAATCCTTGCCAAAGACATCACGGTGCTCAATACCGCTGTCACGCCGCCGTTCCAGATCGACGACGAAAACCTGTCGGAGACAGTGCGCCTGCAAAACCGCGTGATCGACCTGCGCCGCGCACCGATGCAAAAGAACTTGCGCCTGCGCTACAAGGTATCGCTGCTGGTGCGTAACTTCCTGGATACGCAGGGCTTTATCGATATCGAAACGCCGATGCTGACCCGCTCCACCCCGGAAGGCGCGCGCGACTATCTGGTGCCGAGCCGCGTGCATGACGGCCTGTTCTTCGCGCTGCCGCAATCGCCACAGCTCTTCAAGCAGTTGCTGATGGTGGCCGGCTTTGACCGTTACTACCAGATCACCAAGTGCTTCCGCGATGAAGACTTGCGTGCTGATCGCCAGCCTGAATTCACCCAGATCGATATCGAAACCTCGTTCCTGAACGAGGAAGAGATCATGGATATCACCGAATCGATGGCCAAGCACGTGTTCAAGGAAGCCATCGGCGTCGATCTCGGCGACTTCCCGCGCATGCAGTACGACGATGCCATGTTCCTCTACGGTTCGGACAAGCCTGATCTGCGCGTTACGCTCAAGTTCACTGAACTGACTGACGTGATGAAGGATGTGCCGTTCAAGGTGTTCAGCGGTGCTGCCAATATGGAAGGCGGCCGCGTGGTGGCCTTGCGCGTGCCGGGCGGTGCTTCGTTCAGCCGTTCCGAGATCGATGCCTACACCCAGTTCGTCAGCATCTATGGCGCACGTGGTCTGGCATACATCAAGATCAACGACGTCACCCAACTCAACGAAACCGGCCTGCAGTCGCCGATCGTCAAGAACCTCACGCCGGAATCGCTGGCAGCCATCGTCGAACGCACTGGTGCGCAAGACGGCGACATCGTGTTCTTCGGTGCGGACAAGCTGAAGATCGTCAACGAAGCCATTGGCGCGTTGCGTTTGAAGATTGGTCACGAGAAGGGCGAAGCTGGCGGTTACTTCACCAAGGGCTGGAAGCCGCTGTGGGTCATCGACTTCCCGATGTTCGAATACGACGAAGAAGACAAGCGCTGGAACGCGTGTCACCACCCGTTCACCAGCCCCAAGGTTGAGCACGTTGAGTTGCTCAAGACCGATCCGGGCAAGTGCAAGGCTCGCGCCTACGACATGGTGCTCAACGGCTGGGAAGTAGGCGGCGGTTCGGTGCGTATCCACCGTGCCGACACGCAATCGACCGTGTTCGATGCGCTGGGTATTGGCGAAGAAGAAGCCCGCAACAAGTTCGGCTTCCTGCTCGACAACCTGCAGTACGGCGCACCGCCGCACGGTGGCCTCGCCTTCGGTCTGGATCGTCTCGTGACGTTGATGACCGGCGCTGAGTCGATCCGCGATGTGATCGCCTTCCCGAAAACCCAGCGTGCGCAGTGCTTGTTGACCAATGCGCCGAACTCGGTGGACGAGAAGCAATTGCGTGAACTGCACATTCGCCTGCGGAATCCGACACCGTTGGCGTAAGAAAATACACCGTCCGTCAGGAATGTGTTGTCTATGTGGAAAGGCACCGAGAGGTGCCTTTTCTTATTTATCGTTATTCCTTAAAATAGAACCAGTTTTTTACTTTTAAGGCTTGTAAGTAATGGATCGCTTCACCGGTAGCCCCGTGCATCGTTGTGGCCACGCACTGGCCGATGTGCCGGCAGACTTTGATACCCACGAAGCATATGTGCTCCGCGCTGCTTTTCCGTGCCCGCATTGCACGGCTGAAACAGCTCGCCGGGCAGGGTTGAAAACGCGGGTCTTCGTCAATCTGCAGCAGCTCTCGCCGGGTATGGCAGCGTTCGTGGCAGAGATCAGCGAGGCGGGCTCCGAACTGGAAGATTTGCTGGCTGCGATTGGCTACGGTTGCCGGGCCAAATCGACCGATGAATTACACCCCGGCACTGAAGTGATCGAGGCGGCGCAAGGCGGTGTGTGGCGTAAGGAATTCTGGTTTGCGACCAATGCCGACCCCCGTTTGGTGGTGGCATTGATTCAGCACATCAAACTGGAAGTGAGCTGGTTGACCGGCTATCTTCCTGACGGGGAACAGGCAGTGGAGTTCTGCGCTTTCCCGAAATAAAGCGGTGGGTGTTACCCAAACGTTGACGAATAAAAACATGAAGCCCACAACTCAATTGAGCTGTGGGCTTCATTGCATTGCAACCGCTGAAACAGAATCCTGCGCGAAATCAGAAGTCGCTGTGAATGCCCATCGAGAGCTGGGCGACTGTCTGGCCCGGCGTGGCAATCATGGAGCCGTTGCCGTTGATGAATGATGCGCCACCTTGCGCCGCATCGTTGTTCAGACGAGTTGCATAGGTATAGAGATAGGTGCGCTTGCTCACGGCGTAGGTCAGGCCAACGGTGGCGTGCTGACCGTTCTGGCCGCTGACGCCAAGGTAGTTTCTGGTCCAGGCGTAGAAGCCTTGTGCTTGCAACTTCGGATTCAGGTTGTAGCGGCCAATCACCACGAAGTTGTTCCAGTTGTTTTTCTGGTTGCTGAGCGCGTCCCCGGCATTTTCTTCGATACGTTCCCAGCCAGCACCGAGCTGGGCGCTGCTATCGAATTTGTATCCGCCCGCCAGTTGGATCGCCGTGACGGATGCACCGGGTGTCGTGTCGCCACCCTTGATGGAGGTCGACTGTTTGAAGTTGCGATTGGCGGCATATTCGCCAGCCAGACCGACGACAAAACCACCGTTGGTATAGAGGCCCGTGGCTGCTGCGATTGGCGCTCCTTTGCCAAAACCGGCGTTGGCATCGGCACCGTATGTTGCGCGTGCCTGAAAGCCCGACCAGACCGGTGAATCGTAATTGATGCTGTTGTTCAGGCGTTTGCCGGCTTGCGAGAACATCCCTCTGCCACCGGCCTTGTAGTCCATATCGAACGAATCGAAGAGCGACGACAAGTTGCTCGCGCCCAGCATGCTCTTGTAGGCGCTGTCGTAATGGCCCAGTCGTAGCGTGCCCAAGCTGTTGCTCTGCAGGCCGATGAAGGTATTGCGGGTGCCGAAAGGGGTATCGGTGCCGAAGCGCCGGTTACCGCTGGCATCCGAGCCTCTGGCCAGTGCGCTTTCGACTTGCCAGATGGTGGAGATATCGCCGTCGTCCCACTTGTCGCTGCCGCGAATACCGATGCGGGAATGGCCGTCCGAAGTGGTGAATCTGTTGTTGCTGCCCGCGCCGGCGGCGTTGGCGGAATAGTGGCTGTAGTCCATCTCGTAACGGATGGAGCCGTAGAGGGATACATCGGCAAACGCTGCCGGCGCGAGCACTGCGGCGGCACCAGCGGAAGCGATCAGTTTTTTCATGCAGATTCTCCGGATGCAGAACGTATGTTCTGTTTGCTTGTGAAGGCCGGGTAGAATCTGATGCTTTTGCCGGATGCGTTAAATCAGGCAAGGTTTAAAGGTTTTTGGCGGCAGCCGTGCAGGTCAATGACCAGCCAGCCCGTTATGAGGGCTGGCCGACCAAGTCAGGCGAGCGCGACGGGGCGTATTGAGTAAGACGTTGAATGTCTTGGGATGGGTTGTGACAGGGCGGGGCATTTTGCCCACCCTGGATCACAGGAAGTAATTCAACACCCCATCCAGCCCGACCTGATTGATGCAGTACGGCGCTTCCGCTTGCACCTTGGGCTTGGCATGACAGGCGACGCCGAAGCCGGCTTCATGCAGCATCGGCAGGTCGTTCGCGCCATCGCCGATGGCAACGACTTGCTCCGGCTTCAGGCCGAGGGCTTCGCGCATGGCGATCAGCTCGACCTTCTTGCGCTCGCCATCGATGATGTCGCCATTCACGCGGCCGGTGAGTTTGCCGTTTTCGATTTCCAGCACGTTGGCGACGGTGCGGGTGAGTTGCAAGCGCGTTTGCAGCCGCTCGGTGAAGTAGGTAAAGCCGCCGGACACCAGCAGTGTCTTCGCGCCGGCCCCCTGAAAGCCTTTCAGCATTTTCTCGGCCCCTGCCATCAGCTTGAGGCGTTCTTCATAAACGGGCCCAAGTGCGGTCTCATCCAAACCAGCCAGCAACGCCACGCGGCGGGTGAGGCTTTCCTTGAAATCCAGCTCGCCGCGCATGGCTGCCGCCGTGATGTCGGCCACTTGCGGCTTGATGCCGACCATATCGGCGATCTCGTCGATGCACTCGATGGTGATCAGCGTCGAATCCATATCCATCACCACCAGGCCGATATCGCGCACGGTGAGGTCTTCCGGGATGAAGGCGAAATCGAGCTGGTTGGATTCACAGAAATCCGTCACCGCTTCTTCGTTATCGATATGCGCGCCCAACAGCTTGAATGCCTGCTGGTTGATCGCCTCGATCTGATAGGCATCGGACAACCGCGCGAGCTGTTTGAGGTCTTGCGTGGCGATATTGGGAGCTTGGATGACGAGACGGTGCATGGCGGCGCTTGGAGAGCAAAAACCGCCATTATATCGGACAGCCGCCATCACCCGCCGCCGCAGTGCCGGGTGGTTCGCGATGTTAGATGGGCCGCTGTATATGTAGGGGCGAGCTTGCTCGCGATGGCGGCGGTGAATGCATCGGTTCCGTAGCCCGGACGGCTTTGCCGGCCGGGGTCAATGCTGCGATGCACCTGGGTCAGGAGTGATTCACGCGGTGGCCCCCGGCCGGCAAGCCGTCCGGGCTACGGTAGTGGTGCGCTATCGAAGTCGCCGCTATTTGGGCAACAACCCACCCAACACTTTCGGCAAATCCGGCTTGGCAAAGCGATCTGGATAAAGATAATGCACCGCCTCGAACAGGGTCGCCTGCCGGCCGAGTGGCCCGAAGGCTTCGATCCAGTGATCCTGCACGTAGATCACCCGCCCGTTTTTCACCGCCTTCAGCGTCTTCCACAGCGGGTTCTGCTCGAATGGCCGCGCCGCGCCGTAGTCGTAGATAAAGATCACGTCCGGATTCGCAATCAGGATCGCCTCCATATTCATCTCGAACGCCGTGTTGTCCGGCACTTGCGGCGTCGGGTTGCCGCCGGCGACGTTTATGCCGCCCAGCCGGTTCAGCAGCGTGGACGTGATGTTCTCGTTGTAAAACGCCCACGGCGCTTCACCGCCGCCCCACAGGAACAGGTAACGCGGTTTGCGCTCTTGCGGCGCTTTGGCGGCGAAATCTGCCAGCGTGGTGCGGAAGCGGGCATTGAGCGCTTCCGCCTCGGTGCGGCGGCCGACCGCATCGCCAAACAGTCGTATCGAACGCTCGCTATCTGCGAAGGTTTCCAGCCGTAGCGCGAGGTAAGGGGCGACTTTCTCCAACCGCGCCGCGTTGGCCTCGGTATAGCGGCGCATGGCGACGATCAGGTCGGGCTTGGCCTGGCTCAGCCGCTCCAGATTTGGTGCCGCACGCTGGCCCAGATCGGTGGCCTGATTGAGTCGGCCGAGCAGGAACGCGGGGCTGCGGCCTTGCACCATGTGCGTGGTCGCGACCGGCGTCAGGCCCAACGCCAAAGCAGTATCCGCGCCGAAATACGATACTGCCGCGATGCGTTGCGCCGGCGCGGGCAAGTTGAGCGTCTTGCCCCGGTCATCCTTGACCGATAACGCATTGGCGGTGCCGGCGAGGCACAGCAGAAAAACGATCAGATGACAGAAGCGGGAACGGCGCATGGCGAACTCGTGGAGATGGATGGGGAAGTTACAGCGGCCGGGGCCGGTTGCAGGGAAAGCGGGCGTTCCGGATGGCATACCGGCAGGCCATCGGCCGCGCCGCTCAGCAGGCTGGCCTCGACCTGATACACCGCGGCCAGCAAGCCCGGCTCGATAATTTGGGCTGGGTTGCCTTGGGCGATCAGGCGGCCGGCTTGCATCACGACGGCGTGATCGGTGTAGCGGATCGCCTGATTCAGATCGTGCAGCGACATCACCAGCGTGATGCCGTGGCTGCGGTTCAGCTCACGCAGCAGCGTCATCACTTCCAGCTGGTGGCCAAGATCGAGATAGGTGGTTGGCTCATCCAGCAGCAGGATGTCCGCTTGCTGGGCCAGCGCCATCGCGATCCATACCCGTTGTCGTTCACCACCGGAGAGCGCATCCAGCCCGCGCTTGGCGTAATTTGTCAGCCCGGTGGCGGCCAAGGCCCAGCTGATGGCCTCGCGGTCGGCGCTCCCCAAGCCACCCCACGGCGGCCGATGCGGAAAACGGCCGTGGGCGACCAGCTCGGCCACGGTCAGCCCTTCCGGGTATTGCTGCTGTTGCGGCAAGAAGGCGAGCCGCCGCGCCAGTCTTTTTTTCGGCCAGCGGTGCAGCGGTTCGTCATCCAGGCTGACGCTGCCAGCGCTGGGCGGCAACAAGCCCGCCAGCCCGCGCAGCAGCGTGCTTTTGCCACAACCATTCGGGCCGAGCAGGGCAGTGATGCTGCCGTCGGGAATGGCCAGATCAAGGCCATCGATCACCGGGCGCTCGGCATAGCCCAAGCGCAGGCCGGTGCAGGCGAGGGAAGATTTCAGCATCGGGATTTGCTCAATAGATAGAGAAACAGCGGCGCGCCCAATAGCGGGGTCACTGCGCCAACGGGAATTTCGGTCGGGGCCAGCACCAGCCGGCCGAAGAGATCGGCCGCGATCGTCACGACCGCACCCAGCAAGAGCGTCAGCGGCAAGCGTTGCGCCAATCCACCGGGGCGCAGCAGCCGCGCCAGATGCGGCGCGATCAGACCGACAAAGCCGAGCGGCCCGCAAATGCCGACTGCCGCCGCAGCGGCAATGCCGGCATAGGCCAGCGCTGCCAGTCGCCACAGTTCGACCCGCAAGCCAAGGCTACCGGCGCGGGCATCGCCCAGTGCCATCACGCTCAGCGCCGGCAGCAACAGCGGCAACACCAACAGCAGCGCCACGCTCCACGGCCACAGCAGTGCCAGATGCGCCCAACTGCGGCCGTAGAGATTGCCGGCCAGCCACGTCAGCACCACCTCGACCCGGCTCGATCCCCAACCCGCGAGGATGCTCATCGCCAGTGCATACAAGGTCGCGCCGACGGCAATGCCCATCAGGATCAGGCGCGATGGTGCCGTGCCGCGCTGCCAGCTCAGGCCGTAGACCAGCGCCAAGCCGCCAAGCCCGCCCAATTGCGCCACTGCGGGCAGCCATTCGATACGGTAGGCGGCGAGCTGGCTGTTGTCGGTGGTGCCGGCGAAGGCATCGAACAGCAGGAACAGCATCACCGCCAAGGTCGCCCCGGACGAAATGCCGAGGATGCCGGGATCGGCCAGCAGGTTGCGCAACACGGCTTGCAGCACCAGTCCACTCAAGGCGAAATGCGCGCCGACCAACGCGGCGAGTAGCAGGCGGGGCAGGCGCAAATCCCAGAGAACGAGATGCGCGCCGGGATCGCTGCTGCTGTCGCGTAATGCTTGCCAGAGCGTGGTGGGGGAGTAGTCGGCTGCGCCGAGGAGGAGGCTGGCTAGGCCGAGTAGGAGGCCGATGGTGACAAGGGCCAATTCCAGATGATAGGAGCGCATCACCGTCCCCCCCTTCCTATGCCTGAGCGAATCAGAAGATTCGTACGGCAAAGGGGGGCTAGGGGGGATTTCGACATCGGTTCAATATCCGCCGTTGTTCTTAAGTCTCCCCTTCGTGTCTGTTCACAAGCTTGTGTGCTCGTTTGTTCTAAGCCCTTTGAGTTTTCATTTCTCCCTGTGCTTAGCCATGAGTTGAGCGAGGGGGAGGTCAACGTCTGCTGAGATTGAAACGCAGCAGAAATCCCCCCTAGCCCCCCTTTGCCGTACGAATCTTCTGATTCGCTCAGGCATAGGAAGGGGGGGATGGTCGCGTGGTGTGCAGCTGGCATCTTTCTTGGTCTCAATCCTGAAGCGTTTGCATGAATAACTTCAAATACTTCAACCCTCATCCCACCTCCCCCCGCACCCGCCGCGCCAGCGCAATAAAAAACGGCGCAGCAAACAACGCCGTCAAAAAACCCAGCGGCAACTCTCTCGGCGCGGCCAGCGTTCGCGCCAGCAAATCCGCCCCACAGACCAGCGCTGCACCAAGCAAGGCAGCGGCAGGCAGTAAACGTACATGAGCAGACCCCACCAGCAAGCGCGCCAGATGCGGCACCGCCAGCCCGACGAAACCGACCGGCCCCGCCACCGCCACCACGCCAGCCGCCAACGCGACGGCAGCAAGGCCATGCCAGAGGCGCCAGCGGCCCAGTTGCACGCCAAGCGATTCGGCGGTGTCGTCGCCCAATTGCATGATGTCCAGCACGCGACAGGTGGCGAGCGTGGCGGCGATGCCGGCCAGCGCCCACGGCCAGATCACGGAGAATTGCGGCCAGCCGCGCCCGGCCAGCCCGCCCGACAGCCAGTAGAACAGGGGGCCGGCTTGCGGGCCGGCACGCATCAACAAGGCGGTGATGACGGCGCTGGCGAGCGCGGCGACGGTCATGCCGGCGAGCGCCAGCCGCGTGGGCGAGAGCCGATCCCGCCACGCCAAGGCCAGCGACAAGGCAGCGCTGGCAAACCCGCCGGCCAGCGCACACCACGGATACCAAGTCGTCGGCAGCTCCGGGAACAGGAGCGTGGCGGTTACGACCGCCAACGCTGCGCCGGAGACGACCCCGGTTAGCGTCGGGTCGGCGAGCGGATTGCGTGTCAGCGCCTGCATGCTGCAACCCGCTACCGCCAAGGCTGCGCCGACCAGTGCGCCGACCAGAAAGCGCGGCAGACGCAATTCGCGCACGACCAAGGCCAGCGGTTCCTGGCTGCTACCGGTGAGCGCATCGGCAATCTGCGGCCAACCGGCCTGCAACATGCCGTGCTTGAGGCCCAAGCCACCGACGACGAGCAACGTTACGAGCGCAACGCTGCAAGTCAGCGCAAAACGCAGCCAGGCGCTCATGCCGCCAGCTCCAGTCGTCGCAGCTGCTGCGAGAACCCACGTAGCAACAAAGCAGCGGTACTCGCCAAGCCAATCAGCAAGCCCAGCCAGATGCCGTTCAGCCCGTAGCCCAGCAGCACGCCGAAGCCATACGCGCACGGCAGGCCGATCAGCCAGTAGCCGATCAGCGATAGGCCGAACGGCCGCTTGGTATCGCCCAGTCCGCGTAGCAGACCGACGCCGATGTTCTGGCTGCAATCGAAGAACTGCAGCAGCGCGGCAATCGCCAGCAGGCTGGTCGCCAGCCGCACCGCTTCGGCGTTGGTAGCGGCGCGGGCATCGAGGAAGGGGGCGATCACCCAGCCCGGCGCTACCAGATACAGCAAGGCCACCACCGCCATCGCCGCCAGCCCGAGTGCCAACCCGCTATGACCCAGCCGGCGTGCTTCGGCGTAATCGCCTTGCGCCGTGGCCTGGCTGATGCTGATCGACGATGCATGCGACAGCCCGACCGAGATCATGAACACGATGTAGATCACCTGATTGGCGATGGCCTGCGCTGCCAGCGCATTCGCGCCCAGCGTGCCGATGATCAGCGTCAGCACGGTGAAGAAGGCCGCTTCCGAACCATAGGTGGCGGCAATCGGCAGGCCGAGTTTCCAGGTACGGACCAAGGCAACGCTGCTGCTGCGCCATGCGGCTAATGACAGATGCTCGCGCAAGATCGGATCGCGCCGCACCACCACCAGAAAGCACAGGAAGGAGGCCAGATACACCACGCTGGACGACAGCGCGATGCCGGTCAGCCCCAGTGCCGGCAGGCCGAAATGGCCGAACATCAGCGCGTAGTTGCCAAGCAGATTCAGCCCGACCGACAGGATGGTGATCGCCAGCAGCGGACCGGGTCGCTTCAAGCCGACGGTGTAGTTGCGCAGGCTCTGGAACCACAGGCACGGCAACATGCCGGGTGCGGCGGCTTGCAGATAACCGGCCGCCAAGGTGACGACGCTTTCGTCTTGCCCGGCATAGCGCAACAAACCGCCACCGGCCGCCATCAACAGCGCGAACGCCAATCCGATCAGCGTGGCGCTGGCGAAACTGGCGCGCACGAGGTCGCGGATTTCGGTCGGGTTGCCCGATCCATTCGCCTTGGCTTGTAATGCGCCATTTGTTTGGCGTGAACCATTCGGATTCGTTTGTAACGCGCCATTGGCGCTCGCCACCAGATTCCCGGTCGCCGTCACCACTCCGACCCCCATCGTGCGCAGCTGGTTGAACAAGATGGCGGCGAGCCCGCCGGCCGCCACCTCCTTGGCGCCCAGCAAGCCCATCATCACGATGTTGGTGGTGCTCACCGCCACCTGGGCGAGCTGGGTCAGGATCAGCGGCCCGGCCAGCGCCGCAACGGCCCGCGCTGACCGCCAACTGAAGGCAAGGGGGAAGGCGGTGGGGAGAGACATCCCCTTCATGCCGCCTCCACCTGGGTTGCTGCCGTCGATTCAAAGCGCGCAAAGATCGGGGCCAGCTCGGTCGCCACCGAGTCATCGATCAGATTGCGGGCGGCCATCCAGTCGTCGTTGAACACGGTGTCGAGATACTTCTCGCCACCGTCGCACACCAGCACCACCATCGTGCCGCCCGGCGGCAGGCGGTCGATCAGCGACAGCGCGTGATAGATCACGCCACCGGCCGAGCCGCCGACCAGCAGCGCTTTCTTGCGGCCGAGATAGCGGGCGGTGTTGAAGGCGGCGGCGTCCGAGACTTTCACGCCTTCGTCCAGCAGCGAGTAATCCACCAACGCGCCAATCTCCGCGCCGGCTGGCGTGCCGGTGCCGGATTGATAGTAGTCCGCGCCTTCGCCGCCAAAGGCGATCGAGCCGACCGGTTCGACGCCGATCACCGTCATGGTGGGCAACCACGGTTTCAGTTCGCGGGCGGTGCCAAACAGCGATCCGCCCGTGCCGACCGCACCGACCAACAGATCGATGTGGCCATCGAGCGCGGCCAGCAATTCATGCGCGACGCGGGTATAGCCGCGACCGTTGGCCGGGTTGTTGTGCTGCTCGGTCCAGATCGCGTCCGGGTCGGCGTCGGCGATACGTTCCGCCAATGCTTCGCGATCTGCCGTGGCGAGCGCATCGCCATCGCTCACGTAGATCAGCTCCGCGCCGTAGGCCCGCATGGTGCGCAGCTTGTCCGCCGCCGCGTGGTGATCGACCACGGCGGTAAAGCGGTAGCCACGCTCGGCCGCCAGCAGCGCGAGGCCCATGCCGGTGTTGCCGGAAGTCGATTCGACCACCCGGCCACCGGGGCGCAAGGAGCCGTCCTGCTCGGCTTCATCCAGCATCTGCTGCGCCATGCGGATCTTGGCACTGCCGGTGGGGTTGGATTGCTCCAGCTTAAGCACGATGCGCCGGCCGTCTGCGGTGCGCAGCAGCTCGAATAGGGGGGTGTGGCCGATCAGGTCGGAGACACGGTTGACGATGGCTGGGCGTGCGGCGAGCACGGGCCGCGGGTTTTTCAGGGATGCGTTCATGGGGTGTATTCCTTTGGGCTTGTTCGGTGTTTATCCCCTCTCACTCGCGTGCAAGGCTTTAGCCTTGCTCAGCTATTAGTGGGAGAGGGTTAGGGAGAGGGTGGTGAGAAGGACGTTGCTCACGGAATGACCCTCACCCCCGGCCCCTCTCCCACAAGTGGGCGAGGGGAGAAAAGCTTGCTCATCAGCCCTAACCCGGCCGATCCACCTGCCACCTCGGCCCCGCACCCTCCGTGCGGATCACCAGCTTGGTTGGCAGCGGCAGTTCATGGAACGGCGATTCGTTGGAATCCATCTGGTAGCCGGCGGTGTTCGGATACACCAGCAAATCACCGGGAGCGGGGCGTTGCGGGAAGGCGATCTTGCGCCAGCTGAGCATGTCGCTATCCAGGCAGCTCGCGCCGCCAATGCAAGCGCGGAAGGGGGCGGCTGGGGTGGTGTGGCGCGGCAGCAGCAGGGGATCGGGCAGGAATTCGCTGTCGAACCACTGCTCGGACAAGCTCAGGCTGGTGCCATCGACAGTGACGATGCCGTAGTCATCGCGCTCCCCGGTGCGATCCTTGACGCCCAACACGCTGAATACGCTGCAACCGGCCTGATCGAGCAGCGCCCGGCCCGGTTCCAGGATCAATCCCAGCTCATGCCGGTTCAGCAGCGTTGCCAGCGATGCGGCGGCGCCGACCGGAATGGCTGCCAGCAATTGCGTCAGCATGGCCGCGCCGGGGGCGGCGCTGTGGTAGGGGTAGAAACCGCCGAAGCGTTTGCCGGCGTGGTAGTCATCCGGCCCGTGGCTGGTGATGAAATCGCGCCAGCTGCTGGCATCGGCATACGAAACGGAAAACCCGCCGCCGATATCGAGCCAGTGCACCGGCAGACCGAGCGAGCGAGCGGTGAGCGCGTGGCTGATCAGCCGGCCGGCTTCGTTGCAGCGGGCTTGCGGGTCGTAACCGGAGAGATGGAACGACAAACCCTCCAGCCGCAGCCATTCTTCCTGATTGCGGCAGTAGTCGAACAGCTGCGGCAGCGCGGTTTCTTCCACGCCAAAACGGCTCTTGGGTTGGCTATTCGGTCGCAGGCGCAGCAGGATGCGGGCGGGTTTACCGAGCGTGCGGCTCAAGTTGGCGAGGCGCTCCAGTTCGTCCGCCGCATCGATGGCGATCAGGCTGCCGTGGTGCAGCGCCAGCCGGAGCAGCGCATCGCCCTTGGCCGGGCCGGAGACGCCGATGTGCGCACCGGGAATGCCCGCTCCGACGGCCTCGCGCAATTCGCCAGCGCTGGCGACATCGATGCCGATGCCCAAGTCCGCTGCAGCAGCGGCAAAGCAACGTGCCTTGTTGGCCTTCTTGGCGAACAGGATCTGGCCATTGACGCCGGCTGCGCTCAACGCGGACTGGAAGGCGCGCACGTTGTCGGCAAACCGGGTCGGGAAGACCAGATGCAGTGGCCCGGCAAAGCCTTCGACCAGTTCGCGCAGCAGTGGCTGCTTGATGAAACCGAGCAAATCGGGGTGCCAATAAGCGGGCAGGGACAGCGTGGTTTTGTCGCGAACCGGCGCGGCGTTATCCATCACGGCGGCGCTTACCATAGCGTGACCTCCCGTCCCAAGCCTTGCGCCCGCGCCCGTTCGGCCAGCAGTCGGCCCAGTGCCAGATCGGTGATGACCATGCCGCTGTTGTAGGCGAACACGCGTTCTTCGGGATTGCGGCGGGCTGGTTTGCGGCCGAGCAGGATGTCCGGCAATTCGGCATCGACCGGCGGCAGCTGGCCGTTGGCATCGACCAGATCGACGCCGGTGGTGCGCATCTGCTCTTCATTGGTGGCAATGCGGTAATCGGCTTTGTGCAGCAAGCCGGCATCCAGCCCGTAGCCAACCAGAATGGTGGTCGAGCCCGGAGCGGTATCGCCGATCTGCACCGAATCCTTGCAGCCGGGGCCGGCCACGCCGAGGATCAGATCGGCTTCGCGGGCGGCAGCGTGCACGTCGCGAGAGAGTTCGATGCTGCGGCCGGGGCAGTGGGTTTGCAGCATTTCGCGCACGGCGGCGATGCCATCCGGGTGATGGCCGTGCACGATCAACCGTTCCAGTTTGGGCAGGGCGGCGAGCAGGAAAGGCAATGCGTAGCGACCCTGCGTGCCGGTGCCGACGATGAGGGCGGTGCGGGCATGCGGCGCGGTGGCGCGGGCCAGCAGCGCGGATACGGCCGGAGTGCGCAATGCGCCGACCAGGCTGCAATCCATCAGTGCCAGCGGCAGGCCGGTCTGGTCGTCGTACAGCGTGAGCGTGGTGTAGTAGTGCTGGTTAGCGCGGTCGTGCGCGGGGTCATATTTGTACGAAGTCTTGAAGCCGACCGTGCCGTTGCCGCCATCGCGGCCGAGCATGGCATAGGCGACGGAATGACCGTCGGCGGCCTTGCTCATCAGCTTGCCGGGGTTGTCCGAACGACCTTCGCCGAGCGCCTTGTAGGCGGATTCGATCACGCCGATCACTTCGGCCGGGCTCCAGCTCGCTTGCGCCAATGCGGCGCGGTCGAGCACCAGCAGATTCTTGGGGGTGGTGGTCATGGTGGAGGGCCTCAGAGGATTTCGCGGTGGCGTGGGCCTTGCCGGAACGGCAGGGTGTCGCGCAGGTTGGCGTGGACGTTGACGCGGCGCAGCCAGCGTTGGCGCGGGCCGTAATTGGGCTGGTAGATGGCACGGCCGTGCACGGTGCGTTTGTTGTCCACCCAGATCAGATCGCCCGGTTGCATGACGACGCTGCTGCGCTGCTGATAGAAGGCATCGATCAGCCACGCCAGCGCATCGGCGGCTTCGGTATCGCCAGCGCGGGCACGCATATAAGCCTCGTCGACCTGAATGAACGGCCGGTTGCGAGCCCCGGTCAGCACCGGCACCGGTTGCGGGTCGAGGTGCATCTGGCGGATGCGGGCGAACGCGCCGTCATCTAGCCGCCAATGCGAGCTGACGTTTTGCTCCGGCAGGTGCGAGGTATCCGGCAGGATCTGGAAGCGCGGGGCGGAGAGCACTTGCCATTGCGCATCGGGGATATCGATATCGTCGATGCAGCACAGCAGCGTCTCGGCCGCTTCCTCGTTGCGGTAACACATGATGGAGAGGAAATCGCAGCGGTACTGGTGGAAGGCTTCTTCGTTGTGCCACACCAGCGTCACCTTGCTGCTGCCACCCAGTTGTTCGCCGGCATCTTTCTTGACCGGCACGATATGGCGCAGAAAGCGGCCGTTTTCCTGCGTGCGCCAGCCGAACAGATCGCCCAGCAAGGCGGTGAGCAGGCATTGGCGAATCTCTTCCAGCAACGACGGCGGGTTGACCCAGGCGGCATCCCAATGCGCCGGGCTGGGGCCGATGTTGGTGTCGTCGACCGGGATACCGCGCAAGCGCACTACGCCGCACGGCAGTTCCAGTTGTTTGAAACGGTAAGCCAGCTCGCGCAGGCTGTACGGCAGATCGTGCGCGGCCAGGGCGCACGCTGCGGCGAATTCGGGTGTTTCCACGCTATCGAAACGGGCGCGCAACAGCGCCGCGGTGGTATCCAGCCCGTCGATCTCGTGCGCGGTCAGGTGGTGGTCGTACAGCGTGCGCTGCTTGACCAGACCTGCCGCAGCGGGGTGCTCGGCGATCAGTTCCATGACGAATCCCTCTTCAGTCAGCGGCCGGGATGGCCGCACGGCAAACAGGGGGGCGGGACGTGGCGTGGGGGCATGGGTGGGTTAGGGCTGCTTCAAATGTGACTTAAGGGTTTTAGTCCCCTCTCCCACTTGTGGGAGAGGGTTAGGGTGAGGGTGCTTATAAGGACTCTGCACTTGGCATGCACCCTCACCCCCAGCCCCTCTCCCACTAATAGCTGGGCAAGGCTGAAGCCTTGCACGCGAGGGCGAGGGGAGCGCAGTAGTGGTCGGGGCCTACAAATCCACCTGCGCCGACACCGTATAAGTCCGCGATTTGCCGATCCACACGCTGTTGTAGCTGGCGGCGGCCCAGTAGCGTTTGTCGGTCAGGTTCTCGATGTTGAAGCGCCAGGTCGTCACGGTCTTGCCGATGCCGGTCACATAGCGCGCACCCACGTCGAAGCGGGTGTAGGCGGGCAGGCTGACGGTGTTTTGCGCATCCAGCTCGCGTTCGCCGACGTAGTACACGCCACCGTTGACGCTCAGGCCGCGTACGGCCGGGATGCGGTAATCGAGGAAGGTATTGGCCTGGAAGCGCGGTACGTTGGCGGCGCGTTTGCCGGTGGTGGCGGCATTGCCGGTATCGAGTTGCTTGGCATCGATGAAGGCCACGCTGCTGACCGCATACAGGTTGTCGCTCAGCTGACCGCGTGCGTTCAGCTCCAGCCCGCGATGGCGCTGTTCACCGTCTTGCACGTAGCGCTTGGCGCTGTTGACGTATTCCAGCGATTTCTGGATCTGGAACAGCGCGGCAGACACGGACAGGCGTTGGTCCAGCTCGGCCTTCGCACCCAGCTCCCACTGCTGGCTCTTGATCGGCTTTTGCCATTCGCCTTCGTTGGTGGTGCCGAACGGCGCGACGCCGCCTTGCTCGAAGCCTTCGCTGTAGCTCACATAGGTCGAGATGTTTTGCGTCGGTTTGTAGATCAGTCCGGCCGACGGCACGGTGACGTTCTGCTCGTAGGTCTGCGTCACGCCGGTGCTGGCACGGGTGAAGTCGTTGCGATAGCGGATGTGGCGCAGACCGAGCATGGCTTCCCAATTGGCGGACAGCTGCACCATGTCACTCACGAACACGCTGGGCTGGCGGTTTTCGGTCGTGTTCTTGGCCGGGTAGGCGATGTTGGCCGGCTGGGCGGTATACACCGGGTTGAAGATGTTGCCGACCGTGATCGGCAGCACGGCAAAGCCGCCGTCGTGCGCTTCGTAATTACGCATCGACACGCCGGTGACGAGCTGGTGTTTCAACGCGCCGGTGGTGAAGTCGCCGGAGACGAAGGCATTGCCGGAGAGCGTCTTGAACGTTTGATCCGGCGAGAGGTAGATATCGCCGGAAGTGATGTTGCCGTTGGCCGTCACGGTGTAGATATCCGGGAAGGCGGCGGTGCGGGTGTTGGATGAATAACCGAGCTGCGCGGTGAAGCGCCAGTTCGGGTTGATGCGGTATTCGAAGCGGCTGCCGATGTTGTAGGTATCGGTTTCGTAGCGCAGCCACGGCTGGCCCAGCAAGGTGCGCGGGTCGACCACCGGCGGTAGGCTGCCGTCGCTTTGCGTGCCCAGCAGCGGTTGGGCGGCGAGGTTCTTGTGCTGGTAATCGGCATCGAAGCGCAGCAGGGCATCTTCGGTCAGTTGCCAGTCGATCGCGCCGGAGACGAACTTGCGGGTGAAGTCGCCGTTGTTGTTGAAGTCGCCGAGCTTCTGGCCGGCCACGTTGAGGCGA
The DNA here is from genome assembly GCF_000711875.1 of Andreprevotia chitinilytica DSM 18519. Lineage (GTDB taxonomy): Bacteria > Pseudomonadota > Gammaproteobacteria > Burkholderiales > Chitinibacteraceae > Andreprevotia > Andreprevotia chitinilytica. The sequence continues at coordinate 81,085 of NZ_JONM01000003.1, forward strand.
TAGCCCACGCGACCATCCCCGATCGGGCCGCCAAGATCGGCGCTGGCGTAGTAACCGTCATGATCGGACAGCTCGATCTTGCCGCTGGCAAAGCGCTCGGCCGTCGGGCGCTTGAGGATGTAATTGATGGTGCCGCCCGGCGCATTCACGCCATACAGGAAGCCGGACGGGCCTTTCAAAACGTCGATGCGTTCGATGTTTTCCAGCGGCACATCCATATACGGGCTGAGCGACAGGCCATCGCGGCGCAGCGTATTGGCCCAATCCACTCCGAAGCCACGAATGTTGACGTTATCGAATGCACCACCGACCGAGGCGTTCTGCACCGAGGCATCGTTCTTGGTCACGTCCGTCAGCGTGTGCGCGGCCTGGTTGGCGATGAGCTCAGCCGGGTAGGACTGGATCGACAGCGGTACATCCAGCGGGTCTTTCGCGCCCAGTGCGCCGACGTTCACATCAGGCACTTTGTAGAGTGTCGGGCGGCTGGTCTGGATGGTGACGGTTTCAAGTTCGGTGTCCGCTGCGTGGGCGAATTGGGTCGCCAAAGCAGTGGCGATCAGCAGGGCGAGCGGGCGCAAAGGGGGTAAGGCGCGGGACATACATTCGATCCGATTTTTAGTTAATAGGAATTGTTCTCATTATTAATATGGGGCAATTCTTACCGGTTGTAAATATGTCGGGAACAATTTTCTGACTACAGTTGGGGGATTGGTGCAATGAAACAGGTTTGAAACCGCGGGGGCGAGCAGCGTGCATTCAGGTAGCCCGGACGGCTTGCCGGCCGGGGCTGACGGTGAAAAAGATCCCGGCTGGTCAAGCCGTCCGGGCTACGGTTTTATGTGGCTTTGCGGGTGGGAGGTCGATGAACCTGTAGGAGCGAGCTTGCTCGCGATGGCAGCGACGGATGACCCACTGCGATCGCGGGCAAGCTCGCTCCTACAAATTGCGCAAGATGCGTTACGCCAACGGCACCTAACCAGCGTTACTCCGATACGCAACATACCCCGCAACCAGCACCAGCAAGGCCGCGAACAGTGCATTGAGCACGCCTTTCTTGCGCGCCAACGCTTTTGCCGCCTGCCGGCCCAGTGTCCCGCCAATGATGCCGCCGCCGACCAATGCCAGCGACAAGGGCACGCTGATCTTGCCGACGATGGCGTAATTGACGGCGGTGGTGGCACCGAACGCGGCGACAGACAACAGTGACGACGCGATGGCTTCCAGCGTCGATAGTCGCGTGATGAAATGCAGCGCCGGCACGATCAGAAAGCCGCCGCCAATGCCGAAGAAGCCCGATACGCCGCCGATGGCCAGCCCCGCGCCGGCAGTGGCGAATTGAGTGGAGGAACTTGCGTTCGCGGATGGCTGATGCTGCGCGTGGCTGGGGCGCAACTCGCCAAGCATCAATGCCGCCACGCACAACATCAACACGGCCAGAAACAACATCAGCGCTTGTCCATCGATCAGCAGGGCGAGTGTCGAACCGGCAAATGCACCGGCCACGCCAGCAACCGCGAATGCCGATGCGATACGCCAGCGCACCAGTCCAGCCCGCGCATATCCGGCAAGGTTGATCAGCGCGGTCGACGCGACGGCCAGCGCAGCCGTGCCGATGGCCAAGTGCGGGTCGTTGACCTTGACCACATACAGCAACAGCGGCACGGCCAGAATGCCCCCACCCCCGCCGACCAGACCGAGCAGGAAACCGATCGACAGACCGGACATGCCGGCGAGGGGCAGCTGGGTGCCTAGCCATGAGAGGTGCGTGAGCATGTTGGTTTGTCCTTGCGGGGAAGCACCCGCCGACTGAATTTGGTGCGCCTGTCCTTGCAAATCTCAGCGAATGTTTTCGTTCCCCCCTTTTTGAAGGGGGGCTAGGGGGGATTTCTGCGGTATCTCAATTTGCAACGATGTCGAAATCCCCCTCAATCCCCCTTCAAGAAGGGGGAAGTGGAAACCTGCTGCGCTTCCGCAAATAGTTCGCGAGCCTTTGAACCGTTTTTTAGACAAAGCGCCTAGTCGGAAACTTCAAACACCGCATTCTTCAACTCATCCAGCTTGTAGACCGCCCCTTTGGCTATCGGCATTGGCGCTGCCAGTTCCAGCCGTTGCTTCACCGTCGCGAGGTAATCCGCCCGGAATTTGCGCAACGCGTAGTCGCGGAAATTTGTTTGCTCCAGTTCGCGCCACGCCGCTTGCTTGCGGATTTCCGAGCGTTCGCGCGCCGCCGTCAGAGCGGCCTCATCGATCAACGCATTGGCATCGGTCATGGTCTCGTAGCCGTAAAGCTGCATGTATTCCTGCGCCGTCGTTTCGATGGTTTCGATCTCGTCCAGCGTCAACTGCTGCTTGAACTTGTCGATGTTCGCCGCGATGGGCGAGAAACAGTTGGAGGCCCACAACGCAGACAGCTGGGAGATTTGCTGCGCCTCGGCCGAGCGTGAGATGTCGAGCATTTGCGGCAGATAGTCGATTTCGAAAAAGGCGCAGATCTGGCGCAGCGTCTGTTCCTGGTTGGCGAGGAAATCCTCATAGCGGATCGTCAGCACCCGCTCCGGATGCTGCGCAATCAGCGAACGCGCGGCGCGGTGGGCGGCGGCCAGCGTGCGTGCATTCAGGGTGGTGTCGAAGTCGTGGATGATGGCTTTGTTCATCGAGGCGACTTGTGCTCGCGGATCACGCACCACGTTCAGGAATAGCATCTCGGGGAACAGCGTCATCAGCTCGTCGGCGTAATGCACACTGTCGAGTGATTTATCCATGACGACGCGAGCGCCATGTTGCTCGCCCGCCCGCAGCAGCAATTCCCACACGATGCGATGCACACTGCGCGGCTCATCGCGGATTGCCTCGAAGATGTCGACCGGATCGAACACCGCGCCAGACCACTTGACCATACTGGCCGCCTGCAAGCCGACCACATCGACCACCATGCGGAAATAGGCGCGATCATCGGCGAGGTCGCCATACAGCGGCACCAGCGGCATGAAGTCGACGATATGCAGCGGATAGGGTGAGTGAAACTGATCGCTGAAGTTGAGCCGCAAGCGCAAGGCATGACTGCCACAACGTCGCAGGGGAATCATCAGGATCGGGCGTGGCCGGGTGGTGGCGCTATTTCGTTCTACGTTGGCATTCATGACCTGGCTCCTGTGAAGGGAATTTCGGATGAGCGCGCTTGAGTGGTGTTGATCTGGGTCGTCAGGCCAGGGTGCGATGTCCGCTCATGGCGAAGTAATCCGCGAACGTGTCAATGAAGTGGGGCACGTCGGCGGCGGGCAAATGGTTGATGCCCGCCGCCGCCTTTCTGCCGCCGCCGCTGGTGAATCGCTCACACAAGCCATTCGCGGCATGGGTGGTCGGCTGGCCCGAACGGACACTGGCAACGAATGAGCCATCGGTGTTTTCGGTCAGTACGGCAAATGAATGCGCGGGGTGTTGTCCGGCCAGCTGGTTGGCGAACTGGCCCGATATCCGCCGTGCCCAGCTGGCGCTCGGCAGCAGATAGATCGCGCCGCCGGCCCATTGCATGTGCGGGGCAAGTTGCTCGATGCGAGCGGCATCGTCGCGGTAACCGTCGACGAGCAGGCGATACAGTGGCGAGCTGCCGATGAAATCGAACGGATCGGCAAACTGGTGTACCGCCCGGTACAGCACGTCCGGCGCGACATGCAACACGTCCACACAATCGCCATAGGCGTTGTAATTGAGCATCCGCCCCAATTCGTCCAGCGCATGCGTGTCTTTTTCATCAAGACCGATTTCGCTCGCAAGGGCGCGTGCGGGCGCGGCGAGGTTGTCGCCGAAAGCCGCGACGATCGCCCAAGGTCGGAAGCGACCTTGCAGATGGCGATCGACCAGCAGGCTGGTGCACACGTCCGGCGCGTCATTCCAGACCCATTGCAACTGCGGGTGGGCAAACGCCTGCTGCGCCGAATGGTGATCGAAGTAGCGGACACGTGCGCCGGCATCCAGCAAGCGCTGGAGTGGCAAGACGTTGACGTCGAGCGAGATATCGAGCGCAACCACATCGATATCCGCCGCTGGCGGCACGCGTTGCAGCAACTCGATATCGCGTTTGACGCCGGTGATCAGCTGCGCGTCGCACGGATCGGCGAGCCGCAGCTGGTGCAGCGCGCAAATGCCATCGGCATCGCCGTTGAAGACGTCGTACGCGAGGTGATTTGGGGCGTCACGCAACGCCATTACCCGGTCCATCGCCGTGGCCTAGTCGAAGTGTTGCGCGAGGTGGTCGTAGAGGACGGTGGTCGCCGCAGTGAGCGGCAATGCGTCCAGATCGAGCGTCAGCGCCGGGTTATGTGGCGCTTCATAAGGCGCGGAGATGCCGGTGAACGCCTTGATCTGCCCGCTACGCGCCTTGGCGTAGAGACCCTTTGGATCACGCGCTTCACACACCTGCACCGGGGTGCTGACGTGGACTTCGATGAAGCGTTGCTCGCCAATGATGTCGCGCGCCATGGCTCGATCATCGCGGTGGGGGGAGATGAATGCCGTGATGACGATCAGGCCGGCATCGTTCATTAGTCGGGCAACTTCCGCGGCGCTCCGAATGTTCTCGGTGCGATCCGCTTCGGAAAAGCCCAGATCCCGGTTCAGACAGTGCCGGATATTGTCGCCATCGAGCACGTAGCAAGGATGCCCGTCGCTGATCAGCGCTTCTTCCAGCTGGTAGGCAATCGTCGATTTGCCCGCGCCGCTCAAGCCGGTGAGCCAGACCGTGGTTGGGCTGTGAGCAAACTGGCGGGCCCGGGCTGCCGCGGTGATTCGCCCTAAATGCCAATGGATATTGGCGGTGGTGTTGTCGCCGCCAGTCAAAGGCTGCGCTAACGCCTGGGGTCGCTCACGGCTGGTTTCTACCGCGCGAACAAGTGCATTTCCTGTCATGAATATTCTCCAATTGACAACACTTATTGCGGGTTTGTAAGTACATAACTGATTGTTTTTGTCATACTAATAAAAAATAATCATCTTATTATATAATTAATTGTTATTTTGATCGTATTCATAATTTCATTAATAGTTAATGTGCGAACAAAATTTGAATTGAAACATTGAGCCAGACTGCCTTGTGGCCTTTCTGACAAATGAGGCTGGGCGCGGTGTCAGCTGATGAGCGGTTGTGAAAATGCGCCGTTCATCGCCAGAAAAAGGGCAAGTCGTAGAAAAGCGGAATCGAGTCCGGCAAGCGTGAGGTGGCTTGTTATTACTCGGTGGGCGCTCAGTGCGGGGGCAGATGACGGTAATGAGGTTTGCTGACAGCATCGCGAGTGTGTGTAAGGTCGCTGAGGCGATCAGTGATCGCTCGCCTGGGTATCAAGTGCCTTGGCTGACGGACTGCACGGGTGCAGGCACCAGGGCATTCCATGCCGTCATGGCCGCCGCCGCCATGCTGGCCAATACCTCGCGGCTGGCGCCGTCGAGCGCTTGCATTGCCATGCCTTGGCGGATGCCGATGTAGAACGCAGTCAGCATCTGCAAATCCACCGATGCCGGGATATCGCCATCCGCCACGCCGCGCTCCAACCGTGCACGCAGCAGGCCCACAGCGCGTTCGCGACGTTCATGCAGGTGCTGCCAGACGCAGGCGTTTTCCGGTGTGCAGTTCAAGGCGGAGATCAGCACCATGCAGCCGGCAGGCTGATCGGGGTTGGAAACGCACTGCGCAGTGGCGCTCAACATGGCGGCAATGGCGTCACGCGCACGGGGTTCGCCGTTCAGCACGGCGTTGATGACCGCACCTGCTTCGCTGTCGTACAGATCGAGCGCTTCCTTGTAAAGCGCCTCCTTGGAGCCAAACGTGGCATAGAGGCTGGGCGAGTTGATCTGCATCGCCTCGGTCAGACAGGCCAGTGACGACCCTTCATAGCCGTGCTTCCAGAACACTTCCATGGCCCGGCGCAGTGCTTGATCGCGGTCGAAGCAGCGCGGGCGGCCTCGTTCAGCCATTGCGTTGATCTCTCTGAAAATCTTTTAAAAGCAGTTGGTTACGTCAAACGTAATTGCAGCTGAATGTGCGTAAGCACAATTCTGTAATGATCATAACAGAAATGTATTGACAGACAGATTTGAATGCCTCGATCATATTTGTGTCGATCAATACAAATATAAGGCGCGGCCATCCAGCTGCGTTTTTTAATGCATTCAAATTCACCGGAGATCCCGATGACTTCTGCTCATTCCCATCCCAACGGCAAGTGGCTGGTTCTGGCTGCCGTCTGCCTCGCCGGCATGATGATGCCACTCAGCTTTACCGCGCCCGGCATTGCGCTGCCGGCCATCAGCAAGGACTTGGGCGGTAGTACCGTCGCGCTCGCCTGGGTCGTCAACGGTTTCATTCTTAGCTTCGGGAGTGCCGTGATGGCGGCCGGCGCGCTGGCGGATCGCTTCGGCCGCAAGCTGGTGTTCCGCAACGGCATCATCGTATTCGGCGTGTTGTCCTTGTTGCAGGGTTTGGCGCCGAATCTGCCATCACTCATTGTCCTGCGCGCACTGCAGGGCATGGCGGCGGCAACGGCGATGGCGGGTGGTGCTTCGTCGCTGGCACATGAATTCGATGGCAAACAGCGCACGCACGCCTATAGCTTGCTCGGCACCAGCTTCGGGATCGGGCTGGCGCTTGGCCCGGTGTGGGCGGGTTTTTTGATCGAGCACTTTGGCTGGCGCAGCATCTTCCTGACCAATGTGGTGATCAGCGTAATGGTGCTGGTGTTCGGCGTGCCACGCATGCACGAATCGCGCGATCCCGGTGCCAAGGGCGTCGATGTATGGGGAACGATCACGTTCTCCGCTACTTTGCTGCTGTTCACGCTCGGCATCATGCAAGGCCCGCAGTTGGGCTGGGGCAGCGCCTTGGTGATTGGCTTGTTGGTGAGTTCCGCCGTGTTTCTGGCGGCATTCATTCAGGTGGAACGCTTGCATCCGCGTTCGATGCTCGACTTGAATCTGTTCCGCAACCGGCGCTTTCTTGGCGCGCAGGCATTGCCGCTGGGAACCGCGTTCAGCTACGTGGTGCCGCTGATCATCCTGCCGGTGCGCTTCATTGGCATCGAAGGGTATGACCCGGTGCGTGCCGGCATGATGATGATCCCGCTGTCCGCTCCAATGCTGTTCGTGCCGTTCATTGGCGCGCTGCTCACCCGCTGGCTGGCGGCGAGTACCTTGTGCGTGGTCGGTTTTGGTATCTCGACGGTATCGCTGTTGTGGCTGGCAACGATTGCGCCCGGAGCACCGGCCGTTGATTTCGTCGCACCGCTGTTCCTGATCGGCGTCGGCGCTGGCTTGCCGTGGGGATTGATGGATGATCTGGCGATCAGCGTGGTGGCCAAAGAACGCGCCGGTATGGCGACCGGTTTCTTTGCGACAACGCGGGTGGCGGGCGAATCACTGGCGCTGGCCGTTGCAGGGATCATTCTGGTGGAGTTGCTGCAAGCGGGCCTTGGTCAGCAGTTCGGCGCTGGCGTACCGGCCGTGTCTATTGCGAACGCACTGGCTGCCGGGGATGTGTCGCAAGCGCATCGCATCCTGCCTGAGGTTGGCACGGCGGACTGGCTGCAAATCTATGGCAAGGCGTTCCACCATATGACACTCGCGCTGGCTGCATTGACCGCGACGGCTGGGCTGATTTCCTTTATCACGCTACGGCGGGCTCATGCTGCTCATGCGACTGCGCATCTGGAGCTGGCGGCGCAGGCGAATGGTGGGGAGTGAGTTGGAGCGCATCGGTGACAAGTTCCCTCTCCCGCTTGCGGGAGAGGGCTAGGGAGAGGGTGCCTGCGCAGGAAGCTGCTCGTGGTCCGACCCTCTCCCCCAGCCCCTCTCCCATAAAATGGGCGAGGGGAGAAAAAACAAAAACGGCCCGAAATGGGCCGCTTTGTTTTCAGGCGATGCAGTGATCACGCCCCGTGGCACTTCTTGTATTTCTTGCCCGAGCCACACGGGCAGGGGTCGTTACGGCCAACCTTGGGCTCATCGCGCTTCACCGTTTCGACCTTGCCGAAGCGGCGCTCCAGCCAGAAGAACATCACGTCCTCCACCAGCCACGGCAGTTCGGACAAGCGCTCTTCGCGGCCGGCAATATCGAGCAGTTGGGTTTCGTCTTCCGGGTGATGGCCGGCTTCCAGCGTGAGGATATCGGCGATCACTTCGAAGAAATCGTCATCCTCATCCAGCGCCGCTTGCCACAGGTCTTCGCGCGCCAGAATGCCGATGCGGAAACCGGACGCCCAATAGGCACCCAGCGTCTCGCGCCACTTTTCGTCCATGCCTTCGTCTTCGAGAATCACCGGGTAATACAGCGGCTCCTCGCCAACATTTTCGCGATGCTTGGGGGCAAATGCAGTGGTGACGGTGGCGGCGTGGCGACGGATCAGGTCGAGGACTTCATCGGCTTCTTTCTGATCGGAGAATTCGGGTGTCTGGCCGGCGAACACCTGCGGCAGCCATTCTTCCTCACCGATTTCTTCCGGGCCGATGGCGAGCGCGACGAGGAAACCGTCGAGCATTTCCAGGTCCATCGTCTCGTCCGGCGTACGCGGGGACATCAGGAAAGTGTCGAGGAATTCGAGTTCGTCGTCGGTCAGCGGGGTGTGGCTCATGTGGGGTCCAGTCGGGGAAGGCTTGCGGTTGATCGATATCGGGCGGATTTTACCGGGGATTTCGCTGGTGCATGGGATTGAACCGTCAGCCGGATTCATGCGGCTGAACTGTCCGCCATGCGAAGCCTCTTTTCTCTGAATGAGCGAAACGGGGAACTGTGCGAGTGCTGTTGCCGTCCCTTCTTGGCCGCTTGTCGCTGCTGAACTCTCCATCGTGTGCCAAAGATATTTGCCTTGCTGGGCGACAGTGGGAGAGGGGCTGGAGGTAAGGGCTTTATGCAAGGAGATACCCGCAATGTTTACCCCGCAGCGCCAGCGTAACTTCGCCGGATCCCTCCGGCAAAACCAGACCGATGCTGAATCCATCTTCTGGTATCACTTGCGTTCGCGTCGTTTCTTTGGGCTTAAGTTCAAGCGCCAGCACGCCCTCGGCCCTTATATCGTCGACTTCGTTTGCCTGGAAAAACAACTGATCGTTGAATTGGATGGTGGACAGCATGCCGCTCAGGTTCGTTATGACCAACGGCGTGACCAATGGCTGAAGGGACAGGGGTTTCTAGTGATCCGCTATTGGAACAACCAGGTTATTGAGTCGCTCCCCGCTGTGTTGGAAGATTTGGCGGGGCGTTGTCTGGGAGAGTCGTAGCGGATGGAAAATCACGGAACGATTGATAATGGCGGTCAGTGTGTGGATGAACATGGCAAGCCCTCACCCCCAGCCCTTCTCCCACAAGTGGGCGAGGGGAGCTAGAGCCCGCTGTTTCCGTAGCATTTGCGCCAATTGATCGGAGTAGTTTGCATCGAATCTAGGAAGTTGGTTTCACTTGGCGATTGATAATGGCAGTCAGTGTAAGGACGAGCATGGCAAGCCCTCACCCCCAGCCCCTCTCCCACAAGTGGGCAAGGGGAGCTAGAGCCCGCTGTTTCCATAGCATTTGCGCCAATTGGCCGGAGTAGCCTGCGTCGAATCTAGGAAGTTGGTTTCACTTGGCGATTGATAATGGCAGTCAGTGTAGGGACGAGCATGGCGAGCCCTCACCCCCAGCCCCTCTCCCACGGGTGGGCGAGGGGAGCTAGAGCCCGCTGTTTCCATAGCATTTGCGCCAATTGATCGGAGTAGTCTGCATCGAATCAAGGGAGTCGGTTCCCCTCGCCCGTTTACGGGAGAGGGGCTAGGGGTGAGGGCGCCGTTCGGCGGAGCGTGAACCCCCAAGCAAAACCTACCCCAACTCCCCCAGCAACTCCTTCACCCGCACCGCCCGCAGCACCGCCTCCGGCCAGTTGCCATCGATGCGCAGCCGATCCGGCGGCACCATCTTGTAGTTCTTCTTCGACTGCACCAGCTGAATGATCTTGAACGGCTCGACCACGGTGTTCTTGGCAAAGGTGATCACGATGGCGGAATCGGCGGCGTCGATCTTGGCGATGCCGGCCGGTTTGGCGAGCATCCGCAGCTTGTGGCAATCGAGCAGCACGCGGGCGGCGTCGGGCAAGAGGCCGAAGCGGTCGATCAGCTCTTGCTGCATGTCGTCCAGCTCTTCCGGCGTATCGCAGTTGGCGAGGCGCTTGTACAGGCTCAGCCGCTCGTGCACATCCGGGCAATAACTTTCCGGCAGCAGCGCCGGGGAGTGCAGATTGATTTCAGTGGTGACGCCCAGCGGCTGGCTCAGATCCGGCTCCTTGCCTTTCTTGAGCGCCTTGACCGCTTCGCTGAGCATTTGCGAGTACAGCGAGAAGCCGATTTCCTGCATCTCGCCCGATTGCGAATCGCCCAGCACTTCGCCCGCGCCGCGGATTTCCAGATCGTGCATGGCGAGGTAGAAACCCGCGCCGAGTTCTTCCATCTGCTGGATCGCTTCCAGCCGCTTTTTCGCGTCCGCCGTCATGCCTTGCACATCCGGCACCAGCAGATACGCATACGCCTGATGGTGCGAGCGGCCGACGCGGCCACGCATCTGGTGCAGCTGCGCCAGACCGAACTTGTCGGCCCGGTTCATCAGGATGGTGTTGGCGTTGGGGATGTCGATACCGGTTTCGATGATGGTGGTGCACAACAGCACGTTGAAGCGCTGCTGGTTGAAATCCCGCATCACGTGTTCGAGCTCGCGCTCGCGCATCTGGCCGTGGGCGACGCCGATGCGGGCTTCGGGCAGCAGCGCGGTGAGTTTCTCGCGCATGTTCTCGATGGTGTCGACTTCGTTGTGCAGGAAGAACACCTGCCCGCCGCGCTTGAGTTCGCGCAGCGCCGCTTCGCGAATGATGCCGTCCGAGAATTTGGCGACGAAGGTCTTGACCGCCAGCCGCTTGGATGGCGCGGTGGCGATCACCGAGAAATCGCGCAGGCCTTCGAGCGACATCGCCAGCGTGCGCGGGATCGGTGTGGCGGTGAGCGTCAGCACATCCACATCGGCGCGCAGTGCTTTCAGCTGTTCTTTCTGGCGCACGCCAAAGCGGTGTTCCTCATCGATGATGACGAGGCCGAGCTTGCTGAACTGCACATCCGGTTGCACCAGCTTGTGCGTGCCGATGACGATATCGACCGTGCCATCCGCCAAGCCCTTCATTGCGGCGGCGACTTCCTTGGGCGAGCGGAAGCGCGACAGCTCGACGATCTTGATCGGCCAATCCGAGAAGCGGTCGGTGAAGGTCTGGAAGTGTTGTTCGGCCAGCAAGGTGGTCGGCACCAGCACAGCGACCTGTTTGCCACCGACCACGGCGGCGAAGGCGGCGCGCAAGGCGACTTCGGTTTTGCCAAAGCCTACGTCGCCACAGACCAGCCGATCCATCGGCCGGTCGATGCGCATGTCGACCAGCACCGCTTCGATGGCAGCGGCTTGATCGGCGGTTTCATCAAAGCCAAAGCCGGCGGCAAAGGCTTCGTAATCGTGATGGCTCCATTCGAAGGCGTGGCCTTTGCGGGCGGCGCGGCGGGCGTAGAGGTTGAGCAGTTCGGCGGCAGTATCCCGCACTTGTTCGGCGGCTTTGCGCTTGGCTTTATCCCAGGAGCCGGAGCCGGAGCCGAGCTTGTGCATGGGCGCGGCATCGGCCGCACCGCCGGAGTAACGCGAAATCACATGCAGTTGCGACACCGGCACGTAGAGCTTGTCGTCCCCGGCGTATTCGATCAGCAGCAGCTCGGTAGGGCCTTCGCCCAAATCCATCGAGACGAGGCCCTGATAGCGGCCGATGCCGTGTGCTTCGTGCACCACCGCGTCGCCGATTTTCAGTTCGGAAAGATCGCGCAGCATCGCATCCGTATTGCTGCGCTTTTGCTGCTTCTTGCCGCGCGACTGCGCCACCGTGGCGTAGAGGCTGGCCTCGGTGATGATGGCGGTCTGGTTGGCCGTTTCGATGAAGCCGTTGTATAGCGGTGCAGCGGCCAGCATCACCGGCGCTTTGCTGGCAACGAAATCAGCCCAGTTTTCGACGACTTCCGGTTTCAAGCCATATTCGGCAAAGAACTGCGCCATCGTCTCGCGCCGGCCGAGGCTTTCGGCACAGATCAGGGCGCGATGGCCGGCTTTGTTGTGGCGGGCGAGGAAATCGGTGAGTTTCTGGATCGGGTGTTCGGCACGGCGATCGACATCCAGTTGCGGGAGCGGGGCGGTCGAGAGCGATTCGGAAGCCTGGCCGATTTCACCAGCGGCAATTTCCAAACGCCGGAACGCCTTGAGCGCCGCGAACAACTCATCCGGCGGCAGGTAGATTTCCTTTGGCTGCAGGATCGGCCGGTCTTTCTCGCCGGCGAGGTTGCGGTAACGGTCTTGCGTATCGGCCCAGAAGCGTTGCGCGGCCAGATGGGCGTCGCCATGCAGCACGACCAGCGCATCCTTGGGCAGATAGTCGAGCAGCGTTGCGGTGCTATCGAAGAACAACGGCAGGTAGTACTCGACGCCAGCGGGCGTCACCCCGGCGCTCAGGTCTTTATATAAGCGGCTCTTGCTTGGGTCGCCCTCGAACACTTCGCGGAAACGCTGGCGGAACTTGGTGCGCCCGCCATCATCCAGCGGAAACTCGCGCGCCGGCAGCAGGCGGATTTCTGGCACCGGGTAGAGGCTGCGCTGGGTATCGACATCGAAGGTGCGGATGGTTTCGATTTCATCGTCGAACAGGTCGAGTCGGTACGGCAGCGTGCTGCCCATCGGGTAGAGATCGACCAGACCGCCGCGAATCGAGAACTCGCCGGGGCTATACACCTGTGTGACATGGCTGTAGCCGGCAAAGGCCAAGTCGGCACGCAGTTTTTCCGGGTCGAATTTCTCGCCTTTTTTCAGGAAGAAGGTATAGGCCGCCAGAAACTCGACCGGCGCCAGCCGGCTCATGGCCGTCTGCAGCGGCACCAGGATCACGTCGGCCTTTTGCTCGCGCACTTGCCACAGCGTTGCCAGGCGCTCCGAGATCAAATCCTGATGCGGGCTGAAATGATCGTAGGGCAGCGTTTCCCAGTCCGGCAGCTGCAGCACGGTTTTGCCGGGGGCGAAGAAGGCGATCTCATCCTTGAGCCGCGCCGCATCTTGCGCGCTGGCGGTGAGGATCAGCAGCGGGCGGACGGCATCGCTGTAATCGGCGAGCAGACGGGCATCGTAAGAGCCGTGCGGTTGGGCAAGTTGCAGGCGTTCGCCGGAGCGGGGCAGGGCTGGCATGAGGCAGGGAGCTGGCAGGAGGCGAAGACGCGATTATACGGCTTGCGGGTGACGGGTGATCCGCCCACATGTTGTCCCCTCTCCCGCTTGCGGGAGAGGGTTAGGGAGAGGGGGGTGAAAAGGAAGCTGCCAGCGATGCAGCCCTCACCCCCGGCCCCTCTCCCACGCGTGGGAGAGGGGAGTGTTTAGTCGATTGCTACGGTTGCGTGGCTTGACCGGCCCCAAGCCGGTACGGAATACTTTGTGCGTTGTGTTTGACGACGCAACACACGGGTTTGACGACCCGAACATAGAGGCGGACGACCGCTGCTCAGCGGTTTTTTATTGTCCGCAATACCCTTGGTACGTCCTCTTTGGCGGGCCTTGGCAGGGGCACCCTCGGGTGCGCCGGTTCCTCTATGCCGGTTCGTCAACCTTGCCTTGTGCCCGCCACCTTCGTTTGACGACGAAGTGGCGGTGTGAAACCGCAATAGAGGAGGCTCCCATGCCCAACGCACCTCAAGGTACGCCCGCACCACCAATCCCGCGTTACATTCCCGATTCCGGTCCGATTGGCCGCACGGCGGAAGACTTCGCCAGCTACGGCATGGACTGCGTGGACGAACTCGGCCGGCTGTTCCAAATCCTCGCCCGCATCGTGCCGCCTGGCTCCGCCGCGTATCAACTCACCCAAACGGGGATTTTTCTGGCGAACGAGCGGCGCTGTGCCATTAATATGGCGCGGGGATCGGCGAAGGAATTCAGGGAATTCAAGGTAAAGGAAAAAGACCGGAAGTAGTCGGTTTTTGGCAGGAATGGGCCAGCGCTTGAAAAGGCGCTGGCTTTTTAGTTTCCGGAGCCGGCTTGCATTTATCGGCAATATTGGATTGATATCCGAAGCTGCGATGTAAATTCAATATCAATGCCATGCGCTTTGCCGCCGAGATCGGCGTGCCCGAACACGTGATCGTCGATGCTGGCCATCCCAATGGCAAACGGATGCGCGACTACGGTGGTTTTGGCGATCCGGCCAGCCCCAAGAATGCCTTGCTGATCGAGACCGGGCAGCATTTCTCGAAGCGCAGCAGGGATGTGGCGCTGGATGCCGCGGGCCGCTTCCTGATCAAGACGGGCGTGCTGGATGTGGCCGACCTGGCGGGCTTTCTGCTACCCGCTGAACCGGTAGCGCAACGCTTCTTCCGGGTTACGGAACCGGTCGTGGCAGGCACGATGGATTTCCAGTTCAGTGAAGACTGCCGGGGCATGGCATTGATCGAGCGTGCAGGCACCGTGATTGCTCGCGATCGCGCGCTGAAGATTGTTACCCCTTACGAAAATTGCACCATTGTCATGCCGTCGTTACGCCATCTTGGTCCGGGTGTGACCGTGATGCGGTTGGCGTATACGCTGTAAAGCCAGGCTTCATGCAAGACATGGGGTCGCTTCTAATTCATCGAAGTGAATTCAACCGTCGCAAATAGAATTCTTCTGAGCTTTTATGTGTAGCCAGTAGAGCGGCGCTATCCATTATCAGATATGGATAGCGCCATCCGCTTGTTTGGTTATTTTGCTGATTTTTTGGCGGATTTCATTGTGACGTGAGCTGGGCGGGTATGTAGCTTCCAATACCTTGTTTCGTAAAAAATCTTATCCCACTCTGCCATCGTAGTTGGCTTTGTTGCCAATTTGGCATAATCGATAATTTCTCCTCCGGTCACAAAGTAAGCATCAGGGTACTTGCTCTGTACTTCTTTGACAAAATCGATCATCCCTTGCAACTGAAATTCACTATCTTTGTTGTCACCATGCAAGGATCTTAGATGAATATGGACACCAAATGGCGTTCTGTCATTGTTATAGTGATTCAGAAAATGAAACATCCAGAAATCCTGCACTTGCTTCGCGTTATTGCAATCATTGAAACAATATGTCCAGGCTTGATCCATGGATGCAGCAACAGGCGTCGTGTGTTCAGGGGGAGTCCATGCTTTATTCATCAAGATATGCCATGATTTTTCTGGATCATCCGCCGTAGCATATTTGGGATAGCCGTAAGTTGGCCAGTCAAAGTCACTCTTGTTATGTATATCGCACCACTTCAGGTTATAGCTCTCTTTCGTTTCGCCACACACCCGTAACCCTTGCCTTGGTGAAGGGTCTGCCGGATTACTGGGTGCTCCTCGCATTTCCGAAAATGAGCTTTCATAGATAATGCCGTGGAGGTTGAAGAATTTCTGCAGTGCCGTCAATGCTTCATCCCTCGATGGAATAGAGTCTCTTCCCTGTACCTGATCTTCCGTATATGGCGCCCTGAACCCCCTGATGGCGGAGGCAGGTACCTTGCTGTTTGTTAAGTTTTGGAGGTTTAAGGTTAATTCCTCGGTAATTTCTTCAGGAAATATGACATCCTTATACTCCTTATCCTTTTGCACTAAATGATAGTGCGTATACGTATGCAATGCGATTTCATTTCCTTCATTATATTTTTTTAGTATCAGGTCTGGCTCAGCGATGCATGGGTTGCCTGCCGTCGCATTTTTCTTGCCAGTGCTGTCTACACATTGCCATGCCCGCAACTTATTGCGTTCCTCAGGCGTGCTCGCGTTACTGCCATCAATGAAGCTGACAAAAAAAGTCCAGGGCACGGGCAATTTCGCTGTGTATTCGGCCATTTCTGCCGTCACCCCATCATCAATGGAGAACATGATGAGTTGCGGCTTGGTGGTTTCCGCAGCCGGGCTCGCTCCCGCGCCAACCAGCATGACAAGCCCCAGCCCCAAGCCAAGCCGGGCCAGGTACAAGGGTAATTCGCGTGCCAGCCCATTGGGGCGGACATGATCGCAATGTGGATCTGCAGCCATTTTTTTCATGATCTTCTCCAAGCGGTATGTTCGATATCCCGGCGTAATCCGAATGTCGATATTGTCTGATTGAAATCGATATTTGATCGCGGTGAAGTCTTCCTTTAATTGGATTGAGATCCAAATTTAGGCAGGAGAATTCCTTAATCAACTCCACGTGGATGAATGGACGTAATTGGAGTTTTCTTGCGTGGTTTGAAAGATGTGTTTAATGCAAAGGCCGATGGTCGGTTTCTGCTCATTGAAAATAGACGAGTGAAGATATCCAATCTATGGCTAGGTTTTTATATGCTCACTTATTATTTTGGCGATATCCATGACATATAAAAATGAATCAACGGAATGACAAGGTTTGCCGGATAAGGCGTGTTCGTTGCTATTGCTGACAAAGATTTGCCGTCGATCGCAATGCGGGTGTCGCAATAGTCAGTAAATATGTAAGAAGGCGGCTCGTGTTGCAGTTGATCGGCCAAGCGTTGACGGAGCGCCTTGCATGCTTATATTTCATAGTACGTTCCGGCAACCAATAAGATGCGTGCACTTATTTGAATGGAAGATCAATCCATTTAATGGTGTTTGATGATTTGGAATGCAGGTATTGCAGGTCGAGCGACCGGCGCTGATAGCGGTATTTCCGAAGTAAAGGAGGGCATATGCTAATCGGACAACGTTCTGCACAAGTCGTGCTCTCCGTGGCGTGCGTATTTCTGATCGCGACGGGCTGTCATGCCGCGAGGATGATTGTTTTCTATCCTCGGTCAGAGATGGGAGACGATCAGAGAAATACGTATCCAATCATGATATTGGATTTGGCATTAAAGAAATCAGGAATGGATTATGAATTGAAGCCTTGCAAACTCTTGATGCAACAGCAAAGAGCATTGACTCAGCTTGCGCATGGTATGGATGTCGATGTTTTCTGGTCGATGACATCGAAGCAACGGGAGGCGGACTTGATGCCGATCCGCATTCCGATCGATAAAGGTTTGTTGGGCTGGCGGCTCTTTTTGATCCGGAAAGGCAGTCAGGAAAAATTTGATCGTGTCACCGATCCGAATCAGCTCAAAGCGATGGTCGCGGCGCAAGGGCACGACTGGCCGGACATGAAGATCCTGCAAGGCAATGGTTTTACCGTTCAGGGGGTGTCGAGTTATGAAAGCCTCTTCAAGATGCTGCAGTCCGGCCGCATTGACTATATACCGCGCTCGGTAGGGGAAATCTGGGGCGAAGCTGATAAATATGCAACTGATGATCTGGTGGTCGAGAATAACTGGGTCATTCAATATCCGACCGCTGAGTATTTCTTCGTCAACAAGGAAAATACGGTATTGGCCAGTGCGCTTGAACGAGGTCTGAAAATCGCGATTCGGGATGGCTCGTTTGAAAAGATATTTCTCCAATACTATGGGGCGTTGCTCAACCGGGCCAATTTGAAGGCGCGCCATCTGCTCAAGTTGGCAAACCCGCTGCTTGAAATTCCTATCTCGCTGGACAACACCGACTATTGGTTCAAGCCTTCCTGACCCTGCCTGATCGGGATGTGCTTGCTTGTCCGGCCCCGCCAGCCGTCGGATCACGACGCGGTCGGTCTCTCCGCTGCTACATCCCGGCGATGGCTGCTGAGGCGGATGCCTGTTGCGTGACAACGGATCGGCACAGCAAACCCAAACTGGCCGCTACAAACAATCTGCGCGCAAGCTGCCGCGTTTCAAACAGCCGGCCTGATAAAACTCCGCTCGTCTTCCGTCTGCGAGGCGCTGATCGGCAGTTGATTTTTCCCCTCAAGCACAGAATCATGAGCGCTTGTTTTTCTTCCATTTCTTTTGCAGTAGCCGCTCATATTCTTTCTGGAATATTTACTGACGTGAAACGCCAATCCTGGCCCGAACTGGTCGCTCTGGCTGTCTTGTATGCGCTGGCCCAATGGGGGACGCGCTACATCGCGCCACCAGACCACTACAGCTCGCTCATTGCCCCAGCGGCAGGCGTGGCGCTGGCCGGCATGCTGCTGATCGGGCCGCGCTGCTGGCCGGTCATCGCGGCGACGGCATGGTTGCTGCCAGCCATGCAAGGCTTGCCGCCGCTGGCCGTGCTGCAATTGACGGTGATCGCCACGGTGCAGCCCTTGTTGGTGGCGAGCCTGTTGCCCGGCTTTGCGCCGGATGGCGAATTGCGGGTGCGCGACGGCATGCGGCTGGTGGCCACCGGCCCGTTGCTGGGGGCCGGGCTGGCGGCGATTTGCGGCTGTATTGTGCTCCGGCTGTTCAAGCCGGAGCTGATCGGCGCGGGTTTCGACCAATGGCTGCTGTGGTGGCTGGGCGATGCGCTCGGCATGCTCGCCATCGTGCCGATGAGCTTGGCGTTGCGCGCCGAGCGGCAAAGCATCCGCGCCAACTGGGTGATCGAGCTGACGCTGGTGGTGGCGGTGGCCGCCGCCAGTTCGATACTGATCTACCGTCGCATCGACCTTGGCTTTGCCGATCTGCAGTTCCTGCTGTTTCCGCTCATCATCTGGTCCGCCTTGCGCCTGGGGCACATCGGCAATGGCTGGGTGGTGCTGACGACCGGTGCGGTGGCGGCGGTGACGGTGAATGCCCGTGGCTACGTGAGCATCGTCGAGCTTTCCATCCTCTTGCTGCTGGTGAGCGTGGCCGTTACCGGCCTGTTGCTGGCGGCATCCAGCCGTGAAGAGGCGAAGGCCAGCAAGGCGGCGAAGCTGGCGGCGCAAGTGTTCGACAACGCCAGCGAAGGCATCGTGATCACCGATGCCAGCGCCAATATCGTGGCGGTCAATCCGGCGTTCAGCCGCATCACCGGTTTCCCGGCGGCCAAGGCCATCGGCCGGGTGTCGCGTATTTTCGATACCCACGGCAAGGTGCGTGAATTCAATCAGGACGTGCTGACCCAGCTGGATATCCACGGCATGTGGCAGGGCGAAACGCTGGATCGGCGCAAGAACGGTGATATCTATTCGGCTTGGCTGTCGATCAGCGCGGTGCGCGATGACTACGGCGACATCAGCAACTATGTTGGCGTGTTTTCCGACTACACCAGCCGCAAGGAAGCCGAGCAGCGTTTGCTGTTCATGGCCAGCCATGACCCGCTGACGGGGCTGCACAACCGGGCGGCGATGAACGATGCGCTGGTGCGTGCCGTGCAGCGGGCCGAGCAGGAAAACCGCCAGCTGGCGCTGTTCTTCATCGATCTGGATGGCTTCAAGCCGATCAACGATACGCTGGGCCATGATGTGGGCGACGAGCTGCTCAAGGTGATCGCATTGCGGCTCAACAACGGTTTGAAAGAGGGTGATGTGATCGCCCGTTTGGGCGGCGATGAGTTCACGGTGCTGGTCGAAAATGTCCGTTACGACGACGAACTCGCCAGCATCGCGCAGCGCATGCTGACTGATCTGGCGCAGCCGGTGGTGCTGCGTGATCAGCCGCTGTCGGTCAGCGCCTCGATCGGCATCGGGCGCTATCCGCAGACAGCGCATGATCCGGTCGAGCTGCTCAAGCACGCAGATCTGGCGATGTATCAGGCCAAGCAGGGTGGCAAGAACAACTTCTGTTTTTATCAACCGCCGCGCTCGGTGCCACCTCTGGCGCAGCAATCAAGCGACGTCGCGATGAAGCGGATGGCAGCGGCGCCGGCGCAACAGTCGCTGGATTCGCCGGGCTAAGGCCTGTTCACGATCTTGCGGAGTAAGTCTGTTTCAAATGCCACTGGTTTTTGCCTCCCCCTTTTTGTGCCGTGTGAATCTTTGATTCATCCAGGCATAGGGGAGTGAGGGGGATTTAGACGTTGCTGCAAATTGAGATGCCGCAGAAATCCCCCCTAACCCCCCTTCAAAAAAGGGGGGAACAACAGCGTCTTCCATGACTTTGAAGTATGGCAAGCAACATCTGTCCATAAGTTAGTCCGGGTGTTGCTGGACGCCCGTGCGCCGCTCGGGTAACGTCCCGCGCCTGACTCGTCCGAGATTTTCCATGCAAAACAACAAGCTCATCCACGGTTTCCATGCCGTCTCCACCCGCCTCAAGCGCTTTCCGGACAGCATTACCGAGCTGTATCTGAACGCCAGCCGGCTCGACAACCGCATGCGCGAGTTGATGAAACTGGCCGAGGCGCAGGGTGCCAAGGTGTTGCTGGTGGATGAAAAACGTCTGGATGGGCTGACTGCTGGCGGCAAGCATCAGGGCGTGGCGGCGTTGATCGATGCCGGCAAATCCTACATCGCCATCGAGGACGTGCTGGATGACCTGACCGAGCCGCCTTTCCTGTTGGTGCTCGACGGCATTACCGATCCGCACAATCTCGGCGCTTGCTTGCGGGTTGCCGATGCGATGGGTGTGCATGCAGTGATCGCGCCAAAGGACAAATCGGTGGGCGTCAACGCCACCGTTTCCAAGGTGGCCTGCGGTGCGGCCGAGGTGATGCCATATGTGATGGTCACCAATCTGGCTCGTACGTTGCGTGACCTGAAAGAGCGGGAAATCTGGATTGCCGGCACAGCGGCCGATGCCCACGTCGATCTGCATCACTTCGACGGCGGTGCTGGCCCGATTGCCTGGGTGCTGGGCAGCGAAGGCGAGGGCATGCGCCGCCTGACGCGTGAGCACTGCGATGTGCTGGTGTCGATCCCGATGTTCGGTTCGGTGGAAAGCCTGAATGTGTCGGTGGCGACGGGGATCGTGCTGGCGGAATCGCGCCGGCAGCGGACGTTGGCGAAGGGGTGAGTCGTACTTCACGATTTTCTGTAGGAGCGAGCTTGCTCGCGATAGCAATGGTGGATTGATTTCACCGGAGTCATCGCGAGCAAGCTCGCTCCTACAATGTTTCAAACCGTGGTTTGCTACTCACTCAACGGCGGCACGGCATCCAGGTAATGCGCCAGGATGCGTGCATAGCTGCCGTCCTGGCGCATTTGCGTAATGGCTTTGTCGAAGGCGTCGCGCACTTTCGGGTCGCGGAAGGCTACCCGGTAGGGCTTGGGCGGGAAGATATGGTGGACGCGAACCGGGTGGGCAGCGGATTCCGGCAGCTGCGCCATGATGACGCGGAAAATCCGCTCGTCGCCGACCGTGACATCCACCACGCCGTTGTACAGCAGCCGGTTCAAGTCGACGTCGTTGTTTTCTTCGCGGTAATCCGGGCTGGCGTTGGCTGCTGCGGCAAAGCGCGGGCCGAGGAAGTTGGTGGCGCGGCGGAAAGTGACGATCCGGTAATTGCGTAGGTCGTCGATGTTCCGCAGCTCCAGTTTGCGTGATTGCAGGCTGAAGGCCGCGTGCTGGAATTCGATATACGGCACCGAGAACGCCGCTTTCAAGCCGGATGATTCGTCCATCGTGCCGGCCGCATCGATCTGGCCATTCTGATAGCCCCAGATCACCCGTTCCAGCGGCGTATAGACCATTTTGGCTTCGTAGCCGCTCCGGCGTAGCGCCTCCCGGATCAGGTCGACCTCGATACCGCGATCTTCCTTGGCATACACATAGGGTGGAATTGACGCGATCAGGCCGACCCGGATTGGCTCGCCGCCGTGTGCCAAGGCGCTAAAAAGGGTAAGGGCGGCCAGCCCCGCCCCAATCCAGGTTCTCATTGCGGTTCCCTGCTTAACGACCTGCTCACCAGTGCGATTTACGCTTTGCGGCCACTTTGGGCTGCGGCGTCGTCAAATCCTTGGTCTCGGTATACGCCTTGCGGATCTGATCCGCCAAGCCGGCGACGGCGCTCGCGTACAAGGTGCTCTTGTTGTAGCGGGTGAGCGCGTAGAAATTGGTGAAGCCGAGGTAATGGCGCGTGAAGCCCGGTTCGGTTTCCAGCGTGAACAGCACCGCTTGCTGCGCCGGGTCGGTTTCGGTCAGCGGTGTTACGCCTTTCTGCATCAGCGCTTCCACCGTGTAATGCAGATTGAATTTGTCCGCCAGCAAGGGCTCGATCTGGTCGCCGGCCACGTTCACCGGTTGCATGATCGCGCCGCCTTTTTGCCAGCCATAGGCGACGAGGAAGTTGGCAACGCTGGCCATGGCATCGACCGGTGTCCCCCAGATATCGCGATGGTGGTCGCCATTCCAGTCGACGGCGTATTTGCGAAAGCTCGACGGCATGAACTGAGGCCAACCCATCGCGCCGGCGTAGGAGCCCATGAAGGACAGCGGATCGGCGTTTTCTTCGCGCGCCAGGATCAGGAATTCGGTCAGCTCGTTCATGAAGAAATCAGCGCGGCGCGGGTAATCGAAGGCAATGGTGGTCAGCACATCCAGCACGCGGAAGCTGCCGGTGTTGCGGCCGTACAGGGTTTCGCAGCCGATGACAGCGGTGACGATCTCCGGCGGCACACCATAGCGTTCTTCGATGGCGTCGAGCTCGGTCTTGTAGCGGCGCATGAAACGCGCACCGCCAACGATGCGGGTCGGGTTGATGAAATTATCGCGGAACTGATACCACGGCCGGCTGGTGGAGGGCCGGTCGAGGATGTCCAGCACGTTTGGCTTCGTATTGACGCGCTTGAAGAGGGCGTTCAGCTCGGCACGATCGAAGCCTTGCTCGGATGAGACCTGGTTCAGGTATTCCTGCACTTCCGGGCGCGCCAGCAGGGCCTCGTCGGCGTGAGCAACAGAAAAGGGCAACAGCGCGAACAGCGCCGTGATGAGGGTTTTACGCATGGGGATTCCGGGATAAGGCGCGCTGGATAACCGTTACCCAGCAAAGCGGTGCTGGCAAGGCACGCGAAACGCAGGCAGTACATAAGGTACGGCAAGTGAGCGTAACGCAGCCAGCAGGGTTTTGTTAACGGCGCTCATTGGGACAGCGCGCTCGATAGCAGCTTAGCCGTGATATTTACAATGGGGATGACGCGCTCGTAGGCCATCCGGCTCGGGCCGATGACGCCGAGCGTGCCGACAATTTCGCCGTTGGCGTGATAGGGCGCGGCGATCACCGAACAATCGTCTAGCGGTGCCAGGCCTGATTCACCGCCAATAAAGATCTGCACCCCTTCCGCTTGGTTCCCGAGTTCCAGCAATTGCAGCAACGCCGTCTTGCGATCGAACAGATCGAACAACTGGCGCAAGCGTTGCACGTTGGCCGCCAGATCATCGCTATCGAGCAGATTGCGTTCGCCGGAAATCAGCAGGTGCTCGCCGCCGGTAGCCGGGCTGACGGCGGCATTGAGCAACGCCACCATTTCGCCCTTGAGCGCAAAGACGTCTGCCTCAACGAAGGCCCGCAGATGGCTCAGGGTGTGGCCAGCGCAATGCTGGTTCAGGAAATTGGCCGCCTCGATCAGTTGCGCTGCCGAATAGACCGTTTGCGTATGCAGGATGCGATTTTGCACATCGCCGTCGTTGGTCACCAGGATCAGCAGGATGCGGTTGTCCGAGAGGCGCAGGAACTCTACATGTTGCAGAACAGCCTCTTGCCGCTTGCCCATCACCACCACGCCGGCAAAGTGCGTGAGTTGGGATAAAAGCTGCGATGCGGCGGCGATGCTGCGCTGCGGACTATCGCTGGGAATGCTGGCCGACGACATCTGCGCCGCCATGACGCGGGCTGGATCAAACAACTCGCGCTGCTGCGCAATCATCAGCGAATCGACAAAGAAACGATAACCGCGCGAGGTGGGAATGCGCCCGGCCGAGGTATGCGGGCTGGCGATGAAACCGAGGTCTTCCAGCTCCGCCATCACGTTGCGGATCGTCGCCGGGCTGACGTCGAGGCCCGCCGCCTGGGCCAGCGTTTTCGAGCCCACGGGTTGGCCGTCGGCGATGTATCGCTCGACCAGCGTACGCAACAGGATTTGGGCGCGTTCATTCAGCATGACCGGATTCTAAGCGATTGTGCCGTGACTCTGGGGCGGGGGATTGGTGCTGTGGGTTGCTTGCGACATGAGAAAAAGATGTGGGTGGGATGGCGTGATTGCAATGGCTGACTGCCAGTCGCACAAATGTCAGGGTGATTTGACCGCAGTTTTGCAGTTTTTCAATGGTTTAGTTCTGGAAAGTACCTACATATAAAGAACAATGTGCTGTTGTATTGTGATTGTGCAGATGAAGTATGACGTCGTAGGTGTGTTTGCCAGTTCAAACGACCAAGCGAGCGCCAACGATCAACCGGCCTATTTCTTGAGTGCCCACGCAATGAACAAGTCGCACCCCATCATGGATACCGCCGCCCTGCGTGCCCGCATCCACGACCGTTTCCGTATCGACGAAACCGATTGCATGGTCAATCTGATCGCCAAGGCGCGTTTTTCCGCAGCGGAAAGCAGCGAAATCGCCCGCCGCGCCAAACCACTGGTGGAAAGCGTGCGTGAGCATCGCCTCTCCAGTGGTGGCATCGATGCCTTCATGAATACCTACGATCTGTCGTCCCGCGAGGGCATCGTGCTGATGTGTCTGGCCGAGGCGCTGCTGCGTATTCCAGATGCCGACACCATCGATTTGCTGATTCGCGACAAGATCGGCTCGGCGGATTGGGAAAAGCGTCTGGGCGCCTCGCAAAGCACCTTCGTCAATGCCTCGACCTGGGGCTTGATGCTGACTGGTCGCATCGTTGGCGTGGATGGTGACGGCGCAGGCATCTTCCGCCGCGCGCTGGCTCGTCTGGGTGAACCGGTAATCCGCCAGGCTGTTGCCGCCGCCATGCGCATTCTCGGCAAGCAGTTCGTCATGGGCCGCACCATCGTCGAAGCGCTGGATCGTGCCAAGGCAGCCGAGAAGGTCGGCTATCGCCATTCCTACGACATGCTGGGCGAAGGCGCCCGCACCATGGCGGATGCGCAGAAGTATTTCGTCTCCTACACCAACGCCATCGCCGAAATTGGCAAAGCCGCTGCTGGCTTGCCGCCGCTCGAAGCCCCGTCGATCTCGATCAAGCTCTCCGCGCTGCACCCGCGTTACGAGGTGTGGCAAACCGAACGCGTGATGCAAGAGCTGCTGCCCAGTGTCAAAAAGCTGGCGCTGCAAGCCAAGGGTCTTGGCATCGGCTTCACCATCGATGCCGAAGAAGCCGACCGGCTGGAAATCTCGCTCGATCTGATCGAAGCGCTGGCGCTCGATCGCGATCTGGCGGGCTGGGATGGCTTGGGTCTGGCGGTACAGGCGTATCAGAAACGCGCTTTGCCGGTGCTCGACTGGCTGGCCGATCTGGCCCACCGCGCCGGCCGCCGCATCATGGTGCGGCTGGTGAAGGGGGCGTATTGGGATGCCGAGATCAAGATGGCGCAAGAGCGTGGTCTGGACGGCTATCCGGTATTCACCCGCAAGCTCAATACCGATGTGTCCTACATCGCCTGCGCCCGCCGCCTGCTGGCCGATCCGGTCGCGTTCTACCCGGCCTTCGCCACGCACAACGCCCACACCTTGGCCGCGATTGCCGCTATCGCTGGCGACCAGAGCGAGTGGGAATACCAGCGGCTGCACGGCATGGGCGAAGAGCTGTACCGCGAAGTGGTCGGCGCGGACAAATGGAACCGCCCGTGTCGCGTCTACGCCCCGGTCGGCAGTCACGAAGATTTGCTGGCCTATCTGGTGCGCCGCCTGCTGGAAAACGGCGCCAATACCTCCTTCGTCAGCCGCATTGCCGATGCCGATATGCCGATCGAGCAACTGATCGCCGATCCGGTCGAGAAAGCCGCCACCCTGGCCGAACAACGCGCCAGCGCCCACCCCCGTATTTTCCTGCCGCGTGACCTGTTCGGACCCTCGCGCGCCAACAGCCAAGGACTGGACATGTTCGATACGCAAACCCTCAAGCAACAAGCCGATGCCATCGCCCGCAGCAAGCAGGTGGTTTACACCGCCCAGCCGGTCATCAATGGCAAAAGTGTCGATGGTCAATTCCAGCCGGTGATGGCACCGGGCAACCGCCGCGAAGTGGTCGGCCGCTGTGCTGATGCCACGTCGGCGCAAGTCGACCAAGCGATGCAAAGTGCCGCTGCTGCTTTCCCGCGTTGGGAGCGTACGCCGGCAGTCGAGCGTGCCGCGGCATTGAACCGCGCTGCTGCGCTGATGGAGGCCCGCCTGCCGGAGCTGGTGGCGCTGGTGGTGCGCGAAGGCGGTCGCACGCAAGCCGACGCGTTGTCTGAAGTGCGTGAGGCGGTCGATTTCCTGCGCTATTACGCCGCCCAGTCGGTCGAGAAGTTCGCCGAGCCGATCACGCTGCCGGGGCCGACCGGCGAGTTGAATACCTTGTCGCTGCATGGTCGCGGCGTGTTCGTCTGCATCAGCCCGTGGAATTTCCCGCTGGCGATTTTTGCCGGGCAGATCGCGGCGGCTTTGGCGGCGGGCAACGCTGTTGTCGCCAAGCCGGCCGAACAGACACCGCTGTGTGGTGCATTGGCGGTGGCCTTGCTGCACGAAGCGGGCGTACCGGGCGACGTGTTGCACTTCCTGCCAGGCGACGGTCGCGTTGGTGCCGCGCTGACGTCGCATCCGCTCTGTGGCGGCGTGGCGTTTACCGGTTCGACCGAAGTCGCCCGCCTGATTGCCATGGCGCTTGTCTCCAAGCCCGGCCCGATCGTGCCGTTGATCGCCGAAACTGGTGGCCAGAACGCGCTGATCGCCGATTCATCCGCCTTGCCGGAACAGGTGGTGCGCGACGTGCTCGCCTCCGCGTTCAACTCGGCCGGTCAGCGGTGCTCGGCGCTACGTGTGTTGTTCATTCAGGACGACGTGGCCGACAAGGTGACCGGCATGCTGCGCGGCGCAATGCAGGAACTGCGCATCGGCAACCCGGAAGATATCCGCACCGACGTCGGCCCGGTGATCGATGAAGAGGCTCGCACCACGCTGGTCGAGCACGCCAAGGCGATGGATGTTGCCGGCAAGTTGATCCACGTTTGCGAGATCAATGGCCTGGATGCAGCGGCGGCTGCCAATGGCACCTACTTCGCGCCGCGTGCCTATGAAATCGCCGAGTTGTCATTGCTCAAGCGCGAAGTATTCGGCCCGATCCTGCACGTGATCCGCTGGAAATCCGATCAACTGGACGCTGTGTGCGATGCCATTGCCGCTACCGGTTACGGCCTCACGCTTGGCATCCATAGCCGCATCGATTCCACCGTGCAGCGCATCACTCGGCGCTTGCATGTCGGCAATACCTATGTGAACCGCAACATCATCGGCGCGGTGGTGGGGGTGCAGCCGTTCGGCGGTGAAGGCTTGTCCGGCACCGGCCCGAAGGCGGGCGGCCCACATTATCTGTACCGTTTCGCTTGTGAGCGCACTCTGTCGGTGGATACGACGGCGGCTGGGGGCAATGCCAGCTTGATGTCGATGGAGGAGGGGGCATAAACGCTGCTGAGCTGATCGCTTGAAGCAAAAAAACGCCGCTCTCCTTCGAGGAAAGCGGCGTTTTTTGTTGCCCATGTAGGAGCGAGCTTGCTCGCGATGGCACTGTTTCATTCGCCATTGCCATCGCGAGCAAGCTCGCACCTACAAAAACCAGATTCGGGCCGGCATATATGCCGGCCCGAACTGTATATGCGGGGGCATATAACCGTGGAAATCACTTATCCGAAACTACCAATAGGAAGCGATTGAAACGGCGGGGGAGAATCGGCCGCAATATTTTCATGTCATACGAATAGCATCGGCTGTTCACCCCCCTTAACTTGCTGCCCACAAGGCCCGGAGTGACCGTGAAGCTGTCCCACCGCCTGAGCGCCGTCATTGGCGCTGTTTGTCTGTTGTTCGTGGCGACCGCGCTGATCTCTCTCTGGGGTCTCCATAACAGCCGTGCCCGTATTGACCGCTTCGTCGAGCGCGATCAGGCCGAGTTGCTGGCGGTGAATCGGCTGTACGGCTTGGCGCAGGCCAGCAGCTTGTCCTTGCGCAGTTTCTATATCGATCCGACTGATGACAAAGCGCTTGCCAGCCTCAATGCCGCATCGGCTGCCATTGATTCGGCTGCAGCGACGCTAGGTACATTGGTCAGCAATGACGAAGGCGACAAAAAGCGGCTCACCAAATTTCTCGCCCTGCGCAAGTTGCAGCAGCAATACCAAACCGAAGCACGCGACCTGATCACCGCGGGTTCGCTCGACGATGCGCGCGATCATATTTCCCAGTTCGAGAATTTCCTGGCCTGGGCACCGATGCAGGTGCTGTTGAACGGCTGGATCAAGGACACCGAAGCGCAGGTGGCGCGCGCGCATGATGAATCCACGGCGGCGACGCAGCGCATCGAGGCGGTGGTGATTGCCGTTTCTGTCGTGGCCGTGGTGTTGGCGGCGTTGCTGGGTAGCTGGCTGGTGCGTTCGGTGATGCGCCAGATCGGCGGTGAGCCCGACGCTGCCCGCGCCATCATGCGCGATCTCGCGGCCGGTGATCTTAGTCACGCCGTAGTACTGAAACACGGGGACCGTGACAGCGTGCTGGCCAGTGTGGAAGCGGTGCGCCTGAGTCTGGCCGGCAATGTGAAGACCTTGCGTGCGCTGGCCGAGCAGCTTAACGGCGAGGCGGTCGGGGCCAGCGCGGGTGCGGGGCGGATTTCCGATAGTGCACGCGGCCAGAGTGATGCGGCAGCGGCGATGGCTGCGGCGATCGAACAGCTTAGTGTTGGCGTCAATCATCTGGCCGACAATGCTGGCACTGCGTACGGTCTATCCGAGCGGGCCGGCAAGGCTGCGGAAACCGGCGGCGAGAACATCCGCCGCGTGGGGGATGATATCGATCGCGTGGCCGGCAGCATCCGGCAGGCCGCAGTCACCATCAACACCTTGAGCGAGGAAACCGGCCGTATTTCCGGCATCGTGGCGGTGATTCGCGAGATTGCCGATCAGACCAATCTGCTGGCGCTGAATGCGGCCATCGAGGCGGCGCGAGCCGGGGAGCAGGGGCGGGGGTTTGCGGTGGTGGCCGATGAAGTTCGCAAGCTGGCCGAGCGCACCAGTCAGGCCACGGCCGAGATCGGCAAGCTGATCAGCGACACGCAGTCGTCGACCGTCATCGCGGTGCGGGACATGGAAGCGACCGTCGACCAGGTCGAGGACAGCGTGAGCGGCGCGCGCGTGGCCGAGGCTTCAATGGGGGACATCCGGACCGGCAACCGGGAGCTGGTGTCCGTCGTCAACGATATCTCGCTGGCCTTGCGCGAGCAGTCCTCCGCCAGCCAGGACATCGCCCGCAACGTCGAGCGTATCGTCCACATGGTTGGCGCTACCTCGACTGCTGCTGAAGAAGGAACGGCGGCGGCTCGCCGACTGGAAGGTGTGGCGCAGGAGTTGCGTACCAGCGTGGCTCATTTCAGGCTTTGATCGGAGCCACCCACAAAACCCTGCGGACTGCGTTGCGCTCACTTGCCGTACTCAATGTACTGTCTGCGTTTCGCGCGTCTTGTCAGCAGGGTTTTGTGGGCGGCTCTCAATGATCCTTGAATAGTAATAATCGGCAGACTTAGGTAGTCGGGACGGAGGATTCAGGAAAAGGGGGCGATTCGCCCCCTGTCTCATCTGGCAGCCCCAGGTACCCGTGGGCCTTGATGTTACTGCGATATTACTGGTTGCCGTAGGTCTGGAACACCGAAAGATCCGGATAACGGCTACGAATCTTGGCCCATTCCGCCTGGCTGTAGAACTGGCAGGTGCCACTGGTGAATTGCTTGGCGACTTCCACGCAGAAGCGCACCGCTTCGGCCAGATCGATTTCGTGGTTGGCACTGGAGTCGCTACCGCCCACCACCGATTGTGCCGTGATCGCCACACCAACAACCGGCGCCTTGGTCGCGATATGCGGCTGCATGATGCTGTTGAAGTGATACAGCCCGTTGTCGTACGGCGTGATGTCTTGCTGCGAGATCGGGAAGGTGACAGCAGGCTGGCCGGTGGTCGATTCCATGATGGCGACCAGGTCGGCTGCCACACGCAGGATGTAGCCATCTCTGGCGGTTGGCGACAAGGCGAAGCCACGATGCTTGACGATGCGGTTGCCCTTGGAGGCATCGAGCGACAGGATCGCATCCATCTCCGGCGAGACTTCATACACGTTCATCGTTTCCGACGACACTGGCATACCCATGAAGGCCACGCCGTCGTTCACGCTCATCGAGACATCAGTAGAGATATGCGTGGTCACGATCACGTCGCCCGGCAAGTGATCGCCTTTCGCTTTCATTTGCGCCAGTTTCAGCGCCACGGCAATCGCGCCGATGGGGCCGTCGGCATCCGACACCATGCCGACCTTGTGCGGGCGCGCGCCAATCGCGCCGTTGCGGCCGATCACGCCCAGCGTGGGCATATGCTTGCCGGCGGTTTTGCCAGCGGTGCCGGGAATCAGGATCGACACGAAGTCGGTGGTCTTGGACGTATCTTCGGGCGGCTCGTCGTGGACGGTGGTGACGGTGACTGTCACGCCAAGTGCTGCATAGGGTTCAAGCAGTTTTTCGATGGATGCGCCATTGACGGTGGCGCTGTCGAGCAACTCGTACACAACCAGGGTTTGTTGCAAAGCCATGGGATTACTCCAGTCGATGAGGAAAGGGAGGTACGGTGGGCAGGCGGATCAGATCGTGAAGTCTGGCCAATCGCTGAAGCCTGCCGGCCCTTTGACTGACGAAAATTGAAATGTTTCGTTTTCACCGATGGCGACAGTCGATCCATCAGTGGCAAAACGCAGCGCGCCGCGCTCGCCCAGCACTTTGGCCGCATCGTCGCCACATAGCAGCGCAGAGCCTTCCGACAGAGCGATCAGCGTTTCCGGCGCGTTGATATGCAGGAACTCGGCCAGCCGCTCTTCGCGGCTTTCGCCGTTGTGGCCAGCCGGTTTGCCGCTGATGAAATGCGGGTTGATCTGGAATGGCACCAGCCCGAGCGAACGCAGGGTTGGCGGTTGCACGATGGGCATGTCGTTGGTGGTGCAGATGGTGGGGCAGGCCACGTTGCTGCCGGCGCTCCAGCCGATATAGGGCGTGCCAGCCCTTACCTTGCGGCGGATCAGATCGACGATGTTCGCATCGTACATGCGCTTGAGCAGGGCGAAGGTGTTGCCGCCACCGACAGCGATGGCATCGGCTTCCTCGATGGCTTGGCACGGGTCGATATTGCGGTGATGGATCGAGCTGAGCGAATAACCGAGCTGCTCGAACACCGGTTTCACGCGGCCTTCGTATTCATCAAAGCTGAAGGTCACGCCGGCATAGGGCACGAAGGCGATCCTGGCCGGTTTCTTTTCCAGCAGGGCGTGGATTTGCTCGGTGGCATGCTCCAGGTAACCAAGGTTGTCCTTGCGGGAGCTGCTCATCAGAAGAACACGTTGCGTCATTTGGGGGCCTCCTTGGGCGGTGTCGGTAGTGAGTTGGGTTAGGGAATGGCTTGGAGCCTGTTTCAGGTATTTGCGAAGCAGTTTGCTTCAAATGCCCGCGGTGTTTACCTCCCCCTTTTTGAAGGGGGATTGAGGGGGATTTCGACGTCATTGCAAGTTGATATGCCGCAGAAATCCCCCCTAGCCCCCCTTCAAAAAGGGGGGAACAAAGGCTGTCACCTCTCCCAAAAGGGGTCTTTCAGGAAATCGCTTTGCGGATGAGTTCGGCCACGCGGTCGATCTCGGCATGGGTATTGAAGTAATGCAGCGACACCCGCGCCATGCTGCTCACGCCATAGCGGGCGAGGATCGCGCCGGCCATGAAGTGACCGGCTTCGATGATGCAATCGGCCGCTTCGAGTGCGGTGACCAGTTGCTGCGGATCAGCGCCACGGATATTGAATGGCACGATGCTGATGCGGTACTGCGTGGCGGCCGGGCCATATAGCTCGAAACCCGGCAGCAGGGAGAGCTGCCGCACTGCATAGGTAGTCAGATTGCGTACGCGGGCTTCGATGGCGTCGATGCCGATGGCTTGGGCGTATTCGATCGCTGCGCCCAAACCCAGCAATGCCGGCACGTTGGGGCAACCGGCCTCGAAACGGCGGGCGTTGGCGACGAGGGCGAGTTGGCCGCTCTCGCGGTCGTAGGCCCCGTTCCACCAGCCGGTGAGGCAGGGTTCCAGCTGGGTAATCAGCGGCTCGCGCACATACAGCACGCCAGCGCCTTCGATACCGCGCAGCGCCTTGCGGCTGCAACTGGTGAGGAAGTCGCATCCCAAGGTCTGCACGTCGGTCTGCAGCATGCCCAGGCTCTGCGCACTGTTCACCAGCGATAACACACCATGAGCACGCGCCACGGCGCAGATGGCCTCGGCCGGTTGTACCGCACCGGTGGAGTTGGGCAGGTGCGAGAAGGTGATCAGGCGGGTGCGCGGCGTGATGGCTTGCTCGAATGCTTCGGCCGAGAGCAATCCTTCGCCATTGGCCGCCACGCTTTTGACCACGATGCCGCGTGTTTCGGCCAACCGTTGCCACGGCAACAGATTGCTGAGCATTTCGGTATCGGCGACCAGTACTTCGTCGCCGGTTTGCCAGGCTATGCCTTGCGCGATGAGCGAGATGGCGACAGTGCCGTTCTGGGTGAAGGCGATTTCCGCTGGCTTGGCGTTGAGCAGGCTGGCCACTTGGCTGCGTACTGCTTCGACGCGTTGATAGGTCTCTTTGCGAAAGCGCGGCAGGTAGATGCCGATGTGGCCGGTGTCGAGCACGTAATCACGCACGGTATCGAGCACGCAATCGGGCGGGATCGATGCGGCGGCGGTGTCGAGGTAGATGGTCTTGGCGGTGAGCGGGGTATCCGCCCGGATCTGGTCGACGTTCATGGTTGTTCTCCGGTGCATCTGAAATTGAAACAGCTGCTTTCAAAATATTTGCGCTGCGGTTCCCCCCTTTTGAAAGGGGGGCTAGGGGGCTGCGGCATCTCAAATTTCGCCGACGCCGAAATCCTCTGGCTGAGCGAATCAAAGATGCGCACGCGCACGATCCCCCTTCAAAAAGGGGGACGTGAAAGCTGTTATTTGCGCAGTTTCACGATCGAGTTGATGAAGTTGTAAATGGCATCGCCCGCAATCACGCCACCCGCAAACGCGCTCATTTGCGCGCTATAGCGATCGCCATATTTGCGATTCACCACGTAGCGCAGCAGCAAGCCGGCCAATACCGCCCAGCCAGCGAGCGCCGAGCTGATCAACATGCCGGTGGAGAGCAGCACGCCAAGCTGGCGCTTGGAGCCGCCCAGCCATTGCAGTAATGCGCCGGGGATGGCCCACAGGATCAGCGTGCGGGCGATCTCGGCCGATGAGCCGGCATTGATCGATGCGGCGTACACCTTGTCGATCGGCGGCAGCAGACCGCGTGCGAAGAACATCTGGTGAAAGCCGATGACCACGATGGCAGCCACGGCAAAGCCGGTCATCGCGGCGAGGTATTGCTGGCGGCGGCCGGCGCGTTCCAGCGCCATATCCGAGCCAGACCCACGCAGCAGGTAGCCGGTTTTCAGGTCGTAACCCATGTCGGCAAAAGCCGGGCCGGTGGCGGCGGAGAAGCCGGCCAGCATCGCCAGCGCGGGGGCGGGGAAGCCGATGACGATGCCAACGGTCAGTGTAATCAACGCGACGGCAAACGCCGGGAACCAGCCGGAATGCATGGCGGCGATGCCGACGATCAATTCATGTACATAAGCGGCCAGCGCGGCATAGAGCATGAAGGCCAGGAACATGCCGAGCGACATGTCGGTGATCAACCCGGCCATGACCGAGATCAGCATCGCGATGGCGAGGTAAACCAGAAAGCCACCGGACAAGATACAGCCGGCCTTCTTCGGGGAGACTTCCTGCGCGCCAGCCTCCAGATCGGTCGTCTTGCGCGAGCGGGCGATTTCGGCCGCCACCTGAAACAGCGCCACGATGCCCGCGCCAACCATCAGCCCGTGCGGGATATAGAGCTTGACGATGTTTACGCCGAACAGATTGGGCGCATAGCCGGAGGTGACGAGGCCGATGCCGAACATGGTCAGCGCAGCGAGGTTGCCGAGGAAAGCCGTACCGAATGCCGACATGGGGATGCCAAACCATGCGCCTGCTACACCCGCCGCGACGCCCACACCAAGGAAACCGGCCTTGCGCCCGCCTTGATCGCCGGCCCAGATCGCTTCGGCCGTGGCAACGCCCGCGGGCCAGGTGCCGGTGGTGGGGAAGGTGCGGCTACCGAACAGCAAGTAGAGCATGGTGCCGTCCACGAACATGGCGACCACCGCGCCGATCATCATCGGCAGCGCCAGCTCCGGCATGCCCATGGCGTAGGGCACGCCGATCGGGATCATCAGCGAATTGGCCGCACCAAAGGTGGCGGACGAGATGGCCGTTTGCATCAGGTTCTGCCGTTCCAGCACGCGGAAGCGGCGGGTGATTTCCAACGGAATGCGCGAGAACACGATGGCGATCAGTGCACCAATGATCGAGGTGTTGGCCGAAATGCCGAGCGAGACGATGAGCTGCATACCGATCATTGCGCCGAGCACCGAAAGCGCGGCGCTGGCCAATAGCAGGAAGGGTTCGAAGAAACGAGCTTGGGTACGTGTTTTCATACGTGGTCCCTGGTTGGCTGAAGGTGGGTTGAGGGAGGGGGCAGATCAGCGGAGCAGGCCGATGACCCGTTCCAGTTGATCGCGTGCCAGAAGCAGTGGCGCCAGCAGCTTGGGAATTGCCGTGCGATTGAGTCGTTCATCCGGCCCGGCAATCGCTACGGCACCGATGACCTGGCGATCGCGTGTGCGCAGCGGCACGGCCAGACCGGCGACGTGCGATGCGGTTTCGTTCTCGGTGTAGGCCCAGCCGGCTTCGCGAATCAGTCCGAGCGAGGCTTCGATGGCCGCCCGATCGAGCGGACTCAGCTCGGGGAAGCCGGCCACGCCACGGTCATAGACTACATTGCGGAAACTTTCGGATTGGAAGGCCAGCATGGCCTTGGCGTGCGAGCCGGCATGCAGCGCAAAGCGCTCGCCCGGTTCGATGCTGAAACGGAGCGGGTATTGGCTGTGCACCATGTCCAGGCACAGTCCTTCCAGACCATCGAGCCAGGACAGGAAGACGGTCTCGCCGCTTTCCCTGGCCAGTGCTTCGAGCATCGGTTGCACTACGTCGTTGGGCGAGATGGTCTTGTGAACCAGTTGGCCCAGTTCGTACAGGCGCAGGCCCAGCGAGTACTTGCTGGTAGTCGGGTTCTGCAACAGGACGCCGTGCGCTGCGAACGTAGCCAGAACCCGGTGCACTACCGAGTAATGCACTTCGCTTTCCTTGGCGAGTTCGCGCACGCCCCAAATGGGGCGTTTGGCCGAGAAAAAACCGAGCAGATCCAGCGCCCCGTCCAGTGTCTTCAGCGTCATGCCATTTCTCCGCTTTTGTCTCTCATGCCGAGACTGTGTTTCGCACTCGGAGCATGGTAGGGGGAGGGTGTATGGCTTCGCAGTCAGACAAACCTTATTCGTTGTTAGGGATGTCGCCAGTATTGGATTGCCGCAGGTGTCGGTGCAGAACCGGCCGGCAGCCCGCCCGATGCGTTCGTAGTTTGCTGTTCTATACCGCTTGTATCCGGGTAGGTCGGCGGGTGGGCATATGTTTACCAATTTCAGGGTCGGGGTACGCTTGGGGCTGGGCTTCGGCCTGGTCGTGTTGCTCTTGCTGGTGATCGCTGCCAATGCGCTCTATCAGTTGGCGCGGATCGATAGCGCGCTCGAAGCGGTGATGCATGATCGCTGGCCGAAAACGGCCATGGCGCATGACATCACCCGCCATGTCGATAACATCGCAATTTCCCTGCGAGACATGGTGCTGGCCGCGAATGCCGACGAAGCTGCGCAGCACAAGGAAACGGTGCTGGAGAACCGAAAAAAGATCGGTGGAATCCTGCAGCAGTTTCAAAAGATCATCGTGCTGCCGGAGGGCAAGGCCTTGCTGCAGAAGATCGTTGCGGTGCGGGGGCGTTATATCGCTGGCCAGGACAAAGTCATCACCTTGGTGGAAGGCGGCAACAAGCAGGCGGCACGGGATTTTCTGGCTGGTGAGTTTCGGCCCACATTGGTGGAGTACGTCGCTGCAGTCGACCGGATGGTCAAGTTTCAGACCGACTTGATGGAGGCTTCAGGGCAGGAAGCTGATCAGTCTTACCAGAAAGCGCGGCAAATCATCCTTGCGCTCAGTCTGCTGGCGGTGGTGCTCGCCATGGTTGTGGGCTGGGTCATCACGCGGGGTTTGCTCAAGCAACTGGGCGGCGAGCCGTCCTATACCGCCGAGATCGCCCGGCGGGTGGCGCAAGGCGATATGACGGTGGAAGTCGTTGTGGCCCAGGGGGACAGCGCCAGTATCCTGTTCGCGGTCAAGCATATGGTGGAGCAGCTGTCCGGCATCATCGACGAGGTGCGCAGCTCGGCGGAATCGCTGTCCGCCGCTTCGGAGCAGGTCAGCGCGTCGTCGCAATCGTTATCGCAATCGGCATCCGAGCAGGCGGCCAGCGTGGAGGAAACGAGTGCGTCGATGGAAGAAATGGCGGCCTCCGTTTCTCAGAACGCCGACCACGCACGAGCCAATGACGCCATTGCGAACCAGGCGGCAAAAGATGCCACCGACGGCCGCGAAGCCGTGCTCCAGACCACGAGCGCGATGAAGCAGATTGCCAAGAAAATCAGTGTCATTGATGAGATCGCCTATCAGACCAACCTGTTGGCGCTCAACGCGGCCATCGAGGCGGCCCGGGCCGGTGAACACGGCAAGGGCTTTGCGGTGGTGGCATCCGAAGTGCGCAAGTTGGCCGAGCATAGCCAAGCCGCTGCGCAGGAAATCGGGCAGCTGGCGGGCGGCAGCGTGGAGCTCGCAGAGCGGGCGGGGCAGCTGCTGGAACAGATGCAGCCATCGATCCGCAAAACTGCTGATCTGGTGCAAGAGATCGCGTCGGCCTCATCCGAGCAATCAACCGGTATTGCGCAGATCAATCAGGCCATTGACCAGTTGTCTCAAACGACCCAGAGCAATGCGTCGTCGGCCGAAGAATTGTCTGCAACCGCCGAGGAAATGAGTTCACAAGCGGAGCAATTGCAGCAATTGATGGCGTTTTTCAAACTGGGGAATCAACAGGGGCGGAGGCGGCCGGCGGGTTTCGCGGCGTAATACGCGCTTTCCAATGCCACAGCCCGGCCGGCTATGCCGGCCGGGCTACGCGCAACGATTCTTGTCGTGCATACCCGCTTACATCGGCGGTTCGCGATGTTTGCCTTCCTTGCCATCTTTGAATTTCTCGCGCATCTGCTGGGCTTTTTGTCGTTGCTCCGGCGTGAGAATCGCAAATGCCTTTTGCTCGAACTCCACGCGCAGCACGGTCAGATCGGCCATGGCTTTGCCTTCCGCATCCGCCAGTTTGCGAATCTGACCAGCATCGGCACCCGGCTTGGTGGTCAGGTCGCGCAAGGCTTCGTGTGCTTGGCGTAGCGCCTTGCGCTTTTCATAGAGTGCCGGCTCTTGTGCGTGCTTGAGCTGGAACAACTGGTCTTTCTGCTGCTGGCTCAAATCGAGATGTTCGAAGAAGTCGCCATGGTGACCGCGCGGGCCATGCTCGAAGCCTTCCTTGCCGCCGTGGCCTTCGTCTTCATCAAAGTCGGCGTGACGCAGGCCGAAATGGCCATCATGCTGTTTGACTTGCGGCGGCTGGCCCATTGCATCGGAGGCGGTTGCCGCAAAACTGTAGGCGCCGCCGCCCAACAGCGCCGCGGACAGGGCGGCGATACCAAAACGGTGTTTGATGTTCATGGTCTGGCTCCTTGATAAGGGGACGCGATGGGGAATCGGTCGATCCGTTTCCCATGGCAACCAGTTTGCTTCGGCGCAATGTAAACAGGGGTTAGCGAAGCGTAAACGTTTCGAAAAAACGTCTGGGCGAGGCTTGGCGTGGAGAGGGCGATGGCCGATCATCGTTTTAATTGACGGAGATTGATGATGGAAGGCGTGCGCGTGTTGTTGGTGGATGACGATGCCGACTTGTGTGCGATGCAAGCGGAGTACCTTGCGAGCGAGGGGTTCGGCGTGGATACCGCATTCGATGGCGAGGCGGGCGTCAAAGCCGCGCTGACCGGCCAATACGCCGCCGTGGTGCTGGATGTGATGATGCCCAAGCTCAACGGGATCGATGCACTCAGGCAAATCCGCCAGCAATCGCAGGTGCCGGTGATCATGCTCACTGCCAAGGGCGACGGCGTGGACCGGATCGTGGGGCTGGAGCTGGGGGCGGATGACTATATCCCCAAGCCCTGTATGCCGCGCGAGCTGGTGGCGCGACTGCGGGCGATCCTGCGCCGCACGCGAGGCGACGAGGTGACCAACAAGCTGCAGCAACTCGGCCCGTTGGTGCTGCACCCCGAGTACCGCCGCGCTGAATGGGATGGCGTCGCGCTCGATCTCACCAATTCCGAATTCCAGTTGCTCGAACTCCTGCTGGCGGCATCCGGCCGCGTGCTGACCAAGCACGAGCTGTGCGAGCGTGCGCTGGGCCGGCCACATACCCGCTATGACCGCAGCGTGGACGTACACATGAGCAACTTGCGCCAAAAGCTTGGCACTTACACCGACGGCCGCTCGCCGATCCAGACCGTGCGCGGCGTCGGCTATCAGCTTGTGGGCGAATGATGGGGCGCTTGTTCTGGAAAATCCTGTTCGGGTTCTGGCTGACGCTGGTGCTGGTGATGGGCATCGTCGATGCGCTGGCCTCGCACTACAACGAGGCCCGGCAGCGGGAAGCCAATGAGGTAGCGCAAGGCGGGCGCGTGGCAATGATGACGTCCGCCGTCGGCGCATCGCTGCATCATGGCGGCATCCCCGCCTTGCAAGCCTTGTTCGATGCCTGGCCGCCGTTCGTGCGCGACCGCGTGATGGTGGTCGATGCCGATGGGCAGGATGTGTTCGGCCGGCCGGTCTCGCCAATGGCGCTGGCCGAAGCGCGGCGTGTGCTGGATGATCCGCCGCCCGGCCCGTTATCCGTGCAGCAAGTCCATACGCCGGAGGGCAATGACTATCTGCTCTTTGTGATGGGGGAGCGCCATGAACCGCCACCGGGCCGGCGCGGTTTGCCGCCGTCGCTGCTGATCTGCGTCGGCATTGGCAGTCTGGCATTCAGCGCGGTGCTGGCGTGGTATCTGGCGCGGCCGTTGCATGTGATCTCCAGCGCGTTTGGCCGCGTTGCCGAAGGTGATTTAAGTGTGCGGGTTGGCCCGCGCATCGGCCGTCGGCGCGACGAGATTGCCGATCTTGGGCGCGATTTCGACAGCATGGCGGATCGGCTGGCGCAGCTCGTCGATTCACAAAAGCGGCTGCTGCATGATGTCTCGCACGAACTGCGTTCGCCCTTGGCCCGCTTGCAAGTGGCGGTTGGTTTGGCACGCCAGCAACCGGAGAAAATCGCCGCCACCCTGGATCGGATCGATC
The DNA here is from genome assembly GCF_000711875.1 of Andreprevotia chitinilytica DSM 18519. Lineage (GTDB taxonomy): Bacteria > Pseudomonadota > Gammaproteobacteria > Burkholderiales > Chitinibacteraceae > Andreprevotia > Andreprevotia chitinilytica. Next base: position 120,508 of record NZ_JONM01000003.1, read on the forward strand.
TGGAAGCACACCGGCTGGATGCCATGGTCGGCGAGCTGTTGACGCTCTCCCGCCTTGAGGCAGGCGCCAAGCAAGAGTGGGACGACTACTTCAGCCCGGTCGAGCTGGTGGAGGCGATTGCCGACGATGCACGTTTCGAAGCCGAGGCGAGCGGTATCCGCATCGATACGGCGATGACCGACCCTGCCTTGAATGAACGCGTGATCCACGGCCGGGCGGAGCTGCTGCATCGCGCCTTTGATAACCTCGTTCGCAACGCGATCAAGTATTCCATCACCGGGCAGACCGTGTGGATCGCTGTGGAAGCCGCCGATGGCGGCAAGGCAGTGTTGGTGCGCGTGACTGACCAAGGCCCCGGTGTGCCGGAAGACCAACTGGCGCGCATTTTCGAACCGTTTGTTCGCTTGGGCGGCGAGGGGAGTGGCGGTTACGGACTGGGGCTGGCGATTGCTCAGCGGGCCGTGGTTGCGCATGGCGGCACCATTGTCGCGGCCAATGCCGCTGGCGGCGGGCTGGCGATTACGGTGACGCTGCCTTTGGCACAGGCGGTGATGGGGGCGTAAGCCACTTTTCCCGTACCTACCTAATATCGCACGATTGTTCTTGAGAATCTTTCTCATTAAAATGCAGCGATGACTTCCAATGCTGCAGCGATGTCGGTGTCCGCACCGCGAATCTCTCTACCTTCTCCTCGCGTCGGTGTAGTGGCCGCCGTAATACTGCTCCACGCCGCGCTCCTGTTTGCGGTGCTGCGCGCCAGCAGCGACCAGCTGCCCGAGCCGATCGAACCGCCATCGCTGACCTTTATCGAACTGCCGATTGCTGCAACGCCTGCGGTCAAACCCGAGCCACCCAAGCCGCAGCCAGCCCCCCAGCCCCAAGCAGCCCCCAAGACACTGGCAAAGCCACCGGTTCCTCTGCCCAAGAGCGACACTGCACCAGTCGCGCCGCCAGAAACGGCCAAGCCGCATGAAGTAGCCAAGGAAGCTGCGCCAGAGCCAGCGAAGGAATCGGCTCAGAAAGCTGCGGAAGCCAAGCCTGCCGCAGTACCAGCCAAGGAAGAAGAAACCGGTGCCAGCGCGCAAGCCAGTTATCTGTCCCGTCCGGTGCGCTACCCCGAGCAATCGCGGGTGCTGGGTGAAGAGGGCACGGTGGTGGTGCGGATCAAGGTGGGTGAGGACGGCGTGCCGCAAGAACTGGAAGTCGCGAAGAGCAGCGGCTTCGAGCGGCTGGATGCCGATGCGATGCGCACGGTCAAGAAATGGCGTTTCAACCCGGCCAAGCGGGGTGGCAAGCCGATTGCGGGTTGGGCCACGGTGCCGCTCAACTACAGTCTGAAATAAGCCCTGAAATAAGCCCGGCGCGGGATTTATTGCAACGGCGGTTCAGACTTCAGACCGACAAAATCCGGGTAGTCCGTGATCAGCCCATGCACGCCGAATTCACGGCATAGCGCGTGTTCGTACTCGGTCAGCGCACCATAGACAAAATTGCGGAATCCCAGCGCATTGGCTTGATTGAGCAGGTAAGGATCGAGCGCTTCGTAATCCCATACGACGGTGCGCAAGCGTGGCAACGGCATGGCGGGATAAAGCAGTGTGTTGAGTGCCGGCGGGCGATGAGCGATGAGGAAGCCGCATTCGGCATCCAGATGCTCGGCCGCCATCAGCACGACTTCATGCCGGAACGAGGTGATTAGCACCTGCTGTTCGATGCCGCGCGCGGCAATTTCCGCAAACGCGGCCGGGGCGGCGGCGGGGGTCTTGATTTCCAGATTCCAGAACGTATCCGGGAAGGCCTCCAGCGCTTCGGACAAGGTCGGAACCAGATAACCGGCTGCTTGTGACAATTGGCGGCGGGTCAGCGATGCGACCGGCTCGCCCAAGGGCGATAGCCGGTCATGGAACAACACCACTTCACCATCCGCACACAAACGCAAATCTGTTTCTATGCCATGAAATCCGGCGGAAAGCGCCGCTGCAAAGGCAGCGAGCGTATTTTCTGGAGCGCCGCGAGACAGGCCACGATGGGCAATCAAACGCATGGGGTACACTACCGAGCACGATAAATCGAGTGTAGGCATTCCCGGATGCGAATGGCAGTAATTCTTGGCGGATTTTATCGAATTGTGGGCGCGCAATTCGTGCTAGCGATGGTGCTGGCGATGGCAGCGCCGATCTTGGTCAATGCGGCTGATGCGCCCATTGGCACCGCCAATGCGCCACGGGTCGCGCTGGTGCTTGGCGGTGGCGGTGCGCGGGGTCTGGCGCATATCGGCGTACTCAAGGTGCTGGAAGAAGAACACGTGCCGCTCGTCTGCGTGATCGGCACCAGCATGGGCGCACTGGTCGGTGGGGGCTACGCAGCAGGCCGCACGCCAGAAGAACTGGAAGCTCGCGTGCTGAAGGCGGATTGGCAAAGCTTGCTGAGCACCCAGGCGCCGCGCGCTGAAAAAATCTATCGACAAAAAGAAAACGATCGCATTCAGGTGACCCAGCTCGAAATCGGCCTCGGTGATGACGGCAAGCTCGGCTTGCCCGGCTCGGTGGTCAGCTCGCAACCGATCGAACGCTTTCTGCGCGAGATGACCCTGGCCGGCACGGTGCAGCATTTCGATCAGCTGGCGACGCCGTTCCGTGCTATCGCCTCCGATCTCGAAAACGGCAACATGGTGGTCATGAACGATGGCGACATCGTGACCGCCATGCGTGCGAGCATGGCCGTGCCCGGTCTGTTTGCCACAGTCGAGCGCAACGGGCATACCTTGGTCGATGGCGGAATCTCCCGCAACCTGCCGGTCGATATCGCGAAGTCGGAATGCCATGCCGATGTGGTGATTGCCGTCGATGTCGGCACGCCGCCGCTCAAAAGCGAGCAGATTCGCAGCGTGCTGGATGTGGCCGATCAACTGGCCCGCCTGATGGTGGTGCAGAACACCAAGATTCAGGAGCAGGCCATGACATCGCGTGATGTGCTGCTGCAACCTGATTTCGGTGGTTTGGCCTCCACCGATTTCGATAAAGCCAAACCGATGATCGCCGCCGGTGAAAAAGCTGCCCGCGATCAGCTGGCCGCCATCAAACGCTACACCGCCCCGGCCGAGCAATATCGCGGCTGGTTGATCGCCCGCCAGGACAGACGCCTTGCCCCCAAGCCGATCGATAGTGTGGAGTTGGCCGGCCTCAAACGCGTGAACCCGGATGTGGTGCGAGAAGCGCTGGATGTCACGCCGGGCAAGCCACTCGACGTGGAGCATCTGGATCAGCAATTGAGCCGCGTTTACGGCCGTGGCGATTTCAGCCGCCTGACCTACGAGCTGACCGACACCGGCGCAGGCCAGCATCTGAAATTGATTCCGCTCGAAAAAGACTGGGGCCCGAACTACCTGAGTTTTGGCCTCTCGGTCGGCACCGATTTCGCCAGCTCGAACCCCTACAGCCTGACCGCGCGCTATCGCCGGCCGTGGGTCAACAGCCTGGGTGCGGAGTGGCTGGCGGCGGTGCGGGTCGGTGAGGATCGCCTGATCGGCACCGAGTTCTATCAACCGCTGCAACTGGATGGTCTCGCCTTCGTGGCGCCATTCGCCTACACGCGAGAGCGGCCGCTGGATTTCTGGCAGGGCGGTACACGGCAAGCGGAATACCAATATCAGCAGACGAAAGCCGGTCTGGATATCGGCTCCAGCTGGAACAGCTACGGCGAGGTGCGGGCTGGCGTGCAATACCAATCAGGCAGCTTGCGGCTGTCGGTGGGCAGCCCGCAGCTGAACGGCAGCGGTTATGGCTACGACTATGGCCTGCATGCCAGCCTGAATTTCGATCAACTCGATTCGCTCAACTTCCCCACGCACGGGCAGCAAGTCCAGCTCTATGGCTACCGCGCCATCGGCCACGGCGGCGATGTCTCGGAAAACTCGCAGATCGGCGGATTCCGCATTACCCAAGCGGCGGAGTGGGGCAATGTGGCCGGGCACGCCATGCTGCGCGGGCACTTTCAGAAGGGCGATTCGATTTCCGATCTGGATTGGCTCGGCGGCCTGTTCAAGCTATCGAGCTATCGCAGCCAGGAGCTTGCGGGGGAGTCGCTGTTGTACGGGCGCCTGTCGGTCTACCGGCCGTTCGACTTCTTCGGGCAGAAGCTGGGCAATATCGGCCTCGCCCTGGAAAGTGGCCGTGTCTATGGCCCGGTCGGCCCTTCGAACGAGTCATGGCATTACTCGACGACCGCGTTCTGGGGCATGGAAACCTTCCTTGGCCCGATCTATCTCGGCGGCGCCTATGGCGACAATCGCATGGCGCGGTTCTACTTCACGCTCGGCAATCCATTCTGACCGGGGTTTCTGCCACGCTTCGATCTCTTCGACGAGGCGCGGCAGATGACGCGCTCAGGTTGTTTCAGCAGGCGCGATCATCATTGGGCCGGATGAGGCATCTGCACCTCGCGTTCCAGCGGCAGCCACAGCGTGAAACGCGTCCCCCTTGCTTCTGAATGCCATGTCACCGTGCTATCGATGGCCTGGGCGCGGCGACGCTGGTTGTGCAGGCCGCGTCCTGCCGTCGCGCCCAAGGTTTTTTCAACATCGAAGCCCTGACCGTTGTCTTCGATGCTCACCCGTACCCCGGCCCCTGCCAATGCGGTGCTCACCCTGATCTCGCTGGCCTGGGTGTGATGCAGGATGTTGGCGATGCTTTCCTGAACGATGCGCAGGATATGCAGCGCGCTGGAAGGATCAAGCCAAGGCAAGGTCGGCACCTCGCGTACCTCCCACTGCAATGCAATGCCCGTGCCTTCCAGACGGGGCTCCAGCCGGAAACGCAGCGTGGCCAGCAACAGCAGCAGATCGGCTTCGACCGGCTCCATCGAGTCGATGGTCAGCTTCAGGTCGTCCAGGCAGCCCTTGAGGATTTGCGAGACCTTAAGCTCGCTGATCTCGCCATGCTCCACGGAGCGGATCGCACTGATCAGCGATGAGCCCAGGCCATCGTGCATGTCCTGCATCAGCCGCTGGCGCTCATCGCTGATCGTTTGTCGCAGCTCCGCCTTGCGCAATTGTTGGTGGCTCAGCTCAAGTTCGGCTTCGCGCGCTTGCAGGCGTTGCGCCAGGCTGGCGTTGATCTGCTCCACTTCGCCAATGGCGTTGACGTAGCGCCGATACATCAGCATGCCGAAGGTGCCGAACGTGACGGCATTGGTATAGGCCCCCAGAAACCAGCCTTCCGGACCGATGAGGTTGGCGTATTGCAGCCAATCAGACAGGCCCAACAAGGTGCAGATACCGACACCAGCGGCGACCAGCCATCCCTCCCTGGAACGGTTCCAGGCACAGAATCCCCCCACCAAGGCGACGATTGCGCCCATCAATACGGCGATGGCATAGACCACCTGAACGAGTACCGAAGGGGACGGATACACCGGCAAGATCGCCACCGTGGGTAGCGTCAGCACGCTGATCAGGACCGTTATCCCGGTCACGGCACGCGTCAATCCCTTGAGTGCGCGGCCGTGCAGCTGGCACAGGAAAAAATGCACGACCACGATGAGCCAGAACAAGGCATTGGCGGTCAGCCAGGCAAACCAGCCGCCGGTAATCGGCAGGCTCACGTAGTAGTGCAGGTGCCCCCCAAAAGAGACGGCCGCGAGATTGAAAAACAGTAAGTAGTCTGTGTCGTGGCGGCGTTTGAGCCATACGAACAAGGCAAACACGCCCACCGTCAGAAACGCGGCGCTGAGCGTCGCCGGGAATTCCCGCTGCAGTAATTGGCGCAGGTAGTAGTGTCCTCGCAGTGCCTCGGCTGGGCCTAGCCACACGGAGGACAAGGCTACCCGGGTAGGGGGCGCGTGCTCCATCCGGACCAGTATCTCGCTCACTGGCGCGTCGTCGGCGCGCTTGTCCAGCACAAGCCAGAGCGGCGTGAACAGGCTGTTCCACAGCGGGCCTTGCCGCTGAGCCCGGTACACCAGTTGGCCGTTGGCGTACACCGCGATGGTGCCCTCGGTTCTGATGCGCACGCCATAGATCGCCAGTGGCCCGGCGGCGATTAGCGGTCCGGGCGTGGCCAGCTTGATCCAGGTGACACGGACGTTGCTGCCGGTCGCGGGGGAGGCATTCATGCCGCTTTGGCGGGCCGTATCGGGGGGCAAGGCCAAGGGCAGCGCGACGTGCCGCCATGCAGCCGGCAAAGCCTTGCTCTCCATGACGGGCGGTGGCGCGCTCAACCCCGGCGCATCGGTCACCTGCCACTCGGCTTGGGTCAGATGCATGCTTGCCTTGGAAGGCTGGTTGCCACCCGCTTCGACATACCAAATCGCCACGGCAATCAGCAAGGCCACGGAAAAAACGAACACGGCGTTGGCAAGAGCAGGGCGATACGTCATGCCCGGAGCATATCGCACCGCCCAAAGCGGACGCGAGATCGCTGGCGTAACGTTTTTTGACTGCTAATCGTCCAGCAGCCCGAGTGTTCTGGCTTCGTAAATGGCTTCCGCCTTGGAGGTGACCTTGAGCTTGCTGTAAATGCGCCGCACGAAAGAGCGCACGGTGAAATGGGAGACCTGCATCAAGCCGGCAATCTCGTGCGCGGTAAACCCCTTGGTGATGAAGTCCAGCACTTCTTTCTCGCGTGCAGACAACGGCGAAGCAGGCGCTGCGGCGGGCGCCCTGGCATCGGCGCTGTCGTGCCGAAAGCGCGCCAGGATCTGCCGCGCAATGATCGGGCTGATCGGGCTGCCGCCGCTTGCCAGGCTGCGGATCTCCTCAACCATTCTGGCCGGTGAGCTGTCCTTCAGCAGATAACCCGCCGCCCCGGCTTCGATCGAGCGCATCACGTGCGTTTCATCACCGAAATTGGTGCTGACCATGATGCTGCAACTTGGCCACTGCAAGGCCGCCGCCTGAATGATGTCGATGCCGGAACCGTCCGGCAAACCCAGGTCGACCAGCAGCACATCCACCGGCGGCCCCTGCAACATGGCCAGCCCTTCAGCCCGCGTGCCGGCCGTGCCGGCCAGCCGCATATCCGATGCCGCCTCCACGACCTGGCACAACGCCGCGCGAAAGCCGGGGTCATCCTCGACGATCACGACGTGGATGGGCTGCGATTCTGGATCGGTGCGCGTGGATGGCATAAGGGCCGTAGTTTACGACGGATCAGCGCACGCGCCTTGTAGCGCCTTTGTGCTACATACCCGGGCTGCCGGCATCACTAGGATTCGTGAAAATTCTGCAAGACACCAAGTCGGAATTTCCAACCTGTTGCTGTCTAGTCGCAACGGCTTCAGGTTTCTTGTCAGCGGCCATCACGGAGTTTGAAGAGCATGGGACAAATTGTCGGCGGTTGGACGGATTTTGATTATGAAGTGACCAGTGCAGCAAAGACGGTCCTCGAGGAAGCGCTGGGTGGTCTGGTGGGCGTCAAGTACACCCCGACTGCGTTCGCAACCCAGGTCGTATCGGGCACGAACTACTGCTTCCTGACCCGTGGCACCACGGTCACCTTCGGGGATGTGAATTTCCCGGCGCTGGTTTACGTTTACAAGCCTTTGTCGGGCGATCCGCACGTGACTGAGATCCGCCGCATCAACCCCTGATGCCCCGGTAGCGCGTCACGACTGGGCCAGCCATCCGTGCGCTGGCCCAGTTTGTTTTCACCCGCCGCTGCGTACGGATCATTGCCAGCCTACCCACCAGCACCCCCACCGAATCGCAATCGTTCAATCCTCAACGCAAGGACTTGCGCCATGGCCTTTACCCCCAAAGACAACAGCTACTACCGAATCACCTTCAAGCACAGCGGCTTGTGCATGGAGGCACCGACAATCCACCGTGGCGAAGCGGTCTTGCAAGCCAAGCCGAACGTGCAGTCCAAAGGGCAGCTGTGGCGCTTTCAGCGCATCGGCCAGGCGCATTTCATGCTGGTGGCCAAGAACAGCGGCAAAGCCCTGGACGTGCCGCGTTCGACCCATGATGACGGGGCCGGCCTGATCCAATGGGACCCATACGATTCCTCCACGAATCAGCATTTCCGGCTGCTGCCGGCAGGCTCGGGCCATTACTACCTTGTGGCACGGCACAGCGGAAAACGCATTTGCGTGAAAGGGGGCAGCAAAGACGCGAGCACGGGGATCGTGCAGGCGGGGGATGGCGTGAAAGACGAGTACCGCATCCGTCTTGTCCTTGCGGAAGAGTCGGCGACCCACGCGGCCGATCGCGATTTCGTGGTCGATGCCAATGCGGAAATGCGCCAGGTGATCATCGCCATCGCCGGCAAGGCGCCAAAGATCGGTAGTGGCCTGCAGCCCTTGATGGAATTGCTGTGGCCTGCAGCAGACCCGAGCAAGCTCTTGTGGGAGCAGATGAAGCGCTACGTCACCGAGCTGGTGCGTGAAATGATTGCGGCGGAGCGCTTGATCTCCCTCTCCAACAAGCTCGCGGGCATCCAGTCGTCGCTGCAGGATTATGTGGCCGAGGACTATGGTTCGCCGCGCAAGCAAGGTGCCTTCGACGGACTGTTGACGGCCCTGAATAACGCCGAGCCGGATTTCTTCGACGAACGCGATCCGGAAAAGACCCTGCCGTACTTCGTCGCGCTCGGCACGATCCGGCTGGCTGCGTTGCGCGAGTTGTGCGAGAGCTACAAGAAAATCTACGGCAAGGACGACGACAAGCCAGCGGTGCATCTCGCTGCGCTGCAGAAGAAGATTGCGAGTTATGTCCTGGCGGCGAATACGGCATTCAAACGCGCCGAGGCATGGCGCCAGACCAAGATTCGCGTCGAACACACGAAGGAAAGATCCGGCATCAGCACCAATCACACCTGGGCGGTGGTCGACGACTATGACGGCTTCCGCCGCGAGTGGCGTTATAACGACACCACGGGCAGCGGAGACGGGAGGGCGGAAACCAACGCCAAGAGTGCCAAGCAGCTTCGCGAACGCGAAGTGGCTTCGCAGTACGGCACCGAGCTGGACAGCTTCTTCGGCCCGGCCAGATTGTGGCGTTATCTCGATCCAGCGGTGACGCTCGCACCCAAGAAGACAACGATCGAAGTGCTCACCGGGCCATTCGGCGCGTTCCGCTTCGACGAATTCCAGGATGATCCGCGTGATCAACCGATCACCGCGATCGATCTCTACGCCGGCGATCACATCGACGGGATCGAAATGCACTATGGCGGCAAATCCGCCGGGCTGCATGGCAAGCGTGGCGGGCGTCACTACCACTTCGATCTGGAAGCCGGCGAGTCGATCATCGGTGTGTGGGGCAGCACCCGTAATGAGGTCTCGGCGTTGTTCTTCCAGACCAATAAAGGCCGCAATTTCGGCGGTGGTGGCCCCGGCCATGCGGAGTGGGTTGGCGATCCGCCTGACGTCGTCGACGCGACGCTCTATCGCATTGGCGGGCGCAAGGGCACGGGTCATATCGAGGCATTGAGCTTTGTGTGGCGCTATACCCGCGATGAATGAGCGCTGAGTCCTTGGCGCCTGTCATGAACCTGGGTCGTTGATTCGCATAGGCCCAACTCCCCCCTCGCGGCGGCGAGGGCGGGGGCGTGGAATCGAACAAGTAGAGCCAGAACCGGCGGGCCGTACAGTCTCGACCCTCGGCCGGTTTGCCGGGTACACTGGCTAGGCCCGTCAACTTTCGTAAGGAGTCATCGATGCGTATTGCCGCCGTATGTGTATTCAGTCTGTTGTTTGCCGCCGCCATGCCTAGCTTTGCCGGCAGCCAGCAGGACAAGATGAAGTCATGTAATGCCGATGCCAGCGCCAAGAACCTGAAGGGTGACGAGCGCAAAGCGTTCATGAAGGATTGCCTGTCGGCCAAGCCGGCTGCCAGCGCGCCGATGTCTCAGCAAGACAAGATGAAGGTTTGTAACAAGGATGCCGGCGACAAGAAGCTCAAGGGTGATGAGCGCAAGGCATTCATGAGCAACTGCCTGAAGAAGTAACGATCGGAAATAACGGTCAGCGGCGATGATCGCCTTTACCGGAAACGCCCCGCTTGCGGGGCGTTTTGCTGCCTGCGTGTTTGCAAACAGGCTGTACCGCGATGACGAACCCTTGACGGCATTATTTGCCGAGCCTGCTTGCGGGATGTTAGCCGACCGCATAATTTGATATTCAGGTTTGCCAGCCCCTTGGCTGCCAGCGATTTTTTCCATCGTTCCTTCCGTGGTTCCTTTCGCAAAAAGGAGAGACGTGATGTCCGTGCCGGATGGCGTCAGCCTGGATTACCAGGCGATCTTCGAACGTGGCCACGTGCTCTACCTCATCCTCAAGCCTGATGCGCCCCGCTTCACCATCCTCGGGGCCAGCGATATCTACTTGCAAACCACCCGCCGCACGCGTGAAGAACTCGTCGGGCAGGGTGTGTTCGAAGCGTTTCCCGTCAGCCCGGAAGACAACGCATCCGATACGCAAAGCGTGCTGCGGGCCTCGCTGGAGCGCGTTGTCAGCGCCGGCCAGCCAGATGGGCTGCCGGTCTACAAATACGACATCCCGCTGCCTGAAGCCGAAGGCGGCGGCTACACCATCAAATACTGGAGCGTGGTCAGCTTTCCGGTGCTCGATGATGCCGGGCAACTTATCCATATCGCCCTGCGCGTGGAAGACATCACCGAGCTGGTGCAACTGCGCACCCTCAGCACCGAACAAAGCAAAGCCAACGATGCCTTGCAGCAGCGCACCGGCCAGATGGAGCAGGAAGTGCTGATGCGCGCGCAGGAGATCAAGGACGCCAACGTGCGGCTGGCCTCGGCCAACGACGAGCTGGATCGGCGCGGCCAGGAAGTACAAGCGCTGTATGACAAGCTCAAGGCGCTGGATGTGTTGAAGACACAGTTCTTCGCCAACATCAGCCACGAATTCCGCACCCCGCTCACGCTGATTCTCGGCCCGGTCGAAGAGGCGCTGGCCGACCCGCAACAGCTGCTGCACACCGAGAGCCTCGAAGCCGTGCATCGCAATGCCCAGCGCCTGCTGCGGCTGGTCAATAGCCTGCTGGATTTCGCCCGCATCGAAGCGAGCCGCCTGCAGATGTCGTTCGCGCCAACCGATCTCGCCGCGCTGACGACCGATCTGGCCAGCTCGTTCCGCTCGCTGGTCGAGCGCGCTGGCATGCAGCTTGTCGTCGATTGCCCGCCGCTGCCGGAACGGGTGTATGTCGACGTGGCGCTGTGGGAAAAGATCGTCCTCAACCTTGTCTCCAATGCCTTCAAGTTCACGCTGCAAGGTGAGATCACGGTGGCTTTGCGCTGGCGCGACGACCGGGTCGAACTCGTTGTGCGCGATACCGGCTGCGGCATCCCGGAGACCGAACTACCGCACATGTTCGAGCGCTTTCATCGCATCGAAGGCGCGCACGGCCGCAGCTTTGAAGGCTCCGGCATCGGGCTGTCGCTGGTGCATGAATTTGCCAAGCTGCATGGCGGCGACGTGCGCGTATCCAGCCTGGTTGGCCAAGGCAGCGTGTTCACCGTCGTCATTCCGACCGGCTGCGCGCATCTGCCGGCGGAACATATCGCGAATGAAGCAAGCGCAACCCATCTGGCCGCGACCGACAACGCCTATCTACTCGAAGCCATGCCGTGGCTCAGCACGCCGGGCGGGCATGCAGAGGGGGAGACGCCGCCTGCCGCGCAAGTTGCCGCCATGGTCACGCCCGCGCGCATCCTCGTCGCCGACGACAACGCCGATATGCGCGCCTATCTCACGCGCATCCTCTCCGCCCGCTGGCGCGTCGATGTCGCCGAAGATGGCGGCTTGGCGCTGGCCTTGGCGCGTGCCAATCGACCGGATCTGATCCTGAGCGACGTGATGATGCCGAGGATGGATGGCATCGCGCTGCTGCGTGAACTGCGTGCCGATGCGCAAACCCGCGATATCCCCGTCGTGCTGCTCTCTGCCCGGGCCGGCGAGGAATCGCTGCTGGAGGGCATTGGCACCGGTGCGGACGATTACCTCGTCAAACCGTTCTCCGCCCGTGAATTGCTGGCGCGGGTGCAAACCCACCTCGGCATGGCGCTGCAGCGGCGTGAATGGGCCAAGGAGCTGGAACGCGCCAATGTCGAGCTGGAGGCATTCAGTTATTCGGTCTCGCACGATCTGCGAACGCCGTTGCGCGCTGTCGATGGCTTCAGCAAGGTATTGCTCGATAGCTACGGTGACCGGCTGGACGAAGAGGGCCGGCATTTTCTGGTGCGCGTGCGCACCGCCACCCAGCGCATGGGCGCCTTGATTGATGATCTGCTCAACCTGTCACGCATTACCCGCGCGCCGCTCAAGCGGGAACTGATCGATGTGAGTGGCATGGCGCGCCACATTCTGGACGAACTGGCCGAGCGCGAACCGTATCGCCGGGTGGAGATCGAGGTGGCGACGGCATTGGTCAGCGAGGCCGACTGCGCCTTGCTGAAGGTCCTGCTGGAGAACCTCCTGGCCAACGCCTGGAAATACAGCTCGAAACGATCGCAATCACGCATCGAGGTTGGCCTGCTGCCAGCCGGTGAGCCCCAGGCAACGGGCCGGCAGCAAAACGGTGCGCAAGCTGGGGACGGCCCGGTCTTTTTCGTTCGCGACAACGGCGCTGGCTTTGATATGGCGCACGCCCGCAAACTGTTCTCGCCGTTTCATCGACTGCACGCCGCGTCTGAATTCGAAGGCACCGGTATCGGTCTGGCCACGGTTCAGCGCATCGTGGCGCGGCATGGTGGGCGGGTCTGGGCGGAAGCCGCCAAGGATGCCGGGGCCACCTTCTATTTCACCTTGGGAGGCGTGCAGTGAAATCAACCCAGGTCATCCTTCTGGTCGAAGACAACGACGACGATGCCGAACTGACCATGATGGCGTTCAAACAGGCGCGCATCGGCAATCCGATGGTCTGGGCGAAGGATGGCGTCGAAGCGCTCGATTATCTGTTCGCCATGGGCAAATACGCCGACCGGGACAAGAACGACATCCCCTCCGTCGTCCTGCTTGACCTGAACCTGCCGCTGCTGGATGGCATCGACGTGCTCAAGGCCGTGCGCGCCGACACGGAAATCCGCCACCTGCCCGTCGTCATCCTCACCTCATCCAACGAAGACAAAGACCGGCTGGCCGCCTATGACCATCACGCCAACAGCTACGTGCGCAAGCCGATCGATTACGACCGCTTTGTGGCTGCAGCGACGGAATTGGGGTTGTATTGGCTGGTGCTGAATGAACCGTCGCCCAAGCGGGTGGGGTGATGAAGTAGATCGTCCCCTACGTGTTCCCCAACATGTGTTACCTGTGTTTCCCGGCCAGCGGAGCGATCCGGGCTACGGATGCTGCCGTTGAATATCGTATCGCCGCTTGAAACCCCGCCACTCGCCACGATCTGCGACAATTCTCATTTTTCCCCGCAGGACTGCTGTCATGCCTGACCTCTCCGCCATCCAGGCCGCGCTCGATGCGCTTGTCGATGCCAATACCGGCAAGCCCTACGCCGCCGCCAAGGCGTTCAAGAATCTGCAGGCCGACGGTGGCAGCGTGTCGCTGGACGTGCTGCTCGGCTACCCGGCCCAAAGTCGCTTCGGCGCGATCCGCAGCGAAATCGAAACTGCGCTCAAGGCCGTGCCGGGCGTGGAACGTGTGGCGGTGAATGTCGCCAGCCAGGTCGTCTCGCATGCGGTGCAGCGCGGTGTGCCGTTGCTCAATGGTGTGAAGAACGTCATCGCCGTCGCATCCGGCAAGGGTGGGGTCGGCAAATCGACCACCGCCGCCAATCTGGCGCTGGCGCTGGCGGCAGAAGGAGCGCGCGTTGGTCTGCTGGACGCCGATATCTACGGCCCGAGCCAGCCGCTGTTGATGGGCGTGGCCGACCAGCGCCCGGTATCGCCGGATAACAAGCACATCGAGCCCATCGTCAATTACGGCGTGCAGATCATGTCGATCGGTTTCCTGATCGACCCGGAGCAGCCGATGGTGTGGCGCGGCCCGATGGTCACGCAGGCGCTGCAACAACTGCTGAACGATACGCTGTGGGACAACGTCGATTACCTCGTCATCGACCTGCCGCCGGGCACCGGTGATATCCAGCTCACCCTCAGCCAGAAAGTGCCGGTGACGGGCGCAGTGATCGTGACCACGCCGCAAGACATTGCACTGCTCGATGCACGCAAGGGCTTGAAGATGTTCGAGAAAGTCGGTGTGCCGATCCTGGGCATCGTCGAGAACATGAGCATGCACATCTGCAGCAATTGCGGCCATGCCGAGCCGATTTTTGGTGAAGGTGGCGGGGCGAAGATGTGCGCGGAATACGGTGTTGATCTGTTGGGCCAGTTGCCGCTCGATCTGTCGATCCGCCTGCAGGCCGATACCGGCAAGCCGACCGTTGCCGCTGATCCAGATGGCCAGATTGCCGAGCTGTACAAGGCGATTGCTCGCAAGGTGGCAGTGAAGGTGGCCGAGAAGGCGCAGGACTTCAGCACCAAGTTTCCGAAGATCGTCATTCAGAAAGATTGAGCGGTCTTCTCCCCTCGCCCATTTATGGGAGAGGGGATGGATGCTGACTTAGCTACGGAATCTCAACGACATGCAACAAAACCTCTACTCCGCCACCTTCATCTTCGACGCCGGCGAGTTCGACGACGAATTCCACCGCCTCGACGCGCTGATCGCCGAAGCCGCTCGCCGCAGCGACGGCTACGTCGGTGAAGAAGCGTGGGAAGACCCGAAGACCGGTCGCGTTGCCAACGTCTATTACTGGCAGGGCGAGGCCGGTTTGCGCCAGTTGATGCAAGACCCGAACCACCTCGAAGCCAAGCACCAGTATGAAAAATGGCTCAAGGGCTATCGGGTGGTGGTGTCGCAGGTGTTGCGTACGTATGGCGATGGCGGGGTAGCGCTGCCGGCGACCGGTACTGTTCCGACGGAGGCTGTTGCTGCGGACTGATTGATTGCCTCGCTGGCTATCCACGGGGCTATCAATCTGATTGGAAATTACGATCGGGTTTTCCTATTGCAGATACCCGACTAATTTACTAGAGTACTGACTTCATTACGGATGCATAAACTCATGAACCGACTTCACCACACTGCTCGCCAGTCGAACATCGCGTGTATCGCGATGGGCGTGGTCGCGCCGTCTGGTGCGCACGCATTGAAGGCCATGCAGTCATAGTCTCTTGAGTTCAGGCTCGGGAGGCGGATGCTTCTCGGGCGAAACGGAATACCCAAACCCCCGAATGGCAGCTGCCTTCGGGGGTTTTTGTTTTTCAGCACCGTCAAAATTTTAGTTGAGGTTTCGCTAGCCAGTGATGCAAGCGATGCGGGGATTTTACTTCCCCCTTTTTGAAGGGGGATTGAGGGGGATTTCGACGTCGATGAAATTTGAGATGTCGCAGAAATCCCCCCTGGCCCCCCTTCAAAAAGGGGGGGGATGACTCATCAAATATTTGTTTGTTTTCTTCTTCAACCCAACAGGATAGCGCCATGCGTACCTACGACAAGCTGATCGCCACAATTTGCACCGGCCAAGGGAACGGGGGCTTGCGCTCGTCCTTTGGTCTGCATTCGGTGGGCGTCGCATGCGTAGCGCATCGGCCCGCCGCCTCGCAGCAAGATACAGCCTGACTTTCCCGTGACTATGCTTGGGAAAGTCGGATCACCGCTTTCCCGGCCCAAAACTGACTGCCGGGAGGGCCAAGCCCTTAGGGGGCACTTATTGGGTGAAGCACCATGGAAAACAGCAACCTTCGCAATATCGGCATCATCGCGCACGTCGACGCGGGCAAAACCACCACGACCGAACGCATCCTCTATTACACCGGCGAGAACTACCGCGTGGGTGAGGTGCACGATGGTTCGGCCACGATGGATTTCGATCCGCAAGAGCAGGCGCGCGGCATCACCATCAACAGCGCTGCCACGACCGTGTTCTGGCAAGACCACCAGATCAACCTGATCGATACACCGGGCCACATCGACTTCAACATCGAAGTGAACCGCTCACTGCGCGTGCTCGATGGCGCGGTAGTGGTGTTCGATGCCGTGGCCGGGGTCGAACCGCAAACGGAAACCAACTGGCGGCTGGCGGACAAATACCTCGTGCCGCGGCTGGCCTTCGTCAACAAGATGGACCGCACCGGCGCGGACTTTTATCGCGTGGTCGACATGATCACCAAGCGCCTCGGGGTGACGCCGCTGGTGCTGCAGCTGCCGATCGGGGCGGAATCCGGTTTCAGCGGCGTGGTCGATCTGATCGAGATGGTCGCGCTGACATGGCCGGCCGGCGATACGCCGTCGAAAGTGATCGTGGGCGAGATCCCGGCGGAATTGGTCGAGTCCGCCAATGCGTATCGCGCACGGCTGATCGAGACGGTGGTTGAGCAAGACGACGCGCTGATGGGCGCCTGGCTGGATGGCAAGATGCCCAGCGTGGAGCAACTGCGTGCGGGCATCCGGCGCGGCACGATCAGTGCGGCTTTCGTGCCGGTGCTGCTGGGCGCGGCTTTCAAGAACAAGGGTGTGGAACCGTTGCTGGATGCGGTCGTGGCGTATCTGCCATCGCCGCATGAAGTGCCGGTCGCCGGCGAGGCCGATATCGAGGCCGATCCCAAGCAGCCGTTTGCGGCGTTGGCGTTCAAGGTGGTGCACGACGACCACGGCGCGCTGACGTTCGTGCGGGTTTATCGCGGGCGGCTGGAAGTGGGCGATTCGATCCTGAACGCCACCAGCGGCAAGCGCGAACGTGTATCACGGCTGTATGAGATGCATGCCGACCGCAAGCAGGAACGGCAAGAAGCCAGCGCCGGTGCGATTGTCGCGCTCGCCGGCCTGAAGTCGACCGTGACCGGCGACACGCTGACCGCGCAGGATCATCCGCTGCTGCTCGAACGCATCGATGCGCCAGAACCGGTGATCGACGTTTCGGTCGAGCCGAAAACGCAAGCCGATCAACAGAACATGATGAAGGGTCTGCAAACGCTGGTGCAGGAAGACCCGAGCCTGCGGCTGAGCCAGGATCACGACGCTGGTCAGACGATCTTGTCCGGCATGGGCGAGTTGCAACTGGAGGTGACGCTGGAAAAACTGCGTTCGCGCTTCCGGGTGGATGTGCGCATCGGCCAGCCGCAAGTCGCCATGCGGGAGACGGTTTCGCGCGTGGCGGAGGTCAAGTACCTGCACAAGAAGCAGTCCGGCGGCGCAGGCCAGTATGCGGAAGTGGTGCTGAAGGTCGAACCGCAGGAAAGCGGCGCGGGCTTCGAGTTCGTCAGCGCGATCGTGGGCGGCGCGGTGCCGCGTGAATACATTCCGGGTGTTCAGGCCGGTATCGCCAACGCGATCAAGCAGGGCGTGCTGGCCGGCTACCCGGTGGTGGATTTGCGCGTGACCTTGGTCGATGGCAATTACCACGAGAAGGATTCGTCGCCATTGGCTTTCGAACTGGCCGCTGCCGCTGCCATGCGCCAAGCCCTGCGTGAAGCCGGCCCGCAATTGCTGGAGCCGATCATGGCGGTGGAAGTGATCACCCCGGCTGACCACGTTGGCGATTGTGTTGGCGACATCAACCGCCGCCGTGGCTTGGTAAGGCATCAGAGCATGCGCGGTAACGCGGCTGTGATCGATGCGCATGTGCCGCTGAAGACGATGTTCGGCTACATCGGGCATCTCCGCGCCATGACGTCCGGGCGTGCCAGCTTCACGATGCAGTTCGACCATTACGCGGTCGTGCCGGCGCAGGTCTTGGCGGAGGTCACTGGCTGAGTTCAGCGGTGAGTTGTAGATAGGACAAGGGGCGGACACAGTCGTGTTCGCCCCTTTTTTTGATCCGTCCGATAGGCATGACTACGCCTCTTGCGGCTGCTCCGCGGTCTGCCGCGCCTTGAACCGATCCAGCACACTAAACAAAAGCGGATTGATCAAGATGGAAATCAACGCGCCGGCAATCACCAGCGCGTGACCGCGTGCCGGCAGCAGCCCCAGGCTCAGGCCAAGGCTGGCGAGGATGAAAGAGAACTCTCCAATCTGCGCCAAGCTCGCCGAGATCGTCAGCGCGGTGTTTTGCTTGTGGCGGAACGCCAGCACGATGGCGTAGGCCGCCAGCGATTTGCCGATCACGATCACCGCGACGGTGCCGAGCACTGCCCATGGGTCATCCACCAGTACGCGTGGGTTGAACAACATGCCGACCGAGATAAAGAACAGCACCGAAAAGGCATCGCGCAGCGGCAGCGATTCTTCGGCGGCGCGGTGGCTGAACGGCGATTCGGCCAGCACCATGCCGGCGAAGAACGCACCCAGCGCGAACGACACGCCGAACAGGCTCGCCGCGCCATACGCCACACCCAGCGCGATGGCGAGCACCGCCAGCCGGAACAGTTCGCGGTTGCCGGACCAGACGATTTTTTCCAGCAACCACGGAATGAAGCGGCGGCCGACGATCAGCATGAAGGCAATAAACGCGGCCACTTTGCCGAGCGTGAGCAACAAGGTGATGCCCAACGATGTATCTGCCGCGCTGGCCGGTGCCTTGCCACCCAGCAGCCCGGCCACGGCCGGCAGCAATACCAGCGCCAGCACCATCGCCAAGTCTTCGACAATCAACCAGCCGACGGCAATGCGGCCCTCGGGCGATTCAACCAGCTCCCGATCCTGCAACGCCTTCAACAGCACGACAGTACTGGCGACCGACAACGCCAGCCCATAGACGAAGCCCTCGCCCCACGTCCAGCCAAAGCCCCACGCCAAGCCCATACCCATCAAGGTGGCGAGGGCGATTTGCACCACTGCGCCAGGGATGGCGATCCATTTCACCGCGAGCAAATCCGCGAGCGAGAAATGCAGCCCGACACCGAACATCAGCAGGATGACGCCGATTTCCGCCAGCTCTGAGGCAATGTGGCTGTCGCCAACGAAGCCAGGCGTGAACGGCCCGCACAGGATGCCGGCAACCAGATAGCCAATCAGCGGGGGCATGCGCAGGCGATGGGCGATCGCGCCGAAAACGAAGGCGAGGCCAAAGCCGATCACCAGAATGCTCAGCAGCGGGGTGTCGTGGGGCATGCAATGGGCCTTTTATTGGATTGGAAACGCATAGAGGCGAGTAATGCTGATGCGACAAGTTCCCGTCAAGGTGCGATTTACCTTAGGGCCTGTTCACGATCTCTTGTCAGCAGGCTTTCTCCCCTCGCCCACGTGTGGGAGAGGGGCCGGGGGTGAGGGTCGTGCCAAGTGCAGCGTTCTTATTTGGCACCCTCTCCCTAACCCTCTCCCACTTAATAGCTGAACAAGGCTGAAGCCTTGCACACGAGGGTGAGGGGACGATCGTGAACAGCTCTTAGGAAATCGCGGGCTGCAGCGCGGTGCTCGCCCGTGCCGACACATCGCACGCCACCGCAAACGCCGCATCATGCGCCGCCAGCAAATGCACCCAATCAAACTCGCGTGCCGCCCGTGCCAAGCCGCGGGCGACGAGTTGTGCCCGCAACGCGTCATCCGCCGTTAGCCGCTCAAACTGCAGCAGAAAATCCGCAGCGTTGTCTTCAGCGAAGAGCAGGCCGTTGTCTTCATGCCGGATCACGCTCGGAATGCCGCCGGAGTTGCTCGCCAGCACTGGCACGCCAGCGGCATTGGCTTCGCATAGCACGCGGCCCATGGTTTCAGCATCGATCAACCCGCTTACCGGATTGCGCGTGATGCGGCTTGCGAGTACGAAGAGATCGCTCAACCAGTAGCAGTGCTCAATCTCGCCATGTTCCACCCGGCCGACGAAGCGCACTTGCCCGGTGATGCCCAGCTCGGCGGCCAGTTGCTCGCAGCGATTGCGCTCCGGCCCGTCGCCAGCAATCAGCAGCACGGTATTCGCATGTCGTTTCAGCAGTACCGGCAGTTGTTGCAGCAGAAAATCGATGCCTTTCTTGGCGACGAAGCGGCAGGCCGTGAACAGCACGCGCGCATCGGCGGGAAGGCCGTAGCGTTGCCGCAACGCTACACGATCGCAAGCGATGGGCTGAAAGCGTCGGCAATCGACGCCCCCCGGCAACGTGGAGAGGTGCGAGGCTGCAACACCAATCGTTTGCAAGGCATGGATGGTGTAATCGCTGTTGGCGAGGATGTGTGTGTTGGCGCAGGCGGTGCGCTGCATCAGCTTGAGCCGCGTGCGGCGAAACAGCGCTTCGATCCATTCCGGCGAATTGCAGCGACGGAAGCTGCGATACAACAGGCTTTCCAGGCTTGGCCAGGCACAAAACCCGCTGCCCAGGCGGAACGGGTAGACGATCCACGGCCGCAGTACGTCGTTGCCGACTGAACGACAGATCACCGGCACGCCCAGCGCCGGCCCAAGCAAGCCGTAGTACACATTCGAGGCGTAGATCACGTCCGGCTGGAAAGCGCGCAGACGGCGCAGCAGCAGATGCTGGTTGTGCCAGAAGCCAATCCGGCTGAGCACGCGCTGCACGACATAACCGCAGCGCGTATCGAAATCGGCTGCTGCAGCGTGAAGATCGTCGCTGCGGTAGGTGAACACTTCGATGTCGTGACCGGCAGCCTGCAAATGCGCGGCGAGGTGGATTGCATGCGTTTGCATGCCGCCGAAATGCGGTGGGAATTCAGTCAGGATCAGGGCGATCCGGCGAGCTGGGCTGGGCATCGGGTCGGTTTTCGTGTGGGGCCGCTGAGGGCATTGCGCTGATTTGAAAGTAGCACGTCTATCCCACCGTACTGCAGCATGCTGTTGTCAGCTCCATCCAGTCGCTACAATCGGCCTGGTTTCCACCTGTCATCGACTCCGTGCGCCTCACCCACATCAAGCTTGCCGGCTTCAAATCCTTCGTTGACCCGACGAGCATTCACGTGCCCGGTCAGCGGGTGGCGATTTGCGGGCCGAACGGCTGCGGCAAATCGAACGTGATCGATGCCGTGCGCTGGGTGCTGGGCGAATCGTCTGCCAAGCAATTGCGCGGCGAATCGATGCAGGACGTGATCTTCAACGGCTCCACCAGCCGCAAGCCGGTGAGCCGGGCCTCGGTCGAGCTGGTGTTCGACAACAGCGAAGGGCTGGCGGCCGGGCAGTGGAGCCAGTACGCCGAGATTTCGATCAAGCGCCTGCTGACGCGGCAGGGCGAATCCAGCTACTACATCAATAATCTGCAGGTGCGTCGGCGCGATATCACCGATCTGTTCCTTGGCACGGGCGTGGGCAAGGGCGGGTACGCGATCATCGAGCAGGGCATGATCACCCGCATCATCGAATCCAAGCCCGAAGAACTGCGCCACTTTCTGGAAGAAGCCGCCGGCGTTTCCAAATACAAGGAACGCCGCCGCGAGACGGAAGCACGGCTGGCCGATACGCGCGACAACCTCGCCCGCGTGGATGACATTCAGCAAGAACTCACCCGGCAGGTCGACAAGCTGCAAGCGCAGGCCGAAGTCGCCGCGCAATATCAGAACCTGCACGAAACCATTGTCGAAAAGCAGAACCTGCTGGCCCTGCAACGCAAGCTGGATGCCGCTCGCGACGTGGAAAACGCCCGCCGCGATATCGACACCGCGCAAAACACGCTCGAATCCCAAATCGCCGACCTGCGCGCCATCGAAGCGGTACTGGAAACGCTGCGTGAAGAACACTTCACTGCATCCGACGGCCTGCATAACGCGCAAGGCGATCTCTACGATGCCAATGCCGCCGTGGCGCGGCTCGAACAGCAATTGCTGCATCTGCGCCAGACGCGTGAACGCCTTACCCAGCAACTCGCCAGCATAAAGACCGACCTCGCCCGGCTCGCACAAAGCCGTACCGACATCGGCCGTGAGAACGAAGACTGGGCGAACAAGCATGAGGAAGGCCAGTTCGTCGCTGAAGAGGCCACGCTGGCGTTTGAGGAAGAAAACCAGCGGCTGCCGGAGCTGGAAGCCGCATTGCGCGAAGCCGACGCCGCATTCCAGAGCGCTCGCGATGAATTGGCCAGCGCACGCAGTCGTGTGCAATTGGCGCAGCAGCAGATTGGTCATCACGAAAAGAACCTGGCCACGCTCAAGGCTCGCCGCGACAAGCTCGACGGCGATTGGGCAAGGCTTGGCGGCATCGATGCGGATGCGCTTGTGCCGCAGCGCGAGGCACTCGAAACGCTGCAGATTGAAATCGAAGAAGCCGTGCTGGCCTTGAGCGACACCGAGGCGCAGCAGCAGGAAGGCCGCGAGCGACAAGCTGCGTTGCGTACTGAACGCGAGCAGGCGCGTGTCGATGTCGCGCAGCTCTCCGCCCGCATCGCGGCGCTGCAGGATTTGTTGCGCCAGAGCGATGACGCGGCCCTGGTCGGCTGGTTGGAGCGACATGGGCTTGATGCCATGCCGCCGTTGTTCGAATCGCTGCAAGTCGAGCCGGCCTGGGCCGACGCGCTGGAAGCGGTGCTTGGCGCGCGCTTGTTGGCGCGTATGGCCGAGTCCGCTCCGACGGAAGCTGCGCCGGGCAAACAAGTGATTGCCTTGGCCGCGAGCGCAGCTGATGCTGCGCCTTTCAATGCACCGGGCGGCTTCACATCGCTGCTTGATCGTGTGGAATGCCGCGATCCGCGCTGGCAAGCGCATCTGTCAACCTGGCTTGGCAGCGTCTGGTGCGCCGATTCGCTGGATGCCGCGCTCGCTTTGCGTGATCAACTTCCCGCAGGTGCCTTGCTGGTGACGCCGGAAGGGCATCGACTGGAACGGCTGGCGTTGCATTTCCATGCGGCCGGTGAGGGCAGTGGTCTCGTCGCGCGCAAGCAAGCCTTGCAGGAGGCCGAAACGCAGCTGCAAGCGGTCGAGCCGACACTGGCGCAACTGGACGATGATTCGCGAGCACTAGAGGCCGAACTACAGGCGCTCGATGCCCGCTTGCGCGAGTTACGCCCGGCTACCCAACAGCGCCGTGATCGCGCCGCTCAGATCGAACGCGAACTTGCCCGTGCCGAAGAAGCCGCCCGCCAAGCGCAAGCACAACGCAGCCAGTTGCAGGACGAGCGCGAACTGGTCGCGATCCAGATCGAGGAAGAAACACTGGCGCTGGATGAAGCCCAGGCGATGATCGATACCGACACGCTGATTCCGTTGGAAGAAGCGCTCGACAATACGCGGCTGGCCAAGTCCGAAGCTGAAGCCGCCTGCGAGCTGCAACGTAGCCGCTTGCGTCAGGCCGAACGCCGCGCGCAGGAGGCGAGGTTCGCGGTGCAGTCCGCCGATGCCCGTCGTGGGGAACTGGCTCGGCGGCAAGACGAGCTGGAGACGCAGCAAGCGGTGCTGGAGGAGCGTGCCGAGGCACTGACCATTGAACTGGAAGACGTCGATGAAGGCGTATTCGATGTCGACTTCCAGGAAGCAGTGAACGTGCGCAGCGAGAAAGAACAACTGCTCGCCAAAGCGCGTGATGCGGTCAACGGCTTTGCCCAAACCATGCGCGAACGCGAGGCGGAAAAGCAGCGCATCGAAATCGGCTTGGAGCCAGCGCGTGAGTTGGTCAATGCCGCTCGCCTGAAAGAACAAGAAGCACGCATCGCGCTGGAGCGTTTCGTCGAGGAGCTGGCCGAGGCCAAGGCGGATGAAGCGGCGCTACGCGAAAAGCTGGGCGCCGGCATGAAGATATCCAGTCTCGTGGCTGAAATCGGTCGCTTGAGCCAAGCCGTCAACAGTCTCGGCGCAGTCAACCTCGCGGCGCTGGAAGAACTGACCGCCGCTCGCGAGCGGGCCACTTATCTCGCGGCGCAAGCAGCTGATCTGAATGCCGCAATCGAAACGCTGGAAAACGCCATCCGTCGCATCGACCGCGAAACGCGCACGCTGTTGCAGGACACCTACGACACGGTGAATGCCAATCTGCAGGAGCTCTTTCCGACGCTATTCGGCGGCGGCCATGCGGAACTGGTGCTCACCGGGGATGAAATCCTCGATGCCGGCATGCAAATCATGGCCCAGCCGCCCGGTAAAAAGAACAGCACCATTCATTTGCTTTCGGGCGGCGAGAAAGCACTGACAGCGCTGAGTCTGGTATTCTCGCTCTTCCGTCTCAACCCCGCGCCGTTCTGCATTCTGGACGAGGTCGATGCGCCGCTCGACGATGCCAATACGCTGCGTTATTGCGAGCTGGTCAAGAAAATGGCCGACCGCACGCAGTTCCTCTATATCAGCCACAACCGGCTGGCGATGGAGATGGCCGAGCAGCTCGTCGGCGTGACGATGCAGGAACAAGGGGTATCCCGCGTGGTATCGGTGGATATCGAAGCCGCGCTGGAAATGCGGGATGCCGTTCCGGCCTGAGCCGAATCCGACTTTGAATATTTATTTTCCTTACCGACCAAACAGACCATGACCGATTTGCAACTGGGTTTGCTGATTGCCAGTGGCGCCATTGTCGGCGCCGTATATGGATTCAACTGGTGGCAGGAATATCGCTACAAGAAGCAAGCCAATAAGGCTTTCTCTCGCAACCAGCCAGATGTGCTCCTCGAAACGCCAAAAAACATGGTGCGCTCGTCGACCACCGGTGCGCGGCTGGAGCCGGCTGTAGATGCCCCTCGCAGCGAGCCCCTTCGTAATGAGCGACTTGAGCCAGCGCTGAGCGGTGCATCACGCGTTGATTTCGACCTGACCGAAGCCCTGCCGGAAGATGATCTGCCGCCAGTGATTGCCCGCACGCCGGCACCCGCGCCACAACGTGAACCTGTCCAACGAGTCGAGCAGCAACGCGCTGAGCCTGCCCGTGCACAAGCTGCACTGGAAAGCGAAGATGTCGAAGTGCTCGCCACCAGCCAGCTCGATCCCAAGCTCGATTTCGTCGCCGAAATCCATGCCGGCGAACTGATCCCCGCTGCCGAAATCCCGACCTTGCCCGGCCCGAAGCGGGTCGAGATCATCGGCCTGAATATCGATGACCAGTGGGAAATCGTTGCGCCCAACAGCACGTCGTCGTTTGCAGAGTTACGCATTGGCCTGCAATTGGCTGACCGCCAGGGCGCGCTGACACCGGAGCAGCTCAACGCCTTCTGCATGGGCGTGCAGCAGTTCGCTGATGATTTCGATGCCGTCGTCACCTTCCCGCAGCGCAGCAGCAAGTTGCAATCTGCCCAGGAACTGGATGAGTTCTGCGCGGGTGTTGATGTGCTGATCGGCCTGAATCTGCTGGCAGTGACGCAGCCGTTCCCGATGGAAAAAGTCCGTGCGCTGGTGGATCAAGCTGGTTTGGTGCGTGGCCCGGATGGGCTGTTCCATTACAAGAGCGATTCCGGCAAGACGCTGTTCACCCTCGCCAACCTGAACCAGAAACCGTTCGGCCCGACATCCGAAGGGCTGACGTTGCTGTTCGATGTGCCGCGTGTGGCCGGTGGCATTGCCGTGTTCGATTACCTGACCGAATTTGCGCAGAATCTCGCGGCTTCGCTCGCGGGCGATCTCGTTGATGACAATGGCAAACCGCTCACTTCGGCCAGCCTCGCCAATATCCGCAAGCAGTTGGGCGGCATTTACGCGCAGATGGATGATCGCGGCATTGCGCCGGGGTCGATGGCTGCGCTGCGTTTGTTTGCTTGATTGTGAATGACCATGCGGTTTTTGTAGGAGCGAGCTTGCTCGCGATGGCAATGCCTGACCCGGCTGCGCAATCGCGAGCAAGCTCGCTCCTACAGTACTAACCGGATTCCTTTTTGATTGCGCCGCTGCTTCCCAGCGGCGCAATTGTTTGGACTGATCAACATGACTACTTCCCCGGCCGACCGCGCCACTGAACTACGCCAACTTTTGCACCGCTATGCGCATGAGTACTACGTGCTCGATACCCCCACAGTGCCCGATGCCGAATACGACCGGCTCTACCGCGAGCTGGAAGCGATCGAAGTCGCCCATCCCGAACTGAAAACGCCCGATTCGCCCACGCTACGGGTCGGTGGCGCGATCCTGCCGCAGTTCGAGCCCGTGACCCACGCCGTGCCGATGCTGTCGATCCGCACCGAAACCGATACCACTGCCGACGGCGCATTGGCATTTGATGCCAGCGTGCGGCGTGAGTTGGGGTTGGCCGAGTCCGATCCACCCGTCAATTACGCTGCCGAACTCAAGTTCGATGGTCTGGCAATCAACTTGCGCTATGAAAACGGCGTGCTGGTGCAGGCCGCAACCCGTGGCGATGGCGCGACCGGCGAGGATGTCACCCAGAACATCCGCACCATCCGCCAGATTCCGCTCCGCCTGGATTCGGTCGGCGCCGTGCCTGGCATTCTTGAGGTGCGCGGCGAGGTCTACATGCGGCGCGATGATTTCGAGAAACTCAACGCCCGCCAGCGCGAGCGCGGCGACAAGACCTTCGTCAACCCGCGCAACACGGCTGCCGGCGCGGTGCGCCAACTTGATCCGGCCATGGCGGCAGAGCGGCCGCTGTCGTTCTTTGCCTACGGGCTGGGCGAGGTAGTGGGTTGGGACGATATGCCGCTCACTCATTCCGGCTTGCTGGATGCGCTGGCCGGTTTCGGCTTCCCGGTTTGTGTGGAACGCGTCGTTGCGCAGGGCGGGGACGGGCTGGTGGCCTTCCACCACCAGATCGGCGCCAAGCGCGATACGTTGCCGTTCGATATTGATGGTGTGGTTTACAAGGTTGATTCGTTGAACCTGCAACGCGAGCTGGGTTTCCGCACCCGCGAACCGCGTTGGGCGGTAGCGCACAAGTACCCGGCGCAAGAGGCGCTGACCACGGTCGAGGCCATCAATGTGCAAGTCGGTCGCACGGGTGCAATCACGCCGGTTGCGCGATTGGCGCCGGTGTTCGTGGGCGGCGTGACCGTCACCAATGCCACCTTGCATAACGAGGACGAAGTCCGCCGCAAGGACGTGCGGGTGGGCGATACCGTGATCGTGCGCCGCGCTGGCGACGTCATCCCGGAAGTCGTCGGCGTGGTGCTGGAGCGCCGGCCGATGGAGGACGTGCCGGGCGGAGACTTGTTCAATCCGGTACAGCAACCGAAATACACGCCATTCGAGTTACCAAAAACCTGCCCGGTCTGCGGCTCGCACGTTGTTCGTGAAGAGGGCGAGGCGATTGCACGTTGCTCGGGCGGCTTGTTCTGCTCGGCGCAACGCAAGGAGGCGATCCGCCATTTTGCCGGCCGGCGGATGATGGATATCGAAGGCTTGGGCGAGCGCTACATCGACAATCTGGTTGAGCTGGATTACGTGCACGGCATCGCCGACCTCTACAAGCTCACGCTCGAAGATTTTCTGGAAATGAAGCGTCGTGGTGACGAGCGCGATGGCATCACGCCAGAAACGGTGCTGGCCGGCAAAGTCACTACCAAGTGGGCGGAAAACCTGTTGGCTGGCATCGATGCCAGCAAGAAACCACTGCTGGCACGCTTTATGTTCGCGCTCGGCATCCGCCACGTGGGTGAATCGACCGCCAAAACGCTGTCGGACTGGTTGGGTAGCGTGGCGGTTATTCGTCGCACGCCGGAGGCATTGCTGCGGGTGCTGCCGGACATCGGCGGTGCAGTCGCCGAATCGATCGCGGACTTCTTCGACGAACCAAAGAATCAACAAGCCTTGGATGCGTTGCTGGCGGCTGGCGTCGTGCCGCAAGACGAACACGCACCCAGTGCCAAGCTGCGCGACAAGCTCGATATCGCCACGCTTTATGCCGCCTTGGGCGTGCCGAAGCTCACCGAAACACGCAGCCGCCAACTGGCTGAAGCGGTTCCTTCACTGGCGGCGCTGGCCGCGATTGACTCCGCCAGTGCGATCGGTCTGCCGGCCGACGTGGCGGAGTCGCTGCTTGGCTGGCTGGATCAGCCCGGCCATCGCGAGCACCTATTAACCCTCGATGCGCTGCGCACCGAGTTGCTGGCCGCCATGCCGGCTCAGTCTGCGGCGGAAGGGATTCTGGCTGGCAAAACGCTGGTACTGACCGGCACGCTGCCTACGCTTTCTCGCGATGACGCCACCGCCATGATCGAGGCTGCCGGCGGCAAGGTGTCTGGCAGCGTGTCCAAGAAAACCCATTACGTCGTTGCTGGCGAAGCGGCTGGCTCCAAGCTCGCCAAGGCGGAAGAGCTGGGCATCCCGGTGCTGGATGAGGACGGTTTGCGCGCTTTGCTGGGGTGATGTGTCGAGCAATTCCCGGTTGCGTGCCTGAAGTGTTCCGGCATGCAGCGCTAAATCGGGATGAAATCGGTCCATAAATCGCATGGGCCTCCGTCGTCTCCCAATTTATTTTTCAGCGCGCATCACTCAGCAAAACGGCCCGAAGTCGACGAGACTCGGGCCGTTTTTGTTCTGTCTGCAGGCCGCCTGCCGCTGATTTGGGCTGGCAATCGGTTGCCATGTCATGGCTAACGCTTTGATTTCGTTTCATTGAAATATCTGTTCGAAACAAGTGTTCAAAACAGACGATTGAATTCGGCATAAGTAGTAATACCAATCTGTGCGTATTAGTACTAAGTGGTTTTATGTATTTACATTTATAAAAAGTGTGAATATTTACTGGTGTAAATATTAGAATTTTCTTAAATTTTGCCTGTTCGCTGGCTTGTAGGCAGTTTTGTGTCAGAAAATATTCATATAATTTTAAGTTTTCTGCTTATGAAAAAGCGATCATAAAACAAAAATGGGGTTGCACCGGGTCCGATCAGGATTCCGAGGTCGAGTCGATGTTTGCAGTGAAGTAGCCAAAAACTGATTTGAAATGTTTCAACTGGAATGCCGAGCGCGGCAGGAGAAGTGCTGTTTCCGCGTCAGGCAGATTTCAAATCTCTTTTTCCTTAACTGTAAAACTGGAGAACAACAATGAAAGGCGTGACAATCAGTGTGGTCATTCCAACCTATAACCGTGCGGAGCTACTGCGCTATACGCTCGAATCCTTGCGTCAACAAACGCTGGATAAAACGCAATTCGAAGTCATCGTGGTTGATGACGGTGGTAGTGATAACAGCGAAGCGGTCGTCAAGGAATTCGCCGACGACCTGAATGTGAAATACTTCTGGCAGGAAGATGATGGCTTCCGTGCCGGCAAAGCACGCAATATCGGTACTGCCATTGCCGTCGGCAAATATATCGTTTACATCGATACCGGCGTATTGATGGCAACTTATGCACTGGAAGAGCATTTGCGTATTCACCAAAGCGCAGCTTATCCGACAGTGATCATCGGATATGTTTACGGCTTTGAAATCGATAACGAGATGGTCGATAAAATCATCGATGTGATCGATTATCGTGATGCCGATGCCACCATCAATTATTTGCACGAGCACAAAGCGCTGGACATTCGTCAACGGCAATACGATGAATTGGGCGAAAACATCACCAATTGGCCGGCGCCATTCGATATCCTCTGGACATGCCACGTTTCCGCCGAGCGTGAGGAATTGCTCAAGGCCGGCTTGTTCGATGAGGCATTCAATAGCTGGGGCGGTGAAGACGTCGATCTCGGCGTGCGTCTCTATCTGAATAAAAACTTGTTCACCATGGAAAGAACCGCATGCTCTTTCCATTGGCCGCACAAGAAAGAAGTGGCTGATCATAAAGAGTCGTCCGCCAATGCCGCTGAGCGCATCCACAATAAATACAATCTGTGGGTGACCAGTTTCTACGGCAAGGATTTGCGCGACGAGAAGTATTCGCTCAACAAGGTCATCAAGATATTCAGAGAGCTGGAAGCGCAAAGTGCGCCTAAATGGCCGCCCAAAGGCAAGATCAATCACCGTCTGGCAGAGCGGGTGAACTGATGGCTTGCACTTACGAGAATATCTATCCGGTGCGCCCGGATGTTCCCTTGGCGTCTGCCGGCACGGTGGTCGACGCGTTGGCGAATCACGGCCTGCAGATCGGCGAGGGGACTATTTTCGTTGATGTGCCTCGGGTGGCGTTCACGCAGGTGACCGATGAGGACGCCGCCGAGGTCCGCATGGACGTCAACGACTTTAGCGGCGCGATCAGGATTGGTAGCGGTTGCTATATCGAATCGGGCTTCAATCCGGCGTTTCATAGCCAGGTGGTCAAGCTCACGTCGGTCAAGGTGAACGACGGTGCACCGGGTCAGATCACCATCGGCAACAACGTGGTGCTGCAAGGCGTGGCGATCGTGGCCTATGACAAGGTGGAAATCGGCGACGACGTGATCTTCGGCCCGCTGGTGACCATCATGGATAGCAGCGGTCACCCGGTCCGAGGGCGTGGTCAAGCCGGTGAAGCCAGCCGGATCAAGTCGGCCCCGGTCAAGATCGGTAACGGGGCCTGGATTGGCACCGGCGCCATGATCATGAAAGGCGTGGAAATTGGCGAAGGCAGTGTGATTGGTGCAAGGAGCGTGGTCTATGACAGCGTTCCGGCGAATTGCGTTGCCGTCGGCAACCCGGCCCGGGTCGTCAAAGAACTCTAAATCTGCCGCATTGTTGCATTGAATATGCCCGACCATCTCGGCGGTTGTGGGGATGGCTCGGGCTTTTTCAAATCAACGCATTTCTGTCAGAAAAATCCAAAGCAATATCAGACATGAGGAAAGACCATGCACTGCGATCATGGGTGGGTACTGTCGCGCGAGTGTCTTTTTCAAGGCGCTAACAGATGAAATACTATCTGAATCTTATCAGGGGTGATTTCTTATTGCGCCTGTTGCAAATCACGATTCCAATCACGCTGCAAACGGTCGTCTTTTCCAGCAAAAGCATCATCG
The DNA here is from genome assembly GCF_000711875.1 of Andreprevotia chitinilytica DSM 18519. GTDB lineage: Bacteria > Pseudomonadota > Gammaproteobacteria > Burkholderiales > Chitinibacteraceae > Andreprevotia > Andreprevotia chitinilytica. The sequence continues at coordinate 151,155 of NZ_JONM01000003.1, forward strand.
ATACGCTGATGCTGGGATCGCTGGGCGAATATGATATTGCCGCCATCGGCATTGCCGGCAAGGCATTGTTTGTGGTCATCATCTTCCTGATCGGGCTTTCGTCCGGTGGCGCGCAGATTGCGGCGCAATACTGGGGCAGCGAGCAAGCCAATAAAGAACAAAAGCTGCAGCAAACGATCTTTTTGACCTGGCTTGCAACGACAGGGTTTGCATTACTGGCTGCAGGGGCCTTTTATTTCTTGCCGGAGGTGATTGTTGGCAGCGGCACAAATTCGGCCGAAGTCATTGCCAGGGGATCTGCATTCCTAAAAATCACCAGTATCAATTTCCTGTTCTTTGCCTACACTTGCAGTATCGCGGTCGGTTTGCGTGCCATGCATCAACCATCGATTACCACCTTTTACAGCTTGCTGGGCGTCGTACTAAATATCGGGCTGAATTGGGTGTTGATCTTCGGTCGCTTTGGTTTCCCCAAAATGGGTATTGCCGGAGCGGCCTATGGCACCTTGATCAGCGCTGGCGTGGAAACGCTGTTGTTGTACGCACATCTGAAATGGCATTCGCATCCGTTATCGCATTTTCCGAAACAGGTCATGCAGGCCATTCGTCGCAGCGATGTCAGTTTGTTGCTTAAGCTTTCCATTCCGTCTGCCATCAACAGCACGCTATGGGCCTTGGGTGTATTCGTGTTCTACGCCGTGTTGGGGAGCGTGAGCGTTGAAAGCTTGGCTGCGCTTTCCATCCTGTCGCCGATCGAGTCGTTCTCGATGGCGCTGCTGATCGGCTTGTCGAGTGCCGCCTCGATCCTGCTTGGTGGCAGTATCGGCGCAAACAGGATGGACGAGGCCTACGAGCGGGCATGGGGGCTGGTGCTGTTCAGCTTGATGATCGGGATCATCACTTGCGTGACGGTGTGGTTGCTCAAGGCGCAAATTCTCGCCCTGTTCTCCAGCCTGACGCCGGCGGTGATGCGTATGACAGGCCAGTTCTTCGATGTGATGGTGATCGCCTTTATCGTCAAAAGCGTTGCGATGATGATGGTGGTCGGGGTGCTGCGGCCGGGCGGGGAGGCGAAATTCTGCCTTTACCTCGATTTCTTTGCGCAGTGGCTGCTGTTGCTGCCGCTGGCGGCCGGCCTGCGCTACGTGCTGAACATCGATCCACTATATATCTATGGCCTGTTGCTGATCGAGGAGTCCATCAAGGTGGTTATCGCCTTCCGCCGGATCAAATCGAGAAAGTGGTTGAACAACTTTGTCTGCCTGGCGTAGCGAGCAGGTAGCAGCGTGCATGAAACAGCCCGAATTCCTGTCTGGATTTCGGGCTGTTTTGCATTGCGACTGGCGTGTTAGCGGCCTCGCCGATGCCAATGAAAGGTCAATTGGGCGGATTTCGCAACAAATCAAACGTGTGATTCATTCAATATTTCGCCAATCGGCAATATTGCCGTTGTGCCGATTAATGTTAAAAAATTCCATTGTTGTGCTGATTTGATCGAGTGATTTGGTGTTGCGCTACTTATATAGATGGATATCGCCCTATCTGTTTTCATTAGTACTAAATACATATGCGTACTTATGTATACATTCGGTAACTATTTACTGGTAGGAATCTAAGAATTTTCTTAAATTTCGTTCCGGTCGCAGATGTCGGTGCAAAGGCGAATTAGAAAAATGCCGCATCTTCGATCCGATGTGAGCGGAGTTGGGTATGTGATGTCTTACAAGAAAATATATATCGCATTGATCCTGACTCCGCTCTGGCGATGGAGCCGATACTCGCAGTGACGAAACCAAAAACTGATTTGAAAATTGTTCAATAGGGAAGGCTGTGCACGGGTAGGTGTTACAGCTTCCCCTAACCGGGCAGATTTCAAATCGATTTTTCCCTTAACTGTAAAAACATGGTGCTAACAATGAACAACATCAAAATCAGCGTAGTGATCCCGACTTACAATCGCGAGGATCTGCTGCGTTACACGCTTGAATCGCTGCGCCAGCAAACACTGGATAAATCACAATTTGAAGTAGTCATTGTGGATGATGGCGGTAGCGATAATAGCGAGGCCGTTGTGCAGGAATTTGCCGATGATCTGAATGTGAAATACTTCTGGCAGGAAGATCATGGTTTCCGTGCCGGCAAGGCCAGAAATGTCGGCACCGCCATCGCGGTAGGTCAATATATTCTCTATATCGACACCGGTGTTTTGTTGGCAACGTCGACGCTGGAAGAGCATCTGCGTATTCACCAGCGCTCGTCCTATCCGACCGTGATCATCGGTTATGTGTATGGCTTTGAAATCGATAATGATCTGGTCGACAAAATCGCTGACGTGATCGATTACAAGGATGTCGATACCACCATTTATCACCTGAATCAACATCAAGCGCTGGATATTCGCCAGAAGCAATATGACGAATTGGGCGATAACATTACCAATTGGCCAGCACCGTTCGATATCCTCTGGACCTGCCACGTGTCTGCCGAGCGCGAAGAATTGCTCAAGGCCGGTTTGTTCGACGAAGAGTTCAATAGCTGGGGCGGTGAAGATGTCGATCTCGGTGTGCGCCTGTATCTGAACAACAATCTGTTCACCATGGAAAAATCGGCATGCTCTTTCCATTGGCCGCATAAGAAAGAAGTGGATAATCACAAGGAATCGTCGGCCAATGCCGCTGAGCGTATCCACAATAAATACAATCTGTGGGTGACCAGTTTCTATGGCAAGGATCTGCAGGACGAGAAGTATTCGCTGAATAAAGTCATCAAGATCTTCAAGGAACTTGAGGGTCAAAAAGCCCGCAAGAGCAAAATCAATCAACGCCTGCTGGAACGGGTGAGCTGATGACTTGCACCTACGAGAATATCTACCCGGTTCGCCCGGATGTGCCGCTGGAATATGAAGGCGCAGTCAAGGATGCCTTGGTGAATCATGGCCTGAAAATTGGTGACGACACGGTCTTTGTCGACGTGCCGCGCGTGGCATTTACGCAAGTGAAGGACGCGGATGTTGCCGAGCTACCGATGGATGTCGGCGATTTTTGGGGCGCGATCAAGATCGGTAGCGGCTGCTATATCGAATCGGGCTGCAACCCGGCCTTCCATAGCCAGGCGGTGAAATTGACGTCCGTACAGGTCAATGACGGCATTCCCGGCCAGATCAGCATCGGCGACAACGTGGTGCTGCAGGGCGTGGCGATTGTCGCGTATGACAAGGTCGAGATCGGCGATGACGTGGTGTTCGGCCCGCTGGTGACGATCATGGACAGTAGCGGCCATCCGCTGCGTGGCCGTGGCAAACCCGGCGAGGCCCGCAAGATCACCGCTGCACCCGTCAAGATCGGTAAAGGAGCCTGGATTGGCACTGGCGCGATGATTTTGAAAGGCGTGGAAATTGGTGCCGGCAGCGTGATTGGTGCGCGGAGCGTGGTTTACGACAATATCCCGCCCAATTGCGTTGCGGTTGGTAATCCGGCTCAGGTCGTCAAGATGCTCTAAAACGCAAACGCAGCTTATCTGAATATCTATTAGAACACGACAATTTGAAAGTGTTGCGCCCGATCCTTCCTCTGGGTAGAGAGGGAGGGTCGGGCTTTTTTCAAATCCAGCGTTCGCTTGGTATTCAACGGGATAGCGCTGCCCGATTGATTCAAAAAGCATTGCCGGCAAAGGAGGGGATGCGCTGGCTGTGGTCTTGTAGTAATGCATGCAAATCCATCGGCCTTTCTTTTGGAAACCATCATGAAATATTATCTGAATTGCATCAGGGGCGATTTTCTATGGCGCTTGTTGCTGATCACCATTCCCATCACCTTGCAGACGGTGGTCTTTTCCAGCAAAAGTATCGTCGATACCTTGATGCTGGGCTCGCTGAGCGAATACGATATTGCGGCCATTGGTATTGCCGGCAAAGCGTTGTTTGTTGTTACGATTTTTCTGATCGGGCTGTCGTTAGGTGGGGCGCAGATTGCAGCGCAATACTGGGGGAGCGATCAGAGTAATAAAAAACAGAAGTTACAACAAACCATTTTGCTGACCTGGGCAGCAACGACTTGTTTTGCATTGCTTGCTGCCGCGACATTTTATTTCTTTCCACAAGCTATTGTGGCAAGCGGAACAAATTCGACTGAAGTGATTGCCAGAGGCTCGGCGTTCCTCCAGATCACCAGTATTAATTTCCTGTTCTTTGCTTATACCTGCAGTATTGCGGTTGGCTTGCGTGCCATGCATCAGCCGTCGATTACGATGGTGTATAGCTTGCTGGGTGTAGTGCTCAATATCTTCCTGAATTGGGTGCTGATCTTCGGCCGGTTTGGCTTCCAGCCAATGGGGATTGCCGGGGCGGCCTATGGCACCTTGATTAGCGCCTGTGTGGAAACGATCTTGCTATATGTGCATTTGCGGTGGAAATCGCATTTGCTATCGCGTTTTCCCTCACTGGTTGCCAAGGCTATTCGCCATGCCGATATCAAGCTGCTCTTGAAGCTGTCCATTCCATCGGCCATCAACAGCACGCTATGGGCATTGGGTGTGTTCGTGTTTTACGCCATTTTGGGAAGCGTCAGTGTTGAGAGCCTGGCGGCGCTCTCCATTCTTGCACCGATTGAATCATTCTCGCTGGCATTCTTGATTGGTTTGTCGAGCGCGGCTTCGATTCTGGTCGGTGGCAGTATTGGTGCCAATAAAATGGAAGAAGCCTATGACCGGGCCTGGGGATTGGTGCTATTCAGCCTGATGGTGGGCGTGGTCACTTGTATCTCGGTATGGCTGTTCAAGCAGAATATCTTGCAGATGTTTTCCAGTTTGACGCCCGAAGTGAGGCAAATGACCGGGCAATTCTTCGACATCATGGTGGTCGCATTTATCGTCAAGAGCGTGGCGATGATGATGGTGGTCGGCGTATTGCGTCCAGGTGGGGAGGCGAAGTTTTGCCTGTATCTGGATTTCTTCTCGCAATGGGTGTTGTTGTTGCCGCTGGCGGCGTATCTGCGCTACGGGTTGGGTATCGATCCGATCTACATCTACGGGCTGCTGCTGGTTGAGGAAGCCATCAAGGTGGTGATTGCGTACCGCCGGATCAAATCGAGGAAGTGGCTGAATAATTTCGTTTGCCCAGCATAGTGCCGCAAAACTAACGATGTTCATTTTTCTAAACAATATTACGAAGACATTTCTGTTTGACTCTCGTGTTCAAATAAATGAACATGAGGGCTATGCAGAAGCTTGACGCACTCAAACTGTTTGGCAGCCAGACCCGCTTGGCCGAAGCGCTGGGGGTCGGCCGGTCTGCCATTTCGCAGTGGCCGGAAGCGCTGCAGCAACGTCAGTCCGATCAGGTATTGGGCGCGGCGTGGCGGCTTGGGTTGCTGGGTAATTCACAATCAACGAGGAATAGATCAATGCAAAAACTACGCAAAGCGGTTTTTCCGGTTGCCGGCATGGGTACACGCTTTTTGCCCGCCACCAAGGCCAGCCCCAAGGAAATGATGCCGGTGGTCGATAAGCCGCTGATTCAGTACGCCGTCGAAGAAGCGCTGGATGCCGGCATCACTGAGATGGTTTTCATCACCGGTCGTAACAAGCGCAGCATCGAAGATCACTTCGACAAAGCCTATGAGCTGGAAAACGAGCTGGAGGCCAAGGGCAAGCAGAAGCTGCTGGATATCCTGCAGTCAATCATTCCGAAGTCAGTCACTTGCATCTATATCCGCCAACCGGAAGCGCTGGGCTTGGGGCACGCCGTGCTGTGCGCGGAGCCGGTGGTGGGCGATGAGCCGTTCGCCGTGATCCTGGCCGATGATTTGATCGATGGTGGCACCAAGTCCGAAATGGCGCGCATGGTCGAGCTGTTCGGCGATACGCATTGCTCGGTGCTGGGCGTGGAAGAAGTGCCACATGCGGATACCAGTTCCTACGGCATCGTCGAAGTGAGCGACAACAACGGCAAGTTGCGCATCAATAACATCGTCGAGAAGCCGAAGCCGGAAGAAGCGCCGTCGAATCTGGCGGTGGTCGGGCGTTACATTCTTACGCCGCGTATCTTCCACCATCTGCAGCACGTGCAACCGGGCAAGGGCGGCGAGATTCAGCTCACCGATGGCATTTTCGCGCTGATGCAAGAGCAGCACATTCTGGCGCACAAGATCAAAGGTACTCGCTACGACTGCGGCTCCAAGCTGGGTTATCTGAAGGCAACGCTGGCTTACGGCCTCAAGCACGATGAAGTCGGCGAAGAATTCTCGGCCTATCTGAAAGAATTTTGCCGCGTGTAATGAAACACTTGGCGAGATCGCAGAGTGGAAGAGGGCGGGCCGGCTGGCACCGCCCTTTTTTATTCCTTAAGATGCAGTCATAACCGTCATAAAAACACCGTCATCAAGGGCAGGGAGAACAAGAGATGCTTGCCATCATTGGCGGAACCGGCACCAGCCAGTTGGCGAACTTGCGCATTACCCGGCGGCAAGTGGTGCGTACTCCCTACGGCGATCCGTCTGGCCCGCTGACCTTCGGCGAAATCGACAGCAAGCCCGTCGTTTTCATTGCGCGACACGGTTACGGCTATACCATCCCGCCGCATCAGATCAATTACCGCGCCAATCTGTGGGCGCTGGCCGAGCACGGCGTCACGCGCGTCATCGCGATTGCGTCGGTCGGCGGCATTCGCAGCGACCTTGCGCCCGGTGCGCTGGTAGTGCCCGACCAGATCATCGACTATACCTGGGGACGCAAGCAGACCATTTTCGACGGTGGCGATACCGACTTCTCGCATGTCGATTTCACTTTGCCGTATGACCAGGACTTGCGGAGCAAATTGCTTGAGGCGGCAGCCCGCTTGGGCCGGCCTGTCATCGATGGTGGCACCTACGCCTGCATGCAAGGGCCGCGGCTGGAGACAGCAGCGGAGATCCGGCGGATCAGGAACGATGGCGGCGACATGGTGGGCATGACCGCGATGCCGGAGGCTGCATTGGCGCGTGAACTGGGGCTGCAGTACGCCACGCTGGCCGTGGTGGTGAATTGGGCGGCAGGCATTGCAGATAGCGAATCGGCCATTGCGTTTGATGCGGCAACGCAGGTATTTGCTGATGGTGTTCAGAATCTGCAAGCGGTGCTTGCAGCATTGCTAGATGGACCGAACTAAAGACACGAATTGAAAGAGGAATTATCTGGTGTTCGACAATAAAAGCATTCTGATCACTGGTGGCACAGGATCGTTCGGCAAGAAATTCATCAAGACTGTGCTGGAACGTTATCAGCCGCGCCGTGTGATCGTTTTCTCGCGCGATGAACTCAAGCAATTTGAAATGCAGCAGGAATTCAACGCGCCGTGCATGCGTTACTTTCTGGGGGATGTGCGCGATGGCGACCGGTTGCGCCAGGCATTGCGTAACGTCGATTACGTCGTGCATGCGGCGGCGCTCAAGCAAGTACCGGCGGCGGAGTACAACCCGACCGAATGTATCCGCACCAATGTCTGGGGCGCTGAAAACGTGATCAATGCCGCCATCGAGAATGGCGTGGAAAAAGTGATCGCCTTATCGACCGACAAAGCCGCCAGCCCGATCAATCTGTACGGCGCGACCAAGCTGCTGTCCGACAAATTGTTCATCGCCGCCAACAATATCGCTGGCGGCCACAAGACCCGCTTCGCCGTGGTGCGTTACGGCAACGTCGTCGGCTCGCGTGGATCGGTAGTGCCGTTCTTTCGCAAACTGGTAGCCGATGGCTGTGATTCGTTGCCCATTACCGACCCGCGCATGACGCGATTCTGGATCACCCTGCAACGAGGGGTTGATTTCGTCTTGAAGAACTTCGAGCGCATGCAAGGCGGTGAGTTGTTCGTGCCCAAGATTCCATCGGTGCGCATTACTGATCTGGCGACGGCAATGGCGCCGCAATTGAAGCAGCACGTTGTTGGCATTCGTCCAGGCGAAAAAGTGCATGAATTGATGATCTCGCACGACGACAGCAACCACACCTTTGAATTCGCGGATCATTACGTCATTGCGCCGTCGATCAATTTTGTCGTTCAGCATGGTTACGACAGCAACGATGCCGGCGAGCAAGGAAAGCCGGTGGACGAGGGGTTCAATTACGCCTCCGATAACAATCCCTTGTTCCTGGATATCGCCGAATTGAAAGCGCTCGACCAGGCGACGCCCTGATGGCAGAACGGTTCATTCCCTACGGCCGGCAGGATATCGACGAGGATGATATTGCCGCTGTCGATGCGGTATTGCGCTCGGACTGGCTGACGCAAGGCCCGGCAATCGAGCGCTTTGAAGCTGCGGTGGCCGCTGCCGCGAATGCCCGCTATGCCGTGGCCGTTTCCAGTGCCACGGCCGGGCTGCATATTGCCTGCCTCGCGCTGGGCATCGGCCCGGGCGACCGGGTCTGGACTGTGCCCAATACCTTTGTCGCCTCCGCCAATTGCGCGCGCTATTGCGGTGCAATGGTTGATTTTGTTGATATTGATCCGGCCACTTACAACCTCAGTATCAGCGCGCTGGCGGAAAAACTGGCAGTTGCGGAAAAAACCGGTGAATTGCCCAAATTGCTGATCCCGGTGCATTTCGCCGGGCAAAGCTGCGATATGGCCGCCATTGCGCAACTGGCCGAACGGTATGGCTTTACGGTGCTGGAAGACGCTGCCCACGCGGTTGGGGCGAGTTATGGCGGTGAACCAGTGGGCAATTGCCGCTATTCACGCGCCGCAGTGTTCAGTTTTCATCCGGTCAAGATTGTCACCACCGGCGAGGGCGGTGTGGTGGTGACGCAGGATGAGGACGTTTATCGGCGCTTGCTGCTGCTGCGCAGCCACGGCATCACCCGTGATCCCGCACTCATGCACGGCAAGCCCGACGGGGCATGGAGCTATGAGCAGGTCGAGCTGGGGTTTCACTACCGCATGACGGATCTGCAAGCAGCGCTGGGCGCAAGCCAGATGAGCAAGCTGCCGCGTTTTGTCGCCAGGCGGCGAGCGCTGGTGGCGCGCTACAACGAATTGCTGGGCGGTAGCGGGCTGGTGTTGCCGGCCGTTCTGCCGCAGACCGAGCCATCCTGGCATCTTTACGTGGTGCAAACCCCTGATCCGGCACAGCGCCGCCCGTTGTTCGACGCCATGCGTGCCGCCGGCATCGGTGTCAACGTGCATTACATTCCGGTGCATACCCAGCCTGATTTCCAGCATCTGGGGTTTCGGCCGGGCCAGTTTCCGGTGGCGGAGGCGTATTACAGCCGGGCGATTTCCCTGCCCCTGCATACCCGCCTCGAAGATCATGATCTGGCGTTTGTGGCCGATAACCTGCTTAACCACTTATCCAACAATGCCTCGAAGGGATGATTTGTCATGACAGTGCAGTTCGGTAATCGACTGGTTGGCGATGGTCAGCCTTGCTTTATCACTTACGAGGCTGGCCCGACACACGACAGCCTTGCCTCCGCCAAACGGCTGGTCAAACTGGCCGCCGAGGCCGGTGCCGATGCGGTCAAGTTCCAGATTTTCGATCCGGATCGGTTGTGCGCCGACAAGAAACAGACCTTCAGCTACGAGGTGCTGGTGGATCGCACCAACGGCAAAACCGAAGCTGTGGAAGAGTCGCTGTATGAACTGCTGTGCCGCCGCTGCCTGCAAGAGCAGGAGTGGCGCGAGCTGAAGCGCTATTGCGATTCGCTCGGGCTGGCGTTTTTCTCCACCGTGGCGTTTGACGAAGACATCTCGCTGCTGGTTGAGCTGGGGTGTGACTCGATCAAGATCGCCTCGGCGGACGTCAATCATTTCCCCTTGATCCGCAAGGCTGCGCGTACCGGCATGTGCATCCAGCTCGATACCGGCAGCGCCACGCTGGGCGAGGTCGAAGCGGCGGTGGACGTGATCCGGGGCGAAGGCAACGAGAACATCATCATCCATCAATGCCCGTCCGGTTACCCGGCCCGGCTGGAAAGCATCAATCTCAACATCATCACCACGCTCAAGCGATTGTTTCCCTACCCGGTCGCGTTCTCGGACCATACGCCCGGTTGGGAGATGGACGTCGCCGCCTTGGCGCTGGGCGCCAACCTGCTGGAAAAAACCATTACCGAAGACCGGACTACCCGCAGCGTGGAGCACATCTTCTCGCTGGAGCCGCATGAGATGAACGGCTTCATCCGCACCATCCGCGATGTTGAAGTGGCGCTCGGCGGCGCTCGCCGCGTCATGCATGCCGAAGAGCTGGTCAAGCGGCAGCGTGTGCGCCGTAGCGTTTACCTGAAAGCGCCAGCGCAGGCCGGGCAACGTCTAGGCGATGTGGCAGTCGAGTTCCGCCGCCCCGGCCACGGTATCGGCCCGGATGTGTATGAAAAGCTGGTGGATATGAAGCTGCGCAGCAATCTCGATGCCGGCAGCTTGCTGAAGCTCGACGATCTGGCGCAATAAGCGCCCAGCGAAGAGATGAGTGGGCGTATGAAGTGGATCGCGATCATCCCGGCGCGTGGCGGTTCCAAACGCCTGCCACGCAAGAACATCCTTGATTTCCAGGGCCGGCCCATGTTGGCCTATACCGTGGCTGCTGCACTGGAAACCGGGCTTTTCGAGCAAGTGATCGTATCCACCGAGGATGACGAGATCGCCGCAGTCGCCCATGCCGCGGGCGCGCAGGTGGATCGGCGTTCGCCCGATCTCGCCACCGACAAATCGACGGTGGCCGAGGTGTGCGCCGAACTGCTGCAGCGGGAAGCGCACGCCGGACGCCACTACGACGGGCTATGTTGCTGCTACGCCACCGCACCTTTGCGCACCGCCGCCGACATCGCCGCCACCGTGGGGCTGATCCAGCCCGGCCAGTGCGAATTTGCCGTGGCTGTCACCACCTTCAGTCACTACCCGCATCAGGCATTGCGCCAGGACGCGCAAGGTGGTCTGGCCCCCATGTGGCCGGAAGCAGCCGGCTTGCGCTCGGAAGTGATCGGCACCCTGCTGGCCGGCAATGGCAGCACCTATGCCGTAACGGTGGAAGCTTTCCTGCGCGACCGGGATTTCTACGGGCCGGGCATGCGCGGCTATCGCATGCCGTTTCATCGCTCCATCGACATCGACACCCGTGAAGATTTCGAGCTCGCGTTGGCGGTGGCCAATCATGCTGGATTCAGGGCGTGAATATCGTCTTTCGCGCCGATAGCGGGCTCAGCGTCGGCAGCGGGCACCTCGTGCGTTGCCTGACATTGGCGCAACGATTCAAGGCGCGTGGCGCGACGATCCGTTTCATCGGTCGCGATTTGCCCGGTGCGCAGCATGCACTGGTAGAACAAGCCGGCTTTGGGTTTGATCTGCTGTCGCAGGAGCAAGGTGATGCCGAGGCATGCGGCGCCTTGCTGGCGAACGACCGGATCGATGTGTTGATCGTGGACAACTACGCACTGGATGCTGACTGGGAACAGCGATTTCGCGGCCGGGTCGGCTGTCTGGCCGTGATCGACGATATGGCGAATCGCCGCCACGACTGTGATGTGCTGATTGACCAGAATTTCCATGTGGATGCCGCTGCGCGCTATGCCGGCTTGTTGCCGGACGACGCCCAGACCTTGTTCGGCCCGCACTATGCCTTGCTTAGGCCGGAATTCGCCGCAGCAAGAGCGACGACCGCGCCGCGCCAAGGCAAGCTGGAGCGCGTGGTGGTGTTCTATACCGGCGGCGATGATCAGGGCGAGACCATGAAAGCGCTGGCTGGGCTGGCGGCTTGGCGTTCCTCGTTTGCAACCGCCTCGCTAGCGGTCGATACCGTGGTCGGCGCCGCGCATCCACAGCGTAGCGATGTAGAGGAATTCTGCCGCCGCTACGGTTGGCGTTGCCATTGTCAGATCGACTACATGGCCCGGCTGATGGCGCAAGCTGATCTGGTGCTTGGCGCGGGCAGCTCGGCCAGCTGGGAGCGCTGTGCGGTTGGTGCGCCGGCCTTGGTGACCATCCTGAGTGACAACCAGGCGGAGCTGACCGCCGCATTGGCGGAGCAGGGTGCGATCCGATCATTGGGTTGGGCGCATACCTTGCGCAGCGACGACTACGCTGAAGCATTGGCCGCACTGAACGAGCAGGCGCTGACGGCGATGTCCGAACGGGCCTGGTCGCTGGTTGACGGCAACGGCAGCGAACGGGTTTGTCAGGCACTGACGGATCGATTGAATTTATCTTCTCTCTCGCTGGCGGGAGAGGAGGGAGCCTTTGCAGCGCCTACCAAGGCCGCAAAAAATACGGAGACAGGGGTATGAAGCCCGGCAGCTTTTACATTGGGGACCGCGAGATCGGGCCGGATTCGGCCCCGTACTGCATTGCGGAAGTCGGCATCAACCACAACGGCGACTTTGCGCTGGCAAAGCGCATGATCGATGCCGCCAAGGTGGCCGGGGCTGATGCGGTCAAATTCCAGACCTTCAAGGCCACGGAGTTTTGTGGCGACCCGAACCAGACCTTTACGTACCAATCGCAGGGCAAGCCGGTTACCGAGTCGATGCTGACCATGTTTCAGCGCTACGAATTCGCGCCGGAACAATGGGACGAAGTCAAAGCCTATTGCGGCCAGGTTGGCTTGACCTTCTTTTCCACCCCGCAGAACCGGTCCGATCTGGATGTGTTGCTCAAGGTGGGCGTGCCGGCTGTGAAGGTCGGTTCGGACGACTTTACCAATCTGCCCTTGCTGCGCAGCTACGCCGAAACCGGCCTGCCGCTGATCCTCTCTTGCGGCATGAGCGATCTGGCCGATGTGCAGATGGCACTGGAAGCCACCGGCTGGTTCACCGGCTACCCGGTGGCCTTGCTGTTGTGTACCTCGCAATACCCCACGCCGCCGCAAGACGTGAACGCCCGCAAGATCACTACGTTGCAGCAGGCTTTCCCCGGACTGCTGGTCGGCTTTTCCGATCACTCGCAAGGGCCGTTGGCCGCTGCCGTGGCGACCGCACTGGGCGCCAAGATTTTCGAGAAACATTTCACGCTGGATCATGACTTGCCCGGGCCGGATCACTGGTTCTCGGAAGAGCCGGCCGGCTTGGCAGAGTGGATCAACACCATTCATCAGGCCCATGCCTTACGTGGCTCGCCGCATGTACGGCCGACCACGGCCGAACTCGACATGCGCGTGCTGGCCCGCCGCAGCGTGGTGGCGTTACGCGATATCGCTGCGGGGGAGCTGCTTGATGCGAGCAACGTCGGGCTGCGCCGGCCGGGCGGTGGCCTGCCGCCAGTGATGATCGATCAGGTGCTCGGGCTGACCGCCACCCGCGCCATTTCACGCGGCGAAAAACTGGCGTTGGGGGACATGCGCGCATGAACGGCGAACCCGACAAGGACAAGCTGCAGGCTTGGTTCACCCACCTGACCACCTTTCAGCCGAACCGTTTTCATCCCTTGGTCTGGATCGTGGGCGAGCCGCAAATCGGCGAGGGCGTTTACATCGGCGGTTTGTCGGAGGTGAACGCCAAGGGGGCCAACGTGGTGATCGGCGATCACTGCGATATCGCCTCGTTTGTGTCGATCAATTGTGCCGATTCGCACCGCAAATGCATCGGCCTGGCCGATGACGTCGATCGGCACGACATCGTGCTGGAAGACCATGTGTTCGTCGGCTCGCATTCGGTCATCAAGGGCGGGGCATACATTGGCCACCATACGGTGGTGGCGGCTGGCACCATCGTCGGGGCCGGGCGTGTTCCGCCCTATTCGCTGGTGGTGGGCAACCCGATGGTGGTCAAGCCCGGCTATTACCTCGACCGCATCCCGCCGTCATCTCCCGGCCAGGAACCATGATCCCGCACAACTTGCCGATGCTCGGGCCGGATGAGCAATCCGCCACTGCTCGTGTGCTTGCTAGCGGCTGGGTCGCGCAAGGGCCGGAGGTGGACGCCTTCGAGCAGGGTTTGTGTCGCTTCCTTGGCTTGCCGGAAGGGCACGCGGTGGTCGTCTCCAGCGGCTCGGCCGCGCTCTATCTGGCCTTGTGGGCCTTGGGCGGACAGGGGAGGCGAGTGGGGTTGCCGGTCTATGCCTGCGCCGCCCTGCGCAATGCCGTCGGCCTGGTTGGCGGCACGCCGGTGTATCTGGATTGTGCTGACGGCAGCCCGAACCTTGATGTGGCCTTGGCGGATCGCGCCGGGCTCGACATCCTGATTGCCCCTTCCATGTACGGGCTGCCGGTGCCCGTGCGCCAACAGCGCGGCTACGCCGTGGTGGAAGACGTGGCCCAGTCGCTGGGCGCGGCGGTCAGCGGCGAGCGTATCGGCATACGTGGCGAGGTCGGCATTTGTTCGTTCTATGCGACTAAGCTGATGACCACTGGTGGCCAAGGCGGCGCAGTCGTCAGCCGCGACCGGACGCTGATCGATGCCGTGCGCGATTACCGGCAGTTCGACTGCCGGCCAGACCGCGAGCTGCGGTTCAATTTCCAGATGACCGATTTGCAGGCTGCTGTCGGCAGGGTGCAGCTGGAGCGCCTGCCGGATTTCATCCTGCGCCGCGAACAACTGTTCTCGATCTATCAACGAGCAGGTCTCGATCTGCTGGACGACCCACAGACCGAGCCGGTCCGCTATCGCGCTGTCTTGCGCACCGTAGTGGCGGACAAAGTGATCGCCGCGCTGGCGGAGGCCGGCGTGCGCGCCATTGTGCCGGTAGAGCGCTGGGAGCTGCTGGATGATGCGGCGCGCTACCCGGTGGCGGCGGCGTTGACCGGGCAGACCGTATCATTGCCGCTCTATCCATCGCTTGCCGATGCCGATGCCGTGCGCATCGCCGCCATCGTCAAGGCCGCCATCAAGGAAGCCGCATGATCCTGACCGCGCACCAACCGGTTTATCTGCCTTGGCTCGGTCTGTTTCACAAGATCGCCCTGGCCGAGCGATTCTGCGTGTTCGATATCGCGCAATATCAGACCAAGGACTTCAACAATCGCAACAAGATCAAGACCAATGCCGGGCCGCTCTGGTTGTCGGTGCCGGTTGAATCGAAGGATCACTTCGAGAAAAAGCTGAGCGATATCAAGATTATCAACAATGGCTGGAATCGCAAGCACTTCAAATCCATCGATATGGCCTACCGCAAGGCGCCTTTTTATCAGGACTATATTCACCAGCTCGAAGCGTTGTTGCTGGGTAAAACCTATGAACGGCTGGCCGAATTGAATTTTGCCACGCTGGATTTCGGTCTGAAGGCGCTCGGCATCAGCGTACCGATCGATATTGCCAGCGAGCATGACTTCCAGGGCTATAAATCCGATCTGGTGCTCGATATGTGCAAGCAGCTTGGCGCGACAACGTATATCTTTGGCGCACAGGGAAGAAATTACGCGGATGTGGATGGTTTTCTGCAGGCAGGCATCACGCCGCATTTCCAAGATTATCAACACCCGGTTTACCCGCAGTTGCATGGTGAATTCGAGCCGTATATGTCGATTATTGATTTGTTGTTCAACGTCGGGCCCGATAGCTTCAATGTATTGATGCGCGGCAATGTTACCCAAGCGGCGGATGCCGCGCGGTAATCTCTTTATTTCAAGTAAATACAAGCAAAGGAGCGCCCATGGTTTTCGACCAATCGCCTTGCCCCACGGATAAAAAGCTGGCTAATTTTTCCAAATACGTGCGGCGGCAGACCATCGCCCGTTTCCTGGCGCACTACGAAATCTACAAACGCATCGTCAATGTCAAAGGTTCGGTGGTCGAATGCGGCGTTCACCACGGTGGCGGCCTGATGACCTGGGCCAAGCTCTCCAGCACACTGGAACCCTACAACTACCACCGCAAGATCATCGGCTTTGATACGTTTACCGGCTTCCCCGATGTCGATCCGGTCGATCAGCGTCGCCCCGAGGTGCAGGCCGGCATGTTCCGCGAAGACTACGACACGCTGACCGAGCTGAATGAGTGCATCAAGGAATACGACGAAAACCGCTTTATCAGCCAGATCCAGAAAATCGAATTGATCGCGGGTGATGCCAACGAAACCATTCCGCGTTACGTGGAAGAAAACAAACACCTGCTGGTGTCGCTGCTGTATCTGGATTTCGATATTTACCAGCCCACGGCCACCGCATTGCAAACCCTGCTGCCACGGATGCCCAAAGGCGCGATCATTGCCTTTGACGAGGCTGCCAACATGAATTGGCCGGGCGAAACCGTAGCCTTGCTGGAAAACTTCGAGATCAACAAACATCCGCTCGAATGCTTCCCGTTCGAGCCGAATATCTCCTTCATCCAACTGTAAACCAGCGCGGTATCGTCAATCCGAACATGAGTTTTTCCGCCGAATGGGATTCGATCTATAAGGCCAGGCACCAACACACTGCCTGGCCGTGGTCTGAACTAGTGGGATATGTGCGGCGTTACGGGCCGCCATCGCTGGCTGGCGCGCGCGTGCTGGAGCTTGGCTGCGGCAGCGGCGCCAACATCCCGTTCTTTCTGAGCGCCGGGGCGGACTACTACGCCATCGAAGGCAGCCAGGCCGCGCTGGATGTCGTGCTGCAGCGGTATCCCGAGCTGGTCGGCCGGGTGGTGCTCGGCGATTTCACCGTTGATATTCCGTTGCCGGGCCAGTTCGATCTGATCGTGGATCGATCATCGCTCACGCATAACACCACCGAGGCCATCGAGCGCACCTTGCGTATGCTCGCGCAGCGACTGGTGCCGGGCGGACGGTTGATCGGTATCGACTGGTTTTCCGACCGTCACAGCGACCGGCAATTCGGCCGCGCGCAGGATGAACACACGCTGACCGATTTCAGCGCCGGCCAGTTCGTCAATTGCGGCAACGTGCATTTCTCTGATGAGGCGCATCTGCGTGCGCTGCTGGCGGATTTTCGTCTGCTGGCGCTGGAGCACAAGGAAGTGCAGAACCGCCTTTCGCCGGAGCAAAAGGTGTTCGCCAGCTGGCATTTCGCGGTGGAGAAACCCGTGGTGGAGCAAGCATGAGCCAGACCGTTCTTGTCATCGCCGCGCATCCGGACGACGAAGTATTGGGCTGCGGTGGCGCGATCGCTCGCCATGCTGCGCGTAGCGATCGGGTGCACGTGGCGATCCTGGCGCAAGGGCTATACAGCCGTGGCGAGCCGACCGATGCGGAAGTAGCCGCGCTGCGATCGGCGAGCGAAAAAGCGAGCGCCATCTTGAGGGTCGCCAGCCTTGACTTGCTGGATTACCCCGACAACCGCATGGACACGGTGGCCCGGCTCGATGTGACGCAAACAGTGGAGCAACTGATCGCCACACATCGGCCGAGCGTGGTGTACACGCACTGGGCCGGGGATGTGAACGTGGATCACCGGCGTATCCACGAGGCCGTGGTCACGGCATGCCGCCCGCAACCAGGGCATCCGGTGGAGACATTATTGTTTTTCGAGATTGCCTCATCGACCGAATGGCAGCCACCGGGCAGCGCGGCGCCGTTCCTGCCCAACTGGTTTATCGATATTTCAGCCACGCTGGATGCCAAGTTGAGTGCCTTGCAGGCCTATGCGGCGGAAATGCGGCCTTGGCCGCATGCGCGCTCGCTGCAAGCGGTTGAGCACTTGGCGCGCTGGCGTGGTGCCAGCGTCGGTTATGAAGCAGCAGAAGCATTCGTGCTGGGGCGGCAACGCCTCGGCCAGCAATGAGACAGGGAGTTCAAGTGGATAACAAGAAGCTGATCGATTGGAAAACCGATGCCTGGAAAGACCATGGCATGGTGGCGTGGTACGCCCAGCGCATGGTCGGCAATCAAGGCACCAACCGCCTCAAGAACCGTGTCGAAGTCGGCTTGTGCGAGCGCTTCGCGGTCGGGCGCGATCTGCTGGACGTCGGCGTCGGCACGGGCCGGGCATCGTTGCCATTGGCACGCAAGGGCATGCAGCTGACCGGCGTCGATAGCTCGCAAGCCATGCTGGATGAATGCGGTCGGCAGGCCGGCAATATGCCGGTGCGCCTGCTGCCGGGCGATGTGCAGAAGCTGCCCTTGCCCGATCACGCTTTCGATACGCTGATTTCGCTGAACGTGATGACGCACTTCCCGCACGTTGAAAACGTGCTCAAGGAGTGGAAGCGCGTGGTGCGGCCGGACGGGCGCATCATTTTCGACATCTATTCGCTGGACCACCTGTGCTACAACCGCCGCCGCGACGTGACGCTGGACGATCTGATCGCCCAAGGCCCGGAGCGCTTCAGCATGCACCTGAAGGCAGCAGAAATCGTCGAGATCGCCAACCGGCTGGATCTGGCCATTGTGGCAGTCGTGCCCTATGGCAGCGCGTTTTCCGGCGAGTATCAGCGCCCCGGCATGGCGACACCGCTGCAGTTCCAGAACTGGTGGGGACGCCAGCTCGACTGGATCGCCAACGACGACAGCCTGCTGGACCTGGCTTACTTCCTCGATACCGAATGGTTCGGCCGCCTGCCGCTGCTTAGCACCGGCCGTTTCATGGCCGTGCTCGAGTGCCGCCGCGATCCGGAAGGCAACGCGCGCTGGATGCAGCAGCAAGAGCAAAAGACCGTCTTGCTGGGTCAAAAGCTGGATGAAGATTGCCTGCGGCAATTGCTTGAGGCGCCGCAGCCGAACGGATTGGACACCTCCCTGGCGCAATGGCGCGAGCGCTTTGCCAGCCATTTGGGCGGCGCACGCAATCGCGTGTTTGCCTACATGTTGTTAAGCAGTTTTCTGCAGAACGCTGACGCACTGAGCTTTGAGGCATTGGCTGGCGCCGAGCTGGGCGCGGTGTTGCAAGGCTGGCTGAATGCCGAATCCCGCGATCGTGATATTGCTGCCAGCGTCACCGGTTGGCACCGGCAGAACGATTTTTCGGCCGCACTGAACATGCATGACGTCGACCTCGGTACGGCGATCGAATATGAATTGCTGCGCACCTTGAATGTTGCAGGGCAGAGAGAACAAGCCAAGTCATGAAAAAAACAGCGCTGTTATATGCATTGTGGGAAAAGAACCTGCCGGCCTTGCGCGCCTATCTCGCGGGCCGACCACGCATCGTTGTCGTGCCGGATGCGTTTGTCACGCCAGCCCTGACCGATGCCATTCGTGAGAGCGGCTCCGAGCTGCGAACCGTATCGTCAAGCCACGTTCAGGACGCGCCGGCGCTACGGCAGGATGTCGCCAATCGCTTCGGCCAGGTCAAACGGGCCTTCGCATCGGTGAACTGGTACGAATTCCAGTCCGCACACCCGGCGGCTGGATCGCTGGAGCGGCCAGCCCTCGATCAACTCAACCTGCAGTGGCCGGTCATGGCGAGCTGGTTGAGCAGCCTGGATGCGCTGACGGCCGAGCTGGATTTTGAAATCGCCCTGGTCAACGAGGCCGTTTTGCAGCCCGGCAAACTGCTGTCGCTCTGGTCGCGTGCGCATGGGGTGCCGGTGTTGCTGGTATCACACGGTACAGCGCTGGGCCGCGCCTATAGCCAGACTGACGAATCCGAAGCCAGCTTGCCGGACCATATTGCCGTGTTCAGCGAACGCAGCGCGCAGTTCTTTCGTGATTGCGGCGTGGCCGAGGAGCGCATCGCCATCATCGGCAACCCGGCGTGGGATGTCTTCCCGCAGCTGGCGGCCCAGCGCCCGCAATTGCGGGCCGCGCTGAGCCAGAATTACGGGTTGCCGGCGAACGCGAAATGGGTGTTGTACGGCACCACCTGGAATGCACAGTTGAGTGCGCTGGATAACCGCGATTTCCTGCAGCAGTTCGACGCGCTCTGCCACGCGCATGCCGAGGTTTGTCGCCAGCTTGGCGGCGATGTCTGGCTCATTGTCAAAGACCGTTTGACCGATGTGGTACGCCAGTCGCAAGAAGCGCCGTTCCGCGAGATCGCCGCCCGGTACGGCATCGAGCAGCGGGTGGTGTACACGCTCAACAATGGTCAGGAATGGGTGGCATCGGCTGATGTGGTGATCTCGTCCGGCTCCAACCTGTCGATTGAAGCCGTCCTCGCCGGTACGCCGGCCATTGATGTGGTCAGCGACTTCAGTCTGTTGACGGGCACGGTATTCGCCCCGGATGAAGGCATCGTCAGCGTTGAATGGCCGCAACTGGCCGCAGCGGTGACGTTGCTGGTGGGTGATCAGCAAGCCCGTAACACGTGCCTGAATGTTGCCCAGGCAGTGCGCGGCCGCTTCAATCGCGGTACTGACGGTCTGGCATCGCAACGGCTGGCCGAGCTGATCGCAAAAATAGCCGGGTCTGGAGAGGCGGTGGCTGAGGTTCCCGTCAACCAGGGGTATGTCTGGCAGACGCATCTGGATGTGCAGCACACCGATGTCGAGGTGGCTTACCACGATACCGCCCGCAGCCCGTTGATCGATGCCTTCCAGACCGAGCCGACCTTTGTGCTGGATATTGGCTGCGCCGCTGGTGCGAATAGCGGCTTGCTCAAGCAGCGCTTTCCCAAGGCCAAGGTCTGGGGGCTGGAAATCAACGAAGGGGCGGCGGCAGAGGCGGCCAAGAAGATCGACCATGTGCTGGTCGGCAAATTCGAGGACTTTGACCTCGAGAAAGAAGGCATCGCACCCGGTTCGCTCGATGGCGTCATCCTCGCCGATGTGCTGGAGCACATGTACAACCCGTGGTCGGTGCTGGTGGCGCTCAGGCCATTCCTGGCGCCGAACGCGCAGGTCATCATCTCGATTCCCAATGTCCGCAACCTGCGCCTGATGCGGGATCTGACCGATGGCTACTGGGAATACGAGCCGGCCGGTTTGCTGGATATCACCCACATCCGCTTCTTTACGCTGACTGAGTTCCGGCGTGTGCTGTTTGAAACCGGCTACCACTTCAAGTCGGTGTTGTACTCGCTCGATGCCCAGTTGCAGAGCTTGTTCACCACGCTGAAAGACCGTGAAACGATCGATGTCGAAGTCGGCCGGTTGAGCATGAAGGGCTTGAGCCGGGACGACTTCACCGAGTTGTGCTCGCTGCAGTTCATCATGCGGGTGGGCGTGGGTGAGCAGCCAGCCGATTTGCTGGGCAAGTATGCGGGCCGTGCCGCGCTGAGTCGTCCGGCCGCGCCGCGCCGCGTAGAGCGGCTGGCGGTGGTGGTGCATTTGCCAGAGTCGCCGGCCTGGGCGGGTATCGCCACGCGCCTGAAGCAGATACCCATCCCGTTCGACTTGTTTGTCACCACGACGCTTGAGCAGGCCGCGTCGGTGCAGGCAGCCGTCGGGCCTGAGTATCCGCAGGCGCGGCTGGGTGTGTATGAAGATTGTGGCCGTGACATCTGGCCGCTGATTTCCCTGCTGCGCGACGAGCCGGTGGCGGAATACGACTATGTCTGCAAGGTCTACGGCGCTCGTCAGGCCGACGGCGAGCAATACCCGGCTGACCTGTTGCAGGCCGTATTGCCGAGTACCGAGGAGATCGAAAAGACGCTCGCGGTGTTCCGCCAGTACCCCGATGTCGGCATCCAGACCGCCAAGAAATACCTATGGAATTCACGCCACCACGTGGCCTTGCATGGGGCGCAGATCGAGGCGCTGGAAAAGCAGCTGGGCTTCGATCCGATGTCGCTGGACTACGAGTTTGCCGCTGATGGCATGTTCTGGTGCCGGGGCAAGGCGCTACAGGCCCTGCAGACGCTGGGCTTGAATCAAGGCGACTTTGCGGTTGTGCCGGAGCAATACGATTCCTCGCTGGCCTATTCGGTCGAGCGCGTGTTGCCGCTGGTGGCCGCCAAGGCCGGCTTGCGGACGGTGGATTTTGACTACGACGGCCAATATGAAAACCCGCGCATCGGCGCGGAGAGCAAGCGTTATGCCAATTGGCTGGCCCAGCGGCAGTTGTCGAATAGCCAGGGGCGTCTGATCGATGCACGCCTCGCTCAATTGCCGCTTGCGCCGGTGCGTATCTATATCGTCGATCGCACCGGCTCGCTGGACGGCATCATCAAGACCATCAACAGCTTGTCGTCTCAGTTCTTCAAGAGTGTGGTGCCAACCATCGTCTCCTCGCTGGCAGACCCGATGGTTGGCAAAGAAGGGGGATTGACGTGGCTGACCGCTGAGTCCGCCGGATATGCCACCTTGCTCGCCCATGCGACGACGGTGGATGAGGGCTGGATTGCCATCGTCGAAGCCGGAGATCAGTTCAATCACGATGGTTTGCTGTTAAGTCTGCTTGCGGCGACAGAACACCCGGATTGGGCCGCCGTGTATGCCGATGACGATTGGCTGGATACCTTGCGCAATCCGGTTTATCCGCGCTTCAAGCCGGATTTCAACCTCGATATGCTGCGCTCGATTCCCTATGCCGATGGCTTGCTGCTGCTGAAGCGTTCGACCCTGGATTATCTGGCCGATCCGACCCAACCGCTGGAAGAGGGCGCAGAACAGATCGACGCCTTGCTGCGCGTATTTGATCGCGAAGGTTTCGCCGCCATTGGCCACTTTGCCGAGATCGTCTGCCACCTTGCGCCGCATCCATGGCGTATTCCGGGTGACGAGCAATATCGCAATGCCTTTGGCCGTGCCGTGCTGGCGCACTATCGGCGCAATGGCCTTGAGGTCGCAGTCGAACCTGATTCGGCACCGGGCAGCGTGCGGACTCATTTCCTGCACCCTACGCAGCCGCTGGTGTCGATTCTGGTGCCTACCAAGGATCAACTGCCGGTATTGCGCCGTTGCGTCGAGAGCCTGCTGGAAAAAACCACTTACCCGAATTACGAGCTGTTGATCATCGACAACAACAGCGAAACCAAGGATGCACTGGCCTATCTGGAAGGCATCGCCGCCTTCGGGAACCCGCGCGTTCGGGTCTTGCGCTACCCGAAGCCGTTCAACTTTTCCGCCATCAACAACTTCGCCGCCCGTGAAGCGCAAGGGGAATACCTGCTCCTGCTCAACAACGATACGGCGATTGTGCAGGCCAACTGGATCGAGGAAATGTTGCACCACGCCCAACGCCCGGAAGTCGGCGCGGTGGGCGCGAAGCTGTACTTCCCGGATGGACGCATTCAGCATGCCGGCGTGGTGCTGGGCCTGCGCGGCCCGGCGGATCACCCGTTCATCGGCCTGCCGCTGGACGCGCCCGGCTACATGAACCGCTTGCTGGTGGACCAGAACTACAGCGTGGTGACCGCTGCCTGCATGATGGTCCGCAAATCGGTGTATGAAGCGATGCACGGCATGGACGAGGGGGTCTTCAAGGTCTCCTACAACGATGTCGATCTGTGCCTCAAGATCCGAGAGGCCGGTTACCTCGTGGTCTGGACGCCGCATGCCACCGTGCTGCACGAGGGCAGTGTCAGCCAGACCCGCATCGACCCGGTGGCGCAGGAAGCCAAGCGCAAGCGCTTCCAGGGCGAGCAGGATGCGATGTATCGGAAGTGGCTGCCACAACTGGCGCAGGATCCGGCCTACAACAAGAACCTGTTCCTGCATGGCAACGGTTTCGAGCCGGAAGTACGCCCCCTGGTCACCTGGCAGCCCTTGAGCTGGCGGCCAGCGCCGCGCGTGCTGGCGCATCCGGCTGACAGCATGGGCTGCGGCCAGTACCGCATCATTCAGCCCTTCATGGCGCTGGAGAACGATCTGCAGATCACCGGCGGCATGTCATGGGAGCTGCTGAATCCGGTGGATTTGCAGCGCGTCGACCCCGATGTGCTGGTGCTGCAACGGCAGATTTCCGACGAACAGCTACGGTTCCTCGGCAATTTCAAGAATTTCTCCCAGGCATTCAAGGTGTATGAGCTCGATGACTATTTGCCGAACCTGCCTCTGAAAAGCGCACACCGCAGCCATATGCCCAAGGACATCGTCAAATCCTTGCGCCGCGCGTTGACGATGGTGGATCGCTTCGTGGTATCGAGCGAACCGCTGGCCGATGCATTCGCTGGTTTCCATCCCGATATCCGCGTGGTTCACAACCGTCTGCCGGTTGAGTGGTGGGGCAGTGTGGCCAGCCAGCGCCGTGTCGGGCGCAAGCCGCGGGTTGGTTGGGCGGGCGGTGCCAGCCACACTGGTGATCTGGAACTGATCGCCGATGTGGTGAAGGAGTTGGCGGGTGAGGTTGAGTGGGTGTTTTTCGGCATGTGCCCAGATAAGCTGCGACCGCATGTCCATGAGTTCCATGGCGGAGTGCCGATCAGCGAATATCCGGCCAAACTGGCTAGCCTTAATCTCGATCTCGCCTTGGCGCCGCTGGAATACAACCAGTTCAATGACTGCAAGAGCAATCTGCGCCTGCTGGAATATGGCATCTGCGGCTTTCCGGTCATCGCGACCGATAGCATTTGCTACCGGGGCGATCTACCGGTGACGCTGGTCAAGAAGAACAAGCACAAGGATTGGGTTGATGCGATTCGTGCCCATCTGGCCGATCTGGACGAGACGGCACGCCGGGGTGACGCCCTGCGTGAAGTAGTGCGCAAGGACTGGATGCTCAGCGGTGACAATCTCGATAAGTGGCGTCGGGCCTGGTTGCCGGACTGATTTTGCAGCCGAAATCGGTAAGTTAATTTTAAGTAAATAGCCAAGCGGGCCTCTCTTTAGAGGCCCGCATCATTTTTTTCTTATTTTCCTAAGGTTTCCCCTAAAGTTTCCCAAGCGAGGGCCGATAGAGCACACAAGGGCGCGTTTTATGCTCCCGAGGTCGTAATCAAGCACACGTTCTCGTGAGGAGAAACAACCATGCCTTCAGTCATTAACACAAACGTCGCGTCGCTCAACGCGCAGCTCAATCTGAGCAAGTCACAAGACAGCCTCAACACGTCGTTGCAGCGCTTGTCTTCCGGCTTGCGTATCAACAGCGCCAAGGATGATGCGGCCGGTCTGGCGATCTCCCAACGGTTTACCTCGCAAATCAACGGGATGAATCAAGCGCAACGGAACGCCAATGACGGCGTGTCGCTCGCGCAAACCGGTGAAGGCGCTCTTGGCCAAATGGGCGATCTGCTGCAACGTGTTCGCCAACTGGCGGTTCAGTCCGGCAACGCCACCAACTCCGATTCCGACCGTCAGGCCATCAACTCCGAAGTGTCGCAGCTGACCTCGGAGCTGGATCGTTTCGCGCAAACCACGCAGTTCAACGGCCAGAAGATTTTCGACGGCAGCTTCACCGCCGCCACCTACCAGGTTGGCGCCAACGCCGGCGAAACCATTACCGCGACGACGGCAAACTTGCGCACTAGCCAGTATGGTACTTACCAGATGGGTGATGGCGTCGGTACCGGCACCTTGACGACCAGCAACTTCGTGACCGGTTCGACCAGCTACGCAGTGGGCGCCACCGGTACGGTAAACGTGGCCAGCGGCGCTGTGAGCAATACCGGTACGTTCGCCATCAACGGCGTCAGCGTTTCGGTCACCACCACCGATATGGCAAACGATATTGCCGCCAAGATCAATCAGGCCAATACCGGTGTCAAGGCGACAGCAAGCACCGAAACGACGCTCTCGCTCGGTTCCGGCAGTTTCACCCTGGCGGTTGCTTCCAGCAGCTCCACCTTCCAGTCGGTTGCCTTCAACGTCACGCAAACCGGTGCGGGTAATACGGTTGGCGCGAATGACTACCAACAAGCGATTTCGGCGTTCAATGCCAAATCGTCGCAAACGGGTGTTACTGCCCAGTTGGCTACGTTCAAGGACACGACCGGTACGACTTCGTACGGTATCAAGCTGACCAACGGCGCTGGCCAGAACATCGATTTGAGCGCGGCCAGCGGTTCGGCAAGCGGCTTCGGTGGCGCAGTGAGCGGTTGGAACTTTGACCCGGCGACCTCGCAAGGTGCGGATCAACGCCTGAAGGCGAGCTCGGTGTTTGCCGCAGGTGCTTCCGGTAACGTCGCATTTGCTGGCCAAGTGGTGTTGAATTCGTCCAACTCCTTCGCAGTTTCGACCAGCGGTGCGTCCTTCTCCTCCGGCGTGCTGTTTACCGCTGCAGGTGCTGCGACAGGTGCAGTGTTTGCATCCGGCTCGAACTTCCAGGCTGACCAGAAGACGGTCGACAAGCTCGATGTATCAACAGTGGAAGGTGCAACCCAAGCGCTGCGTCTGGTTGACGATGCACTGACCAAGATCAACGATCAACGCGCCAAGTTCGGTGCCCTGCAAAGCCGCTTCTCGGCCACGATCGCGAATCTGGGAACCACGGCCGAGAACATGAGCGCTGCGCGAAGCCGAATCCAGGATACGGACTTTGCCTCGGAAACGGCCAACCTGACCCGAGCGCAGATCTTGCAACAGGCTGGTACGGCAATGCTCTCGCAAGCGAACTCGCTGCCGCAACAGGTACTGAGCTTGCTCAAGTAATCGAGTGATGACTCAGGTAAGTCAGGCAATCACAGTACGATTGCCTGGCTGATGCCCCGGCCCGGTTCTCCGGGTCGGGGCATTCCCATAGGAGGTTGATCATGCAAATAACATCGATTGCCAATGCCGGAGTGAATCCGGTGCCCTATGCAGGTGATCCGCAGCGCCAGGCTGCGACTGCCGGACAGGCTCAAGGCCATGGTGATGCACAAGCCGTCCCGGTCCCCTCGACCGCAGTTCAGTCCAGTGGCGCGACGTCCGATCAGCAAGTGCTGCAAGATGCGCTGAAAAAACTGAACGACACGGTCAAGCTGTTTTCCAACAGCAATACTTTGCAGTTTTCAATCGATACCGATACCAGGATTCCGCTGGTCAAGGTGGTTGATACGAAGACCAAGGAAGTCATCCAGCAGATTCCGACGGAGCAGGCGGTCGCGATTGCCAAAGCCATTGATCAGTTTCAGGGTATGCTGATCAAAGAGCGGGCATGATCGTTTGATCGTGATTGCTTGATGGGTTAAGTGAATGCAGTTCCAGCTGTTCTAAAGGATTTGATATGGCTACCACGTCTTCAGCCACGTCTGGCTCCATTACGTCGATGGGGATCGGGTCGGGGATCGATATATCCGGCATCATTGACCAATTGATGACGGTGGAGCGGCTGCCACTGAAAAAACTGGATGCCAACATCCAGACCGACCAAGCCAAGATCTCTGCGCTGGGCAGCGTGCAAAGCGCGCTAAGCGCCTTCCAGGGCCGCGTGCTGACCTTGTCGAGCGCCAGCAGCTACACCTCGGTGAAAGGCAGCTTGGCTGATTCGACCATCGGCACCGTGAGCACCACGGTAACGGCGCAATCGGGTAGCTACAACCTGTCGGTGAGCCAGCTGGCCCAAAGCCAGAAATTGAAAAGCCAAAGCTTTGCCACCGTGAATGATCCGGTTGGCACCGGCAAGCTGACCGTTCAATTCGGTACCTTTACCGACAACAGCGCCGTTGTTCCGGCGACGCCTAATACCTTTGTAGCCAACGGCAACAAAGGCTCGTTCGATATCACCATCGACAGTACCAACAACACCTTGTCCGGTCTGCGCGACGCAATCAACGGCAAGAATGCTGGCGTGAGCGCTACCATCGTCAATGACGGCACCGGTTTTCGCCTGCTGCTGACCTCGACGGACAGCGGCAGCGCCAACAGCCTCAAGCTCAGCGTGGCGGACGATGATGGCAACAACACCGATACGAACGGCTTGTCGCGTTTCGCCTACGACCCGCTGGGCACGAAAAACCTGAGCCAGACGCAAGCGGCGCAAGATGCCAAATTCACGCTGGACGGCATCGACATCACCAAGTCCAGCAATACCGTCTCTGACGTCTTGAACGGCGTGACGCTGACGCTGCAAAAAATCTCTGCGCTGGATGGCAGCAGCAAACCCATCCCTACCACCCTGACGGTTGCCGGTGATACCTCGAAGATCGCCAGTTCGGTGCAGGACTTCGTGAAGTCCTACAACGATTTCAACAAAGCGCTGAATGCGGTGAGCTTCTTTAACGACAAGGCAACCGACAGCACGCAAAAGGCCGGCATTCTCAACGGTGACTCCACGATACGGTCGCTGCAGCGGACTTTGCGGCAAACATTGAATTCCACGCTGGGCGGCGGCGGGTTTTATCAAAGCCTGGGCGCGGTCGGCATCGGTTTCGACAAGACCGGCAACATGACGCTCGATTCGGGCAAGTTGCAAAATGCGCTCAGTACCAAACCGGGCGACGTTGCCAGTTTGTTTGCCGTGAATGGCATGGCGACGGATTCACGGATCAGTTACCTGAACTCGTCCCAGGATACCCAGGCCGGCCAGTATGCTGTTTCCATCACGAGCCCGGCATCGCAAGCGAAGCTGATGGGGGCAAGCGTGCCCAACGCGCCGATCACGATCACGGCCGGCAGCAATGATTCGCTCATGGTTGCTGTGGATGGCGTGTCATCCAGCATGATCACTTTGAGCGCGGGTTCATATGCGCCGGCCTCGCTGGCGGCAGAGATGCAGTCCAAGATCAACGGCGATAGCGCCTTGAAGGCCGCCGGCGTTTCGGTGATCGTTGGATATAACACCACGAGCGGCAAGTTTGAAATGACGTCGAACCGCTATGGCAGCAAATCCAACGTGCAAGTGACCAGCGTGGGTTCGACTGCCACGGCCACTTACGGGCTGAGTGTCGGCCTCATTGGTTCCGGCAGTGACGTGCAGGGTACAATCGGTGGTGCTTCGGCAAGCGGTAACGGCCAGGTGCTGACGGCCTCTGGCGCGGCAACCGGTTTGCAAGTCAATGTGACGGCAACGACTGCCGGTGATTTCGGCACCGTCTCGTTCAGCCGCGGTTTTGCCAGCAGGCTTGACCAGTCGATTACCACGTTGCTGTCGTCTTCCGGCCCGATTCAATCCAGAGTCGCCGGCTTGAACAAGGACATTACCAATATCCAGAATCGGGAAAAGGATCTGAATCTCCGCTTTGACCAGATCGAAGTGAGATACCGGGCGCAATTTTCGGCTATGGATAGCATTGTCGGACATCTGAAAGCGACCAGTACCTTTCTGTCCCAGCAATTGACGTCGCTGACCGGTAGCAATAAGTAATTGACGAGTTGTAATAAGGAATCGCCATGACTGCCGCAGTCAAAAAAGCATTATCTGCCTATGGAAAGCAAAGCCTGGAGGCGGCAGTAGAGTCTGCCAGTCCGGGCAGACTGATCGTGCTGCTGTATGAAGGGGCCATCAAGGCGACCCAGCTGGGCAAACTGCATATGCAGAACGGAGACATTCCGGCCAAAGGCAAGGCGATCACCAATGCCATCGCGATCATTGATGAAGGTCTGCGCATTGCGCTCGACAAGCAACAAGGCGGCGATCTGGCGGAAAATCTGGATGCGCTGTATTTCTACATGACCCGGCGCTTGTTTGAAGCCAATCTGCACAACCAGCCTGAGCTTCTCGATGAGGTGACTGGCTTGCTTGGGCAGCTTAAAGAAGCCTGGGAGGAAATTGCAGCCGTTCCGGTGCCGGTTGCAGCGCCGGCAGCAGAGACCGCACCGACTGATCGCAACAACGCATTGAGTTATGGCCGCGCCTAGTCTGATTCAAATTTTGAGCGCCTTTCAGGTGCTGATCGCTCGTTTGCAGGCACATGCTGACGCGGGGCAGTGGGAAGAAATTACACCCAACCTCGAAATCTGGGCGTCACTGCAAATCGGGCTGACGCAGGCCGATTGGAGTGCTATTCCGAATGCAGAGCGCCCGAAAGTGATCGCGCAATTGCAGCAACTGCTGCAAGCGATCGATGCGCTCGTCACGCTGACTGAAGAGAAACGTCCGGAACTTGCAGCGTTGCTGCAAAGCACGCAGAACGCCGTGAAATTGCGTCAGGCGTATCGCGCCTGAGTCGTCCATCCGTTCGCTTGCGGGAGAGGGTGGGGAAAACATGAACGGCATCTTGGTGACCTGGCAACAGCTGCTCTATCTGGGCCTGGTCCTGATCCTTTTTTATATCGCTGAACTGCTGCTATTCCTGCGCAAGGCCGGCCAGGCCAAGCTCGGCCGCGATGCCAGGCACCAGATCGAAGTGCAGCAGGGCGAAATCGCGGCATTGCGCCAGGATATCGAAGGCCTCAAGGTCAGGCTGGCCGCGTTGCAGCTGCAGCAGCCGGCGCTCATGCAGGATGGCATCCTGACCGAAGACAGCGTGCTGCCGGACGAAGTGGACGAGGAAACGCCCTACGCCCAGGCGATCCGCATGGCGCAATTGGGGGCCGATGCCAACCATGTGGCCACCGCTTGCGGCCTGACGCGCGGCGAAGCCGATCTGATCGTGGCGCTGTACCGAAAACAGGGACAAAGCTGAATGTTGCCGGGTAACACAGCGGTCAGCGTGCTGCAGCAATACCTGAAAATGCAGGCAGGGCTGTTCGACGTTATCCGCTCAGCGCCGGATGACCTGCGCTTCAGCGTTGGCGAGCGTGTGCAAGCCACTGTGACTGGCCAATTGCCGCAAGGACGCTTTGCCGTTCTGGTGAAAGACCAGTTGCTCGATCTCAATCTGCCGCGCAATACCCAGCCCGGCGAGCAACTCGAACTCGACGTGGTCTCGCAAGAGCCACTGACTTTTTCTCTCGTTCCCCGCCAGGCACCTTCAACGACCACTGCTGGTTCGCCGCAGCAAGCCGCGCTAAGCCAGGCTGGCCGCTTCCTGGCCGACGTGTTGGCGCAGGAAAAGGATGGCCATTCTGCCGCCGCGGTCTTGTCGAACGCCGCGCCGCTGTTCGATGGCGAACCGGATACCGCCAAGCTGGCGGCCCGACTGCAACAGGCGCTTGGCGAAAGCGGCTTGTTCTATGAGTCGCATCAAGCCGAATGGGCCAATGGCCAACGCTCGCTCCAGGCCTTGATGCGCGAACCACAAAATCAGCCGCAAGTTGCCAACGTGCGTTTGCCGGAGTCGGCCGTTGCCGGCAAGGACGCCGCCGTCACCTCGAGGGCCGAAGACGCCCTGAAGGCGAGTAACGGCCAGGTGGCGGCCGGCCTTCAGCATGCTGACGACGCCCAGCCGGCGCGCAGCATGGTGCAGCAGCAATTGAATGCGCTCGAACAACGACCGATGGTCTGGCAAGGGCAGGCTTGGTCGGGACAGCCGATGCGTTTGCAGTTGCAGCAAGACCAACCGGCGGAGCGGGATTCCGCCCAAGGCGAGTCTGCGCCCGAAACCATGCGCTGGCAGAGCCGGCTCGATCTTGAACTTCCTAATCTCGGGAAACTGGCGATCCAGACCGATTTGTATCAAGGCCGTTTCTCCTTGCGTTTCGAGGCGAGCAACCCGGACGCATTGGCGCAACTGCAAGCTGGACAAGACAAGCTCGGTAGCCAGTTTGCTGCGGCTGGCCTTGCCCTCGCAGCCGCGCCGATCTTCGCGGTGACCAGTAACGATGCCGCGGTGGAGGGGGGCAATGGCGCGTCGCACGTTTCGTCCCCAGCCTGACCGTCAGCAGGCGGTTGCCCTCGCTTATCAGGAAGGTACATCCTCGCCGAAAGTCGTCGCCAAAGGGCAGGGCATCACGGCCGAGAAGATCATCGAGAAAGCGCATGAAGCTGGCGTGTTCGTGCACGAATCGCCGGAGCTGGTGTCGCTGCTGATGCAGGTCGACCTCGACCAGCGCATCCCCCCTCAGCTTTATCGCGCCATTGCCGAGCTGCTCGCTTTCGTTTATTTGATCGAGCGCGGCGGTGAAGCGCCATCGCCGGTGTTTTCGCTGCCCGAGCTCGACGACAAATTGGCGCTGTAAATTTTCGCATTCATGCCGTCGCCAACGGCTTGGCTTTGATCACTCTTATCACCCATGACCACCACTTCGCTGCGCACCACTCGTTACGCCATTGCTTCGCTGTTTTTCCTGCTTGGCGTCAATTACGGTAGCTGGGCCGCGCGCCTGCCCGCGCTCAAACTCAAGCTGGGACTATCGGAAGCGGAGATTGGCTTCTTCCTGCTCGGCAGCGGCCTTGGCGCGGTGTTTTCGTTTCCGGTAACGACCACGCTACTGCACCGACTGGGCGCGAAGCGCTTGTGCTGGCTGGCCGGTGCCACCTTGCCGACGCTGTTGGTTGCCTTGGGTTTTGCGCCGACCTATCCGGTCGTGCTGCTCATCATGGTGTTGGAAGGTGTCGCCGCGGCTTGCCTGAACGTGGCGATGAATGCCCAAGGCGTGGCGGTCGAGCTGGCTGGCGGCCGGGCAATCATGTCGCGCCTGCATGCGACTTTTAGCCTGGGTGGATTGGCGGGGGCACTGATCGCGGCCGGATTTGTGCACCTCACCCCGAACATGCCGCTGCATTTTCTGGCTGCAGCCGGATTGATGTGGGGTCTGGCGCTTTGGGCGGGCCGCCATCTATTGCCTGACCCGGATATCGAAGCGGGTAGCAAACCGCAGCGGTTTTCGTTGCCGGGCGGTGGTGCAGCCTGGTTGGCGCTGGGTGTGTTTGCCGCGACGATCGTTGAAGGCTCGATGTCCGATTGGTCCGCGCTGTACTTGAAGGAGCGCACCGGCGCGAGCGAGGCAATGGCGACCTGGGGCCTTGCTAGTTTTTCCGTTGCCATGCTGTGCGCGCGTTGGCTCGGTGATGGTTGGCGTTCACGCTGGGGTAGTCGCCGGTTGTTAATGGGTGGGGCCTTGCTGGCGGCAGCTGGGCTGGGCAGCGCATTGCTGATTGGCGGTTTCTGGCCGGCGCTGGCGGGGTTCGTACTGGTCGGCTTGGGCGTTGCGGCTGCGTCGCCATGTTTGTACATCGCTGCCGCCAAGCATGGGCCGGTATCGCTGGCGACAGTGACGACTACCGGCTCGGTTGGCCAATTGCTCGGCCCGCCGCTGATCGGCTTCATCGCCCACGCCAGCCACCTCGGCTGGGGGCTGGCGCTGGTGGTGATCATGGCGTTCATGCTGGCGTTTATCGCGACCCGTGTCGATTGGTAGCTCGCAAACGCAGAACAGTGTCATTCCCAAATCGTCCAGCGGACTGTTCGCAGTAAAATGGCCCGATGAAGACTGAAACCGCCGTTGCAGATACCCCTGCTCCCGATGAACGTTGGGCCGGGCTGATTGCTCACGTTAAAACCCTGCCGAACCTGCCGGGCGTCTATCGCTATATCGCGGCCGACGGCATGGTGCTGTATGTCGGCAAAGCGCTGGATTTGAAAAAGCGCGTCAGTTCCTATTTCCAGAAAAGCGACCTTAGCCCGCGTATCCGGCTGATGCTCACCCAGGTGGTGAAGATCGAAACCACAGTGGTGCGCTCCGAAGCCGAAGCGTTGGTGCTGGAAAACAACCTGATCAAGGCGCTCGCGCCGCGCTACAACATCTTGTTTCGCGACGACAAGAGCTATCCCTATCTGGTCGTCTCCGGCCACAAATTCCCGCGTCTGGCCTACTACCGTGGCTCGCTGGACAAGCGCAACCAGTACTTCGGCCCGTTTCCGAATGGCTACGTGGTCAAGGAATCGATCCAGCTGTTGCAGAAGGTCTTCAAGCTGCGCACCTGCGAAGACACCGTGTTCGCCAATCGCTCCCGACCGTGTCTGCTGCACCAGATCAAACGCTGCTCTGCGCCGTGCGTGAACTACATCAGCCCGGATGATTACCAGAAGGATGTCGCCAACGCGGTGCTGTTCCTCAACGGCAAATCGACCGAGTTGCTGGCCGATCTGGAAACGCGCATGGAAGCGTATGCGACGGAATGGAAATTCGAGGAAGCCGCCGCGATCCGTGATCAGATTCAGGCGTTGGCGCGGATTCAGGAGCGACAATTCGTCTCGTCGAATACCAGCGAACTCGATGCCGATATTGTCGCCTGCGTGGCCAGCCAGGGCGTGCTGTGCGTGAATCTGGCGATGGTGCGTGGCGGCCGGCACGTGGGGGACAAGAACCTCTTTCCCAGTCACGCCGAGGATTACGACGCCGCCGAAGCGCTGTCTGCCTTCCTCGCACAGCATTACCTCGACCGCAATGTGCCGCCTGTACTGATCTGTCATCCACTGCCGGATGGCGCT
This sequence comes from Andreprevotia chitinilytica DSM 18519, assembly GCF_000711875.1. GTDB lineage: Bacteria > Pseudomonadota > Gammaproteobacteria > Burkholderiales > Chitinibacteraceae > Andreprevotia > Andreprevotia chitinilytica. The sequence goes on from NZ_JONM01000003.1 coordinate 184,976, forward strand.
GAGCTGATTGCCAATCTGCTGTCCGAACAGGCCGGCCGCAAAGTCGTGCTCAATGCCAATCCGAACGGCGAACGCCGCGTGTGGCTGGAGATGGCGACGAAGAATGCCGAACTCGCGATCCTGCAACGGCAAGCCCAAGCAGCCAGTCAGGCTGGTCGGCTTGCGGCCTTGGTCGAAGCGCTCGATCTGCCGGAGGAAACGCAACGCATCGAGTGCTTCGATATCTCGCACACCATGGGCGAGGCGACCGTGGCGTCCTGCGTGGTATTCGATCGGGGCGATATGCAGCCTAAGGAATACCGGCGCTACAACATTGAAGGCATTACTGGCGGTGACGATTACGCGGCAATGAAACAGGTACTGACGCGCCGCTATGAAAAAATCGCCAATGGCGAGGGCAAGGTGCCCGACCTGATCCTGATCGATGGCGGCAAGGGCCAATTAACCCAAGCCGAAGAAGTCCTGGCGGAAGTTGGCCTCACGCAACCCATATTGCTGGGTGTGGCGAAAGGCGAAACACGCAAGGCCGGTCTGGAGCAGTTGATCTTCGCCATGACGCACAAGGTCATGCAGCTACCGCCGGATCACCCTGGCCTGCATCTGATCCAGCAAGTGCGCGATGAATCGCACCGTTTTGCCATCACCGGCCACCGCGCCCGCCGTGCCAAGGCGCGCGTTGCATCCAGCCTGGAAGAGATCGATGGCGTGGGGCCGAAGCGGCGGAAGAATCTGCTGGCTCGCTTTGGCGGCTTGCAGGGCGTGAAGACGGCGAGTGTGGATGATTTGATGCAGGTGGATGGCATCAATGCCGAGTTGGCCGAGCGGATTTATGCAGCGTTGCGCGGATGACATTTGTAGGGCGGGTTAGCGGCATAGCCGCGTAACCCGCCAAGCAATGCTTAATACGCCACGGTCGCAATCTGCTTCACGAATTTCGGCTGTTCGATCTCGGCGACGAAGGCATCTGCGTAATCGCCATACGAAATCTGGCTGTGACCATCGGCCGATGAGATGAGCGAATTCGCGCCGGTACGGAAAGTGCCGCGTTGCTCGCCCGGGCCGATTTCTGCGGCCGGGGCAAAGAAAGTCCAATCCAGATCATCCGCCGCCTTGAGCACCGCCAACGCATCGCGATGGGCTAGCGCATAGGCCTTGTATTGCGGCGGGAAGTTTGGCGCATCGACGAGTTGCAGGCCCGGCGCGACTTCCAGACTGCCGGCACCGCCGACGACGACCAGACGACGTACGCCAGCAGCGCGTGCGGCGGCGACCAAGGCTTTGGCGGCATCGACGACGGCGCTGGCATCGGCGCTACCGGGGCCGAAGGCGCTGGCGAGGACGTCATGACCGCGGATGGCCTCAACCAGTGCGGCTTGGTCATCCAGGCTGGCAAGGACCGGGCGAACGCCGTGCAGATTATCCGGCAGCGGCTTGTTGCTGCGAACGATGGCGGTGACTTCATGACCGCGCTTGAGGGCTTGCTGGGCGATGTGGCTGCCGATATTGCCGGTGGCGGCGACGAGTGCAATTTTCATGGGGCTTCCTTTGTGGTTAAAGGTAATTGATGAAGTTACATTTGCAGGCAAAAAAATAGTCAGGCGGCCTGTTACGCCCGGTTATTTCTCCGGTTTTTTCTCTATGGAGCCTAGTTGATCCAGCATGTCCTGCAGCGTCAACGCCGCCAATACGCCTTCCATCGCTGCCTGCGCCTGATCGAAAACACCGCTAAGCACGCCGGTGATGTTGCGGCCGATCTCACAGGCCGGGTTGGGCATATTGCGGTGCAGGCCGAGCACGCCCGGTTCTTCCACGCAGTGATAGATATCGATGAGCTTGATCTCAGCCGGCGGCTTGGCGAGCTGAGTACCGCCTTTGACGCCGCGTTCCGCCCAGGTCAGCCCGGCTTGGCCGAGCAGGCCGAGAATGCGCCGGATCAGCACCGGATTGGTGTTCACGCTGCCGGCGATATACGCCGATGGAACAGGCCCCGTGCTGGTGGCCAACAAGGCCAGAATGTGGACGCCGACGGCAAAGCGACTGCTGGTGTTCATTGGGAAGTCTCGTTGAGATGCCATCGACAAAATGCGGCATCCAAAAATATGTAGCAATTGTAGTTACATATTTGGTACGTCGTAAAGTCATCGTTTGCTGTCATGTTCGATCATGCCAGCCGACCAAGGTGGGTGAAGAGATGGAGCGAACGCGATGAAACAAGGATCGATGTTGGTTTGCAGCGCGCTGCTAAGCACCTCGGTGCTGGCGGCAGAACTGCCGGTATGTAGTGCTCAGGTGGCCCGCAGCGGCGCTCATTCGCCGGTGCTGGTTGAGCTTACACCTCGGAAGGCTGCAGTAGCTGCCCGCCGGCGGATCGCTGGTTGTCGGGTTTGGCCGGCGCTGGTTTCAGCCGACGCAACGTCATTCCCTTGGCGTTTCATGTGGATTACTGGGACTACATCGGCTGGCAGGATCGTTTCGCCAAGCCGGCGTGGTCGCAACGCCAGCGGGATCGGGCGGGGCAAGTGGGCGCAGGCTTCGTTTACACGCCGCAATTGCTGTTGAGCGGGCGGGATTGGCAAGCGTGGCGCGGTGGTTATGCGCAGTTGCGGGCGGCACTGACGGCTCAGCCCGCTACGGCGGCGAAGATCGAGCTGCGCTGGCAACCATCCGCCCAAGGCGTGACCGCCGTGGTGAACGTCGAGCAGGGTGGGGCGGGCGTGTTGCATCTGGCGCTGTATGAGGATGGCTTGAGCAGCCAAGTCGCCGCCGGCGAAAACCGAGGCGTGCATTTGCGGCACGATGCCGTCGTCCGCCAACTGGCCGGGCCGTTCAATCCTGGCTCGGATGGCCGCTTGCAACGCACCGTTGTGTTGGCTTTGGCGCCCGGGCAGGATGTGCAGCGCAGCGGTGTGGCAGCCTGGCTGGAAGACGGCGGTAATGGTCGGGTCGTGCAGGCTGTCGCGGCCGATTGTGTCGCTGGAAAGGTGCAATAACATTTGCGCGCTTCGCGCTAGCAAGGCGAGCGGCTAAAATGCCCTATTTGCCGCCAACCGGACCATTGCGCCGTGCCATTCAATTTGCCGATCTTACTTACCTGGCTGCGCGTGGCGCTGATACCGGTTTTCGTCGGTCTCTATTATCTGCCGGCCGATATGCCGCCGATTTTGATCAAGAACCTCATCGGCACGGTGATTTTTGCGGTGGCGGCGCTGACCGATTGGTTCGACGGCTATCTGGCCCGGAAGTGGAATCAGGTGTCGAGCTTCGGCGCTTTTCTCGATCCGGTTGCCGACAAGCTGATGGTGGCGGCAGCGCTGATCCTGCTGGTCGAAATCGACCGTGCGCCAGCCTGGCTGGCGGTGATCATCATCGGGCGCGAAATCACCATTTCTGCATTGCGTGAATGGATGGCGCAACTGGGCAAGATCAAGAGCGTGGCCGTTGCCACCATCGGCAAGTTCAAGACCGCCGCGCAGATGGTCGCCATCCTGTTCTTGCTATGGGACGAGCCGCTGATTCCCGGCTTGTCGACCCGCCTGATCGGTACCATCGCGCTTTACGTTGCGGGCGTGCTGACGATTGTTTCGATGTTCTATTACCTGCGCGTCGCTGCTCAGCAATTCCGCGAAAACTAGGCTCTGTTGACGCAGGTTTTGCGGTCGCGCGGCGCCGAATTTTGCGGTCAATCAAGGCATAAGGCGCGCCGCATAACCAGTTATGTCAGCGACTTATAACGCGGAGTGACCGCAAAAGTCGGCTTCGCCCGAAGGGTTTGCCCGGATTTGGGCCTCTTGCGGTGTTGAAAGCCACTTGCGTAATCCATTACGCGGCGTGTCTTTCGCCTGGCAATAGGCCCAAATCCGGGCAAACGCGATCCGCAAAACCTACGTCAACAGAGCCTGCCCAGCAATGAACCCGTCCCCAGCCGCCGGATTGTTCGCAATCGGCGGCTTCTACTTTTGTTATTTCGCCTTTACCGGACTGTTCCAGCCGTATTGGGGCGTCTACTTGGCCGCGTTGTCGTTTCCGGCGTGGCAGATCGGCATCCTGACTTCACTTACCCAGATCAACCGGATTTATGCGCCTGCCATCTGGGGCTGGCTAGCGGATCGCACCGGCAAGCGCTCGTTGATCTTGCGTGTGGCGGGACTGGGTGCCGTGAGCGGTTTTATCGGCTTGCTGTTCGCACATGGTTTTTGGGGCATGTTCAGCGTCGTGCTGTTGGCGACGTTCTTCTGGAGTGCCGCGCTGCCGCTGGTTGAAGCGCTGACGATGACCAGGCTGCGCGGCGATAGCGGCCGTTATGCGCGCCTGCGGGTGTGGGGCTCGATTGGTTTCATCGTCTCGTCGATCATTGCTGGTTACTGGATTCAGGCCAAGGGCGTGGCAGTGTTGCCGATGACGGTGGTGGCAGTCATGTCTGGTCTGGCAATTTACGCTTGGCTGCTGCCGGAAGCGCCAGCGCTGCCAGCCAACCAGCCGCAGGCTGCCGGCTTGGGGCAAATCCTGCGTCGGCGGGAAATTCAGGTAGTGTTCCTTGGCTGCTTCCTGATGCTGCTTGCCCACGGGCCGTATTACAGCTTCTATTCGATCTACATCACCCAGCATGGCCTCAGCAAAAGCCATATCGGCTGGTTGTGGACGGTGGGCGTCTTGGCCGAGGTGGTGATCTTCCTGGTCATGCCGTGGCTGACCCGGCGCTGGTCGATGCGCAGCTTGTTTCTCTCGACTTTCCTCGTGGCGGCGTTGCGTTTCCTGCTGATTGGCTGGGGTGTGCAGAGCTTGGCCATTCTGCTGTTCGCGCAGCTTGGGCATGCGTTTTCGTTCGCCATCAGCCATGCCAGCGCGATGAGCTACGTGCACAAGCATTTCGCCGGCTCGCACCAAGCGAAAGGGCAGGCGCTGTATATCGGGGCCTCGTTCGGCCTGGGCGGCAGCCTGGGTGGGCTGCTCGCCGGCTGGGGTTGGGATGTCCTCGGCGGCCGACTGGAATTTACGCTGGCCGCGCTGGTGGCGCTGACGGGGTGGATCGTGTGCGCTGCGGTGTTGCGCCGCGAAGATCAAGCCGCCTGAAGCACCTTGTCGCCCAGGCTGGTGCGTACCAGCTGGGTGAGACCTTCGATCAATTCATGGTCGATCACCAAAGGTTGAGCGGGTGCCCTGCGACCGGTCGGCACAAAGCGCCAATCGCCATCGCCGCCGATGGCACGCAACTCGTTGCGACAGGCCGGGCAAGCAGTCAGGTCGCCGGTGCGGGTCTTTTTCGGCACGGCGATGATCGGGCCACACATCGGGCAGCTTTGCAGCGGAATGCCCGGTTCCGAATGGCCGACGATGTGATCCAGCACGCCGGCTTGGCCCATGCGGATGAAGCGGTCGGCGATTTCGGCATCGAATTGGCGGCCAAGGTTGTCACGAATGATCTCCAGCGCACGGGCAATTGGCATGCCCTTGCGATAGGGGCGGGTCGAGGTCATGGCGTCGAAGGCATCGGTGATACCGACAATCTTGGCAACCAACGGAATCGCATCGCCGGTCAGACCACGTGGGTAGCCGCGCCCATCCGGAGTTTCGTGATGCAGCACGACCGCATCGTGCACCAGATGGGCGAGCGGATGGTTGGCCAGCAGATGCTCACCCATCGCCGGGTGGGTCTTGATGACGTCGTATTCCTCATCGGTGAGTTTGTCCGGCTTGTTGAGGATGGCATCCGGCACGCCGATCTTGCCCAGATCGTGCAAAAAGCCGCCCAGCGCAATGCGGGCAACTTCGGTATCCGGCAAGCCCATGTCCTGCGCGATCAGCTTGGAAAATTGCGAGACCCGCCACAGGTGGCCGCCGGTATAGGCATCGCGCGCTTCGACCATTGCGGCCATCGTGTACAGACTGTTGAGCAGGTGGGTGAGCAAATCCATGGTTTTTCCTTGATGGGGCGTCTTAACTATTGAATTTAGAAGGTGCTGTGCCCTTTTGTCGCGGCAGACGGGGAATTCTGACAAGAAACTTTAGTATTTATCCCAATAGAATTAGGCGTTCGCCTCACCTAGCTTCCAGCTGACGCGTTTCAGCGTCGTTTCAATCCATTCCAACTACCAGAGCCCATCATGATTATCGTCATGCAACTCAATGCGACCGATGCCCAAATCAACGGCGTCGTGTCTGAAATCCGCAAGGCCGGGCTGAAAGAGCACATCTCGCGCGGATCGGAACTCGTCATCATTGGCGCCATTGGCGACGAGAACAAGCTGGAACCCGCCCATCTGGAAATCCTGCCTGGCGTCGAGCGCGCCACGCGGGTCACCAAGCAATACAAGATCGTGGCGCGTGATTCGCATCCGGCCGGATCGATTGTGAAAGTGCGAGGCATCCCCATCGGTGGCAATCAGATCCAGATCATCGCTGGGCCATGCTCGGTGGAAACCCAAGAGCAGATGAACCTGTCTGCCGATGCGGTCGCTGCTGCCGGTTGCCGCATGATGCGCGGCGGTGCATTCAAGCCGCGCACTAGTCCCTACGCATTCCAGGGCTTGGGCGTGGAAGGGCTGGAGTACTTCCAGCAGGCGGCCAAGCGCCACAATCTGCCCATCGTGACCGAATTGATGGACGTGCGCATGCTAGACACCTTCATGGAATACGACGTGGATGTGATCCAGATCGGCGCACGCAATATGCAGAATTTCGATCTGTTGAAAGAGGTCGGCCGAGTGAACAAGCCGGTCATCCTCAAGCGTGGTTTATCCGCCACGATTGCCGAATGGCTGATGGCGGCTGAATACATCGCTGCTGGCGGCAACCACAACATCATCTTCTGTGAGCGTGGCATCCGCACTTTCGAGACCACATACCGCAACGTGCTGGACGTGACCGCAATCCCGGTGCTCAAGCGCGAAACGCACTTGCCAGTCATCGTCGACCCGAGCCATTCCGGCGGCAAAGCCTGGATGGTGCCGGCGCTGTCGCAAGCGGCTATCGCTGCGGGCGCGGATGGCCTGCTGGTAGAAATGCACCCGAATCCCTGTGACGCCTGGTGCGATGCCGATCAGGCGTTGACGCCGGAAGAACTGAAAAAACTGACCGTGACGCTTGGCGCCATCGCTGGTGCGATCGGCCGCAGTATTTGAAGGCGTGCACGGCGCAAGTCCGCTAGTCCTGACCTATTTACCCAGCAAGGAGCAACCATGCGCAAATTCATCCTTCCCCTCGCCTTGGCCCTACTCGCCGCCGCGCCGCTGGCGCAAGCCAGATCGCTGCTTGATGGCGATTACCGGATTGATCGTGTCGTGGTGGGCGATACGGTGCTTCGCCCGACCGACCCTGTACCGACCGTCAATATCCAGGGTGACCGGATCAGTGGTTTTTCCGGCTGTAACCGTTTCATGGGCCAGATTCGCTACATGAACAGCAATGTGCAGATCGGTCCGTTGGCGGGCACCAGAATGGCTTGCCTGGAACCGAGCGTGCAGACGCTGGAAACGACCGTGCTGGATGCTTTGCAAGCGGCCAAAAGCTTTGGTCTGAATCAGGCTCAGCATGCCGTTGTGTTGCGCGGATCAAACGGCGAGGCCGTCACGCTGGTGCGTGAATCAGAGAATGTGAAGGTGCTCGAAATCGCCCCGCAAAAGGTGGCCTGCAGTGGCGTGGGCAAGATGGAGTGCCTGCAAGTGCGCGAGACCGCCGATGCACCGTGGACGTTGCTGTATCAGCAAATCGAAGGCTTCGAGCCGCAAGCCGGTGTAAGCTACCGCCTTCGCGTCCGCGAGGATCGCGTGGCGAATCCACCGGCCGATGCGCCAGCCACGCGGCTGGTTTTGATCGAAACGCTTGAGAGTCAATGACTTCCATTAACCCGATGACTTCCATCAACCGCTTGGTTCTGCTCGGCACTGGCCTGATCGGTGGCTCGTTCGCCCTCGCACTCAAGCGGGCAGGGCGGGTGCGCCACGTGGTCGGAGTCGGGCGCAATGCGCAGAACCTGCAGCGTGCGCTTGATCTGAACGTGATCGATTCGGCCAGTCATGATGCGGCTGAAGCCGTGCAGGGCGCTGATTTCGTGCTGATCGCCACGCCGGTTGGTCAGATGGGACGCTTGATGGGCGAGATCGCACCGCATCTCGCGTCCGATTGCATCGTGACGGATGGCGGCAGTACCAAGCGCGATGTCGTAGCGCTTTACCGCGAACATCTATCGCAGCACCTCGGCCAGTGCGTGCCGGGCCATCCGATCGCCGGCTCGGAGCTATCTGGTGCGGCTGCTGCGCAGTACGGGCTATATGAAGGCCGGCGCGTGGTATTGACGCCATTGCCGGAAACACGGTCGGATGCGGTCGCCCGAGTGCGTGCTTTGTGGGAAGTCTGCGGTGCCAGCGTGTATGAGATGAGCGCCGAAGAGCACGACGGCATCTTCGCTTGCGTGAGTCATGTGCCGCATTTGCTGGCATTCGCTTATATGAACTCGGTGCTGGATCGCTCTAACGCCAGTGCCTGTCTGGATTTTGCCGCTACCGGCTTCCGCGATTTCACGCGCATCGCCGGTAGCCATCCGGATATGTGGCGCGATATCGCACTCGCCAATCGCGATGCCATCCTGGCCGACCTCAAGGCCAATGCCGAACAGCTGAAGCATGTCATCGGTTTGGTTGAGTCGGGCGAGATGGATGCGCTGACCGATTACATTGGCCGCGCCAGCCGCGCTCGCAACGGCTGGGGCAAGCGCTAGCCGGTAGCTGCGAGGGTATACGGGCGTAACGAAAGCCGCGTTAGAATCCGCCTCGCTGGCAGGGAGATCCCCTGCCTTGTTTGGAGAGATTTTAAAATGTCCGGTATTCCTGTCATCGCGGTAGATGGCCCATCCGCATCCGGCAAAGGCACGGTCGCACAGCGTGTGGCCGAGGTGCTCGGCTTTCATTACCTCGATTCCGGTGCCTTGTACCGCCTGACGGCACTGGCCGCCGAGCGGCAAGGCGCGACGTGGCACGACGAGCAGGCCGTTGCCGATATCGCAGCGAAGCTCGACGTGGTGTTCGATGGCGCAGCGATCCTGCTCGCCAAGAGCGACGTGACCGAAGCGATCCGTACTGAAAACATCGGGATCGGCGCATCCATCGTTGCTGCATTGCCGCTGGTGCGTGCGGCGCTGCTGGAGCGGCAGCGGGCATTTGCGCTGGTACCGGGCTTGGTCGCCGACGGCCGTGACATGGGCTCGACGGTCTTCCCGCATGCGCCCCTCAAAGTCTTCCTGACCGCTTCCGCCGAAGCACGCGCCGAGCGTCGCTACAAGCAATTGACCGAACGTGGCGAAGCCGCCGATCTGGCTGCGATTACGGCCGATTTGCACGCACGTGACGAGCGGGACCGCCAGCGTTCGGTCGCGCCGTTGCAACAGCTGCCGGATGCACTGCTGCTTGATACCACCGAGATGGGCATTGCCGAAGCGGTGCAGCAGGTGTTGGCGTGGTGGCACACCGCAACGGAAGTCCAGCGGAAAAGCGTGCCAAGTGCTTGAAGAAACAAAGAGAATTCCTTAAAATGCCGTGATTGACTTGCGCCCCCCATTTATCCAGATGGCGGGGCGTGGTCATTTGGGGCTGTATCGGCGCAATGCCGGTCGGCCAATGTGCAACTAACCCCCCGCTTCCTGCCTTCCGGCGTGGAAGTATTTGGAAAACTCCTCAATGACTACTGCTACTCTGTCGGGCTCCTCCATGGACAGCTTTGCCGCTCTGTTCGAAGAAAGCCTGAAGAACCAGGAAATGCGCTCCGGTGAAGTCATCACCGCTGAAGTCGTCGCAATCGACAACAACTTCGTGACCGTGAATGCCGGTCTGAAGTCCGAATCCCTGATCCCGGTCGAAGAATTCAAGAACGACGCTGGCCAGCTCGACGTCAAAGTCGGCGATTTCGTGCCGGTGGCGATCGACAGCCTGGAAAACGGCTATGGCGAAACCAAGCTCTCCCGCGAAAAGGCCAAGCGCCTGGCCGCCTGGATCGAGCTGGAAGATTGCCTGGAAAAGGGTCAAGTGATGTCCGGCGTGATCTCGGGCAAGGTCAAGGGCGGTCTGACTGTCATGGTCAATGGCCTGCGCGCCTTCCTGCCGGGTTCGCTGGTCGACATCCGTCCGATCAAGGACACCACGCCGTTCGAAGGCAAGCAAGTCGAATTCAAGGTCATCAAGCTGGATCGCAAGCGCAACAACGTGGTTGTGTCCCGTCGCGCCGTACTGGAAGACAGCCTGGGCGAAGAGCGTCAGAAGCTGCTGGAAACCCTGCGCGAAGGCGCGATCATCAAGGGTATCGTCAAGAACATCACCGACTACGGTGCGTTTGTTGACCTCGGCGGTATCGATGGCCTGCTGCACATCACCGATCTGGCATGGCGCCGCGTCAAGCACCCGAGCGAAGTCCTCGCGGTGGGCGACGAAGTCGAAGCCAAGGTCCTCAAGTTCGATCAAGAGAAGAACCGCGTGTCCCTCGGCCTCAAGCAGCTGGGCGAAGATCCGTGGGTCGGCCTCTCCCGTCGTTACCCGCAAGGCACCCGCCTGTTCGGCAAGGTCACCAACCTGACCGACTACGGCGCGTTCGTGGAAATCGAACAAGGCATCGAAGGTCTGGTGCACGTGTCCGAAATGGATTGGACCAACAAGAACGTTCACCCGTCCAAGGTTGTGTCGCTGGGCGACGAAGTCGAAGTCATGATCCTCGACATCGACGAAGACAAGCGCCGTATCAGCCTGGGCATGAAGCAGTGCGCGGCCAACCCGTGGAACGAGTTCTCCGACAACTTCAAGAAGGGCGACAAGCTGAAGGGCGCGATCAAGTCGATCACCGACTTCGGCGTGTTCGTCGGTCTGCCGGGCGGCATCGATGGCCTGGTTCACCTGTCCGACCTGTCGTGGCACGTGACTGGCGAAGAAGCCGTTCGCAACTTCAAGAAGGGCGACGAAGTTGAAGCCGTGGTTCTGTCGATCGACGTCGACAAGGAACGCATCAGCCTCGGCATCAAGCAACTCGAAGGTGATCCGTTCAACAACTACGTGTCTGGCAGCGACAAGGGCGCAATCGTCAAGGGTACCGTCAAGTCCCTCGATGCCAAGGGTGCCGTGGTTCTGCTGGCTGACGACGTTGAAGGCTACCTGCGTTCGACCGAAGTCTCCCGTGACCGCGTGGAAGACATCCGTACCGTGCTGAAGGAAGGCGACGAAGTCGAAGCCATGATCATCAACGTTGATCGCAAGAACCGCTCGATCAACCTGTCGATCAAGGCCAAGGATCTGGGCGACGAGAAGGCTGCCATCAGCCAACTGTCGTCTGACGCTACCGCCGGCACGACCAACCTCGGTGCGCTGCTCAAAGCCAAACTGTCTGGCTCGAACGAGTAAGCGTCTTGAGGGGTGGTATGACCAAGTCGGAACTCATTGCAAAACTCGCTGAGCGCTATCCGCAGCTCGTAGCGAAAGATGCTGAGTTGGCCGTCAAGACTATTCTCGATGCGATGGCGAAAAGCCTCGCGCAAGGTCGTCGCATCGAGATTCGTGGTTTTGGCAGCTTTGACCTCAACTACCGTCCGCCAAGATTGGGGCGCAATCCGAAATCCGGCACCAAAGTAGAGGTACCGGAAAAGTTTGTGCCGCATTTCAAGGCTGGCAAAGAATTGCGCGAGCGAGTCGACGAATTGCTGTAAATCGTCGCTTGCCTGCGTCGAACGGCGTCCCTTCGGGGGCGCCGTTTTTCATTGGTGGCCGTGAAAGCTTGCGTGTTGCCCGCATGCTGAGTCACCGTGGAATCGGCTACAATGCAGGCCACGCAGCAAGCACCTTCCCATCTAGCGAGTCTCAAGCGAGTTCCCATGCGCTACCTCCTCTGGCTGATCCAGTTTGTCGTCTTTTGTGTCCTGCTCGGTTTTGCGTTGAACAACGCGGAGCCCGTGACCTTGAACTTCTTCTTTGGCAAGGCCTGGACGGCATCACTCTCGATCCAGCTGTTCGTCTGCTTTGCCGTTGGGGTGTTGTGCGGCATGTTGGCGCTGGTGACCAAGGTGATCCGCTATCGCCGTGAAATGATCAAGCTGCGCCGCGAGTTGCGCAGCCGCAATACCATCACCCCACCCGCGCCGGACGTGGTGTTTGAACAGCCGCGCGATGCGGTCTGATCCGGCCTTGCCATACAACCTGTCATTCCCTAAGCCCACTGGTTCATTCAATGCCTGATTCCCAATTCTGGTGGCTGATCGCATTCCCCGTCTTTTTCGGTTTGGGCTGGCTGGCGGCGCGTGTGGATATCAAGCACGTATTGTCTGAAACACGCTCCTTGCCCGCGTCCTATTTCAAGGGCCTCAATTTCCTGCTGAATGGCGAGACCAATCGCGCCGTCGACGTGTATGTCGATATCGCTCGCCACCATGCCGAAACAGTCGAGCTGCAGTTCACGCTGGGTCACCTGTTCCGCCGCCGTGGCGAGCTGGAACGGGCCATCCGCATGCACCAGAAGTTGCTGACGCGGCGCGATCTGAACGCAGTGCAACGACAGCAGGCCCAGTTCGAGCTGGCGCAGGATTTCATGAAGGCCGGCCTGTTCGATCGTGCCGAGACTATCCTCACCGAGCTGGCCAATACCGATTACGCGCGCCAGGCTCGCACCGAGTTGCTGGCGGTGTATCAGCAGGAAAAGGACTGGCCCAAGGCGATTGAAACGGCGCGCCAGCTGCGCGATGACAGCCATAACTATCAGCACGAAATTGCTCAGTTCTATTGCGAACTTGCTGCCCAGGCGCACACGCGCTCGCATACCGAAGAAGCTTTGGGCTTTCTCGAGCAAGCGCTGGAAGCCAACCGCCAATGCGCGCGCGCGCGTTTGATACTGGGTGAGATTGCTTATGCGGCAGGCGACCATCAGGCCGCGATCGATCATTGGCTGCAGCTGGAAATGCAGGATCCGCTTTATCTAGCCTTGGCCGCGCGCCAGCTCCTGGCTGCGTACGAAGCCTTGGGTCAGAGCGAGGAGGGCACAACCTTGCTGCTACGTCTGCTGCAGCAATATCCAGAACTCGACGTGCTCGATCTCGCCTACGAGCGCATGCTGGCCCAACGTGGCCTCGATGCTGCCTATGCTTTTGTGCGTGAACGGCTGCAGACCCATCCAACCATGCCTAGCCTGCGAAAAGTGCTCGAAGCCCACATGTTGGTGGCGCCGGATGAGCAGAAGGCCGAGCTGGATATCATCGTGAAATTGCTCAATGACGCCACCCGTGAGCAAACGATGTATTTCTGCAATCATTGCGGTTTCAAGGCCAAGCAGTATTTCTGGCATTGCCCGGCCTGCACCGCCTGGGAAGCCTTTGCGCCGGTGCGCGGCCGCAAGAATCGTCTGCATCAAACGGAAAGCTATTAAATGTCCGACCCCCGTATCATCGTTGCGCTCGATTATCCCGACGCAACTTCCGCCTTGGCGTTCGCCGACCGTGTCAGCCCGGATCAATGCCGGCTCAAGGTGGGCAAGGAGCTCTTTACCGCCGCTGGTCCGCAGCTTGTCGAAGCCCTTGTGGCGCGCGGTTTCGATGTCTTCCTCGATCTGAAATTCCACGATATCCCGAACACCGTCGCGCAAGCCTGCAAAATGGCCGCCGGCCTTGGTGTGTGGATGGTCAATGTGCACGCTTCGGGCGGGCGCAAGATGATGGAAACCACGCGTGAAGCGCTGGAAGCGCTGCCGCAGCGCCCCTTGTTGATCGCTGTGACCGTGCTGACCAGCATGGATGCCGCCCAACTTGCCGAAATCGGCCTGCCAGACCCGGTGGTACAAGTGGAGCGGCTCGCTCGCCTGACGAAGGATTGCGGGCTTGATGGCGTGGTCTGTTCGGCGCAGGAAGCCAGCTTGTTGAAACAGGCATGTGGTCGAGAATTCAAGCTGATTACCCCCGGCATCCGCCCAGCTGATGCCGCGCTCGATGACCAGAGCCGTGTCATGACGCCGCAAGCCGCCGTGGCTGCCGGCAGCGATTATCTGGTCATCGGTCGCCCGATCACCCAGAGTGCTGATCCCCTCGCCACGCTGCAAACCATCAACCGAACCTTGGAAATCGCATGAAAATCACCGTGATTGGCACTGGCTATGTCGGCCTCGTGACTGGCGCTTGCTTGGCCGAATATGGCAATGACGTGGTTTGCCTTGACCTGGATGCCAAGAAAATTGATCTCCTGAATGCAGGAGGCATCCCGATTTATGAGCCAGGTCTGGACGATATCGTTGCGCGCAACGTAGAAGCCGGGCGACTCAAGTTCACGACGGATATCGCCGAATCGGTTCAGCACGGTACGGTGCAGTTCATCGCAGTTGGCACGCCTCCGGATGAAGATGGTTCGGCGGATCTGCAATACGTATTGGCCGCGGCACGCAACATCGGCCGTTTGATGACCGACTACAAAGTGATTGTCGACAAATCGACGGTGCCGGTCGGTACGGCGGAAAAAGTGAAGGCGGTCGTGGCGGAAGAGCTTGCCACACGAGGCATTACGCTGGAATTCAGCGTGGCCTCGAACCCTGAATTCTTGAAGGAAGGGGCGGCGGTCGACGACTTCATGCGACCGGATCGTATCGTCGTCGGTGCGGAAGATGAGCGCGCCATTCATGTGATGAAGGCGATCTACCACCCGTTCCAGCGTAATCACGATCGCACGCTGATCATGGATATCCGCTCCGCCGAGCTGACCAAATACGCCGCCAACGCCATGCTGGCGACGCGAATTTCGTTCATGAACGAAATTGCCAATCTGGCGGAAAAGCTGGGTGCCGACGTCGAGCACGTGCGGCGCGGTATCGGCTCCGACCCGCGTATCGGTTACCACTTCCTCTATCCGGGTTGCGGTTATGGCGGTTCGTGTTTCCCGAAGGACGTACAGGCTCTCCAACAGACGGCACTGGAAAACGGCATGCCCATGCAAGTGCTGGGTGCAGTCGAAGCAGTGAACGATGCGCAGAAACACCTGTTATTGAAAAAGCTGATTGCCCGTTTTGGCGAAAATCTGGCCGGTTTCACCTTTGCCGTATGGGGCTTGGCGTTCAAGCCCAAGACCGACGATATGCGCGAAGCGCCGAGCCTGGTGCTGATCGAAGGCTTGTTGGCACGTGGCGCTAAAGTGATTGCCTATGATCCGGTCGCAATGAAAGAGGCACACCGCCATCTGGGCGATCGGGTTGCTTACGCGACTGATCCGATGGGCGCGCTCGACGGGGCCGACGCCTTGCTGATCGTGACCGAATGGAAGCAGTTCCAGGTGCCTAATTTCGAAGCGGTCAAACAAAAACTCAAACGGCCGTTGATTCTCGACGGGCGCAATTTGTATGAGCCGTCTTTCGTGCGCGAGTACGGTATTGAATATGACGCGATCGGGCGTCTGTAAGCGGTAAGGACATAGGCGGATATGAAGCTCTCTGATCTGCAGGCCGCGATCGCTGGTGCACGTGTTCTGGTCGCCGGTGATGTCATGCTCGACCGCTACTGGTTTGGCGACGTCGAACGTATTTCGCCGGAAGCACCGGTGCCGGTGGCGCGTATTCGCAAGAGTGAGGAGCGGGCCGGTGGTGCGGCCAATGTGGCGCGCAATATTGCTGCGCTGGGCGGCAAGGTTGAATTGCTGGCCGTGGTGGGTGATGACGAAGCAGGCGGTAGCCTGGAAAAACTGTTGCAGGCCGAGGGTGTGGCAACACGGTTGTATCGCGACCCAGGGATCGCCACGACGGTGAAGCTGCGCGTCTTGGCGAAGCAGCAACAATTGCTGCGTATCGACTTCGAGGAAACGCCCAGTCACGACATTCTTGCTGACAAGCTTGATGAGTTCCGCCGGGTGTTGGCTGGGGTCGATGTGGTGATCTTGTCCGATTACGGCAAGGGTGGGCTGTTGCACGTGCGGGAAATGATCGCGGCGGCAAAGGCTGTCGGCAAGCCGGTGCTGGTCGATCCAAAGGGTGATGATTACACGCCATATCGTGGCGCAACGCTGCTCACGCCGAACCGTAGTGAATTCAAGCAGGTAGCTGGAAGTTGGCGGGACGAGGCTGATTTCATGATGCGGGCGCAAGCCTTGCGTGAGCAGCTTGATCTGGATGCGCTGCTGATTACCCGTAGCGAGGAGGGGATGACGCTATTCCGCTCGCAGGGCGTGGCGCATCAGCCGACGGTGGCGCAAGAAGTGTTTGATGTATCGGGTGCTGGGGATACCGTGATCGGCACGCTTGGTCTGATGTTGGCTGCTGGACTGGCATTGCCGGACGCTATGGCTTGGTCCAATCGGGCTGCTGGCGTGGTGGTGGGCAAGTTGGGGACGGCCGTCGTTCATCCTGAGGAATTGTTTATCGAAGGTTGATTTGCCTGACCTGTCGATGACACATAAAAAAGCCAGCACACATTGTGCTGGCTTTTTCTTAACGACGATCCCATCAATTCATTCCTCTGACGTAGATCCCGGCGTCGTACTGACCACGCGGTTCTTGCCGGCTTTCTTGGCCCGATACATGGCAGTGTCCGCACGCTCAATCACTCCCGCCCGGTGCTCGCCGGGTGCGACTTCAGTCACGCCAGCGCTGAAGGTGATGAGCACCTTGTCATTGTTGTGCATGAAGAAACGCTTGGTCAGTTCACGCTGCAGGCGTTGCAGGACGGGAATCGCTTCAGGCAGGCGTGTTTCCGGGAACAGCAGTACAAATTCCTCGCCGCCATAACGCGCCACGATATCGGTTGGCCGTAACAAATCCTTGATCACTCGAACAAGGTGCACAAGTGCGGCATCCCCGGCGGCATGGCCGCGCTGGTCGTTGAGTTGCTTGAAGTTGTCGATATCGAGGAGGGCGAGCGATAGCGGTTTGCCGCTGCGTTGCGCGCGCGCGGCCTCGGTATCGAATGATTCTTCCAGCCCGCGCCGATTCAACGCCCCGGTCATCTGGTCTTCGCGGACTTTTTCGCTGACCTCGCGCAATTCGCTTTCCAGCTGGCGGATTTTTTCTTCCGCTTCATTGACGCGGCTACGTGCTTCCATCATTTCGTCACGATTGCGCCGAACATCGAGCTGCATGGAGCGCGTGTCTTGCAGAAGGTCGGCCATCACGTGCTGAATGTCTTCGAGGTCGTGTGCCTGCTGGATTTGCTCGGCATAGGTGGCAATACGACCGTGATAATGATCGGTGCTGTCGGAAAGCGTACCCAGCCGATCGATGAAGGTGGCGATCATCGATTTAAGGGCGTCTTGCGCTTCCAGCAGACTTTTCTTCAGGATGCTTTGCTTGTAGATGACTTCTTTGAGGCCGACTTCGGCATCGTAGATCAGTCGCATGTCGAGCGGTTGCTGCATGATCTGCTGGACAACAGCGATCTGACCATGCAGATGCTCATCCTCGACGACGATTTCGCTCATGTTGTCGGTGAGTAATCGCAGCAGGTTAAGCAGACCGTCACAGAGCCGCTGTTCTTGCTCGTTGACCAGCTCGAGGCGGCGCCAGAACTTCTTCATCTGGGCGATCAACAAGCCCAGATCACCTTCCTGCATGACGCCGCCGACGCGCGTGCCGAAAGTACGCGCCTCGTCGGCCAGATCCGGGTAGTGGGTCAGCCTCGGCACCAGGCCAAGGATGAGTGTCTGCGATAGGGCGTCTTGCCATGGCACCAGGTTGCCGGAGATATCTGGTGTGCCTGATGCGGGTTGAGAGAGCTGGGTGTCGGCGGGGAGGGGAGCGTTGTCGGCTGTGCCGTTACTGCTATTCTCGGATTCAGTGCCGGTTTCGCCCCAGCTGCGTATCAAGCCGGACAACTTGTCGTTCAATTGTTCGGGATCATTGCCGAAGTGAATCAATACCCGTTCTAGCGATTCACTTTTCCGACTGGGTGGATAGGCTGGATTGCGCAAATCCCATTGTCGGATCAGATCGCGAATCAGATCGACCCAAGCGCGCGTGAGTTGGGATTGGCCGCCTTGTAGCTCGATATACTTGATGACGAGGGCGGGAACCGCACTCCATTCGCTGCTGCGATTGGCCTTTTTTAGTTGTTCGAGCGTGCGTCCCAATTCCGGGGACTGACGCGGTAGCTCGGTAAGCGCTTGCTCGATTTGTTTGGCCAACTCAGGAAGTCGTTCCTCATCCGGAGTGTTGGCAATCGTGTGATAGATATCGGTGTAATGGTCTGGTGTTGGGTCCAGCCGTTGCGTCGCCATTTCTTTCAGCGTTTCTCTGGCAATTTCGGTAGGGCTGCTGAGTTTGCGCATGGCTGATTGGTCTGCGGAGCGTAGGGGGGTAATGGACGACTAGTGTAGATTCTACCCGCTTGCCGGCTGTATTTTGTGTCGGCTGTCATCTGGGGTAGATGAGTGCCAAAGAAAAACGGGGCATCCCGAAGGATGCCCCGTTTTACGGTGAAGCAAGTGGGTGGCTTATTGCTCGCCGACCACTACAACCTTCACTTCGACGGTCACGTCGTGATGCAACGCCAGGGTCACATCGTATTCGCCGATAGCCTTGAACGGGCCTTCGGGCAGACGGACTTCCGACTTGACTACTTCAGTACCGGCAGCGGTAAACGCAGCAGCGATATCGGCGTTGGTTACGGAGCCGAACAGACGGCCATCAACACCAGCCTTCTGAGCAACGGTAACGGACGCGCCAACCAGCTTTTCGGCACGGGTTTGCGCGCCAGCAAGGATTTCAGCCTGACGGGCTTCGAGTTCCGCACGGCGGGCTTCGAATTCCTTCAGGTTGGCTTCGGAAGCACGCTTGGCCTTGCCTTGCGGGATCAGGAAGTTACGGGCAAAGCCGTCTTTGACCTTGACCACATCGCCCAGTTGACCCAGGTTGCCGACTTTCTCGAGCAGAATGATTTGCATGGTTCTTTCTCCTCGGCTTAGTGCAGATCGGTGTACGGCAGCAGTGCCAGGAAGCGCGCGCGCTTGATAGCGGCCGACAGTTGACGCTGATAACGCGCCTTGGTGCCGGTGATGCGAGCCGGGATGATCTTGCCGTTTTCAGCGATGAAATCTTTCAGGATCGCGGTGTCCTTGTAGTCGATCTCTTTGATGCCTTCGGCGGTAAAGCGGCAGAACTTTCTGCGCTTGAACAGGTTGCGGGACATGGTTGACCTCAATTCAGTAATTCAAATTCATCGATATGCAGTACGAGTCGCCGGGCTTGCTTTTGATTGGCACTGACGATAAATCCACTCACGCGGACTAACTTGCCAATACCTATCCTGCCCAACTTGATGCCGATCTCGCCGATCGCCATCGCTTCAACTTCTGCTACAACACGTCGTGTTGCACCATTTTCATGTTGTTGCGATTGGTGGCTGATCACACAGGCCTGGATGGGTACACCTGCCGGGCTGTGGCGTAAAACCGGTAATTCAACGAGCGTTCCGCTCAGTTCGACTCGATTGCGATCCAGCACTTAAGCCGCAGCAACTTGGCCTTCTGGGCCGGTCAGCGACTTGGACTTTTCTTCCTTCATCATCGGCGACGCTTCGGTCACGGCGTGTTCCATCTTGATAGTCAGATGGCGCAGGACAGCGTCGTTGAACTTGAAGGCGTGCTCGAGTTCGTCCAGGGTTTCCTGGCTGATCTCAACGTTCATCAGCACGTAGTGAGCCTTGTGGATCTTCTGGATCGGGTAAGCCAGTTGACGGCGGCCCCAGTCTTCCAGGCGATGGATCTGGCCGTTGCCGGTTGCGATCAGGGATTTGTAGCGCTCGATCATCGCGGGCACTTGCTCGCTTTGATCCGGGTGCACGATGAAAACAATCTCGTAATGTCGCATGAATGCTCCTTTTGGGTAAAAGCCTGCCGCGTGCGACGACGGTCAGGCAAGGCGAAGAATCGAGCATTCTAAACAAATACCGCCACTTTCTCAAGCGGCGGTATTTGATGTGAATGCGGTGTTGCTGGCAGCGTTACGCTTAGTGCTCGATCTGGTCGATTTTTCCGACAACGCTTGCCCATTGTTCGTGATCCGGTAGCGGGTCTTTCTTTTCGACAATGACGGGCCATGTCTTCGAGAGATCGGCGTTCAGCGGAATGTATTGCAACATGTTTTCCGGCACATCGTCTTCGGCGTAGATCGCCTCGACCGGGCATTCGGCCACGCACAATGTGCAATCGATGCATTCGTCCGGATCAATCACCAGAAAATTCGGACCTTCGTGAAAGCAGTCGACCGGGCATACATCGACACAGTCGGTGTACTTGCATTTCACACAGGCGTCGGTGACGACGTAAGTCATGGCGTATCCTCTAGTTTGGCTGTTCTTGCGACAATCCATCATTCTAACAAAGCTCGCCCCAGTAAGCCCACCGGTTACAGCCATCCAGATAACCCGAGTTTGTGTCGATTCGTAATGCCTGATTCCCCAATCTATCGTGGGCGCTTTGCGCCAAGCCCAACCGGTGAGCTGCACATGGGGTCGCTCCTGGCTGCCGTCGCCAGTTATCTGGAGGCGCGTTCGCGTGGTGGGGAATGGTTGGTTCGCATGGAGGATCTTGATCCGCCGAGGATGATGGCAGGGGCTGCCGGGCGGATATTACGGGTGCTGGAGGCATATGGTTTTGCCTGGGATGGCGAAGTGAAATATCAAAGCCTGCGTGGTCCTGCTTATGAATTGGCTTTGGAAAGATTGCGTGATCGCGATCTGCTTTATCCCTGTTCGTGTACCCGCAAGGAGGTGGCATCGATCGCCCGTGCCGGTATTGATGGCCCAGTCTATCCAGGTACTTGTCGGAATGGCTTGCGGCCAGGGCAGGCGCCGCGGGCGTGGCGGTTGCGAGTAAGTGCGGAGCCGATACGATATAGCGATGTGATTCAAGGGGAGCAACAGCAGCGTCTGGATGAACAGGTTGGTGATTTCGTGTTGCGCCGGGCTGACGGTTTGTTTGCCTATCAACTCGCCGTGGTAGTGGATGACGCGGATCAAGGCGTGACCCATGTGGTGCGTGGTGCAGACCTGCTTGATTCGACGCCAAGGCAAATTTATTTACAGAAATGCCTTGGATTACCAATCCTCGAATATGGGCATATTCCCGTGCTGGTCAATGCGGCGGGGGAAAAGCTCAGCAAACAGACTCTCGCTTTACCGCTGCAGGCTGGCGAGGCTGCGCCTGATTTATGGCGTGCGCTCAAATATCTAGGACAAAATCCGCCGGCTGAATTGGGTAATGCGGATTTGGATTTGCTGTGGAAATGGGCGCTGCTGAACTGGCGTCTTGATTGTGTGCCACGGCAGCGATCAGTTTGGATCGAGGATTGACAGTGCGCTGTTTTTAGTTGTGTGGATGTGCTAATGGAATTTGAGTGGTGGTTGTTTCCGGTAGTAAAAAATATTTCCAGTTCGATTAGTTAATTTGCTATATCTGCAACTGATTGATGCAGCTTTTTGCTGCGCCTTGCGCCTTGATGTAAGGTGGTGCTATGTTCCGAGCCGATATCTTATAGAAGCGTCGTGCTGGTACAAATATGCCTTGGGGGAGAATC
The DNA here is from genome assembly GCF_000711875.1 of Andreprevotia chitinilytica DSM 18519. GTDB lineage: Bacteria > Pseudomonadota > Gammaproteobacteria > Burkholderiales > Chitinibacteraceae > Andreprevotia > Andreprevotia chitinilytica. The sequence continues at coordinate 206,465 of NZ_JONM01000003.1, forward strand.
GTGCCGATCCAGTTGAAATACAAAGCTTGCGCGCTTGCCATGTTGTTGGCGACGTCGTGGTCTGCCCAAGCGGCAGGCTTGGGTCGCCTAAATGTGTTGTCCGGTATCGGTCAGCCTTTCCGCGCCGAAATCGATCTGGTGGCCGTGCAGCCCAGTGAAGCCGATTCGCTTGCCGTGAGTCTTGCCTCGCCAGAGGCGTTTACCAATGCGCAGATTGCTTATCCGCCGACGTCTCTCGGTCTTCGTTTCAATATCGAGAAGCGGGCCAGCGGTCAGTACTATGTGGTCGTTACGTCTTCTCAAACGGTTGGCGAGCCGTTCCTTGATTTGCTGGTTGATTTGAATTGGGCATCCGGGCGTATCCAGCGTGAATATACCGCGCTGATCGATCCGGTTGGCTATGGCGGTTCCAGCACTGCCGGTGGTGCGCAGGAATCATCGGATCGCTTTGCCAACAAGACATTGCCGGGCTCGATTTCCAGTGCCGTGAAGGCACCCAGGGTCTCTGGCAAGGGGCGGCACGCGAAAAAAGCGCCCGCTGCAGCGACGGAAGAATCGGCAAAGGCGCCGCCCGCGACCACGAATACCAGCGAGGGGCAAGGGGCTGACTCGTATACCGTTAAGCCGGGCGATACGCTGTCGTCAATTGCCAAGCAGGTCAAGCCGGACGGTGTGAACCTTGAGCAGGTTCTGGTCAGCCTATATAAGACCAATCCAGACGCTTTTGCCGGCAATATGAATCGGCTCAAGCGTGGCAAGATTCTGCAGATTCCGGAAAAGGAAAAAATCGAGTCGGTCAGCAAGAGCGAAGCGGCCAAAGAGATCAAGGTCCAGGCCGAAGATTGGAAGGGCTATCGCAGCAAATTGGCTGAAGCTGCTGGCAAACAGCCGGCTGCAGCCGTTGAAGACAAGGCTGCTTCCGGCAAGATTACCGCGAAGGTTGAAGACAAGGGCGCAAGCCAGACCGAGTCTGGCAAGGATGTGCTGAAGCTGTCCAAGGGCACCGATGCCAAGGGCAAGCAAGGCACTTCGTCCCAGCAGGCGCGCGTGAATGCGCTGGAGGAAGAGGCCGCAGCGCGCCAAAAGGCGCTGGATGAAGCAAATCAACGTGTCGGCGAACTGCAAAAGAACGTTCGCGACATGGAAAAAACGCTCGCAGTGAAGAGCAAGATGGGCGCCTCGGCGGCAACCGGTATGGCTAAGGCATCGGCCGCCGTTGCAGCTGGCGCATCGGCTCCAGCTGCGCAGAGCACGACCGCGGCAGCCAAGGTCGAGGCTGCATCTGCTGCCGCTGTGGCGTCGACGGTGGCAGCTGCATCTGCCGTTGCATCTGAAGTAGTGGCTGCGCCTGCGAGTGCAGTTGCTTCGGCGCCTGCAGTGGTTGCCAGTGCACCGGCCAAGAAACGTGTAGCCCCTGTCGCACCGCCGGTCCAAGAAGAGGAATCCTTCCTGGATACCTTGCTTGGCAACCCGCTATTGCTGGGTGGTGGCTTGTTGGCCATTGTGGCCGGTATTGGCGGCTTGGTTTGGGCGCGTCGTCGTCGTCCGGCCAACTTTGCCGATAGCATCATCACCGGTGGTGATCTGAAGCCAAATACGGTGCTCGGCAATACCGGCGGTGCAGTGATCAGCACCCAACCGACCGAAAACTCCTTCCTGACCGACTTCAGCCGCCAAGGCTTGGGCACGATCGATACCGATGAAGTCGATCCGATCGCCGAAGCCGAGGTCTACATGGCCTATGGGCGCGATGCCCAAGCGGAGGAAATTCTCCGTGATGCGCTCGTCAAGGATCCGGGCCGGCATGAAGTTCGTCTGAAGCTGCTAGAGATCTATTCAGCACGCAAAGACAAGACGGCATTCGAGGAAATTGCTGCCGATCTGTACGCCCAGCTGAGTGGTCAGGGTCCGATCTGGGAACAGGCCGCGTTCATGGGCCGCAACATCGATCCGGAAAATCCGCTGTATCAGCGCAAAGAGCCTGCTGGCGATGGCGGTGATTTTGTTTCGACTGCTGCCATGGCCGCTACGGTTGCTACGACTGTTGCCGTTGCGGCTCCGGTCGCAGCAATGGCTGGTGCGCAAGAGCTGGACTTCGATCTGGGCGCGCCAGAGTCGGTAGAGATGCTCGAAACACCGGTCGAACCACTGCTTGAGGCCGAGCCGCTCGATCTTGGCTTCACCGCCCCGACCGCGCCAGTTGCAGAAGCGGCACCTGCAGAGGTCGTGGATGACCTGGGCTTCGACCTCGATGACTTTGTCGTGCCGGGTGAAGAGGCCGCTGCTGCGCCTGCAGCCGCTCCAGTCGTCGCAGCGCCTGCAGCGCTTGAATCACACGGTTTTGTCGATACGGTGCCGGGCGAATTGCCGGTGGCTGAAGCACATGCCGACGATCTCGACGCGACGGATCTGGATTTCTCTCTGGATTCATTGCTGGAAGAGGTTTCTTCGGCTCCCGCGCCAGTACCTGCTCCGACCGTCGTCGAGGCGACTGCTCCTGCTGCAAGTGGCGATATTGGCCTGGATTTTGATTTCTCGCTGGATGAGCCGGCTGCGGCTGCGCCGGTGCCTGCTCCGGCAGCCGAAGTTGCGCATGATCTGAATCTCGACGATATCAATCTCGACCTAGGTGGTTTGGAAGAGGTGCATGCTGCACCGGTGCCTGTTGCCGATGGCGAGGCTGATTTCGCCGCAGATGATCCGGTCCAAACCAAGATTGATCTGGCCAAGGCTTATATCGATATGGGCGATGTCGAAGGTGCTCGCGAAATCCTGCAAGAAGCGATCAGCGAGGGGAATGCAACGCAGCAGCACGAGGCGAAGGGCTTGCTCGATACGCTGTAATCTCGGGTGCAGGGCCGGGCGCATGCCCGGTGCCTGATGTGGTACAAGTGGCGTGAAGTTGCCGGCAGGCAACGCACGCCACTTGTCTTTTTGCGTGCGTTGGTGAGTGGCCGGGCATGAATCGAATAACCGTTGGATTGATTGAGTTGAGTAAAGCGTTGAATCGACATTGGATCGGGGCATGACGACCCGATATGTGCTGGCCCTGGAATACGACGGCCGCGCTTTTAGCGGCTGGCAAATCCAGCCGCAAGTCACGACCGTGCAGGCGGAGCTGGAGCGTGCGTTGATGCAAATGGCCGGTCACCCGGTTCGGGCGCATGCCGCCGGGCGTACCGATGCGGGTGTGCACGCTAGTCGACAGATTGTCCATTTCGATACTGATGCCAAGCGGCCGATCACCGCCTGGGTGCGCGGTGTGAATAGCTTTTTGCCGCAGGGTGTTGCAGTGCTGTGGGCGAAGGAAGTGCCGGATCATTTCCACTCACGCTTTGTCGCAACTGCGCGCCATTACCGCTATCTGTTGCTCAACCACCCCGTGCGGCCTGCCTTGTGGGCGGGTAGGGTGGGGTGGATGCATCAGCCGCTCGATCTCGATGCATTGCGTGCCGCGGCATCGCTATTGCTCGGTGAGCACGACTTTTCCAGCTTCCGTGCTGCGGAATGCCAAGCCAAGACGCCCGTTAAAACGTTGACCCGGCTGGAGATGCACGCCGAGGGCACTTTGCTGTACTTCGATTTCTCCGCCAACGCCTTTTTGCATCACATGGTCCGCAATATCATGGGTGCGCTGCTGCATGTGGCGAAGGGCAACCGTCCGCCGGAATGGATCGCTGAATTACTGGCTGCACAGGACCGAAGCATCGCCCCACCAACGTTCATGCCAGACGGACTCTACCTGGCTGGTGTAAGCTATCCGCCCGAATACGGCTTACCGACCGAGCCGGAACCCCGTCACGGATTGATCTGATGATTCCCCGTATCAAGATTTGCGGCCTGCGCGATGTAGCAATGGCTGTCGAGGCTGCTCAGGCCGGTGCCAATGCGATTGGTCTGGTCTTCTATGGGCCAAGTCCGCGCAACGTCGAAATCGAAACCGCTCGAGCCATCGTTGCAGCGCTGCCGGCCTTTGTGAGCACCGTCGGGCTGTTCGTCGATGCCGATCCAGCCTTGGTTCGTCAGGTGATTGAACGCACGCAAATCGACCTGCTCCAGTTCCATGGCGACGAGTCTCCGGCGTACTGCCGTCAGTTTGGTCGTCCCTATATCAAGGCTGTGCGGGTAAAACCGGATACAAATTTGGTAGAATACTGCGCGCTGTACCCGGATGCGAAAGGCGTACTGGTCGATGCCTATGTCGCCGGAACGCCGGGCGGCACCGGTGAGGCATTCGATTGGTCGTTGTTGCCAAAGGCGTTGCCGCTACCGCTGATTCTGTCCGGCGGCCTCAATCCAGATAATGTGACCGACGCGATCCTGCAAGTGCAGCCGTGGGCGGTCGATGTGTCCAGTGGCGTAGAAGCCGCGCGTGGCGTGAAAGATCCTGCGAAAATCACGGCCTTTATCCGGGCTGTCCATGCAGCCGGTTAACGGTCTGCCAAGCGAGAAAGCAATGAACGAACCGCTCCATTACCACCAACCCGACGAACGCGGCCACTTCGGTCAGCATGGCGGCATCTATGTCGCCGAAACGCTGATGTCTGCGCTCGATGAATTGCGCATCGAATACGAAAAGGCAATCAATGATTCGGAATTCATGGCGGAATACCGCTATGAACTCAAGCATTACGTTGGCCGGCCGAGCCCGGTCTATCACGCCAAGCGTTGGTCCGAACAACTCGGCGGCGCACAGATTTTCCTCAAGCGTGAAGACCTGAACCACACCGGCGCACACAAAGTGAACAACACCATCGGCCAAGCCTTGTTGGCACGCCGCATGGGCAAGAAGCGCGTGATTGCCGAAACTGGCGCTGGTCAGCACGGGGTCGCTTCGGCAACGGTCGCGGCACGTTATGGTCTGGAATGCGTGGTTTACATGGGGGCTGAAGACGTCGCTCGCCAGTCGCCGAACGTATTCCGCATGAAGCTGCTGGGCGCGACCGTCGTGCCAGTGTCCTCAGGCAGCAAGACGCTCAAGGATGCGATGAACGAAGCGATGCGCGACTGGGTGACCAATGTCGACTCCACCTATTACATCATCGGCACCTGTGCCGGCCCGCATCCGTACCCGATGCTGGTGCGTGATTTCCAGTGCGTAATTGGCGATGAAGCCAAGGTGCAGATGCAAGACATGATCGGCCGCCAGCCGGATGCGGTCATTGCCTGTGTTGGTGGTGGCTCCAACGCTATTGGTATTTTCCATCCTTACATTGAAGTGCCGGGCGTGCGCCTGATCGGCGTCGAAGCTGGTGGCGATGGCGTCGAAACCGGCCGTCATGCGGCACCGCTGACCGCCAACGCCAAGACCGGCGTGCTGCACGGCAATCGCACCTATCTGATGCAGGACGAAAACGGCCAGATCGTCGAAACACATTCGATCTCCGCCGGCCTCGACTACCCTGGCGTCGGACCGGAACACAGTTATCTGAAGGACATCGGCCGTGCTGAATACGTCGCCGTGACGGATGACGAAGCGCTCAAGGCGTTCCACGATCTGTGCCGCTATGAAGGTATCATTCCGGCGCTCGAATCCAGCCATGCTTTGGCCTATGCGAGCAAGCTCGCGCCGACGCTTTCCAAGGATCAAGTCCTGCTCGTCAACCTGTCCGGTCGCGGCGACAAGGATATTCCGACCATCGCCAAGCTCGACGGCATCCAGCTTTAGGCTCTGTTGACATTTGTTTCGCGGCTGCGCTGGGCCAGAAAAAGGTCCAGCACTAGGCGCGCGACGACGGCAATAACCGGTTATTACCTAGGAGCGGAACAACGTGGTTGACCTTTTTCTGGCCCAGCCCTTCGGGTTTGGGGCATTTCGGGCGCATCGCCGTGCCGCGAATCGCTGGTGGTATCCATACCACGGCGCGCTTCGCGGCCCAACGCTGCATCCCGAACTGCCCCAAACGCAGTCGTGAAACAAATGTCAACAGAGCCTAGCAGATCACACACAATGTCCCGAATCGAATCCACGATGCAGGCGCTGGCGGCTCAGGGCCGTCAGGCGCTGATCCCGTTCATTACCGCTGGCGACCCGAATCCGGGCGTTACCGTCAAACTGATGCATGCACTCGTTGCCGGTGGTGCCGACATCATCGAGCTCGGGGTGCCGTTTTCCGATCCGATGGCCGATGGCCCTGTGATCCAGCGTGCTTCCGAACGCGCCTTGGCACATGGTGTTTCGTTACGCCAGGTGCTGGCGATGACCGCCGAATTCCGCCAGACCGATACCAAAACGCCAGTCGTGCTGATGGGCTATGCCAACCCGGTTGAAGCCATGGGCTACGAGGTATTTGCCAAAGCTGCTGCCGAGGCGGGCGTTGATGGCGTACTGACCGTCGATCTGCCGCCGGAAGAAGCCGACGAATGCGCGGGTATCCTGAAAGCCCACGGTCTTGATCTGATTTTCCTGCTGGCCCCAACCACGCCGGTTTCGCGCCAGCTCGCCGTACAGCGCCTGGCGCGCGGCTACGTGTATTACGTATCGCTCAAGGGTGTGACCGGCGCGGCTCACCTCGATGTGGATAGCGTTGCCGCCAAACTGGCTGAGCTGCGTAAGAACATTTCGCTGCCGATTGGTGTCGGCTTCGGCATTCGTGATGCAGATACCGCCCGCCGCGTGGCCGGTGTGGCCGATGCGGTCGTGATTGGTTCGCGGCTGGTGCAGGAAGTAGAGGCCGGTGAAGCCGGCCTTGCCGAACGATTGACTGCTTTTCTCGCGGGCGTCCGTTCCGCCATGGATACCGCTCGCACCTGATCTGGTTCCTTTTTTCAAAGAGACCGATCACGCAAAGTACACAGGAGTAAACAATGAGCTGGTTGCAAAAACTGCTGCCCCCGAAGATCAAAAGCCGCGAGCCGGGTTCCAAGTCCGCGGTGCCGGAAGGCTTGTGGTACAAGTGCTCGGCCTGCAGCGCGGTGCTCTATCGCACCGACCTCGAGAACAATCTCGATGTTTGCCCAAAGTGCAGCTACCACAATGCGGTCTCGGCGCGTCGTCGCCTGGATCTGTTGTTGGATGCCGAAGGTCGCTTTGAAATCGGCGCGGAAGTGCAGCCGGTCGACATCCTCAAGTTCAAAGCCACCAAGCGTTACGCGGATCAGATCGAAGCCTACAAGCAAAGCACTGGCGAAGATGATGCGCTCGTCGTGATGCAGGGCGCGATCCTCACCGTACCGGTTGTGATTGCGGCGTTCGAGTACAAATTCATCGGCGGCTCGATGGGTTCGGTGGTTGGCGAGCGCTTCGTGCGCGGCGTGCAAGTGGCGCTCGAGAACAACCTGCCGTTTATTTGCGTGGCGGCCTCGGGTGGCGCGCGGATGCAGGAAGGCCTGAATTCGCTGATGCAAATGGCCAAGACCTCCGCGGTGCTGACGCGGCTGGCCGACAAGAAACTCCCCTTCATCTCGGTGTTGACCGATCCGACCATGGGCGGTGTGTCCGCCTCGTTTGCCTTCCTGGGCGACGTGGTGATCGGTGAGCCGGGCGCGCTGATCGGCTTTGCCGGCCCACGTGTGATCGAGCAGACCGTGCGCGAAACCCTGCCGGAAGGCTTCCAGCGTTCCGAGTTCCTGCTGGAGAAGGGCGCAATCGACATGATCATCGACCGCCGCGAAATGCGTCTGCAAATTGCCCAGTTGCTGACGTTGTTCCAGAAACAACCCGCCCCGGTTGTATCCTGATGGCGGCATTTGACGCGGGTCGGCTCGATGAGTGGCTCGCGCATCTGGAACAAGCCCATCCCAAGGCCATCGATATGGGCCTTGCCCGCATTTCGCACGTGCGGGACGTGATGGGCCTCAAGCCCGGTTTTCCGGTGCTGGTCGTGGCCGGCACCAATGGCAAGGGCTCGGTTTGCGCCTTTCTCTCGACGATCCTGCGCTGTGCCGGCTACAAGGTCGGCACGCATACCTCGCCGCATTTGCTGCGCTACAACGAGCGCGTCACGGTCGATCTGCAGGAAGCCAGCGATGAGGCCTTGGTCGATAGCTTCCGAGCTATCGAAACTGAGCGTGGCGATACCTCGCTGACCTATTTCGAATTTGGCGTGTTGTCGGCGATGAAGATTTTCATCGATGCCAAGGTTGATGTCGCGGTGATGGAAATCGGCTTGGGCGGCCGGCTCGATGCCGTCAATATCTTCGATGGCGATGCAGCCTGCGTGGTCAGCATCGACCTCGATCATCAAGCCTACCTTGGCGACAACCGCGAAGACATCGGCCGCGAGAAAGCCGGCATCTTCCGTACTGGCAAGCCCGCGTTCTGCGGCGATGCCGAGCCGCCGCAAAGTTTGGCCGCTGTGGCCGCCGAGCAGGGCACGCCGCTGGAATTCATCGGTCGTGACTTCGGCTGGCAGAAAGAGGCGGAAGGGCAACAGTGGATGTTCTGGCGTGGTGATACCCGTCGCCATGCATTGCCATTGCCAGCGCTGCGTGGGCAGTACCAGCTGGGCAATGCCTCGGTGGCCTTGGCCATGCTCGATGCGCTGCGTGAACAGCTGCCGATCAGCCTCAACGACATCAAGCGGGGCTTGCTGGAAGTCGAATGGCCGGCACGTTGCCAAGTCTTGCCCGGCCGCCCGCAAACCGTGCTCGATGTAGCGCACAACCCGCATGCGGCGCGGGCGCTCAAATCCGCGCTCGATCAAATGGGCTATGCCGAAACCACCCATGCCGTGTTCGGCATGATGGCGGACAAGGATATTGAAGCGGTCGTACGCATTCTGGGCGACCGGATTGATCGCTGGTACGCAGCAGCTCCCAATTTGCCGCGGGCGGAGCCGGCCGACCAACTAGCGCAACGCATTGCCGCGTTGCAGCCCAAGGCGCGGGTGACCGCATTCGAATCGGTTGCCGGGGCATGGAAAGCCGCCACGCAGGCGGCCGGCGACAATGATAGAATCCTCGCCTTTGGTTCCTTCTACACCGTCGCTGAAGTCATGGCGGCACGCGGTCGATAGCGGATATGGCACGAGACAACGTTAGCGAAGAACTCCAGCAACTCCGTAAACGTGCGCGCCGCCGCTTGATCGGCGCGGTGACCTTGGTCATCTTTGCACTGGTCGTCCTCTGGACCGTGCTGGATGGCGAGCCGCCCGTTGCCTTGACCCATCCAGTCGAAATCATCGCCAGTGCGCCCAGCACATCGGCCAGTGGCGCCAACGCCGCTGCCCAGCCGGCGCCAGCCGCAACGACTTCTACTTCCTCTTCCTCACAAGCTGTTGCTCCAGCAGTACCGGCTGCTCCGGTCGTCGCCGCAACCGATAAAACAACGCCCGCACCTGTTGCGCCGCAAGTGCTGCCGGGCAAGCTGGTTAACTCCCAAGTCGAGCATCTGCAGATCGAACCAGCACCAAAGCCGAAAGTCACGCCGAAGCCGGCTGAAGCAAAGTTGATCGAACCGAAGCCGGCCGAGTCCAAGCCTGTCGAAAAACCTGCTGTCGAAAAGCCAGTAAAGCCGACTCCAAAGCCTGTCAAAGATCCACAGCGGATTCTGGATGGCATGGATGAAGCCGAAGCACCCAAGCCCGCTGCTGAAAAGCATGTCAGCGCCCATGCCTACGTGCAGATCGGTGCATATAGCGACAAGGCCAAAGTGACGGAGATTCTTGGCAAACTCAAGGCCAATGGCTTGCCAGCCTATGGTGAGGCAGTCAATGGCAAGGGCGTTGCGCTGACGCGTATTCGTATCGCCGCCAATGACGATGCCCATGCCAAGGCGCTGCTGCAGAAGGCTGCAGCGCTCGGCTATAGCCCGCAATTGGTGCATTGAGTTCGCTGTGACCGGTTTCGATTACGCAATCCTCGCCATCGTTGGTTTGTCCATTTCGCTCGCCGTCATGCGTGGCTTGGTGCAAGAGGTCATGGCGCTGGTCGGGTGGATCGCTGCGAGCTGGTTGGCAATTCACTATGCCGACTCCATATCGGTGTATATGCCCAAAGGAATTCCGGACGAGCGCTTGCGCTATTTGGCCGCGATGGTGGCGATTTTCTGTGGCGTCTGGCTGTTTGCGGCCTTGCTGCGGATCACGATCAGCCAGTTCCTGAAGGCGACCGGTTTGAATCCGCTGGATCGTTTGCTGGGCGCATTGTTTGGACTCGCGCGTGGCGTCTTGTTTGTCTTGTTGCTGGTGTTGTTGTCTGGCCTGACTGCTTTCCCGCAGTCGAGCATGTGGCGCGATGCCATGTTCAGCCCGCCGTTCGAAGCTGCCGCGAAAATGGCTGTGCCTTGGCTGCCCAAGGGGCTGGCGGAGCGCATCAAGTTTGAATGAAGCTGCCCGGAAGGCGTTTCCGGGTGGCCGTTTTTATGTGTTTTGAGGATCGTTGAATATGTGTGGCATCGTCGGCCTTGTCGCCAAAACCCCCGTCAACCAGATGCTGTATGACGGGCTGCTGGTCCTGCAACATCGGGGCCAGGATGCTGCCGGCATCGTGACCGCCGAAGGACCGATGTTCCACATGCATAAAGGCCAGGGCTTGGTGCGCGATGTGTTCCGCACCCGCAACATGCGCTCGTTGCTCGGCAATGCCGGCATTGGCCATGTGCGCTACCCGACGGCAGGTTCGGCTTCCAGCCTGGCCGAATCACAGCCGTTCTACGTCAACAGCCCGTTCGGCATCGTGCTGGCGCACAACGGCAACCTCACCAACGACAAGCAACTGAAAGACGAGATGTACCGCACCGATTTGCGGCACATCAACACCAATTCCGATTCCGAAGCGCTGCTCAACGTGTTGGCGCACGAGCTGTCCAAGCGCACCAACGGCTTGGCGCTGACGCCGGAAATCGTTTTCGATGCCGTGACCGCCGTGCATCAGCGCGTGCGTGGCGCTTATGCGGTCGTGGCATTGGTGGCAGGCTTTGGCCTGATCGCCTTCCGTGATCCGTATGGTATCCGCCCGCTGTCGCTGGGCGTACACGAAACAGCCGAAGGCCCGGAATACATCGTGGCCAGCGAATCGGTCGTGCTCGACACGCTCGGTTTCAAATTCATGCGCGATGTTGCACCGGGCGAGGCGGTCTATGTCTCGTTCGACGGCAAGCTCTCCAGCCGCCAGTGCCACCCGCATGCAAAGCTGGTGCCGTGTATCTTCGAACACGTCTACTTTGCCCGGCCGGATAGCGTCATCGACGGGATCTCGGTGCATGAAGCCCGCCTGAACATGGGCATGCGTCTGGCGGATAAAGTGCGCGGCATGGTGCCGGCGCTTGATATCGATGTAGTGATCCCGATCCCGGACACCAGCCGCGATGCAGCGCTGGAAATGGCCAACGAACTCAAGCTGCCGTACCGCGAGGGCTTCATCAAGAACCGCTATATCGGCCGCACCTTCATCATGCCGGGGCAGGCCAGCCGCAAGAAGTCGGTGCGCCAGAAGCTCAACCCGATTGCAGTCGAATTCCGTGGCAAGAACGTGCTGCTGGTCGACGATTCGATCGTGCGTGGCACGACCTCGAAGGAAATCGTGCAGATGGTGCGGGACTGTGGCGCGAAGAAGGTCTACCTCGCTTCCGCCGCCCCGCCAGTCAAGTTCCCGCACGTTTATGGCATCGACATGCCGACCCGTGCCGAGCTGATCGCGACCGGCCGTACGGACGAGCAGATCGCCGAAGAGATCGGTGCCGATGCAATCATCTATCAGGAGCTCAGCGCCTTGATCGAAGCCTGTAGCGATGCCAGCGGCGGCAAGATCACCGAGTTTGAAACCTCGTGTTTCGATGGCAACTACATTACTGGTGATATCACCGATGCCTACCTGGATGAGCTGGAAGCCAAGCGTCTGTCGCCGCTGTCTGCCAAATCCAAGGAAGGCGATCCGGATAGCCGGCTGCTGGATTTGAACATTGGCGTAGCGGAACAGAATTTGATTTAGCGCCCACGAACAAAGTCCCGCTGGCTGCGTTCTGCTCGCTTGCCGTACGACTTGTACTGTCTGCGCTTCGCACGCCTTGCCAGCGGGGCTTTGTTCGCGGGCAGTTACTCAGCGGGGGCAATGGCTCCCGTTGGCGTTTCAAGGATTTCTCCCATGCAAGATTTCGATTTCGACGACCTTCACCCCGATACCCTCGCCATCCGCGCCGGTACCACGCGCAGCGAGTTTGGCGAGCATTCGGATGCGATGTATCTGACCTCGAGCTTCTGTGTCGGCAGCGCCGAAGAAGCCTCGCTCAAGTTCACCAATCAGATTCCCGGTTTCATCTATTCGCGCTTCACCAACCCGACGGTGACAGCGTTCGAAGAGCGGCTCGCGGCGCTGGAAGGCGGCGAGAAAGCGATTGCGACGGCGTCCGGCATGGCGGCGATCCTGGCGCTTGGCATGGCGCATCTGAAAGCGGGCGATCACGTCGTTGCATCGAACGGCCTGTTTGGCGCGACGATCCAGCTCTTCAATACCTACTTCGTGAAGTTCGGCGTCGAAGTCAGCTACGTGAGCGCGACTGATCCGGCAGCGTGGCAAGCGGCGGTCAAGCCGAACACCAAGCTGTTCTTCCTCGAAACCCCATCCAATCCGCTGACTGAAGTGGCCGATATTCCCGCGATTGCGGCGGTTGCCCACGCCAACGGCGCATTGCTGGCGGTCGATAACTGCTTCTGCACGCCGATCCTGCAGCAACCGCTGAAACTCGGCGCTGATCTGGTGGTGCATTCCGCCACCAAGTATCTGGATGGGCAGGGCCGGGTGCTCGGCGGCGCGGTAGTTGGCAAGAAAGAGCTGATCGATCCGGTTTACCTGTTCCTGCGCACTGCCGGCCCAAGTCTCTCGCCCTTCAACGCCTGGGTGATCCTCAAAGGCATGGAAACGCTGCCGATCCGCATGCGTGCGCATTGCGAGAATGCGCTGAAGCTGGCGCAGTGGCTGGAAAGCCGGCCAGAGATTGATCGCGTTTTCTACCCTGGGCTGGAGTCGCACCCGCAATATGCGTTGGCGCAACGGCAGCAGAAAGGCGGTGGCGGCATTGTGTCGTTCGAGGTCAAGGGCGGCCGCGAGGCAGCCTGGAAGCTGATCGACCGCGTGCAATTGCTCTCCCGCACCGCCAACCTCGGTGATGTACGCAGCACGATTACGCACCCGGCTAGTACCACGCACGGCCGTGTCACGCCGGAAGCGCGTGCTACGGCCGGCATCCGTGAAGGGCTGATCCGCATTTCGGTCGGCTTGGAGAATATCGACGACCTGATCGCTGATCTGGAACGTGGCTTGGCCTGATTGCCACACTCGGCCGGTGATTGTTCGCTGCCATGTGGATTGATCGCCGGTAAGCTTGGTTCGTTTACGACGGTGTGGGGACGACCCCACACCGTTTTCCATTGATGGGGACGACCCCGCCCACCGGGAGTTGATCATGTCCCCCACCTTCCTGCCTTGGCTTGCCCTGATATTCGCCGGTCTCTTCGAGGTCGCCTGGGCCCTGGCGCTGAAAGCCTCTGACGGCTTCAGCAAACCGATCCCATCTATTACCTTCGGTATTACCGCCACCATCAGCATGGTGCTGCTGGCCTATGCCATGAAGCATCTGCCAGCCGGTACGGCCTACGCCATCTGGACCGGTATCGGCGCGGTCGGTACGGTCGTGCTCGGTATCGTCTGGTTTGGCGATCCGGCCAACTTGCTGCGGGTTGCATCGATTTGCCTGATCCTGGCCGGCATTGTTGGTCTCAAGCTGGCGTGATCTTCTGATCGCATTCGGGAAAACACTGATACCGGCATTCGTTCTCTACGGCGGACTATCGCGCGGTGGAAAAAAGTAGTTATATCAAATCGACTACATGCCATCTGCATGCTGGGTTAGCATGGCGAGCGCATCCGAATGATCCGATCAGGAGTCAGCATGAAAGCAGTCAAGCAGTGGGGGATATGGTTGGTGGTGGGTTTGGTGGGCGCATTTGCGTTCGCCACACTCGCACTTAGCCGTGGTGAGCACGTCAATGCGGTCTGGTTGGTGACGGCGGCGGTAGCTTGTTACGCAATCGCATACCGGTTCTACAGCCGTTTTATCGCTGAAAAAGTCTTTGAGCTGGATGACCGGCGCATGACGCCGGCCGAGCGCCGCAACGACGGCCTGGACTACGTGCCGACCAACAAGTGGGTGCTGTTCGGCCACCACTTCGCTGCCATTGCGGGTGCCGGCCCGCTGGTCGGCCCGATCCTGGCGGCGCAAATGGGCTACTTGCCCGGCACGCTGTGGATTCTGATCGGCGTGATGCTGGCAGGTGCCGTGCAGGATTTCCTGATTCTGTTCATCTCTACCCGCCGCGATGGCCGCTCACTGGGCGAAATGGCCAAGCAAGAGCTGGGCGCATTCGCTGGCGTGGTTGTGATGCTCGGTGCGCTGGGCGTGATGATCATCATCCTGTCCGCCTTGGCGCTCGTGGTCGTGAAAGCCTTGACCGACAGTCCGTGGGGCACGTTCACCATTGCTGCAACGATCCCGATTGCCATCTTCATGGGCATCTACATGCGCTTTATCCGCCCGGGCCGCATTGCCGAGATTTCGGTGATCGGTTTCGTGCTGATGATGCTGGCGATCATCTATGGCGGCGATATCGCCAAAGACCCGACCTTCGGTCCGCTGTTTACGCTGCATGGCACCGAGCTGACCTGGGCGCTGGTGATCTACGGTTTCGTGGCATCGGTGCTGCCGGTGTGGCTGCTGCTGGCCCCGCGTGATTACCTCTCTACCTTCCTCAAGATCGGCGTGATCGTCGGCTTGGCGATCGGCATCGTGTTTGCTGCGCCAGATCTGAAGATGCCGGCGGTGTCGCGCTTTATCGATGGCTCTGGCCCGGTGTTCGCCGGCAGCCTGTTCCCGTTCCTGTTCATCACCATTGCCTGCGGTTCGATCTCGGGCTTCCACGCGCTGGTAGCATCCGGCACCACGCCCAAGCTGGTCGAGCGCGAAAGCCACATGCGCGTGATCGGTTACGGCGCGATGCTGATGGAGTCGTTCGTCGCCATCATGGCCTTGATCTGCGCCTCGGTGATCGATCCGGGTGTCTACTTCGCTTTGAATTCGCCGGCGGCATTGATCGGCAAGACGGTTGAATCCGCCTCGCTGGCGATCAATCAGTGGGGCTTCATGATTACGCCGGAGATGCTCAGCCAGATCGCGGCGGATGTCGGCGAGAAGAGCATTCTGTCCCGCGCTGGCGGCGCACCGACGTTCGCGGTGGGCATGGCGCACATCATCACGGAAATCTTCCATAGCAAGGCGATGATGGCGTTCTGGTATCACTTCGCCATCCTGTTCGAAGCGTTGTTCATCCTCACCGCTGTGGATGCCGGCACGCGCGCTTGCCGCTTCATGGTGCAGGATCTGGCCGGTGTCGTGGTGCCGGGCCTGGGCCGCAGCCGTTCGTGGGCGGGCAACCTGATCGGCACGGCCGTGGCGGTATCGGGCTGGGGCTACTTCGTTTACCAAGGCGTGGTCGACCCACTCGGCGGCATCAATACGCTGTGGCCGCTGTTCGGCATCGGTAACCAGATGCTGGCCTCGATGGCGCTGATCCTTGGCACCGTGGTGTTGTTCAAGATGAAGAAAGAACGTTACGCGTGGGTCACTGTGTTGCCGACCGCATGGCTCTTCATCACCTCGATGAGCGCCGGCTGGGAGAAGATTTTCAGCAGTAATCCGAAGATCGGCTTCCTCGCCGTGGCCGACAAGTTCAACGCCGCTGCTGCGCATGGCACCTTGCTTGCGCCAGCCAAGACGGTCGAGGATATGCAGCGTATCGCCTTCAACAACGAAATCAACGCGGCGCTGTGCGGCTTCTTCATGCTGGTGGCGGTGGTGATGCTGGTGGCGGCGTTCTTCAACATCCGTCGCGCTCTGGCTGCACGCAACCCGACGATGCGTGAAGCTGAAATCCAGCTGCGTGGCGAACCGGTGCCGAATCGTGCTTGATCTATCCAGTCTGGCTTCAACACTGCGTGGCGGCCGGCGCGAGCCGGCT
This sequence comes from Andreprevotia chitinilytica DSM 18519, assembly GCF_000711875.1. Classification (GTDB taxonomy): domain Bacteria; phylum Pseudomonadota; class Gammaproteobacteria; order Burkholderiales; family Chitinibacteraceae; genus Andreprevotia; species Andreprevotia chitinilytica. The sequence goes on from NZ_JONM01000003.1 coordinate 222,415, forward strand.
CCGCCGACGACGATGGGAGAGGAGGGCGATGCCTACGAGCGTTACCTCGCCAGCCATACCGCCAGCCACGCAGACGGCATGCCGATGAGCCGTGCCGAGTTCGAGCGTTACAGCTTGGGTTCGGACTGGCTGACCGGCATCAGGGAGGCGGCAAAGAAGGTCGTGCAGACCTGCCGCTTGATGGTGGGCATTCACGACTATGAGTACTACCTGCAACACATGCACGAGCGTCATCCGGATGCCACGCCGATGAGCCGCAATGACTTCTACCGTTATTGCCTTGAGGCGCGCTTCCCCAGTGCGGATCGAGCGGCTGGTGGGAAATGTCCATGCTGATGGCTTGATAGGCGATAAAAAAACAGGCACCTTTCGAGGTGCCTGTTTTTTGTCTTGGCGCGATGCCATCCCGGCCGATAGCACCGTCCGGGCTGCACGTGGCGCTTACTGCCAAGCTCCCCGCAGTGCCTTCACCTCATCTTCAAGATATTCCCGCCCGGCTGCTTCTGCCGGAACCGGCTTGCCCACGCGAAAGCCGATCTTCGACCACACGCGGCGCGGCATCTTCATCATTGCCGCGCCATCCTTGCGGCTGAAGAAGCTGCCCCACAGACCCTGCAGCGCCATCGGCACCACCGGCACTGGTGTACGGCGGATGATGTCCTCAATGCCGGGGCGGAAGCGCTGGATTTCGCCATCGCGGGTGATGCCGCCTTCAGGGAAGATGCAGACCACTTCGCCAGCTTCCAGATACGCGGCGACGCGATCAAATGCTTGTGTCTTGAGTTCCGGGTTTTCCTTGGCCGGGGCGATCGGGATGGCCTTGGCGGTACGGAAGATAAAGCTCAGCACCGGAATCTTGAAAATACGGTGATCCATCACGAAGCGGATCGGCCGCCGCACCGCGCCAGCCAGGATCAGCGCATCCATGAAGCTGACGTGGTTGCAGATCAGCACGCACGGGCCTTCTTCCGGAATGTTTTCCAGCCCTTCGGTCTTGATGCGGTACAACGTGTGCGTGGCGATCCATACCAAGAAGCGCATGAGGAATTCAGGCAGCAGGGTGTAGATGTAGCCCGCCACCACAATATTGAGCAGGGCAGCGACCAGCAGCACGTGCGGGATGCTCACGTGGAATGCCGCCAGTGCACCGGCAAAGATCGCGGAAACTACCATGAACAGCGAGTTCATGATGTTGTTGGCGGCAATGGCGCGGGAGCGGAAACCCGGTGCGGCGCGTGATTGCATCAGCGCATAGAGCGGCACGATGTAAAAGCCGCCGAAGGTGCCAATTAGCGCGAAATCCGCCATCAAGCGCCAATTGGCCGGGCTGTGCAAAAAGGTGAGCCAGGTGAGTTCGACAGCTGACGGTGCTGGCGTGGCAAAGAAAAGGTCGATGCCGAACAGGCACAAACCGATCGAGCCAAATGGCACTAGGCCCAACTCCACTTTACGGCCGGACAATCGTTCACACAGCATCGAGCCGAGGCCAACGCCAAGCGAGAACAGCGTCATCAGCAGCGTGTAGACCGTCGCGTCGCCATGCAGCACCTCAGAGGCATAGGTGGGCAGCTTGGAGAGATACACCGCGCCTAGAAACCAGAACCACGAGATGCCGAGCAGAGACAGCCACACCGGACGGCTTTGCTTGGCTTGGCCGACGATGGCCCAGGTCTGGCTAAAGCTCCAGTCGATTTTCAGCTCCGGCACCGTGCTAGGTGCGGGCGGCATCTTGCGTGACGACAAGTAGCCAATCACTGCGCACAACAGCAGGGCGGCCATGATGGCGGTGCGGGTGCTATCGGCGTCGATCAGTAGTGTGCCGGCGACTTGGCCGAGGATGATCGAAACGAAGGTACCCATTTCGATCAGGCCGTTGCCGCCCACCAGCTCACGCGGTTGCAGGTATTGCGGCAAGACGCTGAACTTGAGTGGCCCGAACAGCGTCGAGTGTATGCCCATCAGGAAGATCGTCGACATCAGGATCAGGCCGTTGTTCAGCCAGAAGCCGATCCCGGCGATCAGCATGATGGCGATTTCCAGCACCTTCACAAAACGCGCCACGCGCGCCTTGTCGTATTTCTCGCAAATCTGGCCGCTGGTGGCCGAGAACAGGAAGAACGGCAGGATGAACAGGCCCGCGGCAAGCTGGATCATCAGCTCCGGCTTGAGCCCCAGCAATTGCATGCCATGAAAGTTGATCAACACCACGATGGCGTTTTTCAGCAGGTTATCGTTGAACGCGCCGAAAAACTGCGTGATGAACAACGGCAAGAAGCGCCGTGTCTTGAATAGATCGAACTGGTTGGACTGGTGCATGGCAGGTTCCGGTTAAGCCTCGCGGCAGTTTAACCGAAACCTGTTCCATATCGCGGATCGGTCAGCCGGTAAAGTGTGCCAGCTTTTCGTGCAAGGCCCGCGCCTGGTCGCGCAGCTCACGTGCCGCGCCGCTGTTGGCTTGGGCAATGGCCGAGTTTTGCTCGGCACTTTGCGCTACCGCCTCTACGCCTTGCGCCAGCTGGGTGCTGGCCGCCGATTGCTCGCGCGTGGCTTCGGCAATGTCATGCAGTACGGCAGATACCTGATCTGTCTGGGAGTGGATGCGATCCAGTGCTTCGCCGGTCTCTTCGACCGACTTCACGCCGATGCGCATATGATCCGCCACCTGATTGATCTCGCCGGCCACCTGTTGCGTATCGTTGACGATGCCGCCCACCAGCTGACTGATTTGCAGCGTGGATGCCCCGGTGCGCTCGGCCAGCTTGCGCACTTCGTCGGCTACCACTGCAAAGCCGCGGCCTTGCTCGCCAGCACGGGCGGCCTCGATGGCGGCGTTCAGCGCCAGCAGATTGGTCTGATCGGCGATTTCCTTGATCACGCCGACAATGCTGGAAATCTCGTTGGAACGCTCGCCCAGCCGTGTGATCTGGTCCGATGCGTCTTGCGAGGCCACCGCGATGCGCTGCATTTCGCTCACCGTGCGGGCCATCATCTGCTTGCCTTCCTCGGCCGAATGCAATGCGGCTTGGCCTGTGCTGGCGGCCTGATTGGCGTTCTCGGCAATGTGGCCGATGCTGACGGTAATTTGCTCGATGGTCGCCGCCATGCCTGCCGCGGATTCGCTTTGGCGCATGCTGGCGCTCGCGACTTGCTCCACGGCGCTGCCCAGCCCGCTCGCCGTGCCATCGACCGCGTTGGCGGTATGGCGGATTTCGCCAATCAGCGATTGCAGCGATTTGGCCGCATGGTTGAAGTGCAGCGTGAGCCGATCGATTTCGTTACGGCTCGTTTCCTTGGCATCGATATTGATCCGTGCCGCCAGATCACCGCCGCCGAAACGGTCCAGCGCATGAACGACCTGCTGCAGCGGCTTGAGCCGCAGGCGCAGGGCGGCGAACAACAGAATCAGGATCAACGCCGCGAAGATCACGCTGGCAATGATCAACTTGGTGCGCAATGCCACGCTCGCTTCGGTGAATTCTGACAGGAAGCTGCCGGATGCGACGACCCAGCCCCAGTCCGGCACGCTGGCATACGCCACGATCTTGGGTGCTAGCGCGCCGCCATTGGCCGGGTCTTCCAGCTCGTATTCGATCGTGCCTTCCTTGGTCTCGATCATGTGTTTGATGGCATCCAGCGCCGAGCCCTTTACCGCATCCGCTGCAAATTTGCCTTCGTTTTTCGGGTGCACGACGAATTTGCCGACCTTGTCGTTATCCGGCGCTACGACATATACATAGCCAGTCTTGCCGACCTTGATGCCCTTTACCATGGTCCGCAATGCATCCAGTTCCTTGGATAGATCGACGCGCACCGAGTACGCCCCGGCGATATTGCCCTTGGTGTCCTTGATCAAGCTCAGTCGTGTCAGGTAGTAGCGATCATTGCGGTACACCAGACCGGTATACGGCTTCCCCTGGCTCAGGGCGATCTGCACCGGGTCATCCTCCTTGAAACCCAGGCCCAGCATCGATTTGCCGTCCTTGTCCTTCAACAGCGTGTTGGTCCGCACGAACTTGCCGGATGCCGTCTTGGAAATCACGGCAGCCTCGCCACCGGTTTGCTTCTTGAATTTCTCCAGTACCTCGATGTTGCCGTTGAGCACCAAGTCGCCCGCCTTCACCACATAAGCATCCGGCGCATCTCCGGTTGCGACGGTGTCCGTCTGGACCACGATTTCACCGGGCAAGGTGGATTTGAATAGATCGTTCAGTCCTTCAGAGCGAATGAGTACGTTCTGGTAAGCCAGCTCCAGGCTGTTGTTGACGAGTTGTACTTGTTGCTTGAGTGTCTGTTCGGCGTCGTCTCGAGCGACCTTGTTGACGCTGACGCTGGTCAGAACGATCAGCGCCGCGAAGACGGCCATACAGACCAGGGCAGACATGAGCACGATCTGTTCGACGATCGGGCGGTGGCGGAGTGACACAGGCATAGAAGTACTCCGGAAATCGGTAGCAGTGATTTGGGTATAACGGGGGGGTAGTGGAGCGTCAGTAAGATATTGCTTACATGATGGAGGAACGGTAGGTGTGGCGGTATTGGATATTCAATTCAGCGTGGCCAGATTGCTCCCAGAATGCGCGGCCCACGGGCGCCGGTAACCGCCGGCAGGTTGCCCGGCTTGGCAGTCAGGCAACGCTCGGCCAGCCAGGCAAAGGCATACGCCTCGACCCAATCCGGATCGACGCCCAATTCCTCTGTGTTGGCGACGCGAATACCGGGCAAGCCGTAGGTAATACGCGTGACCAGCACCGGGTTATAAGCGCCGCCGCCGCAGATGAAGACCTCGTTCACGCCGGGCGAATGGCGACGGATCGCCGCGACGATGCTGTCCGCCGTCAGCGCGGTCAGCGTGGCTTGCACGTCTTCCGGCGCATCGTTGCGGCCGGCGAGTTGCGCATCAAGCCAGCGCGCGTCGAAGAGGTCGCGGCCGGTGCTCTTGGGGGCAGGCAGACTGAAGTAGGGCTCCGCCAGCAACCATTCCAGCAGATCATCGATGACGGTGCCGCTGGCCGCCCAACTGCCAGCAGCATCGAAGCGCTCGCCCCGATGTTGCTGAATCCACGCATCGATCAACACGTTGCCGGGGCCGGTATCGAAGCCGGTCACCTGACCTGCAGGCTCGGCTGTTTGCGGCGGCAGATCGGTCAGATTGGCAATGCCGCCAATGTTGACGATAACTCGATGCTTGGTGGGGTCGCCAAAAATCGCTTGATGAAACGCCGGTACCAACGGCGCGCCTTGCCCGCCCGCCGAGATATCCCGGCTGCGGAAGTCACCCACCACGGTAATGCCGGTCAGTTCGGCGAGGCGAGCGTGATTGCCCAGCTGCACAGTAAAGCCCAGCTCCGGCCGGTGCCGCACCGTCTGCCCGTGGTTGCCGATGGCGATGATGTCCGCCGGTCGCACACTGGCTTTGCCCAGCAGCGCCGCAACGGCATCGGCGTAGACGTCGGAGAGCTTGTTGGCTGCCAGCTGCGCCAGATGCAACTCGTTGTCGCTCGGCGCTTGCAGCCGCATCAGCGCGGCACGCAGCTCGTCCGGCAGCGGATGTCCGTGCGCGGCAACCAGGCGCGGGCGAGGGGATGAGAAATCCAGCAGCGTCGCGTCAACGCCGTCAAGGCTGGTGCCGGTCATCAGACCGATAAAATAACGTGGTGTGCTCATGGCGTGTAAGTTAAGCCGTTTCTAATGGTCGCCGTCAATCCTTGCCGGGCGTGAGTGCAGCCTTTCCGGTAAAATCGCGCCTTTATTGCCGCAGCCCAAGACGACTCAAATCATGGCCGACCAGGAAAAACAACCTTTGCATCCGGATACCGCCGCCGCCCTCGCCATCATCAAGCGTGGCGTGGAAGAGCTGATTCCGGAAGACGAACTGATCAAAAAGCTGGAAAAGAGCCGCACCAGCGGCGTACCGCTGAAGATCAAGGCCGGCTTTGATCCGACCGCGCCAGACCTGCACCTGGGTCACACCGTCTTGATCAACAAGATGCGCCAGCTGCAAGACCTTGGCCATACCGCGCAATTCCTGATCGGCGACTTCACCGGCCGCATCGGCGACCCCACCGGCAAGAACACCACCCGCCCACCGCTGACCGAAGAAGACGTCAAGCGCAACGCCGAAACCTACGAACGCCAAGTGTTCAAGATTCTGGATCGTGACAAGACCCAGGTGCTGTTCAACAGCAAATGGCTCAACGATCTGGGCGCAGCCGGCATGCTGAAGCTCGCATCGTCGATCACCGTGGCCCGCATGCTGGAACGCGATGATTTCTCCAAGCGCTTCGCCAGCCAGCAACCCATCGCCGTGCACGAATTCATGTACCCGCTGCTGCAAGGCTATGACTCGGTGGCAATGCAATGCGATATGGAGCTCGGCGGCACCGATCAAAAGTTCAACCTGCTGATGGGCCGCATGCTGCAGCAACAACACGGCCAGGCCCCGCAAGTGGTATTGATGATGCCGCTGCTGGAAGGCCTGGACGGCGTCAACAAGATGAGCAAGTCGCTTGGCAACTACATCGGCATCGATGAACCGGCCAACGAGATTTTTGGCAAGATCATGAGCGTGAGCGACACGTTGATGTGGCGCTATTTCGAACTGCTGTCGTTCCGGCCGATCGCCGAAATCGAACAGTTCAAAGCCGATATCGACGGCGGCCGTAATCCCCGCGATATCAAGGTGCTGCTGGCGCAGGAAATCGTCGCCCGCTTCCACAGCCAAGCCGCTGCCGAAGCGGCACTGCTCGATTTCGAAACCCGCTTCCAGAAAAACGCGATCCCGGATGAAATGCCGGAGTTCACGCTAGCGGCAGAAGGCGATGGCATCGTGATCACGCAAGTGCTGAAGGAAACCCAGCTTTCGCCTTCCACCTCGCAAGCCATGCGGGATATTCAAGCCGGCGCCGTCAAGCTCAATGGTGAGAAGGTTGCGGATAAAGGCCTCGTGGTTGCCAAGGCGGAAACCGTGGTACTGCAAGTGGGTAAGCGCAAGTTCGCACGCGTGACCATCGCCTGATCGGCCCGTGTAATCCCCTCAAAAAAGCCTTGCGATTGCAAGGCTTTTTGCTTTTTGGCCGTTCGCGCTTGACCACCGCCGCGTAGCCCGGACAGCTTGCCGGCCGGGGTCGGTTCACATCTTGATGCCCGATTTCTGTCTGCTCCGGTGCGATTATCGGCTGGGCCTAATCTGAGCCAGGCATCCCATCCATCAACTGGTCGCAAACATGTTGACTCGACCCCGCACAGACCTATACCCGTAATTGAGCCAATGACTGAGGACGGGCGGTGCCATGACCTACCAGGCGCATGTTGTTCCCGAGAGTTTTTTGAATAAGTGGCAAAACACCACCAACGTGATGGCCGACATTTTCGAGGTGCCGGCCGGTTTGATCATGCGTGTCATGCCGGAAGAGATCGAGGTGCTGGTCTCGGCGCACAAGGAAGGCAACCCCTACGAAGCCACCGAGAAAGCCAGGCTCAACACGGGTTTGTATTGTGAAACGGTGATGGCCAGCCGCGCCATGTTGCACGTGCCAAATGCCTTGCAGGATGAACATTGGAAAACCAATCCCGATGTTGCCCTGAACATGATCTCCTACCTTGGGGTGCCGCTGTTGTGGCCGGATGAGGAGGTGTTCGGCACCATCTGCGTGCTGGATAACAAGACCCGCCAATTTCACACGAAATACGTCGAGCTCCTGTGGGAAATCAAGAAGTCGATCGAGAACGATTTCAAGGTCATCGAACAGCAAGCGCGTCTGCTTGCCAGCAACGAGGAACTGATCGAGGCGATTGCCCGGCAGAAACGCGATGCCGACCAGCTGCAGAGAGCCAATGAGCAACTGAACCTGGCTTTGGCATCCGTCACCCAAATGCAGGCCGAATTGCTGCGCGCCGAAAAAAATGCCGCGCTGGGTGCGCTGGTCGCGGGGGTAGCCCACGAGCTCAGCACCCCGATCGGCAACTGCCTGATGACAGCCAGTACGCTGCAGCATCTGTCACAGAAAATCTCCGGCGATGTGGATCAAGGCATCACCCGCAGCCACATGCACACCTTCGTCCAGACTGTGCAGGATGGCATGGAGCTGCTGATGCGCAACCTCGGCCGCGCCGGGAAGCTGGTGGGCAGCTTCAAACAAATCGCGGTGGACCCGTCCAGCATGCCGCGGAGCCGCTTCAATCTGCGCGTTACCGTCGACACGGTATGCGCGATCGCGGAGATCCGCAGCAGCGGTTACCAAGTCCTGAATCTCATTCCGAGCGATATCGAGATGGATAGCTACGCCAGCGCATTCGGTGATGTGCTCTCCGAACTGCTCGACAACGCGTTGCGCCACGCCTTTGCGGGACGCGAGCAAGGCGCGGTCACGATTTCTGCCCAAAGACTGGACGATGGTCGCGTGCAGCTGAGCGTGCGCGACGATGGCAATGGCATTGCCCCGGAAGATATCGGGCGTGTTTTCGACCCGTTCTTCACCACCAGGCTGGGGCAGGGCGGCAGCGGACTTGGCTTGCATACCGCCTACAACCTGGTCACCTGCGTGTTGCACGGGACGGTCGCGGTAGAGAGCACGCCAGGGGCGGGCACATGTTTCACCCTGACCATGCCGCAATTGGGGTCTGCGCGCTTGCAGTAAAACCCCGCCGCCATCACACGTTGTGTAATACCGGCACCGCCAATACCCTCAATTCATCGCATTCCACAACGCAACCGCTTCCTTCTTGCTCCCTGCCTGCTGGCTGATCGCATTGCAATTGCCGTTGCGGCCGAACTTGCTGCACTGCACCCAGAACCGGCTGGAGCCAGAGCGGCCGTGTTCGCCCGGTGCGCCGCATTTTTTGCAGGGCTTCAGCTTGACTGGGGTTTGGGGCGCATCGCTCATGGGTCTTCCTTTTTCATCCTTCCGATCAAGCGGGGGATTGTACCGAATGCGGCCCTTCGCACCAGAATCCCCATCAGATCGGCAGTCAGAAGGGCTTGGCGACCATCAGCCAGTACACCACCAGTAGGCCGCCAAAAGCAGGGAAGCCGAGCACGGTCCACCAGCGTTCGAATTGCCAATAGCGCGTCGGCAGGGCGTTGTTATCGGCCGCGGCGGCTTGGGCCATATCGCGCATGCGCAATTGCAACCACACCACCGGCAGCCAGCACAGGCCGGCCACGGTGTAGAGCAGCAAGGTCAGCCCGACCCAGTTCCAGCCAACCGTCCAACCGGCCTGATGCAACATCCACATGCCCGACAGCGGCTGGAAAATCACTGCCGGGGTAGTGAACCACCAATCCGCGCGAGCTACCCAGCGCGTGACCACGGCAATGGCCTGAACGTTTTTGCTGCGGTTGGTGAAGAACATGTAAAACGCCGTGCCAAAGCCGGTGCCGAACATGAAGGTGGCGGAGAGGATGTGCAGGGTTTTGATGATCAGGTAGTCCATGTTTATTTCTCCTCCAAAGTAATCAGGGCCAATAGCGCTGCCAGCAATCCGGCATTCTTGGTGAGCGGCCCGAAGGGGTGGATCACAAATTCCGGCAGGCAGATCGCAACGATCACGGTGTAGCAGGCAATCAATGCGAGCTGCGCTTGCCAGAGCCGCTTGCCGGGGCGGAGCAACGTCAAGATGCCGAATGTTGCATCCAGCAAGGCCGCGCCGATACGGGCCGGCTCGAACAGCAGCGGTGGCAGATGGCACGTGGCCAGCAATTGGTGGCTGGCGGCAACCGGATAAACCCACAACGAGACGATGGCGGTGGCGAACCAGACGAACGCCAAGCCGCCACGTAGCCATCCGCGAGCAAATGCTTGGCGGGTTTGCAGCCGCATCAGCAGCCCGACGAAATCGGCGGGTGTGCGTAGCGGTTTGCCGATGCGAGCCGCGAAATCAGCGCCACTGCCGACGTTGCCAACGGCAAGCATGGTCAGGCTGTCGCGGGTGAGCAGGGCCGCTGGCCAACGCTCGGCGAGCCAAGCGGCGCCGTGACACAACACATTGGGCATGCGCAGGCAGGGCAGTTGCTCGCGTCCTGCCAAGGCCGCGAGGTAGTGGGTGAAGGGCAGGGCTTGGGGGCCGGTGGCGTCGAAGCTGCGGTTCTCTGCCGAGGCGTCGGACAATAGCGCCACGACGCCAGCAGCGAAATCATCGACGTGGATCGGCTGCACATCGCCGCATTCGGCCGGCAACGCAAGCAAAGGCAGGCGGGCGAGGGTGGCGAACAAGCGGCTACTTGCTCCGTCATCGCCATACACCAAGGACGGGCGGACGATGGTCCAGGCCACGCCGGATTCTTGAAGTACCGCTTCGCCAGCCGCTTTGCTGCGCCAGTAGCGGGTTGGCGCATCGCTGGCCGCGCCGAGCGCCGAGATCAGCAGTACGCGACGAACGCCGGCTTGGCGGCAAGCTGCATACAAGGCGCGGGGTGCGTCGAGATGGATGGCATCAAACGAGGCGTGCGCTGTTTCGCGGAACAGGCCAACGCAGTTCATCACCACATTGATATTCGCCAAGCGCGGCAGCCAGACTGCGGCATTGTGATCGCGCATGAAGTCGATGCCGATTTGGTTGGCATGTACCGGGTGGCGTACGGCTTCGACGATGGTATGGCCTGCCGCCGCCAGCGCTGCACTGATATGTCGTCCCAAAAAGCCGTCTGCGCCAAGTATCAGGATACGCATGGCTTATTCCCGCTCCGTGCTGCTTTCTGTTGGGCGTTCCCACTTCCGCACGCTGCAGCTGCCAGGGCAGTCGATATGCAGCTTGCTGCTGATCCGATAACGGTTGTTGGCGACACAGGCATAGCCCGCCATCCACAGCGCCCGCAGCGGCTTGATGCGTAGCGGCCATGCCAGCCAGCCAAGGCCGGCACTGCAGAAGACTGCGTGCACGGCATCCACGCCGGTGAGCCATTGCGCATCGTCGGTGTACACGTGCAGCGTTTCCATCAGGTGTTCGCGGTGCTGGCCGATGCTGGCAGGTTCGAACGTAGCGTCAGCAGCGTCGATCAGGGTCAAACGGGTGGGGCCGGCGCGGCGGTACAGAGCTGCCATGCTGTGGCTGCAGAGCGGGCAACTGCCGTCGTAATAAGCGGTAAGCATGATGTTCTCCTTTGAACCACTCACAAAACCCTGCTGGCTGCGTTGTACTCACTTGCCGTACGTTTTGTACTGGCTGCGTTTCGTACGTCTTGCCAGCACCGCTTCGCTGGGTTTTGTGAGCGGTCCTTAATCTTGATGTTGCGGGGTGCAGGTGCCGCTATCGCAGTTCGTCGCACGGCTGGCGCGGCGGCGGGCGAAATGGGCATAGGCGCTATCCAGCAAACCACGCAGACCGGGCAATTCGGTGAGGGTGATCAGCGGGCCAAGGCCGAGGGTGCGGTAGATCGCCCGCATGGCATCCAGGCCGAGATGCAGCTGGCCGTCATCGCCATACACGTGCAATTTCGCGTTGAGTTCAGCCAACGTTTTGCCGGTGGGTGCCGGGTCGAAACCGGTCGCGCTGATATCGACGAACATAACGTGTTGCTTGCGATTGAGCCGTTTCATGACGGCGATTTCGCGGTTGCAGATGGGGCAGGAACCATCGTGATAGACCGTGAGCATATTGTGTTCCCCTTGTTCGATATTTCTGTAAATAGAGAAATTATTGAGTCTTGAAAAGCCCGCATTCAGCGGGCTTCGCCACGGCATCGTTGATCAATTAATTCTGGTCAATCCTCGCCGCGTCCCAGCATCTTCTGCACCTTGGCGCCCAGTTTGAGGATTTTCATCAGCGTTTCCGGCGGCAGCCGCTCCATCTCGTTGATCCAGGCGGTGAGCGTTTCCATGAATTCGAGCACGTCCTGCATGCGCTTGAGGGCAGCCTTATCGCCAGCTTCGCCTTCCTCGGCGATGCATTCGCGCAAGATGGTCAGTGTCGGGTCGAATTCGCGCCGTTTGCGTTCATCGACGATGGTGCGGAACAGCGCCCAGACATCCTTGCTGGTATCGAAGTGATCGCGCCGGTCGCCCAGCACATGCACCACTTTGACGAGGCCCCAGCTCTGTAGCTCTTTCAAGCTGTTGCTGACGTTGGAGCGAGCGACGACCAGCGTCTCGGCGATGTCTTCGGCATTGAGCGGGGCATCGGCAATGAAGAGCAGCGCGTGGATTTGCGCCACCGTGCGGTTCACGCCCCAGCGGGTGCCCATTTCGCCCCAGTGGAGGATGAATTTCTGCTTGACCGCGGTGAGTTCCATTTTCGATTTTGTCTTTTGTTTCTGTTAAGACAGAAATTAGAGAATGCAGCGAAAAAATGCAAGCAGAATTTCATTGCACGCTCATCGGGCACCGAGATCAGGTCTTTCATCGATGGCGAAATTTTAAATAGGAACAACGGTTTATCCCGGTCTAGAACTCACATGCATTTGACATGAAGCCGTTACAAACCCCGGTATTGCGATGCCATTCACCGGGTGGCGGTTTTATCTTTTCGACTTGTTTTGAGGAGAAATCTGCATGCGTATGTTCACCCGTTTCATGCTGTTGCTGGCGCTCATTGTCCCGATCTGGCCAGCTCAGGCCACAGACACTTACACCCAGACCCGTTATCCCATCGTGTTGGTCCACGGCATCTTTGGCTACAACCAATTGTTTGGCGTCGACTATTTCTACCGCGTACCGGAAGAACTGCGCCGCAGTGGTGCCCAGGTCTATGTGGCGCAGGTTTCCGCGACCAACAGCAACGAGGCGCGTGGCGAAGAGCTGCTGGTGCAGGTGCAGCAAATCCTGGCGCTGACGGGCGCGAAGAAGGTCAACCTGATCGGCCACAGCCAAGGCTCGCCGACCAGTCGCTACGTGGCGTCGGTACGACCTGATCTGGTGGCCTCGGTGACGAGTGTCGGCGGTGTGAACGCGGGCTCCAAATTGGCCGATGTCGTGCGCGGCGTAGCTCCTCCCGGCAGCGTTTCCGAGAGCGTTGCCAGCAAGGTGACCGATGCCTTGGTGGCATTGATCAATCTAGGCTCGGGCGGCAGCGGCTTGCCACAAGACAACCTCGCCGCGCTCGATGCGCTGACGACGGTCGGCACGGCGGCGTTCAACGCCAAATACCCGGAAGGCATGCCAACGGCCACATGCGGCCAAGGGCCAGCCCAGGTCAACGGTGTGCGCTATTTCTCCTGGAGCGGGGCGCAGTCGTTCACCAACTTTTTTGACCCGAGTGATGCCCTGTTCGGCATCACCGCGTTGGCCTTCAATGGCGAACCCAATGATGGCGCGATCAGCAGCTGCGCCAGCCACCTTGGGATCGTGATCCGCGATAACTACCGGATGAACCATCTGGATGAAGTGAACCAGTTCCTGGGCCTGACCGACCCGTTTGAAGTCAACCCGGTGACGATGTACCGGCAGCATGCCAACCGGTTGCAGCAGGCTGGCCTGTAATGAAAAGCCGCGTGCTTGCCCTGGCGCCGGCCGCGCTGCTGGCGGGCCTTGCGGTCTGGTGGTCCGCTGGCGGCGACAAGCCGCCAGCGACTGTCCGGGCGGTTATCCCTGAAACCGCGACCGCGCCGCGCTATGTGGAGCCGGCGATGGATGGTCAACTGGCGCTGGATGGCTACCAGCAATTGATCGTCAACGCCGGGCTCAAGGCGCGTTTCGATGCGCTGCTCGCCCTCAAGACGCCACCTGATCTGGCATGGCTGACCGAGCAACTAGAGCATGAGCTCACCGCCGCTCATTTGCCGGCAGGGGCGCGGCAACGGGCGCTGGCGCTGTTTGCCAGTTATCTCGCGTATACGAAGGAGCTGGCTGCCTTGCCGGCCAGCGGCAGCAGTGCCAAACCTGACCTGACCCAGTTGCGCGACCGCTTCAATGCCCGCGAGGCATTGCGCCAGCGCTTCTTCAACGCCAGCGACCGCGATGGTTTGTTTGGTGACGAGGTGCGGGATGATCAGCAGGCTTTGGCGCGGCTGGAAATCATCGGTGATCAAAGCCTAAGTCTTGCTGAGCGCCAGCAGCGATTGGCCAAGATGGAAGCCGCCTTGCCACCCGAAGTCCGCGCTGAACGTGCCGCATCGTTGGCCCATATCACCATGGCCGAAAAAAGCGCCGCGCTTCGCGCCCAAGGCGGCAGTGAGGATGATGTCTACCGGCAACGCGCCAGCGATTACGGCACGGCAGCAGCCGACCGCTTAGCCGCGCTGGATCGGCAGACGGATGATTGGCAGCGTCGTTTATCGGCATATAGCGGTGAAGTCAGTCGCATCAATGGGGATGGCAGCTTGTCTGCGGATGATCGTCAGGCTGCGATCAAGGCGCTGCAGGATAAGCAGTTCAATGCACAGGAGCAGCGGCGATTGGCGGGGGCGTTGGAGTTGATGCGGATCAAGGCTGCGGCGAAGTGAGGCTATGCTGTTGGCAAATCAAATGATCCGTTCCCTCTCCCGCTTGCGGGAGAGGGCTAGGGTGAGGGTGCATGAAAAGGAAGCTGCACGTGGCACAGCCCTCACCCCCGGCCCCTCTCCCATAAATGGGAGAGGGGAGAAAAGCCCACCGCCGCAGATAGCACCCGGCTACATTGTCGGCGCATCAATGATCCATTCCCTCTCCCGCTTGCGGGAGAGGGTTAGGGAGAGGGTGCATGAAAAGGAAGTTGCACGTGGCGCAGCCCTCACCCCCGGCCCCTCTCCCATAAATGGGAGAGGGGAGAAAAGCCCACCGCTGCAGATAGCACCCGGCTACATTGTTGGCGCATCAATGATCCATTCCCTCTCTCGCTTGCGGGAGAGGGTTAGGGAGAGGGGGCATGAAAAGGAAGTTGCACGTGGCGCAGCCCCCGGCCCCTCTCCCACTTTCCCAGAACAAGGCTACAAGCCTTGCACGGGATGTGAGAGGGGAGAAAAGCCCACACCCGTAGCCCGGACGGCTTTGCCGGCCGGGAAGCGATGCTTGAAAGAACTACTTCGATTGGGATTTCTCGCTCATTTCACCAACCCCGGCCGGCGAAGCCGTCCGGGCTACATCTGTGCGAACCATCCACTCAAAACAACTTGATAAACCCCGTGTGATTTTCTTTGCAGGTGGCGATATGGCCGGCCATATTGCGCAGTCCTTGCGCCCGTACCGTATCTACTTCCAAACCCATCTCGCCATTGTCCAATGCCATCGCCAGCTCTTGCAGCGCGGGCGCGTATTGCCAGTTAGCGGCGGCCTGGTAGTAGTGCAGGGCGCGTTGTTCGTCCTTGGGCTTGCCGTTGTCGCCGTAGCGATACCAGTTGCCGAGAGTGAACAGCGCCACACGCTCGTGCTTGTCGGCGGCGGTTTCGACCAGCTGCCGGCCGCGTGCCACATCCTTGGGGCCGCCTTCACCGTTGATCAGCATCTGGCCGAGCCGGAATTGCGCCTGCGGCATGGCGGGCAGCGCCGCGAACCAGTGCCGGGCCTGGGCCAGATCCTGTGTGCGGCCTTCGCCTTTGAGGTAGGTCATGCCCAGCTCAAAGCGGGCTTGTTCGTCGCCGGCTTGGGCGGCTTGTTCGTACCAGTCTGCGGCTTGTTGCATGCCGGTTGAATCGCCGCCGGCCTTGGCATGCTCGGCCATTATGCGGGCGGCCAACGGGTGGCCGTAGCGGGCGAGGTGTTCCAGTTCGCTGCTATTGGCGGGGTTGGCGCGCAGGCTGAGCTGCATCACCTGAAAATCGGGGACGGCCAGTGCTTGCTTGCGTTGTTGCTGCTGCCAGGCTGCCGTGCCGGAAAACAGCAGGGCCAGGAGCAGGCCGCTGCCGATGATCCATTTCATTTGCATAATCGATCCCTACAAAATGCCAAAAGGAGCAACCGTGTGCACGGTTGCTCCCCTCAGCGGCTGCTGATTACATGCCCAGATCGATGCGGAAGATCTCGGCGGTGCCGTCAGCCTTGGGGGCAAACTGGAACACGTTGTTGATCTTGTCCTGACGGGCCACTGCAACGGCTGCAGCATCCAGCGAGGATTCGAACAGCACGTTGCCGGCCGTCTTCACCTTGCTGAAGCGCCAGTTCTGCACCGCGCCCTGGTTGGCCAGGGTCAGCGTTTTCTGCGCCTTGATGTAGTTCACGATGATGTCGCGGTTGGCATCGCCGCCGCTGATGATGGTCTTGCTGCCGTCCAGCCCGGCAAAGCCGCCGCCACCGCTGGCGCGGTAGTTGTTGGTCGCGACGATCACTTGCTGCGTCGGCGAAACCGGCTGGCCGTTGATGGCGAGATTGACGATGCGGCTACCCTGCGGCTTGGTCACGTCGATCTCATACGTCACGCCATCGATCTGGTCGAAGTTGTACGACGGGAAGGTGCTGTTGATCAGGTACTGATCCGTCGTCTTGGTCGGGTCGATCTGATTGAACTGCGCAGCCGCCTGTTCCAGCCACAGCTTGAGCGCCGCGCCGTCGATCTTCACCGCCTCCAGCGTGTTGGGGTAGAGGTAGAGATCGGCCACGTTCTTGATCGCCACATCACCCGGCAGGATGTCGGTAAAGCCGGTGCCACGGAAATTCACCTTGAACGGCGCAGCAGCCGACAAGACCGGCAGATTGGCGTATTGCGGCAGGTTGGCCTTGATATAGGTGGTCACGTAATCGGTCTGCGCCAGATTGATCAGGTGCATCGCCGAGGTCGGGCCGACCTGGCTGAAGAACGAGCTGATGCGGTATTCGGTCTTGCCCACGCCGCCGGTCACGTACTTGATCGTGCCTTGGTGTTCCTTATCCACCAGCTTGCCGATTTCCGGCTTGGCAGCGACCGCGACGGTTTGCGTGCCGACCTTGTTGTTGATGTATTGCAGCACGCCTTGTGAATCGGCCACTTTCCAGGCCTTGCCGTCGTAGGCGAGGTTGAGCTTGAGCACGCCCAGCGCCTTGCCCCAGAAACCGGCCATCACGGTCGGCACGCCGTTGACGAGGCCCTTCTTGTTATCGACGTTCTTGATGCCGGCGTAATTCACGCCATCCGGGAAGTAGCTGTGCGAGTGGCCGGAGACGATGGCATCCACGCCCGGCACTTGCGAGATGTAATACACCGCGTTTTCCATATCCGGCGTGTAGGGCGCATCCGAAATGCCGCCGTGCGACAGCGCGACCACGATGTCGGCACCGGCCTTGCGGATTTCCGGCACGTATTTTTCAGCCGCTTCCTTCACGCCGATGGCGAAGACCTTGCCATCCAGATTGCGTTTGTCCCAGTTCATGATCGGCGGCGGGGTAAAGCCGATCACGCCGACTTTCAGCGGCACGCGCTTGCCGTCGGTGGTGGTGAAGGTGCGGTTGAGGATGACATACGGCGCGAACAGCGGGCGTTTGTCGGCAGCGTTGAACACGTTGGCGAGCACCAGCGGGAATTTCGGGCCTTCGCAGCCTTTGCCAGCTTCGGTGCCCGGCACGCGCATGCTGGCCCCGGTGACTTGGGCCAGGAAGGGCAGACCGTAGTTGAATTCATGGTTGCCGACGTTGCCCACGTCGTAGTGCATGAAGTTCATCGCCTTGTGGATCGCCAGCGGCGTGTTGCAGCTCACCGGGTTGACCAGTGCCTGGTAATCCGAGAGCGAGGTGCCTTGAATGGTGTCGCCATCGTCGACCAGCAAGCTGTTCGGGTTGTCCTGACGGGCCTTGTCGATCAAGGTGGCGGTGCGCTCGAACCCCAGCGTGGTGTCGTCGACCGTCTTGTAATAGTCGTAGCTCTTCACGTTGGTGTGTAGATCGGTGGTTTGCAGGATGGCCAGATTGATCTGGCTGCCGGCCACGGCCGATGCCACGTTGGCGGGCGGTTTCGGGGCGGCGGTGTGCTGGTTCACCGTGCTGGCAAGCTTGTCGGTGCCGAGTTGCTGTACGGCCTGGCTCAGCTTGTCTTGCAGTTTTTCGTTGAAATTGGCGGCTTGGTACAAGGCCCCGTTGAGGTTGCTGTTGGCCAGCGTGCCGGTGGCAAAGTCGCTGGACAGCTGCTTGGCCAGCAGCAGCGCCGGGCGTTGGCCCTTGAGCGCAGCTTTCACGTCGTCGGCGGATGAAGCATCCGGCGTGTTGGCTTCCACGCCATCTGCGGCCAGCTTGGCGAGCGCGGTGAGCTTCAGGGCATAGCGGCCACCTTCGTCGTCATCCAGCGTGCCGGCAGCGGTTTGGCTGCCGACGATCTGCGGCGCGGAAACAATGCTTTTCAGTTCCGGCGCGAACTGGGCGCGGACTTCTTCGTTGGCCTGGTTGACGTCGGCTGCACCTGCGGTTGCCAGCTTGCCGCCCTTGAGTGTGAGCAAGCGGTTGTAGGCAACTTCAGTCAGCGTGGTGACGCCAATCGAGGCGGACAACGTGTTGACCACGGCATGCAGTGACTCGCCGGCCGGCAGGTCGACGTCGGTATTGAGGCCCTCATCGAAATACTTCGCGCCCGCCTTGCCATCGACTTCAACCAGGAACGGGCCTTGCAGCGTCTGCAGGCCGTTCTTCAACTCAAAGCTGACCACGCCCTGCGCGTTGGTGGCACCAGTGGCAAGCACCTTGCCGTCCAGGCTCTTGAGCACCACATCGGCACCGGTGATCAGGCCCAGCGAAGGTTGAACCGTTGAAGAACTGGTGCTGTCCGTCGAATTGCAGGCCACCAGCGTGAGTGCCAGGGCGCCGCACGCAGCACCCGCCAGAGAAATCAAACGCATGTTCATCTCCCAACCCGAAGCGGGCTTGTTTTGACTGTGAAAGTCGGGAGACTACGGGTGTTTATTTACGATTAAATTACATTTATAACTAATAAATCTTCGTTGTATGAAATAAATATGTAATTAAATATTGAATGCAAGCATATAAAAAGCGGAGGGCATCCTCCGCTTTACATGTGTGCACTGGAGCACTCATAGGGTGGGTTGAGCCGTATAGGCCGGGTCGTTTGACCCGTGCGGGGCAATGCGCGATTGCACACTGAATTTGCGGGTTACGCCTTGGGCTAACCCGTGCTACGGGGTCTTGCCTTCCGCCTCCGGCTGATACCAAAGCTCGGGCCGGTTCAGCGGTGCGCTCAACGGCAACCAGGCGTTTTCCAGCTTGATGTGGCGGCGTTCGCTCAGCCGCATGCGGCGCAGCAAGGCGTCGAAGTGCTGGTGAAACAGCCGTTGCAAGCTGCCGTCCGCCACGGCGGCTTCCAGGCCGCGGGTCAGGTCCGCCGCCAGTTGCGGGTGCTTGCGGCTGACGAAGAAGTAGAAGGCGGTCGGGTACTCGATGACGATGTGGCGATCCATGGTCAGGCCCATTTCGCTGTGGCTGGCCAGCTCGTCGGAAATCTCGATCACCGAACGCGGGAAGTAATCAAACCGCCCGGCGGACAACTGCTGGAAAAGCGCTTCGTAGCTGCTGGTGGTATCCACCTTGAGCCCGCTATCGCGCAGAATGCGGGTGTCTGGCCAGTCGTGCATCTGGCCGGCGGTAAATGGCTTGAGATCGAAGCGGGTCGCCACATTGGCGAACAGATCTGCGCGGGAGGCTTGCAACAGCGCGATGCGCCAGCCGATCAGCCCGCGATCGATCGGGATCAGGACCGGCAGCAATGTTTTTTCGCGTTCCACATCGGTCATGGTCCACACGATGTCGACCGAGCCGCTGTTATCCGCGATCTCCTGAATCACCCGGCTTTGCACCATCACCAGTTTGGATTGCTGCAGCGTGTACGGCTTGCCGGATTTTTCCACCGCCAGCTTCAGCACGGCGAGCATGTAATCGAGCTGCGGGTCGTGTTGCGCTTGATGGCGCGGATAGATGATCGTTTCGCCACAGGCCACGGTCATCATTGCCCAGCAACACCATGCCACCCACCATTTCATCGCGTGCTCCTCTGCCCCCAATGTTTTGGTCTAGCTGGGTGGAGGGGTCTTGGCAAGTTCAGCGAGAGAAGCGGTTCACCGCCAGCTGAATGGTCATGGCCTGGATCGCCACGGTGTCGCTGATCGGCGTGGCATAGCCGCCGCCCATCGTGAGCGCGACCGGCACACCGAAACGGGCGCAGGCATCGAGCACCAGCGCATCGCGGCGGGCGAGGCCATCCTTGCTGAGCGCGAGTTTGCCCAGGCGGTCGCCGGCATAGCAATCCGCGCCGGCGAGGTAGATCACGAGGTCAGGGTGGGCGAGGGTGAACAATTGCGGCAGCGTGCCGGCGAGCGTAGCCAGATAGTCGGCATCGCCGGTGCCGTCATCCAGTTCGATATCCCAGTCGCTGGTCTCTTTCTGGAACGGGAAATTGTTCAGGCCATGCATGGAAAAGGTGAATAGCGCCAGCCTATCTGCGAGCGTGGCGGCGGTGCCGTTGCCTTGGTGTACGTCCAGATCGATCACCAATGCGCGTTGGATTGCGCCTTCGGCCAGCAAGACCTTGAGCGCGACGGCGCTGTCGTTGAACACGCAAAAGCCGCTGCCACGATCGGCATAGGCGTGATGCGTGCCACCAGCGAGGGTCGCGCCGCAGCCCTCAAGCAGCGCAGTCCGGCAGGCAGCGAGCGTTGCACCGACGGAGTAGCGCGAGCGGGTGACGAGTTCGGCGCTCCACGGTAGCCCAATGGCGCGTTCTTCGGCTTTGCTGAGTGTGCCGGTGGCGAGTTTGTGCAGGTAGTCCGGCGTGTGGGCGGCGCTCAGTTCGGCATCGCTGGCGGCCGGGGCTTCGAGGATCAATGGGGCGGCGAAGGCGTGTACGGCCTCGTAGAGCAGGCGGTACTTGATCATCGGGAAGCGATGACCGTCCGGCAGGGGTAGGGGGTGCTGGTCGGTACGGTAGATTTTCATGCCGATGCCCGGTACTCCTTGTCGATGCACAGTTCCCCCCTTCTCGAAGGGGGCTAGGGGGGATTTCGACGGCATCTCAAGTTGCAATGGCGCAGAAATCCCCCTCGGTCCCCCTTCAAAAAGGGGGAGGCCAAAAGCTGCAGCGCCTTGAACAGGCGGTTAAGAAACTTTAAACAGCTTATCAAGTCGCCTGCACCACCGGCGCTTCCACAAACTGCCCATCCGACAAATGCAGCGTGCGCTGGCATTTGGCCGCTAACTCGATATCGTGCGTGACGATGACAAAGCTCACGCCGAATTCGCGATTCAATTCCAGCATCAGCGCGAACACCGATTCGGCTGTGTGCCGATCCAGATTGCCGGTCGGCTCGTCGGCCAGCACGCAGGCCGGTTTGGTGACCAAGGCGCGGGCGATGGCGGCGCGTTGGCGCTCGCCGCCCGACAACTCGCCCGGCTTGTGTTCCAGCCGGTGCCCCAGGCCAACGCGCTCCAGCATGGCGGCGGCGATCTGGTACGCCTCAGCCTTGGGCATGCGGCGGATCAACAGCGGCATGGCGACGTTTTCCACCGCCGTGAATTCGGGCAGCAGGTGGTGAAACTGATAAACGAAGCCGAGCTTTTCATTGCGCAGCTGCCCGCGTGCGGTTTCCGACAAGGCGAATGGATTCACATCGCCGATGCGTACGCTGCCAGCGCTGGGGGCATCGAGCGCGCCCAGCAAATGCAGTAGCGTTGATTTGCCGGAGCCGGATGAGCCGACGACAGCGACGGTTTCGCCTTCATGCAGCGAGAAGTTGATGCCCGTGAGCACGGGCGTTTCCAGCTTGCCGGCCTTGTAGGTCTTGGCAAGGCCGGTGGCGTGCAGGATGGCGGGTTTGGAGGTATTCATCGCGTCATTACTCATAGCGCAGTGCCTCGGCCGGGTTGACGCGGCTGGCGCGCCAGCTCGGGTAAAGCGTGGCGGCGAGCGATAGCAGCAGCGAAATCACCGCAATCGACGTCACGTCGCTGGTCTGCACGCGCGAGGGCAGTTCGGTGATCAGATAGACATCCGGCGAGAGGATTTGCGTGCCGAGCACGCGCTCGATGAAGGGCACGATGCTGCCGATATTGAGCGCCACCAACACGCCGCCCACCACGCCAGTACCCGCGCCGATAAAGCCGGACAGCGCGCCTTGCACCACGAAAATCTTCATGATCGAGCCGGGCGATGCGCCCAGCGTGCGCAGGATGGCGATGTCGGCCTGTTTGTCCGTCACCAGCATCACCAAGGTGGAGACGAGGTTGAAGGCGGCTACTGCCACGATCAGGGTCAGGATGATGAACATCATCCGCTTCTCGATTTCCACGGCGCGGAAGTAGGTCGGGTTCTCTGCTGACCAATCGGAAACCAGCATGTCCGGCATGGTGCGGTTGATTTCGCGCGCGGTCTGGCGGGCGTTGAACAGGTCATCCAGCCGCAAGCGCAGGCCGGAAACCGCCTCGCCGGTGCGGAACAGCTTTTGTGCATCGTTGATCTGGATGAGCGCGAGGCCCGCGTCGTAGGGGTAGTAGTCGGCGCGGAAGATGCCCACGATGGTGAACTGGCGGAAGCGCGGAATCAGTCCGGCCGGCGTGACCTGGCCTTGCGGCGTGATCAACGTGATCTTGTCGCCCTGGCGCACGCCGAGTTCTGCTGCCAGTTGCCAACCAATCACGGTGCCGAATTCGCCCGGCCGCAGATCGGAAAGCTGGCCCGCCGCCATGTGTTGCGCGACATCGCTCACGGTGGGTTCAAGCGCCGGGTCGATGCCCCGCATCAGCACGCCCTTGACCTGGCTGCCGTTGGCCAGCAAGCCCTGCCCATAGACATACGGTGCAGCGGCTTTTACATGTGGGTTCTGGGCGGCGGTTTTCGCGGTCGCGCGCCAATCGGTCAGCGTATTGTCCGCGCCGGTGATCTGCACATGCGCGGCCATGCCGAGGATGCGGTTGCGCACTTCCTCCTGAAACCCGTTCATCACCGACAGCACGATGATAAGTGCCGCCACCCCCAGCGCGATGCCGGCGATGGAAACCAGCGAGATAAACGAGATGAAGCCGTTGCGGCGTTTGGCGCGCGTATAGCGCAAGCCGATGAGCAGTTCGTACATGGTCGGCCGAGCAGGAAAACAGGCCGCGAGTTTAGCACGCGGCGATTACTGCACCGCAGCGAATGGCGCGGCCGGCTGCAAAAGTGTTTGTAGGAATACGCTGACGCATCTGACGGAAACTATCTGACTTTAGTCAGTCTAAAAGAGAGCTATTGTCATCAATTCGTACGCTTCGTGAGTGGAGGACACCATGTTCTGGAGCCAACGATTCGAGCAGTTCGTGGCAACACTAAGCCAGGGCAGCAGCCTGCCGCTGGCCTTGCATCTCTGGAACGGCGAGCGCTACGCTTTTTCGCCAGAGCCGACCGTCACGCTGACCCTGCCATCCCAATCTTCCCTGATGTATTTCTGGCAGCCCAGCTTGCACAAGTTGGGGGAAGCCTATGTGGAAGGGCATCTCCATATCGACGGCCCACCGCATGACATCTTCAAGGTGGGGGTGGAGCTGGCCAGCCGCTTTCTCAAGCCGACCAAGCGCTTGCGCCAGCTGCGCCCGGCTTTGCGCCACCGCCGTGAGCAGGATGCCGAGGCGATCCGCTATCACTACGATGTTTCCAACGCGTTTTACCGGCTCTGGCTCGACCGCAATATGGTGTATTCATGCGCCTATTTCGAAGACGGCGAAGAAACACTGGATGAGGCACAGGAAAAGAAGCTGGATCACATCCTGCGCAAGATCCAGCTCAAGCCGGGCGAAACGCTGCTGGATATCGGCTGCGGCTGGGGCGCGTTGATCCTGCGGGCCGCGCGGGATTACGGCGCCAAGGCAACCGGCATTACGCTGTCCGAACAGCAGTTCGAGCTGACACAACAGCGCATTCACGCTGCCGGCCTGCAGCATCGCTGCAAGGTGCTGCTGTGCGATTACCGCGATATGGAAGGCCGTTTCGACAAGATCACCAGCGTGGGCATGTTCGAACACGTGGGCCTGAAAAACCTGCCGGCGTATTTCGGCAAGATCCATTCGCTGCTGAAAGAGGGTGGATTGGTACTCAATCACGGCATCACCTCCAGCGATCTCGACGGCGGCGATACGCCCTACGGCAGTGCGGATTTCATTGATCGTTACGTTTTCCCGCACGGTGAATTGCCGCATGTGAGCCTGGCAATGCGCGAGATGGCCGGGGCCGGGCTGGAAGTGGTCGATGCCGAATCGCTGCGCCGTCATTACGCCAAAACATTGACGATCTGGGCTGAGCGTTTCGAGGCGAACGCCGATCAGGTGCGCGCGATTGCCGGAGAAAAACGCTACCGGATCTGGCGTCTATATTTAGCGGGGTGCGCATGGGCGTTTCGCAATGATTGGGTTTCGATCTACCAGCTGCTGGGCTGCAAGGCCGGCGGCCCGGAGCAGAACCCGTTGCCGATGTCGCGAGGTTATCAATACGAGAGCTGACACAAGAGGATTGCCATGACGCGCCGGACTGCCCAATTCAAGGCCCTATCCAAGATCGTGTTGTCCTGTGCGTTGGTGGTGCCATTGTCACTGGCCCATGCCGAAACCCCCGAGCAAAGCGGGGCGCGTGTTTTCCTGGCGAATTGCGCCGCTTGCCACAAAGCGCCGGGTGTTGATGGCTCGCCGTTATTGGGCGATGCCACGGCATGGAAAGACCGCATGGCCGGCGGGCGCGACGCGCTCTACACCAGTGCCATCAAGGGTTTTACCGGCTATTACGTGATGCCGGCCAAGGGTGGGAATGCGGCGCTGAGCGATGCCGAGGTGAAGGCGGCGGTGGATTACCTCCTCAACAATTCCGGCGTGCACTGAGCATTCGGCGGTGCCGGTGTTTTCAAAGACCGCGAGGCGGCACGTGATGCGCCATCTGCTGCAGGCGTTCGCTGGCTTGTTGCTGCTTGCCGGCGCTTCATCCGGGCTGGCCAGGGAATGCGTGTCGGTCGTGGCGGCGGGGGGCGGCTATGGTTTTTGGGGGCAGGTCAAGGCCGGCG
This sequence comes from Andreprevotia chitinilytica DSM 18519, assembly GCF_000711875.1. GTDB lineage: Bacteria > Pseudomonadota > Gammaproteobacteria > Burkholderiales > Chitinibacteraceae > Andreprevotia > Andreprevotia chitinilytica. Next base: position 247,241 of record NZ_JONM01000003.1, read on the forward strand.
CCGAGCAGGCAGGGCGCGATCTCAATATCGATGTGTATTTCCGTGGCCCGAACGATGAAGCCGATAGCACAGTGCAGATCAAGTTCATCGATGCCTTTCTGGAAAAACATTGCCGGGTATTTGTCATTGCGCCGGCCAGCCCGCAGGTGGCCCAGCGGGTCAATGAATTGAAACGGCGGGGCATCGCCACCGTCTACATCGATCGCGATATGCCAGGGTCGGATGTCGCGGGCATCGTCTCCACCGACAACTTCAAGGCCGGGCAGCTGGCCGGCCAGATGATGGCGCTCGAACTGAACGGGAAAGGAAAAGTCGCCGTCCTGCGGCTCAAGAAGGGCATCCCTTCGACCGACCAGCGAGAAGCCGGCTTTATCGAAAGCGCCAAAAGCGCCGGACTGGATGTCGTGGTGGATCAATACATCGGCTCCGGGGTCGGCGAGGCCCGGGCCAATGCGGCAAGAATCCTTGGCCAGCTGCGCGTGCCGGTGGATGGCGTATTCACGCCGAATGAATCGACCACCTATGGCGTCATCTCCGCGCTGCAGGATCTGGGCCGAAAAGCGCGCATCGTGCATATCGGCTTCGATCTCAACGACTTCTTCCGTCAGTCGCTACAAACGGGGGGACTCTACGGCGTGGTCGTGCAACGCCCGTTCGAGATCGGCTACACCGGGGTGACGATGGCGTATCGGGTGATGAACGGTGAAAAGCCCGACAACAAGAATATCGATACCGGCGTTTCCTTCGTGACCCGCAAGACGTTCGAGCAGACCGGCGCTTCGGGGCCATTGCCGTTGATACGGCCATAGCTGGACTGCTCAACCTTGCAGGAACACGCCGCGCCGGCAAGGTCGATGGGCTCAATGCGCTTGTGCACTCTGCCAGCTCGTGGCGTTGTCCGTCAGCCATTGCGCTGCGAGCTGCCGGTTGTCCTGATCGTTCGGATGAAACCCCGGTTTCAAATAGGCCAGCAGCGGCCCACTGCAACGCCACAGCGCGCCATTTCGGCCCAGCAACAGCTTCGTCGCCGACCACCAGCTACCCGGTTTGAACAAACTGCCATCGCGCCACAGGTTGAGCCCGGTTTGTGCTGTCGCTTCCAGCGAAAACAGCACGACGACGTACAGATACCAGGCGATGCGACGCATGTAGTTGCCACCCAGGGTTTGATAGAGATCGAAGGCGACCGCCTTATGCTCGGTCTCTTCCGCCGCATGCCAGCGCCACAGCGTTTGCATGGTCGGATCGGCGTTGGCGAACCAGTTTTGATACCGCAAGGTGCCATCGGCAAAGACCGCAGTGCAGTGCTCAAAGGCCGCGGTAATCGCCAATTGGTGCAGCGGGTGCAGGTTGTATTTGCGGCAAAGCGCGATGCGCCAAGCAGTCCAATGTTGCACGTGGTTGACCAGACCTTGATGAGCCAGATGTGTGTTGTACAGGTGGTGCAGGTGGCGGTGTGTTGCTTCCTGCCCGACAAACTGGCGGACGATCTCGCGCAGCTCGGCGTGCTGCGGATCATCTGGCAATAACGCGATGCCGGCACGCACGGAATCGATGAAAAACTGCTCGCCGACCGGAAAGCTCATCGACAAGGCGTTGTAGTACATGCTCAGAAACGCATCGCCGCCATGCCAGTGCCGGGCAAAGCCGCGTGACAGATCGATGGCCAGTTTGCGGACGAGGAGTGGGGAGGGCGTCTGGTTCATGATGCGCGGCTTGATTGTCGTGGTGAATGTGAGCATTGTTCAGTTTCCGGCCGGTGGCCTCAACTCGCTTAATGCTCAGTTTTCAATCATGCCCGCACCGAAGAACAGCCATCGCGGCGATGCCGCGCAAAACATGCGTAAACAGCCAAGCCAGGATCGTGCGCAACGCACGATCGAGACGATTTTCGAGGCGACTGCTCAGATTGTCGAAGAGCAGGGTGAGTCATCGTTGACGACCAACAAGATCGCGCAAAAGGCCGGTTTTTCCATCGGCACGCTGTATCAGTACTTCCCGACCAAGGAGGCGATCCTGCTGGCGCTGATCAACCGGAGCCGCCGCAAGGCGATGGACGAGATACAGCAGATGCTGGAGCGGGCGGTGCGAGAGAAGGCCGATCCGCAAACCATCCTGCGCGAACGCATCCGCATGTTGATCGAAGCCTTTGGTGCTGGCGGCAGTGCCAAGCGGGCGATGATCCGGCTGGCCTGGCGCATGGATCATCACGAAAACGTGATCCAGGCCATGCGCGAAGGGGCGGAGCAGATCGCTTTGGCGATGAGTCAGCTCAACTCGCCAGCGCTGCGCCCACCTAGCCCGGCGATGATTTTTGTGCTGAGCCGGGCGGTGATGGGCGCGATACGCAGCGCCTCGCTGGAGAATTCGCCGCTATTGGGGACGCGGGAGTTTGAGGATGAGTTGGTGCGGATGGCGTGGGGGATGTTGCGGGCATAGAGGTCAAGCGCCGTTGGCGCAGGTAAAGGCGTTACATGCCGGTTCCGTCTGGCGGACGGGCTTTAGCGCCGATGGCGCGATTAAAAGCATTACAAGCGGGAGTTCGTCCCGCAGGCCGACTCACTTTCTTTGTCTCGCCAAAGAAAGTAAGCCAAGAAAGGCGACCCTGCAAAAGCGTCTGGCGCAAGCGCCAGATTCCCCCGCCAGCCAGCCCGTCACAGGCGGGAATCGAAAACTCGGGCTAAAGCCCTCAAACACTCGATCCCCGAAACCCCCGTGCCGGTCTGGCTGGCGGGGCGCTTTTGAAAGGGGGGGCAGACCATCTACTCCCCAGCCCTCTCCTTGAAGGAGAGGGTGACGTTATTTGATGCTGCAATGGTTCCAACTAGGCTGAGCCGCGCTTGTCTCCCCTCGCCCGTTTACGGGAGAGGGGCCGGGGGAGAGGGCGTTTTTGTAGGATGGGGCCGCATAGTGTGCTGCCACTATCCGCAGTGGTTTGAATTAATAGCGTAATTATGGTGTATGAATATATCGGATATTCCATATAAATATCCTGACGCATGTTTGTATGTATTCATATTAATTACCCGATTGATTCAAATCACCCGAGGAGCAGCAAGTGATCGAACGATTCCGCAGTGGTCTTTCCGTATCCGAAGAGGCAGAACAACTCGGCCTGCTATCCGGCTTGACGGGCCGGTGGGTGGGCAAGGGGTTCAACCTGATTTCCTTGCCGGATTTTGACCGCAACCCGCCCAGCACCGGGCCGGGCCTGTTCCGGTTGCTGATGAATGCCACGCTTGAAACCATCGAGTTCAAACCCATCGGCGGCCCGGTGCCCAACCGGGGCTCGGAGCTGACTCATGATTCATCAAAGGGTCAGGACGACATCAATTTGTTCGGCCTGCACTATCTTCAATCCATTTCGGACAGCAACACCGGCGAGGCGCTCCACCTGGAGCCGGGCTTTTGGCTGAACGTGCCGGAGACATCGGTGCCGCCGGCATCAGCATCGATCGTGCGCCAAGCGTCGATTCCGCATGGCACGTCGATCCTGCTGGTGGGCAAGAGCTTCCACTCGCCGGATGGCAAGCCGCATTTCGCCGAGGCCAATACCGCGCCGACGAAGGTGGGCGGCGGGCAATTGCCGCTCGATTACCTGATGCCATTTCAGAACATGCCGTTGCCGGAGCCATTCACTGATCGGGCCATCGTCAAAAACCCGAACCTGTTTCTGGAAGCTGCGATTGCGCCATTCAAGAAGCATATCGTCGAGACGGTGGTGCTGGAGGCGACATCCCGGCCGGATATCGGCGTGCTCAATATCCCGTTCCTGAAAAATGCCGAGAACAACAACGCGGCTGCAACGAACGTGACGACGACGTTCTGGATCGAAACGGTGAAGCCGCCTACGGGCCGGCCGTTCCACGTGCTGCAATACACGCAGAACGTGACGCTCAATTTCGTCGGCATCGATTGGCCGCACATTTCGGTGGGGACGCTGTTCCTACAGTGATGCGTGATGTGATTGGCCGTAAACAAAACAGCCCGCATGAAGCGGGCTGTTTTGTTGCCGGGTGTCGATCTCGCCTCGGTGCTGCTCCGGCGCGATGCATACCAATTTGAATCTTTCTATAAAATTTCGTAAGTAATAAAATATATTTACGCATGCAAAATTTTGTGTGATATATTTTTTCGCGAAATATGACATGAGCATGTTCGGCCTTGTGTTAAACAGATGGCCTTGAAGAAAGCTGTCGTTCGCACTCGGTTTGCTTATCCCGATCCGCGCTGCTGTCGCTATGCAGGCAGCTTCGAAAGCAGTGCTTTTATTTGAATCGCATTCGTAAAAAATGAAATAACTGTTTGTTATTGCAAGCGGGTGGGCTCGCGCGTGCCTGCCGATAGCTTCCAGCATTGCTAAATGCTGTAACGGGAAGGGTTTTGTCTATCCATTTCCGAATGTTCCGAATTACACGCTGTTGCTGCACCAAAAGCGGTTTGAACAGCAAATACAACAATATGAGGTCGATCCGGTGAGTCGTATTTTTAAATCCGTAATTGGTTATGCGCTGTTTCTCGTTATCGGCTTGGGCGGTGGTTATGCCGCAACGCATGCGGCCGATTGGTTCAAACCCGGCCACGAGGCGGGCGATTATCACGCCTTTTATCCCAATCCGGCGACGAAGGTTGTGCTCTATGGCACGGCGTGGTGCCCGTTCTGCGCCAAGGCCCGCGAGTATCTCAAATCGAAACATATTGCCTATCTGGATCTGGATGTTGAAAAGCAGCCGGCGGCAAAAAAACAATTCGACCAACTGGGGGGAAGCCGCTTCCCGGTGGTGTTGATCGGCAACCGGAAAATCACCGGGTTCAATCCGGGTGAATTCGACGCCGCACTCGGCTTGTTGAACGAATCCAAGTGAACGTTGTTCAATAACGAGAGCCATTTCATTGGCCTTTATTCGGGATTGGTATTTTTAATCCCACTTCGTACGGTATGCCGTACTGCAAAAAAATGCTTGTTAAATCCACCCATATTGAGGCTAACAAATGAACAAGAAGTTGATCGCTCTGATTCTTGGTTTTGGATTCGCTGCTGGTCTGGCCGGCGCATCGGACCCTTCTTGCAGCGCTAGCTGCACGAGCGCGCTGTATTCCTGCTTGAGCGTGAACAACGGCAATTACAGCATGTGTACGCCGAGCTATTCCAGCTGCCAACGCGCTTGCCAAGGTGGTTGATTGAGTGAGTCGCCATCAAGAATCATTGGATTCGTAGTGGCGAAATAAAACAGCCCGCATTTGCGGGCTGTTTTGCATTGCGGCGGCGAGGGCAGGGGCGCTTACAGCGTCACCGCATGCTCACGTGTCGAATGGAACACCACCCCCGGCCAGCGCTCTTGCGTCAGGTCGAGATTGACCCGGCTGGTGGCGAGGTAAGCCAGGCTGTTGGCGGCATCGCGCGCGAGGTTGTTGCCGAGGTTGTTCTCGAAATCGACCAGCTTTTTCGAGTCATCACACGTCACCCAACGTGCGGTGTAGATGCTGGTGGATTCAAAGATCGCTTCCACGCCGTATTCGTTCAGTAAACGGCTGGCGACGACTTCGAACTGCAGCACGCCGACCGCGCCGAGGATCAGATCCGAACCATTCAGTGGCTTGAACACCTGCACCGCGCCTTCTTCGCCCAGCTGCTGCAAGCCTTTCTGCAACTGTTTGAGTTTGAGCGGGTTCTTGATGCGCACGATGCGGAACAGCTCCGGCGCAAAGTAGGGGATGCCGGTGAAGGCCAGTGCTTCGCCTTCGCTGAACGAATCGCCGATCTGGATATTGCCGTGGTTGGGCACGCCGATGATGTCGCCGGCGTAGGCTTCTTCGACCTGCTCGCGGCCTTGCGCCATGAAGGTCACGACCGAGTTCGCCGCTACGTCGCGGCCCAAACGCAGATGCTTGAATTTCATGCCACGGGTGAATTCGCCGGAACACACGCGCATGAAGGCGATGCGGTCGCGGTGCCTCGGGTCCATGTTGGCCTGGATCTTGAACACGAAGGCGGAGAACTTTTCTTCGGCCGGATCGACGCTACGCACGGTGGCATCGCGTTCGGCTGGGGCAGGAGCCCAATCGACCAGCGCGTTCAGAATCTCGCGCACGCCGAAGTTGTTGATGGCGGAGCCGAAGAACACCGGCGTGAGCGTGCCGGCGAGGAATTCTTCCAGATCGAACGGGTGCGATGCGCCGCGCACCAGTTCCAGTTCCATGCGAGTGTTATCGATTTCCAGCGGGAAGAGTTCGTCCAGACGCGGGTTGTCGATGCCTTCGATGATTTCCACGTCGTCCAGCGGGCCTTGGCCGGCCTTGAAGATGATCACCTGGTCTTTGTGGATGTGATACACGCCGCGGAAAGTCTTGCCCATGCCGACCGGCCAGGTGACCGGCGCGCAACGGATGTTGAGCACGCTTTCCACTTCGTCCAGCAGTTCCAGCGAATCGCGCACCTCACGGTCGTACTTGTTCATGAAGGTGACGATGGGCGTATGGCGCATGCGGCAGACGTTCAACAGCTTGATGGTTTGCGCTTCCACGCCCTTGGCGGCGTCGATGACCATCAGCGCGCTATCCACGGCGGTGAGCACGCGGTAGGTGTCTTCCGAGAAATCCTGGTGGCCGGGGGTGTCGAGCAGGTTGACCACGTGATCGCGGTAGTCGAACTGCATCACCGACGAGGCCACCGAAATGCCGCGTTGCTTTTCGATTTCCATCCAGTCGGAGGTCGCGAATTTGCCGCCTTTCTTGCCCTTGACGGTGCCGGCCATCTGGATCGCGCCCGAGAAGTACAGCAGCTTTTCGGTCAGCGTGGTTTTACCGGCATCCGGGTGGGAGATGATGGCGAAGGTGCGGCGGCGCGCTACTTCGCGGGCGATATCGGGCATGGCGTTGAATTCGTTGCGAAAAACGCGCGATTGTACCTGATTCAAGCCTTCTCCGGCCGTGAAACGCGCGTCAGAACCTGTTCACGATCTTGCTGCGAAGCCCTGATCGGGGCTCATGCGCTGCTCAAAATCCTCATGTACAAAAAGTACACTCCGGTTTTTGCGCTGCTCTTCACCCCGCTGAGGGCCTCTCGCGACAGATCGTGAACAGGTTCTCAGGCGTGGCCGATCACCTGACGCCGCTGCCAAACGGTGACAGGCCCTGTTCGCCGTCCGGCACGGCCGGGTTCAGCGGCAGCGTCAGTTCAAAGCGAGTAAATCGATTGTGCTCGCTGGTCAGTTTTACCGCGCCGCCCATGACGTTGGTGACCAGGTTGTAGACCAGATACAAGCCCAGCCCGCTGCCACCCTCGCCCAGCCGGGTGGTAAAGAATGGATCGAACACCCGCTTGAGCAGCTCGGCAGGAATGCCGCGCCCATCGTCTTCGTAATGCAGCACCACGCTGGCGCTGCCGGGTGCGGTGGCCCAGATGTGCACATGCCCGTGCTTGCGCCCGTCAAAGCCATGCAGCAGGGAATTGGTGACCAGATTGGTGATCACTTGCTCCAGCGGGCCGGGATAGCTGTCCAGCATGATCTGCTCGGGGATGTCGGTCTTGATGGCGTAGGGCGTGTGCTTGAACAGCGGCGTGAGGGTGGCGAGGACTTCGTTGACGGTCACACGCAGATCAAACACGCGGCGGCGCATGCTGGTGGTATCGATCGCGACTTCCTTGAAGTTGCTGATCAGGTCGTTGGCGCGATGGATGTTTCGCTCCAGCAACACCGCGCCGTCGCCGCATTTCTGCATATAGGTTTCCAGATCGCTCTTGCGTAGCTGGCCGTCCTGCAGCAACTGGGTGAAGACCCGTGTTTCGTCATTCAAGGTGGTAGCGACGGTCATGGCGCAACCCAGCGGGGTATTCAATTCATGGGCGATCCCCGCCACCAGACTGCCCAGTGAGGCGAGCTTTTCCGATTGCACTAGCTTGTCCATGGCCTGATGCAGTTCGGCATTGGCGCTTTCCAGCGCGGCGGTGCGGGTCTTGACCTTGGCTTCCAGCGCTTCGTTGGCTTGGGTCAGCCGGAAGTTGAGGGTCTTGATCAGGCGCTGGAATTTTTTGCGCTCGTGATTTCCCAAGGCGCGGGTGGCGATGTCCGCCAACTGGCTGCCATGCAAAGCGTCGTCCGGCGTCCAGTTGCGTTGCAGGCCGATATGCTCGAAACACATCAAACCGGCGATGTGCCCGGCAGAGCGGATGGCAAAGGCCAGCAGCGACTTGATGCCATGCGGCGTGAAGTAGTCCGGGGCCAGTTCCCACGTATAGGGATGGTGGATGGCATCATGGGCGAGCAGTGCGTCCGGGGCGTCCAGCCAGCCGAAGAAGGCCGGGTATTTGTCGCGTAGCAAGGCGGGCTCGGTGCCATAGGCCTGCTCGCTGGCGATATAGAGGCAGGCGCATTTCAATTCGACCGTTTCCTGCTCGGCAGGGGTAAGCAGCCACACCGAAGCACGCTGGATGCCCATGATCTGGCAGGCTTGCGCGGTGAGCAGCTCGAAGACTTCATCGAGCACGCCGTCGTCGATCAGCCGGTTGTTGGCCAGCTCCACCAGCATGCGGCTGGCGCTGGGCCGCAAGCCGGCCTTGTTTTCCAGATCCTCTTGCCGTGTCGCGCTGCTGGCTGCATGCAGCTCCAGCTCGCGGTCATGGCCCGCCCGGAACTCCGCCAGCGACAAGGACAGATTGCCGGCGGCCTCGGCATAGTTGGCGGCGGCAAAGTGTTGGTGCACCAGCATGTGCAACAGGCCGTACTGCCGGGCGATGGCTTGGGCGATGAAGATATGTTCCAGCGCTGCCTCGGCATCGCCCCGCAGGGCGTAGACGTCTGCATAAGCTGCCAGCGCCTTGGATTCGCACCAGCGATAGCTCACGCTGCGAGCGCTGAGCAAGGCTTGATCCAGATGGTCCGCCGCCAGGTCAAGCTTGCCCGCCAGGGTTTCCAGCTCGCCAAGATGGAAGAAGCATTCAGCGGCATAGTCCGCATAGCCATGCTGCAAACAAAGCACCAGTGCCTGCTGGAATAGGGGGGCGGCTTCGTCTTGCTGCCCCAGCGGAATGCGATCGACTCCCAGGTTGATGATGATCTTGGCTTCCAGATAGGGGTCATCGACTTCCGGGATGCGGCTCGCGGCGGCTTCATGCATCTCCAGCGCGGCGGCGTAGTCCTCCAGCGCGTAGTAGACGGCCCCGAGCCCGACCTTGGCCAGCATCCAGGTGCGCGCCTCGTTGCCGGCCAGATTCGCGATCTCGATGCAGCGTGCCCAGTAGTAAATGGCCAGCCGATATTCACCCGCGGTGTAATAGCCGCGCGCGATGCCTTCCAGCAGATGTGCTTCGCCTGCGAACAAGTGGGCCGATTGGGCCGCCTGCAGGGCCTCGAACAGCATGTCGATCGACTCGCGCGAGCGGCCCTGGTGATCGAGGATGATTGCGTAGTATTCCGCCGCCTTCACGTGGGCCAGCGGCTGCCACTTCTTGCGCGATGCGGCAAAAATCTGCTCGCACAGGTCACGCGCCGCCTGTGGATCGGAATGTCTTGACGCTTCGATTTTCTCCAGCATCTCCCGGTGTTCTGGCGAGAGTTCGGGTGTATCCATGATGCGGCTCTTTGCAGGGCTATCCCTTCACAAGATGGCACATCGCTGCAGCGATGGCGGGGAAGACAACACGGTTTGAGCCGGCTGACGGTAGCTCGGCGGTGTTGTGGCTGCTTTTGCGCCGGTCACTGACACCTGTCATCGGCCGGGGATGATCGCTGGCTTCCGGCGAACGGTTTCTTCCTTGACGATGGCATACGCCCGGCCAACACTGGAATGTCGCAAATCTGCTGGGGCAGGTCGGGTCATTGCGGGATGCTTTCGCCAGATTGTTCTCGAAATCGTGGAAGGGTGATCACATGAAAACTGCATTCAAAACCATGTTGTGCGCGCTGTTGCTGATTGCCGGGCAGGCCACGGCGGGCCCGATGGACGAAGCCAAGGGCAAGGCGCATCTCAAGGCGATTGCGGCCGGCGATCTGGATGCATTGATGCGTGATTATGCCGACGATGCGTATATGGATTGGGTGGGCGGCGGGCTGGAAGGGCGCTATCGCGGCAAGGCCGAAATCCGTGCTGTCTGGCAGAAATTCATCGCCGCCAACGATGGCAAGCCGCGCCCGGCCAAGACCGGTGAAATTGAAGTCTACGGCAACCCGAAAGGGGTCTCGCTCGAAGCCAAGGCCGAATACGGCGGCAAAACGCCGACCAAGGTCTGGCATCTGTTCGTTTATCGCGAAGGGGTCTTGACCACGGAAATCTGGCAGATCGCGCCATCGCTCAAGGTGGACGAATGACAGATCGCTGGTGCGGGGACGGGCGGGCGAGCTGGTTGGCAGCGTGGTTGCTGGTGGTCGCGAGCGCCGGTGTGGTCATGGCGCGGCCGGCGCAGGGCGGCGGGCTGATCGCACGGGTGACGAGCCCCGCCGGCTTCGCGGTCGAAGATGCGGCGGTCGTGCTGGAGCCTTTGTCCGGCACCGTGCCGCCCAAACACAAGCAGGCGGTGATCGAGCAGAAAGACCGCGAGTTCAAGCCCTACCTCACCATCGTGCAGACCGGCTCCGACATCGATTTCCCCAATCGCGATCCGTTCAAGCACCACATCTATTCGTTCTCACCGCCCAAGGTCTTCGAAGTCAAACTCTATGGCGCGGATAAACCGGCCAAACCGATCCTGTTCGATAAGCCGGGCGAAGTCGTGCTGGGCTGCAATATCCACGACTGGATGGAAGCCTATGTGCTGGTGGTCGATAGCCCCTACTTCGCCAAGACCGATGCCACCGGCCGCGCCCGGATCGATGCCGTGCCGCCCGGCAAGTACCGGCTGCGTGTCTGGCACCCGCGACAGAAGAAAGAACAAGCAACGGGCGAATTCGAGATCAGCAGCAAGAGCAGCGAGGCCAACCTGACGCTCGATATCGCGCCGCGCATCGTCAAACCCAAGCCGCCGCTTGGTGCAGATCGCGATAGTTACTGAGTTTTCGTCGAGACCAGCCCCCGAGGTCATCCATGGTGTTTCGGTCCCTGCAGCGCCGCATCGTGGTCGTCTTCATCGGCCTGCTCACCTTGGTGATGGCATTGGTATTGGCTTTGGTCGCCAATCGCAGCCAGAGCATCGTCGCCGCGCAGATGCAACGCGAGCTGGATGCCGGCGCGCGGATTTTCCAGCAACTGGTCGAGCAGAAACGCACGCAGCTGGAAACCACGGCAGCGGTGTTGTCCGCCGATTTCGGCTTCCGCGAAGCCATCGCCACGCAAGACAAGGCCACCATCGCCTCGGTACTGCAAAACCACGGCTCGCGCATCGGCGCCAAGGTGATGCTGGCAATCGGGCTCGATGGCCGGGCGATTGCCGGCACCCGCGAGGGTGAGCAGCCATTCCCCGAGCTGCTGCAACAAGCGATCGAGCACGGTAAACGGGCCGGATTCCGCAAACTGGCCGACGGCAAGCTCTACCAGATCGTCATCGTCCCCATTCTTGCGCCCCGGCAGATTGCCTGGGTGGCGATGGGTTTCCCGGTCGACGATATCTGGGCGCACGATCTGGCCGTGACGACGGGTTTGGCCGTGAGCGTGATGGCGGTGAGCAACGAAGCGACACAGGTCTTGGCATCGTCGCTGGCGTCGGATCAGCGCACGGCGCTGGAGTCCGACCGAGGCGCAGGTGGGCGCGTGCTGGATGGCGAAGCCTTGACCCTGCAGCTTGGTGATGCGCACTACCGCACCTTGTCTTTGCCGATCGAACGCAATCTCGTCGTGGTCTTGCAGCGGGCGCAAGAGCAAGTCCAGGCCCCATTCAACGCGCTGCTGATCGCTCTGGTGACCATCGTATTGGGCGGCATGGTGTTGTTCTGCATCGGCAGCTATCTGCTCGCCCGGCATATTGCCGGCCCGGTCAACACGCTGGCGATGGAAGCCCGCCGGATCGCGGCCGGTGACTACGCGCAGCCCGTACGCGATCTGCCGCCGGACGAGATCGGCCAGCTGGCCCGCAGTTTTGACCAGATGCGCGAAGGCATTGCCGCGCGTGAACAGAAAATCCTCAAGCTGGCCTATGAAGACGCGCTGACCGGGCTGCCGAACCGCACCCGCCTGCTGCAGGAGTTCGATGCCAGGTCCAGCCAGCATGGCGCGATGGCGGTGCTCGATCTCGACCGCTTTGCGCTCATCAACGATGCCCTTGGTCACCCGGTCGGCGATCGGCTACTGACCGAAGTCGCCGCCCGCCTGGCCCGCATCGTGCCGCCTGGCGTACTGCTGGCCCGCCTGTGGGGCGACGAATTTGCGCTGTTGATTCCAGAGGCGGACGAGCGCGTGGGGTCTGCGCTGGCCGAACGCCTGCTCGCCGGATTGCGCGTGCCGATCCTGATCGATGGGCAGCGGCTGGATGTGGGTGGCAGCTTCGGTTTGTCGTTCTATCCACGCGATGGCAACGACGTCAGCACCTTGTTGCGCCGGGCCGAGCTGGCAATGTATGCGGCGAAGAAAAAGCAGGTTGGCGTGATGTTGTCCGAAGCGGTCGAGCACGATCCGCCGCACGAGCAACTGTCGCTGATCGGCGAAATGCGCGATGCACTCGCCCGCGATGAATTCGTCATCTATTACCAGCCCAAGCTGGATCTGGCGAGCCACCAGATCATCGGCGCCGAGGCCCTGCTGCGCTGGCAGCACCCCACCCGTGGCATGGTGCCGCCGGGCATGTTCATCCCCTTTGCCGAGCAGACCGGCTTCATCCGCGAAATCACGCCGTGGCTGCTCAACCGGGTGGCCGGGCAAGCTGCCGCGTGGCGACACGCCGGGCTGATCCTGTCGCCGTCGGTGAATCTCTCCGCACTCGATCTGCTCAGCCCGGTGCTGGTCGGGCAAGTGCAGCATCTTGTTCGCGCCCACCGGCTGCCGCCCGAAAGCCTGTGCCTGGAAATCACCGAAAGCGCGCTGATGGAAGACCCGGCCCTGGCGCTGGCCCATCTCGACGATCTGGCCGATTCCGGCTTCAAACTCTCGATCGACGACTATGGCGCCGGGCAAGCCTCGCTGGCCTATTTGAAGAACCTGCCGGTGCATGAGCTGAAAATCGACCAGATCTTCGTCACGCACCTGACCACCTCGCCCAAGGATGCCGCCATCGTCCGCTCCACCATCGGCCTCGGTCATGCACTGGGCCTCAAGGTCGTGGCCGAAGGCGCAGAAACCAATGCCGAGCTGGATTGGCTGCGCGATGCCGGTTGCGATATCGCGCAGGGCTACGGTATTGCCAGGCCGATGCCGGCGACACAGGTGGCAGGGTGGGTGGCGGCGCGGGTGGCGGTTTGAGCCGGATAGCGCTGGATTGGCTGTGCGGTGCCTGATTTCGGTCTGGTTCAGCGCTGCAAAACCATCGCTGCGTTGATACCAGTTGCGACGCATATCTCGTCAGTTTCCGCGCTGGGGGCAAGCCCATTTATCGCGGCTGCCAGGGAAGTCGTATTTACAAACCGTCGTGACTTAAATGCGAAATTTTTGTAAGGCGGGCCTTTGGCAATGCACGGTGCGGCAATGCATATCTGCCTGAAAATCAGTAAACCCATGAAAATATTTGTGTAGTTTTTTCATAAAAACTACATAAACCCCGTGTGTAGACATACAACAGCATTCATTAATGCTGCTATGCAATATGGTGCATCGCCAATTAAATTGGCATTAAAGCGTGATTGACGCATGCCTTGTTGTGGTGCAACAGCACAAATCTGGTTCGCTACGTAGCTTTCTTGTTTGCTTACTATGAATTGAATTGAATGGCAGACAAACGGTAGGGTCATGTGTCTTGACGTCTTATCCGAGTGCGCGCAGTAATAGCCGCCATTGCAGTTGCAACTGCATTTGTGATCGATCAGATATCCGGGAAGGCATCCATAAGCTTTCTCCATGTTGACTACTGCATGGAGTCCGGTCAATACCAATTGGATGGTGGGAATAACGCCAGTTACGTCAAAGAAGATGGAGAGCCGTCGTTTTATGTCGTATCCGACCCGTTTCGGGTTGGCAGCCGTTCCGCCTACCGCGCACCTATAAGACGCGGCCATAAGTTGCAATTTAATAAGTCGCCTAAAACCTGAGTAGCCATTCGAACCGGTCGTACGATAGTGCGGCCGGTTTTTTGCAGTACGCAGTCAATACAAAAAAACCAAAGCAATCTGGAGGAGTAGAGCCCATGAATCGTTTTCATCTTCAGGCCACCGGCCTGATGGCTGTGATGTTGAGCGCGGCGGTCGCCTATGCCGCTTATCCGGCTTGGCAAGCCGATGTGTATTACACCGCTGGCACCATCGTGTCCTACCAGGGCCACAACTATCAGGCGCTGGTGAACCAGACCGACTACACCAGCACCGGCTGGAACCCGACGACCACCGCCCTGTGGAAAGACTTGGGCGTGGCCACTGGCGGCACTCCCACTCCGACACCGGCCCCAACTGCCACGCCGACACCGACGCCGGTTGCAACACCGAAACCGACGGCGACCCCGACGCCGGCACCCACTCCGGTTGCGACACCCAAGCCGACAGCTACACCAACCCCAACGCCCAAGCCGACGGCTACGCCAACCCCGACACCAAAGCCGACCGCAACGCCGACGCCAACAGCCACGCCAGCACCTACAGCCACGCCAACCCCGACCCCGACTCCGGTCGCATCGGGCGGTTCTGTATCCGGCTGGCCGTCGTATATCGCCATGGGCGCGGTGGGTGGCCCGAACATCACTGCGCCGACCGCGACTTCCACCGGCGGCAATGATGACTTTGGCAGCAAGCCGGTCGATGTCGTCTTCAAATACGCGGGCGTGAATGGCAATGGCGATCCGGGTGTCATCGACCCCCCGACCAACGCTTACCGCATGACCAATGACTTCAATACGCTCAGCGCGATCAATAGCCACGCAACACGGGTGGCGATCGTGGAATACACCGCGCAGATGAGCGGCGGTCAGAACTTCGATGACTTCACCAATACCACCGCTGGCGCAAGCACCTCGCAACCGACCGCCACCTACATGATGGGCCGCCACCTGGCCGGTCTGGCTGCGGATGCCCTCATGCTGGCCAGCTACCCGGTGACCTACGGCGGCAAGAGCTACTACGGCTCGCTGTTGATGAACCCGGATCTACTGGGCGCAATTCAGCAGAATGGCTATATCAGCTCGGTGAATGCGGCCTTGCCGGCCGGCGCGACCAACAAGGCAGTCGCGCAAGCACTGTGCCTGATGACGACGTCACGCAGCTACACCAATACCTCCGATCCGAACGGCTTGGGGCATGCGACCTACATCGGCAAGACCTATACCGGCAATCCGGTGCAGATTCTTAAGAACATGCTGGTGGATGGTTATCCGGAGTGGAGCTTCGATGGTCAGAACGACCCGTTCTGGAATTCGAATCTCAACAACACGATTGGCGGCACAACAACCAGCAGCCAAGTTGGGGCGTGGTTCAATGCCTGCGTGAGCAGCCCGACCTACGATCAGGCCACCTATGTGGTGCCGACCTTCCCGGCTGGGTTTGCGGGCTGGGTGCAGGCCAACAACTGGCTGATCCGCGCACTGGCACCGAAGGGCACCGTGACCTTTGGCTGGCAGGACAATATGTGGGCGATCGGCTCCGGTTTCTGGCTGCATCAGAACCTGACCAGCGCGCAGATTGCGTCGACGTTCTCGACCCCGGTTTCCAATTGGTTGAATACCAACGCGCCGGGAGCCATTGTCATGGGCGGTGCGACCGGGCCGGATTTCTTCCTGTTCGATCGCTATGAAATGGACGACAGCGCCTCGCCAGGATCGGCCACCCTGTACAACGCACGTTCGTGGGATAACTACCTGTCTGCAGTCGGCCAGTTCAGCCAGGCCAATAGCAATATCCCCATCATGCTGTGGCAGATTCCGGGCTCGCATATTTCCAATACCGCGGAAGCCACGCCCGAGTTGTATAACGGCACGGCAGGTTCATATGTGTTCAGTACCGCGCCGGTGTATTTCTTTGGCGATGGCAATCTGACCTCGACCCTGAGCAATATCATTCAGGGGACGGCCAGCTCGACCAACACCAATACCGCTGTCGGCAATTTCGCGGTGGCTTGCGGTGCGACGGCCTACAACTGCTTAACGTCGAATTCGAATTACCGGCAGTATCTGTTGGAGTACAACAACCAATCCAACAATTACAACTGGGCCATCGATAACGGCAAATTGACGCTCGCCGCCAATAACAACGTGTTTGCAATCCTGTGGGGCGGTGGCAACACCACCAACGTGATCAAGAACTTCAGCAACCCGGATGACCATGGCTGGTTGGCGAACAAGCTGATCAACTACTACACGCATCCGACATCGGTGGTGGTGCACTGAACGCAGGAATAAGGGGCGGGCGATTCACGGAATTGATCCCGTGAATTGCCCGATATCCTGGTCGCTGCTGCGCATTGCGGCCTAATAAAGCGCGAAGTGTTGTTCTTGCTCTCGATATGAAAAATCCCGGACATCCCGTCCGGGATTTTTTTTGCCTGCGCCTACAACCATTCGGAATGACCAACCGATATTCGATCTCTGCATGATCGACTGCTGATCATGAGGCGGCAATTATCAAACAGAGCGGCGTAATCCAAGATGCTTTCGACGGTTCGAGCCCAATCGACTCGACTCCCCATCATCGTCGGCATTCGCGAGGAGCATCGCCATGGAAATCAAATCGAACGGCATCAGGATTCACGTCAAGGCGCAGGGCAGCGGCAAACTGGCACTCGTGTTTCTTCATTACTGGGGTGGGTCGTCCCGCACATGGGACGGCGTAGTCAGCGAGTTATCCGGCCAGTACCAAACCATCGCTACCGACCACCGTGGCTGGGGCGATTCGGACGCGCCCGAGCAGGGCTACACGATGGCCGATCTGGCTGACGACGCGCAGGGCGTCATCGAAGCCCTGAAGCTGCAGCACTACGTTTTGGTTGGTCACTCGATGGGCGGGAAAGTGGCGCAATTGCTCGCATCACGCCGTCCTCGCGGCCTGCAGGGCGTCGTGCTGGTCGCGCCGTCACCGCCTTCGCCGATGGTCCTTCCCGACGAGCAGCGCGCAGCGATGAGCCAAGCCTACGATTCACGCGAATCCATCGAGTGGGTGCTGGACAACGTACTCACGGTACAAGCACTCGCACCTGCCAGCCGCGAGCAGGTGATCGCCGATAGCCTGCGCGGCGCACCGCAAGCCAAGGCGGCCTGGCCCAATGCCGCCATGCTTGAGGACATCAGCTGCGACGTTGCCGCCATCGAGGTGCCCGTCATCGTGATTGCGGGCTAGCGGGATCAGGTGGAGCGCGTCGAAACGTTGCAGGCAGAACTGTTGCCCCGCATTGCAGGTGCGCGTTTGCACGTGTTGCCGGGCACGGGGCACCTGTCGCCGCTTGAAGCGCCGTCCGCGCTCGCGGCGATCATCCGGCAGTTCGTGGCTGAACTGGAGCACGGTGTCGGCCTGCCATCTACGCCAGAGCAGGTTCCGGTGGCCTTCGATGCCAATTTCAACGCCGGTGATATCGATGGCGTGATCGGCTTGTTCAGCGATAACGCGACGATGCGCATGGCGGACGGCGAAAGCGTGGCAACCGGCATCCATGAATTGCGCCGCCAGTTCTCGGCGCTATTGGCGGGTGATGCTCACCTGCACAACAAGGTGCGGCTCTCGCTGGTCAGCGAAGACGTTGCGTTGGTGTTGCTCGACTGGACGTTGACCAGGCGGTTGCCGGACGGACGAGACATCGATGAGCGCGGTACAGCCACGCAGGTTATGGCACGAGGCGGCGACGGGTCATGGAAACTGCGCATCTCCAACCCGCTCGGAACCCGTTGATCCACCCGAGGTTCGCAAGGCTTGGCGAATTCGTCGCACGTACCGCAAGTTACGGCTGAATGCGATCCCACGGCGGTTCGTCGCCGAAGGCGGCCACCAGATAGTCGAGGAAGTGGCGCACTTTCAGCGGCATATGGCGCGCGCTCGGATAAACCGCCTGGATTGCCAGCTCCGACGTGTGGTACTCCGGCAGCAGGGCGACGAGCTTGCCGCGCGCGATCTGCTCGCCGAATACGAAGGTCGGGCCATAGGCGATGCCGGCGCCGGCGAGCGCGGCAGCGAGCAGCATCTGGGTATTGTTCGCGGCCATCCGGCACGGGCCACCGATGACGTGTGCTCGCTGCTGCGCATCGACCAGCGTCCAGTCGCCGGCGGACACGGCCTCGCTGAAGGCGAGACGTTGGGCTTGCTGCAGGTCTTCGGGGCTGCGCGGCGTGCCGTGACGCTCAAGGTATGCAGGGGACGCGCAGATGACCATGCGGCACGGGGCCAGCCGGCGTGCCACCAACCCGGAATCGCGTAGACGCCCGATCCGAACGGCAATGTCTACGCCCGCTTCGAGCAGATCGACGTAGCGGTCGCTCAGTGACACCTCGACGTTGACCTGCGGGTGTTCTTCCAGATAGCGCGCGACGACTTCGCCGAGATGCATTGCGCCGAACGTGACCGGCGCGGCAATCCGCAGTACGCCACGGGCGGTGCCTTGCGAGTCGCTCGCCTCGCGATTGGCTTCGTCGTAGGCGTCGAGAATCTGTTTGCAGCGCTCGTAATAGCCTTGGCCAATATCGGTCAGGCTAAGGCGGCGCGTTGTGCGCTGAAGCAGCCTCGCGTTCAGTTCTGCTTCGATCGCGCTGACGTACTTGCCGGCCATCGCAGCGGATAGGCCGAAACGTCGCGCTGCGGCGGCAAAGCTGCCTTCATCGACAGCGGCGACAAACACGCCTATGCCAGTCAATCGGTCCATGAATGCCTCGATTCGATCGTCAGGTTATCGGATCGCTCAGTATGCACGGCAATGGCTGATCTGGATGGCGGGCTTGTTCCGTCACAGCGATCCCTTGATGGGCGGTTGGGCGGATTCAGACAAAATGTGACTGAAGCCTTTCTCAAAAAATGGCATGTAAGGCCATTAAATTGGTATTTTTGCACCTTATTGGTGCGTTTTTATGCATCGTTTTACGACAAATGCCATGCTCAGTCCTTCCCCTGCGCTCCCTACGCGCCCGCCAATGCAGGCTTCCCACTCCTGGCACGCATCGTGCCTCTGTCTGTAAGAAAACGTAACGACCGAATGACGTCAGACGCAAAGGGGATCACATGAATTTATCGAGCCATCGCATGGCATTGAGCGCGCGGGAAAAGAGTTGGCTGCCATGGTGGGGGCGCACCGGCAAACTGGCCATGCGCCGCGCGTGTTTCCTCAACCATGACCGCTATCCGGCCATCGAAAGTACCTTTGACAGCTTTGCCCACACGCGGGTCAAGATCCTGCAGCAGTGGGCCGAGCAGCTGTGGCAGAACCTTGATGGCGCAGCGGGGCGTTTGGCCAGCCTGCCGCAAGGCATGCACGCGGAGTTGCTGGCTGATTTGCGGGATGAATTGCCTGATGTGACCGAGTTGTTCATCTTGTCGGCCGACAACGCCGTGCTGGTGTCGAGCGCGGCACGGCGGGCCGGGCAGGGCGGGCCGAACCGGAATGCGCTGGCGCGTGGGCTGCAGCAACCATTCCTGTATGGCCCATATCGCGATCCGGCTACCTTGGCGCTCGGGCCGCGCTCTTCGCGTTTTCATGATGCGGTCACGCTCTTGTTCATGCGGCCGATCCGCCTTGGCAACGACACGCTTGGCTGCCTGTGCGCCCGTGTGCCCAACGATGTGATCGGCGATCTGATCCAGCGCGAAGCCGGGCACATCTTTCACGAATCGGGCGATAACTACCTGTTCATGGTGCGGTCGAGCTTCGATCCGTCGATAGCGCCAGGCACGGCGCTATCGCGTTCGCGGTTCGAGGATCGGACTTTCAGTGGTGGCGATAACCTCAAGGATGGCGTGCATACCGCCTTTGGCACGGTGCGGGTGAAAGAGCACACCGAGTTCGAGCTGATCTTTAATGATCCGGCTACCGGTCAGCTGCATCCCGGCGTGCGCGAGACCATTCGCAATGGTCAGAACATGTTCGTCACCTATCCCGGCTATTCCGATTACCGCCACATTCCGGTGATCGGCAAGGGCGTCACCTTTCAGCTGCCGGGTTCACCCGATACCTGGGGGATGATGTGCGAGGCCGATCTGGAGGAGGTGTATCGCTACCGTTCGGTCAGCTTCCAGTTGATGGCGGGTTTCCTGGCGGTGCAAGTGCTGCTCGGTGGCGTGGGCTGGGGTGTACAGATGTTGTTGGCACCGCCAGTCTGGCTGATGGGGCTGGTGCATGGGCTGTTGCTGCTGTGCGGCGCGTTGTCCTTCCGCCAGCTGTTCACCCGCCCCTTGGCGCTACGCCTGCGGGGGATGTCCGGCATGGTGCGCAATATCGCCGAGGGCGATGGCAACCTCACGCTGCGTATCGACCGCACTCAACTCAAATCGGATGAAACCGGCGTGATGGCGCAGTGGGTGAACAGTCTGATCGATCACCTCGATACCACGCTCAGCCAGGTGATCCATGTCAGCCACGTGCTGGAGCGCCACAATCGGGCCATGGCCGAGCACAACGACGCCACCGTGGTGGCGAGCAGCCAGGTGTTCAGCACGGTTGAGCGCACGCGCGAAGGCATCGAGCAGCAACTGGCCGCGCTTGACCACGCTAGCCAGAACGCGGGTGGCATGGAGGCGGCGATGGCCGAGCAGCAGCTGGCTGCCCGCCGCCAACTTGCCGCCGTGAGCGAGCGAACGCTGACCATTCGCGAGACGGTTGGGCAGTCGGCGCTGACCATCGAGCAGCTGGGGCAGAGCACACGTGAGATCGGTCAGGTGGTGGGTTTGATTCGGGAGATCGCCAAGCAGACCAATCTGCTCGCGCTCAACGCCGCCATCGAGGCCGCCCGAGCCGGAGAAACCGGGCGTGGCTTCGCCGTGGTGGCGGATGAAGTGCGCAAACTGGCCGAGCGCACCAGTCAGTCGACGCATGAAATCGAAGCCATGATCCAGCGAGTGCAAGGTCAGGCCGGCGAGGCAGTGACCACCATGCAGTCCAGCATGCAGCATCTGGAGGAGGGCTTGAAACTGGCAGAAGCCTCGGCCGGCGAGAATGTCGAGGTGCAGCGGATCGTGCATACCCTCCTGACCACCATCGAGCAGCTGACCGAATCCGGCCGCGTGTATGCGGACGACACCAGTGTGATCGGCACCGTGGCCAGTTCGATGCAAAGCACCCAGCAGGGCTTGTCGATCAGCGTGGACCAGACGCGCCATACCATCGGGCTGCTGGGCGGGTTGACCGGCAAGTTTCGGGTGAGTGCTGAGGCGGCTTGATGGGCCGGAGAGAAACCGTCCTGTAGCCCGGACGGTTTTACCGGCCGGGGTTGGTGCGTCCATCGCAGCGATGCTTGTTCGCCGGAAAACTTACTGTGAAACCGCAGATGACGAGGCATCGACCCGTACCAGCGCAGTCACTTTCGACCAAATGGAGAAGGGATTTGTGATCGACCGGCCTGCCGGATTGGAACTCGGCGCGGGGATTGACGATAATGCTTATGGCATTAAGTGGCTGTCTTCAATCTTTCATATGCCAATGCCACGCCAATCGATGGCGGCGAATCTGTCTGCCATGCAAAAAACTGCGGTGAAGCCACGATGAAGTCATTCGAACAGGACGCGCTGGGCGTACTCGTTACCGGTGAAAAACGCCGCTTGCTCAGCGAAGGCACGCTGGCGGATGTGTTGGGATCATTTGGCGCGGTGGCGGTGATCACCTTTGCCGAATGGGCGCATGTCGCGCATGCCGGCCTTTTGCTGTGGGTTTGCGGCATGGTGCCGTTGTTGTGCCTGCAACTGGTTTTCCCGCGCTTGCTGCGGCAACTGAGCGATACGCAGTTTTTGAATGCCTATGCCTGGCTGGCGGTCGTGCTGGGCCTGGCCTGGGCCAGTTGTGTGCTGTTGGCGACGTCCAGTGACTTCACCTACGAAGCCTTTCTGGTGCTCGCGCTGTGCGTGGTCTTCACCGCTGGCAGCGTGTTCAACGCCCACCACCTGCCCGTGCTGTACGGCTATCAAGTGGCCGGCATGGGCACGCTGGCCGTCATCTACGCTATGCGTGGCGGCACCATCGATTGGAGTATCTCGGCCGGTTTCGCCATCCTGATGTGGACGCTGATCGGCTACGGGCGGGCGTTCCATCGCGGTTTTGTGCGAGCGATCGAACTGGGTTTCGAGAACGCTCAACTGGTCGAGGAACTGACTGCCAAAACCCGCGCACTGGAGCAGGCCAATATGGCCAAGACGCGCTTTCTGGCATCCGCCAGCCACGACTTGCGCCAACCCTTGCATGCACTGAGTCTGCTGGTCGGCTTGCTGGGCGAGCGCCCGCTCGATGGCGGGGCCAAGGCCGTCGTCAGCAGCATTAGCCAGTCGGCCGAGGCGATGGAATCACTGCTGAATGCGATTCTTGATCTGTCCCGGCTGGATGCGGGGGTCGAGCACCCGCGCATGGAGACGCTGCAGCTGGCCGATATCCTCGGGCGGATCGAGCGCGATTTCACCCCGCTCGCGGCGGCCAATGGCTTGGCCTTGCGCGTGCGCGGGCATCAGCACTGGGTGGAGAGCGATCTCACCATGCTGACCCGCATGCTGGATAACCTCGTCAGCAACGCGCTGCGCTATACCCGTTCTGGTGGTGTGCTGGTGAATACGCGCCGGCGGGGCGATTCGATCGTGATTGAAGTCTGGGATACCGGCATCGGCATTCCGCCAGACCGACTGGATGAGGTGTTCCAGGAATTCGTCCAGCTGCACAACCCGGAGCGGGATCGCAGCAAAGGGCTGGGCCTGGGCTTGTCGATTGTCCGCCGCACGGCGGTCTTGCTCGGCCACCAGATCGAAGTCGCATCGCGGCCGGGGCGGGGGTCGGTGTTCCGGCTGGTGCTGCCGCGGCGTACGGCACCGGCATTGGCAACCTTGGTACAACCTTCTGCCAGCACATCCAGCATCCAGGGTTTGTCGGTGCTGGTGATCGACGACGAACAGCCAATCCGTTTCGCCTTGGAGGGCCTGCTGCTGGCGTGGGGCTGCGAAGATATCGTGGTGGCGCGAGATGGCGCGGATGCGTTTGCGCAGCTTGAGCAAGCCCGGCGGATTCCGGATGCGATCCTGTGCGATTACCGGTTTGCGACGGAGACCGGAGTCGAGTTGATTGGCCGGTTGCATGCGGCGTTTGGCAGGGAAATTCCGGCGCTGCTGGTGACCGGCGATGTCACGGCCGCGCAGCTGAGGAATATCGCGGATAGCAACTTGCCGGTGATGCACAAACCAGTCAGCCCGGCGGCGTTGCGGGGGTGGTTGAGTGAGGTGAGCGTGACGCTGGCAGCGTCGTAGCCCGGACGGTTTTACCGGCCGGGGTGTACGGTGAACGTGAGTCCCCGGCCGGCAAGCTGTCCGGGCTACGGTTTAAGCAACCTGATCCTGCGGCGGATCGAGCCGCAACCCCATTCGCGCTGCCGCCACCACCGCCTGCGTGCGCGAATTGGCGTCCAGCTTGCGGAAGATTGTGTCCAGGTGCGTTTTGACCGTGGATTCCGCAATGCCGAGCGCGCGGCAGATTTCCTTGTTCGAGCGCCCTTCGATCAGCAACCGCAAGACGTCCGCTTGCCGGGGCGACAAGCCGAGCTGGCTGGAGGCCAACTGGCCCGGCTCGGCCGGCGGCGGCGCTGTACCGATCAACAGCGGTGGCAGATAGACCTGACCACCAAGCACCGTACGCAAGGCGCTCAGCATGGTTCCGGTCTGCGAGGTCTTGGGAATGAACCCTGCTGCGCCCTGTTCGATGGCGGCCAGAATGGTGTCGCGCGTGTCTTTCGCTGACATGACCACGTAGGCGCATGCCGGTGCATGCTCGCGCAGCAGCGCCAGTCCCTCCAACCCTTCGTTGTCCGGCAGGCCCAGATCCAGCAAGACCAGCGCGATGTCCGGATGCTGGTCGAGGCATGCCTGCGCTTGGGCCAGATTGCCGGCTTGCAGCAATTGCCACCGCGGAAACTCGTGTGTGATCAGGAGTGCGACACCGTCGCGGAACAAGGCATGATCGTCGATCAGTAGCGCTTTCATGGTGAAACTATGCCATTTGGGTAGGGCGTCTGGCCATTGGAGCGAATCTGGTGTGGCTTGCCTAGCACGGTAAAAACCTTAGTCGATTGCTGCATATACCTCGCCACCCATATACGGCGGGTTACGCAGCAAGCTGCTAACCCGCCCTACATATCAATGCAGCGCCCGCTCCGCAGGCAGCATGATGGTGAACACCGCGCCACCGTCCGGGTGGTTGCTGGCCTCGATCGTGCCATTGTGGTCTTCCATGATCTGGCGGCAGATCGACAGGCCAAGACCGGTGCCGCCCGCCGCCCGCACGCGGGTGCTCTGGATGAATTTGTCGAAGATCATGTCGAGTTCTTCGTCCGGCACGCCGGGGCCGTGGTCGCGCACGGTCAGGCCGACGGCGGGGCGGCCGTCGTTGAACAGGCTGAGGGGGATGTAGCCGACGTCGATGTCGGTGCCGTCCGGACTGAACTTGATGGCATTGGAGAGCAGGTTGACGACCACCTGCGTGATGCGGCCCTTGTCGAACACCGAATAAAGCGGCGGCGTGCCGTCGTTGGTTTTCAGGCGCAGCTGCTTGCTGGCGAGCAGCGAGCCGATTTCGGTGGCGGCTTGCTGCACGACGAGTTGCAGGCAGTTGTGGGTCTTGTCGTACGGCATCTTGTTGGCTTCGAGGCGTGACATGTCCAGCAGGTCGTTCAGCAGCACCAGCAGCCGGTTGCCGCTGGAGTGGATGCGCTCGAAATAGCGGTTCAGGCTGATGCCCGATTCGCCCTTGCTGATTTTCGACAAGCCCATCTCGGAGAAGCTGAGGATGGCATGCATCGGCGTGCGCAGCTCGTGCGACATATTGGCCAGGAACGACGACTTGGCAAGGTTGGCGGCTTCGGCGGCTTCCTTGGCATCCATCAGGTTCTTCTCGATTTCCTTCAGGTGCGAAATATTGGTGAGGAAGGCGAAGGCGTATTCGAGCTGGTTGTTTTCGTCGTTGATCGAGGTCGAGCTGACCAGGAAGGGCAGCGGTTCATCCAGGGTCGAGGTGAGGATGATTTCGCCGGCGTGGTTGCGTACGCCGCCGCCCTGGAACAGCTCTTGCGGGAACAGTTTGTCGGCGTTTTCGCCCCACAGTGCCTGCGGGCGCTGGCCGATCATGTCCTCTCGCCGGAAGCCAAGCAGCCGGCACAGCGACTGGTTGACGTCGACGATGTGCTGCGCGGCATCGATCAGCAGGAAACCGTCGGCGGTGGAGTCGATGATGGTGCGCTTGAGTCGTTCGGACTGGCGTAGCGCCTGCGCCGCGATGCGCTGTGCGGTCACTTCCTCGATCACGCAGATCATGCCGCGGCTGCGCTCGCCCGGCACCAGCGACTTGGCATAGACCATGGCCCAGAAACCGGAGTGATCCTTGCGGTAAAGCTCCAGCTCGCCGCGATACACACCGCCTTCATCGATGCGGTTCCAGATGGTGTCGATCAGCTCGCTGCCACGGGCTGGGCTGGCGAAGATCATGTGCGACGGCTGGCCGATGACGGCGCTGGAGTTATGCCCGAACAGGGTTTCGAACGCCGGATTGACGAGGCGGATGGTCTGCCGCACCGCCAGCATGATCGCGAGCGGGCTGGCATCGAGCACGGTGCGGATTTCGGCGGTGCGTTCCAGCACCAGGTCTTGCAGGTGATCGCGGTGGCGGCGCAGCTCGCGCTCGGTGTTCTGGCGCTCGCTGATGTCGCGTACGGTGGCGCACACGTAGGCGTCTTGCTCGAACTCGATCAGGTTGAAGGTGATTTCAACCGGCTGCAGGCGCTCGTTACGGTCGCGCTGGTGGGTGGTTTCCGTCGTTTGCCGTTGCTGGACCAACTGAGCCCACAAGGCATCCCAGCGCCGGCTTTCGAAGTCCGGGTAGAGATCGCCGAAGCGCATGGTGAGCAACTCGGACTGGTTGTAATGCGTCTGCACGCTGGCGCTGCGGTTGGCGTAGGCGAGCTTGCTTTGCGGATCGGCCCACAACACGAGGTCGGGCGCTTCATCCACGGTGAACTGCGTGAGGTGCAGGCGGGTTTCGATCTGTTCGACCCGCTTGAGTTGCCGCAGCAGCAGGTACAGCAATACGCTGACGATCAGCCACAAAAAGACCGCAATGAAAATGCGGGTGGTGAGGGCGCTATAGAATTTTTCCAGTACCGCCGATTCGCTGACGGAAACCAGGATCAGCAGCGGCAATTCGCCTTCGCTGGCGTGGAAGGCGAACAGCCGGCGCTGGCCATTGGTTGGGTCGACTTCCGCATAGGTGGTGGCGTGTTTGAGCCGGCGTTGCTCGAATGCCAGCGAATCGCGGTCACGCAGGTTCTGGCCCATGTGGCTGGCGTCGAACGGGTAGTTGAGCAGCACTACGCCATCGCTGCGCAGTAACTGGATGCGCGTGCTTGGGTCGAGTTTGAGCGCATCGTAGAACTGCAGGAAATACCTGGGTTCGACACCGGCCAGCACCAGCCCGCCAAAACTGCCATCCGGTTTGTTGATACGCTGGGTGATCGGAATCAGCCATTGGCCATCGGTGCGGCTGACCACGGGCAGCTCGATCATCGGCGCGTTGGTGGGGGCGTTTTGATGGAACTTGAAATAGGCACGGTCGGAGAGATCGACGCGGCGGGTCGGGTATTCCAGCCCGTGCGCCTGGATCTTGCCGTGGCTATCGACAGAGATGATGCCGCGCACTTGCGGCGTGAGGCTGATCCGGTCGCGCATCAGCACGTGGCTGCGGTATTCGTCTGCGTTATCGACGCCGCCAGTGGTCTGGAACATCTCGATGATGTTCTGCATGGCTTGCTCGACCGAAATCAGCGAGCGGGTGGCGTGTTCATCCAGCGAGCGCGCCAGCGAGAGGTTCTGCCGCTCGGCTTCTTCTTGCGCTTGCTGGTAATCGCGCATGGTCAGCCAACCCAGCGTTACCGCGCCAATCAACACCAACACCACGTATAGAAGAATAAGGCCGCGGCGCAGTGGCTGCAGCGGCGTGGTCAGCGTGTTGGCGGTGCGGCGTTTGAACCAGCGCATGGGTCCTGGGTGATTCGTATAGTTATTAGTGGTGAACGTATGTGGAACGGCTTTTAGAGCCTGTTCAAAGTCTTTTTTGGCAACGGTTTATGTTGCCTTTCCCCCCTTTTTGAAGGGGGGCTAGGGGGGATTTCTGCGGCGTCTCAACATTCACGGGTGTCGAAATCCCCCTCAATCCCCCTTCAAAAAGGGGGAAGTAAAACCTTGCAGCGCTTCACGTAAACGAGGAGGAGAAAACCTCTATCGCCCCGCCTGGCTCTTCGCTTCCAGCATTTCCCAGCGTTCGAGCTTTTCCAGCATTCCGGTTTCAATGCTTTCGATTCTAGCTTGCATTTCGCGCGCCTTGTCCGGCGACTGCCGATACAGCTCCGGATCGAGCAAAGCCTGTTGTATATCCGCCTGTTCCGCTTCCAGCGCGGCGATGTCTGCCGGCAGGCGTTCCAGTTCGCGCTGCTCGTTGAAACTGAGCTTGGTCGCGCGGTTTTTCGGTTTTTCGGCGGTGGGTTTGGCGGCTTCCTCGTTTTTCTTCTCGGCCGGCTTCAGGCTGGCCATGCGTGCTTTGGCCGTGATCCAGTCATCATAGCCGCCAGCGTTTTCAATCAGTTTGCCGTTGCCCTCGAATGCGATGGTCTGCGTGACGACGTTATCCAGGAATGCCCGGTCGTGGCTCACCAGGAACAGCGTGCCGGGGTAGTCGGCCAGCAGGTTCTCCAGCAGCTCCAGCGTATCGATATCCAGATCGTTGGTCGGCTCATCCAGCACCAGCACGTTGGCCGGCTTGGTGAACAGCATCGCCAGCAGCAATCGGTTACGTTCGCCGCCAGAGAGCGATTTGACAGGGCTGCGGGCGCGTTCCGGGGCGAACAGGAACTCTTCCAGATAGCCCATCACGTGCTTGCGCACGCCGCCGATCTCGACGAAATCCTTGCCTTGGCCGATCACGTCGACGATGGCTTTTTCCTCGTCCAGCTGGGTGCGGAACTGGTCGAAATACGCCACTTGCAGATTGGTGCCGCGTTTGACGGTGCCGATATCCGGCTCCAGCTCGCCCAGCACCAGTTTCAGGAAGGTGGTCTTGCCCACGCCGTTCGGGCCGATCAGGCCAATGCGGTCCCCGCGCAGGATGCGGGTGGTGAAGGCATCGACCAGTACTTTCTCGCCACCGCCAGCAACGGGGAAGGCTTTGCGGACGTCTTCGAACTCTGCCACCAGTTTGCCGCTACGTTCGCCGGTATCCAGCGTGAAGCCGACGTTGCCGACGCGCTCGCGCCGGGCCGAGCGGTCGCGCCGCAGTTGTTCCAGCCGGCGCACGCGGCCTTCGTTGCGGGTGCGGCGGGCCTCGATGCCCTTGCGAATCCACACTTCTTCTTGCGCCAACACCTTGTCGAATTTCTTGTTGACGACTTCTTCCTGCGCCAGCAGCTCGGCCTTGCGGGTTTCGTAGGTGCTGAAGTTGCCGGGGAAGCTGGTCATCCGGCCGCGATCCAGCTCGACGATGCGGGTGGCGACGTTATCCAGAAAGCGCCGATCGTGGGTGATGAAAAGCACGCTGCCGGCAAAGTTCTTGAGCAGGTTTTCCAGCCATTCGATGGCGGAGACATCCAGATGGTTGGTCGGCTCGTCCAGCAGCAACAGCTGTGGTTCCAGTACCAGTGCCCGTGCCAGCGCCACGCGCTTTTTCCAGCCGCCGGAGAGTTCGGCGATCCTGGT
Organism: Andreprevotia chitinilytica DSM 18519; assembly: GCF_000711875.1. Taxonomy (GTDB): domain Bacteria; phylum Pseudomonadota; class Gammaproteobacteria; order Burkholderiales; family Chitinibacteraceae; genus Andreprevotia; species Andreprevotia chitinilytica. Next base: position 276,124 of record NZ_JONM01000003.1, read on the forward strand.
TTCGGCGGGCAGGCCAAGGTGGGAGAGGGTGGTGGCGATCAGCGCATCGAAACGCCAGCCATCGCGGATTTCCAGCTCGTGCTGCAGCTCCATCAGCTTGGCCAGCGCCTCTTCCGAGCCATCCTGCGTGGCGGCGACGGCGTGGTAATCCGTGAGCACTTGCTTGAGCGTGCCCAAACCCTCGGCAACGGCTTCGAACACGGTGGCATCGAGCGGGAATTCGGGTTCCTGGGCCACGTAGGCCACGCGTGCTTCCTGCGAGATGCGGATGTCGCCGTCGTCCAGCTTGGTGACGCCGGCCACTGCCTTTAATAGCGATGATTTGCCCTGGCCATTGCGGCCGATCAGACCGACCCGCTCGCCGGGCTCGACCGACAGACTGGCATGGTCCAACAGCGGCCAGTGACCGAAGGCGAGGGAGGCGTTTTCGACGAGCAATAAGGGCATGGTGGGGCAGTTGGGCAATCAAACAGGGCGCTCATTATGAACCTATTTCAAGTCCAGCCGGCCGTTGCGTGTGAGCGAGTGGCTTGGGCTGGTGATGAAGGGATGGGCAAGGTCGACTAATGGCGGGGTTGGATCGGGACGAATTGATCGTGATGGCGAGTTCTGACGCGTTACCAAACATGTTCTGTCATATTTTAGATAAATATTGTCAGCAATAAGTATGTTTATCTTGGCGAATCAGTATTAGCAAACTATGTTGGTGTGGCGATGATTGTTGTCGCTATTTAATAAAATAACTTACTTTTTTAGGAAGATTCGTCATGAAGCTTGCATACATTGCCGCTCTCGGCTTTGCACTGTCGTCCGTATTTGCTGCCGCTGCAGACCTTGATCTGACCACCCGCACTTCGGCTGCCTATGACAGTGGCCTGATCGTCGCCAGCACCTGCGTGCCGCGTCCTTTCCCGGCTTGCTACTACGGCACACCGGGCTCGCAATACTATTGCCCGCTGACTGTCGATGATATTCAGCGCCTGACCTGCACCGGCCCGTACGCGAACTAAGCCGTTTTGCATTGCCAGTAACAAGGAAGGGGCCGAATGGCCCCTTCTGTGTTTTGGGTTTAAGGGCCTGTTCAAAGGCTCGCAAACAGTCAACTTGAAGCGCAGCAGGTTTTTACCTCCCCCTTTTTGAAGGGGGAATGAGGGGGATTTCGACGTCGATTGATTTTGAGATGTCGCAGAAATCCCCCCTAGCCCCCCTTCATAAAGGGGGGGATGGCAACATATGCCGTTGCCGAAAAAGACTTTGAACAGACCCAAGAAATTAACCAGCCATCAATTCCCGCAACACAAACGGCAGGATGCCGCCGTGCCGGTAGTAATCGACCTCGATCGGGGTATCGATCCGGCACCGCACCGCCACATCGCGCGATTTGCCATCGGCGTAGTGGATGCGCAAGGTCAGGTCTTGTTGCGGGCTCAGGTCGGCGGTCACGCCCAGCACATCATAGGTTTCCGTGCCGACCAGCCCGAGCGACGTCGCGCTGTCATCCCCTTTGAACTGCAGCGGCAACACGCCCATACCGACCAGGTTGGAGCGGTGGATGCGCTCGAAGCTGCGCGCCACCACTGCTTTCACCCCCAGCAGCTGCGTACCTTTGGCGGCCCAGTCACGGCTGGAGCCAGTGCCGTATTCCTCGCCAGCGATGACCACGGTCGGCGTGCCGCGTGCGATATAGCTTTGCGCCGCGTCGTAGACGGTCGTCTGCTTGCCATCGAGCAGCGTAAAGCCGCCTTCGACGCGACGGCCGTCCGCGTCGGGTGGCAGCATCAGGTTCTTCACCCGCACATTGGCGAAGGTGCCGCGAATCATCACGTCATGATTCCCGCGCCGCGAGCCGTAGCTGTTGAAGTCCGGGCGCTGGATGCCTTTGGACTGCAGGTATTGGCCAGCCGGGGTCTTGTCGCTGAACGAGCCGGCCGGGCTGATGTGATCGGTGGTGACCGAATCACCCAGGATCAGCAACGGTTTGGCACCGCGAATCTCGCCGAAGGTGCCCGGCTGCATGCTGAAGCCATCAAAGAACGGCGGCTTGGCGATATAGGTCGATTCCGGCCACGAGTACACCTGCCCGGTCGGGGCGGGGATTTCGTTCCACAGCGGCAGGTCTTGGGTGAAATCGCGATACAGGCGCTGGAAGGTGGCCGGGTCGAGCGCTTGCGGCAACAGCTTGTTGATCTCGTCTGAATTCGGCCAGACGTCGCGCAGATAGACCGGTTTGCCGTCCTTGTCGTCGCCCAGCGGTTCGTGATCCAGATCGATATTGGCGCGGCCGGCGATGGCGAATGCCACCACCAGCGGTGGCGAGGCCAGATAGTTGGCGCGGATGTTGGGGTGGATGCGCGCCTCGAAATTGCGGTTGCCGGAGAGCACGGCAGCGGCGATCACGTCGTTGTCGGTGATGGCGGCGTTCAGCTCCGGCGTCAGGTCGCCCGAATTGCCGATACAGGTGGTGCAGCCGTAGCCAGCCAGCGCAAAACCCAGTGTCGCCAGCGGCTCCAACAGCCCGGTTTTCTCCAGGTAATCCGTCACCACCCGCGAGCCGGGCGCGAGGCTGGTCTTGATGTGCGGCTGCACGCGCAAGCCTTTTTCGACTGCCTTTTTCGCCAGCAAACCGGCCGCGAGCAATACGCCGGGGTTGGAGGTATTGGTGCAGCTGGTGATGGCAGCGATCAGCACGTCGCCGTGACCGAGGTCGATGCCGGTATCGTGACCCGCCTCGACATGGTTGGGCGTATTGCGGTTATCGGCCATTTCCAGCTCGTTGCGCTGCAGGTCGGAGCGTTTGAGATGCTGGTTGTCGCCGATTGCCTGACTGGTGCTCACCCCAACCGGATAGCGCTTGTGCAAGTCACCGGGGAGCTTGCCGAAGCCGTTTTCCGCGCCCGGTTTGCTGAACAGCGCGTTGAAGTTCTCCCGCATCGCCGGCAGCTCGATGCGGTCTTGCGGGCGCTTGGGGCCGGCGAGGCTGGGCACGATGCTGTCGAGGTTGAGCGTGAGCGTCTTGCTGTAATCGATATCGCCAGCCTTGGGGATGCCAAACAGCTGCTGCGCCTTGAAATAGGCTTCGAACGCTTCGATTTCGGCATCCAGCCGACCGGTCCCGCGCAGATAGGCGATGGTTTTTTCATCCACCGGGAAGAAGCCCATCGTCGCGCCATATTCCGGGGCCATGTTGGCGATGGTGGCGCGGTCGGTCACGGTGAGGCTGGCGGTGCCAGCCCCGAAGAATTCGACGAACTTGCCGACCACTTTTTCCCGCCGCAGCAGCTCGGTTACGGTCAGCACCAGATCGGTGGCAGTGACGCCTTCACGCAGCTTGCCGGTCAGCTCCACGCCGACCACATCCGGTGTGAGGAAATACACCGGCTGGCCCAGCATGCCAGCCTCGGCCTCGATCCCGCCAACACCCCAGCCGACCACGCCCACGGCGTTGATCATGGTGGTGTGGCTATCGGTGCCGACCAGCGTATCCGGATAGGCCACGCCGTCTTTCACCTGCACGCCACGGAACAGGTATTCCAGGTTGACCTGATGCACGATACCGATGCCGGGCGGCACCACCTTGAAGGTATCGAACGCCTGCATGCCCCATTTCATGAATTGATAGCGCTCGCGATTGCGGCTGAACTCCATCTCCATGTTCTTCTGCAGTGCATCCGGCTGGCCGAATACATCGACCTGGATCGAGTGATCGACCACCAGATCGACCGGCACCAGCGGTTCAATCGTCTTCGGGTTCTTGCCGAGCTTTTCCGCCGCGCTGCGCATGGCCGCCAGATCGCACAGCAGCGGCACGCCGGTGAAGTCCTGCAGCACCACCCGCGCGACCACGAAAGGGATTTCATCGGTGCGTTCGGCATTCGGCCGCCAGTTGGCGAGCTGTTTGACGTGCTCCGCGGCGACTTTCTTGCCATCGCAATTGCGCAGTACCGATTCCAGCACCAGTCGGATCGACACCGGCAAGCGCGAGATCGGCCCGATGCCGGTGGCTTCGAGCGCTGGCAGACTGAAGTAATCGAGGGTGCGGTTGTTGGCGAGCGTGAGCGTCTTGCGAGTGTTGGCAAAAGCGTGCGACATGGCTTGCTCCTGGGATGGGGGGATTGGTGCGGGGTAACTGGCGGAGTAAGGGGTGCGACCCGCCGGTGTGATCCCGGTTCGCACTGTTTCGCCATTTATCTTGGACGATGGCGCGGGCAATTCAATCGATAACGCCAAGCCGTCCGGCAGGGCGCGCAATTGCATGCTTTTGACCGGTGGGACGAGGGCGAAATCGCTGGTCAGAAAGCCCTGCTTGGAATCTGTTTACGATCTTTTGAGAGATGGTTCAGCGAACAGATGCGGCGCAATGCCCTTCGCGTGCAAATCTTTGATTTGCCCAGCTACAGGGATTGCGCCCTACAAAACAACAGACTTCGCAAACAGGTGCCATCGTTATTTCTGCAATGGTTGCGCCTCGGGGTTTTCTCCCCTTTCGCTAAGCGCCGAGGGAGTGTCGCGAGACCTTAGGAAGTTGTTCTCATAAAAGCGGACCGACCGAGGGTAGCCCGTGGCGTGCGAAGCTTTGCTTCGTTCAGCCAGAGACGCCCAGCGGGGGTCGCCTTTGGGGAGGAGGGGGCTAAAGGAAAATGTACAGCCCGAGACAAAGTCCCTTCCCCGGTCGCGGGACGGAACCCGCTGTAACGCTTTTACTCGCGCCACAGGCGCATAACTTGAAAGACCGTGAACACGTACTCAGACTGAACAGAATCAACGGCTCGCGGCGACTGCCGCATTTTCCGAACCGAGATGCAGCAGCAGAAAATCGATCACGCTGCGCAGCTTCGCCGTGGGCCGGCGATCCTGTGCGTAGATCAGGTACATCGGCGTTCGCATATATGACCACTCCGGCAGTACCGGCAACAAACGGCCGGTGGCGAGGTCATCGGCCAGCAGTGCTTCGGGCTGCAGCACGATCCCGGCGCCGTGCAAGGCGGCGATGCGCAGGGCGCTGCCCTGATTCGCGGTGAAAGGGCCTTTCACCACCACTTCGCAGGTTTCCCCGGCCGGCCCCTGCAGGCGCCAGCGATCATGCCGGCGCCAGTACGAGATGCCCAGGCAGGCGTGCGCGCTCAATTGTTCGGGGTGTTCAGGCTGGCCATGCCGAGCCAGATAGCTTGGCGATGCGGCCAGTACCCGGCGGTAAGGGCGCAACGGCCGGGCGACGAGGTCGGGCGGGGCGATGTCACCAATGTGGATACCCAATTCGTAGCCTTCCTCGATCAAGTCCGGTACGCGGTTGTCCAGGGTGAGTTCCACGCTTACTTCGGGGTAGAGGGCCATATATGCCGTGAGCACCGGCACCAGGCCATGGCTGCCAAAGCTGACCGGCGCAATCATCCGCAGCCGGCCGCGTGGGCTAGCCTGCAACTCCAAGGCGCTGGCCTCGGCCAGCTCCACCTCGGCCAGCGCCTGTTTGCAACGCTCGTAATAGAGGCGGCCCACCTCGGTGAGCTGTTGTCGGCGGGTGGTGCGATGGAGCAGGCGAGCCCCCAAGCGTTGTTCGATGGTGCGAATGTGTTTGGCCGCCATGGTCGGCGAAACCTGGCTGGCATCGGCTGCGGCGCGGAAGCTGCCGCTTTCCACTACACGCACGAACATCGCCATGCCGGCTAGTTTGTCCACGATTGAAAACCTGCAGGTTTGGAATGGATCAAATCATGGCATATTTATCTGCGATGCGAGATGCATAACACTGCAAGGCATCAGCACCCCATTCCGAGGCGCTGCTTACTGGAGAACTTGCCATTCCGACCTTGCACCTGGAAATGCACCCTGGCCGCACGCTGGAACAGAAGCGTGCCTTCGTTCGCGAAGCCACCCAAGTCGCCGTCGAAACATTGGGCTGCCCGCCGGAGAGCGTGGATATCCTGATCAGCGAAGTGCCGCGTGATGCCTGGGCCAAAGGCGGCAAGCTGCTCGCGGATGGTTGAATTGGTCAATGGCGCAAATTGCAATTTCATCCGGCATTGAAATGATATGACTTGATATGCGCCCAAACAAAAACCCGCCAATTCGGCGGGTTTTTGTTTGGGGCCATTGTTTGAAGCATCACCTTTGAAGCGCATCACGCCCACGGGCGCATTACGAATGCCAGCTGCCTTTGATCCACACCCAGCCACCCATATCCCAACGCCAGTGACCCGGCACCCAGAAATGACGCGGCGAGGGAGCGATGGTGATTTGTTCGACGATGATTGGCGGCATCGGCGCAACTTCCTGTTGCACCCAATTACCATGCGCCCAAACCCAGTCGTGGCCTTCCCACTTCCAGTGGCCGGGAACCCAGTTCCAGCCACGGCCCGGCGGGTTGCCGCGCTCTTCGTGGATGGGGGCCGGCATGGCGCGGATCACCGGGCGCTCTACCACGGTCTCGTGCACAACGACGCGCTCATGGGTGGCGCAGCCGCTTAAAGCGCCGAGCAATGCGGCGGAGCAGACCAGTGCAGTGCAAAGGGTTTTTTTCATTATTCAATTGATCCTGTTTGCTTCTGTTTGCTTTAACGAATTGGAAAATCCAATCGCAAATGATGGTCCGGCGCGGATGAATGAACATCCAGGGCGAAAGCCGGGGGAGCATTGCTTGCCGCGTATTAAACGGGCAGATGTTGAATCCGGTACACACGCATTGCGTAACCACATGTTGGATTGTTTTGCCGTTTACCTACGCCCGCCGCACCGACTCCCGCACCACCAGCTCAAACTGCGGCTGCACCACGGTTTCGGTTTTGCCGGCCAGCATGTTCAGCAACGTTTGCCCGGCCAGCTTGCCCAGCTCGAACGTCGGCTGGCGAATGGTGGTGAGCGGCGGCAGCATGTAATTGGCGAGCAGCAGATCATCGAAGCCGATCAACGAGAGGTCTTCCGGCACCCGGATGCCACGCCGATACAGGCCAAGCCGTGCACCGAGCGCGCTTTGATCGTTTGCCGCAAAGATGGCGGTGAACGAGCCGCGTGCTTCCAGCAGCTGGTTGATCGCCAGCATGCCGCCCGCTTCAGAAAAATCGCCGCCGGCGATCAGCTTGGCATCCGGCTTGATCCCGGCGGTTTTCAGGGCGCGTTTGTAGCCTTGCAAGCGCGCTTCGGTATCCGGCTGGCCCACGCGGCCGCTGATATGCGCGATGCGGCGGTGCCCTTGTTCCAGCAGGTATTGCGTGGCCTCGAAGGCGGCTTGTTCGTTATCCACCGCCAGCCCGACTGCACGTGGCATATCCATGCGGCGGCCGGTCACCACCATCGGCACCTGCCGTGAGAGCGACTGGATCTGTTTGTCGCTGGCGGTCGAGGTGAAGATGATGATGCCGTCCACGCGGCGGGCGATCAGCAGCTCGGCGTGATCTTTTTCTTCACGCGCCTGCCAGTGGCCGCTGACGATCAGCAGCGCATAGCCCGTGCCGGCAATCGCCTGCTCGACGCCTTTGAGTTCTTCGCCAAAGAACGGCGATTCCAGCGCCTGGGTGACGATGCCGATGGTCTTGGTGCTGCCACTTTTCAGGCTTTGGGCCAGCACATTGGGCGTGAAATCAAGTAGCTCGATGGCGCGGGCAATCGCCTCTTGCTTGATCTTGGAGACGCTGGTGACGCCAGTCAGGTAGCGCGATACGGTGCTGGCGGATACGCCGGCTTCCCGTGCGACATCGAGTACGGTGATGTTTTGCGACAAGTTTGCTTCCACTCATTGTTGAGGCGTTGTCTCGATCAGCCCAAACGCACCATTTTTGGGATGGCGCGCATGGGCTGGCTGCAAATTTCCTTGCTGCGTGTTCATCTCGTTTAGCCGATGCATCCATGTGGTGCGAATGACGCACCTAAATGGAATTACCTATTGCCGGAGCGCATAGGTCGTCCGAAACTGAAAACGCTTTCATGAAATCGATTTCAAAAATAACGGCACAAATAGCACATAAATGGCCAAGAACAAGAAATCGTTTTCATTTTACTACAAACCCTTGGAAGGAGAGATGAGCGATGAAACAAGTAGTACGACTCGCAGTGCTGGGCGCGTTGGCCGCCGCAGCTGCGCCGGTATGGTCCGCCGCCACAGTCACCTTGACCGTGGCCAGCTTTCCGGACTTTGATCGCGCCGTGCAGGCGGCGATCCCGCTGTACAAGAAGCTCCACCCGGAGATCGAAATCAAACTGGTCAGCCGCGAGCGGGTCGACCACGTCAACGCGCTGACGACCGAGCTGGCGTCCGGCGCAGGGCTGCCGGATGTGATGGGGCTGGAGATCGGTTTTGTCGGCCGCTTTATCGCCTCCGGCGGGCTGGAGGACTTGTCCAAGGCGCCGTACAACGCGGGCCAGTTCAAGAACCTGACCACCAGTTATTCCTGGGTACAGGGGCAGGGCGCGAATGGGGATATCTACGCACTGCCGGCCGATGTCGGCCCCGGTGCGCTGTTCTATCGCAAGGATCTGCTCGACAAGGCCGGTGTGGCCGAGGCCGATCTGACCAAGTCCTGGGAGACCTATATCGCGGCCGGCAAGAAGGTCAAAGCCACGACTGGCGCTTACCTGATCGCCAGCCCCCAAGACCTGAAGGACATCTATATCCGCTCCAACCTCAAGAACGACGAGGGGATTTACTTCGATCGGGCGGGCAAGGTCATCGTCAACAGCCCGCGGTTTGAAAATGCCTTCAAGCTGGCCAAGCAAGCCAATGACCTCGGCATCGCCGGCAACATCAAGCAATGGACCAACGAGTGGTCGGCCGGCTTCCAGCATGACCAGATCGCTACGCAGGCGATGGGCGCGTGGTTGGCCGGGCACCTGGGGCACTGGCTGGCGCCGAACAAATCCGGCCTGTGGCGCTCGGCCCCGCTGCCCAATGGGGCGTTCGCGTCTTGGGGCGGCTCTTTCTACGCGATTCCGGCCAAGTCCACCCACAAGGTGGAAGCGTATGAATTCGTGAAATTCATGACCACCAACCGCGAGCAGCAGATCAACGCCTTCAAGGTGCTCGATGCCTTCCCGGCGCTCAAGTCGGCGCAAACCGATGCATCGATGGACGAGCCGATCGAATACCTGGGCGGCCAGAGGGCTCGCCTGCAATGGCGCGATGCCGTCACCCACGTGCCGGAAATCCCCATCAACAAGAACGATGGCGTGGCGGAAGACATCATCAATGATCAGCTGGATCAAGTGGTGCATCAGAACAAGGACATCAAGACTGCCTTGGCCGATGCGCAGGCGGATATCGAGCGCCGGGCTCGTCGTTGAGGGGTGTTGCGGTCTGACCAGTTTCCCTGACGGTTTTGGGTATGTCCCCCCTTTTTGAAGGGGGGCTAGGGGGGATTTCTGCGGCATTTCAACTTGTGATGACGTCGAAATCCCCCTCAATCCCCCTTCAAAAAGGGGGAAGCAAAACCCTACATCGTCTCAAGCTAACTGCTGGAGAGATTTTGAACAGGCCCTTGGCACTGGAATCAGCTGCCAGACCCTTCCGCTTTGCGTTCGTTGTTGCCGGTAGCTGCAACTGCCTGTGTGTGGTGGTGGCGAACGCAAAGCGGAAGGGCCTCGCAGCCGGATTCAGGTTCGCCAGCTGTTCAGGGTGGCTGGTTACAGGGTCGAGTGGCGCAGGCAGGCCGTTCGAATGTTTTCCCGATATTGCGGAGCAAGATTCATGGAATCCGTGCTGTCCCCCGGCATCAGTGCCGTCACGCTGCCCCGTCGCAAGCGAATCCAACCGTGGAAATGGGCGCCGTATTTATTCATCAGCCCGTTTCTGCTCATCTTTGCCGTGTTCGGCGTGTTTCCACTGCTGTTTTCCGCCACCTTGTCGTTCGCGCAATGGGACCCGGCGGCCGGCTTTGGGGCGATCAAGTGGATCAGCTTCGATAACTACAAATTCGTACTGACCGATGCCTGGTTCTGGAAGTCATTGGGCAATACGGTGTACATCGCCATTGCCTCCGGGCTGCCGCAGCATCTGGTGGCGATTCCGTTCGCGGCGTTTCTCTGTACCGTGCTGCGGGCGCGCAATGTGGTGCTGGGCGCGTACTTCCTGCCATTCATTACCTCCAGCGTCGCCATCGCGCTGATCTTCAGCTCGCTGTTTTCCAAGGACTTCGGCGAGGTCAACAGCATCCTGATGGCCTTGCATGATCTGCCGCTGATTGGCGGGCTGTTCCCGGATCACAAGGTGGATTGGCTGCTCGATACCTCGCTGGTCAAACCCACGGTGAGCTTCGTAGTGTTCTGGCGCTATGTGGGCTGGAACACGGTGCTGTATCTGGCGGCGATGCAGACCATCCCGGGCGAGTTGTATGAAGCGGCCACACTGGATGGCGCGAGCACCTGGCGCAAGTTCTGGCACATCACCCTGCCGATGACGCGGCCGATGATGTTCTTCGCCGTATCGCTCACCCTCATCAACAACCTGCAGCTGTTTGAAGAGCCCTTCATCTTGCTGGGGGACAACGGCGGCACCGGGCAGGCCGGCATGACCACCGCCATGTACGTGTATCGCACCGCGTTCTATTTCAGTGATTTCGGCACTGCGTGTGCGATTTCCTGGGTGATGTTCGTACTGATTGCGGTGTTGTCCTGGGGCAATCACAAGCTGTTCGCGCTGGCGTCCGGCGGGGAGGAATGACCATGACCCCAATCAAGCAATCCAAGCAATCCACGCAATTCAAGCAACCCTCACGCAGTCGCATGCTGGCGTGGCTCATCGTCGGCATGGGCGCGGTGCTGATGCTGGCGCCGTTCTACTTCACGTTCGTACTGGCCACCCAGCCGCGCGAGGCGATTTTCCATATCCCGCCGCCGATGTGGTTTGGTGAGTCGCTGCTGCACAACATCCGCCTGCTCACCGGCTTGATTCCGTTCTGGCACAACCTCGGCATGAGCCTGTACGTGGCGGTGATGACCACCGTGCTGGCGCTGTTCTTTTGCTCGATGGCCGGTTACGCCTTTGCCATGTACGACTTCCGCTTCAAGAAAACGCTGTTTGCCATCGTGCTGGGCAGCATGTTGCTGCCACCGTTTCTGGGGCTGATCCCGACCTTCATGCTGATGAACTTCCTCGGCTGGCTGGATCAACCGCGTGCCTTGTACCTGCCGGCAGCGGCAGCGGCGTTCGGGATTTTCTTGATGCGCCAATACATCGGCTCCGCCGTGCCCAAGGAATTGCTGGAAGCGGCGCGCATCGATGGCTGCGGCGAATTCCGCATCTATTGGAAGGTGGTGCTGCCACTGATCGGGCCGGCGCTGGGCACCTTGGGGCTGATTACCTTCATCACCAGCTGGAACAGCTTTTTGCAGCCCCTGGTGATCATGCATTCGCCGGAGAACTTCACGCTGCCGGTGGCGCTGCGCAGCATCCAGAGCACCACCAATACCGACTGGGGTGCGGTGATGGCGGGGTCGGCCATTGCGGTCATGCCGCTGGTGATCCTGTTCGCCTTGTTCTCACGCCGTCTTATTTCCGGGCTGACTGCTGGGGCGGTCAAGGGCTAAGCGCATGTTCACGATCTTTACAAATTGCAGCAACCGCTGTTGTTCCCCCCTTTTTGAAGGGGGGCTAGGGGGGATTTCTGCGGCATCTCAAGTTGCCACGACGTCGAAATCCTCTGACTGAGCGAGTCAAAGACTCGCACGCGCACAATCCCCCTTTGCCGTACGAATCTTTGATTCGCACAGGCATAAAAGGGGGAAGTAACACCTTGAAACGCTTCGAGTACGCGGTTTCGCAAGATCGTAAACAGGCTCTATGGGGCGGCTTGCCCCAGCATCACCCGCACTACGCGTTTAAAACCTAAAAAAATGGAGTTGTCATGACGATTCAGCAAACTTTTCCCCGCGACTTTATCTGGGGCGTTGCGACCAGTGCCTTCCAGATCGAAGGCGCGGCTGCCGTGGATGGGCGTGGCCCGTCGATCTGGGACACCTTCTGCGCGCTTCCCGGCAAGATCATCGACGGCAGCGATGGCGTCACGACATGCGATCACTATCACCGCTACCCGGAAGACGTCGCCATCATGGCCGGCCTGGGGGTGGATGCGTATCGGTTCTCCCTGTCCTGGTCACGCGTTCAGCCGCGGGGCTATGGGGACTGGAATGAAGCGGGGTTTGATTTCTACGACCGTCTGCTGGGCGAGCTGGAAGCCGAAGGCATCCACGCCTATCTCACGCTGTATCACTGGGATTTGCCGCAGGCCTTGCAGGATCGCGGTGGCTGGGCCAATCGCGACACGGCATACCGCTTTGCCGAGTACGCCGCCGAAGTAGGGCGTCGCTTTGGGCATCGTCTGGCGGGCATCGCCACCCATAACGAGCCGTTCTGCACTGCCTTCATCGGCAATGAGGTTGGCCGTTTTGCACCGGGCTACCAAGACCCCGGCCTTGCGGCGCAAGTGGCGCATCACTTGCTGCTGTCGCATGGTCTGGCGGTCAAGGCCATGCGCGCGGCGGGCGTGACTGCGCCGCTGGGCATCGTGCTGAATCAATCCGATGCGGATGCCGCTACCGATAGCGCGGCCGATCGCGTGCAGGCGCAGCTGGAATACGAGCAGTTCACCGGCTGGTTCATGGACCCGCTGCTCAAAGGCCACTACCCACCGTTGGCGCTGGCGCATCTGGGCGACAACGCGCCGCAAGTGCAGGACGGCGACTTCGAGATCATCGGCCAGCCGCTCGATTTCCTCGGCGTGAACTACTACTTCCGCATCTGGGCCAGCACCAGCGACCCGCAAGTGCCGCGCCCGAATCCGCAAGGCCTCACCGACATGGGCTGGGAAGTCTATGCCCAAGGGCTGAGCGATCTGCTGCTGCGCCTGCAGCGCGAATACGGCGCGGCGCTGCCGCCGATCTACATCACCGAAAACGGCATGGCCAATGCGGATCAGATTACCGACGGCGAGATTCACGATCCGCAGCGCATTGCCTTTCTGCACACCCATCTGACCGCGCTGGCCGATGCCATGCAGCACGGCGTGGATGTCCGCGGCTATTTCGAATGGAGCCTGCTGGACAACTTCGAATGGGATTCCGGTTTATCCAAGCGCTTCGGCATCGTGCATGTGGATTACCAGACGCAAAAACGCACGCTCAAAGACAGTGCGTACTGGTATCGCGAATTCATCAGCCAGCAAAAGCGGGGCTGAGATGGCGACGATCTCTCTGCGCAATATCAACAAGACCTACGGCGACAATCCGCCAGTGATCGACGGCTTGAATCTGGATGTGCAAAAGGGCGAGTTCGTGGTGTTCGTCGGCCCATCCGGCTGCGGCAAATCCACCTTGCTGCGCATGATCGCCGGCCTGGAAGAAATCTCGGGCGGCGATCTGCATATCGATGGCGAGCGGGCCAACGATCTGCATCCGTCCGAGCGCGGTATTGCCATGGTGTTCCAGAACTACGCGCTGTATCCGCACATGACCGTGGGCGCGAACATGGGCTTCGCGCTCAAGCTCGCCGGCATGGACAAACGCCAGATCAACGAGGCGGTGGGGCGGGCCGCCGAGGTGCTGCACATTACCCATCTGCTGCACCGCAAGCCGGCCGCACTCTCTGGCGGGCAGCGCCAGCGCGTCGCCATCGGTCGCGCCATCGTGCGCCAGCCCAAGGTATTCCTGTTCGACGAACCCTTATCCAATCTGGACGCCTCGCTGCGCGTGCAGATGCGGATCGAGTTGGCACGCCTGCATAGCGAACTTGGTACCACCATGGTTTACGTCACGCACGATCAAGTCGAGGCGATGACCTTGGGCAACCGGATCGCCGTGTTCAACCAGGGCAAGCTCGAACAGGTCGGCGCGCCGATCTCGCTGTACAAGGAACCGCGCAGCACCTTCGTCGCCGGCTTTCTTGGCTCCCCCAAGATGAACTTCCTGGCCTGCCAGACCGTGGGCGAGGCGACCGACAGCCTGATGCTGAAAGTCGGCTCGACCCAAGGGCTGGCCTTGGCGCGCACCCCCGTGGCCGGCATGCCGGCGGACGTCACCCTGGGCATCCGCCCCGAGCACGTGCGGCTGGTTTTACCCAGTGATGGGCTGCGGGCACGGGTCGAACTGGTGGAGAACCTGGGCGATACGCAATTGGTGCACGCGGCTTTGGCCGGCTGCAGCGAAGCGTTTTCGATCCGCCTGCCCGGCGACAGCGCTACGCCCAACGTGGGTGAAACAGTAGGCGTGCAGATTGATGCCTCGCGGGCCCTGCTGTTTGATCGTGGCGGGCGGGCTTTGGGGTTGGGGTGAGGCCAAGGCATGGCGCGAATTCTCCCCTCGCCCGCTTGCGGGAGAGGGGCCGGGGGTGAGGGTCGTGCCAGATGCTGCGACATTTGCAAGCACCTTCATCCTAACCCTCTCCCACCAGTAGCTGGGCAAGGCTAAAGCCTTGCACGCGAGGGAGAGGGGAGCAAAAACATGAACAAGCACGCAGTGAAGTTGCAGATACACAACCCGCGTCAACCCGCCGTCGATTTCATTCAGTCCGACAGCACCGTTGCCGCTCAATCCGCAGTATGCAAAGGGGTCGTCCATGAAACAGTACGGAACATGGAAGCGGTTCGGCATTTGCCTTGCCGCTATATCTGCGTTCGTCGGGCTGCAAGTACCCACCGCCCAGGCGGTGTCGCTCGCCCCGTCCGAGCGCGTCAAGATCAATCTCGGCGAAACGCCGTGGAAATACCTCAAGGATCAGGACCCGGCCACGGCGATGGCCCCGTCTTTTGATGATTCAGGCTGGCTGTCGGTCGGCGTGCCGTATTCGGCCAACCAGCTCAACACCTTCATCAACACCGAATCCGGTGGCGGGGAAGGGTTTCTGGACGGCACCAAGAACTGGTATCGCAAGCATTTCACGCTCGGCGCCCAATACGCCAACCGCAAGGTCATGGTCGAGTTCGAAGGCGCGCATACCGGCGTGCAGGTCTATATCAACGGCCATTTCATTCCCGGCACCAGCACGCTCAATCCGCAGGCCACGCACGTGGTCGGCTTCATTCCGTTCATGGTCGATCTCACGCCCTACGTGAAATTCGACGGCTCGGACAACGTACTGGCGGTGAAGGTCGCCAAGAACGACACCTTCTTTGAATCGCCCGGCTTCTCTCAGGCGTTCCGCTTCGGTCAATCCGATGCCGGTCTGTTTCGCCCGGTCTACATGTACATCACGGACAAGGTGCACATTCCGCAGAACGTCTACGCCGGCCAGAACACCTGGGGGACTTACGTAGCGACGGTCGCGGCCAGCGATGCATCCGCCACGATCCGGGTGCAGACGAATGTGCTCAACGAAGGCACGGCCGCGCAGCCGGTGACGCTGACCACGCAGATTGTCGATGCCAACGGTAACGTGGTCGCCACCGCGCAAGACAACAAATCGGTCGCCGCCAATGTCACGCCGGGCCTGCATCCGCAGCTGTTCGATCAGACGCTCACGGTGACCAATCCGACGCTCTGGTATCCCAACAACAGCACCTACGGCAAGCCGTATATGTATCGCGTGTTCCATACCGTGAGCATCAACGGCGTGGTGGTGGATGCGGTCGAAAGCCCGCTCGGGATTCGCACGTTGACGTGGAACAAGAGCTTCCCGCTCATCAACGGCAAGGCGCATTTCCTGTGGGGCGGCTCGGGTCGCTACGACTACCCGGCGCTGGGCACATCGGTGCCGGAAGAGCAGCAATGGCGAGACTTGAAGCTGATGGCAGCAGCGGGCGGTAGCCTGTGGCGGCCGGGGCATTCCACCTCCAGCCCGGAGTTCGTCGCGGCTGCTGATGCCTACGGGATCATGATCGTGCAGCCGAGCGGCGATGGCGAAAACGGCTTTGCCGACGCCTGCACCGCACCGCCGTGCAACAAGCAGATTCTCAAGACCGAATTGCACCGCGACATGATCATCCGCGACCGCAGCCACCCGTCGATTCTGGCGTGGGAGGCTGATAACGGCGCAACGGATACGACATTTGCGCAAAGTTTGAAAGCGCTGTCGAAAGTCTGGGATCCGGTCGAAATGCGCGCGCAGGCCGACCGCACGCCCAATGCCGCCAATGGCGACATCCTCGGCTGCACGATGGAAGGGTGCGAGGTCCTGACCAAACAGATGTTCCCGAACAACCCGGCGTGGGGTTCTGAATACTGGGGCGCAGGTACGGCCCGCCAGGCTTGGGACTTTGAGCTCGCCTTCGCCGCGCCGTTTCTGGATAACTGGCGCAAGGGCGTAGCAGCGAATGCGTTCGGCATGGCGCAGTGGTATTTCGCGGATTCCCCCGGCGAAAGCAGCACCTACGCCGAAGGCACCACCGGCCCCAATGTCCGCTCGCTGGGCGCATCGATGGTGGACATGAACCGGCTGCCCAAGCTGCTGTATTACGTTTACCAAGCGGCCTGGACGCCGTATTCGATCAAACCGGTGGTTGCGTTGGCCCACCATTGGAACCGCTCCGGCACCGTGCGGGTGAACGCGTTCAGCAACTGCCCCTCGGTGCGCTTGCTGGTCAACGGCGTGGCGCAGGGCAAGGATCAAGTGCCTAACCCGTGGAACTCCGATTCCAGCGCCGATCTGTCGCAGAACACCACCAAGATGCCGTTCCAGGTGCATTGGGATGTGACCTGGGCCGCTGGCACCGTCACCGCGCAATGTCTGGATCAGTTCGGCGCTGTCGCTGCCACGGATCAGAAAGTCACCGCTGGCGTTGCCGACCATATCGTGCTGACGGTCGAACCGGCACTGGTCAAGCCGGATGGCTCGGCGTTTGCCGTCACAGCGAACGGTTCCGACGCGGCGTTTGTGCTGGCCAAAGTGGTCGATGCCCAAGGCAACGTTGTGCCGACCGCTGCCAACAACATCACCTTCGCAGTGAGCGGCCCGGCGACGTATCAGGGTGGTTCCGAGCAATATGTGACCACCGGCCAACCGCTGACCTACCACTCGCCGGGCGATCACGAACTGCAGGCGGAGGGCGGCTTGACCAAGATCGCCTTGCGTTCGCAATTCACCACCGGCCCGGTCACGGTGACGGCATCCAGCGCGGCATTGGGCACGGGCACCGTCACCTACACCATCCAGCCGATCGCGCATTCCACGCCGGCTGCCGAAGCCCCGTCGATCATTGCGCAACCGATTGCCGTTGCCGTCACGGCCGGGCAATCCGCGCATTTCTCGGTCACGGCATCCGGGGCAGGGCCGCTGTCATTCCAGTGGCAAAAGAACGGGGTGGCGATTGCCGGTGCAACCAGTGCCACGTATGACACCCCGGCCACCACGCTGGCCGACAACGGCGCGACGTATCGCGTGGTGATCAGCAACAGCCTGGGCACTGTCACCTCCGGCGATGCAGCTATCTCGGTGGTGGCTGCAGCCGCGCCAACGATCCAGACCCAACCGACTGCGGCCACCGTCGATGCCGGGCAGGCGGCGCACTTTGCCGTTACGGTCGCGGGCTCGCCGGTATTGCAATATCAGTGGCAAAAGAACGGCGTGGCGATTGCTGGCGCGACCAGCAGCAGCTACGACACCCCGGTACTGGGCACCGCTGACGATGGCGGCATGTATGCGGTGGTGGTCACCAATCCGGTCGGCTCGGTGACGTCGACTGCGGTTCGGTTGACGGTGAATGCTGCTCGTGCGCCGACCGTGACCACGCAGCCGACCAGCGTAGTGGCGATTCCGGGCCAACCGGCCAGCTTCACCGTGGTCGCGGCCGGCTCTGCGCCGTTCCATTACCAGTGGCTGAAAGATGGCGCCAATGTCGGCACCGATGCGCCGACGCTGACCATTGCTGCCGTGCAGAACAGCGATGCCGGTAACTACACGGTGGTGATCAGCAACGTCGCCGGCAACGTGACCAGCGCCGTCGCCAATCTGAAAATGGCCCCGCCGGGCGTCAACATGGCGCTGGGCAAGGTGGCGACCGCCAGCAGCTACGAAAACCAGCAAGGCAACCCGGCATCCAATGTGGTGGACGGCAATACCACCACCAAATGGGGCTCGGCCTTTGTTGATCCGTCGTGGATCGAGATCGATCTGGGTGCGCCGCAAACCTTCAACCGCATCATCCTGCGCTGGGAAGCGGCCTATGCCGTGGCGTACCAGATTCAGGTCTCCAACGACCATGCGAACTGGTCAACGGTTTACACGCAGACCGCAGGCGTAGGCGGCATCGAAGACTTCAGCTTCAACAGCGCCACGGCGCGCTATGTGCGGATGTATGGCACCCAGCGCGGCACGCAGTACGGGTATTCGCTGTATGAGTTCGAGGTCTACAACGTTGCCAACTGCGGCGATGCCAACGAGCGCTATACCGTGCTGGATACAGCCAACGTCCGCGACAACCTGAGCCAGCTGAAGTGGCGGCGTGCGCAGTATTCCTACACCGATCAGGGGGCGCAGTTCACCCAGCCGATCGCGGCCGGTTATTGCGCCAGCCTGAGCATGCGCTTGCCCAGCAAGGACGAAGCCCTCGCCATCAGCGGCAGCAACGCGGCGTCTTGCGCGTTCCCGTCGCCGTGGAATACCTGGACCTCCACCAGCTATGAGCAAGACAGCACCTATGCCTACTGGGTCTCGTCGGCCGGCACCGCCAGCATGGGCGTCGCCACCAACTTCCCCGGCTGGGCGTTGTGCGTGCAAGGCACGGCTGTCGTCGCACCGACCATCACCACGCAACCGGTCAACCAGACGGTGAACGTGGGGCAATCGGCGCATTTCTCGGTGGTGGCAAGCGGTAGCGGCACGCTGAGTTACCAGTGGTTCAAGAACGGCAATCCGGTTGCGACGACCACCGTGCCGGCCTATGACACACCAGCCACGGTGGCTGCCGATAACGGCGCTGTTTACAAGGTCACGGTCAGCAATGCCCAAGGCGCCAGCACAACCAGCAACACGGCCACGCTGACGGTATCGGGTACGGGGGGTGGAACGGTCGGCGTGAATCTGGCGCTGGGCAAGCCGGCCACAGCCAGCAGCTACGAGAACCCGACCGTGAATGCGGCTTCGATGGCATTCGATGGCGACAACACCACGCGCTGGTCCTCGGCCTTCGTCGATCCGGCCTGGATTGCGGTTGATCTGGGCACGGCGCAAACCTTCGACCACGTGGTGCTGCGCTGGGAAGCGGCTTATGGCAAGGCGTATCAGATCCAGGTGTCCAGCGATAACCAGAACTGGACGCCGGTCTATACGCAAACCGCTGGAGCAGGGGGTGTTGAAGACATTCACTTCACCGCGACAACGGCCCGCTACGTGCGCATGTATGGCACGGCCCGCGGTACGCAATACGGCTACTCCTTGTACGAGTTCGGGGTGTATTCCTCGACCGCTACAACCGCACCGACCATTGCCACCCAACCCGCCAGTCAAAGCGTAGCCGCAGGGCAAGCGGCGACCTTCAGCGTGGCGGCCAGTGGTTCGGGTACCTTGACCTATCAATGGCGGAAGAACGGCGTGAACATCGCCGGTGCTACGGCGGCGAGCTATACCACCCCGGCCACGGTCGCCGCCGATAACGGCGCGGCATTCGTCGTGGTCGTTACCGATGCCAGCGGCGCGAGCACGACCAGCAACACGGCCGTTCTCACCGTGACGGGTACGGCGGCGGTGAATCTGGCCTTGGGCAAGTCCGCCAAAGCCAGCGGCAACGAAAACCCGGCGTTCTCTCAACCGGCCTATGTAACCGATGGCGATCTGACCACGCGCTGGTCATCCACGTTTGTCGATCCGTCCTGGGTTGAAATTGATCTGGGCTCGGTGCAGGCCATCAGCCGTGTAGTACTGCGCTGGGAGACGGCCTACGCCAAGGCGTATCAGATTCAAGTCTCCAACGACGAGGTGAACTGGACGACCGCCTATACCCAGAATGCCGGGCAAGGCGGCGTCGAGAACGTCTCGTTCCCCAGCGTGACCGGTCGCTATGTGCGCATGTATGGCACCACCCGCGCCACGCAGTATGGCTACTCGCTGTATGAGTTCGAGGTGTATGCGGGGAGTTAGCCAGATCGGGCGCTAAAACCAGCGTTGCTGGAAAAAACGAGCCGGCCCGCGATGGCATTGGATGCATCGCGGGCCGGTTCTTTTTCAACGGTTTGCCCGGTGAATAAAGCGTGGCAGGCAGGTTGGCCGATGGTGGCAGATTTTGCGCATAGGGACATGTCATTCGCATGGGCGAAGTCTCTGCGTATGATGCGCGGTGCCACGCAGGGAATTGCCGGCGCTGCCGGATTCCACGCTGAACCAACAATCGAGAGAGGGCGTACGCATGTCATTTGAACCGGTACAGGGACAGTTTTATCGACTCGTTGCAAAACACAGCGGGAAGGTCGTCGAGGTCCACCACGACAAGCACGATCGCGGCATACCGATTCAACAGGGTGACTGGGTCGGCGGGGCGTATCAGCAGTTCCAGTTTCAGCGCAACGGGCAGTACTACAACATTGTCGCGCGTTCGAGCGGACGCAGTTTCGATGTGCCGCGCGATTCGTCAGACGATGATCTCGGCATCATCCAGTGGGATCGGCACGATCGCTCGCACAATCAACAGTTCACCCTGCTGCCTGCCGGCGGCGGCGCGTACTACATCAGCGCCCGGCACAGCCAGAAGTTCCTCTGCATGCGGGGCGGCGGCAAAGACTACGGCGTGCCGCTGGTGCAGCAGACGTGGAATGGCGGTGACCATTTTCAGTTCTCGGTAGTGCCGTGCGAACCGTATGTGAACCCGCGTGTTTTGCGCGAGATCGTGCTGCGCGGGGCTGACCCGATTCGCGATTCCGTTCTCTCTTTGACTGGCATGATCCCCAAGGCCGGCGGCGGCGTGAAGTTCCTGCTCGGGTTGCTCTGGCCGGAAACCGATGGGCCGCTGATTGATCAGATTCGCGACTACGTGCGCAGCGTCGCGAAACAGATGATCGATGAGGAGTACCTGAGCAACCTGGCGAAGAAAATGGCTGGCCTCAAGAAAGAGATCAAGCAGTATGCGATGGCAACGGATGGCGCAGACAAAGGCGGTTGGATGACCACCATGCTGTCAGCGTTCGAAGGCGCGCAACCCTACTTTCTAGATCAACGCGCCCCGGAAAAAACGCTGACACACCTCCTCACCCTGGGCTCGATGCATCTCTCCGCGTTACGCGAGCGCTACGACAACTTCGAAAAGCTGTACGGCAGAAAGTCTGACAATCCGGCGCAGCTGCTCCAGGATCTGCAGGATACGGTGAAGATCTACGTGGATGCGGGGGCGGGCGCGCGCGAGAAAACGCTGGAATGGCGAATGAAGCACATCGAATTCTCCAAGCAGCTGACCTATGTCGATGGGAAAGCACACCACGATGTGTTCGTCGTCGAGGATCGTTACGATGGCTACCGTTACGTGGCTGACTTGGGAACCGTCGAGCGCAGCCGCGTTGCGGCGCTCGGGGTGTTTGAAGATCGCAAACGCGAGGTGAAGGATGCCTTCAACGCGGAGCTGGATGCGCTCTTCGGCCCGGCGCTGGTCTGGAAGTACATCAACCCCGCTTTGACGGAGAAGCCGAAGACCGTACGGATCACAGCGAGTTCAGCCGTCTTCGGCACGAAGCAGGGAACTGAGTTTGATGGCGAGAACCGCACGTCGAGTAAACGGATCATTCAGATCGGTATCCGCATGAATGCCGCCAATGATCGGGTGGCCGGGCTGTTTTTCCTGCGCGACGGACATCACCAGCAAGTGTGGGGCTCGCAACAAGGCGAGCCGCGTATGCACTATCTGCGTGAGGACGAATTCATTACCGCTGCATATGGCACCCACGGCGGCCCGACCGATCCGCTGTATTCGCTGTATTTCGTCACCAACAAAGGACACATCGTCGGCGGCGGGCGTCGCGACATCGGCAAACAATGGACAAGCGAAGCGCCCGTTGGCGAAGACGTGCGGTTCGAAACCGTATTCGGTTGGGCCAGGCATGATCGACAGGAAGGAAACGGCATGATCGAGGCCCTCGGCTTCAAGTGGACGTACGCGCGCAAGGAGTGAGGCGCGAAAAACAGGCCAAATCGCCGAGCCGGCCGCTTTCGTCGGCAAGGCGATTTGCAGGTGGTGCTTCGCGCTTTGATGGCGTTATAGGCAGCGCGATACCACCTGTATCGGCTTGGGACATTGCCAATGATTTTGGGTCAGCGCTGTAGGGCGGGTCGTTTGACCCGCGGGGGGCTTGGTCTCATCAAGTTGGTATTACCCGTTACGTACATCAAAAAGGATGGGGCGGTGGTCTGGCGCTGACATATCAAAAACATCCGCCATGCCGGTGAGATCAACAGGCCTCACATCCACATCGGGGGCTGACAAAACCCAATCCAGAATGCCGCCAGAACGCTGGGTTGGCATACCGTTCCAGCAATCATGCGAAAGGGCTGGCACCGAAAGCTGCCCCATATCACCAATATCCCAATTCAGATCACCGGTTGCGACCCAGGCGGAGCCCAATACAGCGCAGTTTTCCAGTTGTGACTTCGTGAGCCCGCCTCGCCCTGACTTGAAATGCGCCAACAGGACTGAGCCGCTAAAGCCATTTACCCCTTGAACATCTGCTACCAGCAGATCGCGATTCAATCCGCGTAGATGCCCTTGATCACTAATGGCAATGCCCTCAATCTTCGATAGCACGATATAGCCATTAGAATAACCACCACGAAATGCAG
The DNA here is from genome assembly GCF_000711875.1 of Andreprevotia chitinilytica DSM 18519. Lineage (GTDB taxonomy): Bacteria > Pseudomonadota > Gammaproteobacteria > Burkholderiales > Chitinibacteraceae > Andreprevotia > Andreprevotia chitinilytica. The sequence continues at coordinate 298,787 of NZ_JONM01000003.1, forward strand.
ACACTGCATATGTAGGATACATTTGGGCGAATTGCTCTTCATAGGTATCCAGAAGCCCGGAATGGATTTCACACAAGAAAACGAGATCAGCATCCCAGTCAGTATTCGTACAGCAGAGATTAACGAACGTTTCTACTTGTAGCTTTTTTGAAGTCAGTGAGGATTCCCCAGACTTCTCAATATTGAAACTTCCTATTCTCATCACCCTATCCCATCGTGATTTTCATCTCGGCCTTTTTAGCTCACCCCGCTACGTTCGCAAGGCAAAGCGCGAGGAGGGCAGATTTTTGGTGACTAACAGGCTGGTGAGCATCCCCGATCGTCGATATTGAGCTATGTCAGCTTGGAGCGTAAGGAAAAACCACGTTCTCAGAACGTAGTTTGTTTCCTTCTATCGTTTCAAAACCAAAAAGGCCAACGCCTTTTAAAGCATTGGCCCAATACCAGCAAATTCGCTACATGACAGCTAGCGCCGATCCGTAATCCGATTCGCAGATGGCTTTACCCCAAGCCGTTGTACTTTCTCATAGCGGGACATATCCAGCGCGAAATGCCATTCCTCTGATAGATACGCGCCGATCTTCGCCAGATGATGCAGATGAGATTCCGGCTCGGCGATGCCGATCATTGCGCGGAACACACTCCCCAATTGAGCGATGCGATCCAGACCGATATCGGCAATGTCGTTGAAGTCGTTGGCGGTCAGCTTGGGTGAAGTGGGGCAGTTGTGCAGATCAGCCATGCCGACCACCGATACGCGTATAACGCGTACTGAGCGTGGCCTGATGCGACGCTCTCCGAGCGGCAATGCCTGCATTGCCCTGTGGTGCCGCTCTGCCAGTCGGCGTCCATCGCGGGCCAATTGGTAGCCAACGCTACGCTGGTCGATCAGGGAAGTGAGGATGGTAAAAATCTGGTCTAGCTCAGCGAAGCCATCGCGGGCTTGTGCAATGAGGTGGCCGGAGTCGGGTGGTGCAGGAGTCGAGTGCTGGGAAATGGGCATGAAAGCCTCCTTCGTATACGGAAACCACCGCCACTTCGCTGCTAAACGAAGGTGGCGGGCGCAAGGATGGGTTAGCAGACCAGTACGAAGGAACTGGCAGCCCGAAGGCTCCCAAACCTTGACCCGCCATAGAAGAAGACGTGCCAAAGCAGCGGACGATAAAAAGCCGCCTTGCGGCGGTTGTCCGCCTTCGTAAACAGGCTGCTAAACCTGATCGCGTAACCAAACGCGACCCAACGAAACTACCCCAAGCGCCGCAATCTGGTCAAGAACGTTAGTCCTTCAGTTGCAACCGTACGCCGGATGCCTTCGTCGGCCGGCGTACCCAATCTGGCGTTGGGTTGGCGCTGAGCGAAGCGATGCCCAACATGAGTACGAGGCATGTTGGGCTGCATTTCATTCAGCCCAAGCTACGGGCTAGTCTCGCTTGGAAATCGAGGTGTTTAGAGGCGCCCTGTAAGCAGCGAACAAAATCCAGCGCAACTCAGGCAGTAGGGTTTTGTTCGCTGCGCTAAAAGGCCGGCTGTCATGCCAGCTTTTTTCTATACTCCTCAGCGGTTCTTCGAGCCATGACAGCCTTTGGTGTATTCAATATTTGGCAGTGAGGATAGATGACAACATATACCCCCAAGGCCTTGGCCTATATTTCCACCATCATCAAAGTAGCAGGGAGCGTGACCGACTGGAGTGCTGGCCTGGAGAGCGAAACCGAGGTGACTGTTCAGGAAGTTCAGTGCATGCAGATTGATGATTATATTTATATCGCCGGCAACGAGAACGAAGATGCGCATATCAAGAATTTTCTTGAACGATTTGTTGTTGGTAACGAACTTGAATTTCAATACTGCTTGAGATATGCCAATGGTTTGTTTAAATTGGCATATAACTTCCGCAAGGCGCCAAAGAAAAAACCTAAATCAACAGACCCTGCCGTTATCGGCGTATATTATCCGCATCTATATAGTGCTCAAGATTTGAATGTCATTAACGGTTTCTCAGCCAAAAAGCCAGATTTTTTGCTTGACTTGACCCCTGATGTGATCAATGAAATGCGCCGGCTGATTACAACTGCGGTCGCAAATGACGACGAAAAGAAGCTTTCATGGTTTCTACGAAAATTTGTTGGCGTAAAAGCGGCGCAAGGCGCCATCAAGGCAAGTGGTGCGCCAAATGCCTATCTGGCCATGTATAACAAAAGCACGGCTATCAATGTTTTACAAAGTAAGCCCGCGGTGCATGCAGAATTGGTACTGCTCACCTTCCTGGCTGAATCCATAGCGGATGATCCTTCCCTTTTCACAGGAAAGACTATCAGGATTGGCGGGGCAAAAAAGGCATGCAGCTACTGTGCGTATTGGATCAGAAATTATCGGCGATGGATATTGAATACCTATGACGTCACCTTGGAATTCCCCGTGGATGACGGTGGGGACCCAAGGTCAGTCGGGAGCGGCGCGGGAAACAGGCCGACAAGCGCAAAGCTGATATCTCTCGGTGATTACCCTGCGTTGCTTTTCAATGGCACGGCCGGGAGCTCATCGTCGGTTGAACTGAACGAGATCTATAACGATGAGACACGTTGGACTAGATTATGAATTGAAATAAATCCTGGCGAAATTGCAGGTGCGAGCTTTGCGACTTGGCCTTTTTTCCGTGCCTTCGGCAGGTGTATTCAACAGCCTGTCAGTAATTCAAGATTTCGGATTTTGCCCCAACATTTCCGCACTGCTTTCCAGCCACTGGCAAAACGCCACGATCGCCGGGTCGTTCATCACGCTGCGGGGCACGATCCAGCAATAGCCGCGTACTGGCACGACTGGCGAAGCGAGCGGGGCGATGAGGCGGCCGGCGGCGAGTTCGGTTTGCATCATCGGCAACGGGCCGAGCACCACGCCCAAGCCATCCATCGCGGCTTGCAGCGCCAGATAGAAGTGATCGAACTGCTGCGTGGAGGCGGGTTTCAGCTCGGGCACGCCGGCCAGCGTGAGCCAGCGTTGCCACGCGGTTGGGCGGGTGTCGGCGTAGAGGAGGGTGTGTTTGGCGAGGTCTGCCGGTTGCTTGATCGGCGAGTGTTCCAGCAGCGCCGGGCTTACCAGCGGCAGCTCGCGTTCATCCAGAAAGGGCTTGGTGATGTAGCCCGGCCAGTCGCCGGGGCCGCGGCGGATGGCGATGTCGAAGGGGGCGTCGAGCCGGCTGATATCGCGGTCGGAGGTCATCAGGCGCAGTTCCACATCGGGAAACTGGCGCTGGAATTCGGCCAGTTGTGGCAGCAGCCAATACATCGCCAAGGTCGGGGTCGAGTTGATCACCAAGCGGCGCTGGCGGTTGGGTTGCAGCAGTTGCGCGGTGGCGTTGGCGATGATGTCGAGGCCGTCTTGCACCTGCACCAGATAGCGCCAGCCGGTGTCGGTGAGCTTGACCCGACCGCCGGTGCGTTCAAACAGTTGCACACCCAGCCAGCTTTCGAGCTGTTTAATCTGTTTGCTCACAGCACCGTGCGTGACGAACAGCTCGTTGGCAGCGGCGGAAAAGCTTTCCAGACGGGCGGCGGACTCGAATGCGCGCAGTGCGTTCAAGGGGGGGAGGTGTTGGCTCATGCTGTGATTTTAACTCACAGATGCTGTAGCAATTACTCGTTTGTCGGCTATTGCATTGCGGCGTAATCTTCGGCCCACATCCTAAGGTAAGGCAAAGCCGTAGAATCGAAACCGGTAGTGAGCCAAGAACACCTTGTAGGAGCGAGCTTGCTCGCGATGGCAATGCTTGAAATGCCGCAATCGCGAGCAAGCTCGCTCCTACATGAAACCCTGAATTTCTCCGTGTTCAATGTGCGCTCATCGGTCTCCGTGTCTACAGATTTTGAATTGCTTTCAATAACGTCATCCTTGAAAGGTCCTCATCATGCTCGAAGCCTATCGCCAGCAAGCCGCTGAACGCGCCGCCCTCGGTATTCCGCCGCTGCCGCTTACTGCTCAACAAGTCGTCGACCTCGTGTCGCTGCTGCAAAACCCGCCAGCTGGCGAAGAAGCTTTCCTGCTCGATCTGATCACCAACCGCGTGCCGCCGGGCGTGGATGATGCCGCCAAGGTCAAGGCTGCTTTCCTGGCTGCCGTGGCACAAGGCAAGGACACCTGTTCGCTGATCAGCCGCGCCAAGGCGGTCGAGTTGCTCGGTACCATGCTGGGCGGTTTCAACATCAAGCCGATGATCGATCTGCTGGGCGATGCCGAAGTCGGCACCGTGGCCGCTGAAGGCCTGAAGAAAACCCTGCTGATGTTCGATTACTTCCACGACGTGAAGGAACTGGCCGACGCCGGCAACGCGAACGCCAAGGGCGTGATCCAGAGCTGGGCCGATGCTGAGTGGTTCACCAGCCGTCCGGAAGTGCCGCAATCCACCACGCTGACCGTGTTCAAGGTCACTGGTGAAACCAATACCGATGATCTGTCCCCGGCGCCGGATGCCTGGTCCCGCCCGGATATCCCGTTGCACGCGCTGGCGATGCTCAAGAACGCCCGTCCTGGCATCACGCCGGAAGAAGACGGCAAGCGCGGCCCGATCCAGTTCATCGAAGATCTGGCCAAGAAGGGCCACGCGATTGCTTATGTGGGCGACGTGGTCGGCACCGGTTCCAGCCGCAAATCCGCGACCAACTCCGTGCTGTGGTGGACCGGTGAAGATATCCCGTTCGTGCCGAACAAGCGCTTTGGCGGTTACTGCCTCGGCGGCAAGATCGCCCCGATCTTCTTCAACACGCAAGAAGACTCCGGCGCGCTGCCGATCGAAGTCGATGTCGCCAAGCTGGACATGGGCGACGTGATCGAACTGCGCCCGTACGAAGGCAAGGTCATCAAGAACGGCGAAACCGTCGCCGAATTCAAGGTCAAGTCCGATGTGCTGTTCGACGAAGTGCGTGCAGGTGGCCGGATCAACCTGATCATCGGCCGTGGCCTGACCGCCAAGGCGCGTGAATCGCTGGGCCTGCCGGCTTCCACGCTGTTCCGTCTGCCGCAAGCACCGGCTGAATCCACCAAGGGCTTCACGCAAGCGCAGAAGATGGTTGGCCGCGCTGTTGGTCTGCCGGAAGGTCAGGGCGTGCGTCCGGGCACCTATTGCGAACCGCGTATGACGTCGGTTGGCTCGCAAGATACCACCGGCCCGATGACTCGCGACGAGCTGAAGGATCTGGCTTGCCTGGGCTTCTCCGCCGATCTGGTGATGCAATCGTTCTGCCACACCGCGGCTTATCCGAAGCCGGTCGACGTGAAGACCCACCACGAACTGCCGGAATTCATCCGCAATCGTGGCGGCGTGTCGCTGCGTCCGGGTGATGGCGTGATCCACAGCTGGCTCAACCGCATGCTGCTGCCGGATACCGTCGGCACCGGTGGCGATAGCCACACCCGTTTCCCGATCGGTATTTCCTTCCCGGCCGGCTCCGGTCTGGTGGCCTTCGGCGCCGCGACTGGCGTGATGCCGCTGGATATGCCGGAATCGGTGCTGGTGCGTTTCAAGGGCGAACTGCAACCGGGCATTACCCTGCGTGATCTGGTGAACGCGATTCCGCTGTACGCGATCAAGGCCGGTCTGCTGACCGTCGCCAAGGCCGGCAAGAAGAACATCTTCTCCGGTCGCATCCTGGAAATCGAAGGCCTGCCGAATCTGAAGGTTGAGCAAGCGTTCGAACTGACCGATGCGTCTGCTGAGCGTTCGGCTGCCGGTTGCTCGGTGCGCCTGGATAAGGCTCCGATCATCGAGTATTTGAACTCCAACATCGTGCTGCTCAAGTCCATGATCACCAACGGTTACGGCGATGCCAAGACGCTGGCGCGCCGCGTGAAGGCGATGGAAGCATGGCTGGCCAACCCGAACCTGATCGAGCCGGATGCCGATGCCGAATACGCCGCCGTGATCGAGATCGATCTGGCCGACGTGAAGGAACCGATCCTCGCTTGCCCGAACGACCCGGACGATGTGAAGGTATTGAGCGAAGTGGCCGGCACCAAGATCGACGAAGTGTTCATCGGTTCGTGCATGACCAACATCGGTCACTTCCGCGCTGCCGGCAAACTGCTGGAAGGCAAGCGTGATATCCCGGTCAAGCTGTGGATCGCCCCGCCGACCAAGATGGATGCGCAGCAACTGACTGAAGAAGGCTACTACGGCACCTTTGGCACCGCTGGTGCGCGGACCGAAATGCCGGGCTGCTCGCTGTGCATGGGTAATCAGGCTCAGGTGCGTGAAGGCGCGACGGTGGTTTCGACCTCCACGCGTAACTTCCCGAACCGTCTGGGCAAGAACACCAACGTGTTCCTCAGCTCGGCCGAACTGGCTGCCATCGCATCGCGCCTCGGCCGCATCCCGACCGTGGCCGAATACATGGCGGACGTGGGCGTGCTCGATGCCAAGGCGAAGGATGTCTATCGCTACCTCAACTTCAACGAGATCCAGCAGTATCAGGACGAAGCTGACAAGGCGACCGTCTGATCAGTTGTTGATTGCTTGAAATGAAGCAGCCCGCCGGGAGACCGGCGGGCTGTTTTGTTTGGTGGCGCAATCAGGCTGATTCAGTGTTCCATGAAAAATCCCTTGTCCGGCGTATAGGCAATGGGCAACCCGAGCGTCGTGCTCCATTTCTTCGCCAATCTTGCCGGTTCATCCGACTTCTGAAAGTCCGTGAATGCCTCTTGCCATTTCGCGATCAATTCGGGAGGCGTGCCCTTGGAGAACGCGATGAAAGCCGGTGCCTCCTTGATGACAAAGGCCGGTTCCAGTTTGCCTGCGTCTACGCCGGCGAGGTCTGAATCAATCTTTAACTCCAGGTCGGATAGCACGATCAGCTGCACTTGATCATGCATCAGATGCTTGATCGTCATTTCATGGTTGACGGACTCGTCTACCGCGACACCGTTGTCTTTCATCAGCTTCAGTCGCCAGTCGTCCCTGAGGCCGCCCACTAAAAGCCGCTGCGCCTTGATGTCGGCAATGCTGCCCACTTGAAAAGCGGCCCCCGTCCTTTTGTAGACGATATGACGGCGCGTGGTGACCGGGCCGATGAAGTTGAGCCCCTTCGCAACGCGTTCAGGGGTTCTGGCCAGCGTAAAAACCAGTGTGTTGGGGCGAACCAAAACCGTATGAAGCACCCTCGCCCAGGGCTGAACCTCGACGTCGGTATGGATATCCAACCGCCGCTTGAGATCATCAATGATGTCAGCCGTGATGCCGGTCAGCTGGTGTTGGACTGTGTAATTGGCCGGTGCCTCTTCGGTGGTCAGGATACGCAGATCCGTATCTGCAACCGCGATGGAGCACGGCCCGAGAAGAAGCGCACACGCTACGGCGAGCATCTGCGCCATTAGCCGGGCTGGATATGCCATCACGCCTTCTCCTCAGTCACCACCCATGCTTGAGCTTTCATCTTGGCATGCCATTCGCAAAAATGGCCCTGCCGAATAAAAATATCCGACAGGGCCATTATTCAATATGGCTTCAGGCGCTAAGTGGTTTGATTGGAATAACGCAAGGCGTACCAAAGGATCTTTATATATTCGGATACCACAGCGCCGGCTTCGTAAATCGCCAGCGTTTTATACAGGCTGTCGCCGGCATGGACACTATGGATGCCCCATTCGACCTCTGGCCATGTTCGACGGAATTGTTCGTACGCCCGGTGGGAGTGATACCAGCTCGTCACCAGCATGATGCGATGCGGCTGGGTGTCTGAGAGCGCTTGTTTGCTGAACAAGGCGTTCTCGGCGGTATTACGGGAGCCGCATTCGTAACCGATGTGGTCTCGTGGAACGCCGGCCATGACCAAGCGGCGCACAATCAGTCTGCAGTCACCTTCACCGCTCACGAACACGTTGGGGGCAACGCCTGCGTGATACAACTCCGCTGCGCCGAAGACGCGTTGGCCGGATTCGCCGCCGAGCACGATGATCCAGTCCGCTTGTTGCAACGGGATCTCGGTCGTCAGCCAGGCCTTGGAGTACCGGATCAGCGGGATGCTCACGAGAACGAACAGGAAAAACAGCAGGCCCAGCCAGGCAAAGCCGGTGCGAAGCTTCGGGAAGCGTTGCCACATAGAGGGAAGACAGGACAGGGGTAGGTTGGTCGGATTGCGCGGCCACATTGCTGCGGCCGCCTCGGGAGTGGCGTATTGGAGCATAAAACGAAAGGGGCTGGTCATTGCCGATGGCCGCAAGAAACCCGTCTAAACCCATCGAGTCATCCATGTATGCCAACGATGCCTGAATATATCGATCGGCTTTGTTCCGAGGATCGCCTTGCTCTTGGAAAGCTTCTTAAAATATGCAAAGCGGTAGAGCGCCGACGATATGGTCAAGGCGCGTACTCGTAGAACCGGGCGAGTCGGAATAAAGGATGTCACTTGGCGGGACTGTTTTCTTTACTGCACAAAATACTGCGCATAAATCTTCTGATATGTCCCGTTGTCATGCAGCGTCTTTAGCGCCGCATTCAACTTCTCGCGCAGTTCGGCATCACCTGGCCGCACTGCAATACCGTAGAACTCCTTCTCGAACCCTTCGCTATTCACGATGTGAAACCCCTTGCTCGGGTTGAACTTCACATAGTTCGCCACCACGCCGTTATCGCCGATGGCCGCATCGACACCGTTGCCTTCCAGCTCTTTCAGTACCAGCGGCAGGCTCTCGAAACGGGTGATCTTGGGGCTGGTCTTGCCGAGGATTTTTTGCGCCACCACGTCGGCGGTGGTGCCGGTGGTGACGGCGATCTTGTTGGCTTGTTTCAGGTCGTCCGGCGTGGCGATGTTCTTGCCCGGCGGTGCCAGGATCACCTGCTTGGCTTCAAAGTACGGATCGGTGAAGGCCATGCTTTGCTTGCGCTCATTGGTGATCGTCACACCCGAGGCGATGACATCGATATCGCCATTGGAGAGCGCGGTGAAGATGCCTTCCCACGGCGTATTGACGAACTGAACCTTGATCCCGGCCTGCTCGGCGATGGCATTCATCAAATCCACATCGAAGCCGACGATCTTGCCGGTGGCATCCACCGATTCGAACGGAGCAAAGGCAGCATTCATGCCGACCCGGTAGGTTTTGTCCACAATGTTTGCGCCATCCGCCGCTTTCTCTGCTTTAGCGCCACATGCGGCCAGCGTTGCCAACAGCAGGGCGCTCAATAGCCATTTGATGCTGTGTTTCATGGGGTTCTCGTCGAGATGGGAAAAGGCGATTTTTAGCATGGAACCGGGCCACGGTCGGCGCTTGGCCGACTGGTAATTTGGCGTCGACAAGCAAGCCGCTCGCTCGATCCGGCTGCGTTGTCGGCCTGGATTGGCCGGTTGTCCGCATCGGACTGCCGCACCGGTTTTTCTTGTTTCAATCGGTTTTGTCGGTTTTGCAAGACCAGTTCAGACAAATGATGAAGTCATGTACGGACATTTATCCAATAAGTTCATGACCTTAAGATTGGGCTCGGGTGCTTGGGCGGTTGATCCAATCAAGCAAACCCAGTTTTGGTCAGATGCGCAGGGCCGCCGCCAAGGCCGCCCAAAGACAAATCGATTCGGATGGATGAGACAAAAATGAAGAACACACACTTGTTCGGCCTGAGCGCCTTGGCATTCTCTGCCATCGCCGCTTATGCCGTCGCAGCCTACCCGGCCTGGGCGGAGGGCAATACCTATACCGCCGGCACCATCGTGAGCTACAACGGCCACGATTATCAGGCGTTGATTACCCATACCGCCTATGTCGGTGCGGGTTGGACGCCAGCCGTCACCAATACCTTGTGGAAGGACCTGGGCCCATCGAGTAGTACGGTGGCCACCCCTGTGCCGACTCCCGCTCCTACGCCCAAACCGACGGCTGTGCCAACGCCGGTCGCCACCCCGAAACCCACGGCCACACCGGTGCCCAGCTGCACCTACGTGACCTGGACTGCCGGCGTGAACTACCCGCTCGGCACCGTCGTGCTGTACCCGCCCAATGGCGGCTTCTATCTGGAAAAAGCCGTCGGCACCAACGGCAGCGACGCGACGATCCCGACCATCAGCACCTATTACTGGGCGCCAACCACCTGCTCGGGCGCGGCCACGCCGGTGCCGACGCCCAAGCCGACGGCAACGCCAGCACCGACCCCGCTTCCTACACCAGTTCCGACCCCTGTGCCGACACCGGTCGCTACCCCGACACCGACGCCAAGCTGCAACTACACCACCTGGACCACTGGCGTGAACTACGCGCTGGGTACGATCGTGAAGTACCCGGCCAATGGCAATTTCTACAAGGAAATCGCCGTCGGCCAGAACGGCAGCGATGCCACAGACCCGACGATCTCTACCTATTACTGGGCACCGACTACGTGCTCCAGCGGTGGCACTCCGAGCGCGGGCCTGCCGCCCAAGGTGGTTGGCGGTTACTGGCCGTACTGGCCGACGTCGCAAATCCGCATCCGCGATGTAAACGCGAACTACAACCTGATCTACCTGTTTGCGGCCACGCCAGTCGGTGGTTCGCCGGGTACGACTGGTGCCGTGGTCTGGAACACGCCGGGTGATGGTCGCGGCGCAGCAACCAATCTGGTCGCGGATATTCAATACGCCCGCACCGTGCAAGGCCGCCGGATCATTCTGTCGGTGGGCGGCGCAGGCAACGGCATGAGCTTCCCGGATCGCACCAAGTCACAGAACTTCGTGAACAGCATCGTGGCGATCTACCAGCAACTGGGCGGTTTCGATGGCATGGACTGGAATACCTTCGAAGGAAGCCAGGCACCGGACACCAGCGAAATGATCTGGATCAGCCAGGAGCTGAAGCGTATCTATCCGGGCTTCATCATCACGGCACCACCGGCACCGTGGAACTCGGTCGATAAGACGTTCTGCCAAGCCATGGTGCAAGCCGGTGCCATGGACTACGCCGCGCCGCAGTACTACGACGGCCCGAATCTGGCTGATCCGGCTTATGTCGTCAGCAACATTGCCGACTGGGTCACGCTATTGGGCCCGACGCACTTGGTGGTGGGCTTTGGCGTCAACAACGCCACCAACTACATGACCATCAATCAGGCCGTCACGACGTGGAACCAGCTCAAGGCCAGCTACCCGACCTTGCGTGGCGGGTTCGATTGGGAAATCGGTACGGATGAGGCGCAGGGCTGGCAGTTTGCCAACACCATGAAGCCGTTGATTAATCCGTAATCTCATCGTATCCCTGCGTGTGGCAGGGGTAGTAACGCTAAGGAAAACCGGCTGTATCTCAATGAGATACAGCCGGTTTTTTTTGCCTTGTGTGTTGTCGCATCACGTTGGCAGGATGTTTCTTTTGCTCGATGAAGTGCATACTTGACCTGTTTGGATGACCAATTGGAGGTTGCTGTGGTGACCATGTCTGTGGCCGAAGCAAAGGCCAAATTCAGTGAATTGCTTGATGCGGTAGAAGCCGGCGAGGAGGTCGTGGTGACCCGGCGTGGCAAGCCGGTGGCGAAGATGAATGCGATTGGCAAAACCAAGCCGGATTTGAGCGTGTTTGAGAAATATCGCACTGCGCTGCCGGAAGATTATCGTTTCAACCGCGACGAGCTGTATGACCGCTAAAACCTTTCTCGACACGAATGTTGTGGTCTATCTGGTGGGCGAACATAAAGCCAAGACCGCACGGGCAGAAACATTGCTCGAAACCAGGCCGACGATCAGCGTGCAGGTCGTGAATGAATTCATCAATGTAACGACCCGCAAATTGGGACTTACTCGCCTCGCCGTTTACGAGCTGGCTGAGACGCTGATGCGCGATTGCGATGTCGTCCCCCTCACAGCCACTACCCTCCGCCGTGCAATGCGAATTGGTCAGCGTTACGGATTTTCGCATTGGGATAGTCTGATTCTGGCCGCTGCCATCGAGGCCGATTGCGATGTGGTGTATAGCGAAGATATGCAGCACGGGCAGCAGGTCGATGGGGTACGCGTCGTTAATCCATTTCTGGAAGACAGCGCCGCTTAATGAGCTGTCTTTGAAAATGAAACAGCCCGCCGGAAAACCAGCGGGCTGTTTCATTTCAGGCCTTGCCAAGAGTCATGAACGACTCAACCCCGCACGCGCTGCGTCAGCCCCTTCAGGAAATTCCGCAGTAGCTGGTCACCACACTTGCGGTAGTTCTTCTGGCCTTCCTTGCGGAACAAGGCGCTCAGCTCCGGCTTGGAGGTCTCGAAACCGGCCGCGGTCAGAATCGCATGCAGGTCGTCTTCTTTCAGCTCGAACGCCACGCGCAGCTTTTTCAGCACGGTGTTGTTCGAAACCGGCCAGATGACTTTATGCACCGGCCGATTGTCATCCTTGCCGCGCTTGAAGACGATCAAGCCATCCAGAAAATAAGCCAGCACTTCATCCGAGCAATGCTCGAAACCTGCTTCGTCTTCTTTCTTGAGGAAGGCGACCATGTCTTGCTTGCTGACGTCGTAGTTCGCCAGCTTGATGATCTCCACCAGCTTGGCGTCGCTCAGGTCCAGCATGTAGCGCACGCTACGCAGGATGTCGTTGTTGATCATCGTTAAATCCTTGTTTCGTTCAATCAGTGGTTTGGCGCTTGGCACGCGTTGCGCACCGTATGGCAACGCCATGATTGCTTTGTAGTCGGGCTGTGCACGCATTGGGGGTGCGAATTGCAAAGGGATAAAACAAACAGGCCCGCCAATAAGCGGGCCTGTCCGGTTTGGCCGGGCATTGTACAGATCAAAACGATCCGGTTGGCGGCGGGTTGAGTTGCGCTATTTGCAACAGTCGGCAGCAGCCGGCTTGACCGTTCTTTCCTGCCGGGAGAACAATGCGCCCCATTCATCAACCCCTCAGCCTGAAAAGGAGAACCCCAGCATGACCCCGCTCTGCATGAACCAAGTCGCTTCTCCCGCACAAAACAGCTGACCCCATTCCGCCATCGGCGTCGGGGTCTTCGCCCCTACGCCGGTCGCCCGAAAAGCCCCGGCATCACCGCGAGTGAACCGGGGCTTTTTCATGCGCGCCGGATATCGCCGCGCATGGCAAGGAATGACATATGCCTATTTTGAAAACCTTTGCCGGCGCACGTGTGCCGGTGAAAGTCTGGACCGACGAGATCGAGCCAGACGCAATCCAACAACTGAAAAACGTTGCTGCGCTGCCCATCGTGCACGGCCACGTGGCTGCCATGCCGGATGTGCACCTCGGCATCGGCGCAACCGTCGGATCAGTGATTCCAACCAAATCCGCCATCATCCCCGCCGCCGTTGGCGTGGATATCGGCTGCGGCATGAACGCGGTGCGTACTTCGCTCACCGCTGCCGATTTGCCGGAGACATTGGCCCGCATCCGGTCCGCCATCGAGGCTGCCGTACCGGTCGGCTTCAATCAGCATGAATGGAGCCGGGTGCGTGGTGGTGCGCATCAACGGGTGGCCCGGCCGCTGGATGATCGGCTGGATCGCATCGTCGGCAAGCATCCCGGCCTGATGAAGATGCAACGCAAGTTCGCCCAGACCTGGATTTGCCAGATCGGCACGCTGGGCGGCGGTAATCACTTTATCGAGCTGTGCCTGGATGAGGCCGATCGGGTGTGGGTGATGCTGCATTCGGGGAGTCGCGGCACTGGCAACGTGATTGGCCGTTATTTCATCGAAGCGGCCAAGAAGGACATGGCCCGCCACCACATCAACCTGCCGGATCGTGATCTGGCGTACTTCAGCGAAGGCTCGACGCTATTCGATGATTACGTGGATGCAGTGGAATGGGCGCAGGACTACGCACTGACCAACCGGCGCGAAATGATGCGGCTGATCGTCGAGGCGATGCGCCCGCATCTGCCGCCATTCACGCTGACCGATGAGGCGATCAACTGCCATCACAACTACGTGGCGCGGGAGACGCACTTGGGCGAGAAGCTGTTCATCACCCGCAAGGGCGCGATTGCCGCACATGCCGGGCAGCTGGGGATCATTCCCGGTTCGATGGGGGCCAAGAGCTTCATCGTGCGTGGGCTCGGGAATGAGGAGTCGTTCTGCTCCTGCTCGCACGGCGCCGGCCGCAAGATGAGCCGTACCGAGGCCAAGCGACGTTTCAATCGCTTCGATCTCGCATCGCAGACCGAGGGCGTGGAATGCCGCAAGGATGGTGGCGTGGTCGACGAGATTCCGGCGGCCTACAAGGACATCGATACCGTGATGGCCCACCAGACCGATCTGGTCGAGGTGGTGCATACGTTGAAGCAAGTGTTGTGTGTGAAGGGGTAAGAAACGTATCTCGATCTTTTGTTCACCGGTGTTCTCCCCTCGCCCACTTGTGGGAGAGGGGCCGGGGGTGAGGGTCATGCCAAATGCAGCGTTCTTATTTAGGCACCCTCTCCCTAACCCTCTCCCACAAGTGGGAGAGGGGACAAAAGATCGTGACCAGTATTAAACCGTGCTGTTTAGCAATTCCGTTTTGAAGACAACTTCCAAAAAAAGGAGATTCATCATGAAAACGATCCAGACCAATCAGTGCTTTCGAAACCAGCAGCAAGCGCCGCAAGGGTTTCCCGTCTGAAACGGGCGTGAAGCGTGGCTTCCGTACCGTGCATGGCGACAAGGAGCTGCTGGAAAAGCTCGGTCGCAACGACCCATGTCCGTGCGGCTCCGGCCACTTGTTTCAAGCGTTGTTGCCTCGCTAAAGGCTGCTTTCGATGGCAGCCAGCGACATGATTATTTCCGCTAACCACGGTGGCCCGCAGGCCACCCTTAGACCAAGGAGAACCGATATGAACCCGGATGCAAGCTCATTCCGAAGACGTTCAACCCGATATCCCGCGCCAAGGCGGCGCGGTATGGAGATTCAAGATGGAAAAGCAATTGGCCGACGAGATCGTCGGTTGCCTGCCGCAAGGCCGGACCTGTTTTAACGTGCCGCGTTTTCTGGCGGGCAAGCGATCCAAGATCGCGCGGAACTGGCCGTTGTACGAATTGCGACTGGAGGCGTTGGCAGCATGAAGATCACGCTCAAACTCCCCAAGCCGCGCAATCCGGTGGCGTTGGCTGCCAGCCAGCGTCGGGCCGGGGTGCATGACAAGACCAACAAGGCCAAGCGCAGTGCGGATCGACAAGCGTTGCAGCGGTCGCTTGCGACCGGAAAATGGCCAGACTAGCTAAAGTCAGCGGCGGGCGGCTCACTGAAAGGTGGGCCGCTTTTTTTGCGCGACGCGCTTTGACGCTGTCATGAATCCGCCGTTATAGTCGACCTGTCTTCACGTCCCGGTTTCCCGCTCCGCCATGTTCTCCCGAACCGCTTCCGCTTTGACTTTGCCCGTTTTCGGGCAGGCATGCGGCTGCGTGGCTGGCGTGAAATCGAAAAAACAGACCCTCATCTGACGGGCTGTCTGGTCCCGTCGGGTGAGTCGCCGACGGGAGCCACTGCAAGCCATGCCATTTCTCTCCCCGCTGCCATTCACCTGACCGGAACGCGCCATCTGGCGCCGTGCTGACGTTTTCAATCAACGTTGAGCGAGGTCGAAATATGTTTGAAGGAATCTGGGTTCCGATGGTAACGCCGTTTCGTGACGGCGCAGTGGATTTGCCGGCGGCACGGCGGTTGGCGCAGCATCTTTGCGGCGGTGGGATTGCCGGGCTGGTGTTGTTTGGCACAACCGGTGAAGCGTCGACCGTGAGCGGGGTCGAGCAGCAAGCACTGTTTCATGCTGTGCGTGAGGTGGTGCCGGTGCCAATCGTGGTCGGGCTGTCCGGTGCGAATACCGCTGCGGTCGCGTCGGCCGCAAAGGGCTGGCAGGAGCAGGGCGCGGATGGCCTGCTCGTGACCGCGCCGTATTACGTGCGGCCATCGCAAGAGGGCATTCGTCGCCATTTCGAAGCGGTGGCGGCAGCGACGATGCTGCCGATCATCCTCTACAACATTCCCTACCGCACTGGCGTAAACATCGAAGTCGCGACCGTGCAGGCGCTGGCGGCCAATCCGCAGTTCGTGGCGATCAAGGAAAGCGGTGGCGGCAATCTGGAGCAACTGGTCGCGCTGATCGAGGAAACGCCGCTCAAGGTGTTGTGCGGCGAAGATGCCCTGATCTTTACCGCCGCTTGCCTGGGCGCGCACGGCGCTATTTCTGCGGCGGCGAATGTGCGGCCGGATTTGTATGTGGCGATGCTGGCGCAGATCAATGCCGGCAATCTGGTCGAGGCGCGCAAACTGGCGCAGGTATTGCGGCCGGTGATCCGTGATTTGTTCATCGAGCCCAACCCGGCCCCGGCCAAAGCGGCCTTGGCGCTGACTGGGGTAATTGCCAATGAATTGCGGCTGCCGATGTGTACAATGTCGGCCGCTGGCGAAGCGCAGTTGCAAACCACTCTGGCGCGGCTCGAAACGGTTGTTAAAACGGTTGAAGCGAGTTGCCACGCACCTTCCACTGCAATGGTGGCGGTGCTTGCATAGACGATTCGCCTGTCTTTTGTGCTGGCGGCCTAAGGCCTACTCCATATGCGGTTATTAGGGAAATCCGCTACAATGCCGCCAGCGTGCTGCCGTCTCCGTAGTTAAATGGATATAACGGGCCCCTCCTAAGGGCCAGTTACAGGTTCGATTCCTGTCGGGGACGCCAAGCCGTATTACGTCAAACCGCTTTGACATCCAGCCGTCAACATGTCGAACCCATAGGTCACACCTACACCGTTCATGGCTCAGGTTGAACCCGCTTTCCCTTGCGCCCCGCGCGCACTCGATCTTCACATCGCCGGATGGCCGCGCGTCTGCGCCCCGTCAACACGGCCAAATCAAAAATCAATAAGCATCCATACAAAGGAGTTCACGCATGCAACGCAGCACCAAGATCGTCTCTACGCTTGGCCCGGCTTCGAGCGATGCCGCCACGTTGGAGCGCCTGGTTTCCGCCGGCGTCAACATGGTGCGCCTCAATTTCTCGCACGGCACCGCGCAGGATCACATTGACCGCGCTGCGCTGATCCGCGAGATCGGTCGCAAGCATAACCAGGCGTTGGCGGTGCTGGTTGACCTGCAAGGCCCGAAGATTCGCGTCGGCAAGTTCGAACACAGCAAGATCGAGCTGGTGAATGGCGAGTCGTTCATTCTGGATGCCAGCTGCCAGATGGGTAACCAGGAACGCGTGGGCCTGGACTACAAGGAACTGCCGAACGATGTCGAATCGGGCGCGATCCTGTTGCTGGATGACGGCCGCATCGTGCTGGAAGTCACCGACGTGCTCGGCAGCGAAATCCACACCAGGGTGAAGGTCGGCGGCATTCTGTCCAACAACAAGGGCATTAACCGCCAGGGTGGCGGCCTGACCGCACCGGCACTGACCGCCAAGGACATGGAAGACATCAAGGTCGCTGCACAACTGCATGCTGACTACGTGGCCGTGTCGTTCCCGAAATCGGGCGCGGACATGTATATGGCGAAAACGCTGCTGCGCGCCGCCGGCAGCAAGGCGCTGCTGATCGCCAAGATCGAGCGCACTGAAGCCATCACCAATCTGGAAGAAATCCTCGACGCATCCGACGGCATCATGGTGGCCCGTGGCGACTTGGCCGTTGAAGTGGGCGACGCAGCCGTGCCGGCGCTGCAAAAGAAAATGATCAAGCTGGCACGCCAGAAGAACAAGCTGACCATCACGGCCACGCAGATGATGGAGTCGATGATCACCAGCCCGGTGCCGACGCGTGCGGAAGTCTCCGACGTAGCCAACGCCGTGCTGGATGGCACCGATGCCGTAATGCTGTCGGCCGAAACCGCTGCCGGTAAATACCCGGTGGAAACGGTCGAAGCGATGGCGCGTATCTGTCTGGAAGCCGAGAAGTCGCAAGACAGCAAGATCAACGACGACGTGTTGACGCATGGCAATTTCACCCGCGTGGATCAAAGCATCTCGATGGCGGCGCTGTTCGCTGCCAGCCACCTGAACGTGAAGGCCATCGCTGCGATGACCCAATCCGGTTCGTCGGCGTTGTGGATGAGCCGCTATATCTCCGGCGTGCCGATCTATGCACTGACGCCAGAGCCGGATACCTACAACCGGCTGGCCTTGTTCCGCGATGTGTTCCCGGTGATGCTCGCGAACGAGAACACCGATCGTGAAAACCTGTTGCTGCGCGCCGAGCTGGAAATGGTTCGCCGTGGCATCGTCACGAATGGTGATCTGGTGGTGTTTACCTTTGGCGATGTGGTTGGCCTGGGTGGCGGTACCAATAGTCTGAAGATCGTGAAGGTGGGCGATCGCAAGCCGCGCTGATTGGCGGCACTCACGAGCGCGGCAGATACTTTGTCACTGCGTCGCTCGTGTACTCATGTACACGTCGCTCCTCGTTTCGCGTCTCTGCCGCACTCGTGAGCGCCTTCGGGATATGGGTGAAATAAGCAGACAACAAAAAACCTGGCAGTGCCGGGTTTTTTGTTGTCTGAGATGATCAGCCGCAACTCAAAGCTTGAACCGCCCAAACATCTGCTCCAAAAAGTCCGCCAGCGATTTGAGCTCATGCACCGTGCCGGTGGCGCGTTGCATCGCATGATCGGATGCCTGCATTTGCGTGGTGATGCTTTCGGCGCTTTGTGCCATCGCGGTAGTGGCGTTTTGCTGTTCACGCGTGGCGTGGGCGATCTCGCCCATCTTGGCGATCACCGCATCCATGTTTTCGCGGATGTGAGCGATCTTGCTGGCGGCCGAGTCAGACAGCGTCACGCCGCTTTGCACCGCATCGTGTGTCTTTTGCATGTTGGCAACGGCGGCGTCGGTTTCGGTGCGTACGCCATCGATCATGCCGGTGATCTCGACGGTGGCCTGACCGGTGCGCTCGGCCAGTTTGCGCACTTCGTCGGCCACCACGGCAAAGCCACGCCCCTGTTCGCCGGCGCGGGCGGCTTCGATCGCGGCGTTGAGCGCCAGCAGGTTGGTCTGATCGGCGATTTCCTTGATCACGCGGATGATGCCGCTGATTTCCTGCGAGCGTTGGTTCAGACGTTCCAGCAGTGTGGCCAGCTCTTCGACTTCGTGGGCGGATTTGCCGACTTCATTGGCGACTTCACGCACGGTCGAGGCCGATTCGCCCGACAGCGCGGCGGTGGAGCCAACCAGATCGTTCGCATCATGTGCGTTTTCGGCGATGTGGCTGATGCTGACGGTGATTTCCTCGATCGTCGCCGCGTTCGATGCCGAGAGATCCGACAACTGCTGCGAATCACGCGAGAGCTGATTCAGCACGCCGTTGATGTCGGCCACGCCGCTGGTCAGGCGGCCGGTTTCCTGGCGGATTTCGACGAACATCTTGCGCAGTTGCTCGACGAAGCGATTGAACGCCTCAGCGGTCTGGGCGATTTCGTCCTTGCCATCGATATGGATTTGCCGGGTAAGGTCACCGCCGCCTTGGGCGATTTCCTGCATCGCCGCCTTGACGCGGGTGAGGCCGGACAGCAAGCGGCTGACCAGTGCGCCCGCCAACGGTACGACGATCACCAGCACGATCAGCAAGGCGCCAATACAGAGGCCGACCAAGGCATTCAGCGACGACAGCACCGCGCTCTTGTCGATGACCAAGCCGAGATAGAACGGCGTACCTTCGATGCTCTGCAGATAGAAATACTTCATGCTGTTATCGATGCGGATTTCCTGCAGCTTGCCGGAACTCGCATAGTCGCCGAGCTTGTCGGTGGTCAGGTCGGGCGAGAGGTCAGTGGTGGGCTTCATCGCCATGCTGGCATCGGCATGGGCGAGCACGAGGCCGGCTTTGTTGGCGAGGAAGGCGTAGCCGTTGCCGGTCAGCTTGATCTGCAGCACGTCTTTGATGACTTGATCAAGATAGATATCGGTAGCGAGTACGCCTTTGAGCTTGCCATTCACCATGACTGGCGCAGCGAACGAGACAATCAGTTTCTTCGACGAGGCATCGACATAGGGCGGGGTGAGGATCGGCTCGCCAGCGCTGGCGGCTTGCTGATACCACGGGCGTGATGTGGGGTCGTAGCCGGCCGGCAGATCAAGCGCGTGACTCTGGATCATGGCTTTCTCGGCCGTCCCGAAGTAAGCCACCTCGAATTTGGCGCTTTTTTCGACTTGCACCAGCGCCGCTTGCGGCTCACTGGCAACGGCGAGCGCTTTGGCGCCGGCCGCGACGATCTCCTGCTTATCGAAAATCCAGTTGCGCAATGCCGCGTTGTAGCCGGTGGCTACGCCGCGAATCTCGCTGTTCAGGCCCTCGATGACCTGGCTGCGCATACGCATATAGGCGGCAACGGTCAGGATCGAGGTCGTGGCTGCCATCAGCAGCACGATGAACACGATCAGTTTGGTACGCAACGATTGCATGGGGACTCCGTAAGTTGCCTTGGTTGTTGTTGTGGCTATTGCCGCCGCTTAGTCGTTGTCGCGGGCAAAATATTACTTACAACATAGAACCCATTGTCATGATTGAACAGCGCGGATTGCCCCGGCTTGACATTAGCAGGGTGGTGCAGGGCGCTGTCAGCTTCGGCTGACGTGCAGCACGCCCGGCACATCGGCCAAACGCAACTTGATCCGCGCCAGATCGTCCGCACTGTGGATTTCCACTGTGAAGCGCATTTTCGCCAGATTGTTCTTCGAGAGCGTATTGACGCCGGTCACGTTGATTTTCTCGCGTGACATCACATCGGTCAGGTCGCGCAGCAGGCTAGGGCGGTCGTGCGCTTCGATTTCGATGTCGGTGGCGAATACGCTGCTGCTGACATGCGTGCCCCAGTCGGCCCGGATCAAGCGCTCGGGCGAGGCGGTGGCGAGGCGCTTCAAGGTGAGGCAATCCGAGCGGTGGATTGAAATGCCGCGCCCCTTGGTTACGAAGCCAACCACCGCGTCTGGCGGCACCGGTTTGCAGCACTTGGCGAGTAGCGTCATCAGCTTGTCGACGCCTTCGATCAGAATGCCTTCGCCCTGACCGCTGGCGCGAGCGCGCTTGATCACATCATCCGGGCTGACGGCCTCTTCGACGACGGGGCGCTGATCGAAATTGAGCGCATCGGCCAGCGCACGCAAGGTGAGGTCGCCATGACCGAGGCCGGCGTACAGCTCATCGACGGTCTTGTAGCCCAGCCGCTGCGCCACGGCTTCCTGATTGGCTTGCGTGGCACCGTTGCGGGCAGCTTCCTTCTCATACAGGGCACGGCCGTTTTCGATGACGACATCGAGGTTCTGCTGGCGAATCCATGCCCGCAGCTTTTGCTGGGCGCGGTTGCTCTTCACATAGCCTTGGTTGAGCCAATCCAGGCTCGGCCCGCCTTCCTTGGCGGCGAGGATTTCGACCCGCTGGCCGTTTTCCAGCGCAGTCGACAGCGGCACGATCTGGCCGTTGACCTTTGCCCCCCGGCAGCGATGGCCGAGGTCGGTATGTAGGTGATAGGCGAAATCGACCGGTGTCGAGCCCTTGGGCAGCGCGATCACGCGACCAGCCGGGGTGAGGGCGTAGATGGTGTCTTCGAATAGCTCGGCCTTGAAGGCATCGGCGAGTTGCGATTCGGAGGCGACATCGCTGCGCCAGTCCAGTAACTGCCGCAGCCATGCGATCTTTTCTTCGTACTTCGCATCGCCCCGGCCGCCTTCCTTGTAGCGCCAGTGCGCCGCCACGCCCAGCTCGGCGTGTTCGTGCATCTCGAAGGTGCGAATCTGCACTTCGACCGCTTTGTCCTCCGGGCCGATCACCGCTGTGTGCAGGCTCTGATAGTTGTTGCCCTTCGGGTGCGCGATGTAATCGTCGAACTCGCCCGGAATCGGCTGCCACAGGTTGTGCACGATGCCGAGCGCGGTGTAGCAATCCTTCAGGTCCGGCACCAGGATGCGTACGGCGCGGATGTCGTATAGCTCGGAGAAATCCAGCCGCTTCTTCTGCATCTTTTTCCAGATGCTGTAGATGTGCTTGGGCCGGCCCATCAGATTCGCGCCGACGATGCCGGCACCTTCCAGCTCCTGCCGCAGTGTGGAGAGCACCTCGGTGATGAACTGCTCGCGATCCACGCGCCGCTCGTCCAGCAGCTTGGCGATCTTCTTGTAGGTATCCGGATGCAGGAAGCGGAAGCCGAGGTCTTCCAGCTCCCACTTGATCTGCCACACGCCCAGCCGGTTGGCGAGCGGGGCGAACAGATCGAGCGTTTCCCGCGCCACGGTAGCGCGCACTGCTTCCGGCGCGCTGGCGAGCATGTGCATGGTCTGCGTGCGCCACGCCAGCTTGATCAGCACGGCGCGAATGTCTTCCACCATCGCCAGCAGCATCTTGCGGATGGCTTCGACTTGCGAGGCGACATCCTGAT
Organism: Andreprevotia chitinilytica DSM 18519; assembly: GCF_000711875.1. Classification (GTDB taxonomy): domain Bacteria; phylum Pseudomonadota; class Gammaproteobacteria; order Burkholderiales; family Chitinibacteraceae; genus Andreprevotia; species Andreprevotia chitinilytica. Next base: position 321,064 of record NZ_JONM01000003.1, read on the forward strand.
GCCGGGCGATGCCGGTATCCACCTTGGCCAGCACGCCGATCTTGCGCACGCGATCCACGCCTTCGACCAGCTTGGCGACGTCCTTGCCGAACTTGCTCTCGATCTGCACGAAGGCATCGGGCACGAAATCGGGCATGGCGAACAGCAGCGTTGCCAGTACCGTATCGGCGTCCAGATTCAGATCAGCCACGATGGAGGCACTGGCGACCGCATGCGTGAACAGCGGATCGCCAATGCCGACCAGGGGCGAATCGCCATACACCTCGCCAACCCATTCCAGCCCCTCGCGCAGCCGGACCATTTGCGGCGGCGCATAGCGCTCGGCCAGCTGGGCCAGCCAGTGGGCAGGGTCGGCGGCTTCGGCGATGGATTGGGCGAGGGGGCGGGTGACGGCGACCATGATGTACTCGAGTGAGGCGCTGCTTGCTGCCGTGCAGTCTGGCGGACGGCTGGTCTGCCAAGGGCGTTTAATGCAACGTTACCCCACGGTTTGAGCCAGTGGGGCTAGAACAGTGGAATTCTGCCGGAAAGCGGCAGTCCCTTGAAGGGATGCCTTACCTTTTCCTGCGAAACCCATGCCTAAACGCTTCTTGCGCCGTATCCTGCCCGACCAATCCAAACTACAGAAAAACCGCTTTCTGGCCCGCTTCGCGCCGTGGTTCGCCCACCCGAACCTGTGGCACGTAAACCGGCGCTCCATCGCTGGCGGAGTGGCCGTCGGCATGATCGGCGGGCTGATCCCCGGCCCCTTGCAGATCATCACCGCCAGCCTGTTGGCGCTGTTCTTTCGCGTCAACCTGCCCGTGGCCGTGGTGACCACCTTCTATACCAATCCGCTGACCATCGGCCCGCTGTATTGGCTGGCGGTGAAACTGGGCAGCTTTCTCACTGGTCTGGCTGGCGCGGACAAGATGCCGCCGATGCCGGGGTTCTTCGGCTACACATTGGGCGAATGGCTCGGTGCCATGTGGCATTGGTTCACGTCGCTGGGCATGCCGTTGCTGGTTGGGCTGCCAACCTTGGCCGTGTTGCTCGCCATTGCCGGCTATGTGCTGGTGCAGCTCGGCTGGCGGGCGCATGTGCTGTGGTCGCTATGGCGGCGCCGCCGTGCACGGCGTGTGCGTTGATCTCCTGCAAGGGGAGCGTAGATACCGTCTTGCCCGTCAATCACTGAACGCAAAATCGGGCTGATAAGGCTTCTGTGTTTTGAGTACGCCAAAGCACAGGTGCACCAGCTTGCGCATGGCAGCGCCCAGCGCCGATTTCTTCGCCTTGCCGCGCGCCAGCAGCCGCTCGTAGTGCGCCTTGATGTCCGGGTTGTAGCGGATCGCCACCACCGCCGCCATGTACAGAACAGCCCGCAC
>NZ_JONM01000004.1 GCF_000711875.1 Andreprevotia chitinilytica DSM 18519
CAGGGATAGGCGTCATGCAGCGCCAACAGCAGGGTTTCCAGCGCGCTGCTGCTGCGTGCCGGAGAGTGCAGGGGTCGGCGGGAGCGATCCTGCAACCCGGCGGCGCCGTGTTCAGCGAAGCGGGCCAGCCATTTGTAGCCGGTCTTGGGGCTGATGTTGAAGGCGTGGCACAGCGCACGGACATTGGCGCCAGGGGCTTGGGCCAGCAAGACGAATTCGTGGCGTGAGGACATGGTGGAATACTCCTTCCAAGGCATCGCCTGCTCCTGTGAATGGCAAGGCGATGATCATAAAAGGTGTTACCCATGTCTCCCGACAAGTGTTACCTATGTCTCCCGGCTGAACACACCGCGAAGCCCAACAGCTGATGGTAGCCATTACCCATGTTGGGCTTCATTTCATTCAACCCAACCTACAATGCCATCATCATTACGCCATTCGGGACGAGGTTTTTCATGAATCAGATCGCTCGCTCATCATGGCTGCTTGCCGTGCTTGCCCTGATGAGTGCATTGCAGGCAAATGCCGCACCGGCGCTGACTGCGACGGTGAGCAAGCTCAACCAGCCGGCCTGGCAGGAAATCAACGGCGAACAAATCCCGCTGAAACCCGGCATGGAAATCGCAGTGCAAAGCACCGTGGTCACCGGCAACAGCGGCCGCGTGGTGCTGCATCTGCCCGACGGTAGCGATCTGCAAGTGGGTGGAGATACCCATCTGCGCATCGATACGCTCGACAAACCCAGCGCCAAGGCACCGGTGAGCGAATCGTTCAAGCTGATCACCGGCGTCTTGCGCTTTGTCACTACCAAGCTCGCCAAAACCAAGCTGCGCGATGTGACGGTGCGGCTAAGCACCGCCACCATCGGCATCCGCGGCACGGATTTCTTTGCCGAGGTCGATGGCCCGGAAGAAAACGTCTGTCTGTTTGAAGGCAAGGTGGTCGTCAAAGACATGGATGGCAGCGGCTATCCACTGACCCAGGCGCGGCAGTTCTTCCATAAGGACACCGCGCAGGCCAAGCCGGTGCTGTCGTTTGCGGATGAGAAGCAGATTGCCGAGTGGCGCGGAAAGTGGGTCTTCCCGGCCAAGCCGTGAATCGGGGCGGCTTTGCTGCGCCCTGCGAACAGGAGCAAACAACCATGAACAAGATCCAGATAAGCATCGCCATGCTGGGGATGCTGTGGGGGCTGGCGACGTTCGCCAGCGCGGCGGAAGAGAAGATGGCTGCACCCGCCGCCGCCCCAAACGCGCCGGCTGCACCGGCCGACAAGATGGCGATGCCGAAGAAGCACCATCGGCATCGCGGCGCACATCAAGATGCCCGCGAATGCCTGAATCGCGACGGCGATATCAAGATTGCCGCCTGTGCGGAGCGGTATCGCTAAGAGCCTGTTCAAAGTCTTGCAAACCACCAACTTGAATCGCCGCAGGTTTTTACTTCCCCCTTTTTGTGCCGTGCGAATCTTTTGATTCGTTCAGATATTGGGGACTGAGGGGGATTTCGACGCTGGTAGATATTGAGATGTCGCAGAAATCCCCCCTAGCCCCCTTCAAAAAGGGGGGAATAACAACGTAAACGTTGCCAAAAAAGACTTGAACAACTTCGAAGGCCATCACCGGAAGACAAAATCTGCTGGCATGGAGAACACCGAGCAACGCAAAACCAGTACACAGAGAAACCAAGGCCCTGTGGATGATTTGCTTTTCTCTGTGGACTTTGTGTGCTCATTGCCCTCTGTGCCTACAGGTTTGAGGTTTTCGCGGTTGCGCATTGCCGCGTTTCGCAATCCAATAGCGCCCCATGACCGATAGCCTCATCCTCTTCACCGTTTCCCTGATCGCCAACACGCTCTCCGCCCTCGCTGGCGGCGGTGCCGGTTTGTTGCAGCTGCCCATCCTGCTGTTTCTGGGATTGCCGTTCGGCGTGGCGCTGGCAACGCACAAGCTGGCCTCCGTCGCACTCGGCGTAGGCGCAACGGCCCGGCATTTGCGCGCCGGCACGCTGGATTGGCGCTTTTCCAGCTTCATCCTGCTGTGCGGTCTGCCGGGCGTGGGGTTGGGCTCGTTGCTGATCCTGCATGTGCCGGAACACGCCGCGCTGTGGGGCCTGGCGATCCTGACCATCGGCTTGGCGCTGTATTCGATGGCCTCGCCAGGGCTGGGGCAGCACGCGACCGCCAGCAATCGTAGCGGACCACGCTTCTGGCTCGGCGGCTTGGTGCTGTTCCTGATCGGCGTACTCAACGGCTCGCTGACCAGCGGCACCGGGCTGTTCGTCACGCTGTGGCTGGTGGGTTGGTACGGACTGGATTACAAGGCCGCCGTGGCCTACACGCTGGTGCTGGTGGGGCTGTTCTGGAACGGCACCGGCGCGCTGACGCTGGCGATGCAGGCCGGCATCTACTGGCCGTGGGTGCCGGTGCTACTGGTGGCCTCGGTGCTGGGCGGCTATCTCGGCGCGCACTGGGCGCTGCTGAAGGGTAACCGCACGATCAAGCGGATGTTCGAGGGGGTGACGCTGGCGACGGGGTTGTATTTGTTTTACAAGGCGATGCGGTAGGCGGGTGGTGCGCTGGCTCAATCAGTTATGCGCCTACGGCACGGGTAAAGGCGTTACAGCGCGTTCCGCCGCGCGGCCGGGGAGGGGACTTTGTCTCGGGCTGTACGTATTCCTTTGGGCCCCCTCCACCCCAAAGGCGACCCTGCAAAAGCGTCTGGCACAAGCGCCAGATTCCCCCGCCAGCCAGCCCGACACGGGCGGGAATCGAAAACTCGGGCCAAGGCCCTCAAACACTCGATCCCCGAAACCCCCGTGCCGGACTGGCTGGCGGGGCGCTTTTGAAAGGGGGGGCAGACCATCTACTCCCCGGCCCTCTTCTTGAAGAAGAGGGTGACTTGGGTTGATGCGGCAATGCTGTTTCGTATCGCGGTGCCGGTGTTTTGCTCCCCTCGCCCGTTTACGGGAGAGGGGCGGGGGGTGAGGGTCGTACAACGTGCCGCGTTCTTTTCAGGCACCCTCTCCCTAACCCTCTCCCGCATGCGGGAGAGGGGATAAGTCTCCACAGCTAAAGACGTTTTACCCATGTTGCAGGCAAAATCATCCCCAGCCCGCCTAACTCCCTCCTGCGCAAGCCATGAAATTCCTCCCCACCGAGCGCTTCACCCCGAGCTTTTCCGCCCAAGCGCCCAGCGATGCGGCACACGTGCTGGCCTTTGTCGGCGACGACCTGTTGCTGACCGATGGCGATGCCCTGCCGCATCCGGCCTTTCTCACCGCGCTCGGGCAGCCGGAGTGCGATTACGGCATCGGCGATCTGGCGGGGGTGCCGTGCCGCTTGATGGCTTGGCCGCAAGGCACTGCAATGCCGGCAACGCTTTACACCGTGCCACTGCGCGCTGCGCATGGCCGCATTCACGACGAATTTTTCCTGGTTGCCGCCCGTGCCAAACAACTGCTGCATTGGGATCGCGATCACCGTTTCTGCGGCCGTTGCGGCACAGCAACCCGAGCAGCCGAGCACGAAGCTGCCAAGGTCTGCCCGGCCTGCAATAACCGGATGTACCCACGCGTATCACCCGCCATCATGGTGCTGATCCGCCGTGGCGATGAGCTGTTACTTGGCCGCTCTCCCCACTTCAAACCCGGCGTGTATAGCGCGCTGGCCGGCTTTGTGGAGCCGGGCGAAACGGCGGAAGCCTGCGTACACCGCGAGGTGATGGAGGAAGTCGGCATCAAGGTCGATAACCTGCGCTGGTTCGCCAGCCAGAGCTGGCCGTTCCCTCATTCCTTGATGCTGGCCTTCACCGCCGATTACGTCTCCGGCGAAATCGTGCCGCAGCCGGGCGAGATCGAAGATGCCCGCTGGTTCCGCTTCGACGCGCTGCCTGAGATGCCCTCCCCGGCGAGCATTGCCCGTGCGTTGATCGAGGCGGGGGTAGCGACGTTGCGGGATGACGCCCGCTGACCCGTAGCCCGGACGCATCCTGCGGCCGGGGTTTTTGTCACCTGATCCATTGCGACCAATACGCCGTTCGCAGGGTGGATTAGCCCTCGCGTGCGAAACTTGCTTCGCTCAGCTAAAAGGGGCGTAACCCACGCGAACGACATCGGCCCAGACTCCAACAGACGCTCCACCGCAATACACCGCGTGGGAACGCACCCGACAAAATCCACACCTCGAAATCCGGTCGGCATCACCCGATGACCCATTGCCACCCCGGCCGGCCAAGCCGTCCGGGCTACGTTCAATTCCATCGCCATCTTTCATTTTATCTTTTATTTCTGTATAAACAGAAATAACAGTAATTAACTTATCCAGGCAACGACGGAGGAAAGCATCATGGACATCGTCATCACCCTGCTCATCGCGCAAGGCTTGATGGGCGCATTCGATACGCTCTATCACCATGAACTCACCGTGGCCTTGCCGCGCAAGCCATCGGCGCGATTGGAGCTTTCCATCCATGCCATCCGTGCCTTGTTGTACGGCGTAGTGTTCGGCGGCCTCGCGTGGTTTGAATGGCGTGGCGCGTGGGTGCTGGTGTTGGCCGCCTTGGTGCTGGTCGAAGTCGGCCTGACGCTGTGGGACTTCGTGGTCGAAGACAACTCACGCAAGCTGCCATCCACCGAACGCGTGCTGCACACGGTATTAGCCATCAATGGCGGCGCGTTGTTTGGACTGTTGGCGCTGCATGCGGCGCAACACTGGTGGCCGCAGCCCAGCGCCTTGGTTAGCGCGGACTACGGCTGGCGGGCGTGGGTGTTGAGCGTGTTTGCGCTCGGCGTCGCGATCTCCGGCGTGCGGGATGGCATCGCCGCCTGGCAATTGGGCCATCGCGCACCGGCCGACAATGATCTTGCCGAACTGTTCTCCGGCCCGCCGCAACGCATTCTGGTCACTGGCGGCACCGGTTTTATCGGCGAGGCGCTGGTCAATCAATTGCTCGCCGATGGCCACGACGTCACCGTGCTGACCCGCGATCCGCTGACCGCCGCCTACCTGTTCGACGGCCGCGCCCGCTGCCTGCGCGATCTGGATACGCTCCACCCCGATTCTGCTTTCGATGCCGTGATCAATCTGGCCGGTGCGCCAGTCGTCGGCGGGCGCTGGAGCGCGCAACGCAAGGCGCGTTTGCTCGCCAGCCGCGTCGGCACAACAGAGCGGGTGGTCGATCAAATGCGGCTGGCAACCCACAAGCCTGCGGTGTGGATCAACGCCTCGGCCATCGGCTACTACGGCGACCGGCCGGCCGACGAGCCGCTGCCGGAATCCGCCGCAGCGGGTAGCGGCTTCATGCATGAGCTGTGCCAACGCTGGGAGGATGCAGCGGCCGGTGTCGATGCGCTCGGCATCCGTCGCGTGGTGCTGCGCTTCGGTCTGGTATTCGGCCCCGGTGGATCGCTGCCCATGTTGCTGCTGCCGTTCCGCTTCGGCTTGGGTGGCCGCATGGGCGACGGTCGGCAGGTGATGAGCTGGGTGCATCGCGATGACGTGTTGGCCATGATCGCCCGTGCCCTGCATGACTCGACTATGCGCGGCATCTACAACGCCGTCGCGCCGGAAGCCGTGCCGCAAGCCGAATTCGCCCGCACCGCCGGCCGCGTGCTGCATCGCCCAGCGTGGTTCCCGGTGCCGGCTTGGCCGATCCAGCTGTTGGCGGGCGAAATGGCGCAGCTGTTCATCGGCGGCCAACGCGTGGTGCCGCAACGTTTGCTCGATGCCGGTTTTGTCTTCCGTTACCCGACAGTGGAATCAGCACTACGGGCGGAGGCATGAAGCATGGCTGCGCTCTATGAATCCGTACTCGGCAGCGACTTTGGCCGGCTGCTACCGCTGCTGCAGAGGCTGCATCGCAACCACGATCTGCTGTGGCAGGGTGAAGCCGATATCCAATGGGGACACCATCCGCTGCTGCGGGCATTGCTGAAACTCGGCGGCTTGCCACGTGAAGGCCGGGGAGTGCCTTGCTCAGTGCGCTTGAGCGCGGACGGAACCCGCGAATGCTGGCAGCGCAACTTTGCCGGGCGGGCGATGGTGTCTTGGCAGCATGCCGACCAAGCCATGCTGTTCGAAAGCTTTGGGCCGTTTCGGCTGCGACTCACCAATCGTCTGGTTAGTGGCCGGCTGGTGCAACGTAGTGTGGCAACGCGATTTCTGGGGCTGCCGTTGCCGAAGCGTTTCGGCCTGCGTGTACGCGCGCATGAACAGGTGCGGGATGGGCAGATGCGGTTCGATGTGAGCATCGGTCTGGCGTGCGGGCTGCGGTTGATTCGGTATCGTGGCTGGCTGGTCGCGCAATGACCCACTCTACAAAACCCACCACGTAGCCCGGACGGCTTTGCCGGCCGGGGTGCAGTTAGAGCCTGTTCAAAGCCTCTTTTGGCAACGGGTTACGTTGCCATCCCCCCTTTTTGAAGGGGGGTCAGGGGGGATTTCTACGGCATATCAATATTCACCGGCGTCGAAATCCCCCTCAATCCCCCTTCAAGGAAGGGGGAGGTTAAAACCCCTGGCTTCGATCGATGCCATTGGCAAGATCGTAAACAGCCTCTTAGAACGCGGCCCCGGCCGGCAAGCCGTCCGGGCTACGGTTGCAGCATCAAACATGGCTATCGCGAGCAAGCTCGCTCCTACACAATGCGGCAGCGCCGAAACGCGCGTAATCACGAGCCTAAACCCGATGACCTCCCCCACCCTCTACCTGCTCGGCGGCAACGGCAGTTGTGCCGAATGGTGGCAAGACGCGCTGTCGTCTTTCCAGCACTACCAGCCCGAACCGGTCGAGCTGCCCGGCTTCGGCAACAACCCGCAGCCGCCATGCAGCAGCATCGCCGAACTGGCTGATGCGCTGCTGGCGCAAACGCAGCCGGGGCAGGCGATCTACGGGGTGGGGGTCAATTCGCTGGTGGTGCTGCACGCGCTGGTCAAGCAGCCCAGGCATTTCAGCCGGGTGATTCTGCAATCGCCAGTTGGTGCATTCCTGTGGGAGCGGCGCTTGCCGAAAATCATGGGCTGGCGGCCGTTGCGGGCGTTGGCGCATTGGCTGGTCGGCCATTATCCGCAGCGCTTCCATCGCAAGTTCTCGACGCAACGCTGGACGACAGCGCAATACGCCCGCATGGGCGACGGCTATCGGCGTTGCCGGGCTTTTGAGCCGTACTGGGACATCATGCGCGCCGATGCGGCGCTGACCTTGTTCGACCGGATCGAAACGCCGATCGAACTCATCTGGGGCCAACACGATGGCGTGATTCCTTGGGAACAGGCGGCAGCGTGGGAAGGGGTTCTGTGCCGCGCCGAACTGAGCGTGACCTTGCAACCGGATTGGGGTCATTACCCGTGGATCGATGATCCGGCCGGCTTTGCGAGTTGGGTTGAAGCGCCAGCGCCGGGCTTTGCCGCGCACACCAAGGCCGGACGTTTGCAGTTGGCGGAAGTCGCCGGCCTGCCGGTGCCGGCGCGGCTGACGCCGCAATCCGCTATCGATCCACGCCTTGCCCGTCTGCTGGCCGCCCACCCTGCCGCCACTTGGGCCGTGCGTTCATCCAGCTTCATGGAAGACAAGATCGATCACGCCAATGCCGGCCTCACGCGCACCTTCTTGCGGGTCACTGCTGCTGACGTACCAGCCCGCGTGACCGAGCTATTGGCCGATGGCGTCGAGGAAGTGGTGGTGCAGTGCTTTATCGAGCCAACCGTCTCCGGCATTGCCTTCGCCCGGCATGTGGCAGCCGAAGTGGAATGGGTGGACGGTCATCTGGAAGCACTGGCGGATGGCCACGTGGTGCCTCATCGAGCAGTGCTATCCCGCATTGGCGGCGCATGGGAAGTTAGCGATTTTCCGGCCACGCAGGGGCTGACGCGACAAGCGTTATGGGCCTTCCTGCAAGCCGTGGTGCGGACCTTCCATTACGCCCATCTCGATATCGAATGGGCGTGGGACGGTCAGGCATTGCATCTGCTGCAAGCCCGCCCGGTAACGACCTACCCGTGGCGGCGGCATCTGACGGCGGCCAATATCGGCGAAATCCTGCCGCCTGCGCCTAGCCGCTTGGTGGAATACGCCCAACGCCGCGCCGCCGCCAGCATCCCCGCCATCTGGGCGCGTTGGGATGGCCGCGTACTGGCGGACAACGAACCGTTCACCGCGCTGGCGGGAGACGCGAGCTACATCAACAACGATCTGTTCCTGGCGCGATTGGCCGATTGGGGACTGCCGTCGACGCAATATGCGGCGGAAGTCGGTGGGGCCGCACCTGCCTTGCCATTTCGGCCGGGCCGCTTGCTGCGCAATGCACCGACTTTGCTGTCGATGCTGTACCAGTCACGCCGGGCCTTGGCGGAGCTGGAGCCCGGCTTGCGGCGCTTCGATGCCGAATTGCGTCAGCTCATTGCTGGCGGCGCGGATGGGCAAACGCTGGCGGACTGGTTCACGCGGTTTTACGTGTTCGTGGTGCAAGGCAATCTGTGTATTGGCGCGGCGATTTCGACTGCGGGCGGCGGCTGGCTCGGGCAGCGGGCGACGGCGTATCAGGCACTGGCCGATGCACCGCATCGCGTGCCGTATGAAACCGATCCAGCCTCGCCACGCACTTCGGGCGCGGATTTGCCGATTCAACCTTTCCCGGTTTGGCCCGCCGCCATCCGCTTGGCGCATCACGCCGGGCTGCCGGGGCTGCGCGGCTATTACACCGAAGTGCGCGAGTGGTATCGGGACAACCTGATGCGAGTGTTCTATCGCCTGCATCACGCCGTTCCAGCCGAGGGCCGGGCGCACTGGTTTGCGCCGCACACCTCACCACGCGAGCACAGCGGCAGTTTCTGGCAGGACGGCAGCGGGCAGACGGCGCAGGACTTCGGCTTCGTGATCGTGCCGGGCAGTGCGGAGGGCATCGTCGGCGTGGATATCCTGCTGGTCGATACGCTCGACCCCGGCCAATACACCAGCTACCGCGCCGCCAAGGCGGTGATCGCCCGCTCCGGCGGCAAGCTGTCGCACGGTTCGACGTTGCTGCGCGAGCTGGGCAAGCCATCGGCAATTGCACCGGATACCGATCCGTCCTGGCTGGGGCGTGCGGCGCGTTATTGCGATGGACGTCTGGAAGCGACGGAGACCTAGCGGACGATCAGCCTTTGCGGTGATTCAACACCAGCATGGCAATGACGCCGGCGACCAGCCCCCAAAATGCAGCACCAATCCCGAACAGCGTGACCCCGGATGCAGTCACCAGAAAGGTGATCAGCGCCGGTTCACGCTGGGTGTCGTCACGCACGGCGGCGAGCAGGCCATTGCCAATCGTGTTGATCAACGCCAAGCCGGCGACGGCCAGCACCAACTCTTTCGGGAAGGCGGCAAACAACGCCCCCACCGTCGCACCGAACAAGCCAACCAGCAGATAGAACACGCCGGCAGCCACGGCGGCGAGGTAGCGCTTGTTGGCGTCTTCGTGCGCTTCCGGCCCCATGCAAATGGCGGCGGTGATAGCGGCGAGGTTGGCGGCGAAGGCTCCGAATGGCGCGAGGATCAGCGCGGCGATGCCGGTCCAGCCGATGATGGGCGAGATCGGTGGTTGGTAGCCGGATGCACGCAGCACGGCCACGCCGGGAATATTCTGCGATGCCATGGTCACGATGAACAACGGCAAGGCCACGCCGACAATGGCATGCCACGAGAACGTCGGCATGGTGAACACCGGCTTCGCCAATTCGAAATGCACATCGCCCAGATGCAACTGGCCTTGCACGCCAGCAATCGCGCAGCCCACCGCCAGCACGCCGACAATGGCATAGCGCGGCAACGCGCGGCGCAGGATCAGGTAGGTGGCAAACATCGCCCCCACCATCGCGAGCTGCGCGTGCATGGCGGAAAACGCCCCCATGCCGAAGCGCAGCAGCACACCCGCCAACATGGCCGCGGCCAGCGCAATCGGCACCTTGACCATCGCCCGCTCGAACCAGCCGGAAAAGCCTGCCAGCGCGATCAACGTGGCGGATACGAAAAACGCGCCGATCGCCTCCGGCATCGATACGCCTGCGACGCTCGTCACCAGCATCGCGGCACCGGGCGTCGACCAGGCCGTGACGACCGGCACCTTGTAGCGCAGCGACAGGCCGATACAGGTCAGCCCCATCGCCAAGCCCAGCGCCCACATCCACGATGCGATCTCCGCCGGCCCGGCACCCAGCGCCTGCGCGGCCTGGAAGACGATGACGGCGGAACTGGTAAAGCCGACCAGCACGGTGACGAATCCTGCGGTCAGGGTGGAGAGGTGGAAGCGGGACATGGGGACATTCCGTGGCGATTTGTTTGGCATTGTTGCGGATCAAGACCCACAGCGGGCAGAGACACAAGTTTGGGGGATTGGGGCGAACAGTCTTGTGGGCCGCCGTGTGCTCGAAGAGTGGGTAGAGCAATGCCCACACGGATTCGCGCAATCCATGATCGAAGGGTATCGCTGTGTGCTCAACCCATCCTGCAAAAGCGCCCTCACCCCCGGCCCCTCTCCCGTAAACGGGCGAGGGGAGCAAAACGCCAGCATCACAACACGAAACACCATTGCCGCATCAATCCAAGTCACCCTCTCCTTCAAGGAGAGGGCCGGGAAGTAGATGGTCTGCCCCCCTTTCAAAAGCGCCCCGCCAGCCAGTCCGGCTCGGGGGTTTCGGGGATCGAGTGTTGAGGGCTTTAGCCCGAGTTTTCGATTCCCGCCCGTGACGGGCTGGCTGGCGGGGGCATCTGGCGCTTGCGACAGACGCTTTTGCAGGGTCGCCTTTGGGGTGGAGGGGGCTTTGGCGAGACAAAGCCCCCTCCCCGTCCGCGCGGCGGAACGCGCTGTAATGCCTTTACTCGCGCCAACGGCGCATAAATCAGTAGCGCTGTTTCAAGCCGCGCAACTCGGTGGGTTACGGCCTTCAGGCCTAACCCATCCCACAAAGACTGACACCCCGTTGACGCCAATCCACCCCACACGTTATGGTATTGGCATGTCGCATCGCACCATCCCCACTTCCGTCGTCGTATCCATTACCTGGTGGCTAAAAGCCCCCAGGCGGTAGTGCGTTGCCGACGCACCACCGCTTAGCCGCGGTGGTGTGACAATCCAGAATTCCTCCCCCATCGCGGCCCTTTCGAAGTCCCCAAGGAGCCGTGCATGAACCAGACCGTCGCCCTTCCCGCTGCCACTAACCGCAATGCCGAACAACTCGGCGTGCTGTTTGCCGTGTTGTCCGCCACCGGGTTCGCCACCAAGGCCGTCTTCGTCAAACTCGCCTACCGCTATGGCGTGGATGCGATCACGCTGCTGGCGATGCGCCTGATCGGCACGCTGGTAATTCTCGGCATGATCCGGCTGGCTTGGCGGCGGCCGGCGCAAGCGCCGATTTCGCGGCAGGATTATGGCTGGCTGATTTTGCTGGGGCTGCTGGGCTATTACCTCTCTAGCGTGCTGGACTTCATCGGTTTGCAAACCGTGAGCGCGGGTCTGGAGCGACTGGTGCTGTATCTCTACCCGACTCTCACGGTGCTGTTCTCCGCCCTCTATCTGAAAACAGCCGTGACCGGCCGGATGATCAAGGCGCTGGTGCTCACCTATGTCGGTATCGCGCTGGTGGTCGGGCCGGGGCTGCTGAACGCGCATGGCGATATCGCCGGCGTGCTGTGGGTGGCCGGCAGTACGGTGGCGTTTGCGCTCTATCTGACTTTCAGCCCGCCGGTGATCAAGCGCGTGGGTTCGATGCGCTTTACCGAGCTGGCGCTGACGGTCTCTGCCATTGCGATGCTGGCCCACTTCTTCGTCACCCATCCGGCCAACGCCTTGATCCAGCCGTGGCCGGTGTATGCCTATGCCGGCATCACCGCGCTCTTCGCCACCGTATTGCCGCTGTACATGATGGCCTTCGCCATGAGCCGGATCGGCGCGGGCCGGACGGCGGTGGTGGGCAGTTTCGGGCCGATCATCACCATCGTGCTCAGCCTGGGCATCCTCGATGAACATCTGAGCCTGATCCAGTGGCTGGGCGCGGCGGTGGTGTTTGCCGGGGTGGCGCTGGTCAGCCGCAAATAGCCGAACATTGCGCTAAGCTCCGCGTATCCGCTCAAGAGGAGACACCGATGGCCGACGACAACATCACCCGCTTCCGTTTCGAAGACATCGGCAAAGGCCGCGACGACTGGATGCGCGAACGTGAGCTGCTGCAGCGCTTCAATGACGAGCACACCAGTCACGAGGAACGGCAGGCGTTGTTGCTGGAATTGTTTGCCGAAGCGGAGGGTGCGAATGTTTCCCCGCCGCTGCTGCTGGCCAGAGGCCGGCAGGTGCAGCTGGGGCGCAAGGTATTCATCAACAGCAATGTGGCGATTGGGGGTGGCGCGCCCGTCACCATCGGCCATCACACGTTGATCGGGCCGAACGTGCAGATCATCACCGGCACCCATCCGGTCGATCCGGCCGAGCGCCAGCGTTGGGCGTTCTGGGCGGCACCGATCACGATTGGCGAGAATGTGTGGATCGGCGCATCGGCCATCATTTGCGGCGGCGTCACCATTGGCGACCACAGCGTCATCGGTGCCGGCAGCGTAGTGACCAAGGATATTCCGGCCTGCGTGCTGGCGGCCGGCAATCCGTGCCGGGTGATCCGCGAGCTTGATCCGCCTGATCCGGCGACGTTGTACGAGCTCAATCCCTAGTTGCCGCAATCCATTAAGCAAAAAAAATGGCCGGAGCAAACGCCCGGCCATTCAATCGGATGGAAACGAAACCATGCCAACGGCATGACCTCATGGAGGCCATATTTGCCCAACCGCAAGAATTAGTCAACGCTGATATTCGATTCATTTGCAATTCGATCACACCTGAATCGAACGCTCACTTCGGCCCACGTCATGTTCAACACGGGCCATGCCAGCATCCCGAACATCGGCAGCCCTTATCCGCGGCCGATTTGTTGGGTAAAATCAACGCTTTTTGGGGTCGGGCACATGATTCAGGTCGGCGTGGTAATGGGCAGCAACAGTGACTGGGAAGTCATGAAGCACGCGGCCGAACAGTTGCAAGCCTTTGGCGTTGCATTCGAATGCAAGGTGGTCTCCGCCCACCGTACGCCGGATCTCATGTTCGAATATGCCGAGACGGCCGCTGCTCGCGGCATTCAGGCCATCATCGCCGGCGCGGGCGGTGCAGCGCACTTGCCGGGCATGCTCGCCGCCAAGACCATCGTGCCGGTGCTGGGCGTGCCGGTGCCATCCAAATATCTGCGCGGCGAGGATTCGCTGCTCTCCATCGCACAAATGCCCAAGGGCATCCCGGTGGCGACCTTCGCCATCGGCGAAGCCGGTGCTGCCAATGCCGCGCTGTTTGCCGTTGCCATGCTCGCCAATGGCAACCCGGAACTCGCCGCCAAGCTGGCCGCCTTCCGCGAACGCCAAAAGCAGACCGTGCTGGCGATGGAACTGCCGCCGGTCTGACCGGTAATCACCGATGGACGAGCTGGAACGCTGGCAGCGCATCATCAACGGCGGCTTTGTGCGCTGTCTGCTGGTACGCGGCCTGTTGGGCTGGAGCCTGCCGTTCTGCTTGCTGTTCGGCGCAGTGCGCACAATGCTGAATGATCCGGGCCCGTACTGGCGGCATGCCGTCGCCGGTTGGCCATTGGCCATTGGCGCCGGGCTGATTTACGGGCTGGGCCTGTGGGGATTTGCCAAGCTGCAACTCACCCGCGCCCGCCAAACTCAAGAAAAAAAGGAAGACTGATGGCTGGAAAGCCGATTCTGCCGCCCGCGATGCTCGGCATCCTCGGTGGCGGCCAACTGGGCCGCATGTTCGCGACCGCCGCCAAGACCATGGGCTACCGCGTGACAGTGCTCGATCCGGACGCCCACGCGCCGGCTGCCGATTTCGCCGACGTACACCTGGTCAAGCCCTACACCGATCCGGAAGCACTGGCCGAACTGGCCCGCACCTGTGCCGCCGTCACCACCGAATTCGAGAACGTCAACGCCGACAGCATGCGCTGGCTCGCCAGCCACGGCGTGCCGGTCAGCCCGTCCGGCGATTGCGTGGCGATTGCACAAGATCGCGTGGCGGAGAAGAACTTCATCCGCAACGCCGGCCTCGCCACCGCGCCCTTCCTCGCCATCAACAACGCGGGCGATCTGAACGTCGACCTGACCCCCTACCTGCCCGGCATCCTGAAAACCGCCCGCCTGGGTTATGACGGCAAGGGCCAGACGCGCGTGCAAACCGCCGAGGACGCTCGCGCCGCGCACGCTGACCTGAAACACCAACCCTGCGTGCTGGAAAAGATGATGCCGCTGGAGCTGGAAGTCTCGGTGATCGTCACCCGCACCAGCGCCAACGAGATCGCCTGTTTCCCGGTGGCAGAGAACGAACACGCCAACGGCATTCTCGATGTTTCCATCGTACCGGCGCGCATCAAGCCGGCCGTCACCGACCGTGCCCGCCAGATGGCAATCACGCTGGCGCAGAAGCTCAATTACGTCGGCGTGCTGGCGGTCGAGTTCTTCGTGCTGGAAGGCGATGAGTTGGTCATCAACGAAATGGCGCCGCGTCCGCACAACTCCGGCCATTACACGCTCGACGCCACACTCACCAGCCAGTTCGAGCAGCAAGTGCGTGCCATGTGCCACCTCTACCCAGGCAAGACCGATCTGCTGCGGCCAACGGTGATGGTCAACCTGCTCGGCGACGTGTGGAAAGACGACGGCGGCGAACCGAATTGGGATGTGCTGCTCACCGCGCCCAACGTCAAGCTGCATCTGTACGGCAAACGCGACGCCCGTGTGGGCCGCAAGATGGGCCACTACAACGTGCTGGCCGCAACGGCCGACGACGCGCTCGAACAGGCGCAGGCGATCAAGGACACCTTGTAAATGGCCGACGTGACGGACTGGCTGGCGCGTTTCCAAACCGCGCTTTCCCCCGCCGCCGATCCCGCCGGCGCTACTGCAATGGCCGCCTATATGCGCGGCCATTTTGCTTATCTGGGCGTGGCCACGCCGTTGCGCCGCCAGCTGACCAAAACGCTGGTACGCGAAGCCCGCAGCAGCCTCGACGAAGTCACGCTGCTCAACCTGTGCGACGCCCTCTGGCGCGAATCGCAGCGCGAATATCAATACGCCGCCTGCGATCTGCTCGATGCCTGCAGCAAATCACTCACTCCTGCCGCCTTGCCACGGCTTGAAGCACTGGTCACCAGCAAGTCATGGTGGGATACCGTGGACGACCTCGCCGGCGACATTATTGGTGGCTTGGTATTGCGTCACCGTGCACTGGTGCCACGCATGGATGAGCTGGTGCGCCACCCTGACCTGTGGCTGCGCCGTACCGCGATCCTTTACCAGCTCGGCTGGAAAACGGAAACCGACCAGCCTCGTCTGTTCGCCGCCTGCCTCGCGAATGCCGCCGACCCCGATTTCTTCATCCGCAAAGCCATCGGCTGGGGGCTGCGGCAATATGCCCGCGTTGCGCCGGATGAGGTACGCAACTTCCTGCTGGTCCATCGCAATGTGCTCTCGCCGCTCTCGGTGCGCGAGGCGGGCAAGCATCTCGGCTAAGCGCATCTGTCGATGCACTGGACCTTGTAGGAGCGAGCTTGCTCGCGATTGCAACATTTCAAATTCAACGGTGCTATCGCGAGCAAGCTCGCTCCTACAGAGGTGACACCGGGGGATGCGGCCGCCCCGGCCAGCAAGCCGTCCGGGCTACGGTTAAACACACTCCATCCGCTCCGCTGGCTCGCCCGAGCCAAGTGCGTTACGCTGGGCATCAGTCTTTCACGACATTTCCTCAAAATCGCAATGACCGAAAGCAGCTCTTCAACGCCCAGTGCCGACAACGAACTCGACCAGATCCGCGCCCTGCTCAACAACCACAAGGACGAAGCGATTGTTCGCTGCGAACGGCTGATCCAGCGCGCTCGTGCCGAGCGGGATACCGACACCCAGCTGGCCGCCGCCGAGCTGTATGGGCTGGTGAAGAATTTCGAAGGCCGCAATCTGCTGTTCGAAGCCCTGCAACTGGCGCAGGCCGTGCACGCCTTTGCCGCCGAGGCGCGCCTCTCCGAGCAGATCGCCCGCAGCTACTACACCACCGGTGACTATCGGCTGGCGCTGCAATATTGGACGCGTTGCGTCGAGCTATCCGACGAACAAGGCGGCGAGGTGCAGACCTGGATATTTGGCAAAGTCGGGCTGGGACAGGTACACGATGCGCTCGGCAATCACGCCCAAGCCGTCAACCAGCACCGGGCAGCACTATCGCGCATGACCGAGCTGGATGACCCCTATCTGGATGCCAAGATTCGCATCAATCTGGCCGTCAACCTCGCGCCACTCGGCGCCACACTCGAAGCCAAGGTGCTGTTGTCTGAAGCGCTGACACTGTGTCTGGAACACTACCTGCTCGATTACGCCGCCGAGGCGCGTTACCGCTTGGGCGAAATCGAGCTGAACGACGGTGATCTGGCCAACGCAGCGGTCGATCTGGCCGAAGCGCGCAGCCTGGCGCAACAAATCAATTACGTCTGGGCCGAAGTCGGCATCGTCACCCTGCAGGCCGAAGTGCAGGCCCGGCAGCAACAGGCTGCCGCAGCGCTCGTCACCGTCAACGAAGGCATTGCGCTGGCCGAGCGCAGCGATTACCAGCACCACCTGCAGAAATTGCACGCCGCCGCCGCGCGCTATGCCGAGATGATCGGCGATGTGGCACTGGCCTACCGCCATCTGCAGGCCCATGTGCGCTATCAAGGTGCGCTCGGCAAAGCCACCCAGCCGGTTACGCAAGCGGCGGATGGCCTGCTGCCCAGCGCCTCACGCCGGCTGGCCGAACTGGCCTCGAACCCCGAACTGGAACAATCGCAGCCCGATGCCGCTCGCTCGACGATTCTGGGCGAGGCGGTCAGCATTCTCACCGTCGCGGCGGCCAGTGTGTGGCGGCTCGACGACGGCGGCGACACCCTACGCTGCGTCGATGCGCACGGCACCTCGCGGCCGGTACGCGAATGCACGTGGACACGCGCCCGTTTCCCGGCCCTGTTCGCTTGGCTGGATCACCCCACGCCGCTGGTCGCCCACGATGCCATCCACCACCGCCACACCTGGGAGCTGGCGGCCGAAGAGCTACGGCTGCGCGGCATCAAATCCCTGCTGGCCTGGCCGATCCGCGCCGGTGGCCGGGTACGGGCGATTCTCCTGGTTGAACATTGCGGCAGCCAACGCAACTGGACGCCGGATGACTGTCTGTTTGGCGGACTGCTGGCCGATTTGATGAACCGCGTGCAAGTGAATGCGGAGCGGCAAAGTCTGGAAGCCGCGCTCGCCAACCTGCAAACCGAGTTGCAAAGCGCCAACCGCCTGCTGGCCGAGCACGCCAAGGCAACACCACCCTCAACACCAACCTCCGCCACCGCCTCTGCGGCCATGCGTGCGGCACTCGGTCACCTCGCCCGTGCTGACGAAATGTTGCAAGGCGGCCAGCACCTCGCCGCACTCGCACAAAGCGTTGAAACCCCGCTCGCCACCGCGCAGTCCGCCACCGCCAGCCTGGTGCGCCAGCTACACGCCGTCGATATCGAGCTGGAGCTGGGCCAACAGCGCACCATCGTGCTCCGCGATGTGCTCGTCAGCTGCCGCCGCACCAGCCAGATGGTGCAACACCAACTCGACCGTATCGAAAACGCGCTGCATGAGTTTCGCCAGGAAGCGCGCCCGGTTCGCTGATTTGCCATATCAGATACGGATCGGCCGCAATGCTCCAGTAGCCCGGACGGCTTCGCCGGCCGGGAGCTGCGGTGGATACGGAGCAACCCCGGCCGCAAGAAACGCGTCCGGGCTACAAAGGCCGACGCTTCCACATCAACTATCGAGCACTTAAAACAGGAAGTACCGCGCAACTCGCGGTCGTGACCCGTAGCACGGACGGCTTCGCCGGCCGGGAGCTGCGGTGGATACGGAGCAACCCCGGCCGCAAGAAACGCGTCCGGGCTACAAAGGCCGACGCCTCCACACCAACTATCGAGCACTTAAAACAGGAAGTACCGCTCAACTCGCGGTCGTGACCCATAGCCCGGACGGCTGCGCCGGCCGGGAGCTGCAATGGATACGGAGCAACCCCGGCCGCAAAGAACGCGTCCGGGCTACACTGGGCGGATGGTTCAATACCGACGCAACCTTATTCCCGGTGGTACGTATTTCTTCACGCTCACGCTGCACGACCGCCGTTCAAGCTGGCTCACCGACCATATCGACGCCCTGAGAGATGCAATCGCCGAGGTACAGGCTCGTAGGTCATTTCAAATCGTTGCCGCCGTGGTGCTGCCCGAACATTTGCATATGGTCTGGCGTTTGCCCGATAGCGACAGTGATTACGCCAGCCGTTGGGCGCAAATCAAGCGTCGTTTCAATGGCCATCTGAAAGCAGCTGAAATCCCAATCCCCAAAGATGCGCGTGGCGAAACGCTGATCTGGCAGAGACGCTATTGGGAACACACGATCCGCGACGATGCGGATTTCGCAGCGCATGTCGACTACATCCATTACAACCCGGTGAAACATGGCTTGGTCGAACAGGTGATCGACTGGCCGTATTCGTCATTTCACCGATATGTATCAGCGGGCCTTTTGCCGCAGGATTGGGGCGGTAGTGACTCCGTCATGGCGACGGGCGAGCCATAGAGCGGAACCGGCATCGGCGATTGTGCCCTAGTCACCCCGGCCGCAAAAAGCGCGTCCGGGCTACAGAAGCCGACGCTCCCACTCCAACTATTGAGTGCTTAAAACCGGGAAGTGCCGCACAGCTCGTAGCCGTGACACGTAGCCCGGACGGCTTCGCCGGCCGGGAGCTGCAATCGATACGAAGCGACCCCGGCCGCAAAGAACGCGTCCGGGCTACGTGGGGTACCGGTAGACGCTCACTTCAACCATCGATCTACCCCCATATGCCCCGCACACGGCTTCGGTGTTTTCTTGAAACTGTAGCTGCGGTCATTGCACAAGGCCGTCGCCCCCTCCGGCACATCATGGTGGGTGGCTTCGAACGTCATGTGGGGTTTGGTCGGTTGTGGCGCGGGCACCGATGCGGTGATGTCGGCGGCGCAGAGGCCGGACCACGCTAGCGCCAGAAGGGCCAACGTGGTCGGAACGATGGGAAGACGGCATCGCATCGGAGTTCGCCTGGCTACCCGTACCGCAGGGGCGGCGCTTATTCCCAGTCTTCGACTTCGTAAAACTCATCGCCATCCGGGTAGCGCTCGAAGGCGCTGCCGACCGGCGAGTCCAGCAGTGGCACGATAGCCGGGTCGTAATTCGCCAGCGTATTCATCTTGAAGATGCCGTGATTCTTCGGGTTGTCCATGTATTCGTCGGACTCGTCACCGGCGAGGAAGCGCCAGCCGCTGTCGTCCGGGTCGACCGGCTCTTCGCGAAACATGAAGCCAACCAGTGCGCCGTCGACCACGATCCGGTCGGTGGCAAAGCAATCGCCGTAGCCGCTGACAAGCGGTTTGAGTTCATGGGTGCCGAGTTTGTAATGCTTGGCCATGGTCGTCTCCTTTATATAAGCCGTATATCTACCCAGCGTGCCGCCTTGCTGTTCATAACGCAAGTTAAAGTCTGCAACGGCGTTATACAATTGCGGGATTCTTTCTCACGGAAATTCGCCATGCCCGGCCTGACTACGACCGACCTCAAAAGCCTCAAGAAAATCTACTCCGGCAAGGTGCGCGATCTGTACGAGATCGATGACCAACGCATGCTGATGATCGCCACGGATCGCCTGTCCGCCTTCGACGTGATCCTGGCCGAGCCGATTCCAGACAAGGGCAAGATCCTCACTGCGATTTCCAACTTCTGGTTCGACAAACTCAAGGACGTAGTGCCGAGCCACTTCACCGGCGACCAACCGGAAGACGTGGTCAGCGCGGAAGACCGCCCGCAAGTCGAAGGCCGCGCCGTCGTGGTCAAGCGCCTGAAGCCGGTGCCGGTGGAAGCCATCGTGCGCGGCTATATCGCCGGTTCGGGCTGGAAGGAATACAAGGCGCAGGGCACGGTGTGCGGCATTCAGCTGCCGGTTGGCCTGCTAGAAGCGGACAAGCTGCCGGAGCCGATCTTCACCCCGTCGACCAAGGCGGCGGTCGGCGATCACGACGAGAACATTTCCTACGAGCGTTGCGAGGAAATCCTCGGCGCAGAACTCGCCGCCAAAGTGCGCGACACCGCGATTGCGCTCTACAAGACCGCCCGCGAATTCGCCGCCACCCGCGGCATCATCATCGGCGATACCAAGTTTGAATTCGGTCTGGATGAGCACGGCACGCTGTGCCTGATGGACGAAGCGCTCACCCCCGATTCCAGCCGTTTCTGGCCGGCCGACCAATACAAGCCTGGCATCAGCCCGCCCAGCTACGACAAGCAGTTCGTGCGGGACTGGCTGGAAACCACCGGCTGGAACAAGACCCCGCCAGCCCCGGCGCTGCCGCTGGAAGTCGCCGAGAAGACGGCAGCCAAGTATCGTGAAGCGCTGGAAAAGCTGACCAAGTAATCGTCAGCATCAATGAAAAGGCCGGGCATCCCCGGCCTTTTTCAATGGCGTTGCGCCACTCACGCAACCAGCTTCTTCGCAATCTTCGCCACATGCTCGCCCTGAAAGCGGGCCACCTCCAGCTCGTTGTTCGAGGGTTGCCGGCTGCCATCGCCACCAGCCAGCGTCGAGGCGCCATAGGGACTGCCGCCGGTAATCTCGTTCATGTTCACCAGGCCCTGACACGAGTACGGCACGCCGACGATGACCATGCCCTGGTGCAACAACGTGGTGTGGAAGGAAGTGATCGTCGTTTCCTGCCCGCCGTGCTGGGTGCCGGTCGAAGTAAACACGCTGCCGACCTTGCCGATCAGCGCGCCTTTCATCCAGAGCCCACCGGTCTGATCGAGGAAATTGCGCATCTGCGCACACATATTGCCGAAGCGGGTCGGCGTGCCGAAGATCACCGCATCGTAATCGGCCAGCTCAGCCGGCGTGGCGATGGGCGCATCCTGATCGACCTTGGCACCGGCCTTGCGCGCCACGTCTTCCGGCAACAGATCGGCGACACGCTTGAGCGTGACTTCCACGCCTTCAACCCGTTTCGCACCTTCGACAACGGCCTTGGCCATCGTCTCGATATGGCCGTACATCGAGTAATACACCACCAGAATCTTGGTCATTACGCTGCTCTCCATCGTTCGCTTGCGGGCATGGCGACGGGACCGCGGGAATCGAACCCGTGGCCGGTGCCGGGCTTTCCAGCATAGCGACGGCTGATGGTTTTGTTGGCAGTGCGTCAGCGGATCAGCAGCCGGGCGGCAGTCAGCCCGGCACAGGTTCCGGGGGCAGAAACGTGGAGATAAACGCCGCGCCGGGTGCTTGGGACTGGGCGAGCTGGCGCGTGGCAACACGATAGAGCGATTCGAAATCGCTGCCGTCATGCGGATAAATGGCGAGGCTGGCGCTGGCGGCGACCGGCACCGCCACCTCGTCATGATCGACCACCCAATCGTGCAGGGCAGCCCGTACCTCGCCAAGCAGCAAGCGCGCTTCTTCGCTATCGCGGCATGCGCTCAGCACGCAGAACGCATCACCGCCGACGCGGCCCAACACATCATGCGGGCCGAGCGCCTTGCGCAAGCGGATGGCGCAATCCTGCAGCACCAGATCACCAGTGCCATGCCCGTAGCGTGCGTTGATGGCGCGGAAGCGATCGAGATCGATCAGGATCAGGCCGTGTGGCTGCCCTTGCTTGCCGGCGCGGCGGAATTCACGCCGTACGGTTTCCTCGAAACCACGCCGGTTCAACGTACCGGTCAGCGCATCGAAACGCACCAACCGGCCGATGCGCTGCTTGAGCCGCAAGGCATGCAGCTGCGGCCACAGCAAGGCCTGCACCAATAGCATCTGCGCCGGCATGCTCAGCACAAGCGCGGTACTGAAGCCGCTGCCAAAGCCAAAACGAGACGTCGCTGTGTCGGTAAAACCCCGCACCAAGACCACGCCCCAGCACAGCGCATACACGCCCTGCCCGATCAGCAAGGCAATGCGCGGCGAGGATTCTTCCTTGCCGGCGCGAAGCAACACGCCAATCCGCAGCACCGTGAACAACAGACAAGCCAATGCCAATGCGGCCAGCTGAGCGCTTTCGGCAAAGGCATTGAAGGATAGAAATGCAGCGAGGGCGATCGCCAGGGCCGGGGGCATGAAGATGGTGACGGTATTGCTGCTGCGCCCATAGTACTCGCGGCAGCCAAAGAGGAAGAACGCTTCGGCCAGTGCCCACGCGCCGACGGCCAGCCAGACCGGTGCCAGCGCGGAGAGCACCGCAGCCAGCACGCCGGTCAGTGCTGCCAACGTCAGCGACGATAGGCCACGTTCCGGGTGACTGGTACTCAACATGGCGAAACTGACAAATCCAAGCACTGCCAATAGGCAGGAAATAAGCGCCACGGTCTCAAACATTCTTGTATCTATTTGATCTTATTGAATGAATTGGAAAAATTGCTTGAATTTACGAACCGGCTGCAACTTACCATTGGCGTTATTTCTGCAAACATCCAGTCAGCCAGCCGGCGATTCTGTCCGATATTCGGTGGGCCGACCGACAAGAATGTGTGGCGCAGATCACAGATTCGCGCTAAACAGCGGCATCTTCGTTCTCATCATGAGATTGTCATGTCCGTCCTGATTTGCGGCTCCCTCGCCTACGACACCATCATGGTCTTCCCGGACCAGTTCAAGCGGCACATCCTGCCGGACAAGATTCACATGCTGTCGGTGTCCTTCCTGGTGCCGGAAATGCGCCGCGAATTCGGCGGCTGCGCCGGCAACACGGCATACACACTCAAAATGCTCGGCGATGACCCGTTGATCTTCGCCACTGCCGGCAGCGACTTCGGCCCGTACGCCGCACGGCTGGATCAGCTGGGCATCTCCCGTGACGGCATCAAGGTGTTGCCGGAACACTTCACGGGCCAGTGTTTCATCACCACCGATCTGGACGACAACCAGATCAACGCCTTCCACCCTGGCGCAATGAACTTCGCCCACTTCCTGCGCGTGGCCGATGTGCAGCAACCGCTTCGCTTCGGCATCGTCATGCCGGATGGCAAGCAGGGCATGATCGAGCACACCGAACAGCTGGCAGCCGCTGGCATCCCGTTCATCTTCGACCCCGGTCAGGGCTTGCCGATGTTCGATGGGCCGGAGCTGCTGCGCCTGATCGAACTGGCGGACTACCTGACGCTGAACGACTACGAGGCCGAGATGGTGATGCAGAAAACCGGCCTGTCGCTGGAACAGCTGGCCGCAGAGGTAAAAGCCCTGGTCGTCACGCTGGGCGGTGAAGGCGCACACATTTACGCCGACGGCGTACGTCACGATATCCCCGTGGTGCCAGCCAGCGCCGTGGTCGACCCGACCGGTTGCGGCGATGCGTTCCGCGCCGGCCTGCTGTACGGCATCACGCGTAACTGGACATGGGCGCAAACTGGACGTCTGGCGAGCCTGTTGGGATCGATCAAGATCGAGCAACGCGGTGCGCAGAATCATGTGTTCACACCGGCCTCGATCCGGGCGCGATTTGAGGCGACGTTTGGCGAAGGATGGCCGGGCTGATAGCCAGCCGAATATCCCGTGTGAATAAATAGCGTTCCAGCACAGGCAGGTTGGCGGTTATCTTGCTCGCTTGCTCTCACCGGATCACCCCACATGTACCAAGGCGAACGCTTCAATACCTGGTCTCACCTTGCCGGCAGCGTGTTCGCGCTCGTCGGCCTGGTACTGCTGATCGTGTTCGCCAGCCTGGATGGCAATGCGTGGAAGATCGTCAGCGTGAGCATCTATGGCGCAACGCTGTTCCTGCTCTACCTGATCTCGACGCTGTACCACGCGCTACGCGGCAAGGCGAAAGCGGTATTCCAGCGGCTCGATCATTGCGCGATCTATTTATTGATCGCCGGCAGTTATACGCCGTTCGCGCTGGTCACATTGCGCGGCCCGTGGGGCTGGACTTTGTTCGGCGTGAATTGGGGCCTGGCGGTAATCGGCATCGTGCAGGAGCTGTTGCTCGGCAAGCGCACGCGGTTTTTCTCGCTGTTGATCTATGTGCTGATGGGCTGGTTGATCCTGATCGCCATGAAACCGCTGGTCGCCACACTGGCGCCCGCCGGCCTATGGTGGGTGGCCGCCGGCGGCGTCACCTACACCGTGGGCATCATCTTTTTCATCTTCGACGAGAAGATCAAACACGGTCACGGCATCTGGCATCTGTTCGTGCTGGGGGGCAGCATCTGCCAGTTTGTGAGTATCTTGCGGTACGTTTGACTATCCGTAGCCCGGACGGGTGTTATCGGCCGGGGTGACGTCATAGCCAGTCGCACTGCAGCCGGACTTTGATCCGCAACAGCCCCGGCCGGCCAAGCCGTCCGGGCTACGATAGCGTCGCAATTCCGACCAAGCTCCTTCCTACAACAGCGACACCAACATCTTCGTTGCCAGCAGGATCAATAGCGCAGCAAAGCATTTCTTGAGCACCGGCACCGGCAACTTGTGCGCCGCCGCGGCACCCAGCTTGGCGAACGGAAAGCTGGCAATCACGATGCCTGTCAGCGCTGGCAGGAACACATAGCCGGCGCTCCCGGCTGGCAACCCGGCGACGCCCCAGCCACTCACCACGTAGCCCAAGCCACCGGCGAGCGCGATCGGCAAACCAATCGCCGCCGAGGTGCCAATCGCTTCTTTGACCGGAACGTTGTGCCAGACCAGAAAGGGCACCGAGAGCGAACCGCCGCCAATGCCCACCCAGCTCGACACCACGCCAATCACACCGCCCATGGCGCTGGTGCCGACCACGCCGGGGAGTTGCCGATTCGGCTTCGGCTTGGCATCCAGCAACATCTGCGCCGCCACCGTGTAGGCAAAGATGATGAAGAACCACTGCAGCGCATTGGTGCTCAACAGACCGGCCAGCTGCGCACCGACAAAGGTGCCGATGACGATGCCCGGCGTAATCGCCCGGAACACCGACCAACGCACCGCGCCACGACCGTGATGCGCCTTGAGGCTGGAAATCGACGTGAACACGATCGTCGCGAGCGACGTACCCAGCGCCAGATGTTGCATATGCGCCGGCGCCACGCCGATCTGCTGAAAGACGAACAGCAGCGCCGGCACGATCACCAGACCGCCGCCGACCCCCAGCAGCCCGGCCAGAAACCCGGCCACGCAGCCCACCGCCACGCAAGCCAGAATCGCCGTCAGCATCAGACTTGCTCCGCCCGTTCGGCATAGCGCCGTGCCAGCACCGAGCACACGATCAGCTGCAGCTGGTGATAGAACATGATCGGCAGCACGATCAGGCCAAGGCCGGGGTGGCCGGCGAACAGCAGCTTGGCCATCGGGATACCGGTAGCGAGGCTCTTTTTCGAGCCGCAGAACACGGCGGTCACTTCATCCGGCAGGCTAAACCCGACAGCACGGCTGATGCGCGTGGTGCTGAACAACACCGCCGCCAACACGATACCCACCAACACGAACACCACCGCCAGCATCCACCACGCATAGTTGTGCCACAGCCCGGCCACGGTCGAATCGCAGAACGACGAATACACAATCAACACCACTACCCCGCGATCGATCTTGTTGATGATCGGCTTGTTGCGAGACAGCCAACCGGCCAGCCACGGCCGCAACACTTGGCCAATCGCAAACGGCAACAGCAGTTGAATGGCGATATCCGCCACCGCCTTGCCCACTGACAGATGTGCGCCGCTGGTGGCGACCATCAGCCCGATCAGTAGCGGCGTCGCCACCATGCCGACCAGATTGGAGAGCGAAGCATTGAAGATCGCCCCCGGCACATTGCCCTTGCCGACGCTGGTCATCGCCACCGACGACGAAATGGTCGATGGCAACACGCACAGGTAGAACACACCGAGCACCAAATCAGGCGGCAGCACCGGCTTGATCAGGAGTACCAGCAACACGCCGATCAGCGGGAACACGACATAGGTCGTCGCCTGCACGAACACATGCAAACGCCAGTTCGATACCCCCGCCTTAAGACTCTGCCGCGACAACGCGGCGCCATGCAGGAAGAACACCACCGACACGCCCAGATTGGTGATCACGCCTAAATGCAACGGGCCATCGCCGGTGCCGAGCGTCGGATAGATGAGCGCCAGGACCACGGCAGTCAACATGGACAGCAGGAAGCCGTCGATTCTGAATGGAAGCTTTTTCATAGCCCGATAGCATAAAGGGCCATAGACGGACCGCCAAGTACGGGATTGGCCTGTCAACGCGACGGTGAGCTAACTCAATAACGACCGAATAAACGACCACTCCACCGCCGTCACCGGCGTGATCGACAAGCGATTGCCGCGCTTGAGCACCGGCATCTCCGCCAATTCGGGATAGCGGCGCATTTCTTCCAGATTCAAGATGCGGGTCTTGCCGATGAACTTCACATCCACCTGCTGCCAGCGCGGTTGGTCTGAAGTGGATTTGGCGTCGAAGTATTTGGAGGTTGGGTCGAACTGGGTCGGGTCTGGATACGCCGGCTTGCAGACCTCGGCAAACCCGGCCACGCCCGGCTCGGCGCAGCTGGAGTGATAGAACAGCACGCCGTCACCCACCTGCATCAAATCCCGCATGAAATTGCGCGCCTGATAGTTGCGCACGCCATACCAGCCGACGGTGCCGCGCTGTGCCAGATCATCAATGGAAACATCGCCGGGTTCGGACTTCATCAACCAATAGTTCATCAGGCACCTCTAGGCTCTGTTGACGTAGTGGGGAGTGACAAGATTGGAATCCGCTTGCGCTGCTCCAGGCAATCATGATCGCCCAGCTCGTACTCGCGGCAGATCAGCGGGCGCTGCAGATAGATCGAACACAGCATGGTCTGGCGGTTGAGCGCGGCGCACCAGCCGTCCTCCAACCGATGCATGATCTCGCCGCCCCAGGCATCTTTCTCGATGTATTGCGGCGGCACGTCATCATCGCCAGCCATCAGCATGACTTCGAGCTGGCAGCAGCACGCGCGGCAGCTGCTACAGGAAAGGGGTTCGGCGTTTGGATTCATGCCGCCAGTTTACGCGCTGGCTGCCGTTTGGTTTGGCGCGATGAAGAAACCCCTCATGGCTAGGCGCACAGTCGCAGGCAGTACACGTGGTACGGCAAGACTGTGCAACAACGCCAGGAGGGGTTTATTCGTCGTGCTTACCCGGCCAGCGTTTGCCAGATCAGGCGAGTCAACAACACCACCGCCAGCACAATGAACAAGCGGCGTATCCACGTGTTGCCGCCCTTGAGCGCCAAGCGGCTGCCGACTTGTGCGCCGGCCACATTGGCGACCGCCATCGGGATTGCATAGCTGAAATACACCATGCCGGCCGGAATGAAGTAGACCAGCGAGGCCAGGTTGGTGGCGAGGTTGACCACCTTGGCCGAGGCCGAGGCGCGCAGGAAGTCGAAGTGAAAAAAGCGGATGAACAGAAAGATCAGGAAGGAGCCGGTGCCGGGGCCGAAAAAGCCGTCATAGAACCCGATGGCAGCGCCGATGACGAGGCCGATATACAGATCGCGCCGGGTCAGCGGCCGGCCGGCATCATCTGTGCCAAAAGCCGGTTTGAACCAGGTGTACGTCAACATCACCGCCAACAACACGATCACCAGCGGGCGCACCGAACTGGCCGGCAGGTAATGAATCGCCCGTGCCCCGAGATACGCGCCAACGAACGCCGCCGCGGCGCTCGGCAGCAGGATGTGCCAATCCAGCTTCACCTGCCGCGCATAGCGCACAGTAGCCGAGGCGGTGCCCATGATGGAGGCGAACTTGTTGGTGCCCATCAACGCAGCCGGGATTTCCTTGGGGAAAATCGCGAACAGCCCCGGCACCTGGATCAACCCGCCGCCACCGACAGCGGCATCGACCAGACCGGCGATGAAGGACAAAGGAATCAGGAGGGCGAGGTAGGCGAGTTCGAAGCTGTGCATGGACTGCATGGTGCATCCACCGCGCAACAACAGGCAATCGCGGTTTGCCGCAATCGATTGTCATGTCGCCAATCAAACTGTAGGAGCGAGCTTGCTCGCGATGACTATGGTGGATTGGTCAAAGCAATCGCGAGCAAGCTCGCTCCTACAAGATTTGGATAGGCTTGTTCAGTGCCCGTACTTCGCAGTCAAACTCGCCTTCCCCAAAGTATTGAAATGCAGGTTGAACCCAACCAGCGCTGCCGATGAATCCGCTGTGACATCGAGCTTGTCGGTCTTCAAGGCATAGACGGTGAAGATATAGCGGTGCGGCTTGTCGCCCTGCGGTGGGCAAGCGCCACCAAAACCGGGTGCGCCGAAATCGGTGCGCGTTTGCAGGCTATTGGCCGGCAATGATCCGCCTGTGCTGCCTGCGCCATGCGCCAGACCGGTCGCGCTGGCGGGGATGTTGACCACCAGCCAATGCCACCAGCCGCTGCCAGTCGGCGCATCCGGGTCGTACACCGTGACGGCGAAACTCTTGGTGCCGGCCGGGGCGTTTTTCCACTCCAGCGCGGGCGATACGTTCTTGCCAGTGCAGCCGAAGCCGGCGAACACCTGTTCATCCGACAGTTTCTTGCCGTTGGCAACGTCCGGGCTGGTAAGCGTGAAGCCGGCGGCCTGGGCCAGACCGGCGGCGGCGAATGCCAATGCGGCGAGTGTCGGGGCGAATATGGATCGAGTCTTCATCGGGGTCTCCTGAGGAAATACGACGGGGTGTGAATGACAAACCCATCTTAGGCATGGATGCCGCGCAGCACTGTTCCGTAACGCGCATGCATCGCTCCGATTCGCTCATGAGATCGACAGGATTGGGTCGTGTGATGCGGCCCCCGTAGCCCGGACGGCTGTGCCGGCCGGGGTTGCGATGCGGGAGACTGAGTAAACCCTGGCTGAAATGTATTGGCACACAACCCCGGCCGACGCAGCCGTCCGGGCTACGAGTAGGGCTTGTGCGTAGCTAAGCCTGCTGGCTCTCACGCAACGCCGATGGCGTCACCCCGAAACGCTCACGAAAACGCGTGGTGAATTTCGAGGCCGAGTCATAACCGCTGGCGTTGGCGATCTCGCCGATGGGCCGGTTGCTGGACTGCACCAACCCGAGGCCGTGGCTCATGCGAACGGCTTCCAGCAATTCGCGAAACCCCGCCCCTTCCGCCGCCAGCTGCCGCCGTAACGTGGCGGCGCTGCGATGCAGGCGCTGGGCAATCTCCTCCCCCGTCCACGCGTAGGCCGGATCAAGCTGCAACAACAGGCGCACCTGTTCGGCCAATGGCGCAGCGGCAGGCTGGAACAAGGCGTGACCATGACCCGCCAGTAGCAAGGCCAGCAATACGCCGTGCAGATGATGCGAGAGCAGCGAATCGGCAGCGTCTTGCTCCCACCCCGCTTGCAGCGCTTGCCAACTGACCTCGAATGCCGCGTCGGCCGGCAAGATCAGCTGTGGCGAAGCAGATCGGCTCAGCAACTCAGCCAGCGCCACACCATGCACTGCGCGAAACTGCCGCAGCAGTTCCGGCCCGATTTCGATGAATACCGCCGCATAGCGACCAGTACGTGCATCCGGCGCATTGGTAAGGTCGATTTCCGCCCCGGCCGGCACGGCGATCAACTGGGCCGCGCCAGCCGTTTGAGCGCCGTACGGGCCAAACAGCTGCTTGCTGCCAACCAATACCCGCATCAACGTCGGGCGCGTGAACGGCACGCGGCGAATGGTTTGCACGTTGGCGGCGACCACCGCGGCCATGCCACTGCCGTCAGCCAAGCGCCGCGCGGCGGGAAAGCTCACCCGAAGCGCCTCGCCGCATCGATGGCAAGACCGCTGCCGATACTGCCGAAGCGGTCGCCTTCCACGTGTTTGGCGTTCGGCAGGCAGGCGGCGATCTGGGCACGCAGCAGCGGCACGCCGGATGCGCCACCGGTGAAGTACACCGTGTCGACCTGATCCGGCTGGATGCCGGCATCTCGCAACAAGGCATTGACGGCGTTTGCGATCTTGTCGAGCAAACCGGCGATGGCGGCTTCGAAGCTGGTGCGCTGGATGGTGTGCTCCAGGTCTTCCTCGATCCGGCCCAGTGCCAGCGTGTGCTCGTCGGCATCCGATAGCGCGATCTTGGCCGCTTCCGCCTGCGTGGCGAGCCAGTGGCCGGAGCGGCGGGCGATCAGGTTGAACAGGCGATCCAGCTTGTCGCGCTCGCGGGCATCGCGGAACAGATCCTGCAAATCACCGCTTACCCGCCGCGTGTAGACGAAGTTGATGGTGTGCCAGGTGGCGAGGTTGAAGTAATAGCTGGACGGCATTTCCGCGCCACTTTTCAGCAGCGTCTTGTAGCCCAGCAGCGGCATCAGCTCAGCGAGGCTCAATGCGCGGTCGAAATCGGTACCGCCGATATGCACACCGCCCCAAGCCAGAATGTCGCCGTGGCGCTCGGCAGCCTGGGCGCGCTCAGGCGAGAGCCGCAGCAGCGAAAAATCGGACGTACCGCCGCCGATATCGACGATCAGCGTCAGTGTTTCGTGGCTCAGCGATTGTTCGTAATCGAAGGCCGCCGCGATCGGCTCGAACTGGAATTCGACCTCTTTGAAACCGGCGGCACGGGCGATATCGGCCAGCGTGTCTTGCGCCAGTTGATCGGCCGCCGTGTCGTCATCGACGAAGTGCACCGGCCGGCCGAACACGGCGGCATCGAAGCTGCGGCCTGCGGCTTGCTCGCCACGCGCTTTCAGCTCGTTGATGAAGGTGGAGAGGATGGTCTGGAACGCCAGCGGCCGACCGCCGACTTCGGTCTGCGCGCTCATCAAGCCGGTGCCGAGGATGCTTTTCAGCGAGCGCATCAGCCGGCCTTCAAAGCCGTCCATGTATTCAGTGAGGGCCGCCCGGCCGTAGCTGACGGTGTCTTCCTCTGCATTGAAGAACAGCATCGACGGCAGCGTGGTCTTGCCGTCTTCCAGCGCAAGTAGTGCAGATTGACCGGGCCGACGCCAACCGACCGTTGAGTTGGAGGTGCCGAAGTCGATGCCGAGGGCACGGGGAATAGAAGTAGCGATGATGAAATCCAGCGGGAAAACAAAAAATGATCAGCCCAGTATCCACCGGGGAGCCAGCCGGCAAAGGCCTGTTGGTTTTTTCAGGCTCGTTTCGCAACATACATCGCATCAATGGCACGACTCAATACCGTTTCGGTCAGCACGCCGTTGTGTTGCGTATTGAGCCCAACGTCGACACGCGTCGTCACTGGCATGCGAGACAAAAGCATGTGGACACCCAGACAAGATGAACCATTCATATGATCGGCACATGAATTTGCCGAAGGCGGCAGGTTACGCCCCTTAACGCGAGCCCGGATCTGGGTTCGCATTCGGTTGGGATGCTTATTTGCCAATACAGAATCGGCTAAAAATCACCCCCAGCAAATCGTCCGACGTGAACGTGCCAGTAATCTCATTAAGGGCGTTTTGCGCCAGCCGCAGCTCTTCGGCGAAGAGTTCGATCTGGTAGTAGGCGGCATCGGCTGTATCCAGATTGGCTTGGGCGCGGCGGATGGCGTCAAGGTGGCGCTCGCGGGCGATGAAGATGCCATCATCCGTGCCTTGCCAGCCGACACGGGCGAGCAGTTTCTGCCGCAGCTCGGCAATGCCTAGCGCAGCCTTGGCGGAGACGTGGATTTCGTCATCCGTCGCAATGCCAACCGCTTCGCCAGTGAGGTCGATCTTGTTGAACACACGCAGCACCGGCAGCTTGGCGGGCAGCTTGGCGAGGATGGCTTGATCGTGGGCGGTGACGCCTTCGCGGCTATCCAGTAGCAGCAACGCTAGATCGGCTTTTTCCACCGCCTGCCATGTGCGTTCGATACCGATTTTCTCCACCACGTCGTCGGTATCGCGCAGGCCGGCGGTGTCGATGATATGTACCGGCACGCCATCCAGTTGGATCAACTCACGTACCGTATCGCGGGTGGTGCCGGCGATGTCGGTAACGATGGCGACTTCTTCACCGGCCAAGGCATTCATCAGGCTGGATTTGCCGACGTTGGGCTGGCCGATCAGCACGATATGCGCGCCTTCGCGCAGCAGCTTGCCTTGAGTGGCGGTGCCGAGCACCGTTTGCAGCTGTGCTTGCAAGCCATGCAGCTTGCCGCGTGCGTCGGCCGCTTCCAGAAAATCGATGTCTTCCTCGGGGAAGTCGAGCGTGGCTTCGACCAACATGCGCAGGTTGATCAGCTGATCGACCAGCGCGTGGACTTCGCGTGAGAACGCGCCATCAAGGGACTTGAGCGCCGAGCGGGCAGCGGCTTCGGATTGGGCATCGATCAGGTCGGCGACGGCTTCGGCTTGCGCCAGATCGAGCTTGCTGTTGAGGAAGGCACGTTTGGTGAACTCGCCCGGTTCCGCATGGCGTGCACCGAGTTCGATGCAACGGGCAAGCAGCATCTTGAGCACCACCGGGCCACCGTGGCCTTGCAGCTCCAGCACGTCTTCGCCGGTGAAGGAATTCGGGCCGGGGAAATAGAGCGCGATGCCTTCGTCGATCACGCTGCCATCAGTCGCCTTGAAGCGGGCAAAGTGGGCAAAGCGTGGCTTGAGTTCGCGCCCGATCAGGCCGGCGATGAAGGCATCGAGACCGCGACCGGAGATTCGGATCACGCCAACGCCGCCTCGTCCGGGGGCGGTGGCGACTGCTGCAATGGTATCTGGGGTGTAGAGCATGGCTTGAGGCTAACTTTGCAAAACCACAAAAGCAAACCGCCGCTCAAAGGCGGCGGTTTGCGGGCGACAGATACGCTTAGGAGTTCTTGGCGCGCTTGTCGGCGTTTTCGATCGAGCGGGTGATGTACCACTGCTGGGCGATCGAGAGCGAGTTGTTGACCACGTAGTAGAGCACGAGGCCAGCCGGGAAGAAGAAGAACAGCACGCTGAACACCAGCGGCATGATTTTCATCATCTTGGCTTGCATCGGGTCCGGCGGCGGTGGCGACAACGACTGCTGCACGAACATGGTCAGCGTCATCAGCACCGGCAAGACGAAGTACGGGTCTTTGGTCGACAGATCGGTGATCCAGCCCAGCCACGGCGCCTGGCGCAACTCAACGGCGGCGATCAGTGCCCAGTACAGCGCGATGAACACCGGAATCTGTACCAGCATCGGCAGGCAGCCGCCGAGCGGATTGACCTTCTCGGTCTTGTACATCTCCATCACCGCCTGCTGGAACTTCATGCGGTCTTCGCCATGACGCTCCTTCAGTTGCTCCATGCGCGGTGCGAGCTTGCGCATCTTGGCCATCGACTTGTAGCTGGTGGCGGCAAGCGGGAAGAACGCGAGCTTGATCAGCAGCGTGAGCAGGATGATGGACCAGCCCCAGTTCGGCGCCACGTAGGTGTGAATCAGATCCAGGCCAGCGAACAACGGTTGGGCGAAGATTTTGAAGATGCCGTAGTCCTTGATCAGCGCAAAGCCCGGTGCAACGGCTTCGATCACATTGGTTTGCTGCGGGCCGACGAACAGCTCGACGCTGTTTTCGAATTTGGCACCCGGTGCAATCTGCGGCAGTGCAGTGATCACACCTGCGGAGTACAAGTTGCCCGGCAATGCCTTCAGCTCGTATTGGCAGGCGGCCTGTGCGCAGATGCTCGGCTTGTTCAGCGGCGACACCACCCAGGCAGAAGCAAAGTAATGCTGGATCATCGCTACCCAACCATCCTTGGCGGAATGCGGGTATTTAGCCTCGTCCTTATCCATATCCTTGAAAGCAACTTTCTGGAACTTGCTCTCGTCGGTGTAGACGGCCGGGCCGGTGAAAGTGTGCGTGCTACCGATGCCACCACCGTTGCCGGCTGGCTCCTTGCCATCACGCAGCAAGCGATAGTAAGCGGATGCGCTCAGCGCCTTGGCGGAGCCGTTGACGATCTCGTACTTCACGTCGATCACGTAGCTATCGCGCTTGAAGGTGTAGATCTTGGCGACTTTCACGCCATCCGGGCCGGGGGCTTCCAGACGCACGCTCAGGTCGTTCTTGCCATCGGCAAGCTGGTATTGCGCTTGCGGCGAGGTGAACAAGGTCTTGTGTGTTGGCAGGCCATCCACACCGATCAGGCCGGTTTGCGCCACGTAGGTGTGCTCGCCCTGATCCTGCAACAGCACGAACGGGGTAGTCGGCTTGCCGATTTCACCGTACTTGAGCAGGCGCACCGAGCGCAGATCAGCACCGTTGACGTCGATTTCGGCGTCGTACAGGTCGGTCTTCACATGGATGCGTTGGCCGCGCGCCAAAGCGGCGGTATCCACGGCCGGGGCAACCGGCTGGCCGGCAACGCCGCTGGCTGCTGCCGGCGGGGTCTTGAGCTGCGGATAACGTTGGTCCATCCACTTCTGCCAGAAGAAGAGGATCCCGAACGAGATCGCGATAAAAGTGATGAGACGCTTGATGTCCATGAAGGGGCTCGAAGGATCGGGGAGTCAGGGTACTGGGTCGTGCCCGCAACCGCCCCAAGGGTGGCACCGGCAGAGACGGCGAATTGTAAGCCACCCGCCACGCGCAGCGCCATATTTACCAATGGCTTCAACGGCATATTGCGAGCAACTGGGCGTGTAACGGCAGCGCGGCCCCAACAAGGGGCTGATGCCGAGCTGATACGCGCGTACTAACAGGATCAAGGGGCGGGACATCGCTTCACGGCTCGTTGCATCAGCTGCAAGAGATTGGCGCGCGCATCCATCGCCCCGGCACGCGCGAACGGCTCCCGCACACGCACGACGAAATCAAACCCGGCAAATGCCGAAGCATGCTGCCGAAATGTTTCACGCACTGTGCGCTTGAGAAAATTGCGGATGACCGCGCGCTTGTCGCAACGACGCCCGACCACGAGGCCGAGCCGCGCATGCGGCAAACCGTTGGGTCTGGCCAACACCTGGAACGGACCGTTGCTCGCGCTGGCGCGCAAAGTAAAAACGGATGAAAACTCATCCGTTTTTAGCAGGCGCAATACCCGCGGAAAGCCGTATCGGATCGCGCCCACTGTAGGAGTCACCCGGGGGTCACCCGAGGGCGTTACCGGCAAGACTTAAGCGCTGAGGCTGGCGCGGCCCTTGCCGCGACGTGCGTTCAGAACGCGACGGCCGCCTTTGGTGGCCATGCGAGCGCGAAAGCCGTGGGTACGCTTACGACGAATAACGGAAGGTTGGAAAGTACGCTTCATGATGGATTCCTGACCGGACTGATAGCAAGTAAACCATTAATTACACAGGCAAAGACAAACGTTGTCAATGAGAATTACGTCTGTCAAGTCATCTGCTCCGCACACGCCTCATTCGACCGGGGCTGTGGATAAGTCTGGCCGGTGCGGGTAGAATCCACCCGATCCCAACTCAACGTCTGCGTTTTACGCGCCCGCAGCCGCCCTATCCGGGCCGCCGCATAGGGATTCTTTTCGCGTTCGCCAGCCCAATAAGATCGATACCATGCCGCCACTGGAACACTGCTGGACTCATTGCTTGTCCGAACTCGAGCGCCGGCTAGGGGCGGATCAATTCCGCATCTGGATCAAGCCGCTGGTGGCTGAGGCCGACGACGATGGCATCAGCTTGGTCGTCCCCAACCAGATCTTCCTGCAGTTCATCCGCGACCGTTATCTCGGCATCATCGAAGAAGCTGCCGCCAGCTTTGGCCAAGACCCGGCGCCGGCGATTTCGCTCAAGGTCGGCCAAGCCAAGAAAGCAGCCCCCGCACCCGCCGCACGCAGCATGCAGCCACAGCAAACGTCACCGATTGCCACACCGCCACCGATCATTCAGGCCGGCTCGGCCAATCACGAAACCACGCGACTCAACCCAAACTTCACCTTCGAGACGCTCGTTACCGGTAAAGCCAACCAGCTTGGCCGCGCCGCCGCGCAACAAGTCTCGGAAAACCCCGGCGTGAGCTACAACCCACTGTTCGTCTATGGCGGCGTCGGTTTGGGCAAGACCCACTTGATTCAAGCCATCGGCAATCTGGTGCACCAGCGCAATCCACGCGCCAAGATTCGCTATATCCACGCCGAAAAATACGTGGCCGACGTGGTGCGTGCCTACCAGCACAAGGCGTTTGACGAGTTCAAGCGTTACTACCATTCGCTCGATCTGTTGCTGATTGACGACATCCAGTTCTTCGTCGGCAAAGACAAGACGCAGGAAGAGTTCTTCTATCTGTTCAACACCCTGGTCGAGAGCCACAAGCAGATCGTACTGACATCCGACCGCATTCCGCGTGAGATCGACGGCCTGCAAGAACGCCTGACCTCGCGATTCTCGTGGGGCCTGACGGTCGCCATCGAGCCGCCAGAGCTGGAGATGCGCGTAGCGATCCTCTTGAACAAGGCCGAGCGCGAGAACTTCAAGCTCGACGCCAACGTCGCCTTCTTCATCGCCAAGCACATCCGCTCCAACGTGCGCGAACTCGAAGGCGCACTCAAGCGCGTGCTGGCCTACGCCCGCTTCACCAACCAGCCGATCACGCTGGAAGCCGCCAAGGAAGCGCTGAAAGACATCCTCGCCTCGGGCAATCGGCAGATTTCGGTCGAAAACATCCAGAAAACCGTCGCCGACTTCTACAAGATCAAGATCGCCGACATGCACTCGAAAAAGCGCACGCGGGATATCGCCCGGCCGCGCCAGATCGCCATGACGCTCACCAAGGAACTCACCCAGATGAGCCTGCCCGCCATCGGCGATGCCTTTGGCGGCCGCGATCACACCACGGTGTTGCATGCCTGCCGCACCATCGACGACTTCCGCCAGAACGACTCTGAACTGGCGCACCAATATGGTGTGTTGCTGCAAATGTTGCGCAGCTAAAACGCCACTGCTCCACCTCTACCAATCGCACATTTTTCGCTGAGCAAAACCCGGTGGCGAATGCGCAGTTCAGGCCCAAAGCATGGCCCGATTCAGGTAGAATTCAGCGGTTTACCTCCTGCCGTCCAACCACTACTGCGGAAACCTCGACATGCAACTGTTGCAAGCCGAACGCGACGCTCTGCTGAAGCCGCTCGCCACCGTCACCGGGATCGTTGAGCGCCGGCATACGCTGCCGATTCTGTCCAACGTACTGATCCAGAAAAACGGCGACCGGCTCAGCTTTACCGGCACCGATCTCGAAATCCAGATCGCCAGCCAGCAGACAGAAGGCTTCTCCGGCGGCGACTTCGCCATCACCGTTTCAGCCAAGAAATTCTCCGACATCCTGCGCGCCATCCCGGACAAGACCGTCGTCAGCCTCGAAGAAGCCGATGGCCGCCTGACCGTGAAGGCTGGCAAGAGCCGCTTCTCGCTGCAAACCCTGCCGGCGGGCGACTTCCCGACACTGGCGGTCGATACCAACCTGAAAGCCACCGTGCGCATGTCGCAAGGCCAGCTCAAAGCGCTGCTGGGCCGCGTGCAATACGCGATGGCGCATCAGGACATCCGCTACTACCTGAACGGCTTGTTCGTCGTCACCGAAGGCAACCACCTCAAGCTCGTCGCCACCGATGGCCACCGCTTGGCGTTTGCCTCGGCCGAGCTGGAAACCAGCTTCGACAAGAACGAAGTGATCCTGCCGCGCAAAACCATCCTTGAGCTGTACAAGCTGCTGCAGGAAGTGGACGACGAAGTGGCGGTCGAAATCGCCGGCAACCAAGTCAAGTTCACTTTCGGCAACGTCGTGATCCACTCCAAGGTCGTCGACGGCAAGTTCCCGGATTACAACCGCGTGATCCCGCAGAACAACGACAAGTTGCTGCTGATCGAGCGCACCGGCCTGCTGGCGGCCCTGCAACGCGCGGCCATTCTCTCCAACGAGAAATTCCGTGGCGTGCGCCTGGTACTGACGGATGGCGTGCTCAAGATCCTGTGCAACAACAATGAACAGGAAGAAGCGCAAGAAGAAGTGGAAGTCGCCTATGTCGGCGCACCGCTCGATATCGGCTTCAACATCCAATACCTGCTGGACGTGCTGACCAACAGCTCGGTCGAGCAACTGCACTTCGCCTTTGGCGACGTGAATTCCTCGGTACTGGTGTCGATTCCCGACAACGAAAACTTTAAATACATCGTCATGCCGATGCGAATTTAAGCATCAGTTTGACGCCAGGCCAGGGCACTCCTGGCCTTTTTGCATTTTTAGAAGAAGCAACAGCCATGAGCGAACAGAACCCTCCGCAAGTCCCGAGCAACCCGGCAGAATACGGCGCCGACAGCATCCGCATCCTGAAAGGCCTGGAAGCCGTACGCAAACGCCCCGGGATGTACATCGGCGACACGCAGGACGGCACCGGTCTGCACCACATGGTGTTCGAAGTCCTCGACAACGCCATCGACGAAGCACTGGCCGGCCACTGCGACACCATCAAGGTCATCATCCACGCCGACAACTCGATCTCGGTCGAAGACAACGGCCGCGGCATTCCCACCGCGATCAAGGAAGACGACGAATTCAAGCGCTCCGCCGCTGAAATCGTCATGACCGAGCTGCACGCGGGCGGCAAGTTCGACCAGAACAGCTACAAGGTCTCCGGCGGTCTGCACGGCGTTGGCGTCTCCGTCGTGAACGCGCTCTCTGACTGGCTGCGCCTCACCATCCGCCGCGACGGCAAGATGCACAGCATGGAATTCCGCCAGGGCGTTGCCGTCGAGCCGCTCAAAGTGGTCGGCAACAGCGACCGGCGCGGCACCGAAGTGCACTTTTTCGCCTCGATCGAAACCTTCGGCCTGATCGAATTCCACTTCGAAATCCTCGCCAAGCGCATCCGCGAACTGTCGTTCCTCAACAACGGCGTGAACATCTCGCTGATCGACCGTCGCCACGGTAAAGAAGAAAACTTCAACTACACCGGCGGCGTGAGCGGCTTCGTGGAATACATGAACCGCAGCAAGAGCGTGCTGCACCCGCATATCTTCCACGCCATCGGCGAAAAAGACGGCATGACGGTCGAAGTCGCCATGCAATGGAACGATTCCTATCAGGAATCCGTGCAGTGCTTCACCAACAACATTCCGCAGCGCGACGGCGGCAGCCACCTCACCGCTCTGCGCCAAGTGATGACCCGCACGCTCAACCAGTACATCGAGGCCGGCGACTTCGCCAAGAAAGCCAAGGTGGAAACCAGCGGCGACGACATGCGCGAAGGCCTGACCTGCGTGCTCTCCGTCAAACTGCCGGACCCGAAATTCAGCTCGCAAACCAAAGACAAACTGGTTTCCAGCGAAATCGGCCCGATCGTCAACGAAGTCATCAACAAAGCGCTCTCTGAATACCTGCAAGAGCAACCGATCGACGCCAAGATCATCTGCGGCAAGATCGTCGACGCCGCCCGCGCCCGTGAAGCCGCCCGCAAAGCGCGCGAAATCACCCGCCGCAAAGGCGTGCTTGATGGCCTCGGCCTGCCCGGCAAACTCGCCGACTGCCAGGAAAAAGACCCGGCGCTGTCCGAACTCTATCTGGTCGAGGGTGATTCCGCCGGCGGCTCCGCCAAGCAAGGCCGCGACCGCAAGTTCCAGGCCATCCTGCCGCTGCGCGGCAAGGTGCTCAACGTTGAGCGTGCGCGCTTCGACAAACTGATCGGGTCCGAGCAGATCACCACCCTGATCACCGCGCTGGGCTGCGGCATCGGCAAAGACGATTTCAACATCGAAAAGCTGCGCTACCACCGCATCATCATCATGACCGATGCCGACGTCGACGGCTCCCACATCCGTACCCTGCTGCTCACCTTCTTCTACCGCCAGCTGCCCGAGCTGGTGGAGCGCGGCTACATCTACATCGCCCAGCCGCCGCTGTTCAAGGTCACGCAACGCAAGACCGAGACCTATCTGAAAGACGAGCAGGAAATGAAGCAATACCTGCTCAAGAGCGCGCTCAACGGCGCGGCGCTACTACCGGGCGACGGCAAGCTCCCCATCGAAGCCGACGCGCTCGATAGCCTGGCCCGCATGTACTTCGTCACCGAAGCCGTGATCGAACGCAACAGCCGCTTTATCGATCCGCTGGTGCTCAACGCCCTGCTCCGGCTCGACAAACCGCTCGACCTCTCCAGCGAAGACGCCACCCGCGACTCCGCCGCGCGCCTCGCCGCCGTGGTGACCGATCCGATCTACACCTTCGAGCCTAACGGCGCCGAAGAAGGCCACGCGATCAAGATCACCCGCAGCCAGCACGGCGTAACGCACATCCAGCACATCGACGACGTGTTCGTGCGCACCGGCGACTACGCCCAACTCGCCCGCACCGCCGCCGCCCTCGTCGGCCTGATCGGCCCGGATGCCCAAGTGAAACGCGGCGAACAAGTGCAAACCGTGAAGACCTTCAAGGAAGCACTCGACTGGCTGCTGAACGAAGTCCGCCGCAGCATCTCCATCCAGCGCTACAAAGGCCTGGGTGAGATGAACGCATCCCAGCTGTGGGAAACCACCATGGACGTCACCGTCCGCCGCCTGCTCAAAGTGAACATCGACGACGCGATCGCCGCGGATGAGATTTTCACGACGCTAATGGGCGATCA
Source organism: Andreprevotia chitinilytica DSM 18519 (assembly GCF_000711875.1). Taxonomy (GTDB): domain Bacteria; phylum Pseudomonadota; class Gammaproteobacteria; order Burkholderiales; family Chitinibacteraceae; genus Andreprevotia; species Andreprevotia chitinilytica. The sequence goes on from NZ_JONM01000004.1 coordinate 40,594, forward strand.
GGTGGAACCGCGTAGGCATTTCATTGAGCAGAATGCGTTGATTGCTCGGAATATTGATGCGTGAGGTTGTAGGATCCCACTGAAGTCTGGATTTTTCCCGAATCTCTGGATTTTTGGGAATCTGCTAGTTCAGCGTAGTTAAGAAAAGGCCCCTTGCGGGGCTTTTTCTTTTTCATTTTACGGGGAGCCTCCATGAAGCACGTAGCGGCTCACCGCGCATTGTCGACATTCTGCGTAGTAAACATGGACCTGATCTGATGGTGATGTTTTTGCAGAAAGTTTTCGGATAAGGAATGATCGTGTGAGATAAGCTATGCAAACATTGTGGCCTGCATCGCGCGATATATGGCGAAGATCCCTCAGATAAAAAGAAGAAACAGAAGTACTCCATGGTCAATTAGTCTCATCAGCGGGCATCAGATGGGGAAGCAAATTATAGCGAGCTCGATTGCTGCTACCTGCAATGTCTTGTCGAACGCCTTATTCAGACTCTTGGGCCTCTCGATCTACCTCTAGCGGACTTGGTTCCGCTGCGCGGCGACGCGCGTCGTATTCCAACCTCGTCCTTCCGCCACATCAGCTTTTACAGCAATCTACGCCAATAATAGTTGATACGAGTTAGTCCAAGATCATCCAGATCTAGGCAAACCGAAAATTGATGGATTGATTTGCAGAAGATCAATGGTAATTGCAATGGAAGAAAGCGTTCTACCACCCGCACCGGCAGCAATGATCGAAGCACTCCGTGACATTGGCTATTCGCTACAAGCTGCGGTCGCAGACATCATCGACAACAGCATCAGCGCAGGCGCGCGTCTAGTAGATATTCGATACGGATGGCAAGGTGACCAGCCTTGGATTGCTATCATTGACAATGGGGATGGGATGAGCCCTCCCGAGTTGATCGAGGCCATGCGGCTAGGAAGCAAGAATCCACGTGCAACGCGATCTCGAAATGATTTGGGGCGATTCGGACTTGGTCTAAAGACTGCTTCTTTTTCTCAATGCAGGCAACTGACCGTCGTCACTCGTCAATCCGGGCAGCAAAGCGCCTGGCAATGGGATCTCGATAAGGTAGCAGCTCGAAACGAGTGGGTGTTGCTTTCATTTGACACCACACAGCAGGCGGGCCTGCCCGGGATCGAAGAGTTGCAGTCGCAGGGAACGTATGTCCTCTGGAGCAAGCTCGATCGTCTCGACTTGGGAGGCAATAGCGCCCAGGTACAAGCAGTAATGAATGCCAGGATCGATGCGACCAGGCAGCACATATCATTGGTCTTTCATCGTTTTCTATGTGGGGAAAAGGGGCTCAAGAGAGTTGACATACGTGTCAATTACGCCCCGATCGCCCCTTTCGATCCTTTCAATGCAAAGTCGCTTTCAGGGAACGTGTTACCAGGGGAAAGAATTTTTATTGGAAATGAAGTCGTCAAAGTCCAGGCTTACACCCTTCCTCATCACTCCATGGTCTCTCCGGATGAATATGAGAAATACGCAGGGGAAGATGGGTATCTGAAGAATCAGGGATTCTACGTTTATCGAAACTGTCGACTCATCGTCCATGGAACATGGTTCCGAATGGCGAAGATGGCGGAACTGACCAAACTGGCCCGAGTGAAGGTAGACATTCCCAATACCCTAGACCACCTGTGGACTCTCGATGTTCGGAAGTCGCGCGCCATTCCCCCCGAGATTCTGCGACGGCGCCTTAAGCAGGTTGTCGACCAAATATGTAATGGGTCGAGAAGGCCCTATACACACCGTGGCACCGTAATGGCCAATCGACAGACGAAGTCAGTGTGGATGAGGCGAATCGATCGCGACGGGATCAACTATCAGATCGACCTCGAACACCCGATTATCAGCGAGCTGAGAATGGATCTCGCCAACGAGGAGCGCCGAAGACTGGACGCCATTCTGAGGCTGGTCGGCATGGCCTTTCCTGCACCCCAGTTCTTCAACGACTTTGCAAACGAACCGAATAGGATCGACCAAGGAGGCGTGAACTCGGGATTGTTGCAGGAACTGTTGACCCTCATTCTTGAAGGGAATACCGGATTGAGTCGCGAATCCTTCTTCGACCTAGTGTCCTGTATTGAGCCATTTGCATCGAATCTCGAAGCTACCAGACAAATCATCCCCAAGCTGATTCAGGAGAACTGACCGTGTCCCTTTCCTCTGTCGAAGACACCGCTATTGGCATACTCAATAAAATGCCCACGCGAGATGCTGACTCGGTGCGCAAGACTTTGCGCACCGTACTGCCGCTGTTTCCGGATCTCGCAGAATCCGTGACAGAGTATCAGCTGGAGCAGGCAGCTCGCCGCATAGAGCACAATCTTTCGATAACGGCAGCAGATGCATCCAAGATTCAACACTTGGACTTTGAAGAGTGGCTACCTGCAAAGCGCGGGGTAATGGAGATGTGGTACTACACACGCTATCGTCGCTGGCTCGAGTCGGAACGGAGTAGAGCAAGGGCGGTACTGGGTGTACTTGATCGGGATACCGACAAGATCGTCGGATTTCTCCAGGATCCAGAGAGATCAGGCAACTGGAAAAGACGTGGCCTGGTCGTCGGCCATGTGCAGTCCGGCAAGACCGAGAATTATTCGGGAGTCATCTGCAAGGCAGCTGACTACGGCTACCGATTCATTGTGGTGCTAACCGGAATGCAGGAGGATCTTCGCGTCCAGACCGTGGAACGAATCGAGGAGGCCTTCATCGGATTGAATTCCGAGAAGGGCAAGAGCGGGGAAACAACTATCGGCGTAGGCCGATATGGGCTGGATAGACGTCCACCTTCCCTGACAACACGGGACGACGACTTCCGGATCAATCAGTCGCGCCTCCCGGTGTCGTTGCAGTCGGTCAAGGAGCCCCTGATCGTTGTAACCAAGAAGAATTCAAGAATCCTGGGAAATCTGATTTCCTGGCTGAAGGATAAGAGTTTCGAGTCCGGTGGAACCATCTCCAGCACTGCGCTGCTGCTGATCGATGACGAAGCGGACAACGCGTCGATCAATACCGCTGCGGTCACTACCAAGCCGACGAGCATCAATAGGCTGATACGCGAATTGCTCGCGATGTTCGACCGCAACGCCTATGTCGGATATACGGCAACACCGTTTGCGAACATCTTTATCGATCCCGAACCCGCCGAGGGTGCGGAAGAGGATCTCTTCCCGCGGCACTTCATCTGCTCGCTGGATGCCCCAACCAACTACGTGGGCGCGTCGAGAATATTTCCATCCGATGGTGATCTGCACTACTGCCTGAAGCACGTGAGCGATCATTCAAAGATCATCCCCGAAGTGCACAAGGCCGATTACGACCTCCAAATTCTGCCGGCAAGTCTCTACCAGGCAGTTCGGACCTTCGTCTTGGCGCGCGCCTTGCGGATCGTTCGAGGACAAGGGGCGGCCCACTCCTCCATGCTGATCAATGTGACGCGTTTCACAGATCTACAGACAAAGGTAACCGGGCTCATCAACGACTATCTCAACCAGCTGCGATCAGCGTGTCAGGGGCATTCAGCGCTTCCCCTTGATCAAGCTCTCCTGGATAAGGATCTGATTGACCTACATGCCACTTGGATGGAGATCTATGACGGCAAGGTACCTGAGACATGGGGGGATGTTCAGCCCCTACTGATCCAATCGATTTCGCCAATCGAGGTCCGGAAGATAAACAGCAAGTCTCCAGACAATCTTGCATATCGGCAGCACAAGGCGACCGGGCTGCACGTCATTGCAGTGGGGGGGCTTGCCCTCTCCCGAGGCTTCACGCTCGAGGGACTCGTGGTTACCTACTTCCTTCGCAATTCGCAGATGTATGACACGCTGCTGCAGATGGGCCGCTGGTTCGGCTACAGAAACGGATTCGAGGACCTTTGCCGCATCTACATGACCGAGGAGGCGATCTCGTGGTATGCCCATATCAGCGAAGCATGCGATGAGCTTCGCGAAGACTTCCGCCAGATGGAAAGAATGAACAGGGAACCCGAGGATTTCGGGCATAAGGTCAGGACCCATCCCGTTTCACTCATCGTGACGGCAAGGAACAAGATGCGAACTGGAAGAATTGTTCGTCACTACACTCAGTTGGGAAACCGCTTGATCGAGACCACCGCAATCAAGCCAGACCAGGCATCGATCCAGTCCAATCGTGCCACGCTAGCCAAATTGGTTCGCAAACTCGACACACTTGCTCAGCCCACGTTCCCCAGTGGCCTGGGCCACGTCTGGCGGGGCATGCCTGCAGCGCTTGTTCGGGAATTCGTGTCTGGCTTCAAGAACCATGATGACATGTCGCCAAGCACGCAATCGGCTCCTGTCATACGCTACATCGACGCCCGCGCCAAAGACGAGGCGCCCTTATGGGATGTCTGTCTGTTCAGTCTGGGAGCCGATTCCGGTACCGCAGCGGTTAGATATGAAACCTGCGATGTGCGACCTCAAACACGGTCGGCCACGGTCAAGACAGCCCGAAAGGGTGACGACTACGTGAAGATCAGTGGCGAATCGTCTCGTGTCGCATCGCGCGGGCATGAGAAGGCTGGAATGACAGATGACGAAATCGCTTTGGCGGTACAGGAATTCAAGAGGGACAATCCCGGAAAGCAGATGAGTGATCGGGGATATCGCCATCTGAGGAAACGTCCTCTCCTCATGCTGCACGTCCTGAATCTCAAATCGGAGGATGACCCCGAATTTGCACTCCAGAACGTCGTCGCGTGGGGGATCAGCTTTCCATCGACAAAAATTGTCGATTCAGAAGTCGAATACCTCGTGAACACGACGTGGTGGGAGGAGAACTTCGCCCGTGATATCGAAGAGTATGAAGAGGCGGAGGCTGCCTCCTATGAATGAGAATCCTTGGTTCCCACTCAAGGTCAGCGCGCCGGAGAGCGTCGAGCTCAGGAGGGCTGACCCTACCCAGCCTCACAACTTCTTCTGGGGCCGCAATTCCGCAGGTCATTATCTCTTAGTGCTGCAGTTACGGGACGCACCGGATGAACCTGTCCATCTTCACAGTCTTCGCGGAATCACGGTGGAATACTTCGATGCAGCGAAGGAGTTTCGACTGACATTGCGGAACGGCGACAACTTGGAGCTATTCCACTCCCTCTGCCAGGATCTGCTTCGTTCTACCTATGGGCAACCCGACGAGACCCATCTGATCTCTACACTGCTGGGAAGACTCGAACGCTGGCAGAAGCTGCTGAGCCATGGCGTCGACAGACTGCTCGGCGAGATGGAAATCCGTGGACTTATCGGTGAGCTGCTGTTCCTGAAACAGGAGCTCATCCCACACTATGGTCCCGCGGCGGTTACCACTTGGCACGGACCGGAGCGGAAGCCGCAGGACTTCTTGGTTCGGCACCGGCTGTTCGAGGTCAAGACTTACCAGGCCGGCGCCAGTCCGAGGCTGGTCGTTTCGTCGCCGGAACAATTGTGGGCCAATCAAAATCCGCTCTACCTCGTCGCTTATTCGTTGACCAAGGTTTCCTTGGGCGGGCTCAATCTGCCTGACCTGGTCGACGAGTTGATAGCCCTTCTCGATGGAACCGAGTATGCAGAGGTGTTCGAGTCAAAGCTGTTGGCGGCCAAATATATCCGCACACCCGAGTACGAGGAATATCGATATGAAGCTTCCACGCCGACCATGCTAGAGGTCAGAGATGGCTTTCCACGACTCCTGCAGGATGTCGTGCCGGCTGGTGTCGAGGAATTGTCATATTCCATCAGGCTCGACGCATGCATGCCATTCGCGATTAAGCCAACATGGGCGGCGTGGGCGTCAGAACAACTATGACATTGGAAGCATTCAACGAAGAATTGCTACAGGAAGTTGCGGTCAGAGCGGAGGCATCGGAAAACTCCACCGAAAGCGCCTTCGCCGCCGTGGTCAGCGACCACCTGATCGAAGATGGGGTTCTCTCAGACTTCGTTCCATGCTTGGTGAGACAGCGGGGATATCGTGTGGACGGCTACGCCTTCGTTCCTGAAGAAGCTACCCTCGATCTGTATGTCACGGAATTCTCTGCGACCGCGGAAATCGAAACGCTGACCAAGACCACCATGGATCAGGCATTCCGTCGCGTCGAGGGATTCTTCGAGAAGTCGCTGTCGCCCGCATTCGTGAAGGAGCTGGAGGTCGCTCATCCTGCCTGGGGCCTGGCACGCCAGATCCAAGAAGAAGCTGCCTCGCTGAGCCGGGTCCGCTTCCACTTGTTCACGAACAGGAAGCTTTCATCGTCCATCAAGGAACTGCCATCTGAGCCACGTGGTGAACAGGAATGGGCATACCGTGTATTTGACATTACCACGTTGCAGCGATTGCTTACGCCAACGCAGCCAGAAGAAATCGTTGTGGATTTTGTGGAATTGTTCGGCAGACCACTGACCTGTCTTACGACCACTTCCGCGACTGACTCGATAACCTCATACCTTGCCGTTATCCCGGGAGACTGGCTGGCAACAATCTATGATCGATTCGGGGGGCGACTGCTGGAACAGAATGTCCGAACCTTTCTGCAGGCTCGGGGGAAGGTGAATAAGGGTATACGCAAGACGATCCTAGAAGAACCTAACATGTTCTTTGCCTACAATAACGGGATTTCGACCACCGCCACCGAGGCGCATGTTGAGGTTGAGGGTACTTCAGGAAAGCTGCATCGCATTCGGCATCTTCAGATTGTGAACGGCGGGCAGACTACTGCATCGATATTCCACGTCAAGATGAAGGAGAAAGGCGTCAATCTGGCCGACATTCGTGTACAGATGAAGCTGACCATAGTGCCGTCGGAAAAGATTGATGAAATCGTCCCCCGCATTTCACAGTATTCCAACAGCCAGAATAAGATAAGCGAGGCGGATTTTTTCTCAAACCATCCTTTCCACATCAGGGTGGAAGGCATCTCAAGACATGCATGGGCTCCGCCAATCGGCGGTACATCTGTCCAAACGCACTGGTTCTACGAACGAGCTCGAGGCCAATACGCGAATCAACAAGCCTATCTGCGCGACGCCCAGAAACGCGAGTTTCAACTGCAAAATCCACGCGGACAGCTCATTACAAAGACCGATCTGGCCAAGGTGATCAACAGCTTCCGTGGCCTGCCTTACATGGTTAGCTTGGGAGGGCAGAAGAACTTTGCGCATTTTGCCAATTCCATTAATGGCGAGTGGAAGCAGAACGACGCAAATTTCAATGAAGCATGGTATCGCACCGTTGTCGCATCCGTGATCATCTTCCGAACCACTGAACGACTGGTCCAAGATGCTAGCTGGTACGCACTCGGCTATCGCGCCCAGATCGTCACCTATTCTATCGCCCTGTTCCAGGAGCGCCTTGCGCAGGCAAAGCAAACGATAGACATGGAAAGTATCTGGCAGCAGCAGCAGGCTGGGCCGGAGCTGAAAGCGGCGCTGTTGGAACTATCGGAACGGGTACAAGAACGGCTTATCCAAGCGGCCTTAGAGAACGGCATTGTGAATGTCACGGAATGGTGCAAGAGAAGGCCATGTTGGGACGACATATTGACGCATGTCCAGTTTTCCACCCCCTCCGGCCTGACCAACGAGCTGCGGTCCTTGGACGACGAGATGGCTGATCGGAAGGCTGCTCAAAGAGAACAACACATGTTCAACGAGATCGACGCTCAGGTTACGGTGGTCAACCGTGGCATGGAGTACTGGTCCAAACTGTTGGCGTGGGGAAATGCAGGGATCGTTTTATCACCATCCGAAGTACAGCTACTGCGGATCGCCGCATCCATGCCACAAAAGATTCCGAGTGCTCAGCAAAGTATCAAACTCTTGGAGATCGAGAAAAAGGCAAGAGCAGAAGGGTTCAGTCAGGTTGCCGCCAATTCCATTTGATCTGCGACCTCTTGTGGGGCTGCAATGGGTTGTTCTGGCTCTTCAGCTAGCAATTGGTCCACTACATGAGCAATCTTGTACGCCAGTAAAGGAGGCACGGCATTCCCTACTTGATGGAACTGTTGCGTTCGGTTTCCTTGAAAGAAGTAGTTGTCCGGGAAGGTCTGGAGTCGCGCGGCCTCCCGAACAGTTAGACTTCGACACTGGACTGGATCGTAATGGATGAAATAATGCCCGTCCTTGGAGATGTGGCTTGTGATGGTAGTTGAGGGTCGATCCGCCACCTGAACGCGGAAACGATCGGGAAATTTCCCGCTCTCCCAATTTTGGTGCGCGGGACTGAGACCAGGAAGGTCGAACTGCTCATGTCCGAAAGGCGAGGCGCCGGTAGTCTTGGCAAACGCAGCGGCGTATGCGTATCGCTTCAAATCAGATGTCATGTGACCGCGAGCTTCATGATTTAGCCACCTCGTCAACTTGGGATCCAGTAGCCAACTGTCCAGCGTTGCCATACCTGTGCTTCCTTCCCCATTGACCTTCGGATATCGCAATCCTCCTCTATCGAGAGGTCCCCCGACACTTTCACCGGCAAGCAATAGTTGGTCGGCAAGTTCATTCTTTCCCGCCTCATATGCCGCCGTACGTAGATCATTGAAGTGCCGCTTGACCTCGACATTCCAGTTTGTGTCGGAATCGACCTGTTTGCTGAGCGTGCTCCGAAGTTTGGGAAGAGAGCCGATGAGGCTCTTCACTGTCGGAGCCTGTGCCTTGTCGATCGAGCCAACTCGCACACGGACATCGTCGCGGATACCGAGCAAGATCACACGATGCCTCGCCTGGGGAATCCCGTGCTTTTCCGAGCAGATGACGAACTGGCTAGAGTCGATATCCTTCGGGTTCATTCCTTTAGAGAACGTGGCGTCCGCGACCAAGGAGTGTATCGTGTATCCGGGGAGGTCTGACTCGACGCCAAGCGCAGCATCCGGGTCAGCCAAGTCGACCAGGATTTCATGGAAGATTTGCCTGTCAGCCACCTTGGCTGTAAGTATTCCTCGCACGTTTTCCATTACAAAGATGGAAGGACGGTATCGCTGGATGATTCGCAGATATTCGCGATATAAGAAATGCCGATGATCCTCTTCCGGCTTGTATTCCGCATTGCCACGGTTTCTCGAGCGTCCGACGACCGAGTAGGCCTGGCAGGGAGGACCTCCTATCAGCACCCATGGTTTCGTAACATCTAGATGCTTCGCAAGGACCTTGTCGAGTTCTTCGTTTCCGTCCTGAGTCCCGAGTGTAATCTGTCTCGCCTCATGGCCGGCGGCAGTCCACGCTTCTTCTGTGTCGGTAGTCCATGGTTGTGCTGCTTCACCGTTGCAGAATTTGTAATAGTCCTCAAGCCCAGGCGATTCAGTCGACTTGAGAAGGCGGTAGAAGGCACGCAGCCTGAGAGTTTGCCAAGATGAATAGTCCATCTCTGCAGACACAACTATCTTGAACGTCTTCCCGTCCGATAGCGACGAAAAGCCCTCGCCCAGGCCGCCTGGCCCAGCGAAGAGGTCAACAATAGGGATTCGATCGTGCATTTTGCATAATAACTTGGAAACCGTTCTGCGGCTCCAGGATACCAGGAACAAGAGAAGGATGGAATGTGGACATCGTAAGCAAAACCGTCCGTTCTCGGATGATGTCAGGCATACGAGGACAAGATACCAAGCCAGAACTGCAGGTACGGCGCTACCTTCATGCCAACGGATTCCGCTTCCGTCTGCACGACAAACGGTTGCCCGGCCACCCTGACGTCGTGCTGCCCAAGTATCACGTCTGCATATTCGTGCATGGTTGCTTCTGGCATCGTCACGTCAGCTGTCGCTATGCAACGACGCCGCATACGAGAGCAGACTTCTGGGCAAATAAGTTTGCTGATAACGTCCGGCGGGATCAGGAGGTGCGTGACCGTCTGCTAGAGATGGGGTGGCGCATCATAGTCGTTTGGGAATGCGGACTCAAATCCAAGGTGCCAGAGATGTTGGACTGGTTGCCCGATTTCATCGTTTCAGGCCCGGCATTCATTGTCTGGCCTAAGGGAGTGAAACTTGGTGAGAATTGACGTAGGCTCCTGCGATCCAACGCGGCACTAGTGTTTCGGTAGTCCATGGATAGGGCCAAGCATTCAGGCACAAGTGGCAGTACCGTCAGAGCATAACGAGCAACCAACCTGACAAATTAAAGCGGAAACTTAGGGGAGATTAGCGAATGGCGGCGGCAATTGAAAGCTTTGAAGCATGGGATCCACTTGAGTCTACGGCAGGGGCCGATCCAGGCATCTTAATAAGCGCTCAACGCCGAGAGATCGCGAATATCCTGCGAAGTTATACAGGATATTACGATCTATTCGCAGAACTATTGCAAAATGCCCTTGATGCGGTCGAGTCTAGAATTGCGGAAGGAGACCTAGGGAGCGACGCGGGCAAGATTTGGATCGAAATCGACCTGCGTACTCAGACCGTGGGAGTTGTTGATAATGGCTGCGCCATGACACTGCAGCAGGTTCAGCAATTCCTCAGGCCCAACTTCTCCTTTAAGTCTGGGCCAGTTACCCGGGGTAGCAAGGGAGTAGGCGCAACATATCTCGGCTATGGCTTCAACAAATTGCTCATTGCGTCGCGACTGCCAAGCAAGACAATTTGTGGGACCATCGAAAATGGTCGTACTTGGGTCGAAGACCGAACGGGAACAGTAGCTCGACCGAAAATCGTACCGACAGACCTCCCTGTGGGTGCATTCGCAGATATCAAGAGGGGAACCTGCGTAACGGTACAGCTCAAGGGTGACAACATTCGCCCAAAAAACCTTTCTTGGTATCAAGCTAATACGGCAGATCAATGGTTGGCGCTCTTGAGAATCATGACGCCGATTGGTGGGATTTACATCAACGGCAATGGAACACCTAAGGTGACGATTTCCTTGTGCGTAGTGGACCAAGATGGAAAACGAACCGAAGCGACTCTAAAAGAACCGAGTTATTTATATCCTCATACGCTGATTTCAAGAAGTGGCAGCATGGTTGAATTTCTAAGCACCCAGCAAAAGAAGATAGCCAACGGCCAGGATGCGGCGAAGATCCCCCCCAAGTTTACTGGGCTTAACGGATTATGGGGCCAATGGACAGCCACGCAATTGGTTGACAATCCTGTAGAGTCATTTTGTCCTATCAGACTAAGCTTGGATGCAGAAGAAAGATTACTCGCTAAAGTTGCGGGATTATCAATCTATGTTTACCTTGCCTTTTCGACCGACTTGTGGGACAACCTGAACGACGTGCAACTCAAACTTCGAAAGGGGTTGCGTGTATTACGCGGTGGTATTCAGTTAGCCACGCGACATATGCCACAGGGCATGACGCTGACAATTCCAATGACGAACAATGTTGGATTCCAAAATCTAGTTCATGTGATCATACATTTTGATCAGGCGGAGCCGGATCTTGGACGCAAGGGATTTCAGCCTGAGTATGTACACCTCGCAGAGAAGATTGCTGTCTCGGCGACTACAGCGTTCAGGCGTCGATATGCGCTACTAAGAAAGCCAGGCGTTGCGAAAATTTTTAATGACGAGTTAAAAATTGAGCAATGGATAAAGAATCAAGAGCAACACGAGCAGACCCATGGACTTACCATCAAGGGTAAAGGCTTGTTTTTGCCAACGGAAGAATTGCCAATTAGATCCGAGCCTCTTGTGGAGCAGGACGTAGTTGCACTATTTAATCAGATGCTATCCGCAGGGGTTATTCGCGGCATTCAATTGATTTCCAGTAGCCAATACAATCAATACGATGGGCTTTATCGGGTGAACATGCAAGCCCCATATGAGAAATATGTCTACGGGTCGGAAAATCCTCTCGGAATAGAGGCTGAAATGTTCGCTAGCGAAGGATCATTTGTAACCAAAGTAAAGGTTCTTGAATACAAATATAATCTGAACGGATTGATTGAAGAGCTCCAAAGTGGCGAAAAGGATGTTAATGATATTGGCTTGGTTGTTGTGTGGGACATGGGAGAAAAGTGGTCTGAAATGTTTGAAGTTACTTGTCTCTTGGATCCCGACTTACAGCATCATCGACAGATTCATGGCACAACTCACCGCTTCGTTCACTCTGTGTCTGGGAGCCATGCGTTTGAGGCCATCGTCCTTCACGATCTCGTAAGATACCTTTCCGATCCTGAAGCTGAGGTAAAGCGACAGCGCGCGATTGATGAATCTGGCGACGCTAATTGATCTGGACAGTTGGTGCCTACACTAGGATCTGTAATTTGCTGGCACTGCCAGCAAATGCTTACGTCTCCGCCAACTCCAGCGCCCCTCGACCAACGACAGTGAATCTAGTCAACAGGCTGCGACTACTGAACACCGCCTCACGCTCGCTGAAAAAGAACTCCAGATGTGCCCATTCCAACTCAAGATCATGCGACAAGTGGGCGAATGGCTTCCGTCCGACAAGCAGTTCCTCTATGCAAATCGCGACGAGAAGGATGGGTCGACGTATCTGCCATGCTATGCCGACACGCCGTGCATCGTTCGCCGAACAGCCAATCGACGCACCAAACCATGACAAGAACGTAGCGACTGCATGCTGATCTTCCTCGACACCGAATTCACCGACTTCATCGACTGCGAGTTGATCAGCATCGGCATGGTGTCCGAGGACGGTGCTCACATCTTCTACGCCGAACGCAGCGACTACCGGCGCGACTGGGCGAACGAGTTCGTCAAGGGTACTGTGCTTCCGTACTTGTACAAGCGCCCAGAAGCCATCTGCACACGCACCGAACTGCAAGCCCGGTTGTGGGCGTGGTTCACCACGCTGCCGCGCCACGTCCAGATTGCATGCGACTCGCAGCAGGATCAAGACTTGCTGTGGGACGCCTTCGGCGAGGGGCTGCCGGCGAACCTCGATCGCAAAAGCTACGAGCTGGCGCAACTGATCGATACGACGGTCTTCCACAAAGCCATCTGCGACTATCAGGCCAAACACGGCGGCTGGCATCACGCGTTGCACGACGCGCAAGCAAACCGCGCCGGGTGGCTCGCGTGGACGGACGCGAACATGGGAGAGCGGGCGTGACGACGCACGAGCTCGGCAACGAGGGTTGGCGACCACCCCAACCGTCTTGGCCTCCGGAATCACGCGTTCTGCGCTGCCTCTGATGAACCACAGGGGAGAATGTGCAAACTACTCAAGCCATTGCGCAACCTCTTCCGTCGCCGCACTTTCGCTGAGCATATGTACGATTGAACCCTAACCGGGTTCACGGAGGCATGCCAGAGATCAACCTCAAAAGCATCGGCAAGTTGCGGCGAAATGTCGTCGACAGCGTAAAGAACGCGCTTATTCGTCTCAGTGCGATGAATCAGCGTATTAGCAAGATGCGTTCCGCAATTTGCCGAGGGAAGAAGAACTCGGGCATCACACAGGCTTGAACGCGCATGTTGTTCGTCGCATAAAGCAGGCTGTGTAGTCCCGCCTGCCGAGTCCTGCGGGTTTTCGAGTTCGCTGGTGGTCTACTGGCAGCCCGAGCTTCGTACTCTTTCCGGAGTATGCGGACGCACGCAATGAATCCGTCGGGGTCATAGAACTCTCCCGCGTTGAACCCGGCGACGAGCGGGTAAACACGCGCCAGGAAATATCGGTACAACAGCCCAGCCATTGCACGATACGGCTCATCAACGCACAGAATCAGCAGGCAGATCATGATGCTGCGGCTGATTGCGTGCGCTTGTTCTGCCTCCCCACACGCACTCGTGTTCTGTAACTGCACAACCAGATAGGCCAGCACACCCAGCCCGGCTCGTCGTTCGAGTTGTTGCAACAGCCTCAGGCCAAGGCGGCCAGCAAACGGGCTCCCACAGCGCTGCAATATCCGGCTGCGGGTCTCCGGAGGAAGTGCCTGATAAACCCGCCGCTGCAGGGTCGGAGTTATTCGATCTCCACCCAGGATGTCCCACAGTGGATGGCTCAATATGTCGGCGGAGCCGGGTACCACTCTGGCCACCGCGGCGACCAGAGCGTGCTGCGGGCTACGCCTGCCCGCTTGATAGTTTTGCCACTTCTTTTTCCACGCAGCCTCGCTTGCTTCTGGCATGCCCAATATCGCCGAGTTAAGTCGACGGGCAAGTTGATTCGCGCTGCTGCAGCGTAACGCGCACTTCACCCAACAGGTCCAGAACATCAATTTGAGCGCGCGCGCGGCCCGTTTAGCGGACTCAATCGGCGCAGCCTTTTGCAACGGGAATTCAATGCAAAAGCTCATCGGATTTTATCTTTTCTAATTCAAATCAATAGGTTGAATGCGTCATTAAATAATGCGTTGGGCACATTTATGGCGGCTATTCGCTCGCTGGCCTCAGATATAGCATGTGTGACACCACACCACATTGAGTAAACATCAATCAACTCTGGATTTCCACCTACAAAAGTTGCATATGCGTCACGAATTGTTGGGTGACGAAATATCCAATACTCAGAATTACCTTCTCGTATTCTTTTAAGCAGTGAGTCATCTAGACCTACTAACGCAGCTTTTACTTCGCCCAAAGTGACCCCCAATAGTTCCAACGTACCCGCGACCTGTTGATCAGCCATTACAGGTATTGCCCTTCGCCCCCCAGCTATGAATACGAGTCCAATTGCTGCTTTTTCTGCAACGGCCAAGAACTAACAATATCAAGAAGTACATTTACCGGCTTCTCAAAAAAAGCTTTAACCCCTTCGTTCGTAGCGTGCATTTTGGATGTGAATTTTGGATTTCCAAATCTACGGGCAATCTCTGGCAAAAACTTCGGTACCTGTATTGCGTCTTCTAGAAAAGGCTTTACTGCACTCTTGAATTTGATCGGTTGTGCGCCTGCCTTTATATGATTGTAGAGAATCATTTGGCGCTCACTTTCAGTAAGTTTTTCCACTTGAATGGCAACGCGACTATCGTCAAACAACTCGAATGCACTTATCTTAAGATCGCGTTTAGCTGCACTAAAGATGTAATCCCTAGATGTGAACACTACACGCGCACCTGACTTTATCGCAGCCTTTAACTTAGGAAGAAGTTGATTCCACTCACCAACACGGTTGGCATCATATTGAGTAGCACCAAACGCATCGTCAACCCATAAAAACTGGCCCGGATCATCTGGATTCCATGACTCTGAGAAATCCGCGGGGCTTGTGATCATAAGCGTTTGGAGATTCCATTCATCAGCTGCAGACAATGCCATCAGATTAGCAATCATTGTTTTTCCGCTAGCTGGTTCGCCTAAAAGCAATACGAATCCATATTCTTGAAGGGCGTGGGCGCATTGGCGATATGCTCCGGTTGGCACAAAGCAGGCTAGATCGGGAGAAATTGAATCCAATACTTCTCGTGCTTGCCTATAAGCTTGGTGCGTAACAATTTGCGTTAAATCACCAAGCCCATAGAGTCGCGGAACCAATCGCCTTAGCCTTGGATTTTCCGAAATAACGTCGGCAATCCACTCGCTACCATAAATACGAGCTGTTTTGGCACCCGAAGCGATGATGCATTCCTCAGCTTTTTCAACGACACCCGCCGGTAATGTGTGGTTTGTTACTAAGATATAGTTATCACACAGTCCTGCAGAGGCTAGTCGAGTAACTTTAGCAAGCTCATCTTCAATTGTGGTCAATGAAAGAGATCGCGACGGCTTACTCGTATGCTTGCATTGAATACAAAAGCTTCCAGCCATGCTTTCCAATGTTGCATCTTTAAGTGCCCAAGTGCCCCTGAATGCAGCGTCACGCCCCCCATCAGGACCCTCAGCAAAAACTTGCAATGTTTGGCCCAAAATTTCTCGAAAAATACACCCGACTAGATCTTCGAAAGCTTTCCAACCAAGAACATGCAAATCAAATGAAACGGACACATGGATTTCCAGGAAGTTAATCAGATAATGGATAGTAGCCCATGGTGAGGATCAGGGATCGTCACGAGGTTTGTAGAAAATTTATATCTGCTAAGACCAAATCACGAGAGGCCCCACATATCATCGCGAACGTCAACCGTCCAGAATACTGCTGACGTTCATTTCCCCCATTTGCGAAGCGCATGAACGACCGGAGGTGGCCGAAAGCAGACACCGGCAATGCCTGCTGAGCATCACCGATCGTGTTGAGCTACGGCATGCAGGCCAAGCCTCCAACAGCACACCTTGACCAACCCCACCCATAAAGCAATACTTTCCCCGTCGCGCCTCACAGCGCGACACGGGTTTGACAGCCCGGTTATGTAGGCGGACAACCGCCGCAAGGCGGTGATTTTTTGTCCGCAGCTTTGGCACGTCTTCAATGCGGGCCAAGGGAGGGGCACCTTCGGGTGCGCCGGTTCCTACATTCCGGTCTGTCAAACCGCCCTTGCGCCCGCCCCTTCCGTATGACAGCGGTTGGGGCGCGACAAAACCCGCAAATGTAGGAGGCATCTATGCCCAACTCCCCCCAAGGCACACCCGCACCACCCCCACGCCCTATCCCCCGCTTTGCCTACGCTTCTCCGTCTCGCACCGGTCACACCTATGACGAAATTGCCAGCTATGGCATGGATAGCGTTGCGGAGTTAGGTCGGCTGTTCCAGATCGTGGCAGCACTGGTCGAGCCGGCTTCCGCCGCGTATCAACTGGCGCAGTCGGGAATTGCCGTTGCATCAGAACGGCGGGCAGCAATCGATCATGCCCGACGGTCTGCCAAGGCATTGAAGGAATTCACCGAGAAAGACCGGAAGTAAACGGGGTAGGTACAGGGAGGCCAGCACCTGCAAAGGCGCTGGCCTTTTTGCTTTTTGCGGCGGAGCGGGTATTGCGAATTGCCGACTATTGTCTCGTCACATCAGTGGCTAGCTGGATATCGCCGCCCCATTGGCCCGCGCCACGTGCAGTTTTTTGTAGCTGTCGATCAGGCGCTGGTGCCGATCGAGCCCTTCCAGTTTCATGCTCGTTGGCGTGAGGCCGAAGAAGCGCACGCTGCCGTCCACTGACCCCAGCACCGCGTCCATTCGCGGGTTGCCAAACATGCGGCGGAAATTGAATTCGTAATCGTCCAGCTCCAGCTCGTCGTCCAGCAACACCTCCAATACCGCATTCAGGGCCTGATAGAACAATCCGCGCTCGAGGGTGTTGTCGTTGTATTGCAGGAAGGCGCCCACCAGATCCTGCGCGTCCTCAAATTGCTGCAAGGCCAGATGAATCAGCAGTTTCAACTCCAGAACGGTGAGCTGGCCCCAGACCGTGTTCTCGTCAAACTCGATGCCGATCAAGGTGGCGATGTCGGTGTAATCCTCTTGCTCACCGTCGTCCAGACGCGCCAGCAGGGCTTCCAGGCTGGCATCATCCAGACGATGCAGATTCAGAATATCGGCACGGAACGACAGCGCTTTGTTGGTGTTATCCCAGACCAGATCTTCTATCGGATAAATTTCCGAATAACCCGGCACCAGAATACGGCAGGCTGTGGCGCCTAAATGCTCATACACG
The DNA here is from genome assembly GCF_000711875.1 of Andreprevotia chitinilytica DSM 18519. Lineage (GTDB taxonomy): Bacteria > Pseudomonadota > Gammaproteobacteria > Burkholderiales > Chitinibacteraceae > Andreprevotia > Andreprevotia chitinilytica. The sequence goes on from NZ_JONM01000004.1 coordinate 58,017, forward strand.
GCTACGTACGCCTCTTTGCCCATGTCTTCGAGAATGCCGAACAACGTCGCGGCTTCCTCGGTATTGGAGTTTTCACCCTGGCCGGAGAAATCCCACTCTACAAACGTGTAGTCCGCTTTGGCGCTGAAAAAGCGCCATGACACAATGCCGCTGGAATCAACGAAGTGTTCAACAAAGTTATTCGGCTCAGTGACGGCGTGGCTTTCAAAGGTGGGCCGAGGTAAATCGTTCAGCCCTTCAAAACTGCGCCCCTGCAGCAATTCCGTCAGGCTGCGTTCCAGCGCCACCTCAAAGCTTGGGTGCGCGCCGAACGAGGCAAACACACCGCCGGTACGCGGGTTCATCAAGGTGACGCACATCAGCGGATACACCCCGCCCAGCGACGCATCCTTCACCAGCACCGGAAAGCCCTGCTCTTCCAAACCCTGAATACCGGCCAGAATACGGGGGTATTTCGCCAGCACTTCATGCGGCACATCCGGCAAAGCAATTTCGCCTTCCAGAATTTCGCGTTTTACCGCCCGCTCGAAGATCTCCGACAGGCATTGCACCTGCGCTTCGGCCAGCGTATTACCGGCGCTCATGCCATTGCTGACGAATAGGTTTTCGACCAGGTTGGACGGGAAATACACCACCTCGCCATCCGATTGGCGCACAAACGGCAGCGAACAGATGCCGCGCTCCACATTGCCGGAATTGGTGTCATACAGATGCGAGGCAAATAACTCGTCATCGGGGTTATAAATGGGCAGGCAGTATTCATCGAGAATTTCAGCCGGCAACGCATCTTTGGGGCCGGGCTTGAACCAGCGCTCGTTCGGGTAATGGACAAACGGCGCGTTGGCGATGTCTTCGCCCCAAAAACTGCCGGCGTAGAAGTGGTTGTTATTGATTCGCTCGATATACTCGCCCAGCGCCGATGCCAACGCGCTTTCTTTGGTCGATCCCTTGCCATTGGTAAAACACATTGGCGAGTGCGCATCGCGGATATGCAGCGACCACACATTGGGAACGATATTGCGCCACGAAGCGATTTCAATCTTGATGCCCAAGTTCGCCAAAACGCCCGACATATTGGCGATGGTTTGCTCCAGCGGTAGATCCTTGCCCGGGATATAGGTGCTCGCTTCAGAGGCCGGATTCAGCATCAGCAATGCCTGGGCGTCGGCATCCAGATTTTCTACTTCTTCAATCACAAACTCGGGGCCGGCTTGCACCACTTTTTTCACGGTGCAGCGGTCGATTGAACGCAAAATCCCCTGGCGATCTTTGGCGGAGATATCTGCCGGCAGCTCGACCTGAATCTTGAAAATCTGCTGGTAGCGGTTTTCCGGATCAACAATGTTGTTCTGCGACAGGCGGATATTCTCGGTAGGAATATTGCGGGTATTGCAGTACAACTTCACGAAGTAAGCAGCGCATAAGGCTGATGAGGCCAGGAAGTAATCGAACGGACCAGGCGCGGAGCCATCGCCTTTATAGCGAATAGGCTGGTCGGAGATCACAGTGAAATCGTCGAACTTGGCTTCAAGACGAAGCTTGTCGAGAAAATTGACCTTAATTTCCATGAAAGAATTCCAGATAGTGCTCAAAATGATTTGGCCACTATTATCCGGGTTTTTTCAGCCGCCCCCTGTGCTTCTCCGTTCGCCGGTAACGATTTTGTATCCCCCAAACAGCGCCAGCCCTCCACCGAGCAAACCGAGAAGCAGCGCGTTTTTCCCGGCAACGTCCTCGATGACCAGCGTGCGGGTCACAAAGAGCAGCAACAAACCGGTCACCAAGAGCGAGGCCCCCTCAAGGTACCGCATACGACGCACTCGCAAGCGGGCGTACTCCATGATCTGATCTGCGTAATCAGGCGTGCAACCAGCCTGCAGCAACTGCTGGCGTATCTTTGATTCCGTTTGGCGCTTCTGGAACGCTTCGATAGCCTGCCGTTTCCATGCACTGGCCGCCGCCGGGGAGCGCGGCATATCGGGGTCGGCCAAGCCTGCCTTGGTCGTTTTTGCCGCACGCGGTGTGTCGACCGGCACGAGCGCCGGGCGCGCAAACTGGCTTGGCGCTTCGAGTGGTGTACCGTCAACAATGGCCGCCGTGATCGCCTCCTCGTCGAATCCATGCGTCCGCAAACGATCGCGTACAGCACTCATCATGGGGTCGAGGCAGGCATCGAAGTTCACCGGTGTGGCCCAGGCACCGAGCGGCGCGGCCAGCAGCGGGTGGGTAACGTCAGGATTGGCCAGCCCCCGCATCACCCGCAGCTTGAATAGCAGGACGATGGCAATCGGCAGGCCACGGAACGGGCCGTCGGGTGCTTCCTCGGTATGTTCGATGCAAGCAGCCTCGACCACGGGCGCCAGCGCGCGGACGTCCGGGTGGAGCCAGCAGTCGTCGGCGATCAGGACCTCCAGTGCCGGCAAGGGCTTGAAGGGGGTTAGCGCCGGAATCGGGATATCGAGTTGGCGCGAAAAGAGAATAAAGATCGCGCGCACTTCGGGACGGATAAAGCTGGAATAGAGGTTCGGATAGCGCAAAGCCGTGCACAGCAATCGCGCCGCTTGCAGCGCAGGCTGTTCGCAGCCGGCAACGAGGCCAAGGGCGGCCCATTGGATTTCATCGCGATCAACATTGCTGCCCCCCGAGCGGCACTTGCGCTGCCCGGCAAGAAGGCCGGTGTGCAATTTGATCATCTGCGCGGTATGGCGCATTGCGAACGCCAAACGGGCGAGCCTGATGTCGAGTGGGCCGCCGCGGGCGCGCTGGCGCTCTACGTCTCGTGTCGTGTGCTCGGCAAGACTAGCCAGGGTGGAGCCCAATCCCCATTCCCACTCTCGTGGCGCCGGTTCCGTGTCGGGCGTGAAGTCACCGTGATAGGAGTCCCGCCGGGAGCCGTCTGCGTTGACCACAGACATCCACGGGGACACCTCCTTGTCGCTGACCCCGTTCGATGCGTAGTTTTGGATGGCATCCTGCGCCTTCTTCCGCCAGCCGCCCTCGTCTTCCTCCCCGGAGTCCGCGAGCGCCGTCCAAGCCTGTTGCCATGCCTCACGCGCCCGCGCCTTGGCGATATCGGACCACATCTCCAACAAGGGCTGCGGCCACCAGCGACATGGCAGCACCATCACCGAACCGGGACGGTGGTCGAGAATCAACAGCGGAAAACACGGCAGCAGCAAGGTTTCGGAGGGAAGGTGTCGGCGCACGAAATAGGTCGATGACACGAGCAGCTCGCCGTGCCCGTCTCCTGCAGGCACGGGTAGGGCGCGTGCGCGGGTGAACTCGTCTGCCAGATGCTCGGCAATACGCAGGCGCTCGGGTTGCGGCGGGACAGCAGCGCGTAGCGCTTCGACTTCACCACGCGATGCAAACAGTTGACGTGCGATGGGTGCCAGATCGGTCGGGGTGAGCACACCCGCGGGATCGTACAGAACATCGCCGGGCAGACCATCCTCGAAGCCTGTTGCGAACAGCCTGTTATTGGCCTGCACGACTTGCCCCCACACCACGCGCCCCTCGCGCAACAGCACCGGCATATCGTGGAACAGTTCGGCGAGCGGATCATCCTCTGCCCATGCTGGCATCGCGACGTCGGCGTAATCCGTCTGGTCGGCTGGCAGGGACGCGATGCCAGCACCAACGTCAATGGCGTCGAAGCGGGTGCCGGCAAATGGATCGGGCTCGACTGGATAAGCAGCGGCCTCCTGCTCGGCAAAACGGGTGGCGAGGTTGTCCGGGTCGTTCTCATCGAGGTGACGGGTGACCCACAGGCCGGGCGGGTTGACGGATTCGATCCCGGCGAAGAAGGCCGCTTCGAGCACCGGCAGATAACCTTCGGGCAGCGATGATTCCAGCACACGCGGCGCAAAGAGTACGAATCCACCCGGTTTATCCGCATGACGGTAGGGCAAGGCAATCGTCGCGCGCACGTCGGGAGCATGCCAGCGTGCTTCGATGACCATTGCATCGGTACGGAAACGGGGCAAGTTGATGTGCCCGTCATAGACAAATGCAGTGCCGACGACGTTGGCGCCGGGGCTATCGAGACGCTGATTGCCCGTTGTAAAGGCCTCGTCGGGTGCCATGAAGAGGAAGCTGGTGATCTGTCGCTGGCTATCGGCGTATTCCTCGGCGAGCTGCGGCGCAAGCGGGGCGCCATCCTCCAGTGCCGTACGGCATGCCCAAGCTGCTTGCGCACCGGCCAGCAAGCCCAGACGATGCAGCGTTTCGCCAATGCCGCCCGGCTGATCGGAGGTGAAGCCTGTTGCAGCAAAACCGGCAGGCGGCGTGTACAACACCGGAACGGAAACGGCGCGACGCAGGTAATCCTCGGCATAGGCGGCAACGCTGCATGACAAGTCGCCAGTGAACAGGATGTCGTGAATGGGCTCGAGGGGAAGAAAGATATTGGTCGGCTCGCCATCCCGAAGAAAGGCGCAGCTAATCGATGACTGGAATCGTTGCTGTTCAAGTAGGCCGACCGGTAAGCCTTCGATCGCTTCCTCAGGGCCGTACCATTCGATTTTTTGCAAGGTGAAGCGTGCGATGAGCGTGCCGATGTAATAGCCGAGCAGGAGCAGGAAGTTATGGTTGGCAGGAATGCCAACGAAAGTGTCGAACTGCGGCTTCAGTTGGGTGTGCATCTGCCGCAGCAGGCGGTCGATGCGATTGAGGCTGTCTGGCGTGTAATCGAGCTTGGCTTGGTCGAGTGCTTTGCGGAAAGCGATTTCGTTCGGCAACACGCCGGCATGGTAAGCGTGCAGCAGCGCCTGCGCACTTTGCGTCAATAGCATTCGAAGGGTTCTCCCGGCTCACGATGATCGAGCGCCGGCAGGGCCACCAGGCTCGGTGGCATGATGCTATCAGCATCTTTTTCATGCATGAAAGATGTTTCAACCAACATCAATCTGACTTTGCGACTTCGCCCGATGCGCAAAATAAAAGCCTCGCAGATGCGAGGCTTTTGCTTGATGTAGGTATACCGAACTGAGTCCCGCCAATGATGCTGAGCCAGGGCATCGATTCAGAGAAAAGAACAACGGGAGATAGCGCAAGACCAGAATCTTGTGCGACCTCCCGTATTTTTATGGCGCCATATGATCATGTATGGCTATCAAACCAATCACGCGCAATTATTCAACTTTATATGTATATGTAATAGACGTTTTTATGTTGGACGCAAATTGTAGTGTAACTTCCTGATCACCTGTTTGATTGGTTGGAAGGTCAACATATAGATGATCCTCACCAATCAAGGCATCTGGATGATTGATCTCAATGCCACGCTGATCATATAAAACGTCACCTTCTGTTTGAGCCTGCACAAAGATCACTGGCAGCTTTACCTGTAGTACTGAATCTGCAGCCACAACACCCAAATCAACTTTACCCAGCGCTTGATTAATTGCATTCACAACTACGCTCGGGGAAATCCTATTCAATACGGTAAGGTCTTCAAATGCGTTTGTCTGAATTGGAAGGCCTTGAAGTGCGGTTAGCTGAACCAAGGATTCCGGCAGTTTTCCAGTTAGTCCAAGATTATTATGCAGGGCGAGATGCTCTAATTTTGTCAATCTCCCAATGGACTCTGGCACTTCGCCGCTCAGACCTGGAATCGACTCGCTATCAGGAGTCTGGCTATCAAGATGAAGCCGGGTCAACTGCGTCAAATTACCGATCCACGACGGAATCGACTTTATACGATTGGAAGTCAATACCAATATACTCAAATTCGTCAAAGTCCCCAATTCTTCGGGAAGCGCTTCAATCAAATGAGATTCCAACATTAGCTTCTCTAGATTTCTGAAATACCCCACGCCCCCAAGACTTACAGCCTTCTCATCTGTAGGTGTAAACACCAAAAATTCTTTTACTTGATCAAGCTCATCTTGAACGACCTCATCTTCAACGGTGACTTCTCTATCCAGAACGTCGGATATTTTGGCAGCCGCCAATTGCGCAAATACGGAATCTGGAAATATATCTTTTACAGGCGTCGGGTTTTCAATCAGCAGAAATTCAACAGGCTTCATTTCAATCTCTCCGTTTTACAAGCGTTATCTGACAAGTAAAAAGATGTAATGAATTTGATAAAAGCGCTCGAACATAATGAAATATCAAATCCATCGTGCTGCATGACTTAGGGCCATTTGGCCCTGCCAATACTTCCAAATTTCAACATCGTCAATTGGCAAACGTACAATGCCAGAAACACCAACACCTTTCAATCATAAAAATATTACAGAAAGACAATTGTTATAAATATACATATAATCTTTCAGTATATTGATGAACATTGGATGCACCTCGGCGGTCATCCACACTGCTTTCTGGCCGAAAGCAGACCCCGGCAATGCCGAACTGAGCATCACCAATCGTGCTGAGCCAGGGCATTGAAGGAATTCACAGAGAAAGAAACGAAAGACCGGCAGTAGACGGGGTAGGTAAAGGGGGGCCAGCACCGGCAAAGGCGCTGGCTTTTTTTGGTTTAGAGATGGAGCAGCTATTGCGGACCAACCAACACCTACGCCAGCACCGCGCCCTTATCCAGCAACAAGGCCCGCAGCACCGAACGATGGCAATGCGCTTCGTCTTCGCAGTAGCAGCCGACTGAGAAATTGGTCTGGTGGGATAGCACCGCCAGCAGCTCGATGGTGCGGGCGTTCTCCGGCGTCGCCATTTCGGCGCGGTATTTCCTGGTGAAGGCAGCCCAGTCGGCGGAGGTCGCGGCGGCTTGGCCGAGCTTGAGGGTTTCGGCGCAGGGGGCCAGATTGGGATACCAGACGTCGTACCAGTTCTGGGTGGCGAATTCCGCCTTGGGTATGCCTCTGGGTGGTCGGCGCACGGTGCCGATGCGGGTGCCTTCATCGGCGCTTCTGGCGCTTCCCAGTCGGACAATTCGAATGGCCATTCACTCTCCCTCTCGGCATTCAACGTTTGCGGTATCTGGCGTGGCATCCAGATTCATGCACACCGATCTAATTGGTCTCCGGCCGTAACTGTTCCTCCGCGAGCGGATCGCAGACCTGCGCGAGCATCACCCTATCCCGGCCGGCATGTTTGGCGCAGTACAACGCGCCGTCCGCCCGCTTCAGCCAGGCAGCGGCGTCGTTATCGTTCAACTGCAGTTCAGCCACGCCAATGCTCACGCTGAAGCAAATCGGCCCATCGGCCCCTTCCACGCCGTTCGCGGCGATGTGTTCGCGCATGCGTTCGGCCAGCTGGCACGCGCCGGGGGCATCGGTGCCGGGCAGGATCACCACGAACTCTTCGCCGCCGTAGCGCCCGACCACATCGATGATGCGCACCACGCTACGCAACACGTTGGCGAGCTGGGTGATGACGGCATCGCCGACGGCGTGACCGTAGCTATCGTTGATGTGTTTGAAGTGGTCGATGTCGAGCATCATCACGCAGGCGTTTTCGTCCAGGCGGCTGGCGCGTTGCCATGCTTCTTGCAGCAGCCGATCGGTCGCTGCGCGGTTGTATAGGCCGGTGAGGCCATCGGTGCGGCTGAGCACTTCCAGTTCGAGATTGGCTTGTTCCAGCCGCGACACCAGCAGGGTGTTTTCATCGAGCCAGTGGGTGAAGAGCTGGTAACCGAAGAAGCCGACAAAGGCGACGATCAGTGCGAATACCCAAAAGAAGGTCCAGGTGGTGGACATCATGATGCCCACCGCCGCGGGCAGCATGCTCACCTCCCCTGCCAGCAAGGCGCTGCTGACCTTGCCGGAGCCCAGCTGGATGGTGAGAAATCCGTAGCCGAGCACACCGCTCACCACCGCCAGCATCAGCCGCAACACCAGCCGGCGCGAATCGGTGACATCGGCGAGTTGCAGTTCCGGCCGTTGCAACCGCCAGCGCTCGATCGCCGGCCAGAACAGGAACAGCAGCGGCGCGACCACCAAGACATCCTGCACGAAGCCGCCGAGCCACCAGCCTTGCCAGATCGGCAATTGGCCGAGGGAATCGATGCGGTTGGTGTAGCTCCAGATCAAGGCGCTGGCGGAGCTGAATACGCTGGCGACGAAGCACAGCTGCACATAAAACAGGCCGGCGCTGAGGGAGCGCAAATCGCGGGAGATATTCAGGGCGCGGTAGCCCAGCGTGAGCACGGCAAAGCCGAGCGGGTTGGCGCAGGCAAACAGCAAGGCCCAGCCGATGGGCATGCCCGCGTAGACCGAGAGCGAAAACGCGGCCAGATAGGCCGGTATTGCGCCCCACCACCAACCGAAACACAGCGCCCAGAACTGGCAGATGACCAACGGTGGATAGAGCGAGATGAAGACCTGCACGCCGCCGAAATCGATCGGCAGGCCAGACCAGTTGAGGATGACCGTGGCCAGCCCGAACACGATGCTCGCAATGATGGAGCCTAGCCAGCTGCCAAAGATCAGGCAGCGTTCACGCGGGGTGCCGAATAGCCATACGCGGCGCATGGCAACGGCGCCGAGCCGATTCAGTTGATCGGCCGGGCAGTCCTTGGCGGGCGGGCTAGGGGTACGGGCCATTTGATGGTTGCAGTCATTCATCGGGCGGAAAACCTATCCAGCGATATGGCTTACCAGCAGCGGTCAACCACCCCATCATAGTGCGCACTGACAATCACTGCCCATCCCCCGACAGCCATTTCCTGACGGCCTTGCATTGCGTGCCACTGTCCGTCTGGCAGGCATTCATCTGATTGCCACGATGCGGCCCTAGCATGGCCCGCGTCAGTCTGCCCTTGGGAGCGATTACGCATGAATTCAAATAACGAAGAATTGGTCCGGCGGATTCATCGTGATCTGGCGGATCACTACGACGAAGAATTAGAGCTTGAGATGGAAGACAGCGCCCTGGAGGCGTTGTTTGGCGAGGAGCCCACCGCCGATGTGGACGATGAAAAAACCCGCCGTCGCCGTTATTTCCGCGAGCTGTTTCGCCTGCAGGGCGAGCTGGTCAAGTTGCAAAGCTGGGTGGTGCAGACCGGCCACAAGGTGGTGATCATCTTTGAAGGCCGCGATGCAGCGGGCAAGGGCGGCGTGATCAAGCGCATTACCCAGCGGCTGAATCCGCGTGTATGCCGTGTGGCCGCGCTGCCGGCCCCGAATGATCGCGAGCGGACGCAATGGTACTTCCAGCGTTACGTCTCCCACCTGCCAGCCGCGGGCGAGATCGTGCTGTTCGACCGCAGCTGGTACAACCGCGCCGGCGTCGAGCGGGTGATGGGGTTCTGTAGCGACGGTCAATACGAAGAGTTTTTCCGCACCGTGCCGGAATTCGAAAAGATGCTGGTGCGTTCCGGCATCCAGGTGATCAAGTACTGGTTCTCGATTTCGGATGAAGAACAGCATCTGCGCTTTCTGGGCCGCATCCACGATCCGCTCAAGCAGTGGAAGCTGAGCCCGATGGATCTGGAATCCCGCCGGCGGTGGGAGGAATACACCAAGGCCAAGGAGATCATGCTGGAGCGCACGCACATCACCGAAGCACCGTGGTGGGTGGTGCAGGCCGATGACAAGAAAAAAGCGCGGCTGAACTGCATTCACCACTTGCTGAACCAGATGCCCTACGAAGAATCCGAAACGCCGACCATCGTGCTGCCGGAGCGGATTCGACACGACGATTACGTGCGCCAGCCGGTGCCGAACGACATTCTTGTCCCCGAGGTGTATTGAGGCGCATCAGGCCACACACCACGTTCGCAGCATTGTCTGCAAAGCCGGTGGCCCACAGTGGCTACCGGCTTTTTTCTTTGGCGCCTGTTCAAAGGCTCGCAAACTTCCAGCTTGAAGCGCTTCAGAGTTTTACTTCCCCCTTCTCGAAGGGGGATGGAGGGGGATTTCGACGCCAGTGCAAATTGAGATGTCGCAGAAATCCCCCTAGCCCCCTTCCGCGAAGGGGGGACAACAGCGTTTGCTGCAATTTGCAAAGATCGTAAATAAGCGCTTAGCAACAAGCCGCTAGGGAACCTGTAACACAGCAGATTGATGATGACGGCATCAATCCGCTGGAGTTGTTATCCATGACTTCTACCTCGCAAGCGGCCGTGTTGCCGGCCGATTCGTTGTCTATCGAACCAGCGGCCAAGCCGCATTTTGATCAAAAGCCCGGCATGCTGACCGGGCTGATTTTTGCGGGTCTATTGGGCACCGGGCTGCTGTTCACGGCGTATAGCCTGGTCAGCGATATGAACGATGCCGGCGCGCCGATGACCACGTGGCTGCCGTTCCTGCTGCTGGGTGTGGCCTTGTTGATCGCGCTGGGCTTCGAGTTCGTCAACGGTTTTCACGATACGGCCAACGCGGTCGCCACCGTGATCTATACCCACTCGCTGCCGCCCAATGTGGCGGTGGTGATGTCGGGTTGTTTCAACTTCCTTGGGGTGTTGCTGTCCAGTGGGGCGGTGGCGTTCGGGATCATCTCCTTGCTGCCGGTCGAGCTGATTCTGCAAGTCGGCTCAGGGTCGGGCTTTGCGATGGTGTTTGCGCTGCTGATTGCGGCCATCCTGTGGAACTTGGGCACGTGGTGGCTGGGTCTGCCGGCTTCGTCGTCGCATACGCTGATCGGTTCGGTAATTGGTGTCGGTGTTGCCAACGCACTGATGCATGGCCGGGATGGCACCAGCGGCGTGGATTGGGCTCAGGCGATCAAGATCGGTTATTCCTTGCTGCTGTCGCCGCTGGTGGGCTTCGGTTTTGCCGCGCTGCTCTTGCTGCTGCTGCGTGCGCTGGTGAAGAACAAGAAGCTCTACGCCGAGCCGAAGGGCAAGGCCCCGCCGCCGTGGTGGATTCGCGGCCTGCTGATCCTGACCTGCAGCGGCGTGTCGTTCGCGCACGGCTCCAACGATGGTCAGAAGGGCATGGGCCTGATCATGCTGATCCTGGTCGGCACGCTACCGATGGCGTATGCACTCAATCGCGCCATGCCGGTCGACAAGACCGCGCAGTTTGTCGCGGTGGCCCAAGTCACCCGCCAGGCACTGGAAAAAGCCGCCCCGGCCCCAGCACCGGCCGATTCGCGCAAAACACTGTCTGATTACGTGCGTACCAAGGAAGCCACGCCGGCCTTGCTGCCGGCGCTGGCAGCGGTGACGGACAGCATCGCCCAACAAGTAAAGACCAATGGTTCGCTGGCCCACATGCCGGCCGCGGCGGTTGGCAATGTCCGCAATGATATGTACCTCGCGTCCGAAGCAATCCGCCTGATCGATAAGGGCAACGTGGGCAAGTTGGATGCGGATACCAAGGTCAACCTGAAGGAATTCAAGAAGCAGATCGACGATGCGACCAAGTTCATCCCGCTGTGGGTGAAGGTGGCGGTCGCCATCGCGCTGGGCCTGGGCACCATGGTGGGCTGGAAGCGCATCGTGGTGACGGTGGGCGAGAAGATCGGCAAGACCCATCTGACCTATGCGCAGGGTGCCTCGGCCGAGGTGGTGGCGATGCTGACCATCGGCGCGGCGGATATGTTTGGCCTGCCGGTATCGACCACGCATGTGCTGTCGTCCGGCGTGGCCGGGACGATGGCGGCGAGCAAGTCCGGGCTGCAGTTCGCCACCATTCAACGCATGCTCATGGCGTGGGTGCTGACCTTGCCGGCGGCGGTGTTGCTGTCTGGTTCGCTGTATTGGTTGTTCTCGCAGCTGGTCTGATCGCGGGTCTGATCGACGCCTCTGCTGGGTTCATCTGATTGCCAATACGTCGTCTGGTCGGGTTAGCCCGGCGGAGACAACAAGGGCCAACCTGAACGGTTGGCCCTTGTTGTTTTTGAAGCGGCTGGCTTAGCAGAAGCCACTCAGCAGGCACCACCAAATAATCTGCGGTAATCAGCAGGCAGCAAAAAGCCCTGTTTGCACAGGGCTTTGATCAGGGAGTTAGCCATCCCGCAAACCAAGTACGCTAACGCCATGACATGTATTCAGTGGTGGACCGAAGGAGGATCGAACTCCCGACCTCCGCATTGCGAACGCGGCGCTCTCCCAGCTGAGCTATCGGCCCATCCCAACAAATTTAGCGGGGTGGGTTGCGGGCGTCAATGCAGGCGGCATAGAAAACAAAAAGCCCGGCAATGCCGGGCTTTTTGTTGGGTGCAGAAGCTTCAAATCAGACCGCAAATCAAGCCAGCTTGCCGTGGCAAACCTTGAACTTCTTGCCCGAGCCGCATGGGCAAGGATCGTTACGGCCAACGCCGGAGAACTTGATCTGAGCACCGCCAGCCTGATTGCTGATGGCAGACAGGGCTTCCTTGATCTTCTCTTCGTCGCCGGTCGCGAGCAGCGCTTGCAGGTCGTCATGATGGAATTGCATCGCGTCTTCCGACACCGCTTGTGGCGCAACAGCGTCGACATCGGCTTGGCTGCGTACTTGAATCGTCATCACGATCTGCACCACATCGCGCTTGATCGCGGTGAGCAGGCTTTCGAACAGCTCGAAGGCTTCGCGCTTGAATTCCTGCTTCGGGTTCTTCTGTGCGTAACCGCGCAGATGGATACCTTGGCGCAAATGATCGAGCGCGGACAGATGTTCACGCCAGTGTTGATCCAGATGCTGCAGCAACACGGAGCGTTCGAACTGGCGGAACATTTCCGGGCTGGCTTCGGCCACCTTGGCGTCGTAAAGGGATTGCGCAGCCTGCTGGATACGCGTCTTGATACCTTCTTCCGACAGGGTGGTATCGGCCTTGAGCCATTCTGCCACCGGCGCTTCGATGCCATATTCGGCCAGTGCTTTTTCCAGGCCGGGCAGATCCCACTGTTCTTCCATGGCGTGCGGCGGCACGTATTGGTCGAACAGGTCGTTGAAGAAGCTATCGCGCATCGCAGCGATGGTTTCGGACACATCTTCAGATTCGAGCAATTCGTTGCGCTGGCCGTAGATCGCCTTGCGCTGCTCGTTGGAGACATCATCGTATTCCAGCAGCTGTTTACGCATATCGAAGTTGCGGCCTTCGACCTTGCGCTGGGCGGATTCGATGGCACGGCTGACGATACCGGCTTCGATCGGCTCGCCTTCCGGCATCTTGAGCTTGTCCATCACGAAAGCGACGCGCTCACCTGCGAAGATACGCAACAACGGGTCTTCCAGGCTCAGGAAGAAGCGGCTGGAACCCGGGTCACCCTGACGACCGGAACGGCCGCGCAGCTGGTTATCGATCCGGCGTGATTCGTGGCGCTCGGTGCCGACAATGTGCAGGCCGCCCGCAGCAATGACTTGCTCGTGCACTTTCGACCATTCGGTCTTGAGGGCGGCAATCTTGCTTTGCTTGGTGGCAGCATCGAGTTCTTCATCGGCTTCGATGGCTTTGATTTCGCGTTCAACGTTACCGCCGAGCACGATGTCAGTACCACGACCGGCCATGTTGGTGGCGATGGTGATCTGGGCCGGGCTGCCAGCTTGGGCAACGATGTCCGCTTCGCGGGCGTGTTGCTTGGCGTTGAGGACGTTGTGCTCGATGCCATCCTGCTTGAGCATGCCGGACAGCACTTCGGATTGTTCGATCGAGGTGGTGCCGACCAGCACCGGCTGGCCGCGTTGGATGCAATCTTTGATGTCGGTGATGATGGCGTTGTATTTCTCGCCTTCGGTCTTGAAGACCTGATCCTGGCGATCCTGGCGGACCATCGGGCGATTGGTCGGGATGATGACCGTCTCAAGACCGTAGATTTGCTGGAATTCGTAGGCTTCGGTATCGGCCGTACCGGTCATGCCGGAGAGCTTGCCGTACATGCGGAAGTAGTTCTGCAGCGTGATAGTGGCGAGCGTCTGGTTTTCCTGCATGATCTCGACGCCTTCCTTGGCCTCGATCGCCTGGTGCAGGCCTTCGGACCAACGACGGCCGGCCATGAGGCGGCCGGTGAATTCGTCGACGATGACGACTTCGCCATCGAGCACCACGTAATGCTGGTCGCGCAGGAACAGCGAGAACGCACGCAGTGCGGCATACAGGTGATGCATCAGGCTGATGTTGGTGGCGTTGTAGAGGCTGTCGCCTTCCGGCAGCAGGCCCATTTCGCCCAGGATTGCTTCGACTTTTTCGTGGCCGGATTCGGACAGCAGCACGCTGTTCGCTTTCTCGTCGACCCAGTAATCGCCTTCGCCTTCTTCGGTTTCTTGCCGAATGAGCTTGGGCGGCACGGTGTTCATGGCCATGTAGAGATCGGTGCTGTCATCGGCCGGGCCGGAGATGATCAGCGGGGTACGTGCTTCGTCGATAAGGATCGAGTCGACTTCATCGACGATGGCGAACGACAGGCCGCGCTGTACGCATTCACCCTTCGAGAACACCATGTTGTCGCGCAGGTAGTCGAAGCCGAATTCGTTGTTGGTGCCGTAGGTGATGTCGCAAGCGTAGGCTTGTTGCTTGTCGTCATGCGACATCTGGCCAAGGTTCACACCGCAGGACATGCCCAGGAAATTGAACAGCTGCCCCATTACGCTGGCATCACGCTGTGCCAGGTAATCGTTGACGGTAATCACGTGCACACCCTTGCCGGTGATCGCGTTCAGGTAGGCTGGCAGCGTAGCGACCAGCGTCTTGCCTTCGCCGGTGCGCATTTCGGCAATCTTGCCCTGATGCAGGGTCAGGCCACCGATCAGCTGCACATCGAAGTGGCGCATACCCAGGCTGCGCTTGGCACCTTCGCGACAGACGGCGAAGGCTTCCGGCAGGAGCGCATCGAGCGCTTCGCCGCCCTGATAACGCTGCTTGAATTCATCGGTCTTGGCGCGCAGTTGCTCATCCGAAAGGGCCTGGATTTGCGGTTCCAGCGCATTGATTTTGGTGACAACGGCGCCGTATTGCTTCAACAGGCGATCATTGCGGCTACCGAAAACTTTCTTGAGCAGATTGGCGATCATGAGTGCGTTACCAAGGTTTCCCGCGCGCTTGGCGGAGTCTGTTTGTTATTGGGTGCGTGCATTGTTACAGCAATGGGTTACAGCAAAACTGATTACAACAACGGCGGAAGGTCTCCCTGTCCGCCGCCTGACTATTTCATGCATCGGCTGCAACCTGATATGGGGACGCAGCCGGGAAATTCCATCACAACCATTCAACTTCAATCATTCGACTGGGCATTTGCCAGCACAGGCATATTCGCCGTGGTAATGAAACGTAGCGGATTCTGCGCCACGCCCTTATAGCGAATCTCGAAATGCAGGTGAGGCCCGGTTGAGCGACCAGTACTGCCAAGTAAAGCCACTGGCTGACCGACCTTGATCACGTCGCCTTCGCTCACCAGCAACTTGCTGGAATGTGCGTAGCGGCTCGTCAGGCCATTCCCATGGTCGATCTCGACCATATTACCATACTGGGGGTGGAAGGCCGCATAGACCACTGTGCCGGCCGCTGCGGCGTGCACCGGCGTGCCAACCTCGCCGGAAAAGTCGATTCCTTCGTGGAAAGTCTGGTGCCCGGTGAACGGGTCGATACGCCAGCCGAAGCTTGATGACTGCAATCCGCTGGTCAACGGTGCGTGAGTCGGGAGCTGCAAAGAATCCGGCCGGAACAACGCAGTTTCAGAGAGGGTGAATTGATCGTAATAAGCACTGGCTTGTTGATCAGCAACCGAAAGCGCGGAAGAAAGTTCATCGACCGAGAGGGAACGACCGGGATGGAACAAGCCACCCTGTGGCGCAGGCTTGGTGGACAGGAACGGTTTAACATCGATACCGGTTTTTGCACCGACTTGCTGAGCCAGTCCGTCGATCCGTGCAAGTTTGGCCTGGAGTTGCCCCAGTTTGATAGCCAACGCATCGATATCGATCTGGCGCGGTGATTTGGCGAAGTGCCACAACGGCTGTACCGGCGTAGCCCCCATCAAACTACCGAGCCCCATGCCGATGGCCAGCAATACCCCGGTGAGCAGCAGTGCGATCGACACCAGGGACTTCGGCCCAAGTGAGATGGCATTGGTTAGCCGGTTGGAAACGACAATAATGTTCAATCTATCTTTTTCCTTATCGACGCCAGCATGAGCAACCGCCCATCCCGCCCCCCTGCGTACCCTGCCTTTATTGGCAAGGATCGGGAGTTGTTGCGTCTTGTTGCTCGCGTTAATGAGCTCAACCGGTTGCAGGCAGCGGTGCGTGCCGCACTACCGGTGGAACTTGCGCCCGCCTGCCAAAGCGTGAGTTGGGCAGGCAGCGAACTGTTGATCGGTGTGACTTCATCAGCCGCAGCGGCGCGCATACGACTGTCAGCACCCCGGATGTTGGAGAAACTGGTGGAGGCTGGCTGGCAAATTACCGGAATTACGCCGAGGGTGCAAGTCGCCCTGCAAGTCGAAAAGTCTCGTAAGACCAAGGACTTGCATCTCTCCGACGCCGCGTTTTCTGCGTTGGGGGAACTGGCGGAAACCGTCGACGATGCCGGTCTGGAGCAGGCTTTGCGCAACCTGCTGGCGAGTCATGCCGAGCGGATATTGAAGCGGGAGTGATGCGAAAAAAAGAGGCAAAAAAAAACGGGCACCGCAATGGCACCCGTTATCAGGGAGGAGATGAGCAAAAAATGCGCGTTACATCGCACACGGTGTAGGACGTGGGGACGGATCGAGAGTTCCCAAGTTTTACGTGAAAATTCACTGCGCATATCTGCTCACCAAACGCATCGCTAACCAGCCCGTCCAACCGCTCGCCATCTATATAATCTGGCCTTTCTTTGCCAGGACGTCGGACATGGATCTGCTGCTGTTGGTTAAATCGCTCATCATGGGCGTGGTCGAGGGCGTGACCGAGTTCCTGCCCATTTCCAGCACCGGGCATCTGATTCTCACCGGCGATCTGCTGCACTTTCTCGATAAAGACAAACGCGACGTCTACGAAATCTTCATCCAGCTCGGTGCGATGCTGGCCGTGGTGTGGGAATACCGCGTCAAGATCGGTGCAACGCTGACCGGGGCCGTTCGGCCTGGTGCGGCACGCAATCTGTTCTTCGCCATCGTAATTGGCTTCATTCCTGCGGCGGTGATTGGCCTCTTATTTAATAAGATGATCAAAGCGCATCTGTTCGCTCCGGTTCCGGTGGCGACAGCGTTCATTGTCGGCGGACTGATCATCCTCTGGGCGGAAAAGCGCCAGCACACAGTACGGGTGCAAGTAGTCGATGATTTGAGTTTGAAAGATGCGTTGCTGGTTGGCTTTGCGCAGTGTCTGGCGCTGATTCCCGGCACCAGCCGTTCCGGCGCAACCATTATCGGCGGGCTGTTCCTTGGCCTCTCTCGCAAGGCTGCGACCGAGTTCTCGTTCTTCCTCGGCATTCCGACGCTTGGAGCCGCATCCCTCTATAGCTTGTGGAAACTGCGGCATGTGCTGAGCGCCAGCGACGCCGGGATTTTCGCCGTGGGCTTCGTGGCGGCCTTTATCAGCGCGTTCTTCGTGGTACGCGGTTTGCTACGCTTTATTGCCAACCACACCTTCATCGCCTTCGCTTGGTATCGCATCGCGTTTGGCTTGGTGATTCTGGCAACGGCCCATACCGGTATCGTCGACTGGAGCCTCTGAATACGCATCCAAAATGCGGCCCAAACAAAAACGCCCCGGAACTCGGGGCGCTTTTGTTTCCGGGAGACTTAGCGGGTCATACAAACAAGATCAACAAACGATCAACCAGCAGTGCCGCGAACAGGTAAGTCAGATAGCGGATCGAGAACAGAAACAGCGCACGGGATGCCTCGTCGCTGTAATTGCGATTCAGCTTCCAGGCGCGGCTGATAAAGCCGCCATTCAGCCACAGCGCCCCGGCGAGATAGACCCAGCCGGAGCAGCCGATCACGAACGGAATCAAGGTCACCGCGGCCAGCACAAAGGTATAGAGCAGGATCGACAGCCGGGTGAACTCGTTGCCATGCGTATTGGGCAGCATCGGCAGGCCCGCCTTGGCGTAATCCAGCTTGCGGTACAACGCCAGCGCCCAGAAGTGCGGCGGCGTCCAGGTGTAGATGATCAGGAACAGCACGGTCGCTTCAGCGGTGACATGCCCGCTGGCGGCTGCCCAGCCCAGAATCGGCGGCATCGCGCCGGCCGCACCGCCGATCACGATATTTTGCGGCGTAGCAGGCTTGAGCCAGCGCGTGTACACCACGGCGTAGCCAAAGCAGGTCGCCAGGGTGAGCCACATCGCGAGCGGGTTGGCGAACTCCAGTAGCAGCCAGGTTCCCGACAGCGTCAGCAGCCCGGCATAGGCCGCTGCGCCCGGCACACCCACCGCGCCACGCACCAGCGGACGGGATTGGGTCCGGCGCATGTTCGCGTCGCGATCCCGTTCGAACAGGCAATTCATCGCTGCCGCGCCCATGGCGATCAAGCCAATGCCGACCAGCGCGAGTCCGAGCTGCGGCAAATCCGCCCAACGAGGTTGTGCCATGGCCGCGCCGACTGCCGCGCAAAAAACGATCAACGAGACAACGCGCGGCTTGCCGAGCGCCCAGAGATCAGCGAGCGAACGAGTATTGAGCGTGAGACTGAGCATCGGTGTTCTCCGAGCGGGTTGAGGCAAGCAAAGCGGTGAGAAGGACAACCAGCAGGCCAGCGCCGCCGTTGTGGGCGACGGCAGCAGGCAGCGGAAGACTATAAACAGCGTTGACGATGCCCAGCGTGAGCTGGACGACCAAGGCCAGACCAAGCAACTTGGCCCAGCGCGGTTGAATGCGGCGCAGACGCCACGCCAGACCACCCACGACTGCCAGCACCACCAGTGCACCGAGCCGATGCAGCCAGTGAATCGCGGCCAGATGATCGATGGTCAGCGGCGCACCAGAAGCGGTGAGGCCCAGTTGCCGGTCTGGGTGCAGTGCATCCAGCAAACCGGGCGGTGGCGCGAAACTGCCACGGCAAGCCGGGAAGCCGTCACAGGCCAATCCGGCGTAATTACTACTCACCCAACCGCCCAGCACGATCTGCGCAATCACAACCACCAACGCCAGCCAAACCCAGCTACGGCCGGAAAGCGCCTGTTGCGACAAACTGGCCCGGCTGGCGATCAGCGTGATCGTCGCCAGCAGCGTCAATCCGCCGATCAAATGCGAAGTGACCACAATGGGCATCAGCTTGAGCGTCACCGTCCACATGCCGAGCAATGCCTGGAACACGATCACCGCGACCGGCGCGAGCAGCATCGGCACGTTTACGTTCAACTCGCGGCGATGGCGGGCGGTCAGGATCAATGCCGCCAGCAGCAGCAGCGACAACCCGCCAACGCAATAACGATGCACCATCTCTTTCCAACCCTTGGCTGGATCGACTTCCCCGCCAAAGTGTTTTTCGGCGTGGGCGATTTCGTGCTGTTGTTCCGGCGGCGTAATGCGGCCATAGCAACCCGGCCAATCCGGACAACCAAGGCCGGCGTCAGACAGGCGCACATAAGCGCCCAGCATCGCCAGACAGAAAGTCCACACCACGGTGAACCAGAGCAGGATTCGGAGGAACTTCATAACACTTCAACCCAGCCCTTGATTGTTCTTGAGGATTTTGCCGATCTCTTGCAGCACCTTGCGCCGATTGGCATCACTGCTCAATTGATCCGGCGCGTAATGCGTCACGGCGTTGCCACGCGGATCGACGAGATACAGCCCCGGCTCGGCCAGATGCGGATTGCCGGGGACCGCTGTCAACGCAGCGTCATTGCATGCACCGCTGGTGGCGCGCTCGATCCGTTCGGTGTCCTGCCCTTGCGCCAACCGGAGCTGCCGGCTAGCCACCAGCAGATCGTTCCAGGCCGCTCCGCAATCATGGCCCACTGCGACCAAGCGCCAGCGCGAGCTGGCCGGTGCAGCCGGTTGCGCCAGCATGCGGCCAAAACTGCGCCCACCTTCCGGTTGTCCCCAATGGAATACAGCCTGAGCGGCGATGATGGGGAAGGCCGAGAGCGCGATCAGTGCAAGCAGCACGATGCGCCCACGTTTACGATTTTTGAGTTTTTGGGATTCATCCACGACGTTGCTCCTTGCGCAGACGGTACATCAGCAGCACGCCACAGATGCTCATGCCCCACCAGGTCAGCATGTAGCCCACGTGGCGAGCCGGGTTGAAATCGGGTTCCGGCCAGTTACGTGTCAATCCGTCCGCGCTGTCGTCGCTCTGGCGGGCGTAGGCGATGGGCTTGGCGAGCCCGGTCAATGCTGCGGCGCGTTCGGCCGTCAGGTTCTGCATGCGCCGATGTTCAACTGGCGTGGGGCCAAGTTCCAGAAAACGTGGCCAAGGTTGGGTTTCAACTTGCGGCAGTGCATTGGGCGCTGACGGCGTATGGCCTTCCGCCAACCAGCCTCGGTTGACCAGCACGATTTCGCCGCTGGCTAGCTGCAAGGGCGTGACCACTTCCAGCCCCGCCACCCCATCGCGATAACGCGGGGCAAGGTAGAACGTCTGCTGATCCAGCCACCCACCAATCGGCTGGCGACGTTGCCAATCCGGGATGCTGCCACCACGCCACGGCTGCGGCGCTTTCTGGTGTTCGGCGTGGTACGCATCGACCAGACGTTGTTTCTGCAAAGCGCGGCAGAGCTGCCAAGCCCCGAGCCCGATGGTCACCACAATCAGCAGCAGCAACAGAATGGGCTGGCGTGATTTGCCGCGCGAGCCGGCATGCGGGCCGGTAGCCGCTGTGCTAGCGTATGACGATTCAATGACGTCAGAAGAGGGGGAATCGGACATGAAACTACTCATTGTGGCCTTGCTGCTCGTGGTGCTTGCGGTGCTGGGTAGCGCCTTGTTGCAACTTATTCGTGGCCCGTCAGGCTCGCCCAAACTGGTGCGTTCGCTGACTTGGCGGATCGGCCTGTCGATTCTGATTTTCGTCTTGCTGCTGGTGGCGCGTGGTTTTGGCTGGCTACAGCCGCACGGCATCTAGTCCATCACACAGGGCGCGGCGGCATTCAGCTCGCTGCGCCCTGCGCGTAACGTCAGTTACAGCCAGTACACGAACACGAACAGGATCAGCCAGACCACGTCGACGAAGTGCCAATACCACGCGGCCGCTTCGAAACCGAAGTGATGTTCCTTGGTGAAATGCCCCTTGAGCGCGCGGCCCAGCATGGTCGACAGCATGATGGTGCCGACCAGCACGTGCATGCCGTGGAAGCCGGTCAGCATGAAAAAGGTCGCGCCATAAGCGCCAGAGCCCAGGTTCAGCCCCATCTCAGTCCAGGCGTGGTGATACTCGATCGCCTGGAAAGTCAGGAACAAACAGCCCAGCAGCACGGTAATCGCCAAGCCCAGCTTGAGCTGACCACGGCGGCCTTCGACCAGACCCCAATGTGCCCAGGTCAGCGTCGCGCCAGACGTCAGCAGGATGGCGGTATTGATTGCCGGCAAGCCGAACGCTTCCATCGCGGTATAGGCATCGACCTTCGGGCCCGTGGCGGCAGGCCAGACAGCCTGGAAGCTCGACCACAGCAGATCATGCGTATCGGAAAAGTAACCGATTTCCGGCACCGAGATCACCCGGGTGTAGAACAACGCGCCAAAGAAGGCGGCGAAGAACATCACCTCGGAAAAAATGAACCAACTCATGCCCCAACGCAGCGAGTGATCCACTTGCAAGCCGTAATCGCCGGCCTGTGCTTCCTTGATCACATCGCCGAACCAACCGACGATCATCCACAACAGGATGGCGAAGCCGGCAATCAGCAACCACTTGCCGGCACCGACACTGTTCATGGCAAATGCCGCGCCCATCGCCATGCAGAACAAGGCAATGGAACCGACGATGGGCCAGCGCGACGGCGCTGGTACGAAGTAATGGGCGTCATGCACCCCGTTTTCGACATTCATCTTTAGCCTCCCTGGCTGGCGACGAGCGAACGAACCAAAAGTAGCACCAGCATTGCAAGCACCAGTGCGCAGATCACCCCGGCCACAATGACCTGGCCGGGTTTTAACTTGTCGGATTCAGCGCCTTTACGGCCCCGAACCCCGAAAAAAGCAGAAAGCACAGCACGGATGGCGGCCATCATGACGCGCTCTCCAGGCGGTGGAACGTATACGACAACGTGGCCGCGCCCAGCTCCGGCGGTAGTTCCTTGGACACCGCCAGCACCACCGTCACCTCGCGCCGCTCGTTGGCGGCCAGCTTGAGCGAATCGAAACAGAAGCACTCCAGCTTGGTGAGGTAACTCGCCGAACGCATGGGCGCAAAGCTCGGCACCGCACGCACGATCAAGGGCGCATTGCTGGTGTTTTCGACGGTGAACTTCGCCTTCACCAACTTGCCCGGCCGTGCTGCGACGATGGGCTCCAGCGCCTTGACCTGCAGCGGCACACCGCCATCGACATTGACATCGAATTCCAGCCGCACCGCCGCCGCATTGACGTCTGCCAACTCCGGCCGCGCCCGATCGAGCCCGATCAAGTTGCAGAAGCGGTCATACAACGGCGACATCAGATAGCCGAAACCGAACATCAGCGCCGCAGTCAGGCCCAGCTTGATCGCCAGGCGGCGATTCGCCTTGCTGCGGGCGATGGCGAGATTACGACGCCTTGTATGATCGGAGGCCAGCGCATCCATTGAATCAACCCACCGCGCTGCCGACCCAAACCTGCTGAGCGATCACCGCGACGAAGAACGCCAAAGCGATGGCCGCCAGCAAGAGGCCGGTACGTGCATTCTTGCTCATGAGTGCTCCAGACCTTGCAGACGCAGCCCTGCCACCACCGTCGCTTCATCCGGCGGGGTTTCCCAGGTGTGATGCGGCGCCGGGGATGCGACTTCCCATTCCAGCGTGTGTCCACCATCCCACGGCCGGGCCGGCGCGGGGCCAACGCCACCGCGAATGGTGCGGATCACGTTGATCAGGAACAGGATTTGCGCCGTGCCGAACAGGAAGGCACCGACCGAAGCCATCGAATTGAAGGTGGTGAACTGCAGCGGGTAATCCGGAATCCGGCGCGGCATGCCGGCCAGGCCCAGGAAGTGCATCGGGAAGAAGGTGATGTTGAAGGCGATCATCGACCACCAGAAGTGCACCTTGCCCCAGAACTCGCTGTACATGTATCCGGTCCACTTGGGCAGCCAGTAGTAGGCCGCGCCAAACAGGCTGAACAGTGCACCGGCCACCAGCACATAGTGGAAGTGGCCCACCACGTAATAGGTCGCGTGCAAGGCGATATCGACCGGCGCGAGTGCCAGCACCAGGCCAGAGAACCCACCGATGGTGAACAGGCACAGGAAGCCGATGGCGAATAACATCGGCGTTTCGAATGTCATCTCGCCTTGCCACATGGTGGCAATCCAGTTGAACACCTTCACGCCTGTCGGCACGGCAATCAGCATGGTCATGAACATGAAGAACAGCTGCGCCGTCGCCGGGAAGCCGACCGCGAACATGTGGTGGCCCCAAACCATGAACGACAGGATGCCGATCGCACACACGGCATACACCATCGATACGTAGCCAAACAGCGGCTTGCGGGCGAAGGTCGGCAGGATCTGGCTGACTACGCCGAACGCCGGCAGCGCCATGATGTAGACCTCGGGGTGGCCGAAGATCCAGAAGATGTGCTGGAACAGGATCGGATCACCACCGCCGGCCGCCTTGAAGAAATGCGTGCCGAAATGGCGGTCGGTCAGCAGCATGGTGACCGCACCAGCCAGCACCGGGGCGACGGCAATCAGCAGATACGCCGTCACCAGCATGGTCCACGCGAACATCGGCATCTTCAGCAAGGTCATGCCGGGAGCACGCATGTTGAGGATGGTGGTCACGATGTTGATCGAGCCCATGATCGACGAGATACCGAGCAAGTGGATGGCGAAGATCGCGAAATCCATGCCCATGCCGGCCTGAATCGACAGCGGCGGATACAGCGTCCAGCCACCGGCGGCAGCGCCGCCCGGCACGAACAGCGAGATGAGCAACAGCGCGGCCGCGGGCGGCAACAGCCAGAAGCTCCAGTTGTTCATCCGCGCAAACGCCATGTCCGGCGCGCCGATCATCAGCGGCAACATCCAGTTCGCCAAGCCGGTAAAGGCCGGCATGATCGCGCCGAACACCATGATCACGCCGTGCAGCGTGGTCAGCTGGTTGAAGAATTCCGGCTGCCAGAACTGCAGGCCGGGCTGGAACAATTCGGCGCGGATACCCAGGGCCATCACCCCGCCCACGAGGAACATGGCGAAGGAGAACCACAGGTAGAGCGTGCCGATGTCCTTGTGGTTGGTGGCGTACACCCAACGACGCCAGCCCTCTTGCGCACCGTGGTGCGCATCGTCATGGGCATGATCGTGGGTATGGCCGTGGACTTGTTCACCCACTGATTCGCCAGGGTGAAGCGCTTTAGTCGCTGCGTTCATGGTGTTATCTGTCTCCCTTATTTGCGCGCGGCTTTCACTGTTTTGGGCAGCACGAAGTCACCATCGTGGTTACCAAAACTGTTGCGTTCGTAGCTGATCACGGCGGCGATCTCGGTATCGGTCAGCCCGGCCCATGACGGCATGGCGTTCTTGCCGGTCAGCACGATATGGATGTGCGCCTCGGCCGGGCCGGTCGCGATCTTGGAGCCCGCCAGTGCCGGGAATGGACCGCCACCCTTGCCGTCCGCCTTGTGGCAAGCGACGCAGTTGGATTCGTACACCTTCTGGCCACGGGCGATCAGCTCATCCTTGGTCCAGTTCTTGTTCGGATCATCGGCGGCTGCCTTGGCTGCGGCCTGACGCTTGCTCACCCAGTCCTTGTATTCGTTCTGGCTGACCACCTTGACCACGATGGGCATGTAGCCGTGATCGCGGCCGCACAGTTCCGAACACTGGCCACGGAATACGCCCTCTTTCTCGGCCTTGAACCAGGTATCGCGAATGAAGCCGGGGATGGCGTCCTGCCGTACGCCGAACGCCGGGATGACCCAGGAGTGGATCACGTCGTTGCTGGTGGTCAGGATGCGCACCTTGGTGTTGACGGGCACGACCACCGGCTCGTCTACATCCAGCAGGTATTTCTCATCCTTGGGCTCGCCGGGCGAGTTGTAGTTTTCGATCTGGCTGCGCGGGGTTTTCAGCTTGCTCTTGAAGCTGAAGCCGCTGTCGAGGTAGTCGTACCCCCAGAACCACTGGTAGCCCGTCGCCTTGATGGTCAGCGTGGCATCGTGGGTGTCCTTTTGCGCCAGCACCACCTTGGCCGCCGGCCAGGCCATGCCGATCAGGATCAGTGCCGGGATCAATGTCCACAAAATCTCGACGATGGTGTTTTCGTGGAACGGCTTCGCCTGATGCCCGAGCGAGCGGCGATGCTTGAAGATCGCGTAGAACATCACGCCAAACACGGTCACGAAAATGACCGCGATGATCAACATGATCCAGTTGTGAATGTCTGCGATATCCCGTGCGATGACGGTTTGTGCAGGTTGAAAAGTAAAACGGCTGTCGCTCGCACAGGCGAACGAAGAAAAAAGAGCCAACGCGGCCCCACTACGCCAAACACGCATCCATGTACCTCCCTATGGTCACCGGCCGTCGGCTCGCAATCCCTTGCGGCCGGCGTCACAACAGGAGGTCACCGGAAGTTTCGGACATAGTCCGCCCCCGTGCGCCCCCTTTGCTTTCTTATTAAGCTAGCAAAAAAACAGGATTTCGCAATCTTGCACTGCACAAATTTGTCTTGACAAATACCGTTTGTCGGCAAATTTATGGTTTTTAGCCAACATGCGTCTACAACACCACCACGCGCTGCAAGTTGCGTCCGCTCAATATAAAAGGAGGTGAATCATGGACTTGCATATGGATAGTCTCGACCAGCATTTCACCCTGCCGGTAACCCGCAAAGTGAATGCCGGCCGACCGTTCACATGGCTCAAGCGCGCCTGGCAGGATTTGTTGTCCCACCCCGCACCCAGCCTTGCTTATGGCGTTCTTACTGCCGTGACAGGTTGGATCGTGCTGGCGATCGCTTCACATTTCACCTATTTGTTCACGTTTTCGATTACCGGCTATCTATTGCTTGCCCCGCTGTGCGCGGCTGGCATTTACGAGCTGACCAGTGAGCGTGAGGAAGGACGGCCCACGTCATTTGCGCAATCGATCCGCGATTTGATGAAAAACATCGGCCAGCTGGCGTTCTTCGGCGTCATCCTCGGCATGATCGCCATCGGCTGGGAACGGGTGTCAGCCATCCTGTTCGCGCTGTTCTACGGTGGCGACGCAGTCACGATGGATGGATTCCTGCAGGCACTGGTCGGCGAATACGCCGGCTTCACCATCGCCTGGCTGATCGGCGGCTTTTTGCTGTCGTGTGTTGTATTTGCGCTCACCGCGATATCGATCCCGATGTTGGCCGACCGCGAAGTGGACGTCGTCACCGCCATGATGACCAGCCTGCGCGCCGTGCTGGAGAACCTGCCGGCCATGCTGCTCTGGGCTGCCATCATCGTTGCGCTGACCGTGATCGGCTTTGCGACCTTCCTGATTGGCTTCGTCGTACTGTTCCCGTTGCTCGGCCATGCAACGTGGATTGCCTACAAGGATCTGGTGGAATAACCGACCGGGCAGAAGGCGGTTTGGCGGTTAATTGGCGCTCCTGCTTGACGGGAGTGCGGGGGCACGCTAATATCCCATTTCTCTGTCGCGGGATGGAGCAGTTGGCAGCTCGTCGGGCTCATAACCCGAAGGTCGCAGGTTCGAGTCCTGCTCCCGCAACCAATACGAAACCCCTGATTCAATTGAAAAAATTGATCAGGGGTTTTTTATTTCCTGAGCCTCTTCGCCCTACTCTCGCGGCGACGCTCGCCCCACCGGCTCAAGTTCTTTGGGCTACAAAATCTGCTACCCCCGCCGATCTTCACCCCACCGCTGGTCGCAAAGCCATTCCTTGCCAACTGGTTTGGCCTACCCAGCAGGCGATGCGTACGACATTGCCATGCGCTAACCTAGGTCGAGCCATCAACCATCCCAACACCAAAGCATCAAGCCGATGAAAACCGCCCTCGCATTGCTCATCATTGCCGCCTGTTCCAGTAGCGCTTACGCCACCTGCTTTAACGATTCGCCGGTTGCACTCGCAAAAGTGCTCCGGGAAAAACATCGAGAGTTCTATCAGGAGCCCTCTGCCGAGGCGCGCCAACTCATCCACCCCGCGTTTCTGAAAGCGATTGATCGCGAAGACCGTTGCATAAAGGCCAACGACATCTGCAGCCTGGATGCGGAGCCTTGGGACGACGCCCAAGACGGCGAAGCCACGCCGCCATTTGAATACAAAGTCATGCAGCTCACGCCGACCGAATCCACTGTGCAGTTCAACTTCAGATTCACCGTCGACAACAAACACTATTCGCATCGCCACACCACCCTGAAATTCAAACGGGACGGCGCAGACAATTGCTGGAAGGTGGATGACCTCATCACCTTTCATGGCCAGTCGCTGCACAAGATGTTTCTAAAATGAGCCACGCTGATTACACGGCAAGAGGAGCCGTACATTCATAAAACAAGCACGAGAGCCAGTACACACAATCTGGCGAATAAAAATCGATGGAGTGAAGACCACCATGCAAGCCATTTTTCGCGCTGTTTTGCTCAGCGCCACGGTTCTATCCGCCTATGCTTCGGCCGCCACGACGGGAACGGCGACCGAAGAGACCAGCGCCAAGGTGGTCAGCCTTGGGCGCATCGACGCCCAACTCAACGGCTGGCGCTCGACCTGGCCCGGGGTCATGCTCAGTACCCGCTTTGACGGCACCGCCATTGGCATCACGCTCGATGACGCCAGCAATTACTACACCGCCGAAATCGACCACAAAGAAGCCAAGGTCATCCCGCCGCAAAGCGGCCAGCGCACGGTCTGGATCAAGGGTTTGAGCGCTGGGCCGCACCAGCTGGACCTCATCAAGCGTACCGAATCACCGGGCCAGGCTGGCAAGGTAGTTGGCTTTGTTCTGGACGGTGGCCGTTGGCTCCCCGCACCGCCCCCCTCCAGCCGGCAAATCGAATTCATCGGTGACTCGTGGACAGCCGCCTTGGGGAATCTGAAAAACCAGCGCGAATGCAGTCAGGACGTTATCGCGGCCAATTCCGATGTCGGCCAGGGTTTTGCGATCAAAGTGGCGAAACACTACGGCGCGGATTGGCAGGTGAATGCGATGTCCGGCATGGGCATGGTGCGGAACTGGGAAGGTAATCAGCCCAGAGAGGATTTTCGTACCTATTACCCACGAACGCTGCAAAACGAGGCCAGCAGCACCTATCGCGACGCCAAATGGCATCCGCAGTTGATTGTGATCGGTTTGGGAATCAACGATTTTTCGACCAATGTGAAAGCCGGTGAAACATGGACGGCAGAATCATTAGCAGCGCAATACAAGAACGCCTATCTCAAGTTTCTTGCTGATTTGCGCTCGCACAATAAGGACGCCCAAATCATCACCACTGCTACCCGGCTCTGGCCCAACGACGCACTGCGGCCGCTGGTGCAAGAGGTGGTCGCCCAAGCCCGGCAGGCCGGCGATGACCGTATCGCCTATGTCGAATACAGCGATATTCAGCTTACCGCCTGCCACTGGCACCCCAGTCAGGCCGACCACGACATCATGGCAAATCAGTTGATTGGCAAGATCGATCAGCTACGGCCGGATTGGCACTGACTCGATCAGCCAACTCGGTAGTGCTATTCGAACACGCAATAGCCAGCAATCAACCAGCGGCTGCCCACCTTTCTGAAATGGAAGGTGGTTTCCCATTTGTACGGGGAGACGATGACCGCTTGCGCTGTCGATGCCGCAAACGAGGCAGATTTGATTTTCATGCCCTGGATGAATTTGCGCTTGTACTCGTATTCCTGCGCGCAAAAGAAGATATCCATATCTTCGACGTCCATCTGCGGGCCACGCCCGTCGCGGGCCATTTCATCAAATTCCGCCTGCTTCAGGGTTTTGAATTGCGCATCGTAGCGACGGTAATAGCGCGCCACCGCATCCGGAAAATCAGCCGCGAAATAGCCGGACTGCATGAATCGCGCCGTGAACGGCGTCAACGTGGTCATATCCAGATAAAACCGCGTGCTACCGGCAATGTCCTTGATACGCGGTTCGAGTTTGACGGTCTGATCGCCATTCTGCAGGGCCCAGCCATAGAAGCCACGCACCGTTTCCAGCAGCTGTTGCTCCTGGGTGCCAGCCGCGGCCGGGCGAATGGCAAACATCAGTGCAGCGACAAAGTACAACACAGGTATCCGCTTGGCCGTCATCCCGAAACCTGCCGAGCGAGAGGTCGATAAGTTCGTCGCAGCCCTAGCCATGAACAAACGCTCCTTGGTATCGCCATTTCAAGAATGGCCGGCCGAAACGGATTACGCGAAGTCAATCCGTCCGAACTGCGCGCCGGCATCCTGCGGCGTGATGGCCTTGAGGTCATCCAGCCGCACTTCCACTTGGCCGTGCACGGTATCGAGCAACAGGTATTCAACCCGATCACGGCCGAATACATCAAGCGCCCGGCCTTCGGTTTCCGGCCCGGCGATGCGCTCCACGCGCAGGGTGTAATGGCGCATGCAGGCGATTTCGAGGTAATCGTGCAGCGTGCACGAAATCGGTTGATAGGATTGGTTCATCTCGTCCCCCGGCCTCAGGTCAGTGCGTCATCGGGTTTAAACAAACAATGAAAAGATCGCTTCCGGCGGCCGGCCCAAGGCTGCGCGGTCGTCATCGACGACCACGATCGGGCGTTCGATCAGTACCGGATGTTCAGCCATCGCCGCGATCAACTGCGTGCGCGTCAACGCTGGGTTATCCAGGCCAAGTACCGCATATTCGGCCTCTTTGCGCCGCATCAGCTCGCGCGGTTCGAGTTTGAGCAAGCCGAGCAGCCTCTCAAGCGTCGCCGCATCCGGCGGGGTTTTCAGGTATTCAACGACATCAGGCTGGATACCGCGCGCCTGTAGCAGCGCCAGGGTATCGCGGGATTTGGTGCAACGCGGGTTGTGATAGATCGTGACGTGCACGGCCGGAACCTTCTTGGATGTGGTCTGGGATAAGGGCGAGAAACGGCGCCAGTTTAACGCCGTGCCCGATCACCCCCCATAGGCACAATCCCTCTGTGCCCGCGCATGTGGCTGTCATCCTGCGCGGTAATAATGGCCGGTCGGCGGCGTAGATAGCAGCGGTTTCACCTGCAGAAACAACTCCGGCGGGACTTCAGCAAGCGACGCCTTGTGCGCCTCGACGCTGTCCCAGACCTCGACCACCGCGAAGCGCCCTGGCTCGTCCACGCTTCGCAGCAATTCGCACGAGATGCAGCCAGCCGCCTGCCGGATCGATGGCACGATGGTCGTACCGAACACGGCCGCCAGCGCATCGCCTTTGCCTTCAATGGCATGGAATTCATTGATGCGGGTAATCGCCATGATCGTCTCCCCGGTCAGGCATGCAGCAACTTGAAGGCATGCGTCCACTCGTTCTGGGTAAAGCCGTGGATGCACCACAGCATGCACAGCGGCTCGATGGCACGAGCTGACTCGACCGCGCCCATATCAGCCACATCCCAGCCAAACTCATCCAGCGCGCCAGAGACCACCGCCTTGGCTTCGGCATCGTTGCCGCAAATGAACATGGTCGGCCGGCCATAGGCATATTGCGGATTCACCATGCGCGCATTGCCGACCGAATTGAATGCCTTGACGAAGCGCACCAGCGGA
Source organism: Andreprevotia chitinilytica DSM 18519 (assembly GCF_000711875.1). GTDB lineage: Bacteria > Pseudomonadota > Gammaproteobacteria > Burkholderiales > Chitinibacteraceae > Andreprevotia > Andreprevotia chitinilytica. The sequence continues at coordinate 88,606 of NZ_JONM01000004.1, forward strand.
AACTCACGCTGCAGCCGTTCCATCTGCGAATCGTTCAGCTCGGTATAGAACTGCAGCACGCCGTTCACGGGCGGGGCATCGGCAATCGGGTTGGTGGCATCGATCACCACCTTGCCGTTGATACCGTCGCCGGCCAGCCGTACCGCCTCGGCCGCCGCGCTGCCTTTGACCGCCAGCACCACCAAATCACCGAAGTTGGCTGCATCGGCAAAGCTGCCGGTGGCCGCCATCGAATGCTCTGCACGCCAGTCAGCCAGCTTGGCGGCCTCACGCGAGCCGATCATGACCTTGTGGCCATGCTGCAGAAAGCCGGCCGCCAACGTTTTCGCTACATCGCCAGAACCCATTACACCGACTTTCATTGCTATCTCCAATTCTTGATAAGGGTTTGATTACAAGAGGTTTGCACGCAGTGCTTGGATTGCATTGGATAGTGACGTTATAGCGGTGCGGCTGTTCACGCGCTGGCAGACATGCGCCGCTGCCGTACTCCCTTCAAGATGCGATCATGCAGCGCGCAACAAGCTGTCATGAAATGAGGTTGTACATCGACTACACAAGACGACTACACCGGGACTAACGGGCTTGGGCTCTCCCATTGCGAGGCATTCATGCGCATCCTCTACGCCGGCTTTCTGCTGCTGATGTTCACCCGACCGGCATGGGCAGAAGGTGGCTGGCAAGCCTATGAACGGGGCGACTACCCACGCGCCGCCGCGCTCTACAGACTGGAAGCCGGCTATGGCGACCGGCTGGCGGCATTCAACTACGCCATGATGGTGCTGCGCGGCCAAGGTGTGCCGGCCGACAAAGCCGCAGCCCTGCCGTGGTTACGCCAGGCGGCCGATGCCGGACTCGCCCAGGCGCAATTCGCCCTCGGCCTGTTGTATGAAAACGGCGATGGCGTGGCGCGCAATCAAGCCATCGCCACCCGCTGGTTCGAACACGCCGCCCGGCAAAACCACGTGCAGGCGCAAGTCAGCCTCGCCACGCAATATTTCCTCGGCCGGGGTGCGCCCCATGACCTGATCCTCGCCGCCCGCTGGTATCGCGAAGCCGCCCAGAATGGTGACATGGGCGCGCAATACATCATTGCGACCCTGTATGAACACGGCGATGGCGCACCAAAGAACCTGAAGCTGGCGCGTTATTGGTATGCCGCAGCGGCGTTGCAGGGCGACCCGGCGGCAGCGATTCGTGGGCAGGTGTTGGGGAGGGTGTTGGATGCCAAGCGCTGACGACCGGACGGCATGACGGCCGGTCTTGATCCTGCGCATGTCGTCGGCATCTTCGTGCGTAACCATACGCTTTCCCCATAGCCCGGACGGCTGTGCCGGCCGGGGTAACGTCGTGACCATTGCCCACAGTACAAATTGATCCATAGCGGCCCCGGCCGGAATTTGATCCATAGCGGCCCCGGCCGGCGAAGCCGTCCGGGCTACGGGGACGTCGTCGGGCGATGCAATCGCGAGCAAGCTCGCTCCTACAATATTCTCCATACCGAACCCGCTTGGTTCCGCCTTCTCATTCAAATTACACCGGAGTTCGACCATGCCCCTGTTCCGCCAAGCCATCCTCGCCGCTGCAATGCTGGCCACCACGCTATCCCTCACCGCCCGCGCCGAAGAAATCGGTTCGGTCGACACCGCCTTCCAGCTGATCGGGCCGAATCACAAGGTCGTCGTCGAAGCCTTTGACGACCCGGCCGTGCAAGGCATCGCCTGTTATGTATCTCGCGCCAAGGCGGGCGGTATTTCCGGCGCGGTCGGCATCGCCAAAGACCCGTCGCGTTTCTCGGTGGCATGCCGGCAGGTGGGGCCGATCCGCTTCAATGGCCCGATCAAACGGCAGGAAGAAGTGTTTCGCGAAGGGGCTTCGTTCATCTTCAAACACGTGCGGGTGGTGCGCATCGTCGACCCGAAGCGCAATGCGCTCACCTACCTGACCTACTCGGACAAATTGATCGACGGCAGCCCGGATAACGCGATCACCGCCGTACCGGTGCTGGATCAGACGATTCCGCTCAAGTAGGGAGCACGCGGGTAGCGCGGGTTAGTCCTCGCGTGCGAAGCTTGCTTCGCTCAGCTATAGGGCGTAACCCGCGAATTCAGCGCGCAATGCCCTCGATACCCCGCGCGGGTCAAATGACCCGCCCTACATTTCATTCGCCCCCAGCCGTCCATACCTTCCACCCAAAACACCGCCGGTCGGCTTGTCCCATTCCTGTCCGCGCCGGTCAGCCCTTTCCGCCCCGTATTCCGCTCGCCATCGACTAAGGTCAGAGACAGCCCCGGCAGCGCGCTCATTCGCCGCGCCCGGGGCAAGGCAGGAGAACGCAAATGCTAGGCATGGTCTTCACCGAATTCGTCGAGATGGTGGAATCCACCTACTCGCCTGAACTGGCCGACGAGATGCTCGTGGCAGCCAACCTGCCGCATGGTGGCGCATACACGGCAGTTGGCTATTACCCGCACGATGAAATCATCCGATTGGTGGTCACGCTATCCCAGCTGACCGGCACACCGGTCGAAACCCTGGTGCAGGCCTTTGGCCGTCATCTGCTGCGGGTGTTCGTGCGGGCCTATCCCTCTTTCTTTACGAGCAAGAAGGACATCTTCGAGCTACTGGCCAGCGTGGATGCCGAAATCCATCGCGAAGTGCGCAAGCTCTACCCGGATGCGCAATTGCCACGCTTCGAAGTGCTGCAGCGCGATGCCCGCTCGATGACGCTGACCTACCGTTCGCCCCGTTCGATGGAGGCCCTGGCCATGGGCCTGATGGAAGGCGTGGCCGAGCATTTCGGCACCCCGGTCACCATCAGCCAGGAAAAAGCCCCGCCGCCGGATACAGCCACCGTGTTCAAACTTGAATTGGCCTGAGTGCGCGCCCTGCGCCAACCGATCAGCCCCCATGTCAGTCAGCCTGCCGCTCCCTACAACGGACCCACCCGCATCGCTAGCGGTGCTGGAACGGCGTCTGGAACGCGAACGGGCGGCGCGCAAGGCGGCCGAGCAACTCCTCAACGAAAAAAGCCTGGCGCTGTATGAAGCGATGCAGCGGTCAGCCCATTCCCAGAATCTGCTGGAACTGGCGCTTTGGGCCAGCGGCGAATCCATCTGGGAGTGGTCGGCCGACAACGACGAATACATCATGCGAGCCTTCCCGAGCGCGGATAACCCGCCGGTGATCAGCCGCGGCCTGTTGCCGGACTTCATGGCGCGGGTGCATCCGGATGACATCAACCAGGCCCTGCTTAGCTGGGCCGTGCACGCCTCCGGCGCGAGCGAATTGCTCGATATGGCGGTGCGCTATCGCCATTACGAAGGCTGGCGCTGGGTGCGCATTCGCGGCAAAGCGGTCGCCACTGATCCGGATGGCTGGGCGCTGCGCATTGTCGGCACCGCCAAGGACATCACCACCTATCGCGAAACGGAACACTCCTTCCGCCTGATGGCATCGGCCTTCGCCAGCTCGCGCGATGCCATGATGGTGTTGACCGAGGCCTGGCAGATCATCGAAGCCAATGCGGCCTTTCATACGCTGTTGGCGGGGGGGAGCGATGCCGTGGTCGGCTCGCACCTGTCGAACTACGTCGACCTCACCAACGACGCGCTGCATCAGTTCGGCCGGCTGGGCCATGCCCAGTGCGAAAGCACGTTCCGCGACCCCAACGACAACCGCATTCCGGTGGAAGTCACGCTCAGCCGCTTTGCTGCCGAAGACGGCCGCTCGTCCTACCTGATTGCCACGATGCGCAACATCACCGACCGCAGGCGCGCGGCCAACGAACTGGAGCGGGTCGCCCGTTTCGACACCCTCACCCAGCTCCCCAACCGGGCCACGCTGCAGGCGCGGCTGGCGCAAGAGATGGCGCGGCTCTCCACCATCCGCCCGCTGGCGATCCTGTTCATCGATCTGGACGGCTTCAAGGAAGTCAACGACTCACTCGGCCACGATGCCGGCGACGAGCTACTGCAGGTCATGACGCGCCGCCTGATGGCCACGCTGGAGCTGGAAGACATGCTGGCCCGCTGGGGCGGCGACGAGTTCGTCGTCATGCTCAACCCCGGCATCGACGTGGACCGGCCGCTGCGGGTAGCGCGGCAGATCCTCACCACGCTGAGCCAGCGCATGGACATCCGTCGCCACACCATCAGCATCTCCGGCAGCATCGGCATCGCGCTGGCCCCGGCCCACGGCAGCGATGTGGAAACGCTACTGAGCCATGCCGATGCCGCGATGTACGCCGCCAAGCACGCCGGCAAGAACTGCTGCGTCGTGTATCACGAGGCGCTGGCGGCCGATGCCCTGCAGCGCGTCACACTGCTGGCGCAACTGCGTTCCAGCATCGAACACGATGCCCTCGACTTCATGCTGCAGCCCAAGTTCGACGCCCACCGCCGCATCGTGGGCGCGGAATTGCTGGCGCGCTGGCACACCCCGCAGCATGGCCATATCTCACCCGGCTTGTTCATTCCGCTCGCGGAGCAAAGCGGCCTGGCGGTCGCACTGGGGCGCCTGGCCATCCGCCGGGCCGCAACCTACGCGGCGGAACTGGCCCGCCAGGGCTACCCCATGCAAGTGGCGGTCAACGTCTCGCCGCTGCAGATCATGGACGACCAGCTGGATCAGGTGCTGCATGAGGCCTGCGCCCAACATGGCATCTACCCGGAGCAGCTTGAGCTGGAAGTCACCGAATCCATCTTCCTGCAGGATTCGGATGCCCCGGTGCGACGGCTTAGCGCCCTGCGCGCCGATGGTTTTCCCATCGCGATGGATGACTTTGGCACCGGCTATTCGTCACTCAGCTACCTGAGCCGCCTACCGTTCGACACCATCAAGATCGACCGCAGCTTTCTGACCGACGTCCACGAGGACATCAAATCGCAACGCGTACTGACCGGCGTGGTGAACCTGTGCAAGTCGCTCGGCATGCACACCGTCGCCGAAGGCATCGAGACCGCAGAACAGTTTCATTTGCTGGATACGCTCGGCGTCGAGCAATACCAGGGTTTTCTGTTCGCCCGGCCGATGCCGCTGGACGATGTACTGACCTTACTGCGGCAATCCAGACACTGAGGACCGCCCAACCCCAACAGAAAGAGACAGGAACAGCATCCAATGCGCATCAGGCAAAAATTGCTACTGATGATCGCCGCGCCGATCGCCGGTTTGCTGGTGTTCGCCGGCCAGCTGGCCATGCGGGATTGGCATGCCTACACCGCGATGCGCACCACGGATACCGACCTCGATGCCGCGCTGGCCGTAGCGCGGGTGGTGCATGGCTTGCAGATCGAGCGAGGTTCCAGCGTCGGCTTTCTCTCCGGCCCGCGGGTATCGCACGCGGTCATGTTTGCTGCCCGTGAGCGGGTCGACGAGGCCATCGCCCAACTGCCGGGCAGCGAAGCCATGTCGCTGAGCGCGGCATGGCGATATGAAAGCTGGAAAGAATCGCTGATCGAACTGCACGGCCGGCGGCGTGCCGTCGAGACCCATCGACTGCTCCCGTCGCAAGCGCTCACGGCCTACACCGCGCTGATCGGCAACGCCATGCTGCTCACCCCGACCATCGCCGCAACGCTGGACGAGGCCGAACTCAAAAGCGGGGTCGCCGCCTTGTCCGCCTTGCAATGCGCCAAGGAAAGCATGGGGCAGCAACGAGCCCGCCTCAACGGTGCCTTGGTCGCCAACCAGCTCGAGCCAGCATTGCTGCAGGACATCGCCGTCCTGATGGGTGAGGAAAACAGCTGTGGCCGGCAATTCGCGCTGGCGGGCGGTACATCCGCCACCGCAGCGTGGGCACAGCTGACGGCCAGCCCGTCCTTCACCAAGGTCGCACGGCTGCGCAACACCTTGCTCCGAACCGGCGCGGCCGCTGGCGTGGATGACAGCATCACGCCCGATGCCTGGTTTACCGCCGCCACGGCCAAGATCGACGCCACCAAAACCGTGGAAGACGCACTGATCGCCCAGCTGACGGCCCGCTCCGCCACCTTGCGTCAGAGCGCGCGCAACAGCCTGATCACCGTCACGGCGGGTTCGCTGCTATTGCTGACCGCCACGGTGCTACTGGGTTGGCGCTTGAAAAACGCCATCCTGCAGCCGCTGGGCGAATTGCAAACCGCCCTGCGGGAGTTGGCGGAACGGCGCGACCTGACCCATACCGTCCGCAGCACCGGCAATGACGAATTCGCCGAGATGGGCCAGGCATTCAACCAGTTGGCGGATCACCTGTTTGCGCTGCTCGCCGGGCTGAAGATCAACACCCATTCGGTGGAAGTCGCCGCCACCCGGCTGGCCCACGCGGCGGCGCAAATGGTCAGGGCCAGTGAAGTGCAATCGCAATCGAGCGCCAGCGCCGCCAAGGCGATCGAAGTGATGTCGAGCCGGCTTTTCACCTTGATGGATCAGATGCAGCCGGCCAGCGATGCGACGGTGGAAACATGGCAGACATACTCGGCCCAGCTCGGGCAACTGGTGCAAGCCATCCGCGAAATCGCCGACCAGACCAATCTGCTCGCGCTCAGCGCCGCCAACGAAGCCGCTGATGCCGGCCAGCAAGGGCGCGATTTCACCAAGGTGGCCGAAGAAGTGCGGGCGCTGGCGGAACGCACGGCCGCCGCCAGCCGCACCTTGATTGATCAGACAGCGGAGCAGGCCAGCGACGGGACCGAGCCGCCGGATCAAGCGCCCGGGAAACCGTAGCCCGGACAGCTTGCTGGCCGGGGAGCTGCGATATCGGGCAGCGACCCCGGCCGGCGAGCCGTCCGGGTTACGGAGTCACAATGCAGCTCCCCTCTCCCATCCCGTGCAAGGCTTTGCCTTGTTCAGGGACCGTGGGAGAGGGAACTCGGCTTCGTAGGATGGATTGAGCTTGCGATACCCATCGTTCACGTTCAGCCAAACCGCATGGGTATCGCTTACGCTCAACCCATCCTGCAAAACCTACGCCACCTCACCCAGCTCCGCCTCCCCCCGCCCCACGCCATACCAGTTCACCTTGCGCGTGATCACCATCACCACGGCCAGCAAACCGAACAGCACCAGGCTCCCCAACAACAGCGCCATGTCTTCCGACTGCAGGATGCCGAACAGCACGCCATACAAGACCGCCAGCAAGGCCGAAAAGCCCAGGCCGCGTCGCCAGCCGGCCAGCACATGGCTCACGTAGTAACCCAGCAGCGCAATCGAAGCCCCTGCCGCAATCCAGTACGCCGCAGCAAATGCCATATGTTCGGACAGCGACAGCGTAAGCAGGAAGAACAAGGCCAGCGCCAGCCCGACCAGCCCGTATTGCACCGGATGCACCGCCAGCTTCTTGAGCACTTCCATCAAGAAGAACGCGCCGAAGGTCAGCAGCAGGAACAACTCAGCGTATTTCACCGTCCGCTCGACCAGCAGGTAGCGATCCACCGGGTCGATCAAACGCAAGCCAAAGCTGCCCACGCCGAGTTGCGCGCAATCCTTGCCGGCGGCAACGCAACGCGCCAGCACCTCGTCGGTCAGGCCAGTCGCCCAGTCATTGGCCTGCCATTCGGCCGTAAAGCCATTGGCAGCCGTGCTGCGCTCGCTCGGCGCGAAGGGGCCGACAAAGCTCGGATGCGCCCAATCGCCCGACAGCGCCAGACGGTTCGCCTTGCCGACCGGAGTCACGTTCAGCGTTTCAGTGCCGGACAAGGTCAGCGCCAGCGAGAAATCGAGCGCCTGTGCCACCGCGCCCGGTGTGCCCTGCAAATCGGCATGCACGCCCGCCCCTAACCAAGGCTGTTTGCTGCCCGGCAAAAAGCTCAGCGCCCCGCCGCCCGCCGTCCCCGCAATGGCACCCAGCCCGCGCGCATCACTCACGCTGACGGCCAGATAAGGCTGACCCCAGCGATATTCATAGCGCTTGCCACCCTGCTCACCGCGCACCTCCACGCTGTTCCGCGCCGGCACGGCAAAGCGCCCGGCGAGCTTGAGGCCGGACTTGTACACCGGCACCTGGAAAATGCCGCGCTTGAGCATGGTCACCGCCACATCGCCGGTCACATCGAGCTTGTCCGGCTGGATCAGCAAGGTCTGCGCCACCTCGTTGCCCGATTGCCATTCCTTCACCTGTTTGTTGTCTTGGGTGCGCTCGGTAAGCGTCCACTCGGTCTGCGTGTACGGCATGACGAGGAACGGCCCGACCAGCGTCTGCGCATGCGCACTGTGTTCGGCGATCTCCGCCACCACCGATTGCGCGCGTTGTTGCCGCTCGTTCACCAGGGAGCGCACCAGTGACAGCACCACCATCAACACCAGTACCAGCAGGCCGATGGCCAGCAATTTGATTCCAACGGTTTTTTTCATGTTCATCTCTCCGTGATGGGTTGCCCCGATACGGCGACGATGCACTGTGAATCTGGAGGGATGATGGAGATGAAGTGGAGGGGATGTGGAGGAGAGGGGGTGCGTGTTTTCAAATACAAATGGTTATGCGCCTTTGGCGCGGTTAAAGGCATTACAGCGGGAGTTCGTCCCGCGGGCCGACTCACTTTCTTTGTCTCGCCAAAGAAAGTAAGCCAAGAAAGGCGACCCTGCAAAAGCGTCTGTCGCAAGCGCCAGATTCCCCCGCCAGCCAGCCCGTCACGGGCGGGAATCGAAAACTCGGGCCAAGGCCCTCAGACACTCGATCCCCGAAACCCCCGTGCCGATCTGGCTGGCGGGGCGCTTTTGAAAGGGGGGGCAGACCATCCACACCCCAACCCTCTCCTTGAAGGAGAGGGTGACGTTATTTGATGCTGCAATGGTTCCAACTAGGCTGAGCCACGATTGTCTCCCCTCGCCCACTTGTGGGAGAGGGGCCGGGGGTGAGGGCTGGCGCGGCAACAAACGCTCGCCGCGCGTAGGATGGGTTAGGCCCAAAAGCCGTAACCCATCGGGCCACGTAACACAGAACGCCACACGGGCATCACGCCGCACCTGCCATCCAGCAACTGATCTCCCCCAACACCCACGCCCCGTCATCCAGCGACAAATCATGCCCCGCCGTCGGATGCACCACACACGGCGCCTGCCATGCCTGCGCGAGCGTCGTCGAACAACGCGGGTCGACCAGTTGATCCTGCCCGCCGCACAACAGCAGCATTGGCACAGCCGGTTTTTGGCGTGGTGCGCGGTAGGTGGCGGCGGCGCGGATTTGCCGGATCGCATTACGCCAGCCAACGGGATATTGCTGCCGGTAGGGCAACCAGTCCTCCAGCACGGCGGTGGGGCTGGTCTGGGTGGTAATGCGCAAAATCGCCTGTTCCTGCGCCAAGGCATTGCGGGCCGGCATTGCCAGCAGCGTCGCGTAATTGCGCGGGCGCAGCCGGTGATAAAACGGGCTGAATGGCCGCAGGCTGGTGTTCACCAGCACGCAGGCGGCGATCTCAGCCGGCCACGCATCGGCCCATGCCACCGCCACCATCGCGCCAAGGGAGATCGCCAGCACGTGGAACGGCCCGGTTTCGCCCTGCTGCTGCAAGGTATCGCGCACATGCGCCACCATGTCCTCGATGCGAACCAGACTCTCTTGCGCGTGCAGCGCCCCGTTGCCGGGCCAATCCACCGTGACGATGCGGGCTTCCGGCCAGTGGGCACGGGCCGTCTCCAGAAAACCGCCCCAGTGGCGGGATTCGCGGATCAAACCGCGCAGCAGCACCCAAGTGGTCATTTGCGTATGCCCGAGTACCAAAGGGATTCGGCCAGCCGCAGGTGATCGATGCGCTCGATTTCATCCGGCAGCCAACGGGCGTTGTCATGCACCGCCCGCACCAGAAACTCCAGCAGCAGCAGATGCCCGCGCAGCACCCGTTGCCGGCGATGCGGCACCACCGGGTTGAACATGCCCAGCAAGGACAGCAACTGGCGCGGGTTTTTCTTGATCCATAGCCACGAGCCCAACTCCAGCGTTAGCGGCAGGAACACCCGGCCGGATACGCCCGTCCCCGGCTGGCGCGACAGCTGATAGAGGTAATCCCACACATCGCCATGCGTCAGGTACTGCCGTGCCTGCGGTTCGATCACGTAGGGGTGGTGCGGGTAGGTCTGGTCGAACAGCGATTTGAGCGCATGGATTTCCGGCAAATGCTGGATGGGCGTGCGGGTATAGGCATAGGGAAACCACACCCGGTCGCACAGGCCAAAGCCCGAGTGGCAATCGAGCGCGATGCTGAACGGGCTACAGAACAGCTCCTCTTGCACTACCTTGCACAACGCGAGGTTTTCCCTCGCCATGCCGGCATCCGGTTTACCGCGATACCACGGCAGTTTCGGGCTGATGCGGTGGCCGCCCAGCAGGAACGGCGTTTTCTCCAGTGCATCGATCGGCGCGTTGCGCATCAAATCCACGCCCTCGGCGTTGGAGCGCGTGCCCAGCGCCATGCCGGCCGGATTGACCAGCGGCATGAACACCAGCCGTATGGTTTCGAATTTGCGCTGCAGGCTGCTATCCCAGCGCAGGCGCACCAGCAGGCTGCGCAAGAAAGCGAGCAAGACCTGACTGCCGATCCGCTCCAGGCCATGCACGCCAGCGAAAAACCCCAGCACCGGCGCATCCGGCTTCTCGCTGCCCAAACTGGCGCTATAGAGCGGCAAACGCGCACTCCCGACCGCCACTTCGCCATGCTGTTTCACGCGCAGGAGCGGGCCAGACTGCAAGATGATGTCTTCGAATTCGGCCAGTTCCGGCAGCATGGTGATCGGGTCGGCAAAAGGGGCGGAGATTCAGTTTGGCCCATTTTTTTTACTGCTGTCGCCCGATTGTCAGGCGGTTGTGTAACTACGTTTGAAACGACATCGATCAGGCCAGAATCAACGTCGCGACCACGCCGCCCGCCGGGTCATTGGCCAGCGTCGCGCTGCCGCCGTGCAGCTCGGCAATGGTGCGGGTGAGCGCCAAGCCCAAGCCAGTCCCTTTGCGCTCACGGCCCGGGCCGGGCAAGGAATAGAAGCGTTCGAACAGGCGCGGCAAGGCGTAGTCGGGGATGGCGGGGCCGTCGTTGTGGACGGTGATTTGCCAGCCGCTTGCCACCGGCGTGGCGGCGATGCGGATCACGCCGTCGCTTGGGGTGAAATCGAGGGCGTTCTGCAGCAGGTTGCGGAGTGCTTGCTCCAGCAAAAAACGTTCGCCGGTCACGACGGCATCGCTTGGCACATCCACCTCGCTCAGCCGGCCTTGCCGTTGTGGTTCGAGCGCCGCCAGCACGGTGGTGGCGACGTCGGCCAGCGGCACGCTTTCCGGGTCGGTCAAGCCATGACGTGCTTCCAGCCGGGCCAAATCCAGCAGCCGGTCGACGATGGCCTGCATGCGGGCGGTTTCGTTCTGGATATGGCCGAGAAAGCGCTTGTGCGCCGCCTCGTCCAGCGGTTCCGCCAGCAGCTCGGCCGAGCCGCGAATCCCCGCCAGCGGCGACTTCAACTCGTGCGTGAGCGCGTGCACGTAATGCTCGACATAGGCTTTGCCCTCCAGCCGGTCGCGCATTTCGCCCAAGGCATCGGCCAGATGCGCCAGTTCACGGTTGGCCGGGAACGCCGGCACCGGTACGGGCTTGCCGTCGCGCACCGCCCGCGTGAAGTCCGTCAGCCGGGCAATACCGCGTGATAGCCACCACGAGAACAGCGCCCCCGCCAGCAGACTGACCGCCACCAGCATCAACCCGGCCCGCCACAGCTTGGCGCGGGCGCGATCGATATAGGGCTGCATGGCGGTATTGGGCTTAGCGACCGTCAGCACGCCGACGATGCGACCCTGATCGATGATCGGGGCGGCGACATACATCACCGTCGAGCCGGGATCAGCCGGATCGGCCATGCTGGACCGCGCGCCGTACTTGCCGTGCAAGGTCAGGTAGACATCACGCCAGCCGCTGTAATCCTGCCCGACCGCACTCCCTGCCGAATCTAGCCGCACGATGCCGCGTGCATCGGTCACGTACACGCGCAGGTCGAGCTTGCCCTTGTCCAAGCCCCACACCGCCGCCTTGGGCGAGCGTGCCAGATACGCCGCCACGGCCCCTGCAAAACGGCCTTGATCGAGCCGGCCGGAGACGAAATCCGGGCGGATCAGCTCGGCCAGCAGGTTGGATGAATCGATCAGCACTTCCTCGGCCGATTGGCGCACCGCCGGCTTGATCTCGTCCCGAATCAGGGTCAGCACGTACCAACCGGTCAGGCCGACAAAGAGGAAGTAGCCGAGAAAGATGCGCAGGCTGAATCGCATGTCAGAGCAAATCCGCGCTCAAGGCATAGCCGAAGCCACGATGCGTCTCGATCGGGTCTTGTGCCGGCGTGATCTCGCGCAACTTGGCGCGCAGGCTCTTGATGTGGCTATCGATGGTGCGCTCGAAGCTGTCTTCGGCCGCTTCGCCCAACGCATCGAGCAACTGGGCGCGGCTGAAAATGCGGCCCGGTTGCGCCAATAGCAGGATCAGCACGCGGTATTCGGACGGCGTGAGCACCAGCCATGCGCCGTGATAACGCACGCGCCGGCCAGCGGCATCGTGCTCGAAATGGTTGGTTGGCGCGGGTGCGGTCGTCGCGGCTGGCTTGACCCGCTTGAGGATGGTCTTCACCCGCGCCGCCACTTCACGCGGGCTGAATGGCTTCACCACGTAATCATCCGCCCCCAGCTCCAGCCCGACGATGCGATCCACCTCGTCGGCACGGGCGGTCAGCATCAATACCGGCAGCTCGGACGTGCGGCGCAGGCGCTTGAGCACGTCCAGCCCGTTGGCATCGGGCAGGCCGACGTCGAGGATCAGCAGATCGACGCCGCCGGCTGCGAGCGCGACCTCCGCCTCCGAGGCGAGGCTATGCCAGTGCACGGTAAAGCCTTCACGACTGAGGGCGAAGATCAGCGTATCGGCAATGGCGGCTTCATCTTCGAGCAGCAGGATGCGCGGGGTGGCAGTCATGACATTGGAGGGGAATTGGTGAGACGCTGCATTCTATGCCGGGTGAGGTGGTTGGGTAATGCGTGGCATCGCAGTTCAACAAAGGTTGGCGCTGCTGAAAGGGAGTAAAGGCGCGCAGTGCAACCAGGGGGGTTATGAACAGCAGCCACTGTTTTGTGCAATGAACGACGCACTAAGGTGATCTGTCCCCTCGCCCACTTGTGGGAGAGGGTTAGGGTGAGGGTCGTGAAAAGAGCGCGACCCGTGGGAGTGCCCTCTCCCCCGGCCCCTCTCCCGTAAACGGGCGAGGGGAGACAACCAAGCAGCGCAGCTCAGCTTGAAACACTGCCGCATCAATCCAAGTCACCCTCTCCTTCAAGGAGAGGGCCGGGGTGAGGATGGTCTGCCCCCTTTCAAAAGCGCCCCGCCAGCCAGTCCGGCACGGGGGTTTCGGGGATCGAGTGTTTGAGGGCCTTGGCCCGAGTTTTCGATTCCCGCCCGTGACGGGCTGGCTGGCGGGGGTATCTGGCGCTTGCGACAGACGCTTTTGCAGGGTCGCCTTTGGAGTGGAGGGGGCTTTGGCGAGACAAAGTCCCTTCCCCGTCCGCGCGGCGGAACGCGCTGCAATGCTTTTAGCTGCGCCAACGGCGCATAACCGCATAACTAAAACTCAAACCAGCATTGTGTCGCACAGACTCATCCCCTACGCTCGCGACTTCACTCGCCCACCGCCCCCAAACACCGTGTCCGAACTCCGCCTGCCCGCCCTCGCCCTGCTCACCACTCTGGTTGCCGGCTGCGCCAGCCAGCCCCCGCAATCGCCCGCCCCCATGGTGGCGCCACCGCCTGCGACCACGCCCGTACCTATCGTCACGCCAACGCCTGTGCCGCCGATCGTGGAAGTCCTGCCCACGCCGACACCAGCCCCGGTGCCAATCCCCACGCCCAAACCGGGTCTGACCGAAGCCCAGGGCCGGGCGCTGTTGAACCAACTGCTACCGCCCAAGATCAGCGACCGCAAGGGCTGGACGGATGACATTCTCGATGCCTTCACCGCGCTCAAGATCCCCTACACACCGGAGTATTTCTGCGCCGCCAACGCGGTGATCGAGCAAGAATCGAGCTGGCAAAGCGACCCGACCGTGCCCGGCTTGCCCAAGATCGTGTGGGAGAAGATCGGCGAGAAAGCGGCTGGCTACCACGTGCCGCTGCTGGTGGTGCAAACCGCCCTGCTCAAACCATCGCCCAACGGGCAGAGCTACAAGTACCGCATTGATCACGTGAAAAGCGAGCGCGATATGAACGGGATCTTCGAGGACATGCAGCGCGATGCCGCCCACCTCGGCCTACCGTTCAACATGCCGAACCCGATCCGTACCGTCGGGCCGATGCAGGTCAGCGTCGAGTTCGCCGAAGCGCACGTCCGTGCGTGGCCGTATCCCTACAAGATGGCCACCAGCGTGCGCGATACCGCCTTCACGCGGCGGGGCGGGCTGTATTTCGGCATCGCCATCCTGCTGCAATACCCCGCGCCATATACCGACATGATTTACCGCTTCGCCGACTTCAACGCCGGCCGCTATTCCAGCCGCAATGTGGCATTTCAGCTGGCGTTGGAAAAAGTATCCGGCCAGAAGATCGATCTGGATGGCGACTTGCTGGTCTACACAAATGGGGTGCCGAACAGCAAACCCAGCGATGTCGAGCAGGCGCTGTTCAGCATCGCCGGCAAGCTGGGGCTCTCCCATGAGGCGATCCGCCGCGACTTGTTGACCGAGAAAACCGCCGCCTTCGCCCAGACGCCGCTCTACACCAAGCTGTTTGAGCTGGCCGAAGCCCACGGCCAGAAACTGCCCCGCGCCGCCATGCCGCAAATCCGGCTGGTCAGCCCGAAGATCACCCGCAAGCTGACCACGGAATGGTTCGCCAAGCGGGTGGATGGACGGTATCAGACTTGTTTGGGACGGGTGCGGTAACGGACGAGGCTACGTCCTCCCCTCGCCCATTTATGGGAGAGGGGCTGGGGAAGAGGGTCTGTACAACATGCAGCGACCTTTGCAAGCACGCTCTCCCACTAATAGCTGAGCAAGGCGAGCCTTGCACGCGAGGGAGAGGGGATAGGGCAACCGGCAGACCGTCCGCCCCGATCGCCAATGTCATTCCCCCGGCAGATTGTTACACCCGTGCTAAGTTGATACAGCGTGAACCGGCCGCCCAGTACGGCCGGTAGCGTCAGGGTCTGTCACCGCAGTGTCACAGCGGAGAAGCGGCCCTTAGCCGGGGTGAACCTCCATGGCGCTTGCAATCGTTCTGATCGCGCTGCTGATTGGCGTGGTTCTCTTTCATGCCGCCAGTCCTTGGTGGCTTACCCCGCTTGCGTCCAATTGGGGGCTGATCGACGACACGCTCTCGATCACCCTGCTGATCACCGGCGCGGTGTTCATCGCCGTCAATGTCTTCATCATCTATTGCCTGCTCCATTTCCGCCGCCGCGAAGGCCACGAGGCCGAATACCAGCCGCCGAACAAGAAACTGGAGCTGATCCTGATCGGCCTGACCGCGCTGGGTATCGCCGCCATGCTGGCGCCGGGGCTGTTCGTGTATGCCGACCTGATCAACCCGCCCGACGATGCCTTGGTGGTCGAAGCCGTTGGCGAGCAGTGGAAGTGGAGTTTCCGCCTGCCCGGCAAGGACGGCCGGCTCGGCACCTCCGACGTGCGCTTCGTCAGCCCGGCCAATCCGTTCGGCCTGAACCCGGCTGATCCGCACGGGCAGGACAACCTCCTCGTCAGCGCCCCCGAATTGCATCTGCCCGTGAACAAGCCGGTGAAGATGCTGCTGCGCTCCAAGGACGTCTTGCACGATTTCTACGTGCAGCCGTTCCGGGCGCGGATGAATCTGGTGCCGGGCATGGTGACTTACTTCTGGTTCACCCCCACCCAGACCGGCCGCTACGAAATCCTCTGTGCGCAGTTGTGCGGTGTGGGGCATTTCAATATGCGCGGCTATGTGGTGGTGGATAGCGAGGCGGACTGGCGGGCGTGGCTGGGCAAGCAGACCACGTTTGCACAATCGCAGCTGCAGCCCGCCACACCGACGCAGGCCTTGTCTGGCGATGCATTGGTCGCTCAGGGCAAGGCGCTGGCGCAAAGCAAGGGCTGCGTGGCCTGCCATAGCGCCACTGGCAGTGCGGGCGTGGGGCCGGCGTGGCTGGGTTTGTATGGCAAGCAGGAGCATCTGACTGGCGGAAAAATCGCGCAGGTGGATGACGCGTATCTCAAGGAAGCCATCACCACGCCCAACTCCAAACAGGTCGAGGGTTTCCAGCCGATCATGCCGAAGATTGAATTGAACGATCAGGAAGTGAATGCGCTGGTGGCGTATATCAAATCGCTTTCCGGGAAGGGTGGGGAGCAGGCAGCGCAGAAATAAAAAACGTAGGGCGGGTTAGCGCAGCGTAACCCGCCTTACCGGGCTTATGCGAAATCAAACGCGCGCGCCAAAGGCGCTGTCGTTGTCCCCTCGCCCTCGCGTGCAAGGCTTTTGCCTTGTTCAGCGATTAGCGGGAGAGGGTTAGGGAGAGGGCCCTTTTTTGCAACGTCGGCCCTCTCCCCCGACCCCTCTCCCATTGTCGCTGAACAAGGCAAAAGCCTTGCACGCGAGGGCGAGGGGAGCAAAACCAAGGAGTCCCTGATGGCTTATGCCGAACACCACGCCCCACAAAGCTTCTGGACCAAATACGTCTGGAGCCAGGACCACAAAGTAATCGCGGTGCAATACACGATCACGGCGATTCTGGTCGGGCTGGTGGCGCTGGTGCTGTCCGACCTGATGCGCATGCAGATCGGCTTTCCCGGCCGCCTGGCCTTCATCGATGCCAATCACTATTACCAGTTCGTCACCATGCACGGGATGATCATGGTGATCTACCTGCTCACGGCGCTCTTCCTCGGTGGCTTCGGCAATTACCTGATCCCGCTGATGGTCGGCGCGCGGGATATGGTGTTCCCGTTCCTGAACATGCTCAGCTACTGGGTCTATCTGCTGGCGGTGCTGATCCTGATGGCGAGTTTCTTCGTACCCGGCGGGCCGACCGGCGCGGGCTGGACACTCTATCCGCCGCAGGCGATCCTGCCCGGCACACCGGGGAGCGATGGCGGCATCGTGCTGATGCTGATCTCGCTGGTGACCTTCATCGTCGCCGCCACGATGGGCGGCCTGAATTACGTGACCACGGTGCTGCAAGCGCGCACGCAGGGCATGACGCTGATGCGGTTACCGCTCACCGTCTGGGGCATTTTCGTGGCCAGCATCATGGCGTTGCTGGCGTTCCCGGCGCTATTCGTCAGCGGTGTGATGATGCTGTTCGACAAGCTGCTCGGCACCAGCTTCTTCATGCCGGCGATGGTGTCGATGGGGCAGACGCTGGCCTACAAGGGCGGCAGCCCGATCCTGTTCCAGCACCTGTTCTGGTTCTTCGGCCACCCGGAGGTGTACATCGTGGCGCTGCCGGCGTTTGGCATCGTCTCTGACCTGCTCAGCGTGCATGCGCGCAAGAACATCTTCGGCTACCGGATGATGGTGTGGGCGATCGTGATCATCGGCGCGCTCAGCTTCGTGGTGTGGGCGCACCACATGTACGTGAGCGGCATGAATCCGTACTTCGGCTTCTTCTTCGCCACCACCACGCTGATCATCGCCGTACCGACCGCCATCAAGGTCTACAACTGGCTGCTGACGCTGTGGCGCGGCAACCTGCACCTGACCACGCCGATGCTGTTCGCGCTGGGCTTCATCAGTACCTTTGCGATTGGCGGGCTGACCGGCTTGTTCCTCGGCAACGTCAGCACGGATATTCCGCTCTCCAACACCTATTTCGTGGTGGCGCACTTTCATATGGTGATGGGGGTGTCGCCGATCCTGGCGATCTTCGGCGGCATCTATCACTGGTACCCGAAAGTGACCGGCCGGCTGCTGAATGAAACGCTGGGCAAACTGCATTTCTGGGTGACCTTCCTCGGTACGTACGCCATCTATTTCCCGATGCATTACCTGGGCATCCTCGGCATGCCGCGCCGCTATTACGCCTATCCGAATTACGAATTCATCCCGCCGTCCGCCCAGTATCTGAATGCGTTCATTACCGTGGCGGCGCTGATCGTCGGCGTGTGCCAGCTGGTGTTCATCTACAACCTGATCCGCAGCGTCTTCAACGGCCAACCGGCCGGGCCGAACCCGTGGGGCGCGGCATCGCTGGAATGGCAAACCCCGCATACCCCGCCGCAACACGGCAACTGGGGACCGGCGCTGCCGCAGGTGCACCGCTGGCCGTATGACTACAGCGTGCCGGAGGCCGATGCGGACTTCCTGCCGCAGACCTCTACCTCGCCCCTGACCATCGACGAGGCGACGCATGGGCACGGAGACAAACCATGACCTCCGCCGTCTATCCCACCCCGCCCAATGCCGCCCGGGTCGGCTTGTGGATCCTGATCGGCGTGCTCACCGTGCTGTTCCTGCAGTTCATCCAAGCCTACGCGGTACGGCTGGGCAGCCCGGACTGGATCGGCCTGCCCGAGCCGTGGCTGCTGCGCTGGAACACGCTGGCGCTGCTGTTGAGCAGCGTGGCGCTGCAATGGGCACTGGTTTCGACCCGCCACGAACAACGCCGCCGCACGCAGGTGGCCTTATTCGCTGGCGGCGGACTGGCAATCGTGTTCCTGCTCGGCCAGTGGTGGGCATGGCAGCTGCTCCATGCGCAGGGCTATCTGGTGGCGGGTAATCCAGCCAACAGTTTTTTCTATCTGATCACCGGCTTGCATGGCCTGCATGTGGGCGGCGGGCTGGTGGCGTGGGTGTGGGTGCTGGTGCGCGTTTGGCGCAGTGAGCAGGTCGCGCCCTTGGCCATCAACGTGCAGCTGTGCGCGCGGTATTGGCACTTTCTGCTGCTGGTGTGGCTGGTGCTGTATGGCGTGCTGTTCTTGATTCCGCCAGCGACGTTGCAGGCGATTTGTGGGGGTGGGGGGTGAACATCCACGTCAATTCGTCCTGCCACCAATGCCATTCCCCCCTTCCCCGAAGGGGGGCTAGGGGGGATTTCTGCGGCACCTCAATTTGTGGTGATGTCGAAATCCCCTGGCTGAGCGAATCCGTGGATTCGCACACCAAATCCCCCTTTGCCGTACGAATCTTTGATTCGCACAGGCATAAAAGGGGGAGGTGCGAAGCGGCAATACGCTGACTGCGAGGTACCCAATCATGGCCCACCTGACCCATTCCCCCTCCGAGCCCACCGGCCTGCGCAGCCTTGTCGCCGACTGGTCCGCCGACCGCGAAGCCTTCAAGGTGCCGTGCGGCAAGGCGATGATGTGGATTTTCCTGTTGTCCGACACCTTCATCTTCGGCTGCTTCCTCACCGGCTACATGACCGAACGCATGGCATCCCCGGTGCCGTGGCCCAATGCCAGCGAGGTATTCGCGCTGACCATCGGCAACGCCAAGATTCCGCTGATCCTGATCGCCATCATGACCTTCGTGCTGATCAGCAGCAGCGGCACGATGGCGATGGCGGTGAACTGCGCCTACCGCAAAGACCGCGCCAAGACCGCGGCGCTGATGTTCGCCACGGCGGCATTCGGCGTGATGTTCGTCAGCATGCAGGCGTTCGAGTGGACCAAACTGATCGTGCACGAAGGCATCCGCCCTTGGGGCAACCCGCTGGGCGCAGCGCAATTCGGCGCGTGCTTTTTCATGATCACCGGCTTTCACGGCCTGCATGTCAGCGCCGGGGTGATCTACCTGCTCACCGTCGCCACCAAGGTGCTCAAGGGGCGCTATGAGGAGAGCGGCAATTACCAGATCGTCGAGATCGCCGGGTTGTATTGGCACTTTGTGGATCTGGTGTGGGTGTTCATTTTTGCGTTCTTTTATTTGTGGTGAGAAACCGAAAGTCTTGAACCACAGAGGGCACAGAGAGCACAGAGGCTCACAGAGAAAGGCGCCGCCTTATGTAGGAGCGAGCTTGCTCGCGATTGCGCTGTTCCGTTCACCATTGCCATCGCGAGCAAGCTCGCTCCTACAGGTGTCCTTCTCAATCAAGGTTTGTTTTTCTCTGTGGGCCTCTGTGCTCTCTGTGCCCTCTGTGGTGAACGGTTTTTTGTCTTCGCTTCTCGATTTTTCGGGAGAAAAACCATGCAACACGAATCGGGACAACAACATCCCGTCGGCCTGTACCTGAAAATCTGGGCGCTGCTGTTCGTGCTCAGCACCTTCTCGTACCTGGTCGACTACTTCCATTTCCACGGTTACTTGCGCTGGTTTCTGATCGTGACCTTCATGCTGCTCAAGGCCGGGCTGATCGTTAGCGTGTTCATGCATCTGGCGTGGGAGCGACTGGCGCTGGTCTACGCGATCCTGCTGCCGCCGCTGGCCCTGTTGGTACTGGTAGCGCTGATGGCGGGGGAGGCGGATTACACGGCCAGCACGCGCAATGTGTACTTTGCGCCAGCGCAGCCAGCAGCAGAGAAAGCGCCGCAGCGTTAACTCCCTCACCATCACGAGCAAGCTTCCTCCCCTCTCACACTTGTGGGAGAGGGGCTGGGGGTGAGGGTGCTTGCCAAGTTCCACACTCTTTTCACCACCCTCTCCCTAACCCTCTCCCACTTTCCCTGAACAAGGCTAAAGGCCTTGCACGGGATGGGAGAGGGGACAAAAGCGCAATGCTGGCAATCAAATCGCCAGCAAATCCTCAACATTGACCACACGCGCAATCGTTGCGAGTAGCCGCATCGATGACTGATGGTCTTCCTCGGTCGCCGCCGCGCAGGCGGGCTCAAGCACCAGCACCTCGTAGTCCCGATCATGCGCATCACGTGCGGCGGACTGCACTGCCCACGGAGTGCTGACGCCGGCAATGATCAGGCGCTCGATCCGGTGGGCACGCAGAACGGCCTCCAGCCCGGTCGCATAAAACGGGCTCACCCGATGCTTGATGACGATGGCGTCCTGCGGCTGCACGTCCAACTCCGGGTGGAAATCGGTGCCGGGGCCGGAGAGATCGAGCGCGCCGAATTCCTTGGCGCGACCAAACATCGGTGAACCCTTGGGCTGCTCAGCATAGGACGAGGAAAAACCAACCTTGACGTGAATGACCAGCCAATCGTTGGCACGCGCCAGCGCGATGGCACGGTTGGCGTGGGCAATGATGTTGCGGTCGGCGGCATGCTGCGCCGAACGGGCGATCTTGCCGCCTTCGCACATGATGTCGACGATGTAATCCAGGCTCAGGAATGCGGTTTTCATCGGGGGGCCTTTGTCTGGTGAGGAATAAGCAAACTACACGCTGATGCCAGACAAGGAAACGGCCCCGGCATACCGGAGCCGTGCAGGACTTCCTCAGGGCACCTGACCAGAAAACGGCCTGGTCCGGTTTACACCAGCAACGCCGCCTTCGCCACCGGCTGGCGCGAGCTGATCGCAATGCGGTTCCATGCATTCATCAACGCACTGGTGAACGTGAGCGCGGCGATTTCTTCGTCGGTGAAATGCGGCCGCAGCGCATCGAACAACTCGTCTGGCGCATGCGATTCGGCGATCAGGGTGAGCGACTCGACCCACGCCAGCGCCGCACGCTCACGCTCGGTGAAAAACGTTGTTTCACGCCAGGCCGGCAGGCTGACGATACGCTGCAAGTCTTCACCGCCCTTGAGCAGATTGCGGGCGTGCATATCGAGGCAATACGCGCAGCCGTTGATTTGCGAGATGCGCAGGAACAGCAGCTCGATCAGTGGCTTGCCCAAGGGCGAGCGATCGACAGCGGCGCTGAGTTCGATCATCGCCTTGTAGGCTTCGGGGGCGAGGGTGGCGTAGGGCAGGCGGGATTGGGACATGGTTTGCTCCGTTGGGATGAATGACCGGCCAAATTGCCGGTTCCAACCACTAGACGAAGCAGCGCATGCATTTGTGACAACGCTGGTGCAAAAACCTACAAAACGTAGCCCGGACGCATTTGCGGCCGGGGGCTTCGGTGAACGATGCCACCCCGGCCGGCAAGCCGTCCGGGCTACGTGTGGCAACTTGTAGGAGCGAGCTTGCTCGCGATGGCGGTATCGGATGAAACAATGCAATCGCGAGCAAGCTCGCTCCTACAAGGGTTTGACCCCGCTAACGGAGCTTGAAGCAGAAACGTAGCCCGGACGCCATTGTCGGCGGGGCCGCTTATGAACAGACTCCGGCTGGGCTACGGGGCAATCTTGCCCAACCCACTCAACTTATCCGGATTCCGCACCGTATAAATCCCAACAATCTGCACGCCATCGGTGACGAAGGTCATGACCGAATCGAGCTGACCATCCGTATAACGCAACAAGCCCAGCTCGCCATTGAGCTCGGTCGTCTCGAAACGCACGCGCCCGGCGAAATTGCCGGCCAGCACCTGATACAACCTCGCCAGCCGCTCGGCACCGTGCAATACGCGCAGCGCAGCGATGACTTTGCCCCCGCCATCGGAGGTATGCGTCGCCTCGGTGGCGAACAAGGCTTGCAGCTTGGCCGGATCACCGCTCGTTGCCGCATCGGCAAAGGCTTGCAGCAACCGCAGGTGGTCTTCCGGCGCGACCTCGAAGCGGGGAGTGTCTTGCTTCACCCGCTTGCTGGCGCGGCTGACAAGTTGCCGGCAGGCGGCCTCGCTTTTGGCGAGTGTGACGGCGATGTCGGCGTAGTCTGCATCGAACACTTCACGTAGCAGGAAAGCAGCGCGCTCTTCCGGGCCCAGCCGCTCAAGCACATTCAGAAAAGCCAGCGACACATCGCTGGCGAATTCCAGCTGCCATTCCGGCGACGGCAGCTCGGCGGTGAGCAACGGTTCCGCCAACCACGGCCCGATGTAGTGTTCCCGCTCGCGCTTGACCACCCGTAGCCGGTCGATGGCGAGCCGGGTGACGATGGTCACCAGCCAGGCCTCGGGCGCATCGATGCCAGCAGCATCCTCATCGTGCCAGCGCAGGTAGGCTTCCTGCACGATGTCTTCGGCATCGGCGCGCGTGCCGAGCATGCGGTAGGCCAAACCGAACAGGCGTGGGCGGGCGGCGTTGAAATGGTGCAGCGGCGCGTTCACGACAATCCTCTCGATAAATTGAAAAACCGAAACATAACTAGACGTTCCAGCCATCGACTTTGTGACAGCCGGCAAAGACAATTGCAACTTTTACGCCGGACCAGATCACTCTTATGTTCAAACGCCTTCTGCTCTGGGCCCTCGGCTTGGCCATGCTCCTCGCCATCGCGGCCATCATCGGCCTGCATTTCGCTGGCGGCGCGCTGCAGGCCAAGGTGGTCGAAGCGCTCGGGCCGGACAGCGAAATCGGCGAGATCAAGCTGGGCTGGTCGGCCATCGAAGTCACCAACCTGCGCATCAAAGGCCCGAAAGGCTGGCCGACCGACGATGCATTGCGTGCCGAGCGAATCATCATCGAGCCGGATGTACGCGCCCTGCTGTCGGCCAATATCCACATCCACAAGATCACCGTTCAAGGTGCTTATCTCTCGATCTGGCGCACGGCAAACGGCAAGGTGCGATTGCTGCCCAGCCTGCTGGAGCGGGCCAAGACAGCGGCTAGCGGCGATAACGCTTCCTCGCCCAGCACTGCGCTGCAGGTGGTGATCGACCGGATCGCGCTGGAACACGGCGCGGTCGATTCCTACGATTCCAGCATTCGCCGGCCAGCGCACAAACTGCAACTGACCGACGCCAACATCAAACTCGACGACCTGCATCTGCCTGCGCTCAATAACAAGAGCGAGCTGGATGCCACCGCCACCATCAAAGGCACCCGCCGCGATGGTTCAGCCAAGATCGGTGGCTGGATGATCTTTGCCGATCAGGATAGCGACCTGACCACCACGCTACGTGGCGTCGACCTGATCTCGCTGCAGCCCTATCTGATCAAGGCATCCGAAACCGGCGTGAAGCACGGCACGATGGATCTCGACCTGAAATCCGCCATCGCCAAGCGCCACCTGCACGCCCCCGGCACCATCACGCTCACCGATCTGGAGCTGACCGCTGGCGGCGGCGCGTGGAGCACTTTCATGGGCATGCCGCGCGACGTGGTCATCAATGGCATGAAAGACCAGAGCGGCAAGATCGCCCTCAAGTTCACCCTCGACGGTAATCTGGACGACCCGCATTTCTCGCTCAACGAGAACATGACCAAGCGTATTGGCGCCGGTTTGGCCGAAGGGCTGGGCGTGAGCGTGAAAGGTCTGGCAGAGGGCGTCGGCAAAACCATCGGCAAACTGTTCGGGCAGTAGGCACGTAGCCCGGACGGCTTGCCGGCCGGGGTGACACTGCCTCCGGCTCAGTCATCACCCTGCAATGCGCCCTCCCTACGATGCGGCCTTTACCCAATAACAGGTGCCCCGCATCATGCGCAACACACTCGCCGCCCTCGCCCTCTTCGCCTCGTTCGGTTTCGTGCAGGCCCACGCTGCCGACGCCAAGCCTTTCGTCACCGCCCAGGATGTCGACCTGACCCGCTTCCTGCCCGCGCCGCCCGCGAACGAATCCTTGCAAACCCGGCTGGAACTGAACGAAGTGCTGGCACTGCAAGTGAGCCGCACCCCGGCGCAAGAAGCCGCCGCCAAGGCCGATGCCACCGAAAACGTCTGGCGTTTTGCCAACGTGCTCGGCCCGAAATTCACCGCCGACAAGCTGCCCAAGTTCGCCGCTTTCTTCGAACGCGTAGTAGAGAGCGAAGGTGCAGTGGTCGATCCGGCCAAGGACGCATGGAAGCGCCCGCGCCCGCATCTTCTGTCCAAAGAAGTGAAGCCGATCGTGAAGCTCTCCAGCTCCGGCTCCTGGCCGTCTGGCCACGCCACCGTCGGCTACCTGATGGCCACGGTGTTGGCTGACATGGTCCCGGAAAAGCGCAACGAGATCTTCGCCCGCGCTGCCGAATACGCCGAAAACCGCGTGATCGCCGGCATCCACTACCGCTCGGACATCATCATGGGCCGCACCGCCGGTGCCTTGATCGCCGAAAACATGTTCATGCACGACGATTTCAAGGCCGAATACGCCCCGGCCAAGGCGGAACTGCGCGCGGCGCTGGGTTTGTGATTTCGAGCTAGCCAAAAGCGCGGAGGCATTGGAGGCCGCGCGATTTTTGTCCCCTCGCCCACTTGTGGGAGAGGGTTAGGGAGAGGGTCGTGAAAAGGACACAGCACTTGGCAAGCCCCCTCACCCCCAACCCCTCTCCCACAAGTGGGCGAGGGGAGAAAACCGCGTATCGTAAATTGTGAACAAGCGCATACGGCAAGCGAGCACAACAATGCCAGCAGGGTTTTGTTAGCGGCTCCTTGCCGTCCGGGTAAACTGGGCGGCTTTTTTCATTTTCCGCCGAGCTGCTCATGGCCCTCAAAGCCACCATCTACAAAGCCGATCTCAATATCGCCGATATGGATCGCGGCTATTACGGCCAGCATTCGCTGACCATCGCCCGCCATCCTTCGGAAACCGACGAGCGCATGATGCTGCGCGTGCTCGCCTTCGCCCGCCACGCCAGCGACACGCTCGAATTCGGCCGCGGCATCAGCGATGAAGAGGATGCCGCGGTCTGGCAAAAGAACCTCGTCGACGAAATCGAACTGTGGATCGAACTCGGCCTGCCCGACGAAAAACGCCTGCGCAAAGCCTGCAACCGCGCCGCTGAAGTCTGGCTCTACGCCTACGGCGGCCGCACCGTGGATATCTGGTGGGATGGCATCAAGGGCCAAACCACGCGCTTCGATCACCTGCACGTGCTCAACGTCGCCCCGGAAACGCTGACGGCATTGGGTGAAATGGCGGAACGAAGCATGCAATTGCAGGCGACGATTCAGGACGGGCAATTGTGGTTGTCGAATGACAAGACGAATTTGTTGGTGGAGTTGACGACGTTGAAGTAGGTTTAAAAATCGACACACCTTATTCTTAAGGTCATTCTTTCTACATCAATCTTCAGGATTAGCGAAAATGAAAACAAGGCACTTAATAGCTCTCGTGTTTTTAGTTCTGTGTGGATGTGTTTCTACGCCCAAATATGTAGAACCAACACAGAGCGATGCAGCAACACTACGATTTATCAATAAATCGGACGGGTATTTCGCCCCATTGTGGTTTGTTAATGCAAAAGACTGTTCTGGCGGGATACAAGGCTTTACCACCGATGCGTCCAAGGTACTCATAGGCAAAAATTCATTCAAAGCAATGAAAATCGAGCCTAATAAAGCATTCTCTTTTTGGATTTCCTATACAACCAAACCTGGCATGGCGACACTTCCAGACAAAGACAAAATGTATTGCAAAATCATTGGAACGTTCACACCAAAATCAAGTGGCTCTTATTCAGCAACGGTAACATCCACTTCAACCACCTGCTCAGTATCACTTACAGAAACTGTTGATGGCGTAGAAAGACCTGATCCTTCTTTCGAAAAAAGAGCCTGGAAAGAAGCGTTAAATGGTGCGGGCTCACATTGCCAATAATGTGATAAAGCGTGAGTTATCAGTAACCTGCGCATAACTCACGCAAGTAAACATCCCTTTCCACAGTATTCTGAATACTACTAGCTGTGCTCGCAGACCAATCCCACACCACCAAACTCGAAGACCTGCCCAATATCGGCAAGGCAGGTGCGGCCGATTTGCGTTTGCTTGGCATTCATGACCCGCAGCAACTCATCGGCCGACAGCCGTTCGAGATGTATGACGCGCTCTGCGCGAAAACCGGCACGCGGCACGATCCCTGTGTGATCGATGTGTTCATGGCGGTCGTTGCCTTCATGGAAGGCGGCCCGGCGTTGCCGTGGTGGTCGTTCACGGCGGAGCGCAAAAGGCTCGCCGAGCAACGCAAGGTGGGTTGAACACAGCGGCATCAGCGATGCGTATCGGGCGCTGCACCACTCAGGCAAGACCACAAAAACTCGTACACCATCGCATCATGCCTTGCGTGCTCGAGTGCATCAGAACCGCCGCCGTGCCCGCCATCCGTCTGCTCCCGGTACCACACGTGTGCATGTCCGAGCGCCTGCATCCGCGCGACCATCTTGCGAGCGTGTCCGGGGTGGACACGGTCATCGCTGGTGGAGGTTGTGAACAGCACGGGCGGATAAACCGCAGCGGCCGTCACGCGATGGTATGGCGAATAGGCGGCCAGGATGCCAGCGTCACCCGGATCATCAGGGTCACCGTACTCGTCGAGCCAGGAAGCGCCCGCGTGCAACAAGTGATAACGGCTCATGTCGAGCAGCGGCACTTCGCTGACGACTGCGCCAAACAGATCAGGGCGCTGCATCATGCACGCGGCCACCAGCAAGCCGCCATTGCTGCCGCCCTGGATGCCGAGTTGCGCCGCAGTGGTCACACCATCGGCAATCAATGCCTGCGCAACCGCGATGAAGTCGTCGAACGCGCGTTGTCGATGCTCCCCTTGCGCCGCCTGATGCCATTTCGGCCCAAACTCACCGCCCCCGCGAATATGCGCGAACGCAACCACCCCGCCCCGCGCCAGCCAGCCGATGCCCAGGCCGGTCAGATAGTGCGGTGTGAGCGGTATGCCAAAACCACCGTAGCCGGTCAGGTAACAAGGCCGTGGCACTTGCACGTCCCCCGACGCTGAGCGTGGTGCAATCAACGTCCACGGCACTTGCGTGCCATCTGCCGACTGCGCATAGCCACGTTTCACCTCGTAGGGGGTCGAGTCGAACTGGGTCGGCCAGCGGTCGATCAACTCCCATTCGTCCAACGCATCACGCGCCAAATCGGCCAGCCAGTACCCTGGCGGGAGCAGGTAATCGCTGGCAGAGACATACACCTCGTCGTCAAGCGTCGGTTCAAGCGCAGAGACTTCGATCTGCGAACCTTCGCGCGTCGGGAAAGCCCGCGATTTCCAATCCCAACGGCCATCTTCGGACTGCGTGGGCTGCCAAAGCATCGTGCGGCTCTGCACGTCATCCAGATAAGACACGATCAGGTAATGGCGCGTATGCCCCCATCCGCATTCCGACATTCGCGCCGTTGGCTTAAAGAGTGGGACAAAGCTGCGGCCACCGGTTAGAAATTCGGCTTCCCGCATCGCCAGCAAGGCACCGCCCGAATAACACACGCCGCCACACTGCCAGTCGAGTCGCGGCTGAAACAGCAACCAGCCGCGCCACGCGCTCACCGTGACGTGCGTGGGGATGTCGTAGCGGTGCCAAGTGCCTGCTGCATCGGCGTAATACGCGTGGCTATCGAAAGTGTCGACACCGCGATACGCAGCATGACGCTGTTCGATCGGGTCGTAGACCGCTACAGCGTAGTCATCGTCGAATTCGCCGCTGAACACAACCGGCGCAGATGCGAGCGCAGTACCGCGTACCCAGCGCCGTGCTTCGCGTGGGTAGCCGGAGCGCGTCAATGTCGCGCCGCCGTTATCCCATCCGAGATAAACCGTATTTCGGTCGATCCAGGAGATCGTGTGCTTGCCCGCTTCACTGATGACGAACCCGTCTTCGACGAAGCATTGCCGCTCTAGATCGAATTCACGTACCACGGTCGCGTCGGAACCACCGGGGGACAATGAGATCAACGCGCGATCGCCATCGGGATACAAGATATACGTGCCGACACATACCCACGACACACCCTCCGCAACGCCAAGCGCATCGATGTCGAGCAGGTTCTGCCAGACGGATTCACCGCTGCGCCAACTCGCCCAGGGCATGCGCCGCCAGATGCCTTTCGGATTGTGCTCATCCTGCCGGAAATCGTAGGCCCAGCCTTGCCAACGGCTCGGGATCACGGGCTGCTCATGCGGCAAGTAGGCATGCGCCAAGCGCTGTGCCAGCGTCTCGAAGCTCGGCTTGCTGCACCATGCAGCAAGCGTGTTTGCATTTTGCTGCTCAACCCATGCCAATGCGGCGGGATCATTGAGGGTTTCGAGCGACAGGAAGGGATCGGGCGATAAGGGCCAAGGGTCAGAACGCGGCATAGCGACACCTCATAAGTGCAGGGGAAGTGCCTGACCTTGCAGGAAAACCGTGTCCCACACACGCCAGAATTTACTATCTCGGTTCGCGGAACCTATCCAGCAAGCGAAACCGATCGACGGCGGATAGGCGCATAGATGCCCTCCGCAAGCAGGCTGAGGACGACCGTGCTCTCCCCCTCATCACACATCCGCCAGCACATGCCGTTGCACCAGCTCCAGCACGAAATCACGGATCGCCAGCACACGCTGGCTGGCTTTCAGATCACGGTGATAGACCATCCATAACTCGCGGTTGGTCGACATCTCTTCGTTGCACAGCCGGCGCAAGCCGGGGTCGGCGTCGCCGACGAAGCGCGGCAGCATGGTGGCGCCCAAGCCGCTGCGAGCGGCCATGTACTGCGCCTGGATGCTGTTGGTGCGCAAGATGGGTTCCTTCCCGGGGAATAGCGCCGTCAGCCATTGGCCCATCGGCAAGTTCATGCCGGCTTCATCCCACGAGATGTAATCCAGCTCGCGCCAGTGCGCGACATGCGTGAGCGCGTGGGGCGCGCAATAGAGGCCGAAGCGAAACGCGCCTAGATGGTGGGCGATGTAATCCTGCTCGCTGCCGCGTACCTCCGGGCCGACGGTCCGCAGGGCCAGATCGGCTTCGCGGCTGGAGAGATCGGCAAGCTTGAGACTGACCACCAGCTCGACCTGCACCTGCGGATAGCGGCGGGTGAATTCGACGAGGTTGGGGGCGATCAGATAGGTCGCCAGCGTTTCGGTGGTCGCCAGTTTGACCCGCCCGGCCACTTCGCCGCCAAATTGACCGCCATTGCGCTCGACCGCCTGCATGGCCCGCTCGACTTCCGCCACGTGCTCGAACAAGGCGCTGCCCTGATCGGTGAGCAGATAGCCACGCTGCTGCCGCAGGAACAGGCGCGCGCCCAGCCGGGCTTCCATTGCATCGATATGGCGGGAAACCGTCGAGGCGCTGGTGCGCAGCGCGATGGCGGCCGGGGTCAGACCACCGCCACGGGCAACAGCAAGAAAGTATTTGAGATCATTCCAATCGAGCATATTACTCATTGCTTTCTCATTTCCATATCTGGCAAATGGTTTTGCATATTCTCAAAATTCTTTGCGAATCTGGAAAATTATAATCGCCTCATAGCAGTTTCATCCGGTTTCAAGAAAGGGGAACGATCATGGGCAATACAATGACTTGGCTGCGCTTGGGCCTGAGCACTTTCTTCTGGGCGATGATGTTCCATCTGGGCAAGTACGCGGTGGCGTACGTCCACCCGGTTGCCGTCGGCGGCTGGCGCTTCCTGTTGGCTGGCCTGATCCTCTTGCCGCTGGTGGGATTACGCGAAGGTCTGGATTTCAGCGCGATGCGGCGCAACTTCCTGCCGCTGCTGGCGATGGCTTTTGTCGGCATCTGCGGCTTCAATATCTCGCTGTTCTATGGCCTGAAATCCACGTCGCCGGTGAATGCGGCGCTGATCATGGGGCTGAATCCGGCGCTGATCACACTGTTTTCTGCCGTACTGATTGGTGAACGCATCAACGGCCGGCAACTGGTCGGCCTGCTGCTGGGCTTGGTTGGGGTAGCGACGGTGGTGAGCGGCGGGTCACTGCATACGCTGTTGTCGTTGTCGTTCAAGCACGGCGACTTGCTGGTGCTGCTGTCGGCCATCGGCTGGGCGATCTATTCGATCATTCCGAAGCGCTTCATCCAGGGCATGGCGCCGCTGCAAATCACCGTGGCGACCATTGTGATGGGTGGCCTGTTGATGGGTGGTTTTGCCACTGCCATTACGCCAGACTTCATGGCCGTGCCGCCCATCGGCGTGATCATTGCGGTGATCGTCATGAGCGTGTGCGGTTCGGTGCTGGCCTACATGTGGTGGAACGACGGCGTGCGCAAGATCGGCCCGGCCAAGGCGGGGGTCTTCATGAATCTGGTGCCGATCTTTGCGACCCTGATTGGCGTGGCGCTGGGGCAACCGGTTGCGCTGGCGCAGGTCATTGGCGCGGCATTGGTCATCGGTGGTGTGCTGTATTCGTCCTACAAGCCGGGTGGGGTGGCAGGCGCGGTGCCGGCGGCAGTGATGCCCGCGACTGGGCGCTGATTCTGACGCTGGGGGGTAGCGAAACAAACGTTGAGCTAGCGCTGCAAGGGCTTACCGGCATGAGCACCTCCCTTTTTGCCTCATCTCTTTTGAAAGGAAAGTACATATGAACCGCCCACTGCTCGCCGCCGCGCTCCTCGCCTCGTTCACTGCCGCATTGCATACCTTTGGCGGCACGCCGGAAATTGAAGGCCCGCTATTGCAATCAGGCTTGAAGCCCGAAGTGAGTCTGTTGCTGTTGGCCTGCTGGCATTTAGTAACGGCGGCGCTCACTCTCTCGGCCATTACTTTGGGACTCGCGCTACGACCGTCAGCGGTGCGGTCGACGGCCACAGTCACGCTGGTGTCTTACTTGTGGCTGGGTTTTGGCGCGGTGTTTGTTCTCGTTGACCTGATTTACGCCGGGCCGCATATGCTGCTCCAGTTGCCGCAGTGGGCTCTGCTGCTACCCGTCGGCGCACTGGGACTGTGGGGTGCAAGACTCGAAATAGACCGTCGACCGCCTACCGCCCATAAAACGGCAACTTAAATCTACGTGCGCATCTTTGATGCGCACAGTGATGGATTCGCACGGCACAGGAGAGGAATAACGGTGCCGTCATCCCCTATGGCTAGTTACCAAATGCCAAGCCTCCATGCGTAAGGATGGTGCGGCGCAATGCCCTTTGGGGATTGCGCCCTACACGCTGTGCTAGCAGCTGCACTCACTGATAAGGCTTGGCCCCAATCAGCTGATCGACCGTGACGAACTCGTAGCCCTGCTTCTTGAGCGCCGGAATCAGCATATCGACCGCATCGACCGAGTCCTGCCGGTAACCGCCGCCGTCATGCATCAGGATGATGGCCTCGTCGTGGATATGCTCCTGCACGGTCTTGAACAATGAGTTGGCTGCCCCAAAGCGCTGCGCCACGTACCAGTCCTGCGTATCGATCGACCACAGGATGAGCTTGAAGCCTTTGTCCCGCAGCGTTTCGACCTGCCCATCAGTGAGGAAGCCATAGGGCGGGCGGAGCAGGGCCGGTTTGATGCCGAGCGTTTTCTGGAAGATGGCCTGGGTGCGGCCGAATTGGTCGTCCCAGAATTGCGTCGGGCTGAGCTTGGTCAGGTAGGGGTGGTCGTAACTGTGGTTGGCGAGGGTGTGGCCGGCTTTGAGCGTGGCGCGGGCGATGTCGGGGAATTCTTCGATATGCACGCCCATGACGAAGAACGTGGCTTTCACGCCGTATTTATCCAGCACCTTGAGCAGCTGCGGCGTATAGAGGCTGGGGCCGTCGTCGAAGGTCAGCGCGATGCGCTTGGTGTTGTGCAGCCCTTCCAGAAAATAGCTGCCGCGATACTTGGCGGCTTGCCTCTCCAGGTCTTCCAGCGGCACCTGCTCCCAGTTCTTGAGGAATTCGGTGCGCACTTTCTGGACGGGCTTTTCATCGGCGGGCACGGCGGCGAACACGGGCCTGGTCACATACAGACTCGCTGCGATCAACAGCATCGACAGCCAGGCAAGGCGTTTCAGGTGGCGCATGGGGATTGCTCCGGTTTTTTCAAAGGCGGCGATACACGGAGGCTAGAACAGCGTGCGGATTCCGTCGTGCCGAAATGGCAGGACGTTTGTGCGCAGCCGCAATGACTGCCGGAAGGCCGAAACGCCCGCTCATCCCCCTGTCCATCCAGTAACATGGCCGGCTGCCCCTGCAGCCAGCCACCCAGCCGACCAGCCCATCAAGGAGAGCCACCCTTTGCTTGCCAAGATCACCCGCCTGTTTCCGCTCTGGGCCATCCTGTTATCGACAGTGGCCTACTTCACCCCAGCCCGCTTCACGCCGATCCTGCCGCATACCGGCTTGATGCTGTCGGTGATCATGTTCGCGATGGGGCTGACACTCACGCCGGCCGACTTCAAGCGCGTGCTGACCCGGCCAGCGCCGGTGGCCGCCGGCATCGTGCTGCACTATCTGGTGATGCCCTTCGCGGCGTGGGTGATTGCCAAGAGCTTCCATATGTCACCGGAACTGACCACGGGCATGGTGCTGGTGGGCAGTGTGGCCAGCGGCACGGCCTCCAACGTGATCATTTATCTATCGCGTGGCGATGTGGCGCTATCGGTGACGATTTCGTCGCTGTCCACGTTGGTCGGAGTGGTGGCAACGCCGCTGCTGACGCGCTTTTATGTCGATGCATCGATTGCGGTGGATGTAACCGGCATGCTCACCGGCATCCTGCAGATCGTCATCCTGCCGATTGGTTTGGGGTTGCTGGTGTTCCGCTGCTTTGCCAAACAGGTCAAGCGCATCGAGCCGTGGCTGCCGCTGATCTCGATGCTGGCCATCGTGACGCTGATCGCCGCCATCGTGGCCGGCAGTCAGGCCCATATCGCCCAAGTGGGCCTGCTGGTGATCGTGGCGGTGATGCTGCACAACGGCATCGGCCTGTTGGGTGGCTATTGGGGTGGGCGACTGCTGGGCTTCGAGGAATCGGTGTGCCGCACGCTGGCAATCGAGGTCGGCATGCAGAACTCCGGGCTGGCGGCGCAGCTAGGGAAAACCTACTTCACCGTGCTGACTGCGTTGCCGGGCGCGCTGTTTTCGGTGTGGCACAACATTTCCGGGTCGCTGCTGGCGGGGTATTGGCAGGGGAAGCCGGCGGGGGTGCGGGCGGAGGGGGTGTTGCAGACTGCACCGGCCAAAGAATAGCCACTGCAAGATTTTTGTTCCCTCGCCCATTTATGGGAGAGGGTTAGGGAGAGGGTGGTGAGAAGGAAGTTGCTCTCGGCACACACCCTCACCCCCGGCCCCTCTCCCATAAATGGGCGAGGGGAGAAGAACAGCGGCCCTGCTTCACTCCACCGCAATCGCTAGGCGTGACTCCGCCGCAGCCAACGCCGACCCATCACTCTCATCCTTCAGCCCCACGCCAGTCAGCCCCAGCCGGCGACTGGCATCCAGCAACCATGCCAGCTTGCGCGCCGCAGCGGGGTAATCCAGCCCTTCCGGGCGCACGTTGGAGATGCAGTTGCGCTCCGAATCCATCCGCCCAACCCGTGGCCCGTGGGTGATGTAGATGCCCATGCTGTCCGGCGACGAGAGCCCCGGCCGCTCGCCGATCAGCATCACGACGATGGTCGGCTTGAACAACTCGCCCACTTCGTCCGCCAGCGCCACACGTGCTTGTTTCGCGACCACGACCGGGCCGATGCGCCAGCCGGAGGTTTCCAGATACGGCCGCAATTCGATCAACAAAGGCAAAGCATTGCGCTCTATGGCGCGGGATGACAGGCCGTCGCCAATCGTGAACAGGATGTCACACGGCATTTTGGGCAAGTCGGCGAGCGCATTGCGGCTGGCCGGGTCGAGCCGACGACCGAAGTCGGGGCGCTGTAGGTATTCGGTTCGGTCATGGGCACGGCTATGGGCTGGCAATGCCACGAATCCAGCTTCTTCCAGCGCATCGCTCAACGCGCCGACATCCAGCGGCGTATGCACTGCATCACGCGCTTGGGCGTGGGCGAGGGCGAATCCCAATGTTTCGGCCGTCGGCAGGCTGCCGCCACAGCGGCCGAGCGCAATCCGGGCGGCGGTATGGCGGGATAGCTCGGCCCACGGGTCGGGCGTCAGCGCTGGTTTTTCTTCGTCCATCATCGCGCTCATGCGGCCCCCGGCATCATCGCCAGCAGCGGTTGCTGCGCAGTCTGTTCCAGCAAGCGGCCGTTGAGGCCGGTGATGCGCATCGCTTCCAGCCAGGCCTCGAATTCCGGCGCGCGTTGCAGGCCGAGTAGCTGGCGCACGTACAGCGCATCGTGAAACGAGGTGCTTTGGTAGTTGAGCATGATGTCGTCCGCCCCCGGCACGCCAATGATGAAGTTGATGCCGGCGGCGGCCAGCAGCGTCAGCAAGTTGTCCATATCGTCCTGATCGGCCTCGGCATGGTTGGTGTAGCAGATATCGCAGCCCATCGGCAGGCCGAGCAACTTGCCGCAGAAATGGTCTTCCAGCCCGGCGCGGATGATCTGTTTGCCGTCGTAGAGGTATTCCGGCCCGATGAAGCCAACAACGGTGTTGATCAGCAAGGGCGAGAAACGCCGCGCCACCGCGTAGGCGCGCACTTCGCAGGTCTGCTGGTCGACGCCGTGATGTGCGCCGGCCGACAACGCGCTGCCTTGGCCGGTTTCGAAATACATGACGTTGCTGCCGACCGTGCCGCGCTGTAATGACAGCGCGGCCTCGTGCGCTTCCTGCAGGACCGCCAGACTGACACCGAAACCGGCATTGGCCGCTTCGGTGCCGGCAATCGACTGGAACACCAGATCGACCGGCGCGCCACGGCGGATCAGCTCGGTGGTGTTGGTCACGTGGGTCAGCACGCAGGTCTGGGTGGGAATGGCAAAGCGCTCGCGCACTTCATCCATCAGCACCAGCAGATCGTGGATGGCGGCCAGACTATCGCTGGCCGGGTTGATGCCGATGACCGCATCGCCTGCGCCGTACAGCAGGCCATCGAGCATCGCCGCTGCAATGCCATGCGGATCGTCAGTCGGGTGATTGGGTTGCAGCCGCACCGCCAACCGCCCCGGCAGTCCCAGCGTGTTGCGAAAGGCAGTCACCACCCGGCATTTCGCCGCGACCAGGATCAGATCCTGATTGCGCATCAGCTTGGACACCGCCGCCGCCATCTCGGGCGTAATGCCCGGGGCGATGCGCGTGAGTACTCCAGTGCTGGCGGCATCGGACAACAGCCAGTCGCGGAAGTCGCCAACCGTCAGGTGCGAGATCGGCGCGAAGGCGGCGGCATCGTGGCTATCGATGATCAGCCGGGTAACTTCATCGACTTCGTAGGGAATCAGCGCTTCTTGCAGGAAGGCCTTGAGCGGCACCGCTGCGAGCGCCATTTTGGCGGCGACGCGTTCTTCGGTGGTCTCCGCAGCAAGCCCAGCGAGGCAATCACCCGAGCGTAGTGGTGTGGCCTTGGCCAGCAAGGTTTTCAGGTCAGCGAACCGATAGGCCCGCGCGCCGACGGCGTGGGTGAAGGTCATTGGCGTTCTCCGATACTTACGGACTCGTTGAACTCAGCCAAGACTTTGAGTCCAGCGACGTCAAAATCTTGTTGAGCTGTTTGTTGAAGGCGCTGCAGATTTTCACCGCCCCCTTTTTTGCCGTGCGAATCGTTGATTCGTTCAGGTAG
Organism: Andreprevotia chitinilytica DSM 18519; assembly: GCF_000711875.1. Classification (GTDB taxonomy): domain Bacteria; phylum Pseudomonadota; class Gammaproteobacteria; order Burkholderiales; family Chitinibacteraceae; genus Andreprevotia; species Andreprevotia chitinilytica. Next base: position 124,802 of record NZ_JONM01000004.1, read on the forward strand.
AGGGGATTGAGGGGGATTTCGACGTCATTGCAATTTGACGATGCCGCAGAAATCCCCCCTAGCCCCCTTCAAAAAGGGGGGAATAGAAACGCCGACTGTTGCTCTCATAGACCTTGCTTGAGCCCATTTCGGCCTCGGCCAATTACTCCGCTTGCACCGCCGCACTCAACAACGCATCCGCTGGCGCAGCATCGCGGTGATGCGAAGTCAGGCGGAAGTAACCATATCCAAAGGCAAAGAAGCCCGCAAAAATCGCTGCCAGCAACAAGTTGTAATACACCATAGCGACCAGACTCACGCAGGCCAGCACCAATGCGATGGCCGGCACGATCGGGTAACCCGGCGCGCGAAACGGGCGTTCCAGCGCGGGTTCGGTCTTGCGCAGTTTGAACAGTGCCAGCATCGAGATGATGTACATCACGATCGCGCCGAACACCGACAGCGTGACGATATTGGCCGTCAGCGGTTGGCCACCGATCACGATCAGGTTATCGCTGAAGATGGCGGCGATGCCAATCACGCCACCCGCTAGAATCGCCAGATGCGGCGTCTTGAAGCGCGGGTGGATCGTTGCCAGCACTGGCGGCAGGTAGCCGGCGCGACCCAGGGCGAACAGCTGGCGCGAGTAGCCCATGATGATGCCGTGGAAGGAAGCGATCAGGCCGAACAACCCCAGCCAGACCAGCATGTGCAACCAGCCGCTGCTTTGGCCGACGATCATCTTCATCGCCTGCGGCAACGGGTCGTTAATGTTGGCAAGCTTGTTCCAGTCGCCTGCGCCACCGGCAAAGATCATCACGCCGACCGCGAGCACCACCAGCGTGAGGATGCCGGCGATGTAGGCAACGGGAATGGTGCGCTTGGGGTCTTTGGCTTCTTCCGCAGCCATCGCCGCGCCCTCAATGGCGAGGAAGAACCAGATGGCAAACGGGATCGCCGCGAAAATGCCGGAGATCGCACCCAGGTGGAAGCCATCCTGACCGGCCCAACCAGCGTGGGTAAAGTTGGCCCAGGAGAAGCCCGGCGCGACCACGCCCATGAACACCAGCAACTCGAAAATCGCCAGCAGCGTGACGAACAGCTCGAACGCCGCGGCGATGCCGACCCCGGCGATATTCAGCCCCATGAAGATCACATAGGCGCCGACCGCCACCCACTTCGGGCTGATGTCCGGAAACTGCACGTTGAGATAAGCGCCGATCGCCAGCGCAATGGCCGGTGGCGCGAAGACGAATTCACACAAGGTGGCGAAACCGGCGATGAAGCCACCAGTCGGGCCGAACGCTCGCCGCGCATAGGCAAACGGGCCGCCGGCGTGGGGAATCGAGGTGGTCAGCTCGGTAAAACTGAAGATGAACGCGGTGTACATCACCGCGATGACCAGCGAGGTAATCAGAAAGCCCATCGTGCCGGCTTGCGCCCAGCCGTAGCTCCAGCCGAAATACTCGCCGGAAATCACCAGCCCGACCGCGATGCCCCAGAGTTGCCAGCTCCCTAATGTCTTGGAAAGTCCATGTCCTGCGTTGCTCATCATTTGCTCCCCGACGGATTTGATCCGCATTTCCGGATTAATTGGAATGATTGGCTGCATGCTCAAAATGGCCAAAATGACATACCGCGTCATCTGGTCGTCTGTGATCTGCCAGCACGTTCCATGCCAAATTGCATGTCACTGGGGATGTCATTGGTAAACGGCCGTTTCAGCGGGCGGAGGGGCAAAGATATGGAGAGAAAGCAGCGGAACCAGCACCAGGATCAAACTCGCTAACCAGCGCCTTGCACCAACAGCGGGCGCAGGCCGCTTGCCAATCGATCCACGCTGGTCACAAAAGCAAACAGCCCGTCGTGACGGGCTGTTTGGGTGGCGGTGTTCCAGCGAAATCAACTCGGGTTGCAAACCCCGTAGGAGCAAATCGCCGAGAACGGTTTGGCGTTAGTGCAGTACACGCGATACAGCTGCCCGCCGTCGCGCTCGGCCAGCAGCCATGCGCCACTGCCTTGGCAGCCTTGCTCGTGCGCCAGTTTTTCGACCACGTACGACCATTTGCCCAGCTTGCGCTCGGCTTGGTCTGGTGCGCTGGATAGGGCCGGTTCCGCGGCGGTTTGCACCGGTGCCGGTTCGGCTTGTTTGCTTGGCGCAGCTTGCTTGGCGGGTGCGGCCGGTTCTGGCATGTCGTCCTGTAGCGGGGTGGTTACCGCAGCGGGGGCGACGGCAACGGCGGCGGGCTTGGCATCGGATTTAGCCGCAACGGATTGCGACCCCATGCCAACGCTGGGCAAGGCGTTGTCCACCATCGTGCACTCGCGCACGCCCTTCTGGCCGGTGGCCTCGTCCACCAGATGCAGTTTGTTGCGCGCCACCAGCACACCCAACTTCACTTCCTGCCACACGTAATAGGATTTGCCGGCCTCGGCATTGAGCACCAGCGAATCATCGTTTTCGGCTTTGCTGAGCACGTTCTGGAAGCCGGGGTTCACTTCGAAGGCCATATAGGTTTTGCCGTTGGTAAAGCCGGCTTTCTGGCCATTCAGATTGACCTGCATCGGGATCGCGAAACCCATGAATTCGTTGCGGTAGACGTAGATATTCGCTTTGCCCGGCGTCACGGTGAAGGTCTTGGCTTTTACATCCAGCCCGGCGGGCACTTTGGACGTCGAGGCACACGCCCCGAGCAAGGCAAGCAGCCCGAAGGCGATACAGCAGCGCAGCAATTTCATCATGTCCCCAATCGGCAAGGTTGTTCCGGTTCCCGCCCGGAATTCGGCTTGGCTGGTTTTTAACAAGCAACCGCCGGCATTGCAAGCACAACGAAAGTTTTCATGCTGTTTGTGTATTTTCTGGCTACGGATGTGTGCGCAGCCATATCCAGTGATGTCTTCATTCATTCAACGTTTGCAGCACGGTTGGCTCAGGGCGTGGACGTAAGCAAAGTAATTACCTATGAATTAGCCAAAGCTGTCAGCGCAAAACCAGCAGGCCATGACGTTGTATTTGCCGCTAGAATCCAGCCCCATGAAGCGGCGAATCGTCCATTACCTGACGCTGCTGGGATTGCTGTTCCATTTGCTGATCCCGGCCAGCGTGCATGCCCACCCGCAACAAGTGGGCAGCGGGTCATTGCATGCGCTGTGCTCGACGATGATGGGCCAGTCCAAGGCAGCCAAGATCGACCTCGGCGCGCCCGCGCAACAAGACGAGCACGATTGCTGCGCATTCGGCGATTGCTTGATTTGCACCCATGCCGTTGGCGCTGAGCTGGTAAATAGCCACGTCATCGTTGTTGCGCCCATTCTGGCGAGCGGCCAATGGATTCCCGCTTTCATCGCCACGGCTGCGCCGCCATCGTCTCCCTTGCGGGCTAACCAGCCGCGTGCCCCGCCTGCCATCCGCACCGTTCTGCTCTGATTTCCAGTTCATTTCCTGAATGACGGCCTCACCGCGTTCTGCTTTGCGAAGCAGCGGCGGGCAGGCCATTGCCTCCCGCACGGACGCGGGAGCTTGCGAGGCATCTCATGTTTTCCAGTTCCTTCAAACCCTCCTTCCACCCACTCATGCTGACCGCTGCGCTGGCTGTCACCCCTGGCTGGGCGCTGGCTTGCTCCAGCTGCGGCTGCACCCTGAGTTCCGATTGGGAAAGCCAGGGCTTTGCCGCCAAATCCGGCCTGCGTTTCGATTTGCGTTATGACTATCTGGACCAGGGCCAGCTGCGCACGGGCACCGGCACGGTCGACAAAGGCAGCATCAGCCTGCCAACCGACCGCGAGATCGAGCAGTGGACGCATAACAACTACGTCACCGCCGGCATCGATTACAGCCCGAACCCGGACTGGGGCGTGAATCTGCAAGTGCCGTTCATTGATCGGGCGCACCAAACCATTGCGGCGGGCGATACCGATGTATCCGGCTCGCATACTTCCAATCTGGGCGATATCAAGCTGATCGGCCGTTATCAGGGCTTTAGCGGCGAGAAAAACTGGGGCATCCAGTTCGGCCTGAAACTGCCCACCGGCAACATCCACGAGACCTTCGATAGCGGCCCGCAAGCGGGTCAGGCGCTGGATCGCGGTCTGCAACCGGGCACCGGCAGCACCGACCTGATCTTGGGCGTGTATCACTTCAGCCCCCTGAACCAGAACTGGGATTACTTCGTGCAGGGCACGGTGCAGACGCCACTGGCCACGCGCGAGGATTTCCGGCCGGGCAATGCGTTCAATGCCAATGTCGGCGTGCGTTACATGGCGAACGACACCTTCATTCCGCAGCTGCAGCTCAACGCCAAGCACGGCCGGCCGGATTCCGGTGCGAATGCCGATACAGACAACAGCGGCGGCACGCTCGTCTATTTCAGCCCCGGCCTGACCGTGAAACTGAGCAAGCAATTGAACGCATTCGGCTTTGTGCAGGTGCCGCTGTATCAGAACGTGAACGGCTACCAGCTCGCGCCACGTTGGACGGCTTCGGTGGGGTTGCGGTACGTGCTTTGAGTGACTCTCGTCCCCTCACCCCCGGCCCCTCTCCCGCTATTGCTGAGCAAGGCAACAGCCTTGCACGCCAGGGCGAGGGGAGAACAGAAGCTATTTGAGCAGCGGCAGAACCGTGCTTTCCAACGTCGCCGCATCGATCAGCGTATCGCCCTGCCAGCCGTTGGTGCGGACGATGCCTTTGCGGTCGATGACAAAGGTGAGCGGCACGCGCCAGATGCGGCCGTAGCCGCTGAAACTGGCGTCGTCACTCATCGCAATCGGGTAGGAGACAGCCTGTGCCAAGGTCTTCACCAGCGGCAGATCGGCGTTGTCGTCCACGCTGACGCCGATCACTTCCAGTCCTTCCGCCTGATGCTGGCGATAGAAGGCATCCAGCGCGGGCATTTCCTGCCGGCATGGCGAGCACCATGTCGCCCAGAAATTGATCACCACCACTTTGCCGGCCAGCACCGCCAGATTGATCGACTTGGCAGCAAGCGACTTCGCCGTGAAGGCGGGCGCGGGTTTGCCGGCATCGATGGCGTAGCTCGGAATGGCAGTTGCGAGGCACAGCGCGGCGATGGCTAGCCAGTGGGCGTGGCACTTCATGCGTCGATGCTGCTCGGTGCGGTGTAGAAACGCTGCTGCAACGCCGCCAGCCCCAGCTCATCCAGCACGGCATGCAAGCGTTCTGCTGGCTTGCGACGCGGCAGGTTCTTGTAGCTGGCGACGATCAGCTCGTTCTTCATCGAATGTTCCCAGCCAACCAGTTCGGTCACGGTCACTTGATAGCCATGTGCTTCCAGCTGCAGGCAGCGCAATACATTGGTGATCTGGCTGCCGAATTCACGGGTGTGGATGGGGTGACGCCACAGCTCGGCCAGCGGGTTTTTCAACGCCTGTTGCTTGTTCTTGCGCAGCTCGGCGGCGACTTCGGCTTGGCAGCAGGGCACCAAGACGATGTGCTTGGCACGTTTTTCCAGCGCGAAGCGAATGGCGTCGTCAGTGGCGGTGTTGCAGGCGTGCAAGGCGGTCACGATGTCGATCTGGTCCGGTAGCGCCTTGGAGGTGATCGAATCGGCCACCGACAGATTGAGGAATTCCATCCCCTTGAAGCCGCAGCGTGCCGCCAGTTCCTGCGAGTGCGTGACTAGCGCTTCACGCGTTTCGATGCCGTAGATATGACCGGCCGGCGCGTGCTCCTTGAAGAACAGATCGTAGAGGATGAAGCCAAGGTAGGACTTGCCCGCGCCATGATCGACGAGGCTCACCGCCGGATGCTGCGTGAGCACGTCCTTGAGCAGCGGCTCGATGAAATTGAACAGGTGATACACCTGCTTGAGCTTGCGGCGGCTGTCCTGATTGAGCTTGCCGTCCCGCGTGAGGATATGGAGTTCTTTCAGCAACTCGACCGATTGGCCGGGGCGGATGTCATGTTTTTCAGTTGCGTGTTTTTCAGGCATTTCAGTAGTAATCCTCTTCCCTCTGGTGGCGCACAGCCAAGATGGAAACAGTCGCGTCGTTGTCGATTTCAAACAGCATCACGTAGCCGTTGCGACCGAACGGAATCAATAACTCGCGCAATAAGGGATGCTGCTCGGCACCCCGTGCCTTGCGGCAGGCGAAGGGGAAATCTTCCAGTAGCTGCAGGGCTTTTTGTACTGCGGCCAGCGCGCTTTCTGCCGCCGTCACATCCTGTTCAAGCAGGAAATCATATAAACGCAATAGATCGGCTTCAGCCTCGCGGGTAAAACGGATGCGATAGCTCATGCGTTACGTTTGGCGTCGAGCTTGGCTTGCATTTGCGCCAGTACCGCATCGGCGGGCACGTAATCATTGCTTTGCTTTGCTGCGGCTGCAGCGGCGAGGCCACGCTCGATGAACGCTTGCTGGGTTTGGCGCGACTCGATCTGTTGGCGCACGGCGGCTTCGACAAAACCGGAAACGGTTTCACCGGGCTGCAGTACTGTCTCTAGCGCGTTGCGTAGTTCCGGCGCGACCCGTAGCGATGGCAGTGTGGCGGTTTTCATTGGCATTCCAATGCGTTGCATTTGCAACACATTTTGGCATGTACCTGCGCCACGCGACAAGCGCACGCTGCTATCATCGCCAGCCCGCGTCGCCGCTGATCGCCCACCACTGGGCATTAAACAGGATGGAGCAGCCATGGAAGACCGCATCACCGAACTCGAAATCAAGCTCGCCTTGCAGGACGATCTGCTCGATACGCTGAACAGCATCGTTGCCACGCAACAGCAGCAGATCGATCGGCTGCAGCTCGATTTGCGGGCACTGGCCAATCACGTGCGCAATATGGAATCGCCGGGCGAGCCGGGGCGCAGCAAGCCTGAGGATGAGGTTCCGCCGCATTATTAAAATGCGCTGGCGAGCTTTGAATCAGTCAACCGCAGGATGTTGTTGGTAGGAGCGAGCTTGCTCGCGATGACACTGGTGAATTCGATGTCGCCATCGCGAGCAAGCTCGCTCCTACAGAAGTCACAGATCTCAGTGCGACTCTCGCGCGCCCAGCAGCGCCTGCTGTTGCGGCTGCATGAACCATTCCAGCAGAAAATCGATCAGCGCCCGCACCTTGGCTGGCTGCGGCAAGCGTTGCGGATAGACGAGATAAAGCGGCTGCCCCGTCAATTCGAAATCGGGCAACAGCCGGATCAACCGCCCGGCCGACACATCGGTTGCGGCCAGATAGTCCGGCAGGCGCGTGATGCCGGCCCCGGCCAACGCCAGATTGCGTAGAAAGTTGAAGTCGTTCACCCGCAGCGCGGCATGCACATCGACGGCATGCAGTTGCGCGCCTTGGCTGAAGGCCCAATGCGCAGCGTTGCGGAAGTGGCTGTTGATCAGGCAGGGCCAATCACGCAATCCCGCAGGCATGTGCGGCGGCGGCTGATCACCGAACAACGCCGGGCTGGCAACGACCCATTCCCGCATCACACTCAAGGGGCGGGAGACGAGCCGATCCGGCACGATGGCATTGGAGCGGATCGCCAGATCCCAGCCTTCCGCCTCCAGATCGCGCTGGATGCTGCTGAGATCCAGCTCCACTTCCACTTGTGGATAGCGGGCGCGAAACGCGAGCAACGCCTGCGCCATGAATACACCACCGAAGCTGGTCGGTACCGTCAGCCGCACCAGGCCGGCGACCTCCTCACGCAATTCCATCACCGCCTGCCGCGCCGCGCTGACCCATTGCGGCCATTGGCTGCAGTGCGCGAGATACACCCGGCCGGCTTCGGTGAGATGCAGGCGACGGGTGGTGCGAAACAGCAATTGCGCACCCAGCAACGCTTCAAGCTGCAACACCTGTTTGCTGGCAAGCGCCTTGGAGCAGCCGAGCACATCGGCCGCCTTGGTGAAGCTGCCATGCTCGACCACGCTGGCGAAGGTGATCGCCCATTGCAGCTGCTGGTTCAGGGTATCCGGCGACGGATGGGATGCTGGGTTGGACGAGGTGATTGTCTTCATAGGATTGACAGTGAATCCAATATTGCCCGGATTATCGGCGAATCCGATCGGGATAGGATAGCGTCCATGCACAGTTCAGTGCCGGGAGCCGTTCACAAAACCCTGCTGGCTGCGTTGTACTCGCTTGCCGTACGACTTGTACTGTCTGCGCTTCGTACGTCTTGCCAGCACCGCTACGCTGGATTTTGTGAACGGCTCAGCTCGCTATCCCAGTCAATTCACAAAGGAGCAACACCATGAAAATTCTTCTCATCGGCGCCAACGGTACTGTCGGCAAGGCAGTCGCAGCTGAACTCGGCACGCGGCATGAAATCATCGGTGCCGGTCGCAATAGCGGCGACTTGCGCGTCGATATCGAAAGCCTCGCCAGCGTTGAAAAACTGTTCAAGGAAGCCGGCCCGGTCGACGCGGTGATCGCCACTGCCGGCAGCGTGCATTTCGGCCCGCTGGCCGAGTTCACGCCCGAGCAATACGCCATCGGCCTGAACAACAAGCTGATGGGGCAGGTGAATCTGGTGCTGGCCGGCCAGAAAGTATTGAACGATGGCGGCAGCTTCACGCTCACCAGCGGCATCGTCACTCGCGATCCGATCCGTTACGGCAGCAGCGCCAGCATGGTGAATGGTGCAGTGGAAGGCTTTGCCCGCTCCGCCGCCATCGAATTGCCGCGCGGCCTGCGCATCAACGTGGTCAGCCCGAATGTGTTGGTGGAATCGCTGGCCGGGTATGCGCCCTATTTCCGCGGCTTCGAGGCAGTGCCAGCAGCACGCGTGGCGCTGGCGTACAGCAAGAGCGTGGAAGGCGCGCAGACCGGGCAGGTTTACGAGGTGCATTGATTGTTAAACCGAAAATCTTGAACCACAGAGGGCACTGAGAACACAGAGGTTCACAGAGAAAACCAAAACCGCTTGAGAGGAAAACCTGTAGGAGCGAGCTTGCTCGCGATGGCGTCGTTTGATTAACCATCGCTATCGCGAGCAAGCTCGCTCCTACAGAGACCGCTCTCCACGTTGCCTTTCTCTGTGCGCTCTGTGTTCTTACTGTTCTCTGTGTCTACAGGTTTTCGTCTTTCCGGCGTGCACCACTCATCACCCTATCCCGATGAAAAACAAGGCTTTTTTGGATCGAACCGGACAAATCTGCGACAATGCGCGATTAGTCTGACTCATCATCCGCATGAACGCCGCTCCAACTCCGATCTACGCCTACCCGAAACCCACCACGCTGCGCCCGCCCGCGCCCTTCCTGCCAATGAGCCGGGATGAGATGAACGCACTGGGTTGGGACGAGTGCGACATCATTCTGGTGACCGGTGACGCGTATATGGATCACCCCAGTTTCGGCATGGCGCTGGTCGGCCGCCTGCTGGAGGCGCAAGGCTTTCGGGTCGGCATCGTCAGCCAGCCGGAATGGGATAGCGCTGAATCCTTCAAAGCGCTGGGCCGGCCGCGGCTGTTCTTCGGCATTACCGCCGGCAATATGGATTCGATGATCAACCGCTACACGGCCGACCGCAAACCGCGTTCGGACGATGCCTATACCGCCAATGGCGTGGGCGGACGGCGACCGGATCGGGCGGTAACGGTCTACTCGCAGCGTTGCCGCGAAGCCTTCCCCGGCGTGCAGATCATGATCGGCAGTATCGAGGCTTCGCTACGCCGCATCGCCCAGTACGACTACTGGAGCGACAAGGTGCGCCAGTCGGCCCTCGTTTATGCCAAGGCGGACATCCTCTTGTTCGGCAATGCCGAGCGCGCCCTGGTGGAAGTTGCCCACCGCGCCAATGCCGGCGAAAAGCTGCGCGACATCCGCGATGTGCGCGGCACGGCGTTCATGACGTCGCACGGCTGGTTGCCGGCGCGGGATTGGGCGGTGCTGGATTCGTCCACTGTCGATACGCCGGGCCGGGTCGATCCGCACCCTGATCCGTATGCGATGGAAAGCGAAAAGCAATCCGGCGCGGCCTGTGATACGCCCGCTGATCCGAATGCGCCCAAGCCAATCCGCATTGTCTCGAAGGCTGAGCGCATCGCCGCCAAGCAGGCCGAGCGCCAAAAGACCGTAGTACGCATCCCGGCCTATGAAGCCGTCGCCTACGACCCGGTGCTGTACGCCCACGCCAGCCGCACGCTGCATCTGGAATCCAACCCGGGCAACGCCCGCGCGATGGTGCAGCTGCACGGCGAGCGCGATGTGTGGCTGAACCCGCCGCCGATTCCGCTGGAAACGCCGGAGATGGATTACGTCTACGGCCTGCCCTATGCCCGCCAGCCGCACCCGAGCTACAACGGCGCGCGCATCCCTGCGTGGGACATGATCAAGTTCTCGATCAACATCATGCGCGGCTGCTTTGGCGGCTGTACTTTCTGCTCGATCACCGAGCACGAAGGCCGCATCATCCAGAGCCGCTCGGAAGAATCGATCCTCAACGAAATCGTCGAGATTCGCGACAAAACGCCGGGCTTCAAGGGGCACATTTCCGATCTGGGCGGCCCGACCGCCAATATGTATCGGCTGGCCTGCAAAGACCCGGCCATCGAGCAATCCTGCCGCCGCCTGAGCTGCGTGTATCCGGGCATCTGCGAGAACCTGAATACCGATCACAGCCATTTGATCCAGCTCTACCGCAAGGCGCGGGCGATTCCAAGCGTGAAGAAGATCACCATCGGTTCCGGCCTGCGTTATGACATCGCGGTGGAATCACCCGAGTACATCAAGGAGCTCGTCACGCACCACGTGAGCGGCCTGCTGAAGATCGCGCCGGAACACACCGAGGACGGCCCGCTCTCCAAGATGATGAAGCCGGGCATCGGCACCTTCGAGCGCTTCAAGGACTTGTTCGATCATTACTCGAAGCAGGCCGGCAAGGAGCAATACCTAGTGCCGTACTTCATCGCCGCCCATCCGGGCACGACCGATGAGGACATGCTCAATCTCGCCTTGTGGCTGAAGAAACACAACTTCAAGCCCGACCAGGTACAGGCGTTCACGCCAACGCCGATGGCGCTCGCCACCACCATGTGGCACACCCGCCGCAACCCGCTCAAGAAGCTGGGCCGCTCGTCCGAGAAGGTCGAGATCATCAAGGACGCCAAGCAGCGCACGCTGCACAAGGCATTCCTGCGTTACCACGATCCGAAGAACTGGCCGATCTTGCGCGAAGGTTTGATCGCGATGGGCCGGCAGGATCTGATCGGCAACGGCCCGCAGCATCTGATTCCGCTGCCGACTGCGGCCGACCTCGCCAACGGCGAAAAACGCGTGCCGCACCGGCAAGTCGCCAAGCCGGCATCACAAGCGCGGGGCGCGCAGCGCAAGCTGGTGCTGCCGGGGCAGGGCAAGGGGAAGAAGACGGGTGGGAAGGCGCGGGGGCGGTAACGTCGGCACGGATTTCCGCATCAGACGGTGCTAAAATCGATGCCTGAATCGCACTCTGGAGCACCCCATGCGCACGACAATTGCCCTTGATGATGATCTGCTTTCCCAAGCTCAAGCCATGACCGGGCTTTCCGAAAAGTCCGCCTTGGTGCGCGAGGCGTTAAAGGCACTCATCGAACGCGAGAGCGCCCGACGCTTGAGCCGGCTCGGCGGCACCGAGCCAAATCTGGAGCCGATCGCGCGCCGTCGGCCGGAATCCGCATGATCCTGGTCGATACGTCCATCTGGATCGACCACCTACGCACCGACGACGCGACGCTCGCCACACTGCTCGAGCAGAACCGTGTCCTGACTCATCCATTCGTGATCGGTGAGATTGCGCTTGGCAGTCTGCGGCAGCGCGATATGGTGTTGGGAGCGTTAAGTGCACTTCCTCAAGCAACGGTCGCCCTCGATAACGAAGTGTTTCGCATGATTGGGGACGAAACGCTGCATGGCGTCGGAATCGGCTATATCGACGCGCACCTTTTGGCGGCGGTCCGGCTCACACCAGGCACCGCACTGTGGACACGGGATCGCCGGCTCCAGGCAGTCGCCGAGCGTTTGGGCATTGCCGCCCGCACCGCCCACTAGGCGTCTTCTTCCTGACCATTAATCAGATTGGGCAAACCGTCTTCCATGTCATAGCGGGCGCCGTTCTCCGCACACGCGACCACCGCAGCGATAAATTCCGCCACAGATTCCGGCGTACGCAACTTGCCGTGCTTCTTTCGTGCAATGAAACGGCCAACGTCGGGAAAATCGGTGGCGCTGGTCGAACGGATTTCTCCCTGCATGCGCGTATCCATCACATCCGGGTCAACACTGATGCAGGTAAACGGCTGAATTGCCTGCGCCTGCTCGACGGCCAGTGCGCGGATGAAGTTATCCATCCCGGCCTTGCCGGCACAGTACAGGCTCCAGCTGCCATAGCCGCGCTGCCCGGCACCGGAGGAGATTTGCACAATCGTCTTGCGGCACGGATGCGTATCGAACGCTTGCACAAACGCGGTGATGAGGTGGATCGCCGTCAATAGATTGACGTTGAGATTGGCGGTGATCGCCGCCGCATCCAGCCGCGTCACGAGCAGCAGCGGTGTGAGCACGCCCGCGTTGTTGATCAGCGCGATCTCGTCCCACGCTTGCCCGGCCAGATCGGTAAACAGTGGCTGGATCACGGCCAACGTCTGCGCCGGATCAGCCATATCGACCGAGACATGAGCTTCGCCTTGGCCGCTGCGCGATAGCTCCAACACGTGCCAGCCACGTTGCTGATAAAGCGCGACCAATGCCGCGCCCAAACCGTGTGATCCACCGGTAATCAGTGCCAGTTTCATACTTCAAGAATCCTGTTCAGATCGATTCGTGCGGCCACAAGCCACGCTGCGGGAATAACAACTCAATCGCCAACCTTCCCCCGCAACGACTTGATCTCGCCCCGCTTCGTCTTGCCATCCACGCGCCGGCGTTGCGAGGCGCGTGTCGGCTTGGTGGCGCGGCGGATGGTTGGCTCGACGGTCACGCTTTCCAGCAACACCATCAACCGCGCCAGACCGTCTTCGCGATTCTTTTCCTGGCTGCGGTATTGCTGCGCCTTGATCACGATCACGCCGTCCTTGCTGATACGGGCATCGTTTAGCGCCAGCAGGCGTTGCTTGTAGATATCCGGTAGCGATGAAGCATTGATGTCGAAGCGCAGGTGCAGCGCGGTCGAGACCTTGTTGACGTTCTGCCCGCCCGACCCTTGGGCGCGAATGGCGGACCATTCGATTTCATCGTCGGGGATAACCAGTTTTTTCACGGTTGGCTCGCCAGCCAATCCAGCACGCCCTGCCCCGCAGCACGGCCGGTCGCAAAGCAGGCGGTGAGCAGATAGCCACCGGTGGGCGCTTCCCAATCGAGCATCTCACCAGCGCAAAACGCACCCGGCAACGCATTCAGCATCAGGTGCTCATCAAGGGCGTGGAAAGTCACGCCGCCGGCCGTGCTGATCGCCTCATCCAATGGGCGAGCGGCAACCAGCTTGATCGGCAGGCTTTTGATGGCATGGGCCAGTTTAAGCGGGTCGTTGAAGTCTTCTTTGGATACACACTCGCGCAACAAGCCCGCTTTAACCCCCTCGATACCGACCTTGCTTTGCAGATGGCTCGATAGCGAACGGCTGCCGCGCGGCGCGGAGACTTCGCGGATCACGCGCTCCAGATCGCGATCCGGCACGAGGTCGAGGTGGATGGTCGCACTGCCATTAGCGGCAATCGCATCGCGCAAACCGGCCGAGAAAGCGTAGATCAGACTGCCTTCGACACCGTGCTTGGTCACGACGAATTCACCGCGTTTGTGCACTGTCTCGCCGTTCTGCGGAGTGAATGACAGCGCGATCGACTTGAGCGGGCTGCCGGCAAATTTGTCGACCAGGAATGGCGTCCAGTTCACGTCGAAGCCGCAGTTGGATGGCTGCAGCGGCGCGATATCGACACCACGCGCAGCCAGCAACGGTGCCCATGCGCCATCCGAGCCGAGCTTTTGCCAGCTACCGCCACCCAGCGCGAGCACGCTTGCGGCTGCATGCACAGCGATCTCGCCAGCCGGTGTGGCAAAGCGCAATGCGCCGTCATCCGCCCAGCCGAACCAGCGATGCCGCACGTGGAATACCACGCCTGCCGCCTTCAACCGTGCCAACCACGCACGCAACAAAGGCGCTGCTTTCATTTCCTTGGGAAAGACGCGGCCACTGGTACCGACAAAGGTCTCGATCCCCAGCCCGTGAATCCACGCCTGTAACGCGGCGGGATCAAAGTTGCGGATCAGCGCTTCCAGCTGCGGGCGGCGCGTGCCATAGCGGCCCAGAAAAGGCTCGAGCGCTTCGGCATGCGTGATGTTCATGCCGCCCACTCCGGCGAGCAGGAATTTACGCCCTACCGATGGCATGCCGTCATACACCGCGACGGATACACCGGCATCGGCAAGCACTTCTGCCGCCATCAAGCCGGCCGGCCCTCCGCCAATGATGGCGACGTGAGCGGTGAGCGGATGGGCTTTGGAATCAGTCATGGCGTAATCAGCAAGCAAAACGCCATTTTACGCTGCTAAGCACGGCAGCCGTGTCGACAACGCGTAATCAGGTCTGCGGCTTGAAATATAAGCGTCCAGTGATGGACATCACTATGTCACACGCATTATTTACTATTACTACGTAGTTGCACTACGCGTTTTAAATGTATAAACTACGTAGCAATACTACTTAATTAATCAACTTAACCAGGAGATAAAGCCATGACTACCCTCATTGCTGCCCTCTACGACCGGTTCTTCGGCACCACCGAAAACATCGTCGTGAATGCCCGCGTTAACCGTATCGCTGGTATCGAAGCTAACGAAAAGATTGATGGCCGTGTCCTCAAGCTGGACGGCGACCGCGCCAAGGTGTGCTGGCCGCGTGGCGAGAAGACCATGGAAAACGTGCGCAATCTGGTGCTGATCGCTGAATAAGCGCCACACCAGGCAACACACGTAGCAAGTCAGTCAAAAGCCGGGATCAACCCGGCTTTTTGCTTTTTGGCCCGGTCAATTTCATCGGCGATCCTTTATAAGCACGGCGGCGCGGGATTTTCCGCATGCGAAAGCGCCCCCCGCAAGCGCTACAGTGCAGTGTGAGCCACGTGCAAAAAGGACACGCCATGCTGCAGCAGACCCTGATCGCGGAACCACCGCATACCGAATTCGTGCCCGATCACGACGTCACCGCGACCGTAGCACGCGCCATTCTCGATGGCTTCGACCGCCACTACCGGTTGTTCCGCAATACCAGCCGCGTCGCCAAGCACAATTTCGAAGCCGCCAAAGTGCACGCCCAGCGCGATGCCGTCCGCTCGCGGATCGCCTTTTATGATCAGCGCGTGATCGAAACCACCGCCCGGCTCAAGCATGAGCACGATGCAGAGCGCCTTGATGACGCCACTTGGGTACGCATCAAGCTCGCCTACATCAGCCTGCTGATCAACCACAAGCAGCCGGAGCTGGCCGAGACCTTCTTCAACTCGGTGTGCTGCCGCATCTTGCACCGCACCTACTTCCACAACGAATTCATCTTCTATCGCCCGGCCGTATCGACCGAGTTCATCGAAGCCGACCAGCAGCCGGCCTACCGCACCTACTACCCGACCCGCGCCAATCTGGCCGCCACCCTGTCGGACATCGTCACCGACTTCGGCTGGAGCCTGCCCTTTGTCGACCTGCAGCGCGACATGAAACGCGTGCTGCGCGCGCTCTACCGCCATTTGGGCCACTGGCCGGAATTCGCGCTCAATACGCAGATTCAGGTACTCACGTCGCCGTTCTTTCGCAACAAAGCGGCTTATCTGATTGGCCGGGCGATCAATGGCGATCTGGAAATCCCCTTTGCGCTGCCGATCTGCCGCAGCCATCGCGGCGAGCTTTATCTCGATGCCGCTCTGTTCGCCCACGCCCACATCCGCAGCCTGTTTTCGCTGTCGCGCGCGTATTTCATGGTCGATATGGAAGTGCCGTCCGCCTTTGTGCAGTTCCTGCACGAGCTGATCCCGGACAAGAGCCGCGCCGAGCTGTACACCATGGTCGGCCTCGCCAAGCAGGGCAAGACGATGTTTTATCGCGAGCTATTCCATCACTTGCGGCACACCACCGACAAATTCAGCTTCGCCCCCGGCATCAAGGGCATGGTGATGATCGTGTTCACGCTGCCGTCCTTCCCCTTCGTGTTCAAGGTGATCAAGGACGTAATGGCCCCCCCCAAGGAAGTGACCCGTGAGCTGGTACAAACCAAGTACCTGATGGTGAAGCGCCACGACCGGGTCGGCCGCATGGCTGATTCGCTGGAGTTCTCCAACGTGGCCTTGCCACGCGAGCGCTTCGACGAAGGCCTGCTGGATGAGCTGCGCCGGCTGGCGCCCTCCATCATCGAAGAAGAAAACGACACCGTGGTACTCAAGCATCTCTATATCGAATGCCGCATGAAACCGCTCAACATCTTTCTGGATGAACACCGCGGCGAAGAAGTCGAAACCGCGGTGCGCGACTACGGCAACGCCCTGCGCGAACTGGCCATCGCCAATATCTTCCCCGGCGACATGCTGTTCAAGAACTTCGGCGTCACCCGCGCCGGCCGCGTGGTGTTCTACGACTACGACGAAATCGAATACATGACCGACTGCGACTTCCGCCGCATCCCCCCTCCACCGTCGCCCGAGTTCGAAATGAGCGGCGAACCGTGGTACACCGGCCACAAGGGCGAGGTCTACCCGGAGGAGTTCGGCACCTTCCTCTTGAGCCGGGCCGATGTACGCGCCGCGTTCATGAAATACCACGCCGACCTGCTCACTGCCGAATTCTGGCAACGCGCCAAGGCACGCATCAGTGCTGGCATCGTGGAGGATTTCTTTCCTTATCCGCAGGCGTTGCGGTTTGCACAGCGTTACGGCAAGACCGGTTAACGGAACGCAATTCACCCGGCCATTCACAAGCTCTGGTCGCCTGCTACTTTGAATGAATCATTTCACCAGCGATGAAGGCTGACCGATGCGAGCCCTGCTTCTGATTGCCGCATTTCCCCTGATCGCCCACGCCGCCGGCCCGATCCGCATCTGCGCGGAGGACGACTGGGCGCCGTTTTCCTTCATCGAAAAAGGCCACGCCCAGGGCGCTTCGGTGGATTTGGTGAATGCCGCGCTGCATAGCGAGGGGATGGATGTGCAGTTCGAGAGCGGCACCTACAACCGCTGCCTGAATCTGACCCGCCAAGGCAATTACCACGCGCTGGTGGATGTGGCGCAGAACAAGGAGCGGCGGCCACAGTTCCTTTGGCCGGAAAAACCGCTGTTGATCATGCGTTTGCACCTGGTGGCCCGCAAGGGACTCGCGGTGAAGACACCCGGTTACGCCGCCATGGCCCGGCACCGGGTGGGGATCACCAGTGGCTATGAATATCCGGATGTGATGCTGGGGCAACCGGGGTTGATGAAGGTCGAATCACATAGCGAGCTGGGCAACTTGCGCCAGCTGGCCAATGGCAAGATTGACTTCATGCTGCTCTCCGAAGGCACGATTGCCAGCTTGCGCAAGGAGCTCACCGAAGATGAACGGCAAGCGGTGCAAGACTTGGGCGAGATCGACCAACTCGCGCTCTACGTGGCCTTCAACAAGGATGCCCCGCAAGCCGCGGCCTGGGCGCAAGCACTGGATCGCGGCTTGACGACGCTGGGCCGCAACGGCGAGGCGCAACGCATCATGGCGCGCTGGAAAGCGGTGCCCTGATTCGCGCCACCTTGGCTAGATGCCCGCTCGACAATCTAGCCGCGCTGGCCAACGTTGAACGTCTCCCCGGTCTCGAAAAACGCGCCACCCGCCACGTAATGAATGCTGCGCGGCGCATCGGCCTCCAGATGCCAATGACCATCGTGGAACACACCCGGCTCTGCCCAGGCCGCGACCACTTCGCCAATGAATAAATCGTATTGCTGCTGATTATGCGGCTCGGGGATAACCTTGCATTCCAGCCAGGCCAGGCAGCCTTCCAGGAGCGGTGCGGCAATCTGCTCAGCCGCGAAAGTAGCCAGCCGATGCTCGGCAAACTTGTCGTAGTCCCGGCCCGAGGCCGAACCAACGGCAACTGTCGCTTCCGCCAATGCACGCGAAGGAATGTTCAGCGCGAATGTACCGCTCGCTTCGATCAACTCGCGGGTATAGGTGTTCTTGTCGATTACCACGGCGATTTTCGGCGGATCGAAGTCCAGCGCCATATTCCACGCCGCAGCCATGATATTGCGGCGCTCGCCGTGGGCGCTGGTCACCAGCACGGTCGGGCCGTGGTTGAGCAGGCGGTAGGCTTTAGGGAGGGGGACGGAAACCGGGGACATGGTTGCTCCTTGGCTTAGGGTAGGCTCCGAGGATAACGCGACATGCCGCTTTGGCGCTTTTACAATCGCACCCATGTCCCCCCTCAAATACCTCACCGGTTATCCGCCCCATCTGCTCGACCGCGTCCAGACCTTGCTCGATCAGGGCGAGCTTGGCCCGATGCTGGCGCGCAAATATCCGCAACGTCATGCCGTGCAGACCGATAAGGCACTGTACGACTACGTGAGCGGGCTAAAGCAGCAGTACCTGAAAAACGCCCCGCCGATTGCCAAGGTGTTGTACGACAACGCGCTCGATCTGGTCGGCGGCACGCTTGGCACCAACACCTTTGCGGCGCGGGTGCAGGGCAATAAGCTCAAGCGCAAGAACGAGATTCGTATCGCGACGCTGTTTCGCGAGGCACCGGCGGAGTTCCTGAGCATGATCGTGGTCCATGAGCTGGCCCACCTGAAAGAGAAGGATCACAACAAGGCCTTCTATCAACTGTGCTGCCATATGGAGCCGGACTATCACCAGCTGGAGTTCGATTTGCGGGTCTGGCTGATCTGGCGCGAGGCCGGCCAGACGTAGCGCAGTGGCTATGATGAATGAGTAAGCCACCACCGATGCCGCGCCATGTTCAAGCGCTTGAGGGGCTGGTTCCAGGCTGATGAACAGCCAGCGACAACGCCCGTCGTTCCAGAATCCACCACAGTACCGACCGCCGCCAGAACGGGCGGGCAGGGCTTGCTGCGTCGCCGCATGGTGCTCGATGCGCGGCGGCGAACGGTAGCGTATGCGATCTCGCTACGCCCCCTGCACCATGCCTTGGATAGTATCAACCAAGCGATGCGTGACGATGAAATCCTGTTGCACGAGCTGGCCGGCCAGCAAGAAGGCGCAGGGCCGCTCAAGCGCCCGATCTGGCTGGAACTGGACTGGCACTCGCTCGGGCCATCATTGTTGGCGCAACTCCCGGCCGGGCATCCCTACACCATTGTCGCGCATGGCATCCCGGCACTGCCGGGGGAACAACTGCTGGCACAGCTGGCACCGCTGCTTGGCGTTGTGCCGGTTGGCCTCGTGGTCGACAAGACCAGCCTGAATTATCCCGGCTTGTTACGCCGCATGAAGCTGCTGGCCTTGCCGGTCGATACGCCAGACATTGCTCAGTTCTCGCGGATATTGGCGCGCTGCCGTACCTTGGCCCCGGAAGCGGATATCTGGTGTGTCGGGCTGACCAGCCATGAAGCCAGCGAAGCCTGCCTCTCGCTGGGGGCCAATTATGTTTCCGGGCAATTGTTCACGGAGGAACTGCACCAGCCCATTCAGCTGCCGCTGCACTTCCTGCGCTTGAACGAAGCGCTGCAGCTGGCGCGCCGCGCGGCGCCGTTTGACGATATCGCGGATGCCATCCGCGTTGATCCGATGCTGAGCGTGCGGCTGCTGCGCTATGTGAATTCAGCCGGCATGGGCTTGTCGCGCCAGGTCACCCAGCTGGATCAGGCGCTGATTCTGCTCGGGCACACGCGCATTTATCGCTGGTTGTCTTTATTGCTGTTCGCGTCGGCCACGCCACGGCCGCTGGACGACACGGTGCTGGAAGCCGCCCTCACCCGTGGCCGGTTGATGGAGTTGGCCGGTGCGGTGCGACTGGATGCCAAGGACGGCGAAGCGCTATTTCTGATCGGCCTCTTTTCCTTGCTGCATTTCCTGCTGGGTGCGCCGCGTGAGCAATTGCTGCAGGAATTGCACCTGCCCGAAGCGGTACACGACACGCTGGCCGGCCAGCCGACGGTTTACGCGCCCTACCTGCTGCTCGGGGAGGCCAGCGAGCTGGGCCAAGACCCCGATCCAGCTTTGCTCACGCAATGCGGCTTGAACGAATACAGCTTCAATCGCATGCAATTCGAGGCGCTGAGCTGGGCGCTGATTACGCTCGCGAGCTGATGCCGCCCACGTCATCGACGCAGTATCAAGCCTCGGCAGCGACCACGCGAATTTCCACGTCATCCGCCACCTGCACCACCATGCCGGGACGAATCTTGTTGGTCTTGCGCAGCTCCTGCACGCCGTTCACGTTCACGACACCACTGGCGACCAGCGCCTTGCCGGCCCCGCCGCTATCGACCACACCGGAAATTTTCAGCAGGTCGTTCAGGGCGATGTATTCGGTGGAGATTTCGACTTCGAGGATTTGCATGGGCAACTCAGTATCCGACGGCAAAAGGGGATGGGGAAAAACGGCTTATCTTGCAAAGGCAGCGGCAGCCGCCATGCGAAATGCATACGAACGATACGAAATGGACTACAAATCGAGGTTGAGCCGCCCTGCATTGTCCTGCGGCAAGGGCATTGAAACAACACTCGGCCAACACACGGCGGCGAGCCAACGGATTTTTCGACAATGAGTTCTTCTTCGGGCAACGGGAATAACGGGCGTATGGGCCCGGCGTCCTCGTCTCAATCGCGGCTGACCCAGCCGACGCAATCCTCCGCGAACAAGCGGGTGACATCGTCGTCTTCATCCTCTCAAGCCGCTACCCCAACCCAGTCTGCCCTCCAACCGGCCGCGAAGCCCGGGCCCCGCAAGCCCGCCAAGCTGGCCCCGATGCAATCACCGCCGCAACCCAAGCCCGTCAGTCCATCCGCCAGCGCCTTGCCCGGGCCAGCGTTAGCCAGCGCTTCATCGTCAAGCCAGCCCGCCATGCAAGGCGGCCGCATGCGCGGGGTGAACAACGCCGACAAGGCCCGCCGCAAGCAGATCAAGTTTCCCGCCAACATCGACATGCAGCCCGGTGACCGGGTCTACGGCATCGATGCCACGCGTTCCTCGCTGGTCACCAGTTATGGCAACCAGCACAGACACGATGTCGATAGCGCCAATAATCTGGTCAGCGATAGCCAGCTCTCGCCGATGATCATCAACCCGCTCAACGACGCCCTCCTCGCCAAGTCCAAGGGGCTAAAAGATCTCGCGGCCAAGCGGGCAAAACCGTTCAAGGCCGAATTCAATCGCTACGAAACAGCCCTGTCGCAGATGCAGGAAGTACAGCAGCAGATGGCTCAGGTCAGTTCGTCGAGCTCAAGCGTCGATGCACGCAAGGATGAGAATGCCCGCCGCAGAACATTTGGCCTGCTGAGCAAGGGCGGCATCAATTTCGCCCATAACGAGGGAAGGCATATCTATTACGGGCTGGACGACATGGCCGTGGACAATGCCTTCAACCCCAGCGCGCCGCACTATCCAACCGTTTCATCCCAAGAGATTCGCCACATCCACGCCAACCAGGCCGTGCTGGCGCCCAACAACACGCTTGCGACACCCGCTGCCGGTTCCGCACAGACCACCGCGGCCAATACCGTGCGCTTTATCCGGGGCGGAGCGGAAGTCACCCCGAATGACGTGTTCCACGGGATTAACCCGGCGCTGGCGCAACGTCGCCTGTCTTATGGCGAGCTGGCGCTGCCACGGCCAGCGCAGCCGGTCGCCCCACAGGCCCTCGCCCCGGCCCAATCATCGGTGGGGGCGTTGCCATCGGTCCACGTGCCAGCGCAGGCATCGTCGTCCAGCAGCGCCATGCCCCATTCACCACAACAACCGCCGCCGCAATCACCACCGGGCATGCGCGCCCAAAGCAGCGTATCGTTCCCGCCGCTGCATGCGCCATCGGCCAACGTTCGGGACAAGAACGGGCAGTAAGCGCCGAGGGGCGGTGCGGACTAGGACGCCTTGTTCTTCACCCGCGCCACCATCGCCCGCAATGCCTGCTGGGTTTCCGGCGCGAACCAGTCATCGGTGAAGCGGTCCAGCTTCAACCCGGCCGGGTTGGCATAGGCGGCGATGATGTCAGCACGGGAAATAGCCCGGGTTTCCAGCATGGCACGACGTGGTACGGCCAACAGCGTCTGCAACCACTCCAGCGCCCGTGGCACCACCTGCTCGACGTCGACCAGTTCATCCACCATGCCGATCTCATGTGCCTGCTGCGCGGTGATCATCGCCCCCGCCACTAGCAAGCGTTCAGCGCGATAACGACCGACCAGGCGGCGCAGGCCGACCTGCACGCAATCCGGCGGCACCAACCCAACTTGCACCTCATTCAGCCCGATACGGAACGCGCCATTCGCCATCACGCGGTAATCGCAGAACACCGCCATCACCGCGCCGCCCGCTGGGCTGTGGCCGGTAATCGCCGCCACAACCGGGATGGGTGAGCGGGCCAATGCACCAAAGATGCCGAAGAAGTCCGTCCAGACGGCATCCAGCTCGGCTCGCTTCAATTCGAGCAGACTGGGCACATCCAGCCCGGCGCTGAACATGCCCGGCGCACCGGACAACACCAAGCCCTGCACACCGTCGGCAGGGGCAGTTTCGATGGCTTGGCGCAGGGCGCGGATCAGCGCTGGATTCATCGCGTTGACGGGCGGCAGCGCCATGCGCAATTCGCGGATGCCGTTGGCGTGGTCGATGGTTTGCAGCATGAGTTTCTCTGATAGCGGATGGGATACTGGATTATCGGCGTTGCTTTGCCATTGGCATGGGCGGGGCTTTCCCGAGCGGTAGCGTTTGAGTCCCTCAGAAACAAAACAGGGCGCGAAATTCGCGCCCTGTTGCTGATCTGGCTAGCGTTTATTGGCCTCCGGCTCCGGCCAGCGCCAACCGCGCCGCCGACCGCCGCTTCCACGCATAACCAATCCACATCAGCCCCAGCCACACCGGAATCGCCCAGACCGAGATCGACATCCCCGGCGTCATGGCCAGGATGTACAGGATCACGCCCACCCAAGCGATGCAGACCAGATTGCTGAATGGATACCACAGCGACTTGAATACCAATTTGGTGCCCAGCTTGGTCATCGCCTGACGGAATTTGAAGTGGGTCAGGCTGATCATCGCCCAGTTGATGACGAGCGCGGCCACCACGATGGACATCAGCAATTCCAGCGCCTTGTCCGGCAGCACGTAGTTCAGGATCACGCAAGCAAACGTCGCCAGTGCGGACAAGCCGATCGCCAGCAGCGGCACGCCGCGCCGATCCACATTCAGCAACGCCTTGGGGGCATTACCCTGATCTGCCAAGCCATAAAGCATGCGGCTTGTGGCGTAGACACAGCTGTTGTAGACCGACAGCGCCGCAGTCAGCACCACCAGATTGAGCGCGTTGGCGGTAAAGCCGGCACCGATCTGCGAGAAGATCATCACGAACGGGCTGCCGCCAGCGGCCACCTTGTTCCACGGGTAGAGCGACAGCAGCACCACCAGCGAGCCGATGTAGAAGATCAGGATGCGGAACAGCACCTGATTGACGGCCTTGGGGATGCTCTTTTGCGGGTCATCCGCCTCGGCGGCGGTCATGCCGATCAGCTCCAGCCCGCCGAACGAGAACATGATGATCGCCAGCATGGTGAACAGGCCGTGGAAGCCGTGCGGAAAGAAGCCGCCGTCGTTCCACAGATTGCTGACCGAGGCCTGCGGGCCGCCGTGGCCGCTTACCAACAAGTAGCTGCCGAACAGGATCATGCCGATCACCGCCAACACCTTGATGAGCGCGAACCAGAACTCGGTTTCGCCATACAGCTTCACGTTGGCGAGGTTGATGCCATTGATCAGCACGAAGCACACCAGTGCCGAGATCCAGGTCGGAATCTGCGGCCACCAGAACTGCACGTATTTCCCCACCGCCGTCAGCTCGGCCATGCTCACCAGCACGTACAGCACCCAGTAATTCCAGCCGGACATGAAACCGGCGAAATCGCCCCAGTACTTATAGGCAAAGTGGCTGAACGAGCCGGCCACCGGCTCTTGCGCCACCATCTCGCCCAGCTGGCGCATGATCATGAACGCGATCAGGCCGCCAATGGCATAGCCCAGAATCATCGACGGCCCGGCCGCCTGCAGCACGCTGCCCGAGCCAAGAAACAGCCCGGTGCCCACCGCGCCGCCCAGCGCAATCAGCTGGATATGCCGGTTCTTCAGCCCGCGTTTCAGGCCGTCTTGCTGTTGTGGATTGTTCATGATGTGAGTCCCACTGTTTTTGGCACCGATCAGGCACCGATTGCCAAGGCCATATGCCGACCTTGGCGCGAAAAACCACGGATTCTACTGGGGCGGGCCCGCCGGCTATACCGGGGAAATACGCAAGGGCACGGCTTGCCGCGCTGACCAGTGCTGTATGGACTAACTCAACCCGATTTGTGCCTTGCCGATGCAGTCAGGCAAGTCCAAGATAGCTGCCCACTCCACATGACATCGGTTTTATCCCGATTCGTCCCTTGGAGAGAACCATCTTGAATAAAGTCTTAGAGACTGTTCAAAGTCTCGCAAACTGCCAACTTGATGCGCCACAAGGTTTTACCTCCCCCTTTTCGAAGGGGGATTGAGGGGGATTTCGACGTCGGTAGATATTGAGATGCCGCAGAAATCCCCCCTAGCCCCCCTTCAAAAAGGGGGGATGGCAGCGTGACCCGTTGCCAAAAAAGACTTTGAACAAGCTCTTAGAAGCCGCCGGAGAACCATCTTGAAATCCACCCTGTTCAACTGGTTTGAAAAACGGGTCCAGCCCTACCCTGACGCCCCGCCCGCGCAACCGCCCAAAGGCTTCTTCGCCTTCGTCTGGGCCGGCACCACAGGCATGCGCGGCCTGATCCTGGCCGTGGCCTTGCTGACTGCCGCCACGGGCGCATTCGAAGCCTTGCTGTACAGCATGATGAGCACGGTGGTGGATTGGCTGAGCAAGGTGCCGCCAGCGCAGCTATGGGCGCAGCAGCAGACCAATCTGCTGATCCTGGCCGCCGTTCTGCTGGCCAGCCCGCTCGTCGTCGCGTTGCAGTCCTTGTGCAAATACCAGGCGCTGTCGGGCAACTTCCCGATGCGCCTGCGCTGGAATTTCCACCGCCATCTGCTCAACCAAAGCATGAGCTTCTATCAGGACGAATTCGCCGGTCGCGTCGCCGCCAAGGTGATGCAGACCGCGCTGGCCGTGCGCGAAACGGTGATGATCCTGACCGACATCATGGTGTTCGTGCTGATCTACTTCGTCACCATGCTGGCCGTGGTCGGCCACTTCGACCTGATCCTCGTCCTGCCTTTCCTCGGCTGGATGGTGCTGTACGGCGTGGCGGTCTGGTACTTCGTGCCGCGCCTGGGCAAAGCCGCCAGCGCGCAGGCGGATGCCCGCAGCCTGATGACCGGCCGCGTGACCGATGCCTATTCCAATATCGCCACCGTGAAGCTGTTCTCGCACGCCCAGCGCGAAGCCAGCTTCGCCAAGAGCGCGATGCAGGAATTCATGCAGACCGCCTACCGCCAGATGCGGCTGATCAGCGGCTTCGAGGTCGTCAATCACACGCTCAACATGTTGCTGATCGTCTGCACCACCGGCATGACGCTATGGCTGTGGAGCCGTGGCGAGGCCAGCATCGGCGCGGTCGCCGCCGCGACGGCGATGGCCTTGCGCCTGAACGGCATGTCGCACTGGATCATGTGGGAAATGGCCAGCCTGTTCGAACAGGTCGGCACGGTGCAGGACGGCATCAGCACACTCTCCCGCCCGGTGGCCGTCACCGATCGCAGCGACGCCAAGCCGCTTGAGGTCTCACGCGGCGAAATCCGCTTCGAGGACGTGCGCTTCACCTACGGCAGCCAGGATCGCAACAAGCAGCCGGTGGTAAACCACCTCAACCTCACCATCCGCCCCGGCGAGAAGGTCGGGCTGGTCGGCCGCTCCGGCGCGGGCAAATCCACGCTGGTCAATCTGCTACTGCGTTTTTACGACGTGGAACAAGGCCGCATCCTGATCGACGGGCAGAACATCGCCGACATCACCCAGAACAGCCTGCGCGCGCAGGTGGGCATGGTCACGCAAGATACATCGCTACTGCACCGCTCCGTGCGCGACAACGTGCTCTACGGCCGGCCGGATGCTGCGGAGGACGCCATGATCGCCGCCACCCGCCGCGCCGAAGCGTACGACTTCATCCAATCGCTCACCGACCCCAAAGGCCGCAGCGCCTTCGATGCCCACGTCGGCGAGCGCGGCGTGAAGCTCTCCGGCGGGCAACGCCAACGCATCGCCATCGCCCGCGTGATGCTCAAGGACGCGCCGATCCTGTTGCTGGACGAAGCCACCAGCGCGCTCGATTCGGAAGTGGAAGCCGCCATTCAGGGCAGCCTGTATCGCTTGATGGAAGGCAAAACCGTCGTCGCCATCGCCCACCGCCTCTCCACCATCGCCGCGATGGATCGGCTGATCGTGCTGGACAAGGGCGTGATCGTGGAGGAAGGCAGCCATGCCGAGCTGCTGGCACACGGCGGCTTGTATGCGCGCCTGTGGGCGCATCAGAGCGGCGGTTTTCTGGGGGAAGAGGCGGAGGATGGTTCGGTGGTGGTGCCGGCTTGATCGGATAGAGGCAAAACCCGAATCTTGAACCACAGAGGGCACAGAGAAAGGCAAGACGTGAGGTTTTTGTAGGAGCGAGCTTGCTCGCGATTGCATCGTCGATTGATGCGCGCCATCGCGAGCAAGCTCGCTCCTACATAAGACGATGCCTTTCTCTGTGCCCTCTGTGGTTCAAGATTTGGGGTTTATTGTCTTTGCGCCAGCAGGAAATCGATCAAGGTATCCACGCCCTGCGTGAGATTACGGATCGAGGTTTCGAAATCCCAATCGTCGTGTTCCAGCTTCACGTCATTGGAAATCGACCGCACTTCATAGAAGCGCTGCCCGGCCTGCAGGCAGGCGTGGAAGAACGCCGCGCCTTCCATGTTTTCCACATCCACGCCCTCCGTCGCCACGAACGGGGCAATGGCAGCATTCATCGAATTGCTGTGCGCCAAGGGCAGCGGCGGCTTGGCCGGAAGGTGCGGGCAATGCAATTCCGCACTCACTTCAAAATCCATATCCAGATCGAGCTTGGAAAGATGGCGGAAACCAGCCGGCGTGAAGAAGCCCAAGTCCGCCTCGCGTTCGCTCGCCACCAGCACGGTATCGCCGATCTTGAAACGGGAGCCCGGATACACGCCCGCAATCCCGGCCATGATCAGCACATCCGGTTTGCGCTCGTGGATCACCCTGCCAGTCGCATAGGCCGCCGATGTCAGCCCGACGCCGCAAAACGCGACCTCCGCCGCTGGATGATTGAAGTACTGCGCTTCGGTCTTGGTGGGGAAGAGGACGATGATTTTCATGGGCGTGGAATGGAGGCGGCAAAGTCGCCATTCTAGCCATAGGGCGGCAAGGCCAAGCGTCTCAGAAGCTATTCACGATCTTTTGTCCCCTCGCCCACTTGTGGGAGAGGGTTAGGAAGAGGGTACTAAAAAGGACATTGCCTTGGCATGCCCCTCACCCCCGGCCCCTCTCCCACAAGTGGGCGAGGGGAGAAAGGTGGCCGGCAAGAGATCGTGATCGGCCCTCAGGAACCAGATGCCTGCAGTTGCAGGCGCAAGCAGGTCGGGCAAAGGCAATCGCCCGCGCCGGAAATCGGCAACTCATGCGGCAAATCAGCGCACCAACATCCACCTGCTTCGCCGCCCGTCCCGCAACTGAACGATGACCCGCAACGCGAGCAAGCCTTGGCTTTAACGACCATCGGCAATGCCAGCAGCCGCTGCCACACCGCGAATTTCCCCGCCTCGCTCATCTGCGACCACGCGGCAATCTCGTCGATGGTGCGTCGGCAGCCGGTGCAGGTTTGCCCGGCATCGAGCGCACATTGGCCGATACAGGGCGACGGCACCGGTGTGGGTGGATCGGAATTGAAATGAGTCATGAAGGATTGAGGCATGAGCGCGGGGCGAATCCCATCTTGCCAGAGTCTGCGCTGTATCAAAAAAAGGCCTCGCCTGACGGCGAAGCCTTTTCTGTAATCGAGATGACTGATTCCCGGATACCTAGGTCATTCACTCAAGACTCGGCCTGACCGGCAATCTGCCGCAATGCATTGGCAAACACCTCGGGCGGCTGGCCACCGGAAATCAGGTACTGATCATTGATGATCACCGCCGGCACCGATGAAATGCCCTGCTGCTGATAGAAGTACTCCTGCTCACGCACTTCGGCCGCGTAACGGTCGCTCGCCAGAATCGCGTGCGCCTCATCAGCATCCAACCCCACCGACTGTGCCACCGCCACCAAGGTCGGGTGATCGCTCGGGTTCTGGCCGTGGCTGAAATAGGCCGCAAGCAGCGCCTGTTTCAGCGCCAATTGCTTGTCGTCACCCAACTCACCCGCCCAATGCAGCAAGCGATGCGCATCGAAAGTGTTGTAGATGCGGCTGCGCTGGCCCATGTCGAACGTGAAACCCAACGCCGCGCCGCGTTGGCGAATCGATTCCTGACTCTGCTTGAGCTGTTCATTGCTCATGCCGTACTTGCCGATCAGATGCTCGGCAATATCCTGCCCCTCTGCGCCCATCTGCGGATTCAGCTCGAATGGATGGAAGTGCAGCGATACGGCGACCTCGTCGCTTACCTGGGCTGCCGCTTTTTGCAGCGACTGCAGGCCAATGGCGCACCACGGGCAGGAGACGTCGGAAACGAAATCGATTTTTAGCGTGGTGGTCATGGCTGTGCTCGGTGCAAACGAGGCTGCCGGAGTGGCGGCCTGCAATGTATGGAACATTTGGCCGAGTGGGGCGGATTCAACTCACTAAGCGGACCGATCAACAGCAGCCAGCCGCAGCGCGGTGCATTCGGCAATCGACTGAAAATCCCGATCCTTGGTGAGCAGCGTTATTTGATCTCGCAAACAAAGCTGGGCGATCAGGCAATCGATCGTCGAGCGAATGGTAAAACCCTTGCTGCGACACAGCCGGTAGATGCGGGCGGCTGCCACATAGTCCGCATGCTGCGGTTCCAGCAACCGATCAAATGCATCAAGCAGATTGGCAATACGCTCGGCCTGCGCGTCAGTTTTGAGACCCAAAAGGATTTCGGTCAGCACCACACCCGGCACGACAATACGCTCGCCATCTGCAATGGCGGCGGCCAAACGATCTGCAGCAGGTGATTCATAACCGTTGAGAAAATCGATCCAGACACAGGTATCAACCAGCATCGTCAGCTGCCCGGTTGCTGCGCAACTGTTCTAAATCACCCTGCCACTGCACCTTGCCGCGCAAGGCGAGCAACTGTTGGCGTTTCAGGGTTTTGGCGAAGTCTGCCAGGGCAGCGTGAATCGCCGCTTTCTTGGTCGGGAACTGACCAAGCGCAATGACCTGCGCGAGCAAATCATCATCCAGTTCGACATGGGTTCTCATGGGATTCATCCAATCAAATTCATGCACATAGATTGCCATTATTTATGCACATAAAAAATCAGATTTTTCTGCTGAGATCAACAAATTGAGGATGACTGAAATAGAACGAACTGCTCCCGCTCCCTCTACCCGTCACTGTGCCTGCAATTTGATTACCCGATCCTTCATATTCTTGCCAGCTTCCGATATGAACTCACGCTAGAATCCTGACCACCCCAACCAGAACCGCCCCGATCCCAACGGGCATCCCGGATTGATCACCTTGCTCAACAAGAAAAAATGGATTGCCGCCGCCACGCTGCTTGCTGTCGCCGGTGCAGGCGGCTTGTGGTGGCACTGGCGGCCCCATGCGCTGCCGCCGAAGCTCGACACCCCCATCGTCAGCCTGCCATCCGACCTGACCGCCCCCGATGCGGTGATTGCCACGCCCAGCCTTGCCGAATTGCCACGTGCGCTGCTGGCAGTACCCTTCGCCAAGAAGGTGCTGACCGAGGATATGGTCGATTACTACGAGCACCACCCGGACAAGCTGGCGCTGGAAGGCAGCCTGCGCCGCATCGCGTTCGAACACGAGCTGACGCTGCAAGACCGCCTGCTGCAGCATCTGCTGGATAAACCGGCTGAGTTGGCACTGTGGAAAAGCCCGGATGGCAAGCTGCGGCATTGGGTCATCCGCATGCAGCGTGACGGGCTGGACGCCATGCTGGGCTGGGTCGCCAAGGCGGCGGCCAGCGATCGCCAGTTGAGCGAGGATGGCACCCTGCGCGTTGGCTCCGACACCGTACCGCTCTACAAGGTGGCCTACGGTGCGGACGAAACGCTGTGGTTTGCCGCGCATGGCCAGCAACTGCTGGTGCTGTCCGACAAGGACATGCTGGCGGGCGACCATCTCGGCCCGGCCAAGAAATGGACCGGCGTGTTCGGCAAATTGCTGGCCGATGGCAGCAACCCGCTGTTGCAGCATTACGGCATTCAGGCCGCCCAAGAGGGCCATGCCATGGTGCTGGGCGCACGCTACCTGTCCTTTGGTTATCAGCAGCTGTTCCCCAGCTTGCGGGCCGTACGTCTGGACGTGAACCAGAGCAGTTGGTTTACCCACGTGCTGATCGCCGGCCCGACGGCAGGCCAGACCCAATGGAATGCCGCGCCGTTGCTGGCCGCCGCCCCGGAGGGCGCCGCGCTGTGCCTGTCCGCCCCGGTGGAGTGGAGCAAGCTTGCCAAGACCAGCGAGGCCGCCGACGTGAAAGCCGGCTGGTTGAAGCAACTGGAACCGGCGGCAGCCATCTGCTGGTATGCCGACACCTCCCTTTACAGCCCGCTCCTGCTCGCCCGCACGCACGACCCGCAAGGCTTCGCCAAGCACGCTGCGACCTTGTTCGACTGGCTGATCGGCGTGCGTGAAGCCGGGGTCGATACCGACGAGCGCAAGTTGCCAGTCCGCCGCAGTGACAAGAATGGTGTGTTGTTGCTGCAACGTGCCGTGAGTGCCGACGACGGCGAGCTGCCCGTCACCAGCGAAGCGCACAAGCAGGCGTTTGGCCGCGTCGAACGCTACTTCGACGTCAGCATGGCGCAGGCTGGGCCGAGCATCGTGTTCTCGCCCAGCGCCAAGCTGGTGGAAACCGCGCTGTCAGTCCAGGCGAAAAGCTGGCCCGCGCTGGCCGATAAACTCGATCACGACGCAGCGCTCCAAGGCTACATCGCCCCCGCCGCCCTATCGGCCCTGCTGGAAAAAGCCACCGTCGCCACGCTGCCCGGCAAGCAGGAATCGCTGCTGCGACAAGCCGCCGTCAACTACCTGCTGCCCCATGTGAAGGCGCTGGGCGAGTTCGACCCGGTAGCGCTGAGCCTCGCCCCATCCAGCGACAAGCGCCAGGACCAGCACTGGGAACAACTACAATGGCGTAGCGCGAAATGAAGCGACGCCTTGCCTTGCTTAGCCTGCTGACTGCGCTGTGCCTGCCCGCCGTTCACGCAGCAGATGCGGAGCTGGATGCCACGCAAGCCCACGCCTTCCGCGCCTGGTTCGTTCGCCTCGTCAGCGAGCAATTGCGTCAGGGGCCAACGCCGCGCTGGCAGCAACGTGATTGCGCCGGTCTGGTGCGCTTCGCCGTGGCCGAAGCGCTGCGTGAACACGATGCCCGCTGGCGCAAGCAAAACGGCATCGGCCTCGCCAACCTGCCACCGGAAGTCGAACTCTCGTCCGGCCAGCGCCAAGCACTGCGTCACAACTGGGTCGGTAGCGATGCCAAACGCTCGGCCTATGTGCCGGCGTTTGCGCTGATCCAGCACAACAGCCAGCTGGTCTCGCGCGACATCAATCAGGCCCAGCCGGGTGATCTGCTGTTCTTCGATCAAGGCGACGACCAGCATCTGATGGTGTGGACCGGCCGCTACATCGCCTACCACACCGGCACGGTCACGCCCAAAGACAACGGCATGCGCGCCGTGCGGGTCGATCAGTTGATGAACTGGCAAGACAGCCGCTGGCGGCCCAGCAGCGACAACCCCAACTTCGCCGGCATCTATCGCCTGGCGTTTCTGCCCGCCTGATCCGCCATGCCAGTCACCACACAAACTTCCGCGCCCCTCACCGCCGCCCAAGGATTCGCAGTGCGCTCCAACTTCTTCCTTTCTGTCTGGTTCCGTTGCTGGGCCAGCGCCATCGTGCTCATGTTGTGCAGTTTCATCCCGGCACAGGCGGCCCAATTCGCCGAACCGGGCGCGTCGTTCTATCTGCTGGCCGATTCCGCTTTCGCCAGCAAGGACGAAGCCACCGTGCGGCTGGAAGCCGATACCGACGCCGCGAAGCGCTACGGCGGCGTGGATATGGTGGTGTATCGCGTGCCCGATGCGATGGCCTTTCTGAAGAAGCAGAAAGACCTGCACAAGCTCGACCTGAAAGGTGATTTCCGTGGCGATGGCGCGGCCAATGCCGCCGCCTTCCTGTGGGATGAGTGGTACGTGCGCTCCCGCCGTGCGTGGCAGCGCGTGTTCTCCTCAGACAGCCGCACCGCAGTCACCAAGGCCGCGCCGGCCCTGAAAGCGCCGGCCCTGGGCCACCAGCAGCATATTTATAAAGCGGTGCGGCAATACAAGCTGCTGGACGGCTTCGAGCTGGTCAGCGAATTCCGCTACCCCTTGCAGGTGGCCCAGCCGATCGATCCGAAGCAGGAAGCCCGCCTGCCCGGCAGCAGCAGCGAGTTCCTGCGCACCGTCTCCGGCAACGTGCGCATCCCGCTGGGCAAGCTCGCGCCGGGGCTGTACATCGTCGAAGGCTATATGGGCACCTATCGTGCGGTCACGCTGCTGTTCGTGTCGGATACGGTGTTGGTGACCAAGGTCTCCGGCGAACAGATGCTGGCGTGGACAGCACAAAAACAAACTGGCACGCCCGTCGCCAAGGCGGAGCTGGCGTGGAGCGACGGCAACGGCGTGCTCAAGTCCGGCAAGACCGATGAGCATGGCGTGCTGATCATGGAAAAGCGCGCCCCCGAGCAGAACAATGTGTTCGGCGTCGATCCGCAAGGCGGCGTGTTCATCGCCGAGAACTTCTACTACCCGGCCGAGGTGTACAACGCCAAGCTGTACATGGTGACGGACCGCCCGCTCTACCGCCCCGGCGATACCGTGCAACTGGCGGTGCACGCCCGCGAATTCACCAGCGCCCGCAAATCGACCAAGATCAAGCCGGCTACCGGCACGCTGGCCCTGCGCGACCCGGCCGGCACCGATCTGCTGTCGCAAAGCATGTCGCTCAGCGAAGACGGCGGCGTAGCCAGCGTGGTCATTCCGGATAACGCCGTGGCCGGCGGTTACGATCTGCGGCTGAACTATCGCGGCAGCATCTACGCCGCGCCGATCCGCGTGGCCGAATACACCAAGCCGCATTACGACATCGAGCTGACGCTGGATCGCGATGCCTACAAAGCCGGCGAAGCGCCCGGCGGCATCATCAAACTGCGGCAGGCCGACGGCAGCCCGGTCGGCAATGCCAGCGTGGATCTGATCCTGCGCAGCCAACGGCTGTCGATGGTCAATGGCGAACCGCAGTACCAGAGCGCTTTCCCGATCAAACTCAAGCAGGACACCATCACGCTGGACGCGCAGGGCCAAGCCCGTTTCACCCTGCCGGCGGCGACCGAGCCGAGCCGCTACGTGATCAAGGCCATCGCCAGTCAGGACGGCGCTTACCCGGTCAGCACCAGCCGCGAAATCCAGATCGGCAGCGCCCAGTCACGCTACCGCCTGCAGCCGGACAAGCTCTACACCGCCGAGAATGAGCCGCTGAAGGTGCAGCTAATGAGCGATTGGCCAGGGCAAAACCGCCCTGCCAAGTGGAGCGCCACCCGGCTGGAAGATCGCAGCCAGACCGGTAGAACCCTGGGTGGCACCATCACCGGCGACACCTTCACCGCCAGCTTCGCCAAGGCCGGCAGCTACCAGATCAACGTGACCGATGCTGCCGGCGTGCAACTGGGCCAGCTCAGCCACAGCGTCACCGGCCCTAGCCTCAAGACCGCCCCCGGCGCGATCTCCATCCTGTTCGACCGTGAGCGTTATCAGGTCGGCGATACCGCCAATGTCACCCTCACCTTCCCCGAAGACGTGAACGATGCCCTGCTCACCATCGAGCTGGAAAACGTCCAGCAAGTCGCAACGCTGCAAGCCGGCGCGGACTGGCTGAAAGCGGAGAAGATCAACGCCCGGCAATGGCGGCTGCGGCTGCCGGTGAGCAAGGATTACCAGCCCAACGTCACCTTCTCGGCCCTGTTCGTGAAGAACGGTGCGCACGTGTTCGCCAACCGTGGCTTTGCCGTGGCGCAACCGGGTGTCGAGCTGGCGATCAAGCCGGATAAACCGGTGTACAAGCCGGGCGACACGGTCACGCTCAACATCAGCACCCGCATCGACGGCAAAGGCGCGCCGGCCCGGCTGAGCCTGGGCGTGGTCGACGAGATGGTTTACCTGCTGCAGCCGGAAATCACGCCGGAGATCAGCGACTTCTTCTACCACCCGCGCCGCGATGCGGTGCGCACCAGCGCCAGCCTCAATTTCTATGGCTACGATCTGGCGTTCTCGCCGCGTATCCGCGAGGACGACGGCATGCGCTACAACAACCGTTCGCAGAAAATGCTGGTCCGCCCGCGCCGGGACAACATCGACACCGCCTACTGGAACGGCCAGCTCAAGACCGATGCCAACGGCCAGCTGCAGATCAAGTTCCGCATGCCGGATGCGCTCACCCGCTGGCGCATGACCGCCCGCGCCATCGACGACGACGGCGTGGTTGGCCAGCGCGTGGGCTACATCCAGTCCGATCTGCCGGCCTATCTGCAATGGAACGCCCCACAGCGCTACCGCGAAGGCGATGCCCCGGCGCTGACACTGGCGGTGCGCAACCAGGTGGACAAGGCCAGCTACACGCTGGTGGTACGCGCCGGCAACGGCCCGCAGCAGGAAAAGCCCCTGACGCTGCCACGCGGCACCAGCTACGTGGGCATCGACCCCGGCCCGCTGCGCAACGCGCAACTGGTCGCCGAGCTGAAGCAGAACGGCAAGCTGATCGACCGGCTGATTACCGATCTGCACCTGCAATCCGCCAACCCGGAACGCGGCGTCACGCAGCTGCTGACACTCAATCAGGGCGAGGCCAAGCTCAGCCTGCCGGCCGATGCCAGCCAGATTCGCCTGCGGCTGCTGGATGGCGAAGGCGCGGCGCTGAGCAAGGTGATCGACCAGTTGATCGACTACCCCTACGGCTGCGTGGAGCAAACCGCCAGCCGCCTGCTGCCGCTCACGCTGGCGTGGGATCGCCTCAAGGATCAACCGGCACTGCAGCAGAACCTGCGCGCCAACATCGCCCAGGCCCGCCTGCGCCTGCTGCGCATGAGCGGCCCGGATGCCAACTTCAGCTGGTGGGGCGACGAAACCGCCGGCGATCCACTGCTGAGCGCTTACGCCCGTCTGGCCGAGCAACGCGCCGCCGTTGCGCTGGGCGTGCCGCGCCGGCTGGAGCAAGACAAATCCTTCCTGCAGCTCTACGCCAAGCAGGCCGCCACCATGCCGGTCGCGCAACAGGCGCTGACGTTGTGGCTGGCGCAGGAAAGCGGTCAGGCGATCCGCACGCCGCTGCAAGGGCTGCTCGGCCGCTTGAACCCGTTGCCCGCGCCCAAGGCAGACAGCAGCTACCAATCGCTGATGAATACACCGGATTCGGGCTTAGGGCGTGCCACTGCATTTGCGCTGGCCGGCAAGCTGGCCGCCGTCCAGAAACTGCCACTGCCGCCGCAAACCGATGCCAAGGTGCAAGCCAGCATCGCCCTGCTGCAAAGCAGCCCGCAACCGTGGCTGCAAGCACTGGCGGGCTATGCCGGCGGCAAGAAAGGCGATAGCGCGGCGCTGCTCGGGCAGATCAGCGAAGACGCGCCGACGCTGGAACGCTCCCTCGCCCTGCTCTGGCTCGCCAGCGACAGCAAGCCGGCCAAATCCGGCATTGCGCTCACTGGCAACTGGCGAGTTCAGGGCACGCGTAGTGGCGACAAGCAATGGCTATGGAGCGGCAAGCCGGAGGCCATCAGCCTCAAGGCCACCGGCGCACCGGATACGCTGCAGGCGGAACTGCGCTACACCACCGCCGCACCATCGACCGGCACGCTGCCAGTCAAAGTCACGCGCCGCCTGTACGAGCTACAACCGGCCGGGGATGACGCCAGCTACACCGCCAGGAAACTGGAGTGGAACGCCAAGCTCTCCACGCAGCGGCTGTATCTGGACGAAATCGAACTGGAATCCGCCAAACCGCTCCGCTATGGCCTGATCGAAGCCGCGCTGCCGCCGGGTGCGCTGGTGGAAGAACAGCACTTCGGCCTGCATATCGCCAATCTGCCGGGCCAAGCCAGCTACACCGACAACGATGGCAACGAACAACCGCTGCTGCAGGTACAGCCGATGCAGGACATTCCACTCGGCTATGCCCAACCCGTCGCCCTGCTGGATGGCAAAGTCGTGCTGCGGCAGATCGTGCGCTTCACGCAGGGTGGCCGCTTCACCCTGCCGGCGGCGCGACTGTTCGGCATGTATGCGCCGCAGGATGTGGCCTACGACAACGAGGGCAAGCCACGTGCGCTGGAAATCCGTTAACCGTTTTGTCGTACTCGCCGCCGCACTGATCGCAGCCCAGGCCGGCGCAGCCAGCCGGCCCTGCACCCCCGCGCCGGAGATCAGCGCCCGGCTGGCGGAACTGGCCCGGCAATGGCAACCACGCCTGCAGCAAGAAGCTGGCTACGCGCCGGTCGGGCCGGTAACCGTCTGCCTGATCAGTCACGGCCGGCCGTTTGCCGACAAGGTGCTGCAACGCGTTTACGTCCGCCCCCTCACCAGCCTCGACGCCCAGATCACTCTTGCACACGAATACCTGCACCTCGCCTTTGCTCATCATCCGCATGGTGATGACGAGGTCTGGGTCGAATCGCTGGCACGCCAACTGGTAGAACAACCATGAACACATCCCTGCCCCTGCTTGCCAGCCTGCTGCTCGTCGCAACCGCCGCCGTCGCAGACGACGGGCTGCAACTGGATCAGCCCACCAGCGGCTGGCGCAACACGTCCGGCAAGACCGAGCGCTACACGCAAGCCGTCACTTACCCGGCCAACTTCGTCAACACGCCAGCCGGGCAAAGCCAGCTGGCGCTGATTCGCGGCCACATCGGCCGTCACCCGAAAACCGACGACAAAGGCAAAAACATCGAGCAACCGTATCGCCTGCTGGTCAACGGCGTGCCGATGCCGCTGCGCATCGACGAAGACGGCAGCTTCTCGCGCCCGTATTCATTCGGCAGCGGCAGCAACAGCGTGGAAATCCACAGCCCGGACGGCAAAGAAAGCGCCAGCGCGCAGTTCTACGACAGCAACAAGGACAAAGTGCAGCCCAAGCTGCGCGTGGTGCTGTCCTGGAGCACCAACGACACCGATCTGGACCTGCACGTGGTCAGCCCGGATGGTCAGCACTGCTATTACGGCAATCGGGTAGTGAAGAACGGCGGCGCGCTCGATGTGGACGTCACCAGCGGCTATGGCCCGGAAATCTACGCCAACCCCAGCCCGCCGCCCGGGCGCTATCTGGTCTACGTCAATTACTACGGCGGTTATGGTCGCTCGCAAAATGACATCACCATCGCGCAGGTCAGCATCATCAGCAATGAAAACACCCTGCACGAAAAGCAGCAGCTGGTGCGCGTCCCGATGCGCCGGCCGGGGGAATTGACGCTGGTGGGGAGTTTTGTTTATCCGTAGGAGTGACAAGCCGCTTCACTTAAAGCAAAAGCACCGCTCTCCATTTAGGAAACGCGGTGCTTTTTCCGTCTGGCAGGCCATTGTAGGAGCGAGCTTGCTCGCGATGGCGATGGTGAATGAAACAGTGCTATCGCGAGCAAGCTCGCTCCTACAGAAGGTCGCTTCGCAAGTCCGGCAGCCACGTAGGTTGGATTGAGCATAGCGAAGCCGAACATATCGCAGCGTCACCATTGTTGGGCTTCATTTCATTCAACCCAACCTACAAGTGTCGCCGCACGGCCCTTCGCCATACTTATCGATCACGGCTTTTGTGTGTATTTCAGTACCAGCTGCGCCTTGGCGATCGACAGTTCAGCACTGTTAACCACACGCGCAGTCGATGGCGCATAGCCTTCCAGTTGCAGGCTGGCGTTGTAGTTTGCCAACCGGGTTTGTGCGACGTAAGCACTTTTGAGTTTGTTGGGCGATTTGGGCATTTCGCTGCCCCACTCAAGGATCATTTCAATATATCAGCCGCGCCAAAAGGCGCGGCGATCATCACGCGTTGTACCCCAGATTCGGCGCCAGATCGCGCTCGGCTTGCACCACGCTCACGCCACGCCGCTTGGCGTATTCCTCGACCTGATCCTTGTTCACCTTGCCCACCGCAAAGTACTGCGATTGCGGGTGGCTGAAGTAGAAACCGCTGACCGCCGCGGTCGGCAGCATGGCGTAGCCTTCGGTCAGGAGCATGCCGATGCTGTTGGCGTCGAGAATCTCGAACAAACCCGTCTTGGCGGTGTGGTCCGGGCAGGCGGGGTAGCCGGGTGCCGGGCGGATGCCGCTGTATTTCTCGTCGGTGAGATCATCTACGCTTAGCTGCTCGTCGGCGGCGTAGCCCCACAGTTCCTTGCGAACTTTCTCGTGCATGTATTCAGCAAAGGCTTCGGCGAAGCGGTCGGCCAGCGCCTTGACCATGATGGCGCTGTAGTCGTCGTTGGCTTTTTCGAAGCGTTCCACGTGCGGGTCGATGCCGATGCCACCGGTGACGGCGAATGCGCCCAGATAGTCCGTTTGGCCGGATTCCTTGGGGGCAACGAAGTCAGCCAGACACCAGTTGGGCTTGCCGGCCGCCTTGATGTTTTGCTGGCGCAGGTTGTGCCAGGTCATCAGCGTGTTGCCGGTGGCCGGGTCGTAGATTTCGATGTCTTCGCCGTTCACGCTGTTGGCCGGGAACAGGCCGACGACGCCGTTGGCGCTGACCCACGCGCCGGCGATCATTTCCTTGAGCATCTTTTGCGCATCGGCGAACAGGGCGCGGGCGGATTCACCGACGACGGCGTCATCGAGAATCTTCGGATACTTGCCGAACAGCTCCCAGGCGTTAAAGAACGGGCTCCAGTCGATATATGGCGCGATGTCTTGCAGCGGCACGTTTTCGAACTTGAATACGCCGAGCTGCTTGGGCTTGGGCGGGATGTAGCTGGCCCAGTCGAATTCGCCTTCCGGTTTGAAACGGTTGTCTCGCGCGGCAGCGATGGACAGGAACTTGGTCTTGTCCTTGTTGGCGTGGATGGTGCGGATGTTGTCGTATTCGGCGCGCACCTTTTGCACGAAGTCCGGCTTGAGTTCATCGCTGAGCAGGTTGGAGCACACGCCGACGGCGCGGGAGGCATCCGGCACGTAGATCACGTTGCCGCTCGGATAATTCGGCTCGATCTTCACGGCGGTGTGTACTTTGGAGGTGGTCGCGCCGCCGATCAGCAGCGGAATATCGAAACCTTGCCGTTCCATTTCCTTGGCGACGTGGGCCATTTCTTCGAGCGATGGGGTAATCAGGCCGGATAGCCCAATGATGTCCGCGCCGATTTCGCGGGCGGTATCGAGAATCTTCTGCGCCGGCACCATCACGCCCAGATCGGTGACCTGATAGTTGTTGCAACGCAGGACAACGCCGACGATGTTCTTGCCGATGTCGTGCACATCGCCTTTCACCGTCGCCATCACGATCTTGCCCTTGGCTGGCGCATCGGCCAGACCCATGCGGATCTTTTCTTCTTCGATGAAGGGTTCGAGGTGGGCCACAGCGGCTTTCATCACGCGGGCGGATTTGACCACTTGCGGCAGGAACATCTTGCCGGCGCCGAACAGATCGCCAACGTGGTTCATGCCGGTCATCAGCGGGCCTTCGATCACGTGGATCGGGCGCTCGGCGGCCAGCCGCGCTTCTTCGGTGTCTTCAACGATGAAGGTGGTGATGCCTTTGACGAGGGCATGGGTGATGCGCTCTTGCAGGCTGCCGTTGCGCCAGCTCAAGTCCTCGCCCTTGGCTTGGTTGGCATCGCCACGGAAGGATTCGGCGAGGGTAATCAGGGCTTCGGTAGCAGCGAGCGGGTCCGGGCCTGCATCGCGCATCAACACCACATCTTCAATGCGGTCGCGCAATTCGGCCGGCACTTCCTCGTACACTTCCAGCGCGCCGGCGTTGACGATGCCCATGGTCATGCCGCGCTGGATGGCGTGGTAAAGGAACACGGCGTGGATCGCTTCGCGCACCTTGTTGTTGCCGCGGAACGAGAACGACACGTTGGACACACCGCCGGAAATCTTGGCGTGCGGCAGGTTCTGCTTGATCCAGCCGGTGGCTTCGATGAAATCGAGACCGTAGCGGGCGTGTTCTTCGATACCGGTAGCAACGGCGAAAATGTTCGGGTCGAAGATGATGTCCGCCGGCGGGAAGCCGACTTCATCGACCAGAATGCGGTAGCTCTTTTCGCAGATTTCGATCTTGCGGGCATAGGTGTCGGCTTGGCCGACTTCGTCGAACGCCATCACGATCACCGCCGCGCCATAGCGGCGCAGCAGGCGGGCCTGTTCGATGAATTTATCGACGCCTTCCTTCATCGAGATCGAATTGACGATGCACTTGCCCTGCACGCATTTCAGGCCGGCTTCGATCACGTCCCACTTGGACGAGTCGATCATGATCGGCACGCGGCTGATGTCCGGCTCGGCGGCGATCAGGTTAAGGAAGGTGACCATGGCCTTGTGGGCGTCCAGCATGCCCTCGTCCATGTTGATGTCGATGATCTGCGCGCCGGCTTCGACCTGCTGGCGGGC
Organism: Andreprevotia chitinilytica DSM 18519; assembly: GCF_000711875.1. Lineage (GTDB taxonomy): Bacteria > Pseudomonadota > Gammaproteobacteria > Burkholderiales > Chitinibacteraceae > Andreprevotia > Andreprevotia chitinilytica. Next base: position 165,689 of record NZ_JONM01000004.1, read on the forward strand.
GACGTCCAGCGCGGCCGGGTAATCGCCGGCCAGGATCAGCCGCGCGAACGCCTTGGAGCCGGTGACGTTGGTGCGCTCGCCCACGTTCACGAACAGGTCGCTGTCGCCGATGTTGAACGGCTCCAGACCGGACAGGCGGCATTTGGGTTCGATCTCGGGCAGACGGCGCGGGGGGAGGTCTTTCACCGCCGCGTAGATGGCGGCGATATGGTCCGGCGTGGTACCGCAGCAGCCGCCGACGATGTTGATCAGGCCGGATTCGGCCCATTCCTTCACGTTGACCGCCATTTCTTCAGGGCCAAGGTCGTAGCCGCCGAAGGCATTCGGCAGGCCGGCGTTGGCGTGGACGGAGACGAAGGTGTCGGAAATGCGCGCCATTTCTTCCACGTACGGGCGCAGCAGATCGGGGCCAAGCGCGCAGTTCAGGCCGAAAGAAATCGCATCGGCGTGATGCAGCGAGTTGTAGAACGCCTCGGTGGTCTGGCCGGTGAGAGTGCGGCCGGATTGGTCGGTGATGGTGCCGGAGACCATGATCGGCAAGCGTTCGGTTTCCGGGTGATCGTCGAAGTATTTGTGGATCGCGAACACCGCCGCTTTGGCGTTGAGCGTGTCGAAGATGGTCTCGACCAGCAGCAGGTCCGCGCCGCCTTTGACGAGGCCATCGATGGCTTCGAGGTAGCTGGTGACCAGCGCATCGAAGGTCACGTTGCGATAGCCGGGGTCGTTCACATCCGGGCTGATCGAGCAGGTGCGGTTGGTGGGGCCGAGCACGCCGGCGCAGAAGCGCGGCTTGTCGGGGGTGGCGGCGGTCTGCGCCACGCACAGGTCTTTCACCAGCTTGGCGGCAGCGAAATTCAGCTCCCACACCAGCGATTCCATTTCGTAATCGGCCATCGCGATGGAGGTGCCGTTGAAGCTGTTGGTCTCGATGATATCCGCGCCGGCATCGAGGTATTGCTGGTGGATGGCGGCGATGATCTGCGGCTGGGTCAGCACCAGCAGGTCGTTGTTACCCTTCACGTCGCACTGCCAATCGGCAAAACGCTCGCCCCGGTAAGCCGCTTCGTCCAGCTTGTATTGCTGGATCATCGTGCCCATACCGCCGTCCAGAATCAGGATGCGGTCATTGAGCAGGGATTGGATGTATTCGAAACGCGGGGTGGGGCGGGTCATGGGTAATTCCAGTAGCGAGCCGGGGTGCCAGGCGAATTTATCTTTTGGATAAATTTATCAAAAGATAAACCGGCGATTCTAGCATGCGCATTTCCGTGGCTTACGGCCGCTGGGCAGCGGTGGGCATCCAACAGATATAGCGCTTGCGTTAGAGTGCACTCTAACTTTTACGCTGGGTGCCACATGATGCTTTCCATACGCGAAGTCGCCGCCCTCACCGGCCTGACGCCCCACACCCTGCGCTATTACGAGTCGATCGGCCTGATCGACCCGATTCTGCGCCGCAGCGGCCAACGCCAGTATCGGGATGCCGATCTGCGCTGGCTGGAGTTCCTGCTGCGGCTCAAGGCCACCGGCATGGGGATTGTCGACATGCAGCGCTATGCGATGTGGCGGCGCGAGGGTGCAACGGCCGAAAGTCTTGCCAACCGGCAGGCGCTGATGGAAACCCACGCGGATGCGGTCGAGGCGGAAATTGCGCAATTGCAGCAGCATTTGGCGTTGCTGCGCGACAAGATCGCCTATTACCGCGAGCAGTCTGCTGCGCTGGAAGCATCGTGTTCCCTTCAACCTGCGGTTTCAGGAGCACACGATGTCGAACACGAGCAACAGCACAACCTATCAATCCGGCCTGGCTCGGCTGCGTGAAGTGGATGCCGAGGCGGGCGATAAAGTCATCGCCAGCCTGGCCGGCATCGCCCCCGATCTGGGGCGCTACATCATCGAGTTCGGCTTTGGCGAAATCTACCGCCGGCCGGGGCTGTCGGTAAGCCAACGCGAACTCGCCACCGTGGCGATGCTGGCGGCGCTGGGCACCGCCACGCCCCAGCTCAAAGTGCACCTGACTGCCGCGCTGAACGTCGGGCTGACGCAGGAGGAGCTGATCGAGGTGCTGATCCAGACCGCCCTTTACGCCGGCTTCCCCGCCGCACTCAACGCCATATTTGCCGCTCGTGAAGTGTTCGATAGCTACCAGCCGCCCGCGCCGCCCCTGGCCCCGGTCCCGGTGGCTCGTGCCTTTGTCGCCAGCATGCAGGCTGGTACTCCGGCATTCGATTTACTGGCAGACGAGGTGATCTGGCAGGTGCCCGGCGATGCCGCGCAAGTGCCGTGGGCTGGCGCACGACACGGGCGGGACGGCGTTGCGAGCTTCTTTGCGCAAATCGCCGCCGCTGGCGAAGCGTTGCATTTCTCGCCGCAGCGTTGGTACGAGGGCGAAGATGAAGCACTGCTGCGCGGGCGCATCGGCTATCGCTATCGCAATGGTCACGTTTATGAAGGCGACTTCGTGATGCGCTTCGTTGTCGTAGATGGATTAATCAGGCAGTACAAGATCTTTGACGACAGCCACGGTATTGCACAGGCATTGCAGGCGTAAACCGTATCGCCCAAGCCGTATCGCCCAAGAAAAAGGGCCACCTCAAACGGGCGGCCTTTTTCGTTGCGGCCCATTCAAGCCCGCTTGATCGCCCGGATGATGGCGAGCAGGATCACCGCCCCCACAGTGGCGACCAGCACGCTACCAATGAAACCGCCGCTGGCATGCAACCCGAAATGGCTGAACACAAAACCGCCGACCATCGCCCCGACGATACCGACGCCAATATCGCCAAGCACCCCAAAACCACCACTGCCCATGATCTTGCCCGCCAGCCAACCGGCGACGAGGCCGACCAGAATGAAACCGATGAATGCCATTGTTTTCTACTCCCTTTAAATAACAGCCCGTTGCCAAGTCACTGAGCTGATTGAATTTTCCGTTGGTCTACTTGCGGTTTCCCCGTCTGTAGCGCGGCGTATGATGAATCAATGACGTGCAAGCGGAGGCATCGCCATGGACAGCATCAGCAACGTAACAACGAGTCTTCTGCAAAGCGTGCAGCCGCAGGCCAATGTACAGAACACGCCTAAACCAGCACCCGAAACGACCAAACCGACCACCGAGAAAGTCACGATTTCGAACCAGGCGCAGCAGCTTGCGCTCAACGCCAACCCGACCGCCACCACGCCAACCGGAAACGTCGGCGCGACAACCGGGCTCAAGACCACCCAGACCGTGCAAGGCCATGCGGCCACGGCAGCTGTCGCAACCTATGCGCAGCAGCAACCGGTGGAAAAACCCAAACCCGCAACCGGCGGCGTCAATCTGAAAGTCTGATCTGCTTCAAGCCATATTCAGCATACGGGCCGCTTTAAAGCGGCCTGTTTCTTTGCTGCCCTTCACCGTTGGCACACGGTGTCGGGTGGGTAGCCCTTTAGGGCTACCCACCCGACAAAAACTCATCAGAGCACGTAACGCGCCAAATCCTCGTTACCCGCCAGATCGCCCAGTTTGGCATCCACCGCCGCGCCATCCAGCGCGACCTTGCCGGATTTGGCATCGAATGAGAGGTCTTCCAGCAGCTTCTCCATCACCGTGTACAAGCGGCGTGCGCCGATGTTCTCGGTGGCTTCGTTCACCTGGAAGGCAATTTCCGCCAGCCGCTTGATGCCGGATTCGGCAAACTCCAGCTCAACATCTTCCGTCGCCAGCAGCGCCTGATACTGCCGCGTGAGGCAGGCATCGGTGCCGGTGAGAATCTGCGCGAAGTCCTCTACCGAGAGCGACGACAATTCAACGCGGATCGGAAAGCGGCCCTGCAATTCGGGGATCAGGTCAGACGGCCGAGTGAGCTGGAACGCACCACTGGCGATGAACAGGATGTGGTCGGTCTTGATCATGCCGTACTTGGTGGTGACGGTCGTGCCTTCCACCAGTGGCAGCAGGTCGCGCTGCACGCCTTGACGGCTGACTTCGCCACCGTTGCCCTCGGAGCGGCTGGTGACCTTGTCGATCTCGTCGATGAAGACGATGCCATTCTGCTCGACCGCTTTCAGCGCTTCGGCTTTCAGCTCGTCGTCGTTCACCAACTTGGCGGCTTCTTCATCGGTGATCAGCTTGAGCGCCTCGGGCACTTTCAGCTTCTGCGGTTTTTTCTTGTCGGCAAATGCACCCTTGAACAAGCCTTGCAACTGGCTGGAGAGGTCTTCCATGCCCGGCGGGCTGAAGATTTCCATGGTTGGCGCAGCGGCGGCGACTTCGATCTCGATTTCCTTGTCGTCGAACTTGCCCTCGCGCAGCATCTTGCGGAATTTCTGCCGCGTTTCCTTGCCCGGCTCACTGTCGTCGGCCGAGGCGTAGGGGCTCTTGGGCGGCGGGGGCAACAACACATCGAGGATGCGTTCCTCGGCGGCGTCTTCGGCACGGATGCGGTTGCGCTTGATCGCCAGATCGCGGGCGCTCTTGATGGCGATCTCAGCCAGATCACGAATGATGCTGTCCACGTCCTTGCCCACGTAGCCCACCTCGGTGAACTTGGTGGCTTCCACCTTGATAAACGGCGCATCGGCCAGCTTGGCCAGACGGCGGGCGATTTCAGTCTTGCCGACGCCGGTCGGGCCGATCATCAGAATGTTCTTAGGCGTAATCTCTTGCCGCAGCGGCTCGGCCACTTGCTGACGACGCCAGCGGTTGCGCAGCGCAATCGCGACCGCCTTCTTGGCCGGCCCTTGGCCGACGATGTGCTTGTCGAGTTCATGAACGATTTCGTGCGGGGTCATGGTGGTCATTGCGATTCCAAGCGTTACGCGTAGAGGGCGAAGATGATGGCGGCCGGTCGGATTTAAAGCGGCGACGATCGGCAGAATATTCAATTCATCGATCAATTCCGGCCGGTAAGCTCGTTCCGCCTGCGCAATGGAGTCGCGGGGCGGACAAGCGTCATGCAAACGCGAACATCTGGGGCCTATACTGGTATTCCTCGTAAGCAGATCGGAATACCGACGATGTCACAGGACGATGACTGGCTGATCGACGATAGCCATGAAGCCCCCGCCGAGGAGGCAGATAGTTTCTGGAATGTCCTGATCGTTGACGATGAACCAGACATCCATCGCGTCACGCAGCTGGCGCTGACTGGTATTAACTTCCTCGGTCGACGGCTTAAATTGCATTCGTGTTATTCAGGCGCAGATGCGCTTGCCTATCTGTCGCAGCAGAACGATATCGCGCTGATCCTGCTCGATGTGGTGATGGAAACCGAGGATGCCGGCCTGAAAACCGCGCGGGCGATCCGCGAGGAACTCGGCAATCGGCAAGTCCGCATCATCCTGCGTACCGGCCAGCCGGGCGTCGCGCCAGAACGCGAGGTCATCGAAAGCTACGATATCAACGATTACAAGGCCAAGACCGAGCTGACGCGCGACAAGCTCTACACCGCCGTGCTCGGCACCTTGCGCTCGTATCACGACATCATGCTGATCGATCAGCAACGCCAGATGCTCGATGCCAACCGGCGTGGCTTGCTGAAGGTGATCGAGGCATCGCGGGTGATCTTCCAGAAGCCGTCGATCGAGCAACTGGCGCAAGGTGTGCTCGAACAGCTGCAATCCTTGTTGTTCTTTGAGCAGGATGCGCTGTATGTGGTGGTTCACGGCAGCGTTGCGGCGCTCTCCGAGGATGAGCAGCAGGTCAAGGTGCTCTACGCAACCGGTGGCTACACCAACTTGCGCGGCAAGACGCTACCCGCCGCCGAACTGGCACGTTTCCGACCAACCATCGATCAAGCAGTCTCCGGCCAGCAGAGCATTTACGCTGATGACCACTTCATCGGTTTTTTCCGCACGCCGCACGGCCCAGTGAACCTGTTCATCATCGAGGGGCCGGTTTCCTTGTCGCATGGCGACCGGGACTTGATCGACATGTTCTGCCGCAATGTCAGCATCGCATACGAGAATCTGATGATGGCGCGCGAAATCGAGCACGCCCAGCGCAGCATCATTTATCAGCTGTCCGAGGTGGTGGAATACCGCTCCAAGGACACCGGCAACCATATCCGGCGGATGTCTGAATACGCGTATCTGCTTGCGTGTGAGCTTGGCATTCCGGATGAGGAAGCTAAGGAAATTCGCACTGCGGCGCCGCTGCACGATATCGGCAAAGTCGGCATTCCAGACCGTGTCCTGCTCAAACCGGGGCCGCTGGATACCGAAGAACGCAAGGTCATGGATCAGCACGCCAGCATCGGTTACGACATGCTGAAGGAAGCACGGCCACGCATCTTGCAGATGGCGGCAACCATCGCCCATCAGCACCACGAGAAATGGGATGGCAGCGGTTATCCGCAAGGCTTGTCGGGCGATGCCATCCACATCGCCGGCCGCATTACCGCGCTCTGCGATGTGTACGACGCCCTGTCGCAGGCGCGTTGTTACAAGGAAGAGTGGCCGCGTGAAGCCGTCCTCGACGCGATCCGCGCCGGCAGCGGCAAGCATTTTGATCCGAGCGTCGTCGATGCATTCTTCCGCATCCTGCCGGAAATCGAAGCGCTGAGATTGCTCTACCGCGACGACGCACCGCACTCCTGAACGACGCATTGAGGGCTACGGACAACCCGGCAACCTGACTCAGGGTTGTCCGCCCCATGCAAACCAAGACGTGGCTGGATTTGCGACCAATTCCCGCATGGCGCTACCAAGCTGGCGGCGCGGGCCGATCGGCGCTAAAGTCTGGGGTTCCCCCATCGATAAGCGCCTGTTTCGACAGTGATTCGTCATTGATTGCCGCCCATTGCATCAATTGGCGGCAATTGGCAGCGAATCCCTCGTAAAGACGGGCCCAAGGTCAAAGCCCAATGCCACTCAACGACTATCTTGAACGCATCCTCTCCGCCCGCGTGTACGACGTGGCGGTGGAAACCCCGCTCGAACTCGCCCCCAATCTGTCCCGCCGTGTCGGCAACCAGATTTACCTCAAGCGCGAAGATATTCAGCCGGTGTTCAGCTTCAAGATTCGTGGCGCCTACAACAAGATGGTGAAGCTCTCCCGCGCCGAGCTGGATCGTGGCGTGGTCTGTGCCTCTGCCGGCAATCACGCACAAGGCGTGGCGTATTCAGCTGCCCACCTCAAATGCCGCGCCATCATCGTCATGCCCGCCACGGCACCGCAGATCAAAGTGGATGCGGTATCGCGGCTCGGTGCGGAAGTCGTGCTGATCGGCGAGTCCTACTCGGATTGCTACGCCCACGCGATCAAGCTGTGCGAAGAAAACGGCATGACCTTCGTCCACCCCTACGACGATCCGGAAGTGATCGCCGGCCAAGGCACGGTAGGCATGGAAATCCTGATGCAACACCCGGACCCGCTCGACGTGATCTTCGTTCCTGTGGGCGGCGGTGGCCTGATCGCCGGCGTGGCGGCGTATATCAAGCGCTTGCGGCCAGAGGTGAAAATCATCGGCGTGGAGCCGACCGATGCCAACGCCATGTATCTGAGTCTGAAGCTCGGCGAGCGCGTGAATCTGCCGCAAGTCGGCATCTTTGCCGATGGCGTGGCGGTGAAGCAGGTTGGCGAAGAAACCTTCCGCCTGGCGCAGCAGTTCGTCGATGACGTGATCCTGGTCGATACCGACGCCATGTGCGCCGCCATCAAGGATGTGTTTGAAGACACCCGTTCGATCCTGGAACCTGCTGGCGCGCTGGCCGTAGCGGGCGCCAAACTGTGGGCGGCACGGCAGAAAGTCGAAGGCCAGACGCTGGTCGCCATCACCTCCGGCGCAAACATGAACTTCGACCGGCTGCGTTACGTGGCTGAACAAGCCGAAATGGGTGAAGAGCGCGAGGCGATCATCGCCGTCACGATCCCGGAAAAACCCGGTGCGTTCCGTACCTTCTGCGGCCTGATCGGCGCACGCAATGTGACCGAGTTCAACTATCGCTACGCGTCGGACGACATCGCGCATGTCTTTGTCGGCCTGTCGATCCAGAACCGCTCCGAAGTGGCTGATCTGATCGAGAAGCTCGCAAACGAAGGCATCATCGCGCTCGATCTGACCAACAATGAGCTCGCCAAGCTACACATCCGCCACCTGGTCGGCGGCCGTGCGCCACATGTGGACAACGAGCGCTTGATCCGCTTCGAATTCCCAGAGCGCCCCGGCGCGCTGCTCAACTTCCTCACCGGCATGAACGTGGGCTGGAATATCTCCCTGTTCCACTACCGCAACCACGGTGCCGATTACGGGCGCGTGCTGGTCGGCATCCAGGTGCCGGCGGAAGAAGATGCAGCGTTTGGCGACTTCCTGAAGAAGCTCGGCTACCCGTTCTGGCTGGAAAGCGGCAATCCGGCTTATCAGTTGTTCCTCGGCGCGTAGTTTTTTGTAGGAGCGGGCTTGCTCGCGATGGCTTCGTCGATTCGAGGCAAAGCGATCGCGAGCAAGCTCGCTCCTACAATGTTTTCAAGGCAAACAAAAAGGGCATCTTTCGATGCCCTTTTTGTTTGCCCGGGGAGACCGGATTACGCCGGTACCAGCGCCTGCTTCATCTTCTGCAGCGCCTTCACTTCGATCTGGCGAATCCGCTCGGCGGAAACGTTGTACTCGGCTGCCAGCTCGTGCAGCGTCAGCCCTTCGCCTTCATCCGCCAGCCAGCGTGTTTCCACAATGCGACGGCTACGGGCATCGAGGCTATCCAGCGCTACACCGATGCCTTCGGATTGCAAGCGATCATGGGCACGGCGTTCGATCGTGCGTACCGGCTCGTTGTCATGGTCAGCCAGCCAATCGATCGGCGCGAAGCCATCTTCATCGCCATCGTCGGCCATCAGCGCGACATCCTGACCGGACATGCGCGTTTCCATTTCCAGCACTTCTTCCGGTTTCACGCCGAGATCATCGGCGATTTCCTTGGCTTGTGCGGTGGTCAACGCGGAGAAGCTGGTTTTCATCGAGCGCAGGTTGAAGAACAACTTGCGTTGCGCCTTGGTGGTGGCGACACGTACCAGCCGCCAATTGCGCAGAATGTATTCGTGGATTTCAGCCTTGATCCAGTGCACGGCAAAGGAAAACAGGCGCACGCCGCGATCCGGCTCGAAACGCTTCACGGCCTTCATCAAGCCGATATTGCCTTCCTGAATCAGATCCGCATGCGGCAAGCCATAGCCGTTGTAGCCACGGGCAATCGACACGACGACGCGCAGATGCGACAGCACGAGCTGACGCGCCGCATCCAGGTCTTCCTCATCACGGAAGCGGGTAGCGAGGTCGGTTTCCTGCTCTTGCGTGAGCATCGGCACGGCATTGACGCGCTGGATATAGCTTTCAATGCTGTCGCCGGCAGTGATAACCGGCAAAGCCAGACTGGTTCCCATCGATGACTCCTTTCAACGCTTGAGGCCGCCAAGATCATTGGCGGCCATCAGATATTAGCACTCGCGAGGTTGGAGTGCTAAACCATGTGTCAGTTCCATCGATTCAAGCAGAAACAGTGACACTGCGCATGGCAATTATTCCTATGTCCTGAATAGTGCCGGGCTATGAGGCTAGCGCTGGGTCAGTGGTATTTGCGCAAATGGCGGCGTACTGCCAGCCCTGCGCCAAGCATGCAGAGCAGCAACGTAGTCGCGCAAACCGCCGCCACTTCCAGCGGGCCGGGCAGCGTCAACTGGAATTGCTGGCCATAAGCCGCAGCCAGCCCGGCGACGGCCGGATTGAGCCAAGCCACGCCGCCCGCGACAATGCCGCAAGCAATCAAGCCACCCAGCAATCCTTGGCCGATCGCGAAATAGAAGAATGGTCGGCGGATAAACGAATCCGTCGCGCCGATCAGCTTGGCGACTTCGATCTCGTCGTGACGGGTCAAAATCTGCATGCGGATCGCGTTGCCCGTGAGCAGTACCAAAGCCGCCGCCAGCAACGCCGCCAAGGCTTGCAGCACGTGCTGGCCCAGACTGATCAATTGCTGCAAACGTTGTGCCCAGGCCGAATCGAGCTGTGCGCTCTCCACCGCCGGATTGGCTGCCAGTTCCTTCTGCAAGGCATCAAGCCGCTCCACCGAGGCATCCAGCTTCGCCTTGACGACAATGGCATCCGGCAGCGGATTGTCGTCGAGCCCAGCCAACAGGTCATCCACACCGACCGCCGCCTGCATCTGTTTCAGCGCCTCGGCCTTGGGGACGAAATGTGCCGCCTGTACTGCCGGATCGGCCTTCAACTTGGCTAGCAGCGCGGTGCCGGTATCCGTCGGTGCGTCCGCCTTCAGGAAGATCGAGAGCTGTGGCTCGACCGGCAGCTTTTGCGCCACGCCGGCCAAGCTCACGATCACCATGTAGAGCCCAAGCGGAAACGCCGCCGCGATGCCGATCACCAGCAGATTCATGCCGTTGGAAAACGGCTGCCGCAGCAACGCTTTGACCGTACGGGCAAAAGCGAGGCCGTGGAGGCGGAACCAATGTTTCATGCGTTGCGCCCCTGCATCAAGCGGTGAATTGGCCGTTTTTCAGCCGCAGGATGCGGCGGCCATAGTCGGACATCAGGGTCTCGTCGTGCGCGGAAATCACCAGCGTCACGCCAACCTGATGGAAGGATTTGAACAGTTCGAGGATGTCATGCGCGTTGTCGCGATCCAGATTCGCCGTCGGCTCGTCCGCCAGCAGGATTGCCGGCCGGTGTACTACGGCGCGGGCGATGCACAGTCGTTGCTGCTCGCCGCCGGAGAGCGAAATCGGGTTCAGCTTTTCCTTGCCCGACAGCCCCACCTTATCCAAGGCCGCCTGCACACGCCGCCGTGCCTCTCGGCCGTCAAAGCCGATGATGTCGAGCGGCAGCTTCACGTTCTCATACACGCTGCGATCAAACAGGATCTTGTGATCCTGAAAGATCAGCCCGAAATGGCGACGCACATAGGGCAAGCTGGCGCGAGAGAGGCGCGCCACGTTCTGATTGTTGACCAGCACCGCCCCCGCCGTCGGCTTCTCAATCCCGGCGATCAACTTGAGCAGCGTCGATTTACCCGCGCCGGAATGGCCGGCAAGGAACAGCAGTTCGCCGGCCTGGATTTCAAAGCTCAGGTTGCGTACAGCCTCAAATCCGCCGGGATATCGCTTGGTGACTTGCTGGAACTGAATCATTGGCGTGTGAGGGGTAAGGCGTGAGGGGTGAGGTGTAAAGGCAAAACGTCCTTTGCACCACGCAGACCTGGCCGAACACCTGTCTCCTTATTCAAACAGTGCGTCCACATAGTCTTTGGCCGCGAACGGCCGCAAGTCATCGATGCTCTCGCCGACGCCGATAAAGCGCAGCGGCACCGGGCGTTGCTTGGCAATCGCGGCGATCACGCCGCCCTTGGCGGTGCCGTCGAGCTTGGTCAGTACGAGCCCCGTCAGGCCCAATGCGTCATCAAACGCCTTCACTTGGTTGAGCGCGTTCTGACCGGTATTGGCATCGAGCACCAACAGGATTTCGTGCGGGCCGGTTTCATCGGCTTTTTGCACCACGCGCTTCACTTTCTTGATTTCTTCCATCAGATGCAACTGCGTCGGCAACCGGCCAGCGGTATCGACGATGATCACATCCACACCCCGTGCCTTGGCGGCGTTGACGGCATCGAATGCCACAGCGGCGGCATCGCCCGATTCTTGGGCAATCACCTGCACACCATTGCGCTCGCCCCAAACGACGAGCTGCTCACGCGCAGCAGCGCGGAAGGTGTCGCCAGCAGCTAGCAGCACGCTCTTGCCTTGCGACTGGAAATACTTGGCAAGCTTGCCAATGCTGGTGGTCTTGCCCGCGCCGTTCACGCCGGCCACCATCAGGATGAAGGGCTGGTGGGTAGAGATATCGAGCGGCTTTTCCAGCGGGCCGATCAGCTCGTTCAACGAGTCTTTCAGCGCATCCTTCAGCTCGGCCGCATCCTTGAGGCCCCGCAGCGACACGCGATTGCGCACGTCGGTCAGCAGATGATTGGTGGCATCGACACCCATGTCGGCAGTCAACAGCACTGTTTCCAGCTCGTCGTACAGGTCTTCGTCGATCTGGCCGCCACCGAACAGACCAGCCAGGCTCTTGCCCAGTTTGTTACGCGTTTTGGCGAGCCCGGCCTTGAGTCTTTCAGTCCATGACAGGGTCGGGCGCTCTTGCGGCTGCGGTGCGGACGGGGGCAACTCGGCGGACTGAACGATCTCGGGGGTGGCTTCTGCGGGCGCGGCGATCGCCTCGTCAGGTTTCCCGACGGGCGGCGACGGGGTTTTCTTTTGGAAGAAACTGAACATTGCTCTGGGTTGGCTCCGGATTGGGGCGCGATACGCGCCGGGCAAAATTCTACCACCCGGTCAAGACTTGCCGGGACGATCCGATAAAACGTCATGTTTCAGTTAATATTCCACACTGTTTGGTTTTGCCTCTTGAAGTCATTGCGCGCGTACATTCCATGAATCTGTTTTCCTCTTTGGGCCTGGCAATTGCCTTGGCTTGCACTTCAAGCGCTTTCGCAGGCGGCAGCGGACACAAAGACGCGCCAGCCACATCATCAGAAGCTTCCGCCCCCAGCGCGACCGCCACCCCCATAGCTACCGCACCCGCCCCCGTTGCCGCACCGGAAGCCTTGCTCGATACCACGCTCGACAACGGCCTGCGCGTCGTCATCCAGCCCGACCACCGCGCCCCCATCGCCATGGTGCAGATGTGGTACCGCGTCGGCAGCATCGACGAGCCGACCGGCAAGAGCGGCCTGTCGCACCTGCTGGAACACATGATGTTCAAGGGCACACCGACCGTGCCGGCCGGGCAGTTCTCGTTCAAGACCAGCAAGATCGGCGGCTATACCAATGCCGCTACCACGCAGGACTACACCTATTACTACAACCAGCTGCCGGCGGCCAAATTGCCGGAAGTACTGGCGCTGGAAGCCGACCGGATGCAGCACCTCACCTTCGATCCGGAGTTGTTCAAGCGCGAAAAAGCCGTGGTCGAGGAAGAACGCCACTGGCGGGTCGATGACAACAGCTGGGGCGAATTCACCGAGAAGCTGGCAGCGGCCACGCTCAAGACCCATCCCTATCGCAACCCGGTGCTCGGCTGGCCGGCCGAGTTCGACACCATCACGCTCGACGACACCCGTAACTGGTATCAGGCGTGGTACGCCCCGAACAACGCGGTGCTGGTCATCCTCGGCGACGTCAACCCGCAAGCTGCACTCGCCGAAGCGAAAAAGCAGTTTGGTGCCATCGCCGCCAAAACACTGCCGGAACGGGTAAAGACCGACGAACCCGCGCAAACCAAACAACAAAAGCTGACCATCCCGGTGCCCGCGGATCGCGCCACCGTGGTGTTGCGCTGGCGCGTGCCGACGCTCACGCCGGGCCAGACTGATCGCCGCCCCTACACGCTGATGATGCTGGCCAATATGTTGAACAACGACCCTTACGTGGTCGACTCCAGGCTCTCTGATGTGGCCGACGAGGTTGGCGCGCTCTACGACAGCATGGGCCGCTCGTTTGGCGAATTCACGGTCTGGGCCACGCCATCGAAAGGCAAGAGCGCAGAGGACGTTGCCTCGGCCATGCTCACGCAGGCATCCCACCTGCGTTCGGTCTCGCTACATCAGGAAAACCTCGATAACGGCAAGCTCAACTGGGCCGCCAGCCAGGCGTTTTCCAACGACAAGATGTCCGAACGCGCCACCGCCATCGGCCAGCGGCTGATCTACGGCTTCCCGGCGAATTTCGATCTGACCGAGCTGGCGGAAATCCAGAAGGTCACGCTGAACGACATTGAAAATACGGCAGATCAACTCTTGGACGACAACACCGTGACGGTTGGCATCCTGCAACCGACGCCACGCGATCCGAAAGCCAAGAAGGGAGCGATCCATGTCCGCTAATCGCCTGCCTACCCTCATCGCTGTGCTGATTGGCAGTGCGCTGGGCCGCGCCGGTGCGATGCCACCCATCGAACACTGGACCACGCCGGAAGGCACGCAGGTCTATCTGGTACAGACCCCGAGCCAACCAACACTCGACCTGAAAATCGACTTCGACGCCGGTGAAGACCGCGCGCCGGTCAAGGAAATCGGCACCGCCACCTTCGCCGCCTCGGAGCTGCTCGACTACTCGTTTACCATCGACAGCAACGAAATGCGCACGCCGTTTGAAAAGCTGCGCGGCGCGGGCGCGCATTTCAACGTGTCCGTCACCACGGACCGTGCCAGCCTCTATCTGAGTGCGCTGTCGAGCCAGAAAGAAGTCGCCATTGGCATCCTCGGCAAGCAACTGACCGATGCAGCCTTCCCGCACCTGAATCACGATTGGCGGCGCAAAGCCTGGGTGACCCAGCTTGAGGCCAACTATGGCAAGCGCAATCAGGGTTCCACCGCCAGCATGGCCCGCCTGTTGTACGGCAGCCATCCATATGCGAATGCAGACCTGATCGGGGCGGATACGGTGGATGACATCGGGAGCCGCGATGTGCTGCACTTCCAGCGCCGTTATTACCGTGCTGCCGGCATGGTCGTATCGATGGTCGGCAATATCGACCGGCCCGGTGCCGAGCGCGTGGTCCGTCAGCTGATCGAGCACCTGCCCAAGTCGGATGCCCCCCCCGAGCTGCCCCCCCTGCCGTTACCGGCAGCCAAGCCGGGCCAGCTGAAGCTGATCAAGGACGATGGCGCGGCGCAGAGCCACATCCAGCTCGGCCAGCTATTGCCGCCCAGAAGCGATCCCGATTACCCGGCACTGGCGCTCGGCAACTACATCCTCGGTGGTGGCGAGTTCGAATCACGGCTGATGAACGAGCTGCGCGTCAAACGCGGGCTGGTGTATGGCGTGGATAGTTCGTTGACCGAACTGCGGCTGGGCACGGAATGGAATGTCGATGCACGCACCCGCCGCGAACAGACCGATGAGGTATTGGCGCTGATGAAAGACACCATCAGCAAGTTTGTTGCCGATGGCCCGACTGAAGAAGAAATGACGCTGGCCAAGGATTACTACCGCCACCGCATCCCGTTCTGGACCGACAGCAACAAGGCCACGCTCGAATGGCTATCGCGGCTGGGCTATCACAACCTGCCGGTGTCCTACCTCGACGACTACCCGAAGGTGCTGGAACAACTCACCGCCGCCGATGTAAAGGCAGCGTGGCAGCGCTGGCTGAAGCCAACCCAGCTCGCCACGGTGATTGTCGGCGGCCAGCCCAAGGTCGATGCCCCAGCCACACCGGATGCATCGAAAAAGGCCGAGACGGCCGCAGCAACCAGCGATACAGCGAAGCCGGAAAGCACCAAGCCATGACGTCGGCAGGTCACAAGAGCGGTCAAAAAAGCGCCCACAAGGGCAGCAACCAGATCCGCATCATCGGCGGTGAATACCGCCGGCGCGTGTTGCCGTTCCCGGATGGCGACGGCCTGCGCCCCACGCCGGATCGCGTGCGGGAAACGCTGTTCAACTGGCTCGGCCAGGAGCTGACCGGGCATAGCGTGCTCGACCTGTTTGCCGGCAGCGGTGCGCTGGGTTTCGAGGCAGCCAGCCGCAATGCGGCGCGGGTGGTGATGGTGGAAAAATCCAAACCGGTCCATGCCGCACTCGCCGCCAACAAAGCGCTACTGAAAGCGGAACGGATCGAGCTGGTCTGGGCCGATGCGCTGAGCTGGCTTGCCCGCTCAACCGAGCAATTCGACCTCATCCTGCTCGACCCGCCCTATGCCTCGGACTTGCTCGCACAGGCATTGCCGCTGGCCGCAGCCCACCTCACACCCGATGGCATCGTTTACGCCGAGTGCGCGGGCTGGTCGCAATTGGGCGCTGCGCTGACCGGCTGGGAAGTGGTCCGCGAAGGCAAAGCCGGGCAAGTACACCACGGGCTACTCCGCCGGGCGGTCTGACCCATGCTCATGCCAATCCTGCTCGCCTTGCTGATGCTCGGCGTCAATCTCGCGTTGCTGAGCGCCGGCATGGCCGGTTTCAGCCGCTGGCTGGCATGGCGCGAACACCACGGCATCCATACCCACAGCTTTGTGTCGCGCATGCTGTTGATGTATGTCGTGCTGCTCATGCTGCTGCTGGCCACGCTGGTGCAGGTGGCAAATTGGGCTGCGATCTATCAGGGGCTGGATGAGTTTGAGGATTTCACCACGGCGTTCTATTTCTCCGCCGTCAGCTTCGCCACGCTCGGCTATGGCGATCTGGTCTTGAGCAAACCATGGCGCTTGCTGGGCCCGATCGAGGCCATCAACGGCAGCCTGATGCTGGGACTGTTTGCCTCGGCGCTCTATGAAACGCTGCAAAAAATGCGCGGTGCTCGTTAGCCTGATTGCACCAACCGCCATCGCGGAGCCGGCAATGCATCCACCAGAAATAACCGCCGCGTCACGAAAACTTCGCCTCGCGGCAATATGATGAACACGTACAAATGCCAGACGGCATTGAGGCCCGCTCGCGAACGTGGGACAATTCGCCACATAAGCAACTGTTTTTACTTATCTTTTCGCTTGAGGAAGTATATTCATGTCGTTGATCATTACCGACGAATGCATTAATTGCGATGTTTGCGAGCCAGAGTGCCCGAACAACGCGATTTCGCAGGGTGCGGAAATTTACGAGATCAATCCGGATCTCTGCACCGAATGCGTCGGCCATTACGACGAGCCACAGTGCCAGCAGGTGTGCCCGGTTGATTGCATTCCGCACGACCCGACGCATGTCGAGAGCAAAGAAATGCTCATGGACAAGTATCTGAAGATTTCGGCCGTCGCCTGATCCAGCCCTTGTTCCACCGCAGGTGAAAAAGCCGCGCAATGCGCGGCTTTTTCATTGGTGTGGGAAAACCCCCAGCTATGCGCTTATGGCGCGACCAAAAGCATTACAGCGGGAATCCGTCCCGCGGCCGGGGAAAGGACTTTGTCTCGGGCTGTATATATTCCTTTGGGCCCTCTCCACACCAAAGGCGACCCTGCGCCTTACGCTCTGGCTGAACGAAGCAAAGCTTCGCACGCCACAGGCTACCCTCGGTCGGTCCGCTTTTATGAGAATGACCCCCTAAGGTCTCGCTCCACTCCCTCGGCGCTTAGCGAAAGGGGAGGAAAAGCCGCAGTGCAACCATTGCGAGGAAAACAATGGTCGCGGTATGCGACTGACCGTTATTTCGTAGGGCGCAATCCCCGAAGGGTATTGCGCCGCATCTGTAGGAGTTAACACTCTTAATTGCGTGTCGCTTCAATCGCCGCGACCCGAGCCTGCTTCACCCGTTGCGGAATCTGCGCCTTGGTTTCACACGCTTGAGCAATCGCGCCGGCATCAACCTCGCTCGCAGCCACCAGCAAGCGCAGCAAATACTCAGCCTGCGGATACTCAACGTTTTCAAAGCCGGTACGCCCACGCGCATCTGCCACGCAGGCATCCAGCATCTGATTGAAGCGCTCGGGCTTGCGCAAAGCATCGCAGCGGTGAAACAGCTCCAGCACCGTGTCGCTCCGCAACTCCATGGCCCGGTGCACGTGGGTGTGATCGCGGCACACCATCACCGCGAGGTCTTTACAGTCACTCGGCACGCGCAAGCGTTCGCACAGGCTTTCCACCAGCGGCACACCTTTGCCTTCATGGCCATGATGGCTGGGCAAAACGTCGGCCGGGGTGATTGCCTTGCCAAGGTCGTGGCACAAGGCGGCAAAGCGCGTGACCAGCGGCGCGTTCTGGCGGGCAGCGTAATCGAGCACCAGCATCACGTGCACGCCGGTATCGACTTCCGGGTGGTAATCGGCGCGTTGTGGCACGCCCCACAGCGCATCGATCTCCGGCGCAATGCGCGCCAATGCGCCGCAGCTGCGCAGCACTTCGAACATGCGGCTGGGGTGCTGCTCCATCAGCCCGCGGGCGATTTCCTGCCACACGCGCTCCGGCACCAGATGATCGACTTCGCCGTGATCTACCATCTGCCGCATCAGCGTCATGGTCTCGTCGGCGACACTGAAACCGAAGCGGGCAGCAAAACGCGCCAAACGCAGGATGCGTACCGGGTCTTCGACGAACGCGGGCGATACATGGCGCAGCACGCGTGCGGCTAGGTCGGCTTGACCATTGAACGGGTCGAAAACGTTGCCGGCTTCGTCCTCCGCCATCGCGTTGACGGTGAGATCGCGGCGGGCGAGATCTTCCTCCAGCGATACTTCCGGCGCGGCGAACACAGTGAAGCCCTTGTAGCCGTGACCGCTCTTGCGCTCGGTGCGCGCCAGCGCATATTCCTCGTGCGTTTTCGGGTGCAGAAAGACCGGGAAGTCTTTGCCGACCGGCTTGTAGCCGGCCTGTTCCATCTCGGCGGCCGTAGCGCCAACGACCACCCAATCGGTGTCTTGCACCGCCAGACCCAACAGGCGGTCGCGCACCGCGCCGCCCACCTTGTAAATACGCATGTTGCCTGTCTTTTTCACTTCGTCGCTGCCGTGTCTGTTTGGCCCACGCGCGCCCACCAATCGCTCACGTCGCGGAATACCAGCACACCGCCCACCAACTCACCCTGCACGTCGCGCAGCGGCGTGGCGGACTCCTGAATCACCAGCGTGAGGCCGAACTTGTTCAGCAACAGGCTGCGGCGCTGCATCGGCCCGGTTTCATGTGCATTGGCCAGCGTTTCCAGCAACAGCGGCGGGGAGGGCAGGCCGGTGGCTTCGTCCACGGTCTGGAAGATCCGATCGATGGGGCGGCCGAGCGCTTCTTCCGGCTGCCAGCCAATCAGCGCGGCGGCGACCGGGTTCAGGTATTCGATACGGCCTTGCAGGTCGGCGGTGATCACGCCATCGCCGATCGAATCGAGGATGGCCTCGATTTTTTGCCGCTCCGAATGTGCCTGCATTTCTGCCGCCCGGATGGCGGTGATGTCATAGCCGATACCGCGATAACCGAGGAACACATTGTGTTCGTCGAACACCGGCTTGCCGGACACACTGACCAGCGTGGGCTTGGCGCCGATGCTCAGCAGGTAGGTGAAGTCCTGGAACGGTTTGTGTTCGGACACCAGTTGCCGGAACTCGAACCATTCGCGCTCGGACAGACCGCCTTGGCCCAGATCCCAGCGTGTGCGGCCGATCAGGTCACGCGGCTCGATCCCCGCCCGGCGCAGGAATGAACCGGAGATAAACGTAAAGCGGAACTGGTCGTCCTGCTCCCAGAACCAGGCGTGGGCGAGTTCGATCAGGTCGGCAAAGCGGGCGTCATTGGTGCGCGCCTGTGCATCCAGCTGGTGCCGGTGCGAGATATCGTGCGCGAACAAGGCACTGCCTACGCGTCGGCCGACAGCATCGGTCAGCGGCTGGATCGACAATTCGAAATAACGCGGCTCGCCCCCCGGCGGGGTGAGTTCGCCATTCATCACCAGTTCCTGCTCGGCATCCGCCAATTCGGCCGAGCTGAATAACGGCTCGGTCAGCCCGGCCAACGGTTTGCCGAGATGCTCGAAAGCTTGCCGTGCCGTTTGGTTGGCATAGACGATGCGGCCATCGATATCCCGACTGACGATCAGATCGCGCGCGGATTCAGCCACCTGCGCCAGCCGCTGGTGCTGGCTCTCCTGCGCGCGGAGGTCTTCGGTAATCTCATTCGCCAGCTCAAGCGCCAGTGCGCGACTGCGGGCCTGGCGTTGCAGCACCCAGCCGATCAGCAGCGACAGGCCGATCCCCAAGCCCCACAGCAGCCCCCATTCGGCTTTGTAGCGGTCGATGTACTGCGTGCTGCCACCACTGAGCGTGAGCCGCCATTGCCGGCCCGGCAAGTCGATCAATTGCGATGCGACGAATCCGTCCTGTGCGGCATTCGGCGCAGCGGACGGAACCGGGTAAAGCCGTTGTGGCGGGGTGGCAGCACCGATGGCGGATTGGCCCTGATCCCACAACTCAAGCGTCGCACCCTCGCCCACCATGTGTGAATTGACGCGCGGCACCATGTCGTCGATGCGGAACACCAGGCTCACCGTGCCGACGAAGGCATCACGCCGCGCTGGCAGGGTCGCCAGCGAGCGATCCGGCAAATAGACCGGATAACGCAGTACGTAGCCCAGCGGTTCGCCGGCCAGCCCGCGCAGCGGCAGCGGCGTGCTGATCAAGCCGGTGTTGTGATCGCGCCCGTATTCGATCGCGGCGCGCGTCTCCGGCACCGTCGCGACATTGAGGCCGAAGTACAGGCCGGAGCGCGCATTGAGCGGAAACAGGTAATCGTGAATGTAGAGCGGGTCGGTTGGCCCTGGCGGCTGGAGTTTGAACGGCGGGTACAGCGTGCCGACCGTCGACTCGGCCACGGCGGCGGTAAACGCATCCAGCTGATCTTTCGGCACCGCACGCACGAACACCGCGGCAACGAAGCCGGGATAGCGGTCTTCGAGATTGAGCTGGGTCATCAATGTGCCGAAGCTGCGCCGATCCAGCTTCGGGTTGGCGAGGAACAGGCTTTGCACCCCGCGCAGCAGGCCCAGCTGCGACTTGACCCGCGATTCGATGCGATGGCCGACCAGCTTGGCCGTGGTATCGAAATCACGCTGGATATAGCCGCGTACCTCGTGCGCCAGCCACGCATGCACCAACGCGGTCATGACCATGCCGACCAGCAAGGCCAAGGCAATGGGGCGATAGCGCGTCAGCCACAGGCGTTTCATTTGAGCTGATCTGCCACGGCGTACAGCGCGGCCAACACCGACGCGCCGAACTGGCGGGAGCGCTCGCCGTTCCAGCCCACTTCCGGCAGCGGCCGGTTCGCGGTGTCCTTGAACGGCATCTCGATGGTGTAGGCCAGGCAGCCAAAACGGTCGCCGACCCAATTGGTGGCGAGCTTGAGCGTATCCGGCCCGAACTGGCCCTTGCCATAACCGTGCTCGGTCTGGAAATCCGGGCTGGCGGCCAGCCAAGCCGCCTTGAACGCCGCTTGCAGCGCGTCCTGGCGGGGCGAGAACGACGGGTTGCCCTCGCAACCGGCCACGAAGTTATGCGGGATGCTCTCGTCGCCGTGCACATCCAGAAACGCATCGACGCCGGTTTCCAGCATCTTTTGCCGCACCAGAAAGACTTCCGGGCTGCGCTCAAGCGTGGGGGTTTGCCATTCGCGGTTGAGATTGGCACCAGCCGCATTGGTACGCAGATTGCCGCGCACGCTGCCGTCCGGATTCATGTTCGGCACCACGTAGAACACCGCTTTTTCCAGCAATGCCCGGCCGAGCGCGTTTTGTTCATCGGTCAGGGCTTCGAGCAAGCCCTCGGCAAACCACTCGGCCATCGTCTCGCCCGGGTGTTGGCGGGCGATGATCCAGATGACGCGCTTGCCTGGTGTTTCGACACCGATTTTCAGCGCATCCAGATCACGGCCATCGAGCGTGCTGCCCAGATGCACCAGCTCGCACCACGGCGAGGCCTCGACCGCGCCGCCGATCAGGCGCAGATGGCGATCCCACGGGTAGGGCTCGAAATAGGCGTAATAGACCGAATCACGGGCTGGCGTGTGGCGGATGGTGAACGCCTTGCCATCGTATTCGCCGGGGACGCGGAACCACGTTTCCCGGTCATACGAGGCCACGGCGTTGTAGCCATCCCAACCGACAGGATAGGCGCTTTGGCTGGCGTTCTCGATCCGCAGCACGCAATCGCGATCCTTGCCGCCGATCAAGCGGAAATGGAACCACTGCGCAAATTCGCTGGCGTTGTCCGGCCGCAGCTTGAGGCGGATGTTGGCGGAATCGGCTGCGTCGACCACTTCGATCGCACCGGCGTCGAAGTGACTGGAAATCTTGGGCATCGTCAGTCCTTTGCGTCCTTTAAGTTGTAGGGCGGGTTAGCGGTCGGCGTGCGACGTTTATGTCGCTCAGCGAGTGCGTAACCCGCCGAATGTGCGATCTACCACGTCATTGTCCGGCGGGTTACGACGCACGGCGTCTAACCCGCCCTACGGCTACTGCGCTTCAATCCTGTGCCTCGAACGGAAACCGCAAGCCCAGCCCGGCCCGCGCAGCGTCGATGATCTGAATCATGGCACGCGAATGGGCATGCGGCAGGATCGGGCTTTCCGTTTTGCCATGCCGGATCAATTCGCAGAAGTGCGCCGTTTCGTAATTGAGGCCCGAGCCTTCGATCGGCATGTCGATATCGATCTTGCGACCGTCGCGATAGAACACCGTCGCCCGGCTCGGATTCCACCATTTTTCTGCAATGACCACGTGACCCGCCGCGCCGCCGATCAGCGCCTCGCCGCTGCCCGAGGTATCAAGCCCGCAGTAGATTTGCGCGATGCCATGCTCATGCTGCGACTGCATGCTGGCGAAGGTATCGACCCCACTCGCCCCCAACCTGCCCAGCGTTTGCACGTCCTTCGCAGCCCCCAGCCAATCCACGGCGAGAAAAGCGCTATAGATGCCAATGTCCAGCAAGCCGCCGCCCGCCAATAGCGGGTCGAGCACCGCGTGACCGGTGGGCACATTGGGGTTGGCAAAACCTGCGCGCACGAAGCGGATTTCGCCGATCGGGTCACGCGCCAGTTGCGCACGCAGCTCGCGATAGAGCGGGTAGAACGGCGGCTTCATCGCTTCCATGAACAGCTTTCCGCTGGTGCGGGCCAGCGCCAGCACCGGGTCGAGTTCATCCAGCGAAATGGCGGCCGGCTTTTCGCACAGCACGTGCTTGCCAGCCGTGAGTGCCGCGGCGGCCAGCGGTGCGTGACCGGTGTGTGGCGTGGCGATATAGACGGCGTCGACGTGTTCATCGGCCAGCAGGGCCTCAACGCTGTCATACACGGCCGCGGTTGAACCGAACTCGATGGCAAAGGCATTGGCCTTGGCGCGGTTGCGATTCCACACCGCGGCGAGCGTGGCACCGGAGACGTGCGTCAAACCATAGGCAAAGCGCCGGGCGATATTGCCGGTACCGATGATGCCGAAGCGGATGTTTTCCATGTCACGACCTTGTTACAGCGCCTCAAAACGCACGACGGCAAGGCTGCCGCGCAAATTGGGCAACAGCGAAATCTCATGCCCTTCGTTCAGCACCACGCGTGCGGTATTGCGCATGCCCAGCGTGGCCAGCAGTTGATCGAAGTCATTGAGGGTGCAGAAGTGGATGTTGGGGGTGTCGTACCACTGGTACGGGATGGTCTCGGACACCGGCATGCGGCCGATCAATATCTGCCAGCGATTTTCCCAGTAACCGAAGTTGGGGAAGGTGACGAGGCCGATCCGGCCGACCCGCAGCATTTCCCGCAGGATGCCTTCGACGTTGTGCATCGCCTGGATGGTGAGCGAGAGCACGACGAAATCGAAACTGCCGTCCTCGAAGTGCGTCAGGCCGGATTCCAGATCGGAATGAATGACGTTGATGCCTTTTTCGATGCAGGCCGTGACCGAATCGACATCGATCTCGACGCCGATGCCGCGCGCCTGCTTGTTGGCGGCCAGCCAAGCCAACAGCACGCCATCGCCGCAGCCCAGGTCGAGCACGCTGGCACCCGGCGTGATCCAGTCGGCGATGCGTTGCAGGTCGGGCCGCAACTGGTATTTATGATTGGTCGAGGGATTGGTCGGGGTGGTTGTGGGCGCGCTCATACATTCACCTCCGCAGCGATCCGGTTCAGGTAGGCCCGCATGATGTTGTGATAGGGCGCATCTTCCATCAGGAAGGCATCGTGGCCGTGCACCGAGTCGATCTCGGCGTAGCTCACATCACGCTTGGCGTCGAGCAATGCCTTGACGATTTCCCGTGAGCGGGCCGGCGAGAAGCGCCAGTCGCTGGTGAAGGAGATGACGAGGAATTTCGCCAGCGCATCGCGCAACGCGGCCACCAGATCACCACCGTAATGCCGGCCGGGGTCGAAATAATCCAGCGCCTTGGTCATCAGCAGGTACGTGTTGGCGTCGAAATAATCGGAAAACTTGTCGCCTTGGTAACGCAGGTAGCTCTCGATCTCGAACTCGACCTCGAAACCGTATTTGTATTCGCCCGAGCGCAACATGCGGCCGAATTTCTCGCCCATGCCGTCATCGCTCAGATAAGTGATGTGGCCGAGCATGCGCGCCAGCCGCAAGCCACGCCGGGGCACTACGCCATGACGGTAGTAGTCGCCGCCGTGGAAATCCGGATCGGTCAGGATGGCTTGGCGGGCGACATCATTGAAAGCGATGTTCTGCGCCGTGAGCTTGGGCGCGGAAGCAATCACCAGCGCATGCCGGACTCGCTCCGGGTAAGTGATGGTCCAGCGCAGCGCCTGCATGCCGCCCAGGCTGCCGCCCACCACGGCGGCCCATTGGCGGATGCCGAAATGGTCCGCCAGCCGCGCCTGCGTTTCGACCCAATCGCGCACCAGCACCAGCGGAAAGGTGGAGCCGAACGGTTTGTTGGTGGCCGGATCGATCGACGATGGCCCGGTGCTGCCATGACAACCGCCGAGATTGTTCAGTCCGATGACAAAGAAGCGGTCGGTATCGATCGGCTTGCCGGGGCCGATCATGGTGTCCCACCAACCGGGGGCCTTGTCGTCCTCGTGATGCTTGCCGGCGACATGATGGTGGCCGGACAGCGCATGGCAGATCAGGATGGCGTTGGACTTGGCCGCGTTCAGCTCGCCATAGGTTTCGACCATCAGGTCGTAGCGCGGCAGCGTGACGCCGGACGAGAGCGCGATGGGCGTTTCGAAAGCGATCTTCTGCGGGATGACGATGCCGACCGAGTTTGTCATGGCGTTGCACTTTCAAGTAAATCGAGGGCGACGCGGGCGCTTTGCGCTGCATCGAAATGGGCACTCGCCGGCCCTGTAGCCAGCAAGCCGGCATGCCGGGTACCGTGCGGCGCCCAAGAGGTCATGTTGCGTGCTTCCGCATACAGACCCAATACCGGTAAGCGTAGCGCGGAAGCGAGGTGTAGCCAGGCGGTATCCGTGCTGATCAACAGGTCAGCCGTCCGGACCTGGCTGGCGGCGTCGCCGATGGAGGCAAACGCCGGCAAGGCAACGGCGCCCGATTCAGTGGCCAGTCGTAGCGTGGCAGCCGTCTGGCCTGGCGCATCCAGCAGGAAGAGGCTGCTGTCCGGTGCTTGCTGCCGGAGTGCCTGCAGCAGTGCCAGCGCTGCATCGTGTTCCAAGGTCTTTTCCGCACAACTGCCGTAGCAGTTGAGCACGATGCGCGGGCCGGTAGCATTGGCAGCCAGTTCATTCAGCAGGCTTTTTTCAGCGGAAACAGGCTGGAAATCGTACGCCATATCGTCGGCTGCCAAACCCAGCCGGGCCAGGATGCTGCGGTATTTTTCGGTGATATGGCCGTGATAGGCGCCGTGTTCGAGCGACAGGTCAAACATCGGCCAGTGCGACTTGTAGAAGCCGAGGTTATGCCGCGCCGCGATGAGCTTGACCAAAGTCATCGTGGTGCTGGAATCGTGCTCTTCCAGCGTGATCGCCAAGTCGTAACGGCGTGCACGCAGACGATAGAGCAGGGCCAGCGTCGGCGCGGGTTTCTTGGTATAGCCAAAGACTTGTGCGACTGACGGGTTGCCACGCAACACCGCGCCGCAGGCCGGGCGGGTGAGGACGTCGATCTCGGCCTGCGGGCAACCGCGCTTCAAGTTGCGCAGCAGGCTGGTCGCCACCACCAGATCGCCGATCTTGTTGTCGACCTGGATCAGCAAAATGCGCCGCAAGCCCACGCTATTAAACGGAACGCGTTTGCGGGGTCGGGCGAGGGCGTAGCGCAACAGCGGATTCATTGGTTGAGCAGCTCAAGCTGGGCACGCACGGGAGCCGGCCATTTGTCATCGAGCGAGATCAGGTTGTCGCGGTCGGCGAAGGGCGGGTAGCCGGCTTTGAAGGTCAGGCGGATGTAGTGGTGCACGAACACATCCAGGCAAATCGATAGCGGCTTGATATCGCCCACTTCAGCGGCACGCTGCTTGGTACGCAGGTAGAGATCGAAATCGGCGGCCTGCACGCGTTCGTCCCACGGGCCGATCTTGGCCAGCGCATCGCGATGCAGCATCACGGTGTTGCCGACGAAACCTTCCTTGATCTGGCCAGCAAACCGTTGCTGGCGATCGCGGCAGAACGCCACCCAATTGCCATACATCAGCCGATGCATCAGCGCGAGCGCCGGCTTGCCGCTGCCGAACAGGCCGACGAAGTTCTTGATACGCTGCCAGCGCCGCTTGAGCCGCTTGGTGGCCGCTGCATTCTCGATCTGCTCGATCCCGCAAACCGTCGCGGCCAACAAGCCGTTTTGCGACATGCTGGCGATCAAGCGTTCATCCCAATCCGGCGAGACGATGATGTCGTTGTTCAAAAAGGCCAGCCAATCGTGCTTGGCCGCAGCGATACCGATGTTCTGGCTCTTCGGATACGAGTAATTGACACCATTGCGGATCACCGTCGCCCCAACCGATTCGAAGAACTCGGCGCTGCCGTCGGTGGAGCCGTTGTCGACGATGATGAGCTGGAACGGATTGCGCGTGTAGCGCTTGAGGTGCTCCCAAAACAGCTCGTTGACGGCCCGCTGGTTATAGACCGCCGTGATGATACTGATCATGCAGCGCTGTCCCGTCTGGTAAACCAAGGCCCTGCTGTCACTGCCGCGGCCAGCAGCACGAAACCGGTACCGGTGATGTTGTCGGTAAAAAAGGAATTGGCCAGCGTCGATACCGCGTAGCACATCAGCAGCACCAGACCGACCCAGCGCTCGGGTGGGGCAAGACGCATCGATTGGATGCCAAGCGAAACCAGCATCGCCAGGAACGCGGCAAGGCCCAGCGCACCCAGCTCCACGGCCACCCACAGGTAATCGTCATGTGGATTGGCACGCGCCAAAGTGCCGGTATACATGCCGGTCAGGCCGCGATACTGCTTTTCGTAGCTGCCGGTGCCGTGCCCCAGCACGGGGGCTTGTTTGAACAGGGTGAATGCGTTCGTCCAGAAAAACAGGCGATTGCCCACGGAGGTATCGGCGTTGCCTTGCTGATAGCTGGTGACATCCGCCTTTGCATTCGCGATTCCTTCCCGCACCTTGGCAGACCCGAAATAGATCGCCGGCACCAGCAACACCAGGCCCACCACGGCGATCACCGCACCGCGCCGTCCTTGCCAGAACACGACCAAGGCCGCCAGCAGCAGCAGCAAAATGCCCTGTGCAGTTCGGCCACCAACAAAGAACAGCACGTCGATCACGCAGATGACGAATACCAGCGCGGCCCATTTGCGATAACGCGGCGCAATGTGGCCGCTCAGCCAGAACGCAGCAATCGCGCACGCCACCAGGCTCAGAAAGGTGTTGTGGTAGGTGTGGGTCTGGAACACCGCATAGTCGCCCGGCCCGCCCTTCATCACCGGCGTTTGCAGCAGGCCGGAAATGATCGAAACCACCCCGCTGAGCACCGTCCCAATGGCAAAACCGCCCAGCAATGCCTGTCTCGCCTGTTGCGTGCCGCAAGCGGCGAACAACAGCGGCGCCACCAGGTAGGGACGCATCTTGCCCAGCATATGCAGGCCTGCCGTGCCCGGTTCCGCCGTCCACAACATGCCGAGCAGGTACGCGGCGTAAAAAATCAGGCAGCCAATCACCAGCGGCTCCCGTAGCGATTCGCCCAGTTTGGCCCGGGCAGCAGGCGTGGCGAGCACGGCGAGCACCATCAAGCCGGCCCCGATGTTGATCAGCGCGTTGGAAACCGGGATGGCGAAACCGGCCACGAAAGCCGCGATCACCAGCAGGACGTTTTCGCGGGAAAAAAGATTCAGGGTCATGTACGGGATACCTGCTTGTAGTTCTTCTTGGTCAGATCGACACCGCCGAGCAAGCGCTCAAGCCGCATCAGCCAGCGATGGCGACGTTCACGCTTGGAAAGCTGGTAGGACGAATCGGGGGTGAACGCAGGCTCGGCATATTCAGTGAGCCACTGCTGCACGACGGCCGGATGCGCGCCGGTAAAGGGCTGCAGGATGCTGGCATCGATCTGGCTGTAATCATGCGCCTTGGGCGTGTGGTTCCAATACTTGGAAACCCGCAGGACCTTTTCCTGCATCTTGGCGGAGGAACGTACATGGCCGTAGTGATAGATCGGGCAGCCGGCCAGCGCGGACTTGGGATAACGGCCACGGCGGTTCTGGTCCATGACCACCCAGAACAGGCCATCCGGCGCCCAGCTGCGGATGGTATTACGGATCACGCGCGGCGCGCGGCGATACCAGGCCGGGCTTTTTGCCACCAGATCGGGGCAGCCGTAGAAGTGGTGGTAATCGAAGACCAGCGCTTCGATTTCCAGATCGTCGACATGGCGCTCAAGCGCAGCGCGGATTTTTGGCGCGTCATCCTCGTGGATCACCTCGTCGCCTTCGAGATAGAACGCCCAATCGCCCGTGCAATTGAACTGGGCGATCATTTTCTGCTGCGCGTAGACATAACCGCGATCGCGCATGGCTTCGTTCCAGACCGTCTCGATCACGCGAATACGCGGATCACCGATGCCGCGCACCTGTTCCAGCGTATCGTCGTCACTCTGACCGACTGCGACGACGACTTCGTCGCACACCATGAGCAAGCTCTTCAGGCTCTCGATATAGGGGTAACCCAGAAGCGTGCCGTTGCGCAAAAAAGTAAAGCCGCTGACTTTCATCGGGGAGTGCGATCCTTGTAGGCCGGCTTGCAGCCTGTCGAACAATCGGGCGATTATAGCAGCCCATTTTGTCTGCCCCGGTTCGGCAATCCCGCAGGATTGCGCCGTGCAATGACATCACCTGCAGCAGCCGTCCCAGAGGTTTCTCGCATGCCGACATTGGGCGTCGCCCTGATCACCAAGAACGCCGCAAATCATCTGGCTGAATGCCTGGCGAGCGTCGCCTTCGCTGACCACATCGTGGTACTCGATTCGGGCAGTAGCGACGATACACTGGCGATTGCTGCTGCCCACGGTGCGCAGGTCGAGACGACGACGGACTGGCCCGGTTTCGGCCCACAAAAGAACCGTGCCTTGGCATCGCTCGATACCGACTGGGTACTCTCGCTGGATGCCGATGAAATCGTCAGCCCGGAACTCGCCAACGCGATCCGCGCTGCCATAACCAGCAACGCCGGCGCGGTCTTCACGCTACGCCGGCGCTCGTCGTTTTGTGGTCAATGGATTCGGCATTGCGGTTGGTATCCCGACGATGTACCGCGCCTGTTCAAGCGAGGTACGGCACGTTACAGCGATGATCTGGTGCACGAACGGCTGGTGTTTGACGGCGCAGCACCCGTGCTGGCCGGCGAACTGCTGCATTACTCCTATGACGACTTTGAAACCGTGCTCGGCAAGGTGAATCAATACTCATCCGCCGGTGCCGCGCAGCGGCATGGCAAGGGCCAGTCGAGCGGCGTCGCCAAGGCGGCATTGCGCGGCCTGTGGGCTTTTTTTCGTACCTATGTCATCAAGCGCGGTTTTCTCGATGGCGGGGCCGGCTTTGCCATCTCGGTGATGAATGCGGAGACGACGTATTACCGCTTTCTCAAGTTGGGTTTGTTGCATCGCCAGCGGCATATCGACTGACTCTATCCCCAAGACGCAAGACGTAAAAACGCCCCGACTCAGCGGGGCGTTTCTTCATGCAGCGATGCCGTACGGCGTAGCGAACTCAGCCCAGCTTGGCCAGTGCGCGGCGTTGCGCCACGGCGTTGGCCAGATTCTTGAGCGACTTCACCGTGTCGTCCCAGCCAATGCACGCATCGGTGATCGACTGGCCGTAGCAAACCGGCTCGTCCTGACGACCTTCGACCAGATGCGATTCGATCATCACGCCGAAAATCGCATCGTTGCCGGATTCGATCTGGGCGCAGGTGTCGGAGCAGACTTCCATCTGGCGACGATAATCTTTGCGGCTGTTGGCGTGGGAGAAGTCGATCATCAGCTTGTGGGGCAAGCCAGCAGCAGCCAGATCGGCCGTCGCGGCACGCACGTGGTTGGCGTCGTAATTCGGCTCTTTGCCACCGCGCAGGATGATGTGGCAATCCGGATTGCCAGCGGTCGAGACGATGGCCGAATGGCCGCTCTTGGTGACCGACAGGAAATGATGCGGCTGGCTGGCGGCACGGATCGCGTCGATGGCGATCTTGAGGTTGCCATCGGTGCCATTCTTGAAGCCAACCGGCGCGGACAAGCCAGAAGCCAGCTCGCGGTGCACTTGCGATTCGGTGGTACGCGCGCCGATGGCACCCCAGCTCATCAGATCCGCCATGTATTGCGGCGTGATCATGTCGAGGAATTCACCGGCAGTCGGCAAGCCCATGTCATTCAGATCAAGCAGCAACTTGCGCGCAATGCGCAGGCCATCGTTGATGTTGAAGCTGCCGTTCAGGTACGGATCGTTGATCAGGCCCTTCCAGCCAACGGTGGTGCGCGGCTTTTCGAAGTAGACGCGCATCACGATTTCAAGCTGGCCGTGCAGTTCTTCGCGCAGGGCCTTGAGCTTGTGGCCGTATTCGAGCGCGGCCTTGGTGTCGTGGATCGAACAGGGGCCGACGATGACCAGCAAGCGGTCATCTTCGCCTTGCAGCATGCGATGGATCGCTTGCCGGGTCTCGAAGGCGACTGCCGATGCGGTTTCGGTGACCGGATATTTTTCCAGCACCGCGATCGGGGGCAGCAGTTCTTTGATTTCGCGGATACGTACGTCGTCTGTCTGGTATTGCATGTTGATCGTCCCTGCGCTGCGCCGCGATGTTGCGTCGCACGATGAATTTTGTGGCGGAGGGCTAGATTAGCGTCTAAAACGCGCACGCGCAAACCGCACGGTCAACCAAGCACCGCGCGGACAAGGCGAAAAGGGCGGAAATACGGGAGCCGACGAGCGTCGGCCCGGGATGCGACTTAGTACCCGATGGGTAACTTAGTCGGCGTATTGCTTCTTGAGCCGCTCGCGCCGTTCTTGCGCTTCGATCGACAAAGATGCGGTCGGACGAGCCAGAAGACGCGCCAGGCCGATCGGCTCGCCAGTGTCTTCGCAGTAGCCGTAATCGCCACCATCGAGCTTGCGCAGCGTGGAGTCGATCTTCAGCAGCAGCTTGCGCTCGCGGTCGCGGGTACGCAGCTCAAGCGCGTATTCCTCTTCCAGCGTGGCGCGATCCGCCGGATCGGGCGTTGCTTCCTGCTCTTGCAGATGACTGGTGGTCTGATTGGCATTTGCCAACAGCTCGGCCTTCATCTCCACCAGCTTCTCGCGGAAGAACGCAAGGTGATCGGGGTTCATGTAGTCGTCATCCGACCCATTCCAGGCGAGGATGTCTTTTTCAGTCAGTTTGGCCATGATGCTACTCCCGATGTGAAACGCGGGCGGACAAGCTTATATATGCTTCTTACATATGCTTGATCCGCCAAATGGGCACGCAGCTTAATCAAGTCGCCCGCTCAACGCAATAAGGGCCCCACTGACTTAACCCCAGTGAAACAATTACTTCTGCGAGAGCACCCAACGCACAATCGTGCGCAAATCCTCATCTCCGATCTGTTGCGGCGGCATTGCCACCGGCCCGCCCCACTTGCCTTTGGTACCGGCGCGCACTTCGTTCATCAGCATCTGCTCGACACCTTGCTGGCCGCGATAGCGCGCCGCGACGTCCTTGTAGGCCGGCCCGACGATCTTGTGATCGGCCGAATGGCAGGCCAGACAATTGTACTTTGCAGCGACCTTGGCACCGTCCTCGGCGGCAAACGCTGGCAGTGCACAGCCGGCAAATACGGCCACGGCAAGCAGACTTGAACGCATTGCGACAAATTCCTTACAAGTTGGGTTAACGATCATCTTAGCACCGCCGTGGACAAAGGAAACGTCTCGCAAGTACAGCCCGGCAGCGACCAGGAAACGCTGTGCTAAACTCGGCCGATCTACAATTTTACCAATCGCGGGTTGGCTCGTCGCATGGATCGCTCGCAACGCTTCATGACTGCAGCGCTAGTGGTTTCGGCCCTGGTGCATGCGGTGCCGATATTCGGCATCAAATTCGTCATGCCGGACCCGAAAACGCTGTTTTCCAATCAGCCGCTCGACGTCGTCCTCGTCAATCAGAAGACCATCACCGCGCCCGCCAAGGCCGAGGCGCTGGCACAAGCGCAGCTCGATGGCGGTGGCAATACCGATGCCGCCAACAAGCGTGTAAAAAGCCCGCTGCCCTCGCAGAACAAGACCCCGTCGACCGAGCTGGAACAAGTCAAAGCGCAGCAACAGCAACTTGAAGCCACCGCCCAGACGCTGATGACCCGGGTCAAGGCGGAAGTCGCGCTGGCGCAGGATCAGGCCAACAAGGCGCAGGAAAAAGCCAAGGAAGGCCTCGACCCGGAAGCGCTCAAGCAGCAGGCGCGCGAGATCGCCGCGCAGGCCGCCCAGATCAGCAAGCAAAACGACATCTACCAGAGCCGGCCGAAAAAGACCTTCATCGGCGCTCGCACCAAGGAATACCGCTTTGCCCAGTATGTCGAGGACTGGCGCGGCAAGGTCGAGCGCTACGGCATGATGCTGATGCCCAAGGATGGTCACGGCCAGAAACTGCATGGCTCGCTGATGATGACGGTGGAAATCGATGCCAACGGCAATGTGGTCGCGGCCGAGATCACCAAATCATCCGGCAATCCGGATCTGGATGCCGGCGCGATGCGTATCGCCAAGATGGCCGCGCCATACGGCCGCTTCCCCGATGACATCCGCAAGGATACCGACGTGCTATCGATCAGCCGTACCTGGTACTTCGGCAAGGCCGGCATGTTCGATCAGGACTAAGGTCAGCGAACCGTGCGTATCCTCGGCATCGACCCCGGCTCGCGGGTCTGTGGCTTTGGCGTGATCGACATCGCAGGGCAGAACCGCAGCTATGTGGCCTCCGGCTGCATCAAGACCGGTGGCGGCACCTTGCCGGAACGCGTGAAAATCCTGCTCGCGGGGATTCGTGAAGTATCCGAAACCTACCGGCCAGATGTTGCCGCCGTCGAGATCGTCTTCGTCAACGTCAATCCCTCTTCCACGCTGATGCTCGGCCAAGCACGTGGGGCAGTCATCGCCGCCCTGGTTCTGGCTGAATTACCCATCGCCGAATACACCGCGCTGCAAGTCAAACAAGCCGTTGTCGGCAACGGCCACGCCGACAAGGATCAGGTCAGCCACATGGTGCAGCGTCTGCTGCGTCTGACTGGCAAGCCGCAAGCGGATGCCGCTGATGCGCTCGCCGTGGCGCTCACGCATGCCCAACACGGCACCGGCGTAGCGGGCAAGCTGCAACAGATGGGGCTGAACATCAAGCGTGGGCGGCTGGCTTAAGCGCGCAATAGTGCCGGGAACCGACTCGGCGAGATGCGGCTCGGAACTACCTCGTGCCAACCGAGGAGTCACCCACATGGATTGCCCCGTCTGCAAAACCACTCAACTCGTGATGAGCGAGCGCCAAGGCGTTGAAATCGATTATTGCCCGCAGTGCCGGGGCGTGTGGCTGGATCGCGGCGAACTCGACAAGATTCTGGAACGCTCGCAACAAGAAGCAGCGCAGAGCTATGCACCGGCACCACAGCCGCAAGCCGGTTATGGACATGGCCATCATGGTCAGCCGCAACCGGGTTATCGCGACGATCGCCAATACGGCCACGACCAGAAACCCTATCGCAAGAAGAGCATCTGGCAGGAAATCTTCGACTGATCCCCAACCCGCAATCGCAACTCGAATGACGGGCGCGGCATGACCACCTCCGCCGCGCCCCGTATACTCCCCCGCAGATTTCCCCTCTGATTCCACTTTCAGGCTCGCCATCATGATCGGACGCCTCACCGGCACGCTGCTGGAAAAACACCCCCCTCACATTGTCGTTGACGCTCAGGGCGTTGGTTACGAACTCGATGTCCCGATGAGCACGCTGTACGCGCTGCCTGCCGTCGGCGCGAAAGCCGAGCTGTTCACGCATCTTGTGGTGCGTGAAGACGCCCAACTCTTGTACGGCTTCGCAACGCGGGCCGAGCGCGATCTGTTTCGCGAGCTGATCAAGATCACCGGCATTGGCGCCAAGATTGCGCTGGCCATCCTCTCCGGCCTCTCCACCGACGAACTCGCACTGGCGATTGCCGGCGACGACATCGTGCGGCTTTCCAAGGTGCCGGGCATCGGCAAGAAAACCGCCGAACGGTTGGTACTGGAACTGAAAGGCAAGCTCGGCAGCCTGCCGACCAGTTCGGCGGTCACCGCCAAGCTCAGCGGGCCGCTGTTCGCCACCGGCGGCAATACCGACATCCTGCACGCGCTGTTGGCCCTCGGTTACAACGACCGCGAAGCTACCGCTGCGATGAAGACTTTGCCGGAGAGCGTGACCGTCAACGACGGCATCAAGCTCGCGCTCAAGGCACTAGCCAAGGTCTGATCCATGCGGCGCAAGACCTACTGGCTCGCCGCTGGCGGGCTGTTGGTATTTCTGTTGGTCTGGTTGTCGTTGGGCGATCACGTTCAGACTCGCTTTGATGCCAGTCTTTCTGCCTGGCTGTACGATCGGCCGCTGCTGGTGCAGGCCTCGCAACTATTGGGCTGGGCGGGCAATGTCTATGGCTCGCTCACCATTGCGCTCGGGATCGGCTGGCTCGCCCGCAAGCAGGGACGCATAGCATGGCCGGGACTGCCGGGGCTGGTATTCGCCAGTTGGTGCGTCAACGGTGCGCTCAAGAGGCTGGTGAACCGGCCACGGCCCGATCTGGAGCACCTGATGGCGGTGCATGGCCCATCCTTCCCGAGCGGGCACGCCATGGCGGCGATGACCTTGTATGGCGCATTGGGTTATCTGGCTTGCCGCCATTGGCCGTCCCGACGCGGCCTTGTGTTCCCGCTCACGCTACTGGCGATCCTGGCTGGCGGGATGGCACGGCTGGTGCTCGGGGTGCATTACGGATCGGATGTGCTGGCAGGGTACGCGGTCGGTTGCGTGCTACTGGCAGTGTATTTGCAGACAGCCACGTATTCGGCGTAGCCCGTTGGCGAATACCGCAGGACGATCGCTACCGACTGTACGTTCGTTCTACTGGTCGATCCGTTATCACGTTATCATCGCGGTTGAATTCACCCGAGCCAGCCATGATCGAAACCGACTCCCTCTCCGCCGCGCCGCCAGAGCGCCTGATTACCGCCAAGCAGATCTCGCAGCAGGAAGAACAGCTGGAGCGTGCGCTACGGCCCAAGGTGCTGGATGAGTACGTCGGTCAGGAAAAGGCCCGCGGGCAGCTGGAAATCTTCATCGAAGCCGCCAAGCGGCGCGGCGAGGCGCTCGATCACGTGTTGCTGTTCGGCCCGCCGGGGCTGGGCAAGACCACGCTGGCACACATCATTGCCCGCGAACTCGGCGTGAACCTGCGCCAGACCAGCGGCCCGGTACTGGAACGCGCCGGCGATCTGGCCGCCATCCTCACCAATCTTGAACCACATGACGTGCTGTTCATCGATGAAATCCATCGCCTCTCGCCGGTGGTTGAAGAAATCCTCTACCCGGCGCTGGAGGACTACCAGCTCGACATCATGATCGGCGAAGGGCCGGCAGCACGCTCGGTCAAACTCGATCTGCCGCCGTTCACACTGGTGGGTGCAACCACTCGCGCCGGCATGCTCACCAATCCGCTGCGGGATCGTTTCGGCATCGTGGCGCGGCTGGAGTTCTACACCCCGGCCGAGCTCACCAAGATCGTCACCCGCTCGGCAGCGTTGATGGAGGTGAACATCGTCGCCGAAGGTGCGTTCGAAGTCGCCCGTCGGTCACGTGGCACGCCCCGGATCGCCAACCGGCTGCTGCGCCGTGTACGCGACTATGCTGAGGTTAAACACGATGGCACCGTCACCGCCGACATCGCCGATGCTGCCTTGCTGATGCTCGATGTCGACCATGCCGGGCTGGACGTGATGGACCGCAAGCTGCTGAGCGCAGTGATCGAGAAATTCGGTGGCGGACCGGTCGGGCTGGACAACGTCGCCGCCGCGATCGGCGAAGCCAGCGACACCATCGAAGACGTGCTCGAACCGTATCTGATCCAGCAGGGCCTGCTGCAGCGTACGCCACGCGGGCGGATTGCAACCGCCTCGGCCTACGCGCATTTCGGGCTGGAACCGCGCGAGTAAATACCACTTCAGCCTCCCACCAACCCAACCCAGCAACCGACGAAAATTGGGTGGCCGCCTCCCAAGCGCTCGCCACCGCGATAGCCCCAGCATCACGCTATCTGCTTCGCCATTGCCCTGTGCTATCGTGCATCAACACAACGAGGGCAGCGCCAATGAAAGCGGGAATTCCTCGACGAAATCAGGGTCGGTTTGCAATCGCATTCTGGCTGGCACTATTGGCATGGCCGCTCGCGGCAGCCGGCGCGGAATGCAAGCGGGTGGTGGTCTCGGCCGACCCGAACTACAAACCGTTCCACTGGTACAACGGGCAAGCGCTGACCGGGGCCAGTGTCGAGCTGGTCAAGCGCGTTCTGGATGACCTGCACCGCCCCTACGAGATTCGCTATGCCGGCGCTTGGCCACGCGTGCTGAAGCAGGCCGAGACCGGCGAGATCGACATCGTCACCAGCTTGAAAGACACCCCCGAGCGGCGTGAATACCTGGTCTTTACCAGCGAGCCGGCCTTCCCCAACCCGATGGCGGTATTCGTGCGGCGCGACCGGGCGTTTGCCTTCAACCGTTGGGATGATCTGATCGGCAAGCGCGGCGGGGTGAATTCCGGGAATCGTTATGGCGAGGGTTTCGATGAATTCCTGCGCGACAAGCTGACGGTCGAGCCCGTCACCGAGCCGGCCCAGAACTTCAAGAAACTGGGTGCCGGCTATATCGACTACTATGTCGTCGGCCTGTATTCCGGCCGCGCCTATCTCGCCGATAACAAGCTCGACGACCAATTCATGGCCTTGCCCAAACCGGTCAATAACGGTGTGACCTATGTCGGCTTTGCCAAGAAGAGCCCTTGTCTGTCCCTGTTGCCGAAGTTCAACCAACGGCTGGGGGAGCTGAACAAGCAGGGCGTGCCGACGAAGTTGCTGGAGCAGTACCTCGGCGAGCTACGCGCGCCGGCCAAAGAGCCGGCAACGCACTAGCCGCCGAACTCAGTTCAGCTTCATCCCGGCGATCAAGGTAGTGATGTTGTAGCGATACATCGACAGATAAGTCGCTGCCGGGCCATCGGCCTTGGAGAGTGCATCCGAATACAAGCGGCCGCCGATGCTGATCTTGGCTTCGCGCGTCAGTTGTTCCAGCAGCTTCGGATTGCTGATGTTTTCCACGAACACCGCCTGGATATGCTCGTGCTTGATCTGCCGCACGAGGTTGGCAACATCCTTGGCAGAGGCCTCGGCATCAGTATTCATGCCTTGCGGCGCGAGGAATTCGATACCGAACCGGTTGGCGCAATAACCGAACGCATCATGCGAGGTGATCACCTTGCGCTTGGATGGCGGCACTTGCGTGAGCTGCTGCTGCACCCAGCCCTCCAGTTCAACCAGTTGCTTGGTGTAGTCGGCAGCGCGTTGTTGGTAATAGGCAGCGTTGGCTGCATCGGCCTTGGCCAGCGCGGTGGCGATGTTCTTCACATAGGTCTGCACGCGCTGCGGGTCTTGCCAGGCATGCGGATCGAAGTTGCCGTGATCGCGCTCATGCGCATCACCGCCTTCTTCGCCCTTGATCGGCTTGATACCGGTTGACGCAACCACTTGCGTGCCCTTGAAGCCGGACGACTTGATCAAACGCGGCAACCAGCCTTCCAGCCCCAGCCCGTTCAGAAACACGATTTTCGACTTCACCACCGACTGCGCGTCTTTCGGTGCCGGCTGGAACACGTGTGCATCCCCATCCGGGCCGACCAGTGTGGTGACTTCAACCTTGTCGCCCCCCACTTGCTGCACCAGATCGCCCAGCACCGAGAAGCTCGCCACGACGGGCAACTTGTCGGCCAGCGCCGAAGGGGCAATCAACAGCGCAAACAGAGCGGCATAAAGCTTACGCATGACAATCTCCTTTAACGAACAAGATGATTCAAAGAGACGCGAGCAAAACCCTGCTGGCTAGGCGTGCGAAGCGCAGACAGTACTATTCGTACGGCAAGCGAGCACAACAACGCGCAGGGTTTTGCTCGCGTCTCTAGGCTTCGAGATGTTTGAGTTTGAGCACCCGCCACACCAAACCACCCTGGCGGCCGAAGGCGAGCGACAGCAGGTAGCCAAGCCCGGCGACGAGAATGATGCTCGGGCCGGACGGCAGGTTGGCGTGGTAGCTGGCAAGCAGGCCGAAATAGCCAGCGGCGAGTGCGAACACGATGGCAGTTGCGAACAAGCCGGCCAGACTCTGCGCCCACAGGCGTGCGCTGGTGGCGGGCAGCATCATCAAGCCCACCGCCATCAAGGTGCCCAAGGCCTGGAATCCGGCCACGAGGTTCAGCACCACCAGCACCAGAAAGACGAAGTGCCCGACCGCGCCGCCCCCGCTGGCCACACGCAAGAACTCAGGATCGAAACTCTCGACCACCAAGGGCCGATAGAAGATCGCCAGTGCCAAGAGCGTGACCGTGGCGATGCCTGCCACCAGCATCAGCGCCGGTGGATCAACCGCCAGCACGGTGCCGAACAGGATGTGCATCAGGTCGACATTGCTGCCCCATTTGGACACCAGCAGCACGCCGGATGCGAGCGAAAGCAGGTAGAAGGCGGCAAAGCTCGCGTCCTCCTTCAGCTGGGTGAGACGAGTGACGAGGCCGGACAACAGCACCACCGCCAAGCCTGCCACCAAGCCGCCAATCGAGAGGGCAGTGAGCGACAAGCCATAGGCGATGAAGGCTATCGCCGCGCCGGGCAAGATGGCGTGGCTCATCGCATCGCCCATCAGGCTCATGCGCCGCAATACCAGCAACAGGCCGATCGGCGCGCAACCCAGTGCCAAGGCAAGGCAACCGGCGAGCGCAAGGCGCATGAAGGAGAACTCGGCGAACGGGCCGATGAAAAAATCGTAGAGGGTCATGCTTGGGTAACTTCTTCGTCGCGATGGCAGACCGCAGCATCGGCGAGCCAGTATTCGGCCATCGCGTTGGCGCGGCGCAAGTTGTCGTGAGTAAGCACATCGTGGCAATCGCCCCAGGCCACGCACTCCTTGGCCAGCAGCAATGCATGACTGAAGTGATTGCGCACCTGTTCGAAGTCATGCAGCACGGCGATCACCGTGCGGCCTTCTTGTTTCCAGTGCTCAACGATGTGCAGCAGATCATGCGTGGTGCGGGCATCGATCGCGGTGAAGGGCTCGTCCAGCAAGATCAGCTGGGCGTCTTGCACCAGAATGCGGGCGAATAACACGCGCTGGAACTGACCACTGGAGAGGGCGCCGATGCTGCGTTCGGCAAAGCCACTCAGGCCGACCCGCTCCAGTGCCGCCAGTGCGCGGTCCCGATCTGCGGCCTTCACACCACCGAACCAGCCAGCCCGGCCGGATGCGCCCAGCAGCACCACGTCCAGCACACTCACCGGAAAGCCACGTTCGATATTGGCTTGCTGCGGCAGATAGGCGACGTCGTCACGCTTGATGCCGTCAAAGCGGACTCGCCCGTGGTTGGGCGAGATCAGGCCGACGATCGCCTTCAGCAGCGTGCTCTTGCCGGCACCATTCGGCCCGACGATGGCGGTGCTCGAACCACGTCGGAACGCACCGGATACGTGATGCACCACCGGATGGCGGTTGTAGGCCAGCGTGAGGTTTTCCAGTGTCAGCGCGGTCATCGCAGTGCCCACCAGACGGCCAGCCACAGAAAAACCAGCAAGGGCAGCACCAGCAGCAAACGCTGCCAGACCGGCATGGCCAGCAAGGTGATCGGGTGCGTTGAGGTGCGAGGCTTCATGCGGTCGCCTCCTGGCAGGCGCGGCACAGCCCTTTGATTTCAAGTTCGTGCTGATTCATCACGAAGCCGGTCGCGGCAACTTCGTTGCGCAGCGTTTCCATCCAGCTCGGAGATTCAAGCTCCTCCACACCGTGGCAACGTTCGCACACCAGCATCACACCCTGATGCGGCGCGTGGAAGATCGGGCAGGCCACAAAGGACTGCAGACTATCGATCCGGTGCACGAGGCCCATGCCGACCAGGAAATCGAGGGTGCGGTAGACCGTGGGTGGCGATGCGCCCGGCCGGCCCTTTTGCAGCGCGGTGAGCAGTTCGTAGGCTTTCATCGGGCCGTGGGCATCGAGCAGATGCGAGAGCACCTCGCGGCGCAGCTCGGTGAGCTTTTCGCCCCGGTCGGCGAGCCAGGATTCGGCGTGATCGAGTGGCGTCATCATGGTCATGCCCACCGTAAAGCGGGCATGTGAATTCGGTTTGGATGCTGCAATGGTATGCCATTCGCCGGAAAAATGTAATGTTATTACATATTGGCCGAATGCGAAGCACGGTGAGCGCAGCAACGTTCAGAACTTTCTTACCCTAGCCACAGTCTTTTCACGGCGGATTTGCAAGATGTCACAGCCCGGGCGATACGCGAACGGTATACTGCCGGGCTGTTGAAGAACCCAACCTAATCCCGGAGTTTGGCAGTGGCCCCTACTTCTGAAGACATGTCGATCCTGTCGCTGGTCATGAACGCCAGCCTCGTCGTGCAGCTGGTGATGGGCCTGCTGTTGGTGCTCTCCTTGCTGTCCTGGTGGCACATTTTCAGCAAGCATTTCACCCTCTCGCACGCCACCAAGAAGAGTGAAGATTTCGAGGATCGCTTCTGGGGCGGCACCGATCTGAACGGTCTCTTTGACCAGACCCGCCGTGGTCATGCCATCGCAATGGAAAAGATCTTCATCGCCGGCTTCACCGAATTCCAGAAGCTGCGCCAGCGCGGCGGCATGGAACTCTCCAACATCATGGACGGCACCCGCCGCGCCATGCGCGCCTCGATGCAGCGCGAACTCGATTACCTCGACAAACACACTTCCTTCCTGGCCTCGGTCGGCTCGGTCAGCCCGTATATCGGCCTGTTCGGCACCGTGTGGGGCATCATGCACGCCTTCACCGGCTTGGCGAACGTCGGGCAAGCCACGCTGGCCACCGTCGCACCGGGTATTGCGGAATCGCTGGTCGCCACGGCCATTGGCCTGTTTGCCGCCATCCCGGCCACCGTCGCCTACAACCGCTTCGCGCATGATGTCGACGCGCTGGCGAACCGCTTCGATACCTTCATCGAAGAATTCAGCAACATCCTGCAACGGCAGGCTGCTCACTAAGGGGACGAGACATGGCCCGTTCCAGCCGCCGCCCGCGCCGCTCGATGAACCAGATCAACGTCGTACCGTATATCGACGTGATGCTGGTGTTGCTCGTCATCTTCATGGTGACTACGCCGATGATGCAGCCCGGCGTGGTCAACCTGCCGTCGGTGGCCAAATCCGACCACGAAATCAACGCCGAACCGTTGCGTGTCGAGATCGGGGCCGATGGTGGCATCAAGCTCTCGGACAAGGGCAAGAGCGAATCCGCCGCCGATGCCAAGGCATTGGTCGCGCTGGTGCAAGGCAAGCTCGGCACAGGCAGCGACCGCCCGGTCGTGATCGCCGCCGACAAGGCCGTGCGCTACGAGGCAGTGATCAACGTGATGGATGCGCTCAAGCAGGCGCAGATCGCGCGTGTCGGGCTGATGGTTCAGCCCAGCGCAGGGAAATAAGGCCGCATGAGCGATCCGCGCCAAGTCGACCGCGAAGAACACCAGACGCTATCGCTGTTTCTGGCGCTGCTGATGCATGGCTTGTTGGTGCTGGGATTGGTGTTGTCGGTGCAATGGAAAACGCAGAAACCCGCGGCGATCGAAGTCGAACTCTGGGGCGGCCCGCCGCCGGCTGCCATCAAACAGGCCGAGCCGGAACCCGAACCGGTCAAACCGGTGAAGCCATTGAAACCGGTCGTCGAAAAGCCCGAACCGATCGAAAAGAAGCCGGACATTTCCACCGGCAAGGCCAAGCCGACCCCGGTCGTCACACCCAAACCCGCGACGCCACGGCCGACCGTGCCGCCGACTCCTGCGCCCAAACCAACGCCGGCACCGAAGCCGACGCCAGGCCCTAAACCAACACCGGCACCAACAAAAGTACCGCCGGCCAAGGCTCCGCCCAAGGAAGACGCCTTCAGCGCTGCATTGAACGACAACGCGAAACCAGCGCCCAACGCGAAGCCTGCCGGCAAAACCGGTGGCACCGGCACCAACGTCGCCGCCAAGGCCAATAATGTTGGCACTGGTGTGGGCGGCGGCGGAGCTGGCAGCGACAAACTACGCGGCTATGGCGACAGCGTGGCACGCTTGATCAAGAGCCGGATCGTCTACCCCGGCAGCGATAATCCACGCGTGGAATTCAAAATTACCTTGTTCCCGGACGGCACGATCCGCGACATTAAAGAGATCAGCGGCGACGGCAACGAGGCCTGGAAGAGCGCAGTACAGCGCGCCATCGATGGACTCGGCGCATTCCCGCCGCCACCGGCTGGCGTGACTTACGACCAAGTCAAAACGCTGAATTTCTCGTTCCGCCCACGCGATTGATGAGCAGGGCCCTCACGGAGGAAACCGGATGAATTTAACCACCGCATTGCAAACACTGACCAAGCTGGCACGCCACGGCGTCGTCGCTTTTGCCCTCGGCAGCGTCGCCGCGGCAGCCCATGCCGACATGACCATCGAGGTCGTCGGCACCGGCGCGGATCAATTCCCGATCGCCATCGCGCCGTTCCAGAGTGAAGTGCAACAGAAACAACCCATCACGCCCGTGGTCGGCGATGACCTCACCCGCAGCGGCCTGTTCAAGGTGATCGGCGCGGGTGATCTATCACCGGTGCCGTATGCACCGGAACAAATCAACAACGGCCCGCTGAAGTCACGTGGCGCACAGACCGTGCTGGTCGGCAGCATCACGCCGGATGGCGATGCATTCATGGTCAAGGCATCGCTGGTCGATGTAGCGAGCAAGAACGTGCTGGTCAATTTCTCCCGCCGCGCCTCCGCCAACCAGATGCGTCGCACCGCGCACCAGATCGCGGACATGATCTACACCAAGCTCACCGGTGAAGGTGGCCTGTTCAACTCACGCATCGCTTATGTGCTCAAGATGGGCAAGCGCTACGAGCTGCAAGTGGCCGATGCGGATGGTTACGGCGCGCAAACGGTGCTGGCGTCCAATCAACCGATCATGTCGCCGAAATGGTCGCCGGATGGTGGCCGACTCGCCTATGTGTCGTTCGAAGAGCAAAAGCCGATCGTCTATGCGCAAGACCTCGGCACCGGAAAACGCTGGAAAGTGGCTGCGTTCAAGGGCAGCAATTCGGCACCGGCGTGGGCCCCAAACGGCCAACAGCTGGCTGTGACGCTGACCAAGGAAGGCGGCTCGCAGCTCTTTGTCGTCGGCGTGGATGGCGGCAATGCACGGCGCCTTAGCAACACTGGTGAAATCAATACCGAAGCCTCGTTCACGCCCGATGGCGGCAGCGTGTTGTTCACGTCCGACCGTGGCGGCAGCCCGCAAATCTATCGCCAGCCGCTCTCTGGCGGCGGCGCGGAACGGATGACCTTCCAAGGCAGCTACAACGCTTCCGGCAAACTCTCGCCAGACGGCAAGACCATGACGTTGATCAGTCGTGGCGATCGTGGCTATAGCGTCGCGGTGATGGATATGGCCTCCCGGCAAATCCAGATCCTGACGGACAGCGGCTTCGACGACGCGCCGACATTCTCGCCAAACGGGCGGATGATCCTCTATGAAACAGATATCGGCGGCCGTGGCCAGTTGGCGGCTGTATCGAGTGACGGCCGCGTGAAACAGCGGCTGCGTTCAAGCAGTGGCGATGTGCGCCAACCGGCATGGGGACCACTGCTGAGATAAGCGTGTATGCCAATGGAATCCTTACTGCGTTAACACCACGCACGATTCAAATGTTCTGTACCTTTTCGATGGATTAGAGATAGCTAAGGAGTCAATGATGAAAAAACTGGTATCCGGCCTCGTAATCACTCTGCTGCTCGCCGCGTGCGCCAGCCAGCCAAAACAAGAACCGGCTCCGGTCGTGGACAAGGGCACGCCCGGCTCCAGCACGACCACAACGCCGACAACCGTCGACCTGACCAAGGGCGACACCAGCGCAGCCAAAGGTTATAGCCCGCTGACCGACCCGAACAACATCCTCTCCAGCCGCCGGATCTATTTTGATTTCGATTCCTACGTGGTGCGCTCCGAGTTCAATGAAGTAATCGAAGCGCATTCGAAATACCTGCTCGATCACAAGGATGCCAAGCTGATCATCCAGGGCAATACCGATAATCGCGGCACTGCCGAATACAATCTGGCGCTGGGCCAGAAGCGGGCCGATGCGGTGAAGAAGCAGATGAGCGCGCTCGGCGTGGGTGAAAGCCAGATCGAAACCGTGAGCTTCGGCAAGGAAAAACCGCTGGAAAATGCCGATACCGAAGAAGCCTGGGCACGCAACCGCCGGGCCGAATTGGTATACGACGGCGAGCAGACCCAGTAAAATCTTCGCCTAATCAACCCCTTAACCCGCTACTGCCACCGTGGTAGCGGGTTATTACATTGAATCGCGCCATGAAAAAACTCGCCGCCATGATGTTGTTCGCTTTCGCCGTACAGGCCCACGCCGGGCTGTTCGACGACAAGGAAGCACGCCAGCAGATCGACGACCTGCGCACGCAGGTCACACAACAAGCGCAAGAAATCCAGCAATTGCAGGCCGGCAACCGCAAGGTGCTCGATCTGGTAAACCAGATCGAACAATTGAAGCAGGACAACGCCAACCTGCGTGGCCAGCTTGAAGTGCTGCAGTTCAACCTCGACGA
Organism: Andreprevotia chitinilytica DSM 18519; assembly: GCF_000711875.1. Lineage (GTDB taxonomy): Bacteria > Pseudomonadota > Gammaproteobacteria > Burkholderiales > Chitinibacteraceae > Andreprevotia > Andreprevotia chitinilytica. The sequence goes on from NZ_JONM01000004.1 coordinate 210,471, forward strand.
ATCCACCAAGCGCCAGAAAGACCTCTACGTCGACATCGACACCCGCGTGCGCAAGATCGAGGAAGCACGCCAGGAACACGCCCAGGCGCAAGAAGCCGCCGCGCAGCAGAGCGAGGCGCAAGCGCTGGAAGCCGCCGTCAACTTGTCCCGCGCCAGCAAGCACAAGGATGCCGTCGCGGCGCTGCGCCAGTTCATCGGCAACTACCCGGATAGCGTCAATACCCCCGCCGCCCAATACTGGCTCGGCAGCTCGCTGACCGCGCTCAAGGACTTCAAGGGCGCCAATGCCGCCTACGGCGCGATCATCAGCAAATACCCGCAAGACCCGATCGCGCCAGATGCGCTGTTCGGCCTCGCCGTGGTCGCCAACCTGCAGAAAGACAAGAAAACGTCGAAGCAATATCTGCTGCAATTGATCGAGAAATACCCGCAGTCGGAAAAAGCCGCCACCGCCAAGAAGGCACTGGTCGCGACCGACTGAACCCGTTTTACCCGTTAGTCCGGCGCGGGCCGTATCGCCTGCGCCGTTTTCGTTTCCGCCGGACTATCTATCCGGAGTGGGGACGGTTTTCTGGTCCACCTGTTTGGTTTCTGCAGGAGCGAGCTTGCTCGCGATAGCTGGCATTTCAAGCATCGCTATCGCGAGCAAGCTCGCTCCTACATGAGTCAAAACCGCGGGGCCCAATACCACCGGATTGTGCATCCGGTCTGGAGCATTTGAAGTGAACGACACCCTCCGCATTACGGAGATTTTCTTCTCCTTGCAGGGCGAGACCAGCCGCATGGGTCGCCCGACCGTCTTTGTCCGCCTTACCGGCTGTCCGCTGCGCTGCGGCTATTGCGACAGCGCCTACGCCTTTCATGGCGGCAAGACGATGACTTTCGACGACATCCTCGCCGAAATACGCCTTCATCCCACCCGTACCGTTTGCGTCACTGGCGGTGAGCCGCTGGCGCAAAAGTACAGCCTCGCCTTCCTCAAGCGCCTCGCTGATGAAGGTTTCGACGTCAGTCTGGAAACCAGCGGTGCGCTACCGATCGAGCAGGTCGATCCGCGCATTTCCCGCATTGTCGACATCAAGACACCCGGCTCGGGCGAGCTGGACAAGATGCGCTGGGAAAATCTCGATGCCATCCGCGCCGGCGATGAAATCAAGTTCGTGCTGTGTGACCGCAGCGACTACGAATGGGCGCGAGAACTGGTGCGCGACAAGCAACTGACCGACAAAGCCCCGGTGCTGTTCTCGCCGGTGTGGGAAACCCTGCCGCCGACCGATCTGGCGCAATGGGTGCTGGAAGACGGGCTGCCGGTGCGCATGCAGGTACAGCTGCACAAGATTCTTTGGGGCGAAAAACCGGGGGTGTAATCCCTTGCTGACCAAGCTTGCTGCCCGGAGCCCCGCGTTCATCGCAGGGCATAAGTGCAATCCGCGACCGCAAGCGGATCGTGCCGTGCTTTACTTGTGCCAGACTCCCAGCTCAACGTCATCGCTCCGAAAGGATTCGCCTTGATTTCACCCAAACGACTGTTGGCGCGGATGCGCCACATGCCGCATAAAACCCAAGCCACGCTTGCGCTTTGGGTCGGTGCGGCCGGTGTCGGCCTGATCGCCGTGCTGCTGGCCAAGGCCGCGGAATGGGCCTTTGCCGGCTTCGCCCTGTTGCAGCATCGCTGGTGGTGGTGGCCCTTCATCAGCCTGCCGCTGGGCGGCATACTGATCCGTTGGGTGATGACCCGCATCGGGCAGGGCGCCGAAGGCAGCGGAATTCCGCAAACCATGGCGGCACTGCAGGTGGCGGATGACCCCGGCAAAACCAGCAAGCTGATCGGCGCGCGCATTGCCATCGCCAAATTCGTCGGCATCGTCATGGGCATCGGCTGCGGTTTCGTGCTTGGCCGCGAAGGGCCTACCGTGCAGATCGGCGCCAGCCTGATGTACGCCTGCCGCCGCTTCGCCCCCATCGCCGACCCGGCTTTTCGCCGCCAGCTGATCCTGGCCGGCGGTGCAGCGGGTATCGCTGCCGCCTTCAATACGCCACTGGCTGGCATCGTCTTTGCGTTCGAAGAACTGGCCCGGTCGGTCGAGGAACGTACCAGTGGCAAGTTGATCGGCGCGGTTATCCTGTCCGGCGTCGTCTCCCTCGCTTTTCTGGGCAATTACACCTATTTCGGCCGCATCCACGTGCCGCAATTCACTTATTCGATCCTGATTCCCCTGTTGCCGATCTCCATCGCTGCAGGGCTGATCGGCGGCTTGTTCAGCTGGCTGTGCGTCCATCAAACCCGCTGGCTGCCCAGCACCTTGCTGGACTGGCGGATCAGGCATCCCTATTTTTTCGTTGCGGCCTGCGGCCTGCTGATTGCCTTATGCGGGCTGGGCGCCCCCATTTTCGGCAGCGGGGCAGAAGCCACCAGCCATGCCGTTTCCACCGGCGAGCCATTGCCGTGGCTGTTCCTGCCGCTTAAGTTCATCGGTCTGGTCGCAACCTTCCTGACCGGCCTACCGGGCGGGATTTTCGCGCCGGCCTTGTCGCTGGGCGCCGGGCTGGGCAGCTGGTTCGTGCCGCTGTTTGGCATGGAACTGCATGTGAAGCTGGTCGCCATCGGCATGACCGCCATGCTGGCCGCCGTCACCCGCGCACCGCTCACCTCGGCCGTGATCATGATCGAGATGACGGACGGCCACGAAATGGTGATCTCCACCCTGGCCGCCGCGATGGTCGCGTCGACCGTCGCCCGTGTATTCAAGACCCGGCTCTACCACGAAATCGCCGAGCGCTCGCTGGCGCAATTCGCGTCGCCACGCCTCGAAAACAGCGCGCCCCCAGACGAGCCATCAGACAAAAAACCGGAGTACCAACAACCATGACCACCCAAACCAAACCCGCCGTGATCCTGCTCTCGGGCGGGCTCGATTCCGCCACCTGCCTTGCCATCGCCAAGAGCAAGGGCTTTGCGCCGTATTGCCTGAGCTTCGATTACGGCCAGCGCCACAATGCCGAGCTGAAAGCCGCTGCCCGTGTCGCCAAGGCGCTAGGCGCAGTGGAGCATCGCATCGCCAAGATCGATCTGGCGGCATTCGGCGGCTCCGCACTGACCGACGCCAGCATCGCCGTGCCGGAAGACGGCGTCGTGCACGAGAACGAAATCCCGGTCACTTATGTGCCGGCGCGCAACACCATCATGCTGTCGTTCGCGCTGGCCTGGGCCGAGGTGTTGAAGGCTGATGACATTTTCATCGGCGTGAATGCGGTCGATTACTCGGGCTACCCGGATTGCCGGCCCGAATACATCTCGGCCTTTCAGGCGATGGGGCGGCTGGCGACCAAGGTTGGCGTGGAGGGCGCGTCGCTCACCATCCACACCCCGCTGATCCGGCTGACCAAGGCAGAGATCGTCGAGACCGGCACCAAGCTGGGCGTCGATTACGGCCTGACCGTCACCTGCTACCAAGCCGACGACGAAGGCCGCGCCTGCGGCGTATGCGACGCCTGCCGACTACGCCGCGCCGGGTTTGAAGCGGCTGGCTTTGCCGATCCGACGCGCTATCGTTGATTGCCCCGCCTCTCACATCCCGTGCAAGGCTTTGCCTTGTTCAGAGAAAGCGGGAGAGGGAGAGGGTGGTGAAAAGGATGCGGGCCGTGGTCGTGCCCTCACCCCCGGCCCCTCTCCCGTAAACGGGCGAGGGGAGAAAACCGGGCAGTGCAGCTCAACTTGAAACACTGCCGCATCAAGCCAAGTCACTCTCTCCTTCAAGGAGAGGGTCGGGGAGTAGATGGTTTGCCCCCCTTTCAAAAGCGCCCCGCCAGCCAGACCGGCGCGGGGTTTTCGGGGATCGAGTGTTTGAGGGCCTTGGCCCGAGTTTTCGATTCCCGCCCGTGACGGGCTGGCTGGCGGGGGGATCAGGCGCTTGCGCCAGACGCTTTTGCAGGGTCGCCTTGGGATTGTTAAGGGGCTTGGCGAGACAAGCCCCTTAACCCGTCCGCGCGGCGGAACGCGCTGTAACGCTTTTATCCGTACCGCAGGAACATAAACCCCAGCGCATAACCGGTAGCAGCGCCCTCGCTACCGCCCATACCCCAGCGTCTCAATCTGCGTGAGCTGACCATTAATAAACGTCAGCCGCGCGCCCAGCTTGTTCGGCCCGAAGTCATAGACCCAGACTTCCCTGATGCCGATATCCGCCGGATCAAGCTCGCTCTTGCGCCGCTCCCACCAATACGCCGCACCGAATTCCGGGGCTGAATATCGTTCCAGACTGGCTGGTTCGCCACATTTGGCGCGCACGGTGTATTTCAGGTCATCGGTATCGACTACGCCGCCGGAGCAGCGCAGCGTATCAGCCAGCACCGAGGGCGCAACGATGACCAAGAGCAAACCGATGCGGATCGGCATTACGCGCTTCTCAGGGCCGACAGATCAATGCCCATAGCCGAGGGTATCGATCTGCTTGAGCTTGCCGTTGACAAAAGTCAGCTGCGCGCCGAGCTTGTCCCGGCCGAAGTCATACACCCACACGTCCTTGACCACGACATCACGCGGCGCGCTGGCATCCTGGCGTTGCGCCTGCGTGTCGTCCGTCACCTCGTACCGATCCTGGCTGGCTGGCTCGCCACACTTGGCGCGTGCGATTTGCTTCACATCGCCGGTATGAACCAAGCCACCAGCGCAACGCAAGGTATCCGCCAATGCGGACGGCAACACCGCCGCCAGCAGCACACTCAGCAGTACGTGATTCAGACTCATGAAATCTCCTGATCGGGCGGACGCATCAATGCCCGTAATCCAAAGTATCGATTTGCGATAACTCGCCGTTCACGAAGGTGAGCCGGTTCATGAACTGAGTCGAGCCGAAATTGTAGATCCAGACTTGCACCTCGCCGCTGCCGCCAACGCGGCTATGCCGGCGATGGTGCCGGTCATACCAGTAATACACGTCGTATTCGGGCGAGCGACGGATGTCCACCCGCTCGGGTTCGCCGCATTTATCACGCACCCGCGAAATCAGATCGCCGGTATCGATCACCGCCCCGCCACAACGCAGCGATTCGCCATAGGCGGGCAGCGAGAGGCTGGCGATGCAAGCGGCAAAAACGAGGTGAAGCGTCATGATGGGCACCCTGAAACGGGCAATTGATATCTTTGTTCTACGCCGAGACGGGCCGCTTCACCAGCGGCACTAGCCCATGGCCGGCAATGCGCCATGGACCAGGGCCGATCACGCCAGCAGCTTGCGCTCGCTCTTGCCGTACTTGAGCGACTTCTCATCCGGCAGCATCAAACCAGTATGTTCGTCGCGCCCTTGCAGGATGAAACGGGCATTGGGCTGGCCGAGTTCTTCCGCCGCTTTCTTGCTATCCGCGCCGATCTCGCCCTTTTTCATGCGGTTGACGATCAGGCCGACAGCGGTGTCGTCGAAATCGCGCAGCATCCATGCGTCGCCATCGCTGTCGCCCGCCACCAGCACCGGGCCATAGCCTTTTTTCGACGCCAGTTCATTACGGATGCCGATGGTCTTGCCCGGCCCCCAGTTGAAGTGCCAGCCAGCCTTGTAGCGATTGAGGTATTTGCCGTCCTGCATCTCCAACCGCAGGCCGATGACGTTTTCCGGCGGTACGCAGTAGCCATAGTTGGCATTGCCGGCGAATACGCGCACCACGTCGTCGATCGATGCCGTGCTGACGTACACATCGATGCCATTGGCGCGCAGCGTGTGCATCAGACCGCGAATCTCCTCATGGATGCGCAGGCCGTGGAAATGGCTGGCCACCACCACACCCGCCTTGCCCGGGAGCGTCTTCGGGCTTTCGTACTTCACCTTGCGCAGTGCGTCGCCGATGCCGTTGTTGTTGGAGGCCTCGGCCATCGCCTGCAATTCGGCCGGGGTCATGTTCTTGTAGAAATAGATGATCCACTTGTAGCCGATCTCGAGCGGATGGCTGTCGCAGATCGCGTCGTACATGAAGTAAAGCTTGGCGCGGAAGTCCTTGAACTGATCGCTGGCCTGCACCTCATCCAGGCTCTTGCTGCCCGCGAGGCCCTGATAGTTGGCATACAGCCAGCGGTAGTTGGCCTCGACATCGGCGGCGATGTCTTCCATCTTCACCGGCTTGCCATCCACCGTAACGTAATCGGCCTTGAACGGCCCAGCCGGCACGTCCTGGCGCAGCACGGCGGCGAATTCGTCCGGCGTCAGTTTGTATTGCAGATGGTTGATCTGGTACATCAACAACGCTTCTTCGCAGTCGTTCATGATGCAGGTGTTGTCCCAGTCGAACACCGCGTACGGCCGTTTGTTCGCCCGGTAGGCCTTGCTGTTGACGCCGTATTGATCGAGCACCGACTGGATGCGCTTGGCGTTCAGTGCCGACCATCTGGCCGGATCAAGCGGGGTTGGCAGGATCGGCGGCGTGGGTGCGGTGGCAGCTTCGACTGCGCGTGCGCCCAACAGGCTGGTGGCCGACACGGCGGCGAGGGTATTCAGGAACTGGCGACGTTGCATGGCATTTCTCATTAACAAAATGCGCCTTTGCGGCGCTGGGGAGTAAGCAGCGTGATTGCCCCGCACTCGACACGTAGGCGATGTGCGATTGGCGGCCCAAGAGGGCTCGTCATGGCGGCCAAGGCAGCAGGCTCGGGCAGAATCGCACGAATCATGCCAAACAACACAGCTGCTTGTCTCCCGACTGACGACAAATCAGTGGGTGTGGTAAGCAATCTGGATTCGCGGGCGAATTCGCGCACTAGAAATAGCGCGTCAGCACCGCCTGCCAGATCTGCCGCTGCGATGCCGCACCATATTCGCTGCCCGCATCGCCCTGATTGAGTTGCCACTGCAGCGCGACATCGGTCTTGTCCCAGTGATAACGCGCTTCGAACCAGTGCATGCGGCTGGCGTCTTCGCCGTTACGACGCAGCATGGCGGTCAGGTCGAGATGGGTGATCAGGGCATCCTGCCAGGCGGCACGGAAAAACCATTCGCTGCGGGTGGGTTGTTCCTGCAGCCGTTGTACCCCGCCACGATAGAGGCCGTATTGCTGTGGCGCACCCACCTGCAAGGCTTGCCAGCCAGCGGAGTCCAGCCCGGCGCCGTTGTAATCATATTCGGCAGTCAGCGAGAGCTTGAACGAGGTCGTGTACGTTGCACCAAGCGCCCAGCGGTTACGCCATGCCACGTCGTCAATGCCGTTGAGCTGCCCAAGCAGAGACGACGCCCGCCCGCCGGACCACTCCAGATGCGCCACCGTCGCCGCACTCAGCAACACGGTGATGTTCGCGCCGAGCTGCGGCTCATGACCGGCCTCGCGGTAGACAAGCCATTCCGGGTTGAAATCATCGCTCAGCCGGGTCGATAGCGAAGCCAGCCAACGATCCGTGCCATTGGTCGCGCCCCAATCCGGGTTGAAACTGCCATCGTTGGCGTGCTCGGCCAGCTTGGGCGAGTAGAGCAGCGTGAGCGCTCCGCCATCCCACAGCTGCTGGCCCCGCAGCATCACGCTGCCTTGCCGGTTCTCGCGCAGGCTGCCCGGGTCTTCCGAGACGCGCACCCGAATGGCGTTGGCACGGAAGAAATCCGTCGGGTTGTAGCCCATCGCCACGCCGTAATGGGTGTTGATGCGTCCCAAGTCCAGACTGCGCTCCGGCGATGCCTGCCAGCTGAGATAAGCGTCCTTGATGGTGTTGGTGGCGCGGCCGTTATCGAAGCTGGCTTGCCAGTTCTGATCCAGCCGATCGGCGAACACCAGCCGCCAATCCGGTGAGAGCCGGGTATCGAGCTGCACACTGCCGGACAAGCGCTCGCTGCGGGTTGCGCCGCCATTGCGCAGTGGCGCATACCCGGCCGCACCTTCAACGAAGAAGCGCCAGTCGGAGGACTTTTCGGCGGCAGGGGCGGGTTGATCGGCCAGTGACAGGGCGTCGAGGTCGGCATCGCCAGCAGCGGTTGCGAATGCGGAAGCAAAGAGAAAGCTCAGTACAACAATATGCATGATGAATCCTTGGTCACCGACAGCCGGCGAGCGAGCGCCGCCTGAATCAAGGAACCCGGAGCACAGCAACCGGAACGTACGATTGGTACGTGAGGATTGCGAGCACCGCGTGACGCAGAGTCAGGCAAGCGCAGCCGCCGGATGCTCACTCCGGCTTGAAGCGTGGCAGGTAATCTCTTTGCATCCAGCTATCCGGAATATCGCGGTAGCCATAGTCAGCAAAGCGCATCACCGTGACCCAGTTCGGGTCGAGCCCGTCGATGATCACGGTTTCGGTCGGCCGGGTGACGCCAAGCTGGGTCTCGAAGCGGCGGTAATAGGCAGTTTTCAGCAGCCGGCCGCTCTCGGCGTAGAACTTGGCCTTGATCGGCCAGGTGCTCTTCGCGTCCACCCACATCTCGATCTTGTGGTACGTCACGTCCGCGCTGGCGGCGGCGAGGGCGAGCTTGTAGGCATGGTGCGGCTGGCGCTCACCGTCCTGCACGTCCTCTTCGCCATCCAGTTCGGCGTGATAATCCTTGGCCAGATTCACCGTTACCACGTCACCGTTGGCGGCCTGCCCCAGCAAGCGCTGCTGCGGCGAGATGCGGATGCTGGCCTTGGTGGACGGATCGAAAAACCACAAGTCGTTGCCGCTCTTGAGCATCAATTTGCCGGCATCCCGCGCCGGGGCGACGAAGCGGATCAGGCTACGGAACTCGCCGCCCACCTTGTCGGCCTTCGAGTACACCGCCAGCGTGTTGGCATCGGTCTGCTTGCCGTTGCGATACTCGATCAGCGTGGTCGTGAGCGAGAACGGTTTGTCCGGGTTGCGGATGGCGTCGGTCGCGGCCAGAAGTTGTTGGGCGTTGGGTGCTGCGTACGCCGTTGTTGCGATGAATGCCGCGATGGCAGTTAGTGTTTTCAACATGATGGTTCCTTCATTAAGAACGCTTTGGATTTTCGCTTCCCCCTTTATGAAGGGGGATGGAGGGGGATTTCGACGTCATTGCAATTTGAAATGCCGCAGAAATCCCCCCTAGCCCCCCTTCAAAAAGGGGGAACAAAGATCACACGTGCCGTAGCGCCTCGACGATCTCCAGCTTCGCCGCCCGCCGTGCCGGCCACCAAGCCGAAATGACCGCCACCACCATCAAGCCAATCGCTGTCCCGATAATCATCGGCACCTCGCCCCACACGCGCACCGTCAGCGGCACCGGGTCGGAATTGCCCGGCGGGGTCCAGGTCAGGCCGCCGTGGTTGACAAGGTAGGCCAGCGCCAGCGAGACCAGCACACCGAGCACCGCGCCAATCGCGCCAAGCAGCAATCCTTCGGTGACGAACAAGCGACGGATACCGCCCCGCCGCAAACCGATGGCACGCAGGGTGCCGATTTCAACCGTGCGCTCGACCACCGCCATGCTCATGGTATTGCCGACCGTGAACAGCACGATGGCGCCGATCAGGATCGCGATGAAACCGAAGATCGCGCTGAACATGCCGGTGATCTGGCCATAGCTCGGGTTGAGCGTGGCGTAGTCGTGCACTTCCAGCGGTTCGCTTTTCAGCGTGGTGCCAAGCAAGGCATCGAGCCGGGCCGTGGCGGCGGGAATCTGGCTGGTGTGCTTGAGCTGGATCGCAATCGCGGTCGCCTGCGGCTGTTCTGCACCGTAGACCAGACGTTGCGCCTGCGGCAGGTGCAGCCCGACGTAGAGGTCGTCGAACTCTTTGACGCCCTGGCTTTCAGCCTTAACCACCTTGAGTGAGGCGACGTTCGGCGCGCCGTGCGCATTGGCTGCCAGCAACTCGATGCGCGGGCTGGTATCGGTCGGTGCGGCATCTTGCACCCGCTCCTGATCGGATAGGGCGGCGATATCGCTGGGCGCATCTGCGCCACTGGCGACGGCAACCTGCGCTTGCGGGCAGTTCTTCACCTTGAGCGGGCCGCACAGTTGCAACACGCGGGCCACACCAGTGCCGATCACGGCGGAATCGGGCGCGGTGCCGGTCAGCGCGAGCTTCTTCGGGTGTAGCGGGAAGTCGTAGTCGTTCCATAAGCGCATGCGGTTCTGGTCGTCGACCAGCACACCGCTGCCAACGACAGTGCGCGATACACCTGCCGCGAAATTGCCGCCGATGCCGCCCAGACTCAGCACAGGCGTCACTACCGTCAGCATCGGCGCCAATACCGGGTCGTTCTTCACCACCTCGATCACGTGCTGGTAATTACGAATGCCATAGGCGGCCGGGTTGCCGCTGCCATAGAGAAAGTAATCCTTGTGCTGAATCTGCAGATGCCCGCTGTGCTGCACATAGCCAGTCTGCAGGCCGTAGTTGATGTTGCGGGCGTAACCGCCGAACAACAGGATCGATACCGCGCCAATGGTCATGGCAAGCAGGGTGGTCAGCGAGCGGCGGTGATTGCGCAGCAGGTTGCGCAGGGCGAGTTTGAAGGTGTTCATTGCACATCCTCCTGGCGGCGGATTTCAGTAATACGGCCATCGCGAATGCTCACCACATCGTCGGCCTCGGCCAACACTTGCGGATCGTGCGACGAGAACACGAAGGTGACTTTCAGCTCGCGCTGCATCTTGCGCATCAGCTGGATGATGGCGTCACCGGTATGGCTGTCGAGGTTCGCGGTCGGCTCATCCGCCAGCACCAGTGTCGGCTCGGTGGCTAGCGCGCGAGCAATGGCGACGCGCTGGCGCTGGCCGCCGGAGAGCTGACCGGGGCGGTTGCGTGCCCGATCGGCCAAGCCCACCGCATCGAGCAGGCTCAGCACACGCTCGCGCCGTTGCTTGGGCGGCGTTTTGTTGAGCAGCAGCGGGTATTCGACGTTTTCATACGCCGACAGCACCGGCAGCAGGTTGAAGTTCTGGAAGATGAAGCCGATACGGCGGGCACGGAAATCCGACAGTGCGTCGTCCTTGAGCGCCAGCACCGGCTCGCCGGCGACGATGATCTCGCCGCTATCCGGCCGGTCGACGCAGCCGATCAGGTTCAGCAGCGTGGTCTTGCCGCTGCCGGACGGGCCAGACAAGACCGTGAAGCGCTGCGGGTGGATTTCCAGATTGATGTCGGCCAATGCGGGCACATCGACCGAATCCAGCCGGTAGTGCTTGGCGACCTTGTTGAGAATGACCGGGTTCATGCTGACCTCGTCGGTTTGGGAGTGAGGTCAATATAAGGCCGCGCCAATCCAGTCTTATGACATTGCGATAAGCTGCGGTGAGGGAGGATGAACTGCTTGGGTAAGCGATGAATCAACTAGCCGAAAGTCGAGCGGGCTCCGTAGCCCGGACGGCTTTGCCGGCCGGGATGGGCAGATGAGAAGAACAACTCCGGTCGCGCTTTATTCACACAGCGCCCCCGGCTGGCGAAGCCATCCGGGCTACGAAATGCGCGCTTCAAGCCCGGTTGGCGGATTCAACCGCCTTGGCCGAGCTGGGAGCCTTCATCACCCCCTCAGCCGCCCGCCGCCGCTTGTACCAGCGGGCCACGCGCCACAGCAGCAGCACTGTGAGTAGCACGCCGTAGATCACCGGCACGGTCACATCGCGCTTCACCAGCCAGTAAAAATGCAGCACACCCAGTGGCGCAATCAGATACACCAGACGATGCAACCGCGCCCAGTTGCGCTTGAGCTTGCGCATCATGTTGTCGGTCGACGTGACCGCCAGCGGAATCAACAGCATCAGCGCGGTAAACCCGACGGTGATATACGGCCGCTTGATGATGTCCTTGCCGATGGTCGACAAATCCAGCTGCCGATCCAGGCCGAGATAGATACAGAAGTGCAGCACCGCATAGAAGAAGGCGTACAGCCCGAGCATGCGACGAAAGCGCAGCAACTCGGCGCGGCCGGTGTATTGGCGCAATGGCGAGATCGATAGCGTGATCAGCAACCCGGTTAGCGCCCAACGGCCGGTCGAGTGCAGCAGGAAGGCGATCGGATCGACTTCGCGCATGACGAGAAAGCCCATCCGCGCCAGCGGATACAGGCAGATGATGAAGACGATGATTTTCAGGGTTTTGATGGACATGGATTGAGGTCGCGTTCCGTGTGGCAGGAGGATGCCTGCCTGCTTCTGCTGCTTAGTCGGGCAAGTCCGTCTGATCTGACAGCGATATAATGGCCGCCGTTCATAAGGATAGTCCCATGCCCGTCAGCATCGTCCAGCCCGCTCATCGCATCGTCGTCAAAGTCGGTTCCAGCCTCGTCACCAACGAAGGTCGCGGCCTCGATCACGCGGCGCTCGCCCGCTGGGCGGCGGAGATCGCCGAACTCAAGCACATGGGCAAGGATGTGGTGCTGGTGTCGTCCGGCGCGGTGGCAGAAGGGGTGGCCCGGCTGGGCTGGACCGAGAAGCCATCGGCAATCCATGAGAAACAAGCAGCAGCAGCCGTCGGCCAGATGGGTTTGTGCCAAGCCTACGAATCCGCCTTTCGCGCGCATGGCCTGAAAACGGCGCAGGTGCTACTCACCCACGAAGACATGGCCGACCGCACGCGTTATCTGAATGCGCGCTCGACCCTGCTGACCCTGTTGAATCTGGGCGTGATCCCGATCATCAACGAGAACGACACGGTGGTCACCGCCGAGATCAAGTTCGGCGACAACGATACGCTCGGTGCGCTGGTGACCAATCTGATCGAAGGCGATGCGCTGATCATCCTGACCGACCAGCAGGGCTTGTTCACCGCCGACCCACGCAAAGACCCGAACGCGAAACTGATTCAGGAAGCAGTGGCGGGCACGGCGGAACTGGAAGCGATGGCGGGCGGGGCGGGGTCCAGCGTCGGCACCGGCGGGATGTTCACCAAGGTCATCGCCGCCAAGCGTGCGGCCCGTAGCGGTGCGGCCACCGTGATCGCCAGCGGGCGCGAACCCCACGTGCTGACCCGGCTCGCCAAGGGTGAAGCCATCGGCACGCAACTGATTGCACAAACCTCGCCGCTGGCAGCCAAGAAGCAGTGGATTGCCGATCACCTGCAGATCGCCGGCCGGCTGGTGCTGGATGCCGGCGCGGTGCGCGCGCTGCTGGAGAAGGGATCCAGCCTGTTGCCAATTGGCGTGGTGACCATCGAAGGCGAATTCCAGCGTGGCGACGTGGTGCGTTGCGGCGGCCCCGATGGCATCGAAATCGCGCGCGGCATCGTCAACTATTCCAGCCAGGATGCGAAGAAAATCATCCGCCTGCCCACCGGCCAGATCGAAGCCGCACTCGGCTATATCGACGAGCCGGAGCTGATTCATCGTGACAATCTGGTGGTGATTTAGCCAACGGTTGCTGGCCTGGAAGTAGCCCGGCCGGAATCTGCTCCATCCGGGCTACAGTTAATGCGCAGCGGCAGCTTACTTGCCGTTGCCGCCTTCACCGCGAGTCGGAGTGGCCTTCACATCGGCATCGAAGCCCTTGACGATGTCAGCAACCTTTTTCACACCGGTCAGGCCGCAAAACTCGTCATACAACGCGCCTTGATAGGCGTTACGTGTTTGCGAAACCAGCACCGGTTTCCAGGTCTGTTCCGCCTCGGCCCACGTGCCGTCCGGGTTGCCATAGGCATAGACGCGGTACTGGTTGTTGTCGCAAGCGATGCCTTCATAGCGGATGTTGCGCACCTTGCTGTCTTTGACCGATACCGACACTGCATAGCGGATGATCTTGTCTTCGCCGAGGGCCAGCGAATCGAGCGCCAGCTCGAACACGTTCTGACGCGAGGTATAGTTCACGCGGAACGGCGCCCATTGCTTGAGCGTTTTCAGATCCGGCTTGGTGAACGGCTTTTCGTCCGGCACGCCTTTATCGGTGCCAAAAATCAGATCCTTCAAACCGCCACTGCCAGTCCCGCCGGTATCCGACGGGCCATTCACGCCGGTCGCGCCGGAGCCGCCTTCAGCCAATGCAAGTACCGGGCTGACCATCAACAGGCCGGCGATAAGCCATCGTTTCATCGTGTGCTCCATTCAATCAGTCCAATTCATCGCCGCCATTATCCGGCAAGCCGGCGCAATCAGGTACTCAGGCTCTGTTGACGTAGGTTTTGTGGATCGCGTTTGCCCGGATTTGGGCCTATTGCCAGACGAAAGACGTGCAGCGTAATGGATTACGCAAGCGGCTTTCAACACCGCAAGAGGCCCAAATCCGGGCAAACCCTTCGGGCGAAGCCGCCTTTTGAGGTCACTCTGCGTAATAAGTCGCTGACATAACCGGTTATGCGGCGCGCCTTATGCCTTGATTGACCTCAAAATTCGGCGCCGCGCGACCACAAAACCTACGTCAACAGAGCCTAATGTTTGTAGCAAGCAGCGTAAAATGGCAATGACTCCCCGCGGAACCGCTCCATGCTTGCCGATCTCACCATTGACCTCTCCGGCCTCAATTGCCCCTTGCCCATCCTGCGCGCCAAAAAGGCGCTGGCTCAGCTGCAAAGTGGGCAAATGCTGGCAACCACTTGCACCGACCCGGCCACGCCGACTGATTTCGCCGCGTTCTGCCGCCAGACCGGTCACGAGCTGGTCGAATCGACAGCCAACAACGGCAAATTCCATTTCATCATCAAAAAACGCTGAAACACCAAGCCCATTTGAGTTCATCCATGTCCCAGACCCTCACCATTACCCGCCCGGACGACTGGCATCTGCACCTGCGCGACGGCGCGCTGATGGCATCCGTGCTGCCGCATACCGCCCGCGAATTCGCCCGCGCCATCGTCATGCCCAATCTCAAGCCGCCAGTTTCGAATGTCGACCTGGCCGCAGCCTACCGCGACCGCATTCTCTCAGCCCGGCCAACCGGCAGCGATTTTCAGCCCCTGATGACGCTGTATCTCACGGGCGGCCTGACGCCGGCCGAAGTGGTGAAAGCGAAAGAATCCGGTTTCGTGCAGGCCGTGAAGTTCTATCCAGCGGGCGCGACCACCAACTCCGAAGCCGGTGTGGCCGAACTCGACGGCGTAATGCCGACGCTGGAAAAAATGACCGAGATCGGCCTGCCGTTCCTCGTCCACGGTGAAGTGACCGACCCGACGGTGGATGTATTCGATCGTGAAGCCGCGTTCATCGACCGCGTGATGGCACCGCTGCTGCAACGGCTGCCGACGTTGCGTGTCGTGTTCGAGCACATCACCACCAAGCAAGCCGCACAGTTCGTGCAAGAAGCCGGCGACAACATTGGCGCGACGATCACACCGCAGCACTTGCTGATGAATCGCAATGCGCTGTTCCAGGGCGGCATCCGCCCGCATCACTACTGCCTGCCCGTGCTCAAGCGCGAAGAACACCGTCGTGCACTGGTGGCGGCTGTGGCCTCCGGCAGCAAGAAATTCTTCCTCGGCACCGACAGCGCGCCGCATGCGCAACACACCAAGGAAGCCGCCTGTGGCTGTGCCGGTATCTATTCCGCACACGGCGCATTGGCGTTCTACGCCGAAGCATTCGAAGCGGCCGGCGCACTCGACAAACTGGAAGCCTTCGCGAGCTTCAACGGCCCGGATTTCTACCGCCTGCCACGCAACACCGGCACGGTCACGCTGGTGAAAGAAGACTGGTCGGTGCCAGCCAGCTACCCATTCGGCGAACACAACGTGGTGCCATTGCGCGCCGGCGAAACGCTGTCGTGGCGGTTGCTTTGAGCAAAACCGACACCCGCGAATTACGCTTTTCCGGAGCCTTCCGTCCGCTGTGGTGGCTTTGCGCCGTGATCATTGTCGCCGCCGCGTTGTGGGGCTGGCCACTGATCGCCGGCACCACCTTCCAGCACGGCTTTTTCGGACTGTTCTGGTACGGCATGGTGATCCTTGCGGCCGTGATTTGGGCCGTACCCGCCGAGCAAGCCTGCGATGGCACAACGCTGGAGCGGCGCTGGACGCTGGTTGGATTAATCACGCTCAAACGCGAAAAACTACCGCTCTCCGATTTCAACGTCATCCGGCTGGAACAGGAGCCGAACGTGATCGGCCGCGATAGCGTGTGGGTGGTGTTCGAAGGCGAAAAAGACGTCCGCTTCGTGTTCGCTCACTTTCGCGCCACCGACGATGGCGTGATGCAAGCCCAGGCACTCGCACGCAATTTGGCGACCGTTAGCCAATTGCCATTTGCCGAAGCGGTGCTCGAGGCCGGATAATCCACCCCGCGAAGCAGGCCGGATCGTCGCTGCTCCCTTTGAGGCAACTCATTTGGGAGGGGAGGAAAGTCCGGGCTCCATAGAGCAGGATGCCGGCTAACGGCCGGGCGGCGTGAGCCGACGGAAAGTGGAACAGAGAGCAGAACCGCCGATGGCCCGCACTTATTAACGTGAGTGTGGGATCAGGTAAGGGTGAAAAGGTGGGGTAAGAGCCCACCGCGGACGTGGCAACACGGACGGCAGGCTAAACCCCATCCGGAGCAAGACCAAGCAGCAGGCGTTGAAACGGCTCGTCGAGCCTGCGGGTAGGTTGCTGGAGCGTGCTGGTAACGGTACGCCTAGAGGAATGACGGTCGCGGGAGGTTCGCCAACCGCACAGAACCCGGCTTACAGGCCTGCTTCGCACTTCCATTTAAACGGACGCCCCCTCAGTGGGCGTCCGTTTTTCATTTCCGGTGGCTGGTATAGCCGCTGTCGTCCTTCCGCAGATCGACCTCAATGTTCGACAACAGGATATTGAGCGCAGCATCGGAAATCAGCACCTCGGCCAGACACAGCAACAAGGACACCACCATCAGCACCAGGCTCGCCCCGAACACGAGGTAGCCGTGGTACGGGTCATCGGCGAACACCAGGATCATCGAAACAATGCAGCACAGCAGGCTCAGCACGCCGGCCGCCTGCATACCGCGAATCAGCTGGACCCGTTTTCTCAAGTTGCCCAGCTGGCGCAGCAGATTCTCGTGCGGGTCTTGCCGATGCGTGTCGTAGAGCTGGCGGATGATGGTGGACAACGCCAGAAAGCGATTGGTGTACGCCAGCATCAAGAGCGAGATGGCGGGAAAGAGCAGCGAGGGTGTGCTCAGACCGAACTGGGGGTCAGCGGGCATGGTTGACTACCTGCGCGGGATTTGAAAAACCGGAAACCGGACGGGCCGCCATTCTAGCGACGCACCCGTTTTCATGACACATGCAAATTCCCTGCTGGTCGGGTTTTGGACCAATCGCCCCCGGCATATGACCCGTCATGTATCCGCCCACAAAGCAGCTCTGGCAAGGCATGCGAAGCGCAAATGGAAGCGGTACGGCAAGCACAACGCCGGCAGCAGGGCTTGGCTTTGTGGGTGGCTACAACTACACGTGTTTCTTGAAATCCTTGATCACATGCTGCTGGCGACGGCTGACGGCAAGTTTCTCCGGAATATCGCGGATAACCGCCACCCAATGCGTTTCGCCCCCGTTGGCCGGCAGTTTCTCGAAACCGGTCAGTGAGTCGGTGCAGACGAGACAATTGCGATGGATCCTCAGGAAGCGGCTGCCAAACTCTTCTTCCAGCCGGGTCAGCGAGTCTTCCAGCAAATATTCGCGCTCACGGGTGCGCAGCGTGATGTATTTCTGTTCGGCCTTCAGATAGCGCGCTTCCGAGACCGGAATCAAATGCACGCGGCCGCGTTCGGTCACGCTGAAATGGCTGCGGGCATTTTGCGCTGGCGCCGCTTCGCGTTTGGCCGAACGTGCATCGCGCACGCGGTTGAGCGCATCGATCAGGCGCTCCCTGCGGATAGGCTTGAGCAGGTAATCGACGGCGCGGACTTCAAACGCCGCCACGCCGTATTCCTCGAAAGCGGTAGCGAAGATCACGGCCGGCGGTTGCGATAGATGCTGCAACTCACGCGCCAGTTCGATGCCGCTCATTTGCGGCATCTGGATATCGATGATGGCCGCATCGGCATCGGCTTCGGCCAATTGGCCCAAGGCCGAAATACCATTGGTGGCGGTACCCACGATGTCGTGCGGGCAAATGTCTGCACAGTCGGCGAGCACGTCCTGCAGCCGCTTCAGGGCAGGCAGTTCATCATCGACGAGAAAAAGGCGCAGCGGCGTCGTCATGCAGAATCTCCCGGTAGGGAACCACGATATGTACTTGATAATAGTCGCTCGTGGCCTGAGTGGTAAGGCTGGCTTCGGCGTCGAAATGCAACAAGAGACGCTCACGGATATTGTCGAGCGCCATGCCATTGCCCCGTTGCGTGCGCACGAAACCCTCCGGCATTGGTGGGTTCTTTACATCGATATGGACGTCGTTTCGTGTGCGAAAGATATTCACCTGGATTGGCCCGGGGTCGATGGATGGCTCGATTCCATAGTAGACGGCATTCTCGATCAGCGGCTGCAGCATCAAGGGCGGCACAGCGGCATCGCCCGGCATCTGTTCGGTATGCCACTCCACGCGCAGCCGATCACCCAGGCGCAATGTTTCGATATTGATGTAGTGCTCGGCCAGCTCGACTTCCCGCGCCAGCCTGGAAAGCCGGCGGTTGTCCTGCATCACCACGCGAAACAGGTCGGCAATATCCTGCAGCGCCTGCTCGGCCTTGGCCGGCTCGTTACGGATCAGCGATAGCACCGCATTCAGGCTGTTGAAGAAGAAATGCGGCCGGATACGCGCCTGCAATGCCGATAGCCGCGCCTCGGACAACCTTGGAGACAACGCACGCTGGCGCAAGCGCAACACCCCCAGAAAAGCCAGCGTCGCCAGCAAGCACATCAACTCCGGCGCAAAGCGGGCATGCGTATCAGCAGAGAACGGCTGCAACAGCTTCTGGCCCAGATAATTACAGGCCAGCACAATCACACACACCAGCGGGATGCCCAAACGGTATTGCAGCCGCGATAACCACGGCGCAATGACCGCCAGTACCGCCAGCGACGGCAACAGGGTCATCTCCAGCCACAGCGAATCCTCAGTCATCGCCGTGCTCCAGGCGCGCCAGCTCTGCAAGCTCGGCAAGGTATACATCACCAGCAGCAAATGGGCATAGACCAAGGCGTGCAGCAGCACGCCAAGATTGCGGAAATCGGGCAGCTCATCGTCGACGGTGGGGCGCTTCAAGACACATCCAAATGGCCAGTCAGGGACTTACACTATAACCAAGCTGACGGCCTTCTCGAATTCTGTTGTCATATTTGTCACAGTTCCGTCCACACTGCATGGGACATCCCGAATACCCCATCACCAGACAAACAGGCGACAGTCATGAAATCCATGCCAATTACCACTGGATGCTTTCATGTCGCTTGCCATTGTTCATAGCCGCGCCCTCGTCGGCCTCGCCGCATTGCCGGTCGCGGTCGAAGTTCACCTCGCCAACGGCTTGCCGGCCTGCACGCTGGTCGGGCTGCCCGAAGCCGAGGTCAAGGAAAGCCGCGAGCGTGCGCGTTCAGCCCCGCTGAGTCCGGATGTTGGTCTTCACCTGAGTCCGGTGTCCGATTTCCTCTATGACCGGCCACTTTTCATGTCTGTAGCCAAGCTCCGCTTCGGCCGAAGCCCAGACACCGCAATGAATAGTGCCGATCGGATGTGGTTGGTCGAAAACGGTCAAGCTACAACTCCAAATTACTTTTCGTCCATCAATGGCGGCAACCCAAGCCGGCAACATGAGAAATATCAGAACAACATGAGAACATCCCAGTACGAGTTCGATCGCAAGGTATTGGAAGTGCTGCGTGAGCCGCTGGAAAACGGCGCAATCCACATCAGCCGTGCAGCACGGGCAGTGGAGTTCCCAGCCCGTTTCCAGCTCGTTGCGGCGATGAATCCATGCCCGTGTGGCTACCTCGGTCACGGCACCCGCGCTTGTCGCTGCACGCCGGATCAAGTAGCGCGTTATCGCGGCAAGCTTTCTGGCCCGTTTCTTGATCGCATTGACCTGCTGGTCGAGGTGCCGGCGCTACCGGATAGCGCGCTGCTGAGTTCAACCCGGGCGGAATCCAGCGATGCGGTGCGCCAACGGGCCGATACCGCGCACGGTCATGCGCGGCGGCGGCAGGGCAAGGCGAATGCCGCGCTCAATGCAGCCGAGATCGATACCCACTGCGCGCCGGATGACGCCGGCCGCGCCCTGCTGCAAACGGCGCTCGCCAAGCTCGGCCTCTCCGCCCGCGCCTATCACCGGGTATTGAAAGTTGCGCGCACGATCGCCGATCTGGCTGGCAGTGACACCGTCAGCAGCCACCATATCGCCGAAGCGATCCAGTACCGGCGAGCGCTGTAACGTCCCCCGTAGCCCGGACGGGTTTAATCGGCCGGGATTGTGACGCATCCACCGTCAGCTCCCGGCCGACAAGTCGTCCGGGCTATGGGAGCAGCTAAGCCCTGACCATCGGCAACGACTGCCCGAACCAATCGAGCCGCTGCCGCCATGAAGCAGCCAGATATTCGGGCACATGCCGGCTGATGGCGCGGCGGAACAGCACCCCCAGGGCACGCCATTGCGATGGTCGGATCGGGTTGGTCGACGGCACGCACAGCGACGGCACGCGATAGCTTTCACCATCGAGTACCGCGTGCCAGAAGGCAGCCAAACGGGTTCGCCAGTTGTCGTGCTCCTGCAGCTTGTGCAGCACGGAGGCGAGCAGGGGATGTTGGCGCAGGGTAGAGATGAAGTCGTCGATAACGGCTTGCAACGTGGGCCAGCCAATCGCGGATGCGAGCTTTTCCATCGGCAAAGTTCCTAAGAATGTTCTTAAAAGACTTTCGATGGACTGTGCAATCCGGGGTGGGTTGCACGTGATAATTACCGACATCTTTTCATCCGCTTGCAAGCAAGTACTCCCCTCACCCTCGCGTGCGAGGCAAAGCCTTGCACGCGAGGGTGAGGGGACAAAACCTCAACCAACGCTCAAGCAACGTCGGCCGTACCACGCAGACCAAAACGCTCGCGATATTGCAGCGGATTCAAACCCAGCTTGCGCTGGAACACCCGGCGCAGCGTTTGTTCATCGCCAAACCCGCAAGCGGCTGCGATACGTTTTAGCGATGCTTCCGTTTCGGTCAGCCGTTGGCAGGCCGCCTCTAGCCGCAATGTTTCCACCGCTCGTGCCGGTGTCATGCCGGTTCTGGCCGCGTAGTGGCGGGCAAAGCTGCGCGGGCTCATGTGCACACGCTCCGCCAATCGCTCCACGCGCAAATCCTCCATCAGGTGAACGGCGATCCACGCATGCAAATCGGCAAATTCGGCATCGCTGGCTTGAGCCAACAGCGGGGCACTGAACTGCGATTGCCCGCCCGGCCGTTTGATGAATACGACCATCTGCCGGGCGATTTCCATCACCGCGGCATGGCCCAGATCTTCTTCGACCAGCGCCAGCGTGAGATCGATGCCGGCGGAGATGCCGGCCGAGGTCCAGATGGGCCCATCCTGCACATAGATGGCGTCGTTCTCGATCTGCACCGTCGCATCAGCAGCGGATAAATGGCCGACATAGCGCCAGTGCGTGGTAGCGCGCCGGCCCGCCAACAGCCCGGCAGTCGCCAGGATGATGGCGCCGGTGCAGACCGATGCAATGCGCCGCGCCTGCGGTGCCAGCGATAAGACTGTCTTGGCGACATTCGCCACCGCTGACATCGCTTCAACGCCCCCGGGCACGATCAGCGTGTCGATGCGCTCACCGACCAACGCGGCCATTGGCTCGGTCCACATCGTTACGCCGGAGGACGTCCGCACCGGCCCACCCGCTGCCGACACCAGCGTGATCTGGTAGGGCTCCAGCGTGCCCGGCACACGGTTGCGGCAGGGCTGCGAGAACACCTCGACCGGACCGGCCACATCGAGCACGTTCACATCGTCATACAGCAGGAACACGATTCGCTTGGCCATCATTCGCTCCCGGCACGTTCCACCACCAGAATCCGCGCCACGCCGACTGGGTGCGCCACATGCGCCGTCCCCGCCGCAGCGCAGAACACATCGCCGACTTCCAGCCGCGTTTCCCGTTCGATATTGCCGTCGCGCCCACTCTCAATCCAAACCATATTGACCGTACCATCGAGCACCGCGAAGACCTCGTCGCCATCATTCACATGCCAGTGATAAGGCGCATCGGTCCAATGCAGCCGCACGGTGCTGGCACTGTCAAAGGCCGCCAACGGCAACGCGCCCCACGCTCTATCGGCAACGAACTCGCGGGACCGGATCGCCCGCGTTTTCATGCCGCCACCTCGGCCGGCTTGCGCTGACCGAAGCGCCAATACAGTGTCGCCAGAACCGGCAGCAGCAGCAGCGGCAATGCGGCAGCATTCAATGTCGCCCAGCCCAGATGCTGCACCAGCGGTGCAGCGGCGAGCGAGGCCAAGGCCGAGCAGGCACTGGTGGTGAACTCGGCGGAGCTTTGGGTCTTGGCACGCTCTCGCGGGCGATATGACTGCGCGAGCAAGGTCGTGCCGGCGACGAACATGAAGTTCCAGCCCAAACCCAACAACATTAGGGACACGTAGAAATACGGCAGCGCGCTGGATGTTTGGCCGACGACCGAACTCACCGCGATCAGGCCAGCCCCGGTCAGCGCGACCGATGCCGGGCCGAAGCGCGAGATCAGCCAACCAGACAGGAACGATGGCGCGAACATGCCCAGCATGTGCCACTGGATCACACCGGCTCCGTCGTTGATGCCATAGCCACAGGCGATCATCGCCAGCGGCGTGGCGGTCATCATGCAGATCATCACGGCGTAGGCGATCAGGTTGTTAGCCAAGGCGGCGATGAAGACCGGCTGGGTAACGATCTCGCGCAACGGCCGCGCCGGTTCTTGCGCTTGCCGCGCCTCTTGGTGCGGCGGCGTATTCCGGTACATCAGCAGCAGGGCCAGCGATGCGATGCCGAACAAGCAGGCCAGGCCATACGCACCGGCAAATGCCACGCCCGGTATCCAGCCTTGCGACCAGCGCGCCAGCAAGGGGCCACAGATGGCAGCCAGCACGCCGCCGGTGAGCACGGTGGCAATGGCGCGGCTCTTGGCAGGCGCATCCACATTGTCCGCCGCGGCCAGCCGGTAATAGCCGGCAAACGCCTGGAATACGCCGATGCAGGCCGTGCCAACGCAGAACAGCCAGAAATCGTGGCGGAACATGGCGAGCACCGACAGCGCAGCACCAAATGCGCCAACGCCAGCACCCGTAGCAAAGCCAATGCGCCGGCCCACTTTCTGTTGCCAATGCGGCGACACCAGCGACGTCACCATGGCCGCCACGATGATCAGCGAGAATGGCAGCGTCGCCAGCGCCTTGTCTCGGGCCAAGGTGTAACCAGCCAGACCGGTCAAGGTGAGATCGATGGAAATGGCGGCGGTGTACAAAGCCTGGCAGGCGGCCAGGATGCGGATGTTGCGGCGGGCAGGGGTTGGGTCCATGCGTTTACTCCGGGCGGATTGCATTGCTGAGTGAGTGATCGGTGAAGTATTGCATCAAGCGCTTTGGCAGCAATGCCAATTCACGATCAAATTCTGCCAATGCGAATCCCTGTTGGGGAAAGCGGTTCGAGTTGCTAGACTCGGCGCATCCCCAAGTTCCAACGTTCCACGTGAAACCTATGAGCACACCTCGTTACGACGAAGCCGCCGTCAAAGTCCTCAAGGGCCTCGACCCGGTCCGGCACCGTCCGGGCATGTACACCCGCACCGATAACCCGCTGCACATCTGCCAGGAAGTGATCGACAACGCCGCCGACGAAGCGCTCGGCGGTTTTGCCAAGACGATTGCCGTCACCCTCTACCGCGACCAATCAATGAAAGTGGTCGATAACGGCCGCGGTATTCCAGTCGGTATCCACCCGGAAGAAGGCGTGCCGACGGTGCAGGTGGTGTTCACCCAACTGCACGCCGGTGGCAAATTCGACAAGAAAGATGGCGGCGCCTACGCGTTCTCCGGCGGTCTGCACGGCGTTGGCGTTTCGGTGACCAATGCGCTCTCCACGCTGCTGCAGGTGGAAGTGAAGCGGGACGGCGAGATCAATCGCATCGTGTTCGGCGATGGCGAAGTGCGTGAACCACTGGTGGTGATCGGCAGCTGCGCCAAGAAAGACACCGGCACCACTGTCACCGTCCGGCCCGATCCGAAGTACTTCGATGCGCCGAACATCCCGCAAGGCGATCTGGAACACCTGCTCAAATCCAAGGCGGTGCTGCTGCCGGGCTTGATCGTCACATTGGATATCGAAACCGCCAGCGGCGAATTCGTGCGCAAGGAATGGTGCTACCCGGATGGCCTGACCGGTTATCTGGCCGAGCAGATTGCCGGCTATACGCCGATCACGCCGATCCTGACCGGCGAGAAATACATCGACGGCATCGACGAAACCTTCTCCAAAGGCGAAGGCTGTGCCTGGGCGTTGTCGTGGACCGAAGACGGCCTCGTCAACCGCGAATCTTATGTGAACCTGATTCCGACTCCCGCTGGCGGCACGCATGAATCCGGCCTGCGCGATGGCGTGTTCCAAGCGGTAAAGACCTTTATCGAATTCCACAGCCTGCTGCCCAAGGGTGTGAAGGTGCTGCCGGAAGACTTGTTCGGCCGCTGCTCCTTCGTGCTTTCGGCCAAGGTGCTCGATCCGCAATTCCAGGGCCAGACCAAGGACAAACTGACCAGCCGCGATGGTCTCAAGCTCGTGTCCGCAATGGTGAAATCGCCGTTCGAATTGTGGCTGAATGAACACGTCGAGCTGGGCAAGAAACTCGCCGAGCTGGCGATCCGCGCCGCACAAAGCCGCGCAAAGAATGCGCAGAAGGTCGAGAAGAAAAAGTCGTCCGGCGTGGCCGTTTTGCCCGGCAAACTCACCGATTGCGCCAGCGATGAATCCGAGCGCTGCGAGCTGTTCCTGGTCGAGGGTGATTCGGCTGGCGGCTCGGCCAAGCTCGGCCGCGACAAGGATTTCCAGGCCATCCTGCCGTTGCGCGGCAAGGTGCTGAATACCTGGGAAGTCGACAAGGATCAGATTTTCGCCAACAACGAAGTGCACGATATTGCCGTCGCCTTGGGCGTCGATCCGCACGGCCCGAACGACACGCCGGACCTCTCCGGCCTGCGTTACGGCAAGCTGATCATCATGTCCGATGCTGACGTCGACGGCTCGCACATCCAGGTGCTGCTGCTCACGCTGTTCTATCGCCACTTCCCCGGCCTGATCCGCGCCGGCCACATCTTCGTCGCGCAGCCACCGCTGTTCCGCGTCGATATCGCCGGCAGCGGCAAGAACAAGCCGCCGCGCAAGTTCTACGCCTTGGACGATGGCGAACTGACTGCGATCCTCGACAAGCTGCGGGCCGAGAAAGTCCGTGAAGGCGCGTGGGGTATTTCCCGCTTCAAAGGCTTGGGCGAGATGAATGCCGAGCAGTTGTTCGACACCACCATGAACCCGGACACCCGCCGCGTATTGCGCGTCGGCATTCCGGATGATGTCTCCGCCAACACCAAAGACCTGATGAACATGCTGATGGGCAAGGGCGAGGCCAGCAGCCGCCGCGCTTGGCTGGAAGCACGTGGCAATGAAGTAGAAGCCGATCTCTGATCCGACCTCTGATCATCGGCGCGATGTTTCACGTGAAACATCGCGCCGATGACTTCGCGACTGAGCAGCGCAATGCGGCTAAGCGCCGCCGATTTCCCCAGCCAAGGTATCGAGCGCGGTCAGCGCGGACTGGCTGGCGCTTTCCATCTTTTGCACCGCCGCCGCCACCGATGCCAGCACCTTGGCATCGACCGCCTTGATTGCATCTGCCGCTTGCTGGCTATAGCTGCGCAAAGCGGCATCCAGCGCGCCAAAACTCTTTTGTCGGCCATGATGGGCCTTTACTTCCGCATCGCTGAGCCAGCGGCCTAGCTCGCCCTCTGCCAGACCATTCAGCGCCATCTCGACACTCATCTCACCCGCACCGAACACCCGCTGATAGACGCTGGCCTTGTAGCGCTGCAACTCCAGCTTGCCCAGCTCGAAAAACTGCTTTTGACCATGATGACCGATGCGGCGGGCGAGATCAGCGGCACCGTCGCCGACCGCGCCAAGTTGGGCGGCGGCGGCATTGCCATCCTCGCTGCGCTGCGCGGCTTCATCAGCCAGGGTTTGCATGGTTTCCCGCGCAACGTGGGTGCTATCGCGAATCGCATCCACGATCACGGCAATCTCAGTCGCCGCGCCATTGGTGCGCTCCGCCAGTTTGCGTACCTCGTCGGCAACCACGGCAAAACCGCGACCAGCTTCACCCGCGCGTGCCGCTTCGATGGCGGCATTCAGCGCTAGCAGATTCGTCTGTTTGGCAATTTCCTGAATCAGCCGGACGAAATTGACGATCTCGCCCGAGCGGCTATCCAGCTGATCGACTGCATGAGCGGATGCCTGCGCGGTAGACGAGAGGGTAGACAAGCTAGCCACCAACACCTGCGCTTGCTGTTGGGTGGTCTCCGCCAGTTGTGCCGTGGTGAGCGCTGCTTCCCGCTCCGACGCGAAATCGGCGTTCAGCTCGGCGCTGCTGGCGACCAATTGCGCAAAGGTCGCGCCCGAGCCGGAGAGCTGCGCAAAGATATCGCGGTATTGCCCACCCACCGTCAGCAGATGTTGATTCAGCTGCCGGTCGAGCATTTCCAGGAAGTGGGTATCGCGGTCGTGCCGCGCCACTTGCGCCAGCAAGCGATCATTCTCGTCTTGCAGCGCATGCAGCTTGGCTTCCAGCATCTGGCGTTGATGTTCGTGTCGCGACACGGGCGCTCTCGTCGTTATATGCCACCGCTGGGAAACGGCTGGCTGATCATTTTTCCGGCTCCAAGTATAGTGGAAGGCCGTTTGTTCCTGCCTGCCGAATATCCCGATGGCATCGCTCTATCCCTACGTCTACTTGGCTGGCCCCGGCGTCTTCCGCCCTGATGCATTGGATTGGGGCAACCGCCTGCAAGCCGCTTGCATCGCCCACGGCTGGCGCGGACTCTACCCGCTGGATGGGGGAGTGCCAGCTGGTCTGACCAAACCCGAGCAGCGCCGCTGGATCTTCAATGCCAACTGCAAACTGATTCGCCAAGCCGACGCCGTGCTCGCCGATCTGCGCGCCTTTCGCAGCCAGAGCGAGCCAGACAGCGGCACCGCATTTGAAGTCGGTTATGCCCAAGCGCTCGGCAAACCCGTGTGGCTATGCCTGCCGACAGAATTGCAGGGGCAAGACCTGATCGCCCGCGTTGGCTCCGGCCAGGATATAGCTGGCAACGCCGTCGAAGATTTCGCAGCACCGCTTAACCTGATGTTGTGGGAAGCCGCCGCCGGTGTGGTTTACGCTGATGAGCCAGAGGCGGCCGTCGCTCAATTTGCGCAATGTTTCACGTGAAACATCGCTGTTTTCAAAAATGGCCCACTCGCCAATTTTTAAAGCAGCTTAGACATAGAACCTCGTTACAATCCGCACCAACTGAATTAAAAGCCACACGCCATGAGCCAAGACCTCGACCTGCTCGACCCGCCCGAAACCGAATCCACCGATAGCAATGAAGAAGCCAACACACCTGAGCCCGCTACCGGGCAAGGTGGGGGTGGCCGCTTCATTTCCGCCCAAGCGTCGACCACCGCGCCAGATGACGGCGAATCAGTGCAACTCGGTCTGTACGCGGAAAAGAGCTATCTCGAATACGCAATGAGCGTGGTGAAGAGCCGCGCGCTACCGCAAGTGGAAGACGGCCAGAAGCCGGTGCAACGCCGCGTGCTGTACACCATGCACGAGCTGGGCCTCACCGCCACCGCCAAGCCGGTGAAGTCGGCGCGGATCGTCGGTGAAGTGCTGGGTAAGTACCACCCGCACGGCGACCAATCCGCCTATGACGCATTGGTACGCATCGCGCAGGATTTCTCGCTGCGTTACCCGCTGATCGATGGCCAAGGCAACTTCGGTAGTCGCGATGGTGATGGCGCGGCGGCAATGCGTTACACCGAAGCACGGCTGACGCCGATTGCCGAGCTGCTGCTGTCCGAGCTCAAGATGGGCACCGCCGATTTCGCGCCGAACTATGACGGCGCGTTCGAGGAACCGGTCTTGCTGCCGGCCCGGCTGCCGATGTTGCTGCTCAACGGCGCATCCGGCATCGCCGTTGGCATGGCGACAGAAGTACCGTCACATAATCTCGGCGAAGTCGCCGATGCGGCAGTGGCGCTGATCAAGAACCCGGAGCTCGATACCGCGGGCCTGATGGAATACATCAAGGGCCCGGATCTGCCGGGTGGCGGCCAGATCATCTCGTCCCGCAAGGACATCCACGCCGCCTACGAAACTGGCCGCGGAGGCTTGAAAGTACGCGCCCGCTGGGAGAAAGAAGACCTCGCCCGCGGCCAGTGGCAGATGGTGGTGACGGAATTGCCGCAGGGCACGTCCAGCCAGAAGGTGCTGGAAGAAATCGAAGAGCTGACCAATCCCAAGATCAAGAAGGGCAAGAAGGCGCTCAGCCAGGAACAGCAGCAAACCAAGCAATTGATCCTGTCCGTGCTCGACCGCGTGCGTGACGAATCGGGCCGCGAGCAAGCAGTGCGACTGGTGTTCGAGCCGAAATCATCGCGGCAAAGCCCGGATGAATTGATGAATCTGCTGCTGGCGCATACCTCGCTGGAAACTGGTTTGTCGTTCAACCTGGTGACCATCGGCCGCGATGGCCGGCCGGGGCAGAAGTCGCTCAAGCAAATCCTGGCCGAATGGGTGAGTTTCCGTTTCGACACCGTCACCCGCCGCACCGAGCATCGCCTGGGGCAAGTCAACGATCGCATCCATATTCTGGAAGGCCGGCATATCGTCTTCCTGAATATCGACGAGGTGATCCGCATCATCCGCGAGAGCGACGAGCCAAAACCGGCGCTGATCGCCCGCTTCAACCTGTCTGATCGACAAGCCGAAGACATCCTCGAAATCCGCTTGCGCCAGTTGGCACGGCTGGAAGGGATCAAGATCGAGCAGGAATTGGCCGAATTGCGCGGCGAAAAGGAAGAGCTGGAACATCTGCTCGCCAATCGCCCGGCCATGCAAAAACTGATCATCAAGGAAATCGAAGCGGACCGGAAAAAGTTTGCCGACCCACGCCGCACCTTGATTGAAGAAGCGGAACGCGCCTCGGTGGAAGTGGCGGTGGTCGACGAGCCAACCACGCTGATCCTGTCCGAGAAAGGTTGGCTACGGTCGCGCCAAGGCCACGGCATCGATGTGCAGAACCTCGCGTTCAAGGATGGCGATGCGCTGCATTCGGCCATTGAATGCCGCACTGTGGATAGCGTCGCGCTCGTTGGTAGCGATGGCCGCGTCTACACCATTCAGGCCGCCGTGGTACCGGGCGGACGTGGCGATGGCGTGCCGGTCACAACGCTGGTCGAGCTGACCGCCAAGAGCCGCATTGTGCAGATGCTGGTCGGGCAGGGCAGTGATTGGCTGGTGATCGCCAACACGGCCGGCTATGGCTTCACTTGCCAGTTCGATAATCTGTTGAGCCGCCAGAAAGCTGGCAAGAGCTTTATCACCGTTGAAACCGGCGAATCGCTGCTGAAGATTTCGAGTTTTGTTCCACGTGAAACATCATTGGTGGCATGCCTATCCAAGGCCGGCAAGTTGCACCTGTTCCCGCTCAGCGAGTTCAAGCAGCTCAGCGGCGGCGGCAAGGGCGTGCAAACCATGGCGCTGGACGACAAGGACGCGCTGGCCGCGATCACCGTTTGCGATGGCGAAACGCTGCGCCTGACCGGCACCGGCCGTGGCGGCAAATCCACCGAGCTGACGCTGGATGCGAACGAGATGGCCCCCTATGTCGGCAAGCGCGCACGCAAGGGTAAACCGATCAATGCCGGGCTGAAGTTTCCCGGCTTCTGAGCCATGAATGCAGCGCTCCGTGCCATCTGGCTCGATCTCGGCATTGCCGAATCAGTCCTCGTCGCGAAGCAACTGCGTATCTATGCCGAGGCCGACTCGCTCGTTGAGTTCGTCGACAACGAGCGAGTCTGGCTGTTGATCCCCGCAGCCGCTAACGCATGGCAGGCGATGCAAGTGGCAGCGGCACAAGATGGCATTGCGCTGCAGATCATTTCCGCCTATCGCTCGACCGAGCGGCAGGTGGAACTGATCCAGTACAAGTTGAATGCCGGGCAATCGATCGATGCCATCCTGCAAGTGCTGGCGCCACCAGGTTGCAGCGAGCACCACACGGGCCGCGCCGTCGACGTGCATACCCCCGGTGGCGAGATGGCGAACGAAGCGTTCGAGCAAACACCGGCTTATGCGTGGCTGCTGGTCAACGCAGGGCGCTTTGGCTTTACGCTGTCGTTTCCACGTGACAATCCGTTCGGCTACGTGTTCGAGCCTTGGCATTGGTGTTATCAGCCCACATGAAAAAGCCGGCAATTGCCGGCTTTTTGCTACCCGATGCTGATCAATGCCAGATATTAGATCTCGCCGATGAAATCCGGCTTACCCAGCGGTACACCGTTATGGCGCAGGATCGCGTAGGCAGTGGTGACATGGAAGTACACGTTCGGAATCGCCATATGCAACAGGTATGGCGCACCATCCAGCGGCCTGTCCGGCATCCAGGGCAAGGTGATTTGCTTTGCCGCTGTGTCGTCCAGCGCCTCGGCAGGAATCCCCTTCAAATAGCCAATCGTGGTCGCAATGCGCGCTTGGAGCTGAGCGAAGGTCGTTTCATCGTCAGGAAATTTCGGCGGAGCAATGCCAGTCAAACGGCCGATCGACCCCTTGCTCTGGTCAGTGGCGATCTGCACTTGTTTCACCAGCGGGTACATATCCGGGAAGAGGCGCGACTGCAGCAGCACCGATTCATCAATCTTGCGTTCGGCCGCATAGGCCACGGCTTTGTCCAGAATGGTGGACAGGTTGCCAAGCATGCGAATGAAAGACGGTACCGAGATTTGGTAGTACGACGGAGACATGCGAATACTCCTGGGAGGGGGAAAGATCAGGCAGGCGACGTGGCTTACACTTTCGCCGACCAACGGTTTCATATTTGCCGGTAATAGCCCGATATTGAAGTTATGGGCAGCGACAACAATTCATTCACGCCGCTACCGGGGAGTTCAAAATGCGTTTCGCCATCCATCCAGTATGGAATACCACCGCATCACCACAGACGCTACGTTATGGGCTGTATGTCGTCGGCCTGCAAGGCGAGAGAGAAGTAGCGCGGGCGGATTCGATGCCGGCCATCGAAACCATGCGGATGCGGCTGATCAACCGCGTCATGCAGCACAACAAGCGCTAGTCGCCCAGATTCAGTACTTCCAGCGTCTCGCTCGCGCCGCGCAATAGCGGCGCACCCATCAGCCAGTCCATGATCTGCCCGGCTGATTCCCCCGGCGAAGATTGATCGGTCACCGCTGCAAAGTCATACACGATGCCTTGGTGCACCCGCTCAAACTCCCACGTTGCCAATCCGGCCGCCCGATCTCCCCGTTGCGTTTCGCGCGCAACGGCTGTCGCCAATTCACACTGCACCGCCACCAGCGCCACCGAATAACCCGCCAGCTCGGTCAATAGCTCGCGCTGTTCGTCGCGCTCACACCAGGCGTTATCGACAATCAATTTGAGCCCGGCCTGCAACAGGCTTGGCATCGCATAATGATAGCCACGTACCAACGCCGGCCAATCGTAGCCCGCCCGCGTGATGATTTCGCCGCGCTGCATCTTGCCGAGGTCGGATGCCGGCAGCGCATCCAGAATGCTATCGATGCTGAAATTGAGGTATTGCTCCGGCAGCCGCTCCTGCAAGGCTTTGGCGATGCTGGTCTTGCCGGAGGAGCTGGTGCCGTTAAGGACGATGACTTGCGGCAGGGTGGGCAGTTGCACACTCATCGTTTCACGTGAAACAACGCGGCAAATTGTCGTGCCGTTTCAGCCACATCAGCGGATTCGAACAGTGCGCCGATCACGGCAATACAATCCGCACCGGCGGCAACCACGTCTGCTGCGTTCAGCGGAT
Organism: Andreprevotia chitinilytica DSM 18519; assembly: GCF_000711875.1. Taxonomy (GTDB): domain Bacteria; phylum Pseudomonadota; class Gammaproteobacteria; order Burkholderiales; family Chitinibacteraceae; genus Andreprevotia; species Andreprevotia chitinilytica. The sequence goes on from NZ_JONM01000004.1 coordinate 242,337, forward strand.
TGATGCCGCCAATCGCCACACTCGGTACACCGAGGCTTTTAGCCGCGTCGAACAACTCGAGCGACGCTCGCACCGCGTTCGGCTTGGTGCCAGACGGAAATACAGCACCAAAGGCAATGTAATTCGCTCCAGCCGCAACGGCATTTTCTGCCAGCTCAAACCGGTTGTAGCAGGATGCGCCGAGCAATTTTCCGGCCGGCAACCGCGCTCGTGCGGCAGCCAGATCGCCATCGTCACCGCCCAAATGGACACCATCCGCATCGACGGCAAGTGCCAATTCAAGATCGTCGTTGATGATGAATGTTGCGCCGTAGCGGTGCGTGAGCGCGCACAACGCCGCAGACTGCTCACGCTGCAGCGCGGCATCAGCCACCTTGTTGCGATATTGCAAAATCGAAGCACCGCCGATCAAGGCCGCTTCGCACGCTGCGAGCAAGCGGGGCGTATCCGCCCAATCCGGCGTGATCGCGTACAGACCGCGCATCAGGCTTTCTCGGCTGGCGCGTCGTCGTCCTTGGCTGCGGCCTCGGCAATTTCGTCTTCACCCGGCCGCGCCCAGAACATCCGGTCCGGAATAAGCTGACCCATGCCCGGGCGAAACCCGTTGGAGAGCGTTTGCCAGGTGTATTCCTGCGCATCACGCACCGCCTGGCTGATCTCCACACCGCTCGCTATTGCGCCGGCAATCGCCGCCGCCAAGGTGCAACCGGAACCGTGATAGCTACCGGGCAAGCGCTCCCATTGATCGGAACGCACGCGACCATTGCCGCTGAACAGTGTGTTGGTGACCTTGGGCGTGTTCTCGTGCGTGCCGGTGATCAGCACATATTCGCAACCGCAATCGAGCATGCGCTGCGCGGCGGCATCGAGCGGCAGATCGACCTGTTCATCCGGATCGTCCGAACCAAGCCGGCGCGCTTCGATGCTGTTTGGCGTCACGATCAGCGTATGCGGCAGCAACAGCTCGCGCATGGCGCTGATCAGTTCATCGGTGGAGAACTCGTCGCCCCGGCCGCTGGTCAGCACCGGGTCGAGAATCAACGGGATTTCGGGGTAATCGGAAGCGATTTCGGCGATGACGGTCAGGTTTTCGATGCTGCCGACCATGCCCACCTTGATCGCGTCGACGCGCATGTCTTCCAGAATCAGCCGCGCCTGGTCTTCGAGCCAATCCGGATCGACCGGCTGAAAATCCTGTACACCGGCGCTATCCTGCACGGTGATGGCGGTGACGATCGGCAATGGGTGGCAGCCCAGCGAGGCCAGCGCCAGCGTATCCGCCGTCAGCCCGGCACCGCCAGAAGGGTCATTGCCGGCAAAAACAAGCACGAGCGGAGGAGTTGGATTCATACCGGGGAGTGTTTGGGGAGGTTTGGGGTAGAATTCCGATTCTAAACCACCGTGGAAATACCCCGAATGAAAAAGTATATGTGCTTGATTTGCGGCTTCATTTATGACGAAGCCGAAGGCCGCGCTGAAGACGGCCTCGCACCTGGCACCTGTTGGGACGACGTACCGCTGAACTGGACCTGTCCGGATTGCGGCGCGCGCAAGGACGACTTCGAGATGGTCGAAATCTAAGCCACTGGCGGCACGGAGAGATATGGCGATGAAGCATTGGTTGTTTACCGCGACACTGGGTCTGGCCTTGTTCGGCTGCCAGCAGGTCAGTACCACTGGCACCGGCACAACCAACGTCGCCCGCAAGCAAAGCATGAGCATGCTGTTGTCCGAACAGCAGGTTGAGCAGATGTCCGTGCAGTCCTATCAGGAAGAACTGCAGAAAGCGCAGGCGCAGGGCATCCTCAACACCAACGCCGCCATGACCACCCGCGTACGCGGCATCGCCAACCGCCTGATCCCGCAGACCGCCGTTTTCCGCCCCGATGCCGTGAACTGGAAGTGGGAAGTGAATGTGGAAAACAGCCCCACGCTCAATGCCTACTGCATGGCCGGCGGCAAGATCATGTTCTATTCCGGCATCATCACCCAGCTCAAACTCACCGACGACGAAATCGCCCAGATCATGGGCCACGAAATCAGCCACGCATTGCGCGAGCACAGCCGCGAGCGGATGAGTGAGGCCTACAACAAGCAACTGGCGATGCAGGGATTGTCCTTGCTCACCGGTGGCAAGTATGACAACTACATGGGCATGGCCGACCAGCTGGTCCAGGTTGGCTACACACTGCCCAACAGTCGCACCCACGAATCCGAAGCCGACATGATGGGGCTGGAGCTCGCCGCCCGTGCCGGCTACAACCCGCAAGCCTCCGTCACGCTGTGGCAAAAAATGGCCGCCGCCAGCCAAGGCCAGCCGCCCATGTTCCTCTCTACCCATCCTTCCAACGAAACCCGCATCCGCGATCTACAGGCCAAGATTCCAGTCGTGATGCCGTTGTATGAAGATGCTGCCAAGCAATTCGCGCCGCCACCCGGCGATCAGGCGAGCAGCAAGACCCGCAAGAAAAAGAAATAAGCCATGCAGTGGGTCAAAGCCTTTCACATCATCTTCGTCATCTGCTGGTTCGCCGGCCTGTTTTATCTGCCACGTCTGTTTGTGAATCACGCCATGGCAGACGACAGCGCCACTCGCGAACGCCTGCAGCTCATGGAGCGCAAACTGCTGCGCTTCATGACGCCGCTCGCCATCCTCGCGGTCGTTTTCGGCATCTGGCTGTGGTCCTACTACGGCTTTTTTGACGGAGCAGGCTGGCGCTGGATGCACATCAAGCTCAGCCTGGTGGTGCTATTGATCGGCTATCACGGTTGGTGCTGGAAGCTGTATCACGACTTTGCCGCCGATCGAAATACCAGGAGCCACGTCTGGTATCGCGTCTTCAACGAGCTACCGGTACTGGCGCTGTTTGCTATCGTTATCCTTGTGGTCGTCAAACCATTCTGAGGATCAATCATGCAGATCGCGCTTCGTCTGGTGCGCTGGCTGGCTTGGACGCTGGCAGCGTTATTGGCGCTCGTCCTGGTGCTTGTGCTCATCCTGGGCATCCTCAATCACTTTGACGAGAATCTCGAACCGACAACGCAAGCCTGGCTGAAACCTGAACCCCAAACGGTCTCCCCCCAGGGAAACGCCTACTTCTATTTCTATGGTTTTGGCAGCCGCGATCTCGATCCGGCTGCGGCAGGCAAGCTCTGGGTGGAGCAGAATCAAGCGCCACAAAAACCGATCGCGTTTAGCTACGACCGGCCCAAATGCCCGAAGACCGGCTCCTGCCTTGATTACACGCTGGCTCATCGGGCCGAGTTTGATGTATCGATTGCCGCAAATACCGAAATACTCAAACGCTATCAAGCACTGATTGCTTACCCGCGGTACGAGGAAGTGATCACCTCAATCAACAACATCCCTCAGTACGCGCCGATCTCGACCGGCGCCGGGCTGTATCTGGCACAGCAGACTTTTGGCATTGCCGCGCATCAGCGAGATGCCGGCAATAACTTGCTGCACCACCTGCAATTCTGGACTGAAGCCTTGCACGGCAGCCGTAGCCTCCTCAGCGCCATGATTGCCGCCGCCCAGCTCAAACAAACCATGCAGGTCGTCAACGAGTTCATTGAGAAACAACCCACCGACATGCTGCCGATCAAAGTCGAACTGCGAGCCGCATTGCAGCCACTCACCACGATCGACCAACAAAAATTCATGACCCATCTCTGGCAAGGCGAGTTTTACCTCACCGCGCAGGTACTCCAATCAATGGGCCACAACATTGGCGATGCCATGGGCGACGGCCCCCTCGATCAGGATCGCTCCATTCCCGACAAGACCAAATCGGCATTCAGTTGGCTGTTCTATCAGCCCAACGCCACACTCAATCTGCTGCGCCGGAGCAGGGAAGCAAACGGCACGCCCATCTCATGTGACCCAGTCAGGACGATGCTTCACCCCATCAATCCGGTCGGCCGGATACTGGTCTGCATCAGCCAACCGGACACCAGCAAATACGGCGAACGCATCGCGGCAATGCGACAATCGGCGATTCAATTGACCGACAAACTGGACAAGCTGCACTGATGGCCACCGAAATTGAACGCAAATTCCTGCTGAGCAGCGACGCTTGGCGCACCAGAATCAACCGCTCCACTCGCATCGCCCAAGGCTACCTGAACACCGATCCAGAGCGCACGGTGCGAGTGCGGATCAAGGGCCAGCAAGGCTATCTGACCGTCAAAGGCAAAAACGCCGGTATTGCCCGAGCCGAATTCGAATACGAGATCCCCAGCGCAGATGCTGAAGCCATGCTGCAACTCTGCCCGCAAGTGCTCGACAAGACCCGCCATCTGGTTGATGCCGGCGACGGACTCACCTGGGAAATCGATGAATTCCACGGCGACAACGCCGGCTTGATCGTGGCCGAAATCGAGCTGCCAAACGAAGACACCCGTTTCAAGATGCCCGACTGGCTCGGTAACGAGGTCTCCGGCGACCCGCGCTATTACAACAGCGCGCTATCCAATCACCCCTATTCAACCTGGTCAGCCTGATCAATCCAATCCATGAGCACGAGCATGAGTCGAAACGAACAACTTTTTGAACGCGCCCAGCGCCATATCCCCGGTGGCGTCAATTCGCCCGTACGTGCCTTTGGGGCAGTAGGCGGCACACCACGCTTCTTCACCCGCGGCGAAGGCGCCTATGTATGGGATGCCGACGGCAAGCGCTATATCGATTACGTTGGCTCTTGGGGGCCATTGATCCTCGGCCACGCCCATCCGGCCGTCATTGACGCGGTTGAACGCGCAGCCAGAAACGGCCTGAGTTTCGGCGCACCGACCGAAGCCGAGATCGATCTGGCCGATTTGCTGTGTGAATTGCTGCCGTCCATGCAGCAATTGCGCCTTGTCTCCAGCGGCACCGAAGCCACAATGAGCGCCATTCGCCTCGCGCGCGGCTTTACCGGCCGCAACAAACTGATCAAGTTCGAAGGCTGCTACCACGGCCATGCTGATTCGCTATTGGTCAAAGCGGGTTCCGGCCTGCTGACCTTCGGCAATCCGTCCAGCGCCGGCGTACCGGCAGCCGTTGCAGCCGATACCATCGTCCTGTCCTACAACGACGTCGCCGCGCTGGAACAGGCATTCGCCGAACAAGGCAATGACATCGCCGCGATCATCGTCGAACCCGTCGCCGGCAACATGAACCTGATCGAGGCCAGCCCCGAATTCATCGCTGCCATGCGCAAGCTCACGCAGGATCACGGCGCGCTGTTGATTTACGACGAAGTGATGACCGGATTCCGCGTCGGCATGCAATGCGCCCAAGGCTTGCACGGCATTACGCCTGATCTGACCTGCCTGGGGAAAGTCGTTGGTGGCGGCATGCCGCTGGCAGCTTTCGGTGGCCGGGCCGACGTGATGGCCAAGCTGGCGCCACTCGGCCCGGTGTATCAAGCTGGCACGCTTTCGGGCAATCCGGTCGCCGTCGCTGCTGGCTTGGCCACGCTGAATGCGATCCGAAATCCAGGCTTCTTTGACACCTTGAGCACCAATACCCGCTATTTGACCGACGGTTTGCGTGCCCTCGCCACCTCATCGGGAATCCCGTTTTCAGCACAAGCGGTCGGTGGGATGTTCGGCATCTATTTCAGCGCCAACGCCCCGCAAAACTATCAGCAAGCCATGCAATCGGATCGCGAGCACTTCAACCGCTTTTTCCACGCCATGCTGGATCAAGGCATTTATCTGGCGCCATCCGCATTCGAAGCCGGGTTTGTTTCCGCGGCACATACCGAATCCGATCTAAAAGCGACAATTGCCGCCGCTCAATCGGTATTCTCCGTAAGCTAAATCCTTTCCCGTTTTTAATTCCAATTCGCCGATGCCGTTTGTCTGATGACGAACGGCAAAATCGGCATCAATCCATCCCCGCTTCAATTCAATCCCTGCCGATTTCCCACATACCCTAGCTAGTTACCAACAAGGCATTGCAAAATTTGTAAGTAGTTAATGTATACGTAACTACTTAGACAGCATACTGACGGTGGCACATCCAAAATCCGTTCGTCCACCGATGGCATCCATCCATCCAGTTATCGTAGTCTGCGCCAAACCCTTGATGTAGCTTGCCATCAGGCGATCGCCATGCCGCAGGGATGGAAAGAATAGAATATTAGCTTATCATGTGACCCTAATATCAAATGTGTATACCGAGGCGGTCAACTCCATACATCTCGGTATAACGTAAGCAAATTTAGTGCGATCAGAACCATAGTGAGATGAGGGCAAGCAGCAGCATGACAAATTCCCGCCATTACGAATCCGGCTTTGGCAAACAGCCAAACAGCTGGACATATCCGATGAAGGAAGTCGTCATGCTTTCTATTACGCCTCGCAAGATGGCATGCCGTGTCTATCTTCAAAAGACTCAAGGCTTTTCACTCATTGAGCTTATAACTACCATGGCGATTGCCGGCATATTCATGGCAATTGCTATTCCATCTTACCAATCGATCATTTCGTCAACCGGTATCAGCGCAGAAGTCAATGATCTGTATCGTGATCTGGAATTTGCCCGTAGCGAAGCAACCAAGCGCGGCCTGAATGTGGCGGTCTGCCCGTCCAGCAATGGGTCCAGTTGCAGCACACAGGCCAGTTGGGCTAGCGGCTGGATCGTGATGGTACCCAGCGCTGGAAGCTGTGTTAACACCACCGGCACCGTTTTAAGGATCAAACAAACCTTTACATCGAAAGACACCGCCGCATACACACCCTCGCAAGCGGGGCAGACTTCGCTCTGCTTTAACAGAATGGGATTTGTGCCAACCAGCAATCTCGGCATGTTTACCTTCAATACCACCCCCGCAAATAACAGTACAAAACGTTGTTTGGCAGTGTCCGCTGTTGGACACGTTCAGATCCTGCAACAAGGCCAAACAGATGTCGCAGGGGCACAATGCACATGAGTCAATTACGCCTCCCCCTCCCAAACCGCCCTGTATCGCGTGCCGCCAACACGGCAGGCTTCACCCTACTGGAGGTGCTGATTGCAGTTGTAGTCATTGCAATCGGCCTGCTTGGCGTTGCTGGCATGGAAGCGCTGTCGCTGAGTAATACAAGCTCGGCACGTACACGCGGCTTGGCCGCGGTGATGGCCGCCAGTCTTTCATCTGCAATGAGTGCCAATCCAGGCTATTGGGCAGCAGGACTACTTGCCGCACCGGGCACGGTCAACGTCAACGTCAGCGTTAGTGGCGGGATCACCGGTGATACAACGTTGGCGGCTGCGGCAAGCGCGGATTGCACGGCTGTTTGCACGCCAGTGCAGCTGGCCGCTTATGACCTGACAAACTGGGGGAAGACAATCAGTCAATCATTGCCAAGCGGCACCGGCCAGATTGTTTGCACCACGACGGTGGGCCAGCCAGTCGTCTGTACCATTACGGTAAGCTGGAGCGAAAAGACAATGGCGGCGAAGCAGAATACCGGTCAGCAGCAAACATACAGTTACCAGACCGTGGTGCAGCCATGAAACGCCAATTGCATACAGGCAAATCACTCATTGATGTGCCAAAAGCTAATTGTCTACGTCAGATCAAACCCGCCGTGCTAGCCCAAAGGGGGTTTGGCCTGCTTGAAGTCATGATCTCCATGACTATCGCGTTGCTGCTTTTACTAGCGGTCTCAACGCTCTTCATCAGTCAGCGGCAAACTTACTCGGCACAAACCGGATTGGCACAACTACAGGAAAAAGAACGGCTCGCCGTATCCTTGCTGACCAATATCATCCAATCGGCTGGCTATTTCCCCAATCCGACCACCAACACCCAAGTCACCGCCTTACCCGTACTTGGGACCACCTACACGACTCCCGGCCAGTATGTTACGGGCGCCACCGGCGGGACGGGGAGTTCGGACACCATTCAGGTCCGCTACCAAACCGCACCAGGCGACGGCATTCTCAATTGTCTTGGTAACTCCAATCCTACGGGCACGGGCAGCACCAATAAAACCTACGACAATGCATTTACTGTCCAAACAGTAAACGGCACAAGCATGCTGACTTGTGCACTTGGTACCAATGCGGCGGCCCCCACTGCCAGCACCAGTGCCAATCCGCTGGTAGATGGCATTCAAAGCATGAAAGTAACTTACGGTGTCGATACGACCGGTAATGGTTCCGTTACCCAGTATGTAGATGCCAGTTCCGTCACTGATTGGACTTCGGTACGTTCCGCACAACTGGTGCTGGTATTTACCAATCCACTCTATAACACCGCCGCTATCAACAATAACGGACAACCATCGACGGTTAAGCTTACCCAGATCGTTCGGCTTATGGGCAAATCATGATGATCCAAATAGCCAGCAGCCCATTTGGGCGAATTCAATCTAAATCCCGCTATTGCCAGAATGGCTTCATTTTGATTGCCAGCTTGTTCATTCTGGTGATTTTGACGCTAATCGGCGTTGCCATGGCACATAGCTTCCGCCTGGAAGAAGGTATGGCAGGCAATACACGCGAAAAGGCCCGGGCACTGAATATTGCACAAAGCACGGTCGGCTATGCCGAATGGTGGCTTACCCAAAATGCCCAAGCGACTCCGGTCAGTTGTACCGGGACATATACCTCGCCCGTGATATGCACCAATTCCCTGCTGACGGCTGGTACCGCTTCTGCCAGTTTGCCATGGAGCAGCTATGTCAATTACACACCTCCGCAACCATCTAGTTCACAGCCAACTGCGACGATAGCCTCCAGTACTTCAGGAGGTGCTGGGACCTATTACAACAATCCGGGTTTCAACATTCAATATCTCGGCCTTGATACAACAGGCGCTTCCTTATACCAAATCACGGCATTCGCTTATGGCGGCAATCAGGCCTCGGTCGCAGTCGTGCAAAGTATTTATAAACTCAGTTCCGGCACCACAGATTTGGGAGTGCATTGAAATGAATATCTTGCAATCTGGCCCGATCAAAACGGCTCTGGCCATTTTGGTCAGCTGGTTGGCTGTCGCCAACCCCGCTGCAGCCGTTGTGGTATCGGATAACTTCACCGGTACGACGTCCGCCAATGCGTGGCTTTCATTCAACGGTGCGTGCCTTACTGCAGGTAATGTTACTTCGGTCACCGGCAATAATTGCACCAGTACAACTGGGCTATGCTCACCCACCAGCCTGAACGGCACGATTCCAGCCTGCACGCAATCAAGCTATTACAATCTTTTCAGCGCAACCCAGGTTGGGGGACTCCCCGATACGGCTGGGAATGGCGCATTGCGATTAACCAATGCAGACAATTATCAACGTGGCGCCATTGTTTCCAATTTCACTTTTCCATCCGATCAAGGCATACAAGCTACATTTACCACCGTCACTTATGGTGGCGACAATCAAGGTGGGCACGGTGCGGACGGGATCAGTTTTTATCTGGCTGACGGTAGCCAAGCCGCCTCAGTGGGCGCCACTGGTGGCTCGCTGGGCTATTCATGCTCGAATGGCAACCCAACAGCAGATGGTGTAATTGGTGGTTATCTCGGGCTGGGAATTGACGAATACGGTAACTTTTTGAACGAGGGAGATAATACAAAGACGGGTTATGGCTATCAAGCCGGCCGGATTGGCTTGCGCGGTGCAGGGAATGTTTCCTGGACTTGGCTCAATCAGAACTATGCAAGCAACTATCCCTCTTCAATCACAGATGCCTCTACGCAACAGCAGGGTGTACAACAAACCTGCAGCACTGGCTACGTACAGAAATACAAGAATGGTGGATGGCAATCTACAACCACGCCAGTACCGTTGGATTATGCGATCATCCCCACTGCTTATCAGGTTCTACCCAGCAATCAGCCCATCGCTAACGAAAGTGCTACCGTACGCGGTAATGCAACACCAATCAGCTACAAACTCAAGCTGACACAAGATGGTTACCTGAGCTTCTGGTACAGCTATAATGGCGGCACCTATCAGTCGGTGATTGCCAATCAATCCATCACTGCATCCAACGGCACACTGCCCTCGACCTTCCGTTTCGGCTTTGCCGGCTCTACGGGTGGCAGTACCAATGTGCACGAAATATTGTGTTTCAAGGCAACGCCTGCCGAACAATCTGCCGGTTCTGCCGGTATCAACCAGCAGCAGGCCGGACAAGTGCGTACCAGCACTCAAGTCTATCTGGCAGGTTACCACTCGGATAACTGGTGGGGTCAACTCACATCACAGTATCTGCAGGTCAATAGCAGCAACGGTGTTGTCACCATCAACCCAACCGCAACTTGGGATGCATCGTGCGTATTAACCGGTGGAAATTGCTCCAGTACTGGGGTCACCAGCGTCACCGCCCAAACATCGGCAAATCGTTCAATCCTTACCTGGAATGGCACGACAGGCATCCCGTTCCAATGGAGCAATCTGACAACGGCTCAGCAAACGGCATTGAATCAGGGTGATAGCAACGGGCAGACCCGGCTGGCCTTCCTTCGCGGTGACCGCACCAATGAATTGACCAGCAGTGGTACAGGAACCTTCCGTGCCCGTAGCGGGGTACTGGGCGACATCATCAACTCGAGCCCGGTCTGGGTCGGCGCACCCAGCATTCTCTACCCCAGCGCCGCCGGCGCCACCAGCACGACATGGTCTGATCAGCTGTATAGCAGTGCAACCATGCCAGAAAATGGCGGCTCGGCAACCACCTATGGCTCATTCCAGACTAGCTACGCTACGCGCTTGAATGTGGTTTACGCCGGATCCAATGATGGCTTGCTGCATGGCTTCCGCAGTGGCTCGTACGATGCGAGTGGCAATTATGTGAGCACCACAACTCCGAATGATGGTAAGGAAGTACTGGCCTACATGCCGGCTGCCGTCACCCAAACCATTCACAGCACCACGAGCGGGCTGGACTATTCATCCACGCAATATGGACACAACTTCTTTGTCGACGCGACACCCACGACAGACGATCTCTTCTACAACAACAATTGGCATACTTGGCTGGTAGGTGGGCTTGGTGCCGGCGGCAAAGCGATCTATGCACTTGATATCACCGACCCTACCCAGTTTTCGGAAACGAATTCCGGCAGCCTGGTCATCGGTGAGTGGAATAACAGCACGCTTACCAATTTGGGCCAAACGTACGGCACACCGCAAATCCGCCGCTTACACAATGGTCAGTGGGGCGTGATTTTCGGCAACGGCTTTAACAGTACGGCCGGCCATGCCGGCATCTATATCATGCTGGTCGATCCCAGCAACGGAAACAAAAGCTTCAAGTTTCTGGATACAGGCTCCGGATCAAGCAGTACCCCAAACGGCATCGCCTTTGTCACCCCGGTTGACCTGGATGGCGACCACATCACCGACTACGTTTATGCAGGCGACGTATATGGCAACGTGTGGAAGTTTGATCTGACGAGCAGCAACCCAGCGACGTGGGCCGTAGTCAGCACACCTATCTTTACCACTCCCAACAGCCAGCCGATTACCACCAAGGTGCTGGTAACCGCCAATACCACCGGACCAGGCTTGCCTCGCGTGATCGTCAGTTTCGGCACTGGCCAGCAGACACCACAAACCCTTTCCAATCCAGCCGTATTTGCCAGTGGCACGCAATCACTGTACGGCATCTGGGACTGGAATACGGGCAGTTGGAATAGCTTGGGCAGCACCCAGTATGCCTCTCTGACCGGTACACAAAGCATCTCCACGAGCACTCTACAATCCCAGACGGTGCTGGGCACCTACAACTCGACGACAAACGGCAGCAGCCAAGGCTATCGCACCCTCAGCAGCAACGCTGTGTGCTGGAAAGGCTCCACCGCATGTTCGAGCAACAACAACAAATATGGTTGGTATCTGAATTTGCCGACTTCGACCGAGCAGGTCATCTATAGCCCGATTCTGTATTCCGGCTCGATCATCATTAACACCACGATTCCGCCCACCAATACGCCGCTCACCTGCACTGCAAGTACGGCAACCGGCTGGACAATGGCGATCAATCCGGTCACCGGTGGCGCATTCCAGAAATCGTTCTTTGGCGATGCCAACAATAACTTCATCACTTATAACGGCCAGGTCGTCAGCGGTATTGCCCTCAATGCTACCGGCAGCCCGTCAGTCGTGATTTCACAAAATAGCCCTTACTTGCTTAACGAAACCGCGAACAGCGTCGGTACTGTCAACAAGATCAACCCGCCCAATGGTTCTTTAGGCAGCCGGGTTACCTGGATTGAATTACGCTAGAGGAATACACGGTGAAACCCATTCATAAAACACCTTTCAATCATTACCAAATTAACCGGCTTACGCCCAAGCCAGGTGTGGCTTCCCGGAAAGAAACAGGATTTACATTGATTGAAATAATGACGGTGCTCGCCATTATGGGCATTCTGGTGGCCATTGCCCTACCTGCATACCAAACCTATGTTCGCAAATCCCGCCGAGCTGTCGCCAAAACAGCTTTGCTGGATCTAAGCTCGCGGCAGGAAAAGTACTACTCCCTCAACAACGCGTATGCAACAAATCTGACGACACTGGGATATTCATCAAACTCGGTCAGCTTGCCAGATAGCACCAGCAACTATTACGCCTTATCTTTTTCAAGTGCGACCGCAACAGCATATACAGCTCAAGTTGCTCCACAAGGTGCACAACTAAATGACACCTGTGGCACTTACAGCATTACTAACCTCGGTCAGCAGGCTCCCACTACGACAGGTTGTTGGTAAGGAGATGGTATCTGACTTGGCATAATCCAGTGGTTTTGTTGTAACCACTGGCATTTGGTATTGATGTTCCGTTTATAATGCATCCAATAGCCAAGTTAGACCATTGTGTTGTGGCTAGGTCAAATAACCCTCCAAAGTTTCACATGTGAACGAGCAGTTTTCCCTCGTGACATAATATCTTGGCACGACCTGACTCTTTGAAGCTGGATGTAGCCGTTTAGGTATAACCATCAAGCAATTAAAATCTCATGCCAATGGAACGGGCGCGCATCTTGTTGCTGGGCTGTTTTTCTCATTTGCATTTCACTTCCTGATTCTGCATTTTCTGCAAAATGGTCCGCTGTATCTTTCATCTAGCGATATACCAACTCAACCCGCTCTGGAAGTTCATCTGCTTACGCACCACCATGTAACAGCAGCCAAGGATGCAAACTCAGTTATTAGTAGTATTCCTAGCAATCCCGTCCTAAAGCCAACGCGGCATGCCACACCCACGCTGAAAAATATCCCTCAGCCCGTTCAATTTGCCTGGCTACTAGCAAACCAATACGAGTATTGGCCACGTGCACAACTCAGTGACGGCGCATATCCACTTGCTCTTGTTACGGTCACCGATCCAGAAAATGCAGATTCCCAAGTTGGTGAGCAACATATCATTTTGAAGCTGTTTATCAATGAAAAAGGGAATGTCGACCGAATAGAACCAGAAAATGCAACAGCCACGCCAGCGCGAATGACGGCTGCCATTAATTCATTCAAAACAAAGATCTTTAGCCCAGGGCAAATTAACGGAATTGCTGTCAAATCGGTAATAAGAATTGAAGTCAGCTTTGAGAATGGCTCAACAGAAAACCCAGATCGCTCAAAGTAGTTTTTCAAACTTAATTTATTACCTTCGCTGGATTAAATCTCGCACCGCTTTAATGGAGATATAACCGTCAATTACCTAGCAGTTGTATTGCATTGGCGTGAAATCTGCACCTACCGCGAACATGGCCGCCCACGCATTTGCAAACAGCTGTTGCTAAGCACCCTCCGCGGCCAAGCAAAACGCGGCCCCCCTGCGAATCAAGTTACCCGACGCCAGGATGCCTTCACTACCATCTGCCGGGCTTGGCGTGGCTACATCCAAGACGATGAATGGACTTCAAAACGACTTTTTTTGTCGCTAAACCCACATTTTTCGTAAGTTTAATAGTTGCGCGCTATCGAATCACAAGATGCCAATGCACTTTGTCGGGTGATAAGCGGCAAATCCAAACTCATACCTTCCTCTCCGCGCATCATTTGAAGAAATGTCGCGTTTATGCGCACCAATTCGGTGCAAAATAATACAACTATTGTAATTTAAAGATGATTGGCGAAATAACCTTGACAGTTACTTGATGAAATAACGTCAATATTCCGCTCATCCATTCATCACGTCCATTTATCCAGTCAGCATCACCTTCTCTAAGTCCTTGATGTAGCTTGACTCTAGTGTCTGATTCACCGACATGCCAGAGCGGTCGAAATATTAGTTTATTAATTTACTCTAATGTTTTTGCGATTGTTTCTGAGGCATGTAAATACGCTCAAACAGCGATGAGTAAGCAAATCACGCTGCGCAAGCGAAGATTGAAGAAGGATGAGCACGTGATGAAAAAACCACAAGCAACGGCTGCGGCGCAGCTAGCGGGTTTTACGCTGATCGAGCTAATGATCGTTATCGCCATCATGGGCATCATCCTGGCAATCGCCATTCCCAGATATCAGGACTACGTACTGCGCTCGAAGCTGGTCAATGCCATCAACGGACTGGCTGCAGTGCAAGCGCAAATGGAGCAGTACTTCCAGGACAACCGCACCTATCTTGCGGTCGGAGCCTTTACGCCACCCTGCGCAGTCGCTCCATCCCCGAAATACGGTGACTTTGTCATCACCTGCCCAGCCGCCAACGCCCTCAACACCGCCGCAAATACTTATTTCCTGCAGGCAGTATCCAGTACCGGTCAAGACAATGGCTTCAAGTACACCGTCGACAACACCGACACCAAATCCACCACCTATGGCGCTATATGGGGTGGGGCTACCATCGCCAATTGCTGGGTCACTGCGAAGGGAGCAACGTCGTGCTAATTAACACGACACGATCAGCTGGTTTTACGCTGATCGAGCTGCTGATCACGCTCGTAATACTAGGTGTATTGATGGCGGTGGCCTTTCCGCAATTCAACACCTGGATACAGAACGAGCAGACGCGCACCGCGGCAGACACACTGCAAAACGCACTTCGCAGCGCCAAATCCGAATCGGCACGTCTGAATCGCCAGGTTGCTTTCTCGTTGACTGCAACTAACCCTTCCAGAACTTCGATTCCGGCCCCGGCTGCGGCCGGCCGATTCTGGTTCATTCAAGTCATACCGAGCCCGACGGTTGCCGGCGATCCAGCGACATATATTCAAGGCGGTCAGCTTGGCAGTTCCAAACTCACGATTGCCGGGCCTGCCTCGATCTGTTTCAACTCGCTCGGCAGAATGAGTAACACCCTGAGCCCCAGCGCCGGTGGCACCTGCTTAGCCCCAGCCGCCGCAACCTATTCAATTTCTACAGCTGTGGGTGATCACCCGCTGAACGTTACGGTTTCCATCGCCGGCCAGGTGAGGGTATGCGATCCATCCCGAACCCTCTCCCAAACTACGCCAGATGGATGCTAAGGAGAGCCGGCCATGGCAATCAGATCTCCAACCCAGCAAGGCTATCTGCTCCTCGAGGTGCTGGTCTCGCTCTTGATCTTCTCGATCGGCATTCTTGGTTTGGTCGCCGCATTGGTTACATCTACCCGCACATCTGTCGCGACGGAAGATAGAAACCGGGCAGCACTACTGGCAAATGAAATGGCAGTGATCTTGTTAGCCAACAAAAACGTCACGCCATCGGCTGCCACGTTGTCCACTTGGCAAAGCCACCTCGCAGTCAGTGCAGGTAGCGGTGGGCAAACCAATAGCGGACTGAATGGTTTGCCAAACGCAACGGGCACCGTCGTTAGCACCCCGACCGCAGGCTTCACCACCGGCACCGCGACGATAACAATCAGTTGGATAGAGCCCAAATCCGCAGCGTCAGCGACGCCGATCACTGATAGCTATACGACAGAAGTCGTGGTGCTCCCATGATTACGCGAACAAATGCGCTTCGGCGAGCTAATCCAAACCACGTGAACGGATTCAGCGTCGTCGAGCTGATGGTCGTGGTTGCGATTGGCCTCATCATGTCCGTGGCGATCTTCGGGGTGCTGAAAACATTCGAAGGTCGCAAACGCAGTACGACATCGGTTAATGACATCAATCAATCCGGAAACTATGCAATCTATCAATTGGACAAATTGATCCGCAGTGCCGGCTCAAGCTTCAACTCCAGCGCCAATCTGATGTATGGCTGCAGATTGAACGCCAGTCTGAATACCACCACGATATTGCCGGCAGCGACTCTGCCTGCCCCCTTTGACAAAGTACCGGCAAATGTCGCAACCCCAACCACAGGATCGTTCCGTCTAGCACCAGCAATCATTATTCCAGGCGCCGGCTACTCCGGTGTAGCGAGCGGCGGCTCATCAGATGTCCTGGTCGTGATGTCTGGATATGGCGGTTTTGGCGAAGAGCATGCGTATTTCCGAGCCCCACCCAGTACGACAAATATAAATCTGCCAAACACCATCGGGTTTAACGCCAACGATATTCTATTGCTGGGAGACCAATCCAGCGGTGCCGGAGTAGCTCCGTGTTATTTAGAACAAATCAACACCACTGGACCAACCACTGATCAATTGCCATTAGGCGGTGTTTATTACAAGGCGGCCGGTACTGACAGTTATTGGTATGGAAGCGCCGCCAATATCTCCGCCATGACACCGCAAGGTCTGGTCGTTAACCTTGGCAATCTCGCTGGTACCAGCGTCAAACAACCTTCATTTCAATTATTCGGGCTTGATGCCAAGAATCAGTTCTACAGCTACGATCTGCTACATACAGATGGCGCAGCGAGCGAAGCCGCCCAACTTATCGCCGACGGCATATTTGATTTCCGCGCTGTATATGGCGTAGCGCCGAATTCCGCAACCGCATTGACCTGGGTAGCACCAACCGGTGCCTATTCGCCAGCAACCTTGCTTGATGGATCCGCAACTGCGAATGCCACATTACAAACCATTCGTGCCATTCGAATAGGTATGGTATTGCGTACATCGTTACCAGAAAAAACCAACGTTACTACCACCAACTTAAAAATGTTCACGGATTTACCTGCTGGTGTTCCTGCGCCGAACTACAACAATTCATTGAGCAGCACGGGCTTTCCAAGCGAGCAGAATTACCGCTACAGAATCATTGAATCGACTATTCCGATTCGCAACGCGATGCTGAATTGAATCATGAATACCATCAATAGAAGCCAACAGCAGATGCCACGCCAACTCCATTGGCAATTCAAATCATGCCAGCGGGGCATCGTCATGGTCGTCACCTTGGTGGCGCTTGTCGTCATGTTACTTGCCACCATTGCCATTATTCGTTCAGTTCAAACCTCACAATATTCAGCAGGCAATCTTGCCTTTCGACGTGACCTTACCAATCAGACTGATCGCGGCATCTGGGCTGGCATTAATGCAATTACTGCAGGAATCGGCAACTCAACCTCATTGGGTACAGCCGGTGCCAATTATTCAGCAACGATGTTGGCTGAAGACGGGCATGGCGTCCCAACGGCTTTATATAGCCCAGGCGGCTTGAATTCTGCACTAGCCATTACTGATAACAATTTTGGCGTCGTCATTTATTACGTCATCGACCGCATGTGCACCTCGGCACCAACCGATATGAATGGCCAGCCTTGGAACAACACAAACTGCATCTACCGCCCTGCGGGCGATTTACCAAAAACAACCGCAGGCATGATCGGCAGGCCAACAGCAGGCAGTATTGACCAAGTTCTTTACCGTATCAGTGTTCGGGTCGATGGGCCGAGAGGAACTCAGGCCTTTGCTCAAACTACTGTTGCATATTGAAAGAGGCAAGACATCATGAATACCGGTCGCGAATATCCGCATCACACCATTCCACTTGCCAATCCACGTGGCAAGCTTAATAAAATATTCATCTGTCTTGCCATCGCCATCGCTTCAATTGGCCATATTAAAGCAGCAACGACAACTTTGGCAGATCAGCCGATATTCAGCTCATCGGCGGTACCCGGAAATATGATGCTCGATTTGTCTGTAGAATATCCTACGGCCAACAGCACCGCCTATCCGACCAGCCTATCTCCCTATGTCAGTGCAACCGGGTTTATTGGCTATTTCGATCCAGGAAAATGTTATGCCTATTATTACGATAATAGCGTTACATTGGACAATGCTGCAAACCAAAGTTTTTTTTATCCAGTAGGCGCAGCTGATAGTAATCACCAATGTGTAACCAGTGGTTCTACCAAATTATGGAGCGGTAGCTTCATGAATTGGGCAACCATGCAAACCATTGATCCATTTCGCTGGGCATTGACAGGTGGGTACCGTTCCGGTGACTACACAACAGCCGGTACCGGCGCGACCACCGGTAAAGGAACGATGATCGAAAAAGCATGGGCATCCGGTGACGGCGGCTCGGGAGAAACGCCAAATCGCTCAATTCCTTCAACGATTACCGTCAATACATTAACCCCATTCAGCTGGACCGGATTTAACTTCCGCATCTGGGGTTTGGGAAATCGAATGCAATTCACCAATACCGGTTCATTCGATGGCAGCAATCAAAGCACTGCAGGTTCAGCCTATGATCCAGCTGCGGCATCCTATAGCGCATCAACCATATATTCGGTCATTGCTCGCGTGCGTGTCTGCGATGCAACGGTTAGTCTGGAATCCAATTGTAAACAATATACCGGAACTGACGGTCTTCCTTTATACAAGCCGGAAGGTTTGATGCAACAATATGCAACAAAAATCCGCTATGGTGCATTTGGCTATTTGAATGATGGCAATATCAAACGAGATGGTGCCGCATTGCGAGCCAATATAAAATTCATTGGCCCACAATACCCCCAACCAGGCACATCCACCAATATAAATAACGCAAACAATGAATGGGATGCGACAACTGGCATATTTGTCACCAATCCAAACCCTACAGATGCAACGGCTACTGCAACAGCCATTGGCGG
This sequence comes from Andreprevotia chitinilytica DSM 18519, assembly GCF_000711875.1. Taxonomy (GTDB): domain Bacteria; phylum Pseudomonadota; class Gammaproteobacteria; order Burkholderiales; family Chitinibacteraceae; genus Andreprevotia; species Andreprevotia chitinilytica. The sequence goes on from NZ_JONM01000004.1 coordinate 261,221, forward strand.
TGGTGCATCGATCACCAATAGCGGCGTAATGAATTATTTGAATAAGTTTGGGGAAACATCCCACAAATATAAAAGTTATGATCCGGTTTCTGAATTGTATTATGCCTCTATCCGCTATTTTAAAAATCAAGGCCAAGTTGTTTCATATAGCAATAATTTGACTTCAACCTTTGCTGATGGGTTTCCGGTCATTACCAGCTGGACTGACCCAATTCAATACTCGTGCCAGAAGAACTTTATCTTGGGCATCGGTGATGTTAATACCCACGCGGATGCCAACTTACCCGGCTCTACGCTAGTCAGCTCCAACGAACCTTCAACGCCTAGTGAAGTTAGCAGCGACACGACTGTCAATGTAACAACGGCTACCAATGCAGTCGGAAACATGGAAGGGGTGAACAATCTCGGCGGAACTTACGTACCTTGGTGTTGTGGCGATGGCGATACCTATTATATTGCCGGTCTTGCCTATGACTCACACGTTAAAGACATGCGGCCCAATGATTTTAAAAATTCAGATGGATCAAAAACATTCATTCAAACCGTATCGACTTATTGGCTCGATGTGGAGGAGTATCAAACTTACAAATACAAAAATCAGTATTGGTACGCTGCAAAATATGGTGGTTTCAAAGTACCAGCCAATTACGTACCCTATCCTTCAACCGCAGTGCCATTGACTCAATCTTCATGGAATGCATCCGGTGGTGTCGACGTCAATGGCAACCCCCAACCGGATAATTATTTTGGTGCAGGGCAAGCAAGCAATATGGTCGCCGGTTTGAAAACTGCCTTTAGCAATATTGTCAGTCAAATTACCGAAGATACCACCGCCTTCAGTACGTCCAAACCACAGGTTTCAGCTGATCCCAGTAACCCAAGTTTGGCATTTAGCGGTGCTTATGACACCAGTAATTGGTCCGGCAATATGGTTGCCAATACGATTACCTTCGATTCCAGTGGCAATCCAACCTTGACGTCACTTTGGTCAGCGCGGGATATTTTAAATACCCAGGTCAGTGGCACCGGCTGGGATACAGCCCGCTTCATTGCAACCTATAGTAGTGGCCATGGCGTACCGTTCCGTCAAAACAAGTTGGCAAGTAGCGATGCGACCGCTTTAGACCCAGCTACAATTCTAGGTACGCCAAACAATGTCGCTAGTACCACTACGCAAACCAATTACATCAATTATTTGCGAGGTGATCAAACTAACGAAACAAATTCGATCGCCACCGGGAGTACGCACGCCTATCGAACTCGCGCTTATATTATGGCTGATATTGTTGGTTCCAAAATTCATCCAATCGATGCGCCGAATGCACCTTATTCCGAATCTACCAATGCTGGTTACACCGCATTCAAGAGCACGAATTCATCAAGAAAAACGGTTGTTTATTTCGGCGCAAATGATGGCATGTTGCATGCAATTGATGGCACCGCATCTGCCAGCTCAGGCGGTGGTAAAGAGCTATTTGCCTATGTTCCAGGAGGGATGTACCAGAGCGCATCCGGAGCGAGCCAAGGAGCGGCTACTGCGGAACTGGCCCAATTTGGGAATCCAACCTTTACCCACTACTTTTATGTTAACGCTACCCCAAATATCACTGATCTTGATATGGGGAATGCTGGGGGTCATACCGGTTCTTCAAGTTGGGCATCTTTGTTGGTTGGTGGATTGGGAAAAGGTGGAAAAAGTTATTACGCACTTGATGTAACAACACCTTCAAATTTGAGCAACGAAACGAATCTGGCAGCTGCAGTAAAATGGGAATTTACGGATAGCAGCATGGGCTATTCCTTCGGTGATCCAATTGTTGCGAAAACCAAGAAATATGGCTGGGTTGTCATTTTGACTTCTGGTTACAATACCCCTGATGGCAAAGGCTATTTATATATCGTCGATCCGACCACAGGTACTTTATTGCAAAAAATTCCAGCGACTGATAGCGGAAATTCCAGCATTGTTTCCAATGGCTTGACTTATGCTAGTGCATATACAACTGATCTGACGGATTCAACAGTGGAATCTGTTTATGCTGGCGATTTGAACGGTAATGTCTGGCGTTTCGATCTGACGACTACTGGCACGTCATATCCAGTTACTCGTATTGCGTACCTTACCGATGCTTCGGGCAATCCTCAACCTATTACCACGACCCCCATTGTGCAAATCCAACCTACAACGTTCCGTCGTTACGTTCTTGTTGGTACAGGTAAATTGCTTGCCAGCGCTGATATGACAAATAGCCAGGCGCAAGCTTTTTATGCAATCGTGGATGGGATACAAGGCGCTCCTTACACCGCAGCAACATTGCCAACAGGTGTGACATTTCCGATTACGCGCTCTGAATTGAATGCGAATACCAATCTGGTAAACGGAATTGGTACAGCACCCACATCGGTGATGGGTTGGTACTTTGATCTTGCGGTATCAAGTAGTAATGTTGCTGAACAAATCAATGTCACACCGGCAGTCAATTTGAATTCCGTTTTATTTGCCGCAAACTTGACAAATGGTGATGCTTGCAACCCAACAGGGACGTCAAGGATATTTGAAGTTGATTTTGCCACCGGAAAATCGGTATTGATTGATAGTAGTAATAATGTAATTGCAAATTACACAAATAGTTCGATTGTTGTAGATGTGGACATCATCAAGGTAGGTACGTCCTCAACTGAAGGCATTGTCGGGAATATGAACAGCAAGACGTTTAAACCTCCTGAAAAACCGCCGACATCGGCAGGCACGACAAAGACAAATTGGCGAGAAATACCGACGACAAATTGAGGTTGAAATTGTTAGTCAATATCGTCTTCAATCTGAAAAAGGGCAGCTTATATACTGCCCTTTTTTTTTCAATTATCCTGCATATGATGGCCATGCCATTTATTGGATCGCTCTTTCGACTGGATATGTTAACCGCACATTCGGATTATTCAGATAATATGGTGACTTTATATATGAAAAATTCATACATACAAAAAGTAAGCAATCAAATAAACGTTAATAAAACCACATATGGTGATGATAAGACAAAGGCTGCTACCAAAGAAAGAATGAAGCCATTCATGCCAATTGTTGAAGACGTTTCTAGATTCATTTTACCGAACGACGTTGATCAATTACCTGTGCCAAGTAGCGAACCGGATTTTGACAGTCTTGATGGCATATCCAGGACTGGTTTTCCGGTTGATGTACGGATATTCATCGATCATTACGGAAAAGTCTATCATGTGCAGGTGCTAAAGGCTTTAGACGAGGATATACCCTTCGCCAATAAGATTGTTGATATGCTTTTGGAGACAGGTTTTGTTCCAGCTAGAAAATCCGGTGTTGATGTTGGTACTTATATTGATCGGGAATTCTATTTTCAGCCAAATTCATAGGGTAGCTATTTGGATTTAAGCAACATTTCAATGGTTTTCATTGTTTTTTCGGGCTCCAGTTCCCCGACTGTTTTGCTGACAATATAACCATTATGATCAATTAAAAATGATGTAGGTGCTAATGTTATGCTTCCAAATTGCTCAGCGATCTTTCCATCCTGATCATAAACAATTGGAAAACTGATTTTATATTTCTCGATAAACGATTGTATATAGTCGGTGCGATCGTATGAAAGAGCGATGCCAATCACTTGTAGACCGTCTTTTTGATAATGTTGAAACGTGTTTTGTAGGAATGGCATTTCCCTTACACATCCAATGCAGCTTGTTGCCCAGAAATTGATCAGTGTCACTTTACCGGTTTCGATCTTGATGGGTTGGTGATTGATCGTGGTTGCTTGTAAGGCAGGACTCAGTTTTTTTTGAAGCAATTGGTAAGCAAACCAGGAAATACAACTTAGTAGTGCAATCGTTGAGATGAGAGTGATGGTTTTTCGCATGGTTTGTAGAAGGAAAAATATATAAACAATGTTAGATAGAATGAAGATAAGAACAATAGATAAGGGGAAGCAGTTTCTGTGGATAACGAAATTTTCCCTTTCTACTCATGTATTTAGGTCTTGAACAACATCTGTATAAAGGGGCTGTGGTGCATGTGGATAATATGTTGGTTGTCTATGGCTTCTTGGTTATTCGTGGTTTATCCACACTTGCTGCCAAGGTTTTCCTCAAGGCAAGCCGTTGATTTTATTACTTCTTTGTGGACAACGGGTATAATCCGCCGCTTTTGTCACGCCGAATAAGGGGTAGCTATGGCCATCCAGTGGTTCCCAGGTCATATGAACGCCGCCAGAAAGCAGGTGATGGAGGCGATGGCAAAGGTTGATCTAGTGATCGAGGTCGTCGATGCGCGACTACCGGCTTCCAGTACCAACCCAATGATTGAAAAGCTTCGGCGCGCCCGGCAACGGCCGGCGTTGAAGATCCTGAACAAGGCTGACTTGGCCGATCCCGCTTTGAACCGTGTCTGGCTGGATTGGTTTCGTAGTCAACCAGGGACTGAAGCAGTGTTGATCGGTGAAGGGGACAAGGCCGCTGATGTGAAGCGCCTGCCTCAGCTGTGCCGCAAGATCGTTCCGCATCGCACCGGGGAGGTGAAGCCAGCGCGTGCGTTGATCATGGGTATTCCGAACGTCGGTAAGTCGACCCTGTTGAACATCATGCTGAGTCGCAAGATTGCCAAGGTGGCCGATACACCGGGGGTGACGCAGCATCTGCAGCGCATCGAGCTGCCGGACGGCATGATCCTTTACGATTCGCCCGGTTTGTTGTGGCCGAAGATCGAATATGAGGACTTTGGTTACCGCTTGGCGTTGGCGGGTTCCATTGGCCGCAATGCCTACGACGAGGAAGATGTGGCGTGGTTTGCGGTGGACACGTTGCGAGCGCGCTATCCGGAGCTGTTGAAGGCGCGTTACAAGCTCGATGATCTGGATGTCGAACTTGAGCAGTTGTTTGCAATGATTGGTCGCAAGCGTGGTGCAGTGTTGTCGGGTGGCCGGATTGACTATCAGAAGACGGCGGAACTGATCCTCACCGATTTTCGTAGCGGTACCTTGGGCAGGATCACGCTGGAAACACCGGCGGATCTGGAGAATCTGGTGCCGTTGCCGGATGAGCCAGTTGACCCTGATCTTGCTGCGGATCTGGGCCAGCAAGACTGACCACTGCCGGGAAATGGCTTAGAATCAGTTGGACTCGTTCACTTGCCTGTTGCCATGGATGCCGAATTCTCCAGTCTTGAAGACAAAGTGGGCTTGCTAGCCCGGCTGTGCCACCAATTGCGCGGCGACAATCGCCAACTGCGGCAGCAGGTGCTCGCGTTGCAGCAGGAAAACCAGCAGTTGAAAGGCAAGGTGGAAGGCGCCAAGCAACGTGTGGCCGCTATCCTTGAGCGGCTGCCGGAGGATGAAGCATGAGCGAGATCAAGCAACTTGATGTCACCATCATGGGCCGCGAGTTTCGCGTGGCCTGCCCGGTGGATGAAGAAGCGACGTTGTTGCAAGCCGTAGAGATGCTTGATGCCAAAATGCATGAGATCCGTGGCAGCGGCAAAGTGATCGGCATCGAGAAAATCGCCATCATGGCGGCGCTCAACATTGCGCATGAATACTTGCATGTCGATGCTGGCGGTTTTGACATCGCGGCCTACAAGCGTAGAATCGACCACATCAGTCAGATCGCTGATGCGGCATTGCAAGAACAAAGTGAGTTGTTCTGATCAGCAAAGCCGGATCAGCCTACCGCCTGCTTTCCTGCGGTGTTTGTCACGGCTCAGATTCTTTGAACCGATAAATTGTAGCTCGGTTGCCAGCCACGAAAAAACGCCTGTTGTGCGCGTTCCACTGTCGAACGCACCTGATGGCAAACGGCCGGTGACCACTTGAACCTCAGGGTTCAAGATGCGAGCCGGACGACACCTGCGGGAAAGCCCCTCTTCGTGACCTTGCCGTCATCTTCGACCGTGACATTCCCGGTCACCTTCCAAAGCCATCCAGATAAAATTGCGCTCAGGCGCGAATTGCGTCGACAGCGCATCGCCGTCAAACCCGCTGAACGTGAAATTGCCGCACGTCTTGCTGTTAAGCAGGCTGCCCGCTGGTTGCAACGTGGCAGCAAGATCGGCACTTACATTGCGGTTGGCAGTGAATTTCCTACCGATCTGTTGATACGCAAAGCCTTGGCGCAACGATGCGCCGTATTTGTTCCGAAAACACCGAAACGCGGCCGGATGCTGCGATTTAGCCGAGTTCGTTCGGATAGTGGCTGGCTGGCCGGGCGCTACACCATCCCTGAACCGGTATCCCGTCGTATCGATCCCCCACTGCATGCCAATCAGCTCGATGTGATTTTTGTGCCGCTGCTTGGTTTCGATGCTGCGTTGCGAAGACTAGGCCAAGGTGGCGGCTATTACGACGCCACATTGCAGTTCCGCCGTCTGCGGCGGCATTGGCGCAAACCTTTCCTGATCGGCTTGGCCTTCGATTGCCAGGAAGTGGATCAGCTGCCGACGGACCCTTGGGATTTGCATCTCGATGCAATCATCACCGAGTCCGGGCTCCGATATCCTGCAAGACATTGGCATTGATCTACGTCAGCCTGGCCTCGATATGACAAGTGCAACAATTTCACTGAAGCCATCCGATCGGTCGGCATAAACTAGCTACAATTTCTCACGCCGGAGACCCCATCATGCCTGGTCCGCAACGAATCGAATTGTTTGCTCCGCTTACCGGGGTATTGCTTCCACTCGATCGCGTACCCGATCCGGTATTCGCCAACAAAATGGTGGGTGACGGCGTTTCGATCGATCCCATCTCCAATCAGTTGTTGGCTCCTGCCATCGGCAAGATCACCCAGATTCATTCCTCGCATCACGCCCTCACGTTGACCACGGAAGAAGGTATCGAGGTGCTGATGCACATCGGTCTTGAAACGGTCGCGCTCAAGGGCGAGGGTTTCAATGCGCTGGTCAAGGTCGGCGATACTGTTCGGGTCGGCCAGCCGCTGATCGAATTCGATGCCAACTTCATTGCCAAGAATGCCAAGAGCTTGTTGACGGAGATGATCGTCACCAATGCCGATCGCGTGGCGCAGTTCCTGCCAGCAAGTGGTTTTGCCAAGGCCGGACTGACACCGGTGCTGATTCTGGAACTGGCTGATGGACAAAGCGCCGCTCCCGCCAAGACCGGCAGCGACGTCGTGTCGGACCCGGTGCGTATTCCGAACCTGACTGGCCTGCATGCGCGACCGGCAGCCGTGCTCGCCAATGCAGCAAAAACCTACAAGTCGGATATCAAGCTGGTGCGCGGCGGCGAAGAGTCGAATGCCAAGTCGGTGGTCGGCATCATGGGTCTTGAAGTCCAGCATGGTGATGAGATACGTGTGAAGGCGAATGGCCCGGATGCAAGCTCCGCGATCAAGGCTTTGGTGGATTTGCTGATCTCCGGTAGCGGCGAGGATGTTGGCGCTGCCATTGTCGCCAAACATAAACCTGCGCCGTTCGATACCATGCGTGCAGTGCCGCCCAAACCAAAATCGGACGATCCCAACGTGCTCACTGGTGTTTCTGCATCCCCCGGCCTTGCTGTTGGTCAGATTTTCCAGATCAAGCAGCCAGAGATTCAAGTGCCCGAGCAAGGCCAAGACGCGCAGACCGAACGCCGCCGGCTCGATGCCGCACTGAAAGAAGCGCGCAACCAGCTTGAAGGACTCAAGGCCGGAATCAGCGACAACGACAAAGCTGAAATCTTCACCGCGCATCAAGAGCTGCTGGGCGATCCAGAGCTTCTCGATCTGGCGATTGCCGCCATCGGTGCCGGCAAGAGCGCCGGTTTTGCCTGGCGGCAAGCGTTTACGCGTTACGCCGAGCAGTTGGCCAAGCTCAAGAATGAAATACTCGCCGGCCGCGCGAACGATATCCGCGATGTCGGTCAGCGTGTGCTGCGGCTGATTGCCGGTGTGACTGAAACCAAGATGGTGCTGCCAGACAACGCCATCCTGATTGCCGAAGAACTCACCCCATCTGAAACTGCCAGCCTCGACCGCACCCGTGTATTGGGTTTCGCGACGACTGGCGGCGGTGCAACCAGCCACGTGGCCATTCTGGCCCGTTCCCTCAATCTCCCTGCGATCTGTGGCATGGACGAAGCGGCGATCAAGCTGGCCAACGGTACGCCGGTGATCCTGGATGGCAGCAAGGGCATCCTGCGCCTGAACCCGACCGCCAGTGAAATGGCGGTGATCCGCGACAAGCAAGCGCGCCTGGCCAAGCGCCGCGCCGAAGAACTTGCCGCTGCACAACAGCCGTCCGTGACCAGCGATGGTCAACATATCGAAGTCGTTGCCAACATCGGCGGGCTCGACGAAGCCAAACAAGGTATCGAGCTGGGTGGCGAAGGCGTTGGCCTGCTGCGCAGTGAATTCCTTTTTCTGGAACGCAGCGATGCCCCATCCGAAGCCGAGCAGACGCAAATCTACAGTGACATCGCCAAAGCGCTTGGCCCGAACCGTACATTGGTGATCCGTACGCTCGACGTGGGCGGCGACAAACCCCTGCCCTATTTGCCGATGCCGGTGGAAGACAACCCCTTCCTTGGCGTACGCGGTATCCGCTTGTGTCTGGCCGAGCCGGAAATCCTGCGCACGCAAATCCGCGCCATCTTGCGCGCTGCACCGTATTCCAGGCTGCACATCATGTTCCCGATGGTGGCCAACCTTGCCGAGTTGCGTGAAGCCAAGGCCATCGTGGCGGAAGAAAAGACCTTGTTGGGCATTACCGCCGACGTGAAAGTCGGGATCATGGTCGAAGTGCCGGCAACCGCCGTGTTGGCCGAGCAATTTGCCCGTGAAGCCGATTTCTTCTCGATCGGCACCAATGACCTCACGCAATACACGCTGGCGATGGATCGCGGTCATCCCAAACTCGCCAAGCAGGCCGACGCGCTGCACCCTGGTGTGCTCAACCTGATTGCCATGACGGTGAAGGGCGCGCACAAGCACGGCAAGTGGGTTGGCGTTTGCGGTGGTATCGCTTCCGATCCGCAAGCAGTGCCAGCGCTGATCGGCATGGGGGTGGACGAACTGTCGGTCAACGTGTCCAGCATTCCGGCCATCAAGGCATTGGTGCGCAAGCTGTCGAAAGCCGATTGCGAAAAGATTGCTGAAGAAGTGCTGCAGTTCGGGACTGCGGACGAAGTGCGCGCCAGATTGGCCAAACTGGTCGATGCCTAAGCGCTGATCGGCATTGCTGGCTGCATCAATCCATAACGGGCGCCTCAAGCGCCCGTTATGTTTGGCTCGTACGTAAGTATTCACATTTAGAGCCAATCCCGGATGGTTGCGTTTCATCGATGCGGTGATGATGCGCACCCAATAGCCACACTTGCCACGATTGGCAATGCAGGAGAATCACATGTTCAAAGCGGCGTTCTCAGTGCTGCAAAAGATCGGCAAAGCCTTGATGCTGCCGGTTGCAGTTCTGCCAGTGGCCGGGTTATTGCTCGGGATCGGCAGTTCGCACTTCGGTTTTCTGCCCGATATCGTCTCCCAAGTCATGGCGCAGGGCGGCGGGGCGATTTTCGGCAACCTCGCATTGATCTTTGCCGTTGGCGTGGCGCTCGGCCTGAGCGAGAACGACGGCGTGGCAGCGATTGCTGCAGTGGTTGGCTTTGTGGTGATGACGGCAACGCTGGGCGTCATGGCGACTTTCCTGGGCGTTAAGCCCGCCACCGTGATGGGCATGCCATCGATGGAAACCGGCGTGTTCGGCGGCATCATCATTGGCGGTGTCGCGTCGGTGCTGTTCAACAAGTATTACCGGATCGAACTGCCGCCCTATCTTGGCTTCTTTGCCGGCAAGCGTTTCGTACCGATCGTGACCGGACTGGCGGCGATTTTTGTCGGGCTGCTCTTGTCGGTAATCTGGCCACCGATCCAGCACGTCATCGAAGAATTCTCACATTGGGCGGCCTACAGCAGCCCGCGTACCGCCGCCACGGTTTACGGCTTTGTCGAGCGCTTGCTGATTCCGTTCGGCCTGCACCATATCTGGAACGTGCCGTTCTTCTTTGAAATCGGCAGCTTCACCGATGCGACAGGCAAGGTCGTGCACGGTGACATCTACCGCTTCATGGCGGGCGACAAGACCGCCGGCATCCTGTCCGGTGCATTCCTGTTCAAGATGTTCGGCTTGCCAGCGGCTGCGATTGCAATCTGGCACACCGCCAAACCGGAGAACCGGGTGAAGGTCGGCGGCATCATGGTGTCGGCTGCCCTAACCTCGTTCCTCACCGGCATCACCGAACCGATTGAATTTGCTTTCCTGTTTGTCGCGCCGGTGTTGTACGTGATCCACGCCGTGCTGGCCGCCTCGACCCAGTTCGTCGCCAATACCTTCGACATGCATATGGGCTTTACCTTCTCGCAAGGCGGTATCGACTTCCTGTTGTTCAACGCCTTCGGTGATCGGGCGCACAACTGGTGGCTGACGCTGATCTTCGGCCCGATCTACGCGGTGGTTTACTACAGCGTGTTCCGCTTCACCATCCTCAAGCTCAACTTGAAAACACCGGGCCGCGAAGATGAGCAAGCCGAAGCAGCCAGCGGCACAAACAGCAAGGACGAGCGATCCCGCGAGCTGGTGCTGGCCTTTGGCGGCCGCAGCAATATCGCCAGTCTCGATGCTTGCATCACGCGCCTGCGCATTGCCGTCAACGACCCCGCCAAGGTGAATCAGGCCAAGCTCAAAGCCATGGGCGCGGCTGGCGTGATGATGGTCGGCAACGGCGTGCAAGCCATCTTCGGTACGCCGTCGGAAAACATGAAAACCGATATGGCCGAATATTTGAAGACGGCTGGCGCGGAAGCGGATCTCGTTGTGCCCGCCGCACCGATGGCATCTGCAGCAATTTTCCAAATGCCGGCTTATGAGGATGACCCAGCCTTCGAGACCAAGCTGGCCGCACTCAGGCTGGCGCTCAAGCCGCTGAGCCCGCTGGGCGAGATCGATGTTGTGGCGATGACGCGACTGGCATTCAGCAAGAGCGGTTCGTCACTCAACGTCACGCCGCTGGAAGCGGTCGGCATTGGCGTAGTGGATCTTGGTGGTGGCGCGTACCAGCTGCTGGTTGGCCCGTCCGCCGAGCGCTACAAGGCTGCGCTCGCGTAAACTCGCCGCATCCGACCTGTTCTGATCTGCAGGGCGTGTCAGTGACACGCCCTGTTTTGTTTCAAGCGATTTTGAGGAGAAACAACAATGACGACCGATAAGGTGCTGCGCCGCAGCCGCAACAACCGCTGGGTCGGTGGCGTGATCGGCGGACTGGCCAATTACTTCGATATCAGCGCGGACAAATTGCGCTTGGTCTATTTGCTGGTGTTGATCTTGTCCGCTGCGTTTCCCGGCCTGCTGGTTTATCTCGTGCTGTGGTTCCTGATGCCGGTAGGGGACGATTAATTCATTGGCATATGCGGCAAGAAACGAATGGCGGCCTGAGCGAGTGGGCGGCACAATCGCGTTTTCCTGCTGCCGGATGCCAACGTAATGAATGCTGCCAGCCTCGCCCGATTGCTGCTGCTCGCCGCGCTATGGGGTGCATCCTTTCTGTTCATGCGTGTGGCCGTGCCTGCGTTCGGGCCGATATGGCTGATGGGTTTCCGGGTCGGCATCGCTGCGCTGTTTCTTGCCTTGATGGCCGCCTGGTGGCGGCGTGGCTTGCCGCTTGCAGGCAATGCCCGGCACTACCTGATGCTCGGGCTCTTCAACACCGCATTTCCATTTCTCTGCTACGCATTCGCGGCGAAAACGCTTTCCGCCTCGCTGATGTCGATCCTGAATGCGACCGCGCCGTTCTGGGGCACCTTGGTCGCCGCGCTCTGGCTGCGTGTGTTGCCGGCGCGCAAGGCATGGCTGGGCTTGGCGGTCGGCGTCGCAGGGGTGGCGACGCTGGTTGGCCTCGACCGGATCACCACCAAACCCGGTGCCGGTATCGCGATTGCCGCCTGTCTGCTGGCAACGTTGTGCTACGGCGTCGCCAGCACCTACAGCAAGCGCCATGCACAGGGCATTGCGCCCTTCGATGTGGCGCACGGCAGCATGTGGGGCGGCAGCGTGCTGTTATTTCCATTGATGGTCATGCTGCCGAGCGCGCATCCCGTGGTGGAGATGGCATGGCAGCCGTTGCTGGCAGTATTGCTGTTGGGGGTATTCTGCACCGGCATCGCCTATTTGCTCTATTTCCGCTTGATTCGTGATCTTGGCCCGGCTTCGGCGCTGACGGTCACGTTCCTGATCCCGGTGTTCGGCGTGTTGTGGGGCGTATTGCTGCTGGGCGAATCGGTCGGACTGAATACGCTGGTAGGTGCACTGCTGGTACTGCTTGGCACGGCATTGGTCACCGGGTTTTCACCGCGCGCGTTGCTCAAACGCGTGTAAGTGTCTCGTCATTGATAACACTGTGTTCTGCAATGCGGTCTTGATTGTCCGTCATGCAGGCAGCATGTTGGCTCTACCCTATGAACCGGAGCTTCACCATGTCTGTGCCGCACCTGATCAGTTTCGATATCTGCCCCTATGTCCAACGCGCCGTGATCACCTTGCTGGAAAAGGGCGTGCCGTTCGAGCGCACCTATATCGATCTCGCCAACAAGCCGGACTGGTTCCTCGCGCTCTCGCCACTCGGCAAGGTGCCGGTGCTCAAGGTGGGCGACGAGGTATTGTTCGAATCCGCCGTCATTGCCGAATATCTCGACGAAACCACCGAACCGCGTTTGCACCCGACCGACCCGCTGCAAAAAGCCAAGCACCGCGCCTGGATCGAATTCGCCTCTGCCGGGCTGATGTCGCTGTGGAATTTCTATGTTGCCGCTGACGACAAAGCGTTCGCCGCCGCGCGTGCAGATATCGAATCCAAACTGGATCGACTGGAAAGCGTACTTGGCGACGGCCCCTTGTTTGCCGGCACTTCATTCAGTTTGGTCGACGCCGCGTTCGGTCCCTTCTTCCGCTACTTCCCGGTGCTCGAATCGCTGGGCGAAACCGGTTGGTTCGATGGCCGGCCCAAAGTGAAGCGTTGGGCGGACGCGCTGCTGTCACGTCCCAGCGTGCGTGAGGCGGTACAAGCTGGTTATGCCGACAAGCTCACCGCCTTCATCAAAAAGAAAGAAGGCGTGCTGGCGGCGCGGGTCGCAAATAGCCGCTAACAAAACCCTGCTGGCGGCGTTGCGCTCAATTGCCGTACTCGCCTGTACTGTCTGCGTTCGCGCGCCTTGCCAGCACCGCTACGCTGGATTTTGTTAGTGGCTATTCATTCCTGCTTGGCCGTGGCTTGTCTCGCCCGAGGAGGGTCTTTCCGGTAAGGTGGCGCATCTGTTTTGCGCCACCTTGTCATGACCGCCACCCCACCCGCATCACCCCTCGCCCAAGACTGGAAACAACTGCTGTTCACGCGGCGGATGCTGATCTGTGTGTTTACCGGCTTCTCGTCCGGCCTGCCGCTCTACATCTTGATCAACCTGGTGCCGGCGTGGCTGAAAACCGAACACGTCGACCTCAAGTTGATCGGCCTTGTTGGCCTGACGCAGATTCCCTACACGTGGAAATTCTTCTGGGCGCCGTTGATGGACCGCTTCTCGTTGCCGCGTCTTGGCCGGCGGCGCGGCTGGATGCTGGCGACGCAGCTGCTTCTACTGGTCTCGATTGCCGTCTTCGGGGTGTTTTCGCCCACAGCCGGATTGACGAGCATCGTCGAGTTGGCCGTCCTCGTGGCCTTATGCAGCGCCAGCCAGGACATCGTGCTCGATGCCTTCCGGCGTGAAATCCTCGCTGACGCCGAACTGGGCCTTGGCAACGCCGTGCACGTCAACGCCTACCGCATTGCCGGGTTGGTGCCGGGGTCGCTGTCGCTGATCCTGGCCGACCACCTGCCGTGGTCTTCGGTTTTCTGCATTACCGCCTTGTTCATGCTGCCCGGCATTGTGCTCACCCTTTTGGTCAGCGAGCCACAGCTGGCACGGCCGCCAAAAACGCTGCGCGAGGCGGTCATCGAACCTTTCCACGAGTTCATGACCCGGCATGGCTGGCAAGCGGCGCTGGCGATCATCGCCTTCATTTTTCTCTACAAGCTTGGCGATTCGATGGCGACAGCGCTGGCGACGCCGTTTTATCTGGAGCTGGGCTTTACCAAGAGCGAAATCGGCCTGATCGCCAAGAATGCGGGCCTGTGGCCGAGCGTGATTGGTGGCATGCTGGGGGGCATCTGGATGCTCAAGATCGGCATCAACCGTGCGCTGTGGTTGTTCGGGCTGGTGCAGATGGCATCGATTCTGGGTTTTGCGTGGCTGTCGAGTATCGGGCACGATCCGGCGCTGTTGGGCGCGATCCATTTCGACGGATTCGATTTCGGCCATGCGATCAGCTACAAGCAGGCGGCGCTGGCGGCGGTGATCGGTTTTGAAGCGCTGGGTGTCGGTCTCGGTACGGCGGCTTTCGTCGCCTTCATCGCCCGCACCACCGACCCCCGCTACACCGCCACGCAGATCGCGCTGTTCACCAGCCTCGCTGCGGTGCCGCGTACCTTCTTCAATGCCAGTACGGGTTGGTTGGTGGAACGGCTTGGCTGGACTGATTTCTTCTGGCTGTGCGCGCTGCTAGCCATTCCCGGAATGATGCTGTTGTTTCGGGTTGCGCCATGGTCGGAGAAACATTGAACCGCATCACGACGGGCTGACCTTGCATCAGCCCCATCGTGCGCTGAGTTTTACAGCGGATAGTCGTAATCAACGATCAACGGTGCGTGATCGGAAAACTTCTCGGCCTTGTAGACCGACGCCGATTGCGCCTTGGCAGCGATGCCCGGTGTGGCGATCTGGTAATCGATGCGCCAACCCACATCCTTGGCATAAGCCTGGCCGCGATTGCTCCACCACGTGTAACCGGGCTGTTCCGGGTACAGCGTGCGCCAGACGTCGACCAGGTTCAGATCACCGAACACGCGGCCGATCCAGGCGCGCTCTTCCGGCAGGAAGCCTGAATTCTTCAGGTTGCCCTTCCAGTTCTTCAGATCTATCTCCTTGTGGGCGATGTTCCAGTCACCCAGCAGGATCACTTCGCGCCCGCTGGCTGCAAGCTTCGCCAAATGGGGCCAGAAGGCTTCCATGAAGGCGAATTTCACCTGTTGGCGCTCTTCAGAGCTGGAGCCGGACGGCAGATAGAGTGAAATCACTGACAGATTGCCCCATTGCGCTTCCAGGTAACGGCCTTCGCTATCGAATTCTGGAATGCCCAATCCTTCGATCACCGCATCCGGCTCTCGTCGGCAATACAGGCCCACGCCGCTATAGCCTTTTTTCTCGGCGTAATGGAAATAACCCTTGTAGCCGCCCGTCGCGCGCATCGCTTCGGTCAGGTCGGCATCCTGCGCTTTGAGCTCCTGCAGCGCGACAACATCGGCGCCCGATTGGGCGAGCCAGTCAAGAAAGCCCTTGTTGGTAGCAGAACGGATTCCATTCAGGTTCGCGCTGACAATTCTCAAGATGACGCTCCAGGGGATTTGATCGGGTTCAAAACAGGCAAAATGGCGGGTGCGGCAGGCCATTGCGCGGCGTGATATGCTGTTTTTTGTCACATGGTCGCGCAAAACGGCGCTTTTAAAACTTGCCAGCGACTTACAATTTGCAGCAAAAGGAACGATTCAATGTCTGATTTTCGTCGAGAATTCATCGAATTCGCCGTGGCACAAAAAGTGCTTTTGTTCGGGGAGTTTATCACCAAAGCCAAGCGTAATTCGCCGTACTTCTTTAACGCCGGATTGTTTAGCGACGGGGCTTCGGTGGGTGAATTAGCGCGGTTTTACGCGCAAGCAGCGCTGGCATCGCAAGTGCAATTCGATGTGTTGTTCGGGCCGGCCTATAAAGGCATCGTGCTGGCAGCCGCTACGGCGGTGAAACTGGCTGAAGCCGGCCATAACGTACCGTTTTCGTTCAATCGCAAGGAAGCCAAGGATCACGGCGAAGGCGGTGTATTGGTTGGGGCGCCGCTCAAAGGCCGCGTGCTGATCATTGATGACGTGATTTCGGCTGGCACCAGCGTGCGCGAATCAGTGAACCTGATCCGTGCCAATGGCGCGGAGCCGGCCGGTGTGTTGATTGCGCTGGATCGGATGGAACGGGGTCAGGGTGATTTGAGCGCGGTACAAGAAGTGCAACAGCAATATGGTATTCCTGTGATTCCGATTGCCACCTTGCGCGATCTGATCGGTTATCTCGCCGACTCGCCATTGCTTGTCGATTATCTGGATAAGGTCAAAGCGTACCGAAATCAGTACGGCATCGAATAACGGCAGCTATATAAATAAACAGAGCCGCGTATTAACGCGGCCAAAAAACGAGGAAGTGACAGCATCATGCGTCTGGGTGTATTGACCGTCGTCTGCCTTACCCTCTTTGCGGGGCCGCTTGAGGCCAAGTTGTACAAGTGGGTCGATGAAAACGGCAACGTCCAATTCAGCGACAAGCCCCCCGTTGGCAACACCAAGAGCGGGGTGACCGAGCTTGATCAGCGCGGCATGGTGCGCAAAGTTCCGGAGAAAAAAATTTCCGAAGAGGAAAAAGCGCGCCAGCAAGATGAGCAAGAAAAGCAGCGCGAACAGCAGCGGCGTGACAAGGCGCTGCTGCAGTCGTTCTCCAAGCCGGAAGACATCGACCTGTTGCGGGATCGGCAGATCGAAGCGATCCAGTCCGGCATTCAGACCAACAAGCTACGCCGTCAAAGCGCGGATGGCAGGCTCAAGCGTATTCAGGAGCAGATCGCCCGTCTGCAAAAGGCCAAGCGGCAGCTACCAGCCGATCTGGATGCGGATCGGGCAGTGGCGCAGAAGGAAATCGATGACATCGATGCCGATACGCAGAAAAAGCTGGCCGAGATTGAAGACGTGAAAAAACATGCTGCTGCTGACAAGCAACGCTTCGTTGAACTGCAGCAGGGCACCAAGCCGACACCGCACTGACTGTCCCCCGCAGGGATGGGTAAACCCTGCTTGTGTTCCCGCCGGGCCGAAGTCAGACTTCGGCCCGGACTTTATTTATGTCAATTGGATCATTCGGACATCTCGGGCAAAACTCATGACCACAGCCAACTCTTCATCCAAAGTCGTTTTTGGCATCGACATCGGCGGTACCGGCATCAAAGGCGCGCCGGTCAATGTTGAAACCGGCGAATTGCTGGCCGAACGCGTTCGGCTTGATACGCCGCAGCCTTCCACGCCAGAAGCGGTGGGGCGTGTGGTCAAGGAGCTCGTTGATCAATTCAAGTGGACCGGAGCAGTTGGTATCACCTTCCCCGCGATTGTGGATAAAGGCCGTACGTTGTCGGCCGCGAATGTGGACAAGAGCTGGATCGATGCGCCAGCTGAAGAAATCCTGGCGGATGCCATCGGCCTGCCGGTGAAGCTGTTGAACGATGCCGATGCGGCCGGGCTCGCGGAAGTACTGTTTGGCGCGGCCAAGGGCAAAGCGGGCAAGACCATCGTGATTACGCTTGGCACCGGCATCGGCAGCGCCTTGATTGTTGATGGTGTGTTGATCACCAATACCGAGTTCGGCCATCTGATTTATCCGAAGGACACGATTGCCGAGAAATACTGTTCCGGCAAGGTGAAGGACGATCTCGACTTGAAATGGAAGGATTTCAATCCGCGCCTGAACGGTTACCTGCAGCATCTGGATTTGCTGTTTTCGCCGGATCGCGTAGTGATCGGCGGCGGCATCAGTAAAAAGGCGGAGAAGTTCATTCCGGAAATGACCGGTTTGCGCTGTGAAGTCGTCGCGGCAGAGTTGAAGAACGATGCCGGTATCGTCGGTGCCGCAGTTGAAGCTGCGCGCGCCTGCGGATTGATTTGAATCCGCTCACCACGATCGATGCCGGAAAAAATGGCCCGCCCAATGCGGGCCATTTTTGTTCATACGCCGATGACGCCCGTTCATGGCGCAAGTACCTGTTTTACCGTAGAATATTCGCCCTGATTTGATTTTCTGCAGCGCGAGAACCCATGCTCTATCCCATCCGTTATGACGTGATCGTTGTCGGAGGCGGTCATGCCGGCACCGAGGCCGCGCTGGCCAGCGCGCGCATGGGACGCAGAACGCTGCTGCTCACGCACAATATCGAAACGCTCGGCCAGATGAGTTGCAACCCTTCGATCGGCGGTATCGGCAAGGGCCACCTCGTCAAGGAAGTCGATGCCCTCGGCGGCGCCATGGCGCTGGCGACCGATCTCGGCGGCATTCAGTTTAAAACCCTCAATTCCAGCAAAGGCCCGGCCGTGCGAGCCACGCGTGCCCAAGCCGACCGGGTGCGCTACAAAGCCGCCATCCGCCACATGCTGGAAAACCAGCCGAACCTCGATCTGTTCCAGCAAGAAGTCGCTGATCTGATCGTTGATGGTGATCGCGTCATCGGCGCGATCACGCAGATCGGCATTCGCTTCGAAGCCGCCGCTGTCGTGCTCACTGCGGGCACCTTCTTGGGCGGCAAGATCCACGTCGGGCTGGAAAACCACATCGGCGGCCGCGCTGGCGATCCGGCCTCCATCTCGCTCTCACATCGTTTGCGTGAGCTACAACTGCCGGTCGGCCGACTCAAGACCGGTACGCCGCCACGGATCGACGGCCGCACCATTGACTTCTCGGTGCTGGCCATCCAGCCGGGCGATGTGCCGGAACCGGTGTTCTCGGTGCGTGGCAACCGCGCCATGCATCCCAAGCAACTGCCGTGCTGGATCGCGCACACCAATCTGAAAACACACGACATCATCCGCAGCGGTTTTGATCGCAGCCCGATGTTCACCGGCAAGATCGAAGGCGTTGGCCCGCGTTATTGCCCCAGCATCGAAGACAAGATCAATCGCTTTGCCGATAAGGATAGCCACCAGATTTTTCTGGAGCCGGAAGGTCTCGATACCAACGAGTTTTATCCGAACGGCATCTCGACCAGTCTGCCATTCGATATCCAGCTCGCCGCCGTGCAGTCGATCCAGGGTTTGGAAAACGCCCGCATCCTGCGCCCCGGTTATGCGATCGAGTACGACTATTTCGACCCGCGTGGTCTGAAAGCCAGCTTTGAATCGAAAGCCATTGCCGGACTGTTTTTTGCCGGCCAGATCAATGGCACCACCGGTTATGAAGAAGCGGCGGCGCAAGGTCTGTTTGCCGGCATCAACGCGGCGCTGTTTGCGCGTGAGCAAGATGCGTGGACACCACGTCGTGACGAGGCCTACCTTGGCGTGCTGGTCGATGACCTCGTTACGCTTGGCGTGACCGAGCCGTACCGCATGTTCACCAGCCGCGCCGAATACCGCTTGCAGCTGCGTGAAGACAACGCCGATCTGCGCCTGACCGAGATCGGCCGCAAGCTCGGTGTGGTTGGTGACGAGCAATGGGATTTGTTCTGCACGAAGCGTGATGCCGTGGAAGCCGAACTACAACGGCTCAAATCGACCTGGGTCAATTCGCGTCTGATCACTGATGCCGAGGCGATTCCGGTCTTTGGCAAGCCGATCGAGCGTGAATACAGCTTGGCCGAGCTGTTGCGTCGACCGGAAGTCAGCTATGCCGCGTTGCTGGGATTGAGTGCTGCCCAACCGAAAGATGGCCAAGCGCCCGTCACCGATGAGCTTGTTGCCGAACAGGTGGAAATCCAGGTCAAGTATCAGGGCTACATCGAACGGCAACAGCACGAAGTGGCGAAACGCGATACCCTCGACGACGTGCGCTTGCCTGCCGATTTCGATTATTCCATCGTGCCGGGCCTATCCAAGGAAGTGCAGCAAAAGCTGGGCAAGCAACGCCCGGAAACACTGGGCCAAGCCAGCCGGATCTCCGGTATTACCCCGGCGGCCATCGCTCTGCTGCTGGTGCATCTGAAGAAACTCGCCAATATGGCGAAAGAGACCAAGGTAGCTTAAATGACCCTTCTTGCGCCCGCCCCGCTTGCAGACGCACTCGCTCATGGCTTGAAGTCGCTGGGCTTGCCGCTGAGCGACACGCAGCAGCAAAGCCTGCTGGCCTACGTCGGCCTGCTGGCCAAATGGAACAAGACCTACAGTCTGACCGCTGTGCGTGAGCCGGAGCGGATGGTGCCGCATCACCTGCTCGATTCGCTCGCGCCGCTGAAGTACTTCAAGGCGAATGCTGGTGCACGTATCCTCGATGTCGGTTCGGGTTTTGGTACGCCGGGTATTCCGCTGGCGATTGCCCGACCGGATTGGCAGCTGTTCCTGCTCGATTCCAATCACAAGAAAACCACCTTTCTGCGCCAAGCCGTCGTCGACTTGCAGCTGCCGAATGTCACCGTGTTGACCGAGCGGGTGGAAAGCTATCGGCCGGAAGCGCCGTTCAACGTCATCACCTCACGCGCGTTCTCCGACCTCGCCGAATTCGTGAAACTGACGAAACACCTGCTCGCGGATGACGGCGAATGGGCTGCGCTCAAGGGTGTCTATCCCCATGAGGAAATCGCCCTGCTGCCGGCCGAATTCAAGGCAATAGGGGTCGATTCGCTGACCGTGCCAGGCTTGGATGCCGAGCGCCATCTCGTGCATCTGGTTCGCGCATGATGAGCCAGCGTCAGACACGCGTATTGGCGATCGCGAACCAGAAGGGCGGCGTGGGCAAGACCACCACCGCCGTGAATCTGGCTGCAAGTCTTGCACACCTGGATAAGCGCATTCTGCTGGTCGATCTCGATCCGCAAGCCAATGCGACCATGGGCGCCGGTATCGACAAAGCCAAGCTGGAACACACGATCTACACGTTGCTGATTGGCGAATCTGCCATTGAGCAGGCGGTGATGGTGTCAGAGTCCGGCGGTTTCGATGTGTTGCCGGCCAATCGCGATCTTGCCGGTGCGGAAGTGGAGCTGGTCGATGCCGAAGCACGCGAAATGCGGCTCAAGTCGGCACTGGCCAGCCTGATCGGCAAATACGACTTCGTGATTCTCGATTGCCCGCCTGCGCTCAATCTGCTGACGCTCAACGGCCTGGTCGCCGCAGATGCGGTCATGATCCCGATGCAATGCGAGTACTACGCGCTGGAAGGCTTGTCCGATCTGGTGAACACGCTCAAGCGCGTGAAGCAAAACCTCAATCGCAAGATCGAGATCGAAGGGCTGCTGCGCACGATGTTCGATCCGCGCAGCACCTTGGCCCAGCAAGTCAGCGATCAGCTGGTCAGGCACTTCACCAGCAAGCTCTATCACACCGTCATCCCGCGCAACGTTCGGCTCGCCGAGGCTCCTTCATATGGGCGCCCGATCCTCTCCTACGATAAGGGGTCGAAAGGCGCGATTGCGTATCTGCAGCTCGCCGAAGAACTGCTGGCGCGGCATAATCCGGCCCAATCCGTCCAACCAGTTTGAACGCCGGCGAACCCGGCGCCGGGAATCACATGGTCAGCAAGAAATTCAAGGGCCTCGGCCGGGGGCTCGATGCCCTGATGGGCGAAACCACCGATAGCTTGCAGCAGCTCTCCATCGACGTGTTGCAGCCAGGCAAGTATCAGCCGCGCACACAAATCGATCAGGACGCGCTCAACGAGCTGGCCGAGTCGATCAAGGCGCAAGGCCTGATGCAGCCGATACTCGTGCGCCCGCTTGATGGCGTTGAGCGCTATGAAATCATTGCCGGTGAGCGCCGTTGGCGTGCCAGCCGCATCGCCGGCCTGACCGAAATTCCGGCGCTGGTCCGCGAAGTGGCGGATGAAGCCGTCGCGGCGATGGCGTTGATCGAGAACATCCAGCGTGAAGACCTCAATGCGTTGGAAGAAGCACAAGGTTTGCAGCGTTTGATCGACGAATTCGGCATGACGCACGAAGCAGCTGCGCATGCGGTCGGCAAATCACGCGTCACCGTCAGCAACTTGTTGCGGTTGCTGCAGTTGTCGGTGCCCGTTCGCGACATGCTGATGAGTGGCCAGCTCGACATGGGCCACGCTCGCGCCTTGTTGCCGCTGGATATGTTGCCGCAGTTGGATGCAGCCAAGACCATCGCACTCAAGGGCTTGTCGGTCCGCGAGGCCGAGGCGCTGGTCAAGAAGATTCAGGAAGGCCCGGCGCTCAAGGCGGAAAAGCGGGTTGATCCGGATGTGCGCCGACTGGAAGAAGAGGTGTCTGAACGTCTGGGAGCGCGTGTCGCGATCAAGACCGGTGCCAAGGGCGCAGGTCGGGTCACCATCGATTATGCCAGTCTCGACGAACTGGATCGGTTGTTGACCTTATTGAAATAGTGATTGAAATCAGCGGTGGAAACCCGGCTGATTGCTTGATTTGCACAAAAATGGTGCGCGATGCACCCAAATTAAACCATTTCTTACAAGTGGCAAAATTGACGCTACGGCGAGCAGCTCCGTATAATCGCGGGGTTTGACTGGCGGCGGCTTATGAACAGCAAGGCACAAGTCCGGGGCATTGTAGTCCTCGGTACGGCGATTACATTGGTCGTCTCCCTGCTGATTCTCCTTTTATGGGGTCGGGCTCCGGCGATTGCAAGTCTCATCGGTGGATCGATTTCGGTGTTGGGCGCGCGACTTTATGCGCGCATCGCCTACCGAATCGAAATCGGGCCACCAGCGGCGCTCATGCGCCAGCACTTCGCAGCGGAAATGGTCAAGCTGAGCTTTACGCTCGCGGCCTTCGCGGCAGTAATCTTTTTTTACCGGCAGGTGGTTTGGTTAGCGCTGTTTGGAGGTTATCTCGCAGCGGCCAGCGCCTACTGGTTCGGGCTTTTAATCAAGTTTGATGGCAAAAAGTGACCATGGCTGCAGAACATAACGCAACGGAATACATCAAGCACCACCTGGCTTTCAATCAGACCGCCAGTGGTTTCCACCTCGATACCTTCTGGGTTGGCCTGATTCTTGGCTTCCTCTTCGTTGGCATCTTCGCCATGGTGGCCCGCAAGGCCACCAGTGGCGTACCGGGCAAACTGCAAAACTTTGTCGAACTGATCGTTGAAATGGTCGATTCGCAAGTCAAGGATGCTTTCCATGCCAAATCCAAGGTGATCGGCCCGCTGGCACTGACGATCTTCTGTTGGGTTTTCGTGATGAACGCGATGGACTTCCTGCCGGTTGACCTGCTGCCGACGATTGCCCAAGCCATTGGCCATTACGGCTTCGGCATGGCACCGGAAGACGTCAAGCTGCGCGTCGTCCCGACCGCTGACGTGAATCAAACCTTTGCACTCTCCATCTCGGTGATGTTCTGCATCATCGGCTTCTCGATCAAAGCCAAGGGCCTTGGCGGCTGGATCAAGGAAGTCTTCACCGCGCCGTTCCACGCTGAGTCGATCGGCATGAAGATCGCGCTGTTGTTGCCTAACTTCGTCATGCAGATGGTCGAGCTGATCGCCAAACCGATCTCCCTCTCCTTGCGTCTCTTCGGCAACATGTATGCCGGCGAGTTGATCTTCATCCTGATTGCGCTGCTGCCATGGTGGATCAACTGGGTGCTGGGCGCGCCATGGGCGATCTTCCACATCCTGATCGTGACCCTGCAAGCCTTCGTATTCATGATGCTGACGATCGTCTACCTGTCCCTCGCGGTAGAAGATCACTAAGAAATCGCGCCGGGCAGGCCCTGCCTGACTGGCTCGTGTATTTTCCATACCAACCTCAACCATCCTTTTAGGAGTTTTAGAAATGGCTGTTGCTGAAATCGCTTCCGTACAGAGCTTCACCGTGATCGCTGCTGCGATCATCATCGGTCTGGCTGCTATCGGTACTGCTCTGGGTTTCGCCATCCTGGGCGGCAAGTTCCTCGAGTCCTCGGCTCGCCAACCGGAAATGATCCCGGTTCTGCAAACCAAGCTGTTCATCATCGCCGGTCTGTTGGACGCGATCTCGATGATCGGTGTTGGTGTTGCCATGCTCTACACCTTCAACAACCCGTTCCTGGGTGCGGTTCTGGCAGCGGCTCACTAATTTAGCCAACGCTAAAACCTAACCTGGAGGACATTCAGCGTGGATATCAATTTGTCCCTGCTAGGCCAGATGATCACTTTTGTGATCCTGGTCCTGTTCACGATGAAATTCGTGTGGCCTCCGCTGACCAACATGATGGAAGAGCGCGCTCGTCGTATTGCCGAGGGTCTCTCTGCCGCTGATCGTGCCAAGCAAGATCTGGCGAATGCCGAGAAAGCCTCCGCAGACAAACTGCGCGAAGCCAAACAGCATGCCGCCGAGATCATTGCCCAAGCCGAAAAGCGTGCAACGCAACTCGTCGAAGAGGCGAAGACTGCGGCCAAGCACGAAGGTGAGCGGCTGGTCAAAGGCGCTCAGGCTGAAATCGATAGCCAAGTTCAACATGCCAAGGAAGTCCTGCGCCTGCAGGTCGCCGAGCTGGCCGTTGACGGTGCTACGAAGATCCTGAAACGCGAGATCGACGCAGCGAAGCACGCCGATCTGTTGGCATCCATCAAAGCGGAACTGTAAGACAGTCATGGCAGAACTCATCACCGTCGCAAGACCTTATGCCGAGGCTGTCTTCCGTCTGGCGAAAGAGTCCAGCACTCTCGGCCAATGGTCGGAAGTGCTCGCTAACCTGGCCCTGATCGCTCAGGACCAGACCGCCCAAGACGTCGTGGCCAACCCTAAGTATTCCGCAACTCAGGTTCAGCAGCTGCTGGTCAGCCTGCTGGGCGGCAATGTCAGCAATGAGACGAAAAACCTCATTGCCATCGTGCTGGAAAACGGTCGCTTTACGGCGCTGGCCGGTGTTTCGGAATTATTCGAAGCACTGAAAGCCGCCGAAGAAGGCGAAGTCGAAGCCGTGATCGAATCGGCTTTTCCGCTTGATGACGCCCAGAAGAATACGCTGGCGAGTCAGCTTTCTGCCCAGCTGCACCGCAAGGTCGCAGCCGAAGTCACGGTCAATCCGGACCTCATCGGTGGCGTCAAGGTGACGGTCGGTGATCTGGTGATCGATGCATCCGTCAAAGGCAAGCTGGCAGCGCTCGCGACGAGCCTGAAGAGCTAGGAGATTTTTAATGCAACTCAATCCGTCCGAAATCAGTGAACTGATTAAAGCTCGGATCCAGAATCTGTCGGAAGGCGCCGAAACCCGTACCACTGGTACGGTTGTGTCGGTCACCGACGGTATCGTTCGTATCCACGGCTTGTCCGATGTGATGCAGGGCGAAATGCTGGAATTCCCGGGTAATACCTTCGGTCTGGCGCTCAACCTTGAGCGCGATTCCATCGGCTCCGTGGTGATGGGTGAATACACCCACATCTCCGAAGGCGACGAAGTCAAATGCACTGGCCGCATTCTCGAAGTGCCGGTCGGCCGCGAACTCATCGGCCGCGTGGTCAATGCTCTCGGTCAACCGATCGATGGCAAGGGTCCGCTGGGCACGACGCTGACCAGCCCGATCGAAAAGATCGCGCCGGGCGTTATTGCTCGCCAATCCGTGTCGCAGCCGCTGCAAACCGGTATCAAGTCCATCGATACCATGGTGCCGATCGGCCGTGGTCAGCGTGAGCTGATCATTGGTGACCGTCAGACCGGTAAGACCGCTGTCGCGCTGGATGCGATCATCAACCAGAAAGGCACTGGCGTCGTGTGTATCTACGTCGCCATCGGCCAGAAGGCATCGTCGATCGCCAACGTGGTGCGCAAGCTCGAAGAGCACGGCGCGCTGGATCACACGATCATCGTCGCTGCTGCTGCATCCGAATCGGCTGCGCTGCAATACATCGCTGCCTACTCCGGTTGCACGATGGGCGAATACTTCCGCGACCGCGGCGAAGACGCACTGATCGTTTATGACGATCTGTCCAAGCAAGCTGTGGCTTATCGCCAGATCTCGCTGCTGCTGCGCCGTCCGCCGGGCCGTGAAGCTTACCCTGGTGACGTGTTCTATTTGCACTCCCGTCTGCTCGAGCGCGCTTCCCGCATCAACGAAGCCGAAGTCGAAAAGCTGACCGGTGGCGCCGTGAAGGGCAAGACTGGCTCGCTGACCGCTCTGCCGATCATCGAAACGCAAGCTGGTGACGTTTCCGCCTTCGTTCCGACCAACGTGATCTCGATTACCGACGGCCAGATCTTCCTGGAAACCGACTTGTTCAACGCCGGTATCCGTCCGGCCATGAACGCCGGTATCTCGGTGTCTCGCGTTGGTGGTTCGGCTCAGACCAAGGTCGTGCGCAAGCTCGGCGGTGGTGTGCGTCTCGCGCTGGCTCAGTATCGTGAACTCGCGGCGTTTGCCCAGTTCGCATCTGACCTGGACGAAGCAACCCGCAAGCAGCTGGAACGCGGCAAGCTGGTGACCGAGCTGATGAAGCAGGCCCAGTACGCTCCGCTCAAGGTGGCTGAACTCGCCGTGACCCTCTTGCTGATCGGCAAGGGCAAGTACGACGACATCAAGGTTGAGCGTGCACTGGCGTTCGAAGCCGCTTTCCTGGCTGACCTGAAGGCAAACCACGCCGATGTGCTGGCTCGTGTCGAAGAAAAGGGTGACCTTTCCGGCGACGACGAAGCCAAGCTGCTCGCGGCTGTGGATGCGTTCAAGGCCGGCAGCGCCTACTGATTCGGAACCGGATAAAGGAAACGAATCATGGCAGGCGGCAAAGAGATCCGGACCAAGATCAAGAGCGTCAAAAACACGCAGAAGATCACCCGCGCCATGGAAATGGTGGCTACGTCCAAGATGCGCAAAGCCCAGGAGCGCATGCGCTCGGCCCGCCCTTACGGTGAAAAAATCCGCAAGGTCACGGCTCACCTGGCCCAAGCGCTGGTGGACTACCAGCATCCTTATCTCGTGGTGCGCGACAGCGTCAAACGGGTTGGCCTCATCGTCGTGACGTCGGACAAAGGCTTGTGCGGTGGCTTGAACACCAACGCGCTGCGTCTGGCCCTCGGCAAGATGAAGGAATGGCATCAGAACGGCGCCGAAAGCGCGGTTACTGCTATCGGCAACAAAGGTTTCGGTTTCATGGCCCGCAATGGTGCCAAGGTTCTGTCGCACGCGACCGGCCTTGGTGACACGCCGCACCTCGAACAATTGATCGGACCGATCAAGGTCATGATCGATGCGTTCGCGGCGGGTGAAGTGGACGAAGTGCACCTCGTGTACACCAAGTTCATCAACACCATGCGTCAGGAACCGACGATTGAACAGTTGCTGCCACTGGCTGGCGACGCAATCGCCAAGCCGTCCCAGCATGAGTACAACTGGGAATACCTGTTCGAGCCGGATGCCAAGACTGTCATCGACGAGCTGATGAGCCGCTACCTCGAAGCACTGGTTTACCAGGCTGTGGCGGAAAACATGGCTTCCGAGCAAGCGTCGCGGATGGTGGCAATGAAGGCCGCAACCGATAACGCTGACAAGGTGATCGGCAATCTGCAACTGCTGTACAACAAGACGCGTCAAGCAGCGATTACGAAAGAACTTTCGGAAATCTGCGCCGGCGCTGCAGCGGTTTAACAGATCGCCAACCCGAATTTACTATTAGGAACCCTAACGATGAGCCAAGGGAAAATCGTACAAATCATTGGCCCGGTGGTCGACGTGGAATTCCCGCGCGACAACCTGCCCAAGGTGTATGACGCGCTCAAGCTCGTTGACCAAGACCTGACGCTGGAAGTCCAGCAACAGCTTGGCGACGGCGTAGTGCGTTCGATCGCCATGGGCTCGACCGATGGCCTGAAGCGTGGCCTGCTGGTGGGCAATACCCACGCACCGATCTCGGTGCCGGTTGGTAACGCAACACTCGGCCGTATCATGGACGTGCTGGGCAACCCGATTGACGAAGCTGGCCCGGTGCAAACCGAAGTCCGCCGCGCCATTCACCAAGCTGCGCCGAAGTTCGACGAGCTGAACCAATCCATCGACCTGCTGGAAACCGGCATCAAGGTGATTGACTTGGTTTGCCCGTTCGCCAAGGGCGGTAAGGTCGGCCTGTTCGGCGGCGCTGGTGTGGGCAAGACCGTCAACATGATGGAATTGATCAACAACATCGCCAAGGCGCACAGCGGTTTGTCCGTGTTTGCCGGCGTGGGTGAGCGTACCCGTGAGGGCAACGACTTCTACCACGAAATGAAGGACTCCAACGTCCTCGACAAAGTGGCGATGGTGTACGGCCAGATGAACGAACCGCCAGGCAACCGCCTGCGCGTTGCGTTGACCGGTCTGTCGATCGCCGAGCACTTCCGTGACGAAGGCCGCGACATCCTGTTCTTCGTGGACAACATCTACCGCTACACGCTGGCCGGTACTGAAGTGTCCGCTCTGCTGGGTCGTATGCCGTCCGCGGTGGGTTACCAGCCGACGCTGGCCGAAGAAATGGGCGCGCTGCAAGAGCGCATCACTTCGACCAAGTCCGGTTCGATCACCTCCATCCAGGCCGTTTACGTGCCTGCGGATGACTTGACCGACCCGTCTCCGGCAACGACCTTCGCCCACTTGGATGCAACCGTCGTTCTGTCGCGTGACATCGCTGCGCTGGGTATCTACCCGGCCGTCGATCCGCTCGGCTCGACCTCGCGCCAGCTGGACCCGCAAGTCGTTGGCGACGAGCACTACTCGGTCGCCCGTGGCGTGCAGCAAACGCTGCAGAAGTACAAGGAACTGCAGGACATCATCGCGATTCTGGGTATGGACGAGTTGTCTCCTGAAGACAAACTCGCTGTGGCCCGTGCGCGTAAGATCCAGCGTTTCCTGTCGCAGCCGTTCCACGTTGCCGAAGTGTTCACCGGCTCGCCGGGCAAGTATGTGCCGCTGAAGGAAACCCTCAAGGGCTTCAAGGGCATTCTCAACGGCGATTACGATCACCTTCCAGAGCAGGCCTTCTACATGGTTGGCGGCATCGAAGAAGCGATCGAAAAAGCCAAGACCTTGCAATAAGGGGATAGGGAATGGCCATGACCATGCACGTGGACGTGGTGAGCGCAGAGGAACTGATCTACTCCGGTACCGCCGAGTTCGTCTCGGCGCCTGCCGACAAGGGTGAGATTGGTATCCTGCCGCGTCACGCACCGCTGCTCACCCGGGTTCGTCCGGGCGCAGTGCGCATCAAGCCGGCCAACTCGAACGATCCGGATATCATCCTGTACGTTTCGGGTGGTTTGCTTGAAGTGCAGCCGCACGTGGTGACGGTGCTGGCGGATACCGCGATTCGCGGTGCCGACATCGACGAAGCCAAGGCGCACGAAGCGAAGCTGAAGGCCGAAGAAGCCCTGAAGAACCGCACCGGTTCGATGGACTTTGCAATGGCGCAAGCCGAGTTGCTCGAAGCCGTGGCGAAACTCGCCGTGGTGGAGAAGCTCAGAAAGCGCGGCCACTAAGCCCCACATCCGCAAGACGACAAAAGCAGCCTTTGGGCTGCTTTTGTTTTTTGTGCTCAGCTTAGTCAGGCAAAACGCTCGTCAAATTCGTGACCTCACGTAGGAGTGAGTTTGCTCGCGATGGCGCTGCTGAATCTGGCCGGCAATCGCGAGCAAGCTCGCTCCTACAAAATGGGGGCCGTGCTGATCAACAATCCGGCAACGCAATCGTCACCGCCAACCCTGCCAACGACGTCTCCTTGTAGCTGTTTCGCATATCCATCCCGGTGCGATACATCGTCGCGATCACCTGATCGAGCGACACCACATGCTCCCCGCTTTCCAGCAACGCCAGCTGAGCGATCTTGATGGCCTTCTCTGCCGCCACACCGTTGCGTTCGATGCATGGCACCTGCACCAAACCCCCGACCGGATCGCAAGTCAGCCCAAGGTGATGCTCCATCGCAATCTCCGCCGCGTTCTCGATCTGGGCCAACGTGCCGCCCAGCACCGCACAATATGCACCGGCCGCCATCGAACAGGCCACGCCAACCTCGCCCTGACAGCCCACTTCTGCGCCAGAGATCGACGCGTTGCGCTTGTACAGCATGCCGATCGCCGCGGCCGTCAGCAGAAAGTCGACAATGCCGGCATCGTTCGGATCAGGGTGAAAGTCGCAATAGAACTGCAGTACTGCTGGCACGATGCCCGCCGCGCCATTGGTCGGCGCTGTTACTACTCGCCCACCGGCCGCGTTTTCCTCCGACACCGCCAGCGCGTACACCAGCGGCCACAGCATCACATCATTACGGCCGGTTTCTAGCATGTCGTACAACTTCGTATACAGGCCCGGTGCGCGTCGCCGCACCTTGAACGGGCCGGGCAAGATGCCGTCGGCTTTGCAGCCGCGTCGCACGCACATCGCCATCGTCTCGGCGATTTCCAATAGTTGCCGGCGTATGTCCTGTTCCGGCTGCCATGTGCATTCGTTGGCCAGCACGATCTGGGCGATGCTTTTGTTTTCCTGTCGGCAAAAGCCGAGTAATTCGGCGGCTGTGGTAAAGGGATAGGGCGGTGGAGTACGCGTTAGTGGTGCTTGATCGAACTCGGCCTCTGTGACCACAAACCCGCCACCAACCGAGTAGTAAACGGTGGATGCCAATAACGATCCATCCGCTGCAAAAGCAGAGCACCGCATCCCGTTCGGATGGCGTGGCAGCGCTTGATCCCGGTGCATCAGGCAATCCGTCCTGGCCGTGAACGGCACCGGGTGGATGCCGGCCAGTTGCAGGTCTGCGCCAGCAATCAATTGCTTGGCGCGGGGCAGAATCGCCGCCGGATCAACATCGCGCGGTGTTTGCCCTTCCAGGCCATTCAGAAGCGCATCGACCGTACCGTGGCCGATGCCGGTTAGCGCCAGTGAACCATACAGCTCAACCAACACCCGGCCGACTTGCGGCAACTGGCCGTTGTCTCGCACTTCATCGGCGAATCGTTTCGCCGCAATCATCGGCCCGACCGTATGTGAGCTGGATGGCCCGATGCCGATTTTGAACATTTCAAACACACTGATCATGCAGGTGCCTCTCTGTGGGCTGTGGACTTGTGATCCAGCACCCGCAACCCTCGGGTAGGACGGCGCGGTGCTTCCATGCATGTATTTCACGCATATGTCATTTAGCACCCCAAACTGGTGCGAGCAGGATCAGGAACATCCTGTATCGATTCAGCACCTCCACCAGCAACGCGGCACAGGTGGCAGGCGCTACAATGCCGCCATCCTTTTTGAATCCGTCTGCTGATCATGTCCCCATCGCTCAACGTCGTTATCCTCGCTGCCGGCCAAGGCAAGCGCATGTATTCCAGTCTGCCCAAGGTGTTGCACCCGATCGCCGGCAAACCACTGCTTGGCCACGTGCTCGATACCGCCCGCAAGCTCGGCGCGGGCAAGTTGGTGGTCGTCTATGGCCACGGCGGCGAGCAGGTGCAAGCTGCATTCGCAGATCAAGCCGACCTCGCCTGGGCGCATCAAGCGCAACAACTCGGTACCGGTCACGCACTGGCGCAAGCGATGCCCCATGTGGCCGGCGACGTGACCTTGATGTTGTACGGCGATGTGCCTCTCACGCGCCTCGAAACACTGCAAAAGCTGCTGGATGTCAGCGCTGGCGGCAAACTCGGCATTCTCACCGACATCCTCGACGATGCCACCGGCTACGGCCGCATCGTTCGCAATGCTGCGGGTGAAGTGCAAGCCATCGTCGAGCAAAAAGACTGCACGCCCGAGCAAGCCGCGATCCGCGAAATGAACACTGGCATCCTCGCCCTGCCCACGGCCCGACTGGCAGGCTGGCTCGGCGAATTGAAGAACGACAACGCCCAAGGCGAGTACTACGCCACCGATCTGATCGCGCTGGCCGTGCGTGACGATGTGCCGGTCGCCACCGTCCACCCCAAGGATCACTGGGAGGCCGAAGGCATCAACAACAAGCTGCAACTGGCCGGCCTGGAGCGCATCCACCAGCGCGAACAA
Organism: Andreprevotia chitinilytica DSM 18519; assembly: GCF_000711875.1. GTDB lineage: Bacteria > Pseudomonadota > Gammaproteobacteria > Burkholderiales > Chitinibacteraceae > Andreprevotia > Andreprevotia chitinilytica. The sequence continues at coordinate 293,020 of NZ_JONM01000004.1, forward strand.
GCCAATGCGCTGCTCGCCGCAGGCGTGGGCCTGCTCGACCCGGCCCGTTTCGATCTACGTGGCACCATCAGCCACGGTCGCGATGTGGTCATCGACGTGAACTGCATCTTCGAGGGCACGGTGGAGCTCGCCGACAATGTCAGCATCGGTGCCAACTGCGTGTTGAAAAATGTCAAGGTACTCGCCGGTGCGGTGATCCACCCGTTCTGCCATCTGGAAGACGCCGAAGTCGGCCCCGGCGCGCTGATCGGCCCCTACGCCCGCCTGCGCCCCGGCGCCGAACTGGCTGCCAACGTGCATATCGGCAACTTCGTCGAAGTGAAGAAATCGACCATCGCCGAAGGCTCCAAGGTCAATCACCTGAGCTATATCGGTGATACCACCATGGGCAGCGGCGTCAACGTTGGCGCGGGCACCATTACCGCCAATTACGACGGCGTGAACAAATTCCGCACCATCATCGAAGACGGCGTGCGCATTGGCTCCAACAACGTGCTGGTCGCCCCGATCACCATCGGCAAGGAAGCCACGACCGGTGCGGGCTCGGTCATCAGCAAGAATGCGCCGGCCGGTGAGCTTACCGTTGCTCGCGCAAAGCAAGTGACGATTCCGGGCTGGCAACGCCCAGTCAAAATCAAAAAGGACTGAGGCCCTGTTAACGTTAGTTTCGCGATTGCGCTGGGCTGGAAAAGACCAGTTGTGACGCGAGACAGCGGCAACAAGCCCAGCCCCATCACTGAGCGAGGATAAATCCCTCGCACGTAGAGGGTTTAGGGCATTTCGGGCGTATCGCCGTGCCGTGAATCGCTTGTGGTGATAAACACCACGGCGCGCTTCACGGCCCAACGCTGCATCCCGAACTACCCTAAACGCAATCGTGAAACTAACGTCAACAGGACCTCACATGGCAGCGTCACTCGATGGCAAATTGGTCGTCGCGATCAGCTCGCGTGCACTGTTCGATTTCGAAGAAGAGAACAGCGTGTTCGAGCAAAGCGACGACACCGCCTATATGGCGCTGCAACAGTCCCTGCTCGATCTGCCGGCCAAGCCGGGCGTCGCCTATCCGCTGGTGAAAAAGCTGCTGGCGTTCAATGGCAACGGCCAGCAGCCGGTCGAAGTCGTCATCCTGTCGCGCAACGATCCGGTCAGCGGCCTGCGCGTGTTCCGCTCCGCCAAGCACGCTGGCCTGCATCTCGAACGCGGCGTGTTCACCCGTGGCCGACCGGCGCACCACTACCTCGCCCCGCTCAAGGCCAACCTCTTCCTCAGCGCCAACGAAGCCGACGTGCGCGATGCCATCAACGCCGGCTTCCCCGCCGCACGCGTCTACCCGCAATCGGTGCAAGCCGCCGAAACTCACGCCGACGAAATCCGCATCGCCTTCGACGGCGACGCCGTACTGTTCTCCGATGAAGCTGAGCAGGTTTTTCAAGCCCAAGGCTTGCCGGCCTTCCACGCCCACGAACACGACAAAGCCGCGCTGCCGCTGCCGGACGGCCCGTTCCGGCCGTTGCTGGAAGCGCTGCACCGCCTGCAGCAACAAGGCGAAGCCCACGGCATGAAAATCCGCACCGCCCTCGTCACCGCCCGCAGCGCCCCGGCGCACGAACGCGCTATTCGCACCCTGATGGGCTGGAACATCGAAGTCGACGAAGCGATGTTCCTCGGCGGCTTGGAAAAAGGCCCGTTCCTGCGCGAATTCCAGCCGGACTTCTTCTTTGACGACCAGACCGGCCATTGCGAATCCGGCGCGCGGGTCGGGCCGACCGGGCAGGTGGTGTATGGGGTGACGAATCGATGACGGGGTACACGTGCACGACCTGCGGTGAGTACCACGACGAACTGCCGATGTGCTTCGGCCCGATTGCGCCGGAGTTGTGGTTTCAAATCCAGGAAGCCGAGCGCGCAGCCCGAACCGAACTCTCATCCGATCAATGCGTGATCGACGAAAAGTACTTCTTCATGCTCGGCCGGATTCTGATCCCGGTGCACGATGCACCGGAGCCCTTTGTCTGGCTGGCGTGGGTGTCGCTCAGTGAAACCAACTTCCTGCGCGCTTGCGAGTTGTGGGATGAAGCAGGGCGGGAGAACGAACCGCCATACTTCGCTTGGCTGCAAAGCGCCTTGCCCTATGAGCCGACCACGCTGTCCCTCAAAACGATGCTGCATACGCAGGCCGTGGGTGAGCGCCCGCTGATCGAGCTGGAGGAGACAGACCACCCCCTCGCGATTGCGCAGCGCTCGGGGATTACGCTTGCCCAAGTGCAGCAGATTGCCGAGGCCCATCAGCATTGATGGCCAGCCGCGCCGGCTATTACCCCGCTGCCTGAGGATTCGGAATGTCTCTCCCCCTCGTTCGTATGGCCTCACTGGATTTGCTGCGCGGTTTCGTCGCTGTCGGCCGGCGCATGAGCATCACGCTCGCGGCCCAAGACTTGTGCCTGACCCAATCGGCCGTCAGCCGGCAGGTGCAAGCGCTGGAAGAGGCGTTGGGCGTCAAGCTGCTGCACCGTGGCTATCGCGCCATCACTTTTACGCCAGAGGGTGAGCGGCTGTTCCGGGTTGCCGATAGCGCCGTGCAACAGCTGCAGGATGTCTACGGTGCGCTGAGCAAAACCCGCGAGCGGCTGCCGGTTACCGTCACTGCCAGCATCGGCGTCACCGCGCTGTGGCTGCTGCCCCGCCTGGGTCGTTTCCAGCATCAATTTCCCAATATCGACCTGCGCGTGGCGACCAACAACAAGCTGCTCGATCTGCGTACGGAAGGCGTCGATCTGGCGATTCGCTATGGCACCGCCAGCAGCATGCCGGCCGGCGCGGAGCATCTGTTCGGCGAATCACTCGCGCCGGTCGCCCATCCATCGCTTGGACTGCAAGGATTCGATACGCTGGACGTGATTGCGGAATATGTGTTGCTTGAATTCGACGACCCGAGCCGGCCGTGGCTCCAATGGGCCGCGCAGCTGAATGCGCTTGGGCTAGGTGCAATCAAGCCCAAAGGCATTCTGCGCTTCAATCAATACGATCAAGTGATTCAAGCGGCCGTCGCCGGGCAGGGCGTTGCGCTGGGGCGATTGGCCTTGGTGGCGCCGATGCTGGCGGACAAGCGTCTGGTTGCACTGAGCGCGGGCAGGCCGCAGCCCAGCGACTACGCCTATTGGTTGATCTCGGCCGACACAACGCCACGTGAAGACGTGCAGGAAGTCGCCAACTGGATCAAGGCCGAAGCTCGTGCGCTTGCATCACATGCATGATACGCATGCCAAGTGCGCGTAAATCTCGTTTGAGGCATGCTGCAGGTTCACCTGTAATACAGGTTCGTCGCACCTGACCCGTGCTGTGGGAATGCGATGCCCGATGAACCGCACGCTCCTCTTTGGAGAACCTCATGCAAGCTCAAACCCTGCCAGACCTGCGCCGCCTGTCATTTGGCAATGCGATACCAACCCAGCCGCCCTCGATACTCACGCAGCATTACGCCCCATCCGCGCCGCAACTGCCATCCGTGATCGCCGGGCTGGCCTACCTGCAGCCCACCCGCGAGCGCCCCTACAACTACATGTACCAACCGCCGCAAGGCGAGCCGTGGCAGAACTGCGAGTACGACGTACGCGCCATGCGCATCACCGACGCTCGTAGTTTCTCCGCCCGGCCATCGGTGCATGTGGAAGGGTTCGAGTTGTGGGATGCGCCCTCGGCGGTGACCAACTTTCAAGACGAATCGGCCATCGTCGATATCTACTACCGCGAGGCCGCAGAGCTGGCCCGCGCAGTCACCGGTGCGCAGCGGGCCTACGTGTTCGACCATCTGGTGCGCAAGCGCGAAGCCGGCCGGCCGGCGCTCACCTTCGGCCGCCACGGCGACGGCACGCAAGCGGCCGCCGCTGGCCGTATCCACAACGATTACTCCGAAGAATCAGGCCGCAAGCGCTTGGGCTTGGTGCTGCAAGACGCAATCGAAGCCGGTGCGGTCGAGCGCTACAGCATCGTCAATATCTGGCGCTCCATCAAAGGGCCGGTGCTGGATACGCCGCTTGCGGTTTGTGATGCGCGCACGGTGTCGGCCACCCGGCTCGTGCCCAGTGAGGTGCGCTATCCGAACCGCACCGGTGAAATCTATCTGGTTGAACATTCGCCCCGGCATCAATGGGCTTATTACTCGGCGATGGACCGGCACGAGGCGCTCGTCTTCAAGCAGTACGATTCGCAGGCCAGCGGTGTATCCCGCTTCGTGCCGCATGCCGCCTTCGATCACCCGAACACCCCGCCGGATGCGCCCTTGCGTGAAAGCATCGAAATTCGTTGTTTGGTGATTTATGAGTGAGCCGATGACACAAACAAGCAGCGCTGCCGGCCGCGAAATCGACTGCTGGTTCGACTTCGGCAGCAACTACAGCTACCTGAGCGTGATGCGCATCGAAGTCGCCGCCGCGCAGCACGGCGTTACCGTCGTGTGGAAACCCTTCCTGCTCGGCCCGATCTTCAAGTCCTTCGGCTGGGACAACTCGCCCTTCGTGTTGCAAAAAGCCAAGGGCGACTACGCCTGGCTGGATATGATCCGGCAGTGCCGCAAATACGATCTGCCCTGGAAACAACCGACCACCTTTCCCCGAGTCGCATTGCTACCCACACGGGTAGCGCTGCTGGGCGACGGGCAACCGTGGCAAGGTGAGTTCTGCCGGCGGATGATTCAGCTCAACTTCGCGGCCGATCAGGATATCAACACGGTCGAGGCCGTGAGCGGCGTGCTCACTCTGCTTGGTCTGCCCGCAGCAAAGATCATCGAAGAGGCGCAGTCGGAGACCAACAAGCGCCGGCTGCGGCAGCAGACCGAAGCCGCTCAGGCCAAAGGCATCTTCGGCGCGCCGACGTTCTTCGTGCGCGGCGAGATGTTCTGGGGCAACGACCGGCTCGACGACGCACTGTTATTTGCAACTGAGGAGACTTGACCCCGATGCGAGAACCCACCGCGCTCGAAGCCCAATGGCTCGAAGAAGGCTTTGCCATCTGGCCGGCGCGGGGGCATTTCGTGCCCTCGTTCGCTCAGATCTATTACAAGCCCACCATTGCAGCCGCTGGCCCCGGCCTGATCTTCCGCCTCGAAGTTGCCCCGGCGCATTGCAATGGCTTCGACATTGCCCACGGTGGCTTCATTTCGACCATGGCGGATGTGTGGCTGGCCAACAATGTCGGGCACCAGCTACCCAAGGAAACGCGCTTTGTGACTTCCAGCCTGAGCGTGGATTTCCTGCGGCCGGTCAAGGCCGGCCAGTGGATCGAGAGCGAGATTGATCGCATCAAGCTGGGCGGCCTGCTGTGCCATGCCTCCGGCGCGATTTTGTGCGACGGCAAAGCGATTGCGGCAATGCGGGCGACGTTTGCGGTGATTGGGTGAGACTACACGCGCTGCTGTGCACACGGCCGGTTACCCGCAGCCGAGCTCAACCCCCGCTTTACCAACCCCAGATTTAGTCTGTATAAATACTTTCTTCATATGAACAATGTCTTTCATCAAAATTGCTTTCGTGTGAGGGCTGTCGCAGTGCGCGGTCTGGGGTTTGCATTGCGCAGTGTTTTTTGGAGTTGTCTTCAAGCAAATACCACTGAGGAATCTGCCATGAACAAATACTTCGCCAGTCTTTGTGCCTCCGTCACCAGTGCCATCATTTTGCTGCTTGCACCTGTTTCCGTCGCGCATGCCACACCCATGCTGCTGACCTGCCTCGGCAACACCAACACCAGCTATTCACCCGGCGTGACCAATACGACCGCCACAACAACCCTCACTTACAACGAACACCTGACCCTCTGCCCCATACCGCTCCTCTTCGCCATTACCAGCGGGACGAATTTCTCAACCGGCACAATCACCACCTCCTGCACTGGCCTCGCCGGCCAGCCGTTCTCGACGACTTATGTCTGGAGTGATGGGGAAACGAGCGATATCACCTTCACCTCGAATCGGGCGGTCAAGGCGAATGGGCAGAATCAGGTCATCGCGACGGGCACCGTGACTGCCGGCCTTGGATCGGGTTCTGCGGTGACGCGCACCATTACCTATCTGGATACAGACCTGCTCGCTTGTGAAAGCACTGGAGGGCTGCAATCGATCAGCGGAACGGTGCTGCTGGAATTCGGTATTTAACGCATGCAGGGGGCGGCGTTGCCTGCCCCCTCTCCCGTTGCTGCTACGCCTGCAATACCGCGGCGCGAAGCACCCCAGCCACCTTCCCCACCGCTGCCGCATCCACCGCCCAATGCGTCACCAGCCGCATCACGCCATCCTCGGGTGGATTGGCTTTGATGCCGGCTGCCAGCAAATCCGCCATCAGCTGCGGCACATCGATTTCTGCCGCCACATCGAACCACACCATATTGATATCCAGCTGATCGCGCCGAACGCGAATGCCCGGCAACCCGTCCAGCAAGTCGGCCAGCAACTTGGCATTGGCGTGATCCTCGCCCAGCCGCAGGCGCATCTCGTCGATGGCGAGCAAGCCCGCTGCGGCCAGCATGCCGGCTTGCCGCCAGCCACCCCCCAGCAACTTGCGCTTCTTGCGGGCGACCTCGATGAAATCGGCCGGGCCGGCCAGGATCGAGCCGATGGGTGCAGCCAGCCCTTTGGATAAGCAGAACATCACCGTATCCGCACAAGCCGTGATCTCGCGGGCATCGACATTCAGCGCCGTGGCCGCATTGAACAGCCGCGCGCCGTCCAGATGCACCGGCAGGCCAGCGGCTTTGGCTGCGGCGTGGCAAGCCTGCATATTGGCGAGTGGCAACGCCCGGCCGTTGGAGTGGGCGTTTTCCAGGCAGACCAGACCGGTCTTCGGCAGATGGATATCGCCAGCCGGGCGCACGCGGCGGGTGATGTCTTGCGGATCAAGCTCGCCGAGCCGGGTCGGCACCGGCCGCAGATTCACCCCTGCAATCACTGCTGCTGCACCGACCTCGTGCCAGACGATGTGCGTCTCCTCCCCCAGAATCACCTCATCGCCGCGGTCGCAATGCGTGAACAGCGCCAGCTGGTTGCCAAAGGTGCCGGTCGGCACGAACAGCGCGGCCTCCTTGCCGACGAGCTCCGCTGAGCGGGCTTCGAGCCGGTGCACGGTGGGGTCATCGCCGTAGACATCATCGCCGACCTCGGCGGCAGCCATTGCAGCGCGCATGGCTGGGGTGGGTGGGGTAACGGTGTCACTGCGCAGATCGATCCAGTTCATGGGTGTGCCCTCTTTGGTATGCCACAAGGGTAACTGCTGCGGGGGCGAATTCAGTACTGCGGATCATCCTAAGCGGTGGTTCCTGATCCCGCACACGCTGTTTTCTCCCCTCGCCCTCGCGTGCAAGGCTTTAGCCTTGCTCAGCTATTAGTGGGAGAGGGGCCGGGGGTGAGGGTCGCGCAATCTTCTGCGTCCTAATTAAAGCACCCTCACCCTAACCCTCTCCCACAAGTGGGAGAGGGAACAAAAGTCCGCTCACGCACAAAACTTAAAGCCTTGCACGCGGGGGCGAGGGGACAAAATATTGTGGCTGTGCCTAAACCTCGTAGGGCGCAATGCCCTGCGGGGATTACGCCCTACGAATGATTGATGACGTCTTCGCGCTTCCAAGACTCACCCCCCCACCAACCCCATGCCAACGGAATTCCCACGTTAGAATCCCCCCACCCTCGTCTCTACCAAATCCACCATGCCCGACGCCCTGCCGCTGTGCGCCCGCCTGCCCATCGCCATCCACATCGAACCCCTGCTCGCCGCCTTGGCGCGTGTGCCGGCCGATGCGTGGCAGCCGCATTTCAACACCGGCTATTTCAGCGGCGACTGGAGCGGCGTGGCGTTGATTGCGCCAGCGAATGCGGTGCTCGAATTGGCCCCCGGCAGCGGCGAACCCAAGCCGACCAAAGTGTTTGCGGGTGACCCGGCATGGCAGGCCGCGCTCAATCAGATCGATGCGCCCATCCGCAGCGCCCGCCTGCTGCGCTTGGGGCCGGGGGCGGCGATTCGGGAGCATGCCGATTTCGACTTGGCCGGCCCGGATAGCGATCTGCGTATCCACCTGCCGCTGCGCAGTCATGAAGCGGTCGAATTCCTGCTCGAAGGCCATCTAGTGCCCATGCGGCCGGGCGAGTGCTGGTTTCTGGATTTGTCCCGCCCGCACCGGGTCGACAACCCCAGCCCGCATGACCGGATTCATCTGGTGCTCGATTGCCAGCGCAGCCCGTGGTTGCTGCAAGCCATCGCGGCCGGTGCACCGACCACGCCAACGCTCGGCCTGAGCCGGGGCCGGCGTGCCTTTGCAGAATTTCAGGCGTTGATCGCGGCAGATGCCAACCTTGCCGATGCGCTGCTCGCGATCGAAGAGCACAAGCAATTCATCGAAACCGTAGTGGCACTCGGCCAGCAGCACGGCCACGCCTTCAGTGAGGAAGACGTGCAATCCGTGATGCGACAAAGCCGCCAACGCTGGCAACAACAATGGATGGCCTGACCATGGCGACCCTGATCCCCAACGCGCTGGATTTTCACGACTGGCTACCGATTCGCACCCGGCTGGATGCCGAAGGCTGGCGTATCGACTGGGCTCGCTTCGGCACGCAGCCGCTGGCTGAGCCTTTCTTTCGCGACAGCACTGAGCTGGCACTGCGGCGGCCGTTCAACCAAGTTTTCCGGCGCGATACCGCCATCGATGCCTTGCTGGATTGGCAGCAACGCAGCCCCGGCATCGCCCCGACCGCGTTCGTTTTCCACGCCTCGCGCTGCGGCTCCACGCTGATTGCCCGCATGCTGTCGCGCCTGCCCGGCTACACCGTGCTCTCCGAACCGTCCCCGCTGGATGCCCTGCTGCGGGCGCACTACACCACGCCGCCCATCGCCGCCGACCAGCCCACGCTGATCCGCGCCATGCTCTCCGCCTATGGCCAGCGCCGCCGTGGCACCGAGCGGGCGCTGGTGGTGAAGCTGGATGCCTGGAACATCTTCGAGCTGCCCTTGCTGCGCCAATGCTTCCCCACCACGCCGTGGCTGTTTCTCTATCGCGACCCGCTGGAAATCGTCGTCTCGCAAATCCGCCAGCCGGGCATGCATCTGGTGCCGGGCCTGATTGGCGCAACGCCGCTGGCCTTCCCGCAGGATGAGGTCAACGCCATGTCCCACCCCGAATTCGTCGCCCGCACCATCGGCCGCATGCTGGCGGCAGGGTTGGAGCAGTGCCGGGCGCATGGCGGGCTGGCGGTGAATTACGACGAGTTGCCCGATGGGGTCACCGGCCGTCTGGCGAGCTTCTTTGGTTTGGCCGAGTCCGATTTACCGATCGCACAGGACGGCAGCCGCCACAACGCCAAGCACCCGCATCAAGTGTTCCAATCCGACCGCGATAGCAAACACCGCGACGCCAGCGACGAAATTCGCGCCGCGGTGGATCAATGGGCGCGGGGGCCGTATGCCGAGCTGGAAGCGTTGCGGTTGGCCAGGGTTTTGTAGTTGTTTGTCTCCCCTCGCCCATTTATGGGAGAGGGGCCGGGGGTGAGGGGGCCTGCGACGTGCTGCTTCCTTACCCCTGATCTTCTTCACCCTCTTCCGCCAATCGCGCGTGCTTATCCTGCCCAGCTGGTTTGCAGTGACCATGCCAACGTCCTATCTTGATGCTGGCGTTGGACGAACCAACAAGCAGGATGGCGATATGGCTAACAGTGGCAAGAGTGGAAGCACAAAATGGGCTGATCTTTTCGCGAAGCCCAAACCCACGCAGCAAGGTGGCGCGAGCACGGCAAGTGGCAGTGGCGCTGCCAAGCATCCAGCTGCGGCCGGAGCAGGAGCCGCGGCCAGTGCCAAGCCAGTCGCCGCCGCAAGGCCTCAATCCCCGCCACGTGTGCAAGCACAGCCCCAACCCCAACCTGCGGAAGGGGATTGGGCCAAACGGGCCAAAGCACCTGTAACGGCGTCAGCTGCGGCTGCTGGAGCGGGAGCGGCCCAAGCAGGCACCGCTGCAAAACCCGGCGCCGCAAAAACCCCGGAAAGTGCGAAGCCAGCGGGGAGAGTCGCGAGCGGCAGTGCTGCCGGTCTTGGCCCCAAACCTGAATCACCCGGTAGGCCCAAAGCAGTCGCAGCAGCGGCTGCTTCCATATCCACCCCCTCCGTCACCGATTCCCCCCATCATTCCCCGGGGTTTGGCGCGATTGGCGGCGGTGGTGGTGGTGGTGGTGGTGGTGCGGCCGGTAGCGGAAGCGGCTCCGGATGGGCCGCCTTCGCTGCAGCCCAGCGAAACAAGCATGCGGCGGCAGCGGCGGCCACGGAAGCGGCGGGTTCAGGTAGTCAGCTGTCTGACATGAGCCCCCATCATCGGGCCGCAACTGTTCCGGCTGCGGCGGCCGCAGCGGCCGGTTCCTCCAAGCCCGAAGACAAGCGTGCCGCGCACGCACACTTGGGCGCTGCAGCGGCAGCATCTGCTCCGGCTGGAGACGATGGGTGGAGTACGGTCGCGAGCGCACCGCGGAAACTCATGCCCAAAGGCCCGGCCCAGGTGAAACCCGGAAGCGCGACCGACGTTCACCCGGTAGTCGAAGAGGCGGGACATCCGTTTGGCTTTACCAGCGAAGATCGTTATCGCGCGTTGACCCGACCATTGGCGCAAGCCAATCGCGACAAGGTTGTCTTCACGCGCGGTAGCTCCGTCACCGGCTATGGTTTCAATTCCGGACAAAGGTTTGGGGAGCACAGCGATTACGATATCGGCGTGGCAAATCCAAAAAGGAAAGGCGCTCCTGGTTTTGCTCGGACTAAGGAAGAGGTCGCCGAGAATCAGCAAATCGAGCAAGCGTTTCGTGCGGCTGGTAATAAAAAGGCTAGCGTCAAATACTTCACCTACGTGCCGCAGGGGGCGCTGGTGCGTCGTCATTCCACAGAGCTGAGTCCTGCAAGCGGAGCCGCTGCGGGTGGCGGAGCCGCAGCCGCTGCAGGTGCCGGTGCTGGCAAGAAGGGAGGGGGGAGCAACGGTTGATCGACGCGATCACCCATCAGGCCAGCGAACCGTAGGGCGGGTTGCGTAACCTGCCGCATGGGTGATCTGCCACGGCATGGTCCGGCGGGTTACGCCCCGGGGGCTAATCCGCCCTACGACTGCATCGCCTCAACGCCCCGCCCAATCCGCAACCACCCGCGCCGCTGCCGCAATCACATCATTGCGCGCTTTGCCATCCTTCTCGCGCAGCGTGGTATAGATCGCGATCACGATTGGCGCACCCTGCGGCGGCCACACCACGCCGATATCATTCGCGCTGCCGTAATCGCCAGTCCCCGTCTTATCCCCCACCTGCCAATCTGCCGGCACCCCGGCCCGAATCCGCGCCGCGCCGGTGGTGTTGCCGCGCAGCCAGTCCTGCAACTGCGTGGCAAGCGGTGGCGTCAGCGCATCGCCCAAGGCCAGCCGTTGCAAACTCAAGCCCATCGCCTTCGGTGTGGTGGTATCGCGCGGGTCGCCGGGGATCGCCGTATTCAGCGCCGTCTCCCACCGATCCAGGCGGAACACCCGATCGCCAATCGAGCGGGCAAAGGCCGTCACGGCAGCCGGCCCGCCCAGCAGCTTGATCAACAGATTGGCCGCCGTGTTGTCGCTGTATTGCACTGCGGCCGCGCACAGATCGGCCACCGCCATGCCCTCGCCAACATGCTTCTCGGTAATCGGCGAATAGCTCACCAAATCACCCTGCGCGTACGGAATGCGCTGTTGCAGCAACCCATCCACCTGCGCGCTGCGTGCCAGAATCGCCGACGCCAGCATCATCTTGAACGTGCTGCAAAACGCAAAGCGCTCATCAGCTCGGTACTGCAACTGCGCGCCGTTGGCCGTGTTCACGGCAAACACGCCAAGTCGGCCGTTCAAGTCCGCCTCCAGCTTGGCAAACCGCGCCTGCATTGACGAGGGCCCATGCCCCTTGGCCGCCCAGCTGGAGCAAGCGGTCATGAGCGGGACAGCGGCAGCCGCCAGCAGGAATTTCCGACGATGTGGGGAATGATCCATCTTCAAACTCACTCAGGCTAAGAACAGGCCGCCTAATGTACCCGCGCCGCAATCGCCCCGTCAGCCTCCCGGTGCGTAACTAGTGCAACGCGCCAAGACGGGTAGGGCGGAACACTTGAAAGGCGTTCCGCCCTACAGGGCTACCTACCCCGTTTACTTCCGGTCTTTCTCCGTGAATTCCTTCAGTGCCTTGGCAGACCGCCGGGCATGATCGATTGCTGCTCGCCGTTCTGATGCAACGGCAATCCCCGACTGCGCCAGTTGATACGCGGCGGAAGCCGGTTCGACCAGCGCGGCCACGATCTGGAACAGCCGGCCTAACTCCGCAACGCTATCCATGCCATAGCTGGCAATTTCATCGTAGGTGTGACCGGTGCGCGACGGAGAAGTGTAGGCAAAGCGGGGGATAGGGCGTGGGGGTGGTGCGGGTGTACCTTGGGGTTGGTTGGGCATAAGTGCCTCCTTCGTATACGGAAACCTCCGCCACTTCGCTCTCAAACGAAGGTGGCGGGCGTAAGGCGGGGTTGAGAGACCAGTACGAAGGAACCGGCAGCCCGAAGGCTCCCCACCCCAGCCCGCCAAAGAAGACGCACCAAGGGTGTTGCGGACAATAAAAAACCGCTGGGTAGCGGCGGTTGTCCACCTTCGTAACACGGGCTCTCAACCCCGGCCGCGCTATTGAACGCGACGCCTCAAAAGTATCCCAGCCGCGCCGGCTTGGTCAAGGCAGTGACCGTAGCCCGGACGGCTTGCCGGCCGGGGTGGCAATGTGGGCAAGTTCCACCCGCCGTGGATACGTGAACCAACCCCGGCCGCAGAACGCGTCCGGGCTACGTGGGGCATTTGTAGGATGGGTTGAGCGACGCAATACCCAAGTGGCAATGCAGAATGTGGGCGACGGGTATACCCATCCGCAAACTGTTCGCGCCAAGAAGTAAGCCAGACAAATCTGAAAAGAGACTCATCGGCTTGTGAGGTGTATTGTGTGGCTATACACTGCACAACATGATTACCAGCTTCATCCATAAAGGCTTGGAAGACTTCTTCCGCTCCGGCAGCAAGGCTGGAATACGGCCAGATCATGCGGCAAAGCTCAGAAAGCAATTGGGCGTGCTCGACCGGGCGACCGCACCAGAAGATGTGAACGTGCCGGGTTGGCGGCTGCATCCGCTGAAGGGCGATATGGCCGGCTATTGGTCAGTTACCGTGAATGCCAATTGGCGAATAACGTTTCGCTTTTTGCCAGACGGAAATATCGAGCTTGTTGATTATCAGGACTATCACTAGGAGGGCGACATGAGTCGAATGCATAACCCGCCGCACCCGGGTGAGGTGTTACAGGATTGGCTGGAAGGCATCAGCGTGACAGAAGCCGCCAAGCGGCTGCATGTGACGCGAGCGCATCTATCCCGCCTGCTCAATGGGCATGCCGGCATCAGCGCGGATATGGCGCTGCGCCTGTCGGCGTTGCTGGGAACGAGTGCCGAGGTTTGGCAGGGCATGCAGAGTGCCTATGATCTTTGGCAGGCAGAACAAAAACCCCAGCCGCAGATTGAGCGGTTGGTTGCATGACTGTGCGGCGGAATGTGGGCGACGGGTATTGCGTACGTTCCACGAACTCGGTTTGCACCCCTCCATCCACGACGCAAAAACACTCGGCCTCGCATCAAATGGCCGCACCCGTCCGCCAAATACTCTCAAGCCCGCCCGCTTTTGCCCCGGCTGCGCCACTCAAGCTGCTAGCCGCGTTCCATCAAAAACAACCGGTCTTGCGCCAACGGCTGCCGGCGCTAAAACCTTCGTTCACTGAGGGAGAGGCAGCGCATGCCGCCGTTCTAATTTTGCGTCCCCCTTTGCATGAGATAGCGCTAGCCAGTTAGGCTTAAGCTGTCACTTAAGAAAGAATGACATTGGAGAGTCGTAAGCAATGTGCGAAGCATGGCTCAAAACCTGATTTCGCTGCATCTCGACCGTCAGCAGCTATCGGCGATCGATCAAGCACTAACCACCCTGGAAGATAACCTCGTAGGCCCGATTGTGCTCACTCCCCAGCAACGCAGCTGGTTAGTCAATATATGCGACAAATCCGGAGCCTTCTGCCGCTAATAATTGGGGCCAGCCATTTAACGCATAGCGGGTTAATTAATTTTATGAGCTTATTTATGTAACGGTACTGATTCATTCATAACCTTGTCCGGGATATCAATTAACCATTGAACATTATCAAACATATCAAGGAATTGAGCCGTATGAGTAAATGCATTTACTGTCGCCAAGACAAAGACCCGGCCGAGTTCACTCTGGAGCATGTATTCCCTCAGTTCATGGGTGGAGCTTACGCCCCGGACTGCTTCAAGACTCGAAGTGTATGTAAGCCCTGCAATAGTAACCTTGGTTTGTTTGTGGATGCAGGATTTGAAAAGAACTGGTTCGTTTCTAACAGACTTAGGATGAATGCTCGTGCATTTTTCGATCCGAATAGTCCCGTTGGCTTGCCGCTAGTCTGTATGGGAAAGTCTGATTTTGTGCCTCCGCAGCTCCAAGAATGCGAAGTATGTGAATCTTGGCTTGGTCCGTTCGGCGAACAGGTTTATTGGGTAAGGCCTCATGATGAGCGTTTATTTTGGTACACAGGGGGCAATCCTCGAACGACTAAAACTACGGAGAGTCGTGCCTACTTCTTATTCTCTGAAAGATCCGAGAAAAACCCACTTATTTCGTTGCTATCTTTCCGTGATGCCTTTGAGGGGCGGCGAGTCAGGAAGATCATGTGCACCGAGGTTGGAGATATTCTAACGGGTATCGGGTTTAAGGCTCCCGATGAATTAGATCTACTTCGGGTTAAGTACTTCAATGAGGCTTGTCGAATTTCTAAAACTAAGCACATTCAATTGGCGATGTACGTACCGTTTGACTTTAGATTTTTAGTCAAGCTTGGACTTGGAGTAGCCTATTCGTTATTTGGGAGTAAGGCTTTGCAGACGGCGTATGCAGAAGAGTTATATAAAGCTTTGTGGTATCGAAACGAGAACGGTCAACCGCAGATTAATGGTTCCTCGTCCATTATGCATGGAAACAATCCACTGTTCACGAAGGTGGTAGGCGAAGCGAACGCAGTAACTATAATGATAATTCCGACTCCAGAAGGTGTTGCGGTCAATCTGAATCTGGGGGAATCATTAAATTGGGTAATCAAGTGTGCGAGCTACGAGAACCTAACAGAAGACGATATCCACCCCTTGCGCGAAGGACGCGTGCTCTTGCTATACCGCCAATTGCAGCGTGCATTTGATTTAGCGTTGCCAGAGTACATCGCGCATAAGTGTGGCAACCAGCCCCACCCAGAGTTGACGGGGATATCTGCCAAGTTGGCGTTGCATCGCGACTACTTTAAGAACCTGTAGCTAAGCGCCGCAATCTGAAGGACTAAATATATGCTTTGTATGGTTGGTTGAGTGATGGTTCCTCCAGATTACCAATTGGCAATCCTGCAGCGTCGAGTAATGTTTCAGAACATGCGGCGCATTGCTCTTCGGGGATTGTCCTACTGATTGATCAACCCAACACCCAACCCGGAGCCCCCTATGTGGACCCAAGAAGCCAGCATCGAAACAACCGCAACACCCGAGAAAATCTGGAGCTTGTTTGTGGACGTACCGGGTTGGAAGCAATGGAATGCCGGCATTGAGAAGATCGAGCTATTCGGCGCTTTCGCAAAAGGCACCACGTTTTCCATGCAACCGCCGGGCAGTGAGCCTTTCACCAGCACGCTGATCGATGTGAATGAGAACGAAGCATTCACCGACGAGACGGTCATCGACGACATCCGCGTTGTCGTGGCGCATTGCCTGATTCCCTTGGCTTCGGGCGGCACGCGAGTGGTGTATCGCACGCAAATCTTTGGCGAAAATGCCGAGGAATTCGGCCCGATGGTTGCGGGGGATTTTCCGGAGGTGCTGGCGGCGTTGAAGGCGCTGGCGGAGCGCGGGTAGCACGAACATCGCATGACTTGGGATCGCGTTCTGACCATCAACGACTATTACGACGGCCCGCGCCTTGGCGTTGCCGAAGTGCATGGCGTACCGCATATCTATGAATTGGTGTTTGATCACAGCGCCGATGAGTACAGCGATAGCTATCTTGTGTCGCCGATAGACGAAGCCCTGCTCGCGCTTGTCCTTGAAGATTGGGGGATATGGCTGCGCTGGCACGCTGTGCATAAACGAAACGAAGCCCCCATTGAAACGCATCCGGCGCTTCCTGTTGATCGAGCAAGGTATGAGGCGATCAAGCTGGCGATCGGTGATCGTTTGCATGCTGATGCAAACGTGGCCAAGCGGTTAAATGCCGAGTTTAGAAACCTCCGCGCGGGTGGTGATTGGACCGGCGCAGAGGTTCAATGGGGCATGTAGGTTGGGTTGAATGAAATGAAGCCCACACGTTCACCGTCCCCATGTTGGGCTTCGCTACGCTCAACGCCAACCTACCCGATAGCGGCATTGGGCCGGACCGAGCTGACCAATCGGTTTTGATCCGCCAACGAATCTTCACTCCGCCCCACACCGGATATCGGAAGTCGCTGACTGCCCGGCTCTGCCGGAACGCAGTCACGTATAATCCCGCCAAATTCCTGTGAGGCCCGTATGCCGCAACGCACCCCCCTGTTTGAAGCCCATGTCTCCGCTGGTGGCAAGATTGTTGATTTCGCAGGTTGGGAGTTGCCCATCCATTACGGCTCGCAACTGAAAGAACACGAAACCGTCCGCGCTGATGCGGGCGTGTTCGATGTCTCGCATATGACAGTCGTCGATGTCTCCGGCCCGCAAGCTACCGCTTTCCTGCAAAAACTCCTCGCCAATGATGTCGCCAAGCTCGGTTTCGAGGGCAAGGCCTTGTATTCCGGCATGCTCAATGCGCAGGGCGGGGTGATCGATGACTTGATCGTCTACAAGACCGCGTGGGATTACCGCGTGGTCGTCAACGCTGCCACCCGCGATAAAGACCTCGCGTGGATCAACCAGCAAGCTGCCGCATTCGATGTGACCGTGACCGAGCGCCCGGAGCTGGCGATGCTCGCGATCCAAGGCCCGAATGCGATTGCCAAGGTGAAGGCCGCCAAGCCGCATCTTGCCGCGCTGATCGATAGCCTGAAGGTGTTCCAGGGCATGCCGGCTGGCGAGTGGTTCGTGGCCCGCACCGGTTATACCGGCGAAGACGGCCTGGAAATCATGTTGCCGGCGAGTGTGGCGGTGGCGTTTTGGGATGCGCTGCTGGCGGCTGGCGTCGCCCCGACTGGTCTTGGCGCACGCGATACGCTGCGCCTTGAGGCCGGCATGAATCTGTATGGTCACGAAATGGATGATGGCGTTTCGCCGCTTGCCGCTGGCATGGGCTGGACGATTGCATGGCAACCCGCCGAGCGAGATTTCATCGGCCGCAGCGTGATCGAAGCTGAAAAGGCCACCGGCCCGGCTTATAAACAAGTCGGTCTGGTGCTGGAAGGCAAAGGCGTGTTGCGCGCCGGCCAAGTGGTGAAGACCCCGGCCGGCGATGGCGTGATTACCAGCGGTACGTTCTCGCCGACGCTCAAGCTTTCCATCGCCATGGCGCGCGTGCCGGCTGCGGCCAGCGAGCGTGTCGACGTGGATATCCGTGGCAAGAATGAACCGGCGCGCATCGTGAAGATGCCGTTCGTGCGCAATGGCGCAAAAGTATTTGAGTGAGAGGTGAGGTGTTAGCAGTGAGGGGTAAAACCGCCCCTGCTTCTACACCGTGTCTCTCGCGATCTACCCCTTACCCTAACAAGGAAGAAGACATGAGCAATGTTCCCGCAGAACTGAAATACGTCGATACCCATGAATGGCTACGTCTGGAAGCTGACGGCACCGTCACCATCGGCATTACCGATCACGCGCAAGAGCTGCTGGGTGATGTGGTTTATGTAGAACTGCCGGAAGTGGGCGCGCAGCTGGCAGAACATGCCGTGGCGGGCGTGGTGGAGTCGGTGAAGGCGGCGTCTGATGTTTACGCGCCGATCGCGGGCGAAGTGGTTGCCATCAACGAAGAGCTGGTTGCCTCGCCGGAACTCGCCAACACCGCACCATATGGCGAAGCCTGGTTCTTCCGCGTGAAGCCGGCTGATGCCAATGCGCTGGATGGCCTGATGGATGCTGCCGGCTATACCGACCTGATCGGCGCTTGATCGACCCGCTTGTTTCCACCGCCCGCATTTGCGGGCGGTTTGGTTTTTAGAACCTGTTTACGATCTTGCAAAATTGCGTATTCGCAGCGCTTCAAGGTGTTACTTCCCCCTTTTATGCCTGTGCGAATCAATAGATTCGTACGGCAAAGGGGGATTGTGAGCGTGCGAATCTATTGATTCGCTCAGCCAGAGGATTTCGACTTCATCTCAATTTGAGATGCCGCAGAAATCCCCCCTAGCCCCCCTTCGAGAAGGGGGGAACGCGTAGCTTGATATTTAGATAGTGCAGCCCCTACACGGATTTGACCGCATGACCACCCTGACCCAGAACCTTAGCCTGCTCGAAGCCCACGACGAATTCATCGGCCGCCATATCGGCCCGGATGCCGTCGCGCAGGCCGAGATGCTCGCCGCGCTGAACGTTGATTCGCTGGATGCGCTCGTTGCCGAAACCGTACCCGCTGCGATCCGCCTGCCGGCCGATTTGCTGCTGCCCGCGCCGCGCCGCGAAGTCGATGCGTTGGCGGATATCGGCCAATACGCCAAGCGCAACGTGGTGCGCACGTCCTTGTTGGGGCAGGGGTATTACGACACGCTCACCCCCAAGGTGATCCTGCGCAACGTGCTGGAAAACCCCGGCTGGTACACCGCCTATACGCCGTATCAGGCCGAGATCGCGCAAGGCCGGCTGGAGGCGCTGCTCAATTACCAGCAGATGGTGATCGACCTCACCGGGCTGGAGCTGGCGAATGCCTCGTTGCTGGACGAGGCCACGGCCGCCGCCGAAGCGATGGCGATGGCCCGCCGCATTTCCAAATCCAAATCGAACGTGTTCTTCGTCGATCAGGCCGTCTTCCGGCAAACGCTGGACGTGCTTAAGACTCGTGCGCATGGTTTTGGCTTCGAGCTGCAAATCGGTTCGGTAGAAGAAGCGGCTGGTGCCGATGTGTTTGGCGCCTTGCTGCAATACCCGGGCGACGATGGCGAAGTGCGCGATCTGGCTCCGGCCATTACTGCGCTCAAGGCGAACGGTGCGATCGTGGCAGTGGCGACTGATCTGCTGGCGCTGGTGTTGTTGAAGTCGCCGGGCGAGCTGGGTGCGGATATCGCCTTGGGTTCGGCGCAGCGCTTTGGCGTGCCGATGGGCTTTGGTGGCCCGCACGCGGCGTTCTTTGCCACGAGGGACGAGCACAAGCGCTCGGTGCCGGGCCGCATCATCGGTGTGTCGGTCGATGCCCGTGGCAAGACCGCGCTGCGCATGGCGCTGCAAACCCGCGAGCAACATATCCGCCGCGAGAAGGCCAACTCCAATATCTGTACGTCGCAGGTGCTGCTGGCGAATATCGCTGGTCTGTATGCCGTCTATCACGGCCCGCAAGGGTTGAAGCGGATCGCGCTGCGCACCTCGCGCCTGCTGGCGATTTTTGCGGCCGGTTTACAGGCGGGCGGCGTAACAACCAAGAATGCCTCGGCCTTCGATACCTTGCGCATTGGCGTGGCCGATGCGGCGGCGTTGCTCGCCAAGGCCGAAGTCGCCGGCTACAACCTGCGGCTGGTGGACGCGTCCACCGTGGCCGTTTCCTTCGACGAAACCACTACCCGCGCTGATGTCGCCGCGCTGTGGCAAGTGTTCGGCGTGAAGGCCGATGTGGCCGCGCTGGATGCCTCCGCCGCCAACCTGATCCCGGCCGGCCTCGTGCGCGAATCGGCCTTCCTCACGCATCCGGTGTTCAACCGCTATCACACCGAGCACGAGATGCTGCGCTACATGAAGCGGCTGGAAAACAAAGACCTCGCGCTCAACCATTCGATGATCTCGCTCGGCTCCTGCACCATGAAGCTGAACGCCACCAGCGAGATGATCCCGATCACCTGGCCGGAATTCGGTCGCATCCACCCGTTTGCCCCGGTTGAACAAACCGAAGGCTACGTGGCGATGATCGAAGAGCTGGGCGAGTGGCTGCGCGTGATCACCGGTTTCGATACCGTCTGCATGCAGCCGAACTCCGGCGCGCAGGGCGAATATGCCGGTCTGGTCGCCATCCAGCGCTATCACGAATCGCGCGGCGATGCGCATCGCAAGATCTGCCTGATCCCCAAATCCGCCCACGGCACCAACCCGGCCACGGCGCAGATGATCGGCTTGAGTGTGGTGGTGGTCGATTGCGACGAGGCCGGCAACGTCGATGTGGCCGACCTGAAAGCCAAGGCGGAAAAGCACGCCGCCGAGCTGGCCTGCCTGATGATCACTTACCCGTCCACACATGGCGTGTTCGAAGAGGCGGTGCGCGAGATTTGCGACATCGTGCACAGCTTCGGCGGTCAGGTGTACATGGATGGCGCGAACCTCAACGCGCAAGTCGGCCTGACTGCGCCGGGCTTCATCGGGGCCGATGTCAGCCACATGAACCTGCACAAGACCTTCTGCATTCCGCACGGCGGCGGCGGCCCGGGCATGGGGCCGATCGGCCTCAAGGCGCATCTGGCCCCGTTCGTGCCGAACCACGCGGTCCGTGCCGTGCCGGGGCCGAGCGCCGGCCAGAGCGCGGTGTCCGCAGCGCCGTATGGCTCGGCATCGATCCTGCCGATTTCGTGGATGTATATCGCCATGATGGGCGGCAGCGGCCTCAAGCAAGCGACCTCGGTCGCGCTGCTGAATGCCAATTACGTCGCCAAGCAGCTCACCGGCCACTTCCCGGTGCTGTACACCGGCAGCAAGGGCCGCGTGGCGCATGAATGCATCATCGATCTGCGCCCGCTCAAGGCTGCCACCGGCATCAGCGAAGTCGATATCGCCAAGCGCCTGATGGACTACGGCTTCCACGCCCCGACCATGAGCTTCCCGGTGCCCGGCACCATCATGATCGAGCCGACCGAATCCGAATCGAAGGCCGAGCTGGATCGCTTCGTCGAAGCGCTGATCAGCATCCGTGGCGAAATCGCCAAGGTGGAAGACGGCACCTGGGCCGCCGATGCCAACCCGCTCAAGAACGCGCCGCACACCCAGGCGGACGTGATGGGCGACTGGGATCGCGCCTACAGCCGCGAACAAGCCGTGTTCCCGCTCGCCTGGGTGCGTGACAACAAGTTCTGGCCGAGCGTGAACCGCATCGACGATGTATATGGCGACCGCAACCTGTTCTGCGCGTGTGTGCCGATGGATGAGTACGCGGCCTAAAGGGGCGGAGCGCTCATGCTGCATCACGTCTCATTCGGCGTTGCCAATCTGGAACGAGCCGCAGCCTTCTACGACGCCACGCTGGCTGCGCTCGGCTACATTCGCGTCTTCGCCAATGAGACGGCTATCGGCTATGGCCTGATCGCGGGGCAAGACCAGTTCTGCATCAAGCTGCGGCCCGGCGTGGCTGCACCGGGTGCGGGCTTTCACCTTGCCTTTGCTGCGCCATCGCGTCAGGCCGTGGCGGATTTTCATGCTGCAGCCTTGCAACACGGCGGGCAGGACGATGGCGGGCCCGGTTTACGGCCACACTACGGGCCGGATTACTACGCGGCGTTCGTGATCGACCCGGATGGCCACCATGTCGAGGTTGTTATCAATTCACCCCGTAGGGCGGGTTAGCCAAAGGCGTAACCCGCCGAACCACGCCACGGTTTACCCACGATGCGGCGGGTTACACAGCAACCCGCCCTACGAAACCACACAGTCTGGAGATTTTCGATGTCCACCGTTCTTGTCCTTACCATCCTCGGCGCAGACAAGCCGGGTCTTGTCGAACAACTGGCGCAAGTTGTCGCTGATAACAAAGCCAACTGGCTTGAATCATCGATGAGCCGGCTAGCCGGGCAATTCGCCGGCATCCTGCGCGTGGAGCTGGACCCGGCCAACCGCGCTGCGCTGGAAGCCGCGCTGACCAAACTCACCGACCTGCGCGTGACGGTGGTGGAGGGCGGCGAGCCGGAGGATTACCCGGTCGAGCTGATGCTGTCCGTTACCGCGCACGACCGCATCGGCATCGTGAAGGAAGTGACGCAGGTGTTGGCCAAGCATGGCGTCAACGTCGACAACTTCAGCTCTGAGGTAGTGCCCGCTCCGATGTCGAGCGATCCGTTGTTCCAGGCGGCGGCTGTGCTGCGGGCACGGGCAGGTTTTGACGTAGATGCGCTGCAGCGTGATCTGGAAGCGTTGTCGGATGATTTGTTTGTGGAGTTTGGGGCGAGCGAATAACGAGGTAAGTACGAGGGTGCTGCCAAAGTTGCTTGGGCCAACGGCGCGATTTTCTCCCCTCTCACATCCCGTGCAAGGCTTCTAGCCTTGCTCAGGGAAAGTGGGAGAGGGGCCGGGGGTGAGGGTCGTGCAACATGCAGCTTCCTTCGTAAGAATGGTGGAAAGCGGCCGCGTGGTTCGGCGGGTTACGCCCGAAGGACTAACCCGCCCTACGAATTTCAAGCGATGGCTGAGCCACCCGCCGTCCTACCGTCAAGCAGCCACCGGCATGCCCCAGCAAGACAGCAGCCGGAGAGTGGTAGAATCTCGCCTTTGCGCCGCCCGGCCGGTATTCCACCCCGTGCGCGGTAGCTAACCCATTGATAAGCAAGGTTTCAGCATGAGTCTCAAATGCGGCATCGTCGGTCTGCCCAACGTCGGCAAATCCACGCTTTTCAACGCCTTGACCAAGGCCGGCATCGAAGCTGCCAACTACCCGTTCTGCACCATCGAGCCCAATGTCGGCATCGTTGAAGTGCCGGATCACCGGTTGGGCCAGCTGGCCGACATCATCACCCCGCAGAAAATCGTGCCGGCCATCGTCGAGTTCGTCGATATCGCCGGTCTGGTGGCGGGCGCATCCAAGGGCGAGGGCCTGGGCAACCAATTCCTCGCCAACATTCGCGAGACCGATGCCATCGTCAACGTGGTGCGTTGCTTCGATAACGACAACATCGTGCACGTGGCTGGCCGCATCGACCCGATCGACGACATCATCGTGATCGGCACCGAACTGGCGCTGGCCGACCTAGCGACCGCCGAGAAATCGCTGCAGCGCGATGGCAAGAAAGCCAAGAGCGGCGACAAGGAAGCGATCAAGCTGGTGGCGGTGCTGGAAAAGCTCATCCCGCATCTGAATGAAGGCAAACCGGCTCGCTCGGCTGGCCTCAGCGAAGAAGAAAAGCTCATCGTCAAATCGCTGTGCCTGCTGACCATCAAGCCGGCCATGTACGTGGCCAACGTGGCTGAAGACGGCTTCCAGAACAACCCGCTGCTCGACAAGGTGAAGGCCCACGCTGAAGCCGAAGGCGCGCCAGTGGTCGCCGTCTGTGCCGCCATCGAGTCAGACATCGCCGAGCTGGACGACGCAGACAAGGCCGAATTCCTCGCCGAACTCGGTCTGGAAGAGCCGGGCCTGAACCGCCTGATCCGCGTCGGTTACAAGCTCTTGGGCCTGCAAACCTACTTCACCGCCGGCGTAAAGGAAGTGCGCGCGTGGACCATCCACGTCGGCGACACCGCTCCGCAAGCAGCTGGCGTGATCCACACCGACTTCGAGCGCGGCTTCATCCGCGCGCAGACGATCTCCTTCGACGACTTCATCCAGTACAAGGGTGAACAAGGCGCGAAGGAAGCCGGCAAGATGCGCGCCGAAGGCAAGGAATACGTGGTGAAGGATGGGGATGTGTTGAACTTCCTGTTCAACGTCTAAGCGTGCTGTGCGGCGCTTGATGTGATCTAACAAAGCCCTGTGTTTACAGGGCTTTGTTTTTATCTTTGTGAAAAAATGACTACAATTGACCAGAATTCTTTGTCGTTGGTATAAGGAGGTCGCACATGAACATGGTTGCGCTCGCGGAAGCCAAAGCCAAGCTGTCACAGTTGGTGGATGGTGCGCAGGACGGGGTGGAAACTGTCATCGCCAAGCACGGTCGGCCGGTTGCAAAGCTTGTGCCGTTTAGCCGGCCCAAAGCCCAGCGCATCGGCGCGATGAAGGGGCGGCTGGTCGTTCCCGATGACTTCGATCAGCCCCTTGCCGAAGATGAGCTCGCGTTGTTCGAAGGCAAGCTCTGATGCGGGTTCTGCTCGATACGCATGTGTTGTTGTGGTCGCTGGCCGATGATCCGAAACTCTCGGCGAATGCCCGGCGCTTGATCGAAGGAGCGACAGATATCTATGTGAGCTCCGCCAGTTATTGGGAGCTGGCTATCAAGATCGGCTTGGGCAAACTGGCCGCTGATCTCGCCGAAATCAGGTTGAATGCCGAGCAGAGCGGATACCTTGAAGTACCGGTTACTGGCGAACATGCCCAAGCCACGCTGCTATTGGCAAATCATCACAAGGACCCGTTTGACCGTTTGATCATCGCCACGGCAATCACCGAGCCAATGCGTTTGCTCACTGCAGATAGCATCGTGGCGCAGTACACCGAGCTTGCGACCTTGATTTGATGCACTGAGGATTGGACCGCAATGCAACACCGGGCGCTGAAGCGCCCGTACTTTTTGCCAATGTCATTACTTGACTGACATCAACAATGGCCTGGGGTGGCATCCCTAAACTGGACGCACTGTCGTTCAGACCCAGGCCAAGACCATGAACTCCCCCGAACCCACCGCGCTTGCCCGTGCTGCCGCCTTCAATGTGCAAGGGCTGCAGTTCGACAAAGCGCTGATCGAAAAGCTGGCCGGCAACGGTCCGCGCTATACCTCCTACCCCACCGCCGACCGCTTTCACGCCGAGTTTGGCGAGATCGACTACCGGCAATCGGTCGCCGCCAATTTTGCCGTCGGCCCGCAGCGGCCGCTGTCGCTCTACGTCCACATCCCGTTTTGCAACACCATCTGCTATTACTGCGGCTGCAACAAGATCGTCACCAACAACAAGGCCAAGGCGGCGACGTATCTAGATTATCTGGATAAGGAAATCGCGCTGCAGGCCCCGTTGTTCGCCGGCAAGGCACGCATCGAGCAGCTGCATTTCGGGGGCGGCACGCCGACTTTCCTGTCGGATGCGCAGCTGGTCCATCTGGTTGGCACGCTGCGCAGTTATTTCGATTTTGCGCCAGACGATGAGGGCGAATATTCGATCGAGATCGACCCGCGCAAAGTCAGCGCCGATACGGTCGCGCTATTGGGCCGGCTGGGTTTCAACCGCATGAGTCTGGGCGTGCAGGATTTCGATCCGGTCGTGCAAGTTGCCGTGAACCGGGTGCAAAGCGAAGCGGAAACCATGCGGGTGATCGATGCCGCTCGCTGGCACGGCTTCAAATCGATTTCCATCGATCTGATCTATGGCCTGCCCAAGCAGACGCTGGCGGGTTTTGGCGTGACGCTGGACAAGGTGATCGCCGCTCGGCCGGACCGGCTGTCGATCTACAACTACGCCCATCTTCCACACCTGTTCAAGACGCAACGCCAGATCATGGATGCCGATTTGCCGTCGCTGGATGCCAAGCTCGATATCTTGCGCCTCGCCATCAGCAAGCTGACCGCTGCCGGCTACGTCTACATCGGTATGGATCACTTCGCCTTGCCTGATGACGAATTGGCCGTGGCGCAACGTGCTGGCACACTGCATCGCAATTTTCAGGGCTATTCCACCCATGACGACATCGACTTGCTGGCACTTGGGGTATCGGGCATCGGCAAGATCGGCGCGAGCTACAGCCAGAACGTGCGCGGCATCGACGAGTACTACGGCCTGCTCGATGCCGGCCAGCTACCGATCTTTCGTGGGGTTGCGCTGGAGCGCGACGACGAGCTGCGCCGCAGCGTGATCCAGCAATTGATGTGTGGGTTTGAGCTGGATTTCGCTGCCACAGAGGCGGAATGGCGTATCGACTTTGCCAACTATTTCGCGCCGGAGCGCAAGCAGCTGGCAGCGTTGGCCGCGGAGGGCTTGCTGGCAATGGATGCCAAACACCTGCGAGTGTTGCCGCGTGGCCGGCTGTTGATCCGCAATATCGCCATGGTGTTTGACCGGTACCTGCTGTTCAGCCGGGAGACATAGGTAACACTTGTCGGGAGACATGGGTAACACTCAACCTAGTCTAACTGCACCCGCAGATCGATGGTGCGAATGGCCTTATGACAGAAGAACACCGTCAGCACATCGGCTT
>NZ_JONM01000005.1 GCF_000711875.1 Andreprevotia chitinilytica DSM 18519
AAGGCCGATGCTTTTTTTAGGATGTCGTTGTCCTGGCGCAGCTGGCGATTCTCGGCTTCCAGCTGCCGGATGCGTTGTTGCTCGGCCGTCAGCGGCAGTCCTGGTCCAGGCTGACCGGCTTGCTCGGCCTCAAACTGCTTGAGCCATTTGCGTACGTTGGTCTCGCCCAGCCCCATATCCCGGCAGACCTGTGCCACGCTCAGCCCTTGGTCTTTGATCATCTTGACGACTTGCAACTTGAAGCTGCTGTCGAAGGTTCTGCGTGTTTGTGTCATTGATTCATTTCCCTCAGAAGGTGGATTTACCACCTATTGAGGTGTCCGGGGAAATTGAACCACTACACCTGGCCGATTCCACCTGCGTAGATACCTTGAACCAACCCCGGCCGCAGAACGCGTCCGGGCTACGGAGACCGATCGTAGGTTGGCGTTGAGCGCAGCGAAGCCCAACATCAGCTCAAGCATCGATGGCGGTATGCGTCGCGTGGCGAATGTTGGGCTTCGCGCGCTCAACACCAACCTACGAAATCCCGTCTCAAGCGAGTAGGGCGGGTCGTTTGACCCGCGCAGGGGCATGTGTGGCGAGCCCATAGAGGTCGCGGGTTATGCCTCGTGGCTAACCCGTGCTACGGAGACTGAAACAAAACAGGGCGACATCGTCGCCCTGTTTGCATATCCAAACCATACCCAATGCTATTTGCGCTCCGCATCCGGTTCAAGCTCTGACTTGAAGCCTTGTCCGCCAAAGCGCGTCGTCAGTGCATCGAAACCGAGGTAGAGCACCGGCGTGACATACAGCGTGATCAGTTGCGAGAACAGCAACCCGCCGACGACTGATACGCCCAGCGGTTGGCGTAGCTCCGCACCCGCGCCGAGCCCGAGCGCAATCGGTAGTGCACCCATGATGGCGGCGAAGGTGGTCATCATGATCGGGCGGAACCGCAGCGCGCAGGCTTGGCGGATGGCTTCGAGCGGTGACAAGCCTTGGTTGCGCTGCGCCTCCAGCGCGAAGTCGATCATCATGATGGCGTTTTTCTTGACGATGCCGACCAGCAGCAGGATGCCGACCATGGCGATGAAGGTCAGCTCCAGCCCCAGTATCCGCAGCGCCAGCAGCGCGCCGATGGCGGCGGAGGGGATGCCGGCCAGGATGGTGACCGGGTGAATCCAGCTCTCGTACAGCACGCCCAGGATCACGTAGATCACCGCGATGGCGATCAGGATCAGCCACAGCTGGCTGGATTGCGATGACTGGAACACGGCAGCTTCGCCGGCGAATGCGCCGAATACATAGCTCGGCATGCCGATGGCGTGCTGCGCGTTTTGAATGGCGATGCTGGCGTCGGACAGCGATTTGCCGGCGGCCAGATTGAACGAGAGCGTAACGGCGGGCAGCTGGCCCTGATGGTTGACGGCGGTGGCGACTTGTTCGCGGACGACGTGGGCGAAGGCGGTGATCGGCACCAGCGTGCCGGTCTTGTTGGTGACGTAGAGCTTGTCGAGCGCGGATTCGTCGCGGCGGCTTTCTGGCGACAATTCCATGATCACCTGATAGCTGTCCTCGGGGTCGTAGATGGTCGATACCTGTTGCCCGCCATAGGCGGCGTAGAGCGTGCTCTTCAGCGTTTGGGTATCGATGCCGAGCAGCTGGGCTTTGTCGTGATCGATTTTCAGGGTGGCTTGCAGGCCGTTCTTTTGCGCATCGGTGTTGACGTCGGCGAGGACGTCCGACTGCCGCAGTTCAGCCAGCAGCTTGTCGGCCCATTGATCGAGGTCGTCGGCGCGGACCGATTGCAGCGTGTATTGATACGAGCTGCTGGCCGATCGGCCGCTGATGTTCAGGTTCTGGATCGGTTTGGCATAGAGCGTGAAGCCGGTGAGGCCGGCAGTGACTTTGCGCAGGCTGGCGATGACGTCTTTCATCTGCGCCCGTTCACCACGCGGTTTGAGCGAGATGAACATGCGGGTGGTGTTGCCGGTATCGACCCGCGAGACGACGGTGGCGACGTTGGGGTTATCGAAGGTGCGTTGCGAGACGATGCGCTGCATGGCGAGCAGGGCGTCGTAGGAGATGTCTTGCGGACCTTCGACGGTGGCTTGAATCTGGCCGATGTCTTCCTGCGGAAAGAAACCTTTGGGCGAGGCGGCGTAGATCCAGACCGTGCCGATGACCGTAGCCAGCGCGATCAGCAACACCAGCATGCGATGGCGCAACGCGATATCGAGCGAGTGGGTATAGCCGTGCAGGAGGCGGTTGAACAGGTTCTCGAACAAACGGCTCCACGCCGGTTCGTCCTTGGCGTGGGCATCGACCGGTTCGTGCTTGAGGAAGCGGCTGGCAAACAGTGGAATCAGCGTGAGCGATACAGCAGCCGAGACGGCAATGGCGAGCGTGACCACGACGGCGAATTCGTGGAACAGCTTGCCGATGGTGCCGGGCATGAAAAAGATCGGGATGAAGACGGCGATCAGCGAGATGGAGATCGAGATCACGGTGAAGCCGACTTCGCGCGCGCCTTTGACGGCTGCATCCATCGGGGCCATGCCTTCTTCGACGTGGCGGACGATGTTTTCCAGCACCACGATGGCATCGTCGACGACAAGGCCGACGGCGATGGTGAGGCCCATCAGCGAGATGTTGTCGAGGCTATAGCCCAGCCCGTACATCAGCGCGAAGGTGCCCAGCAGCGACACCGGCAAGCTGGCGGACGGAATCAGCGTGGCGCTGGCGCGGCGCAGGAACAGCAGGATGACCAGCACCACCAGCACGATGGTCAGCATCATGGTGAGCGTGACGTCGTGAATGGCATCGCGCACCGAGACTGAGCGGTCGTTCAGCACCTTGATCTGCACCGAGGCCGGCATCTGCGCTTTGAGCTGCGGCAGCGTCTTGCGGATGGTATCCACCGTGGCGACGACGTTGGCACCCGGTTGGCGCTGCACCGCAAGCACGATGGCGCGTTCGTTGTCGACCCAGCTGCTGGTGCGCAGGTTTTCGACGCTGTCTTCCACCTTGGCGACATCGCCAAGGCGCACGGGCTGGCCGTTGCGGGTGGCGATGATCACCTTGGCGAAGTCGGCCGCGTGCTTGAGGTTGGCATCGGCGTTCAGGATCAGTGTCTGGCGTTTGCCATCGAGCTGGCCAACTGGGGAGTTGGCGTTGGCGGCTTTGAGCGCGGCGGAGACGTCGGTGAGAGCAAGTCCGCGGGCGTTGAGTTGCTCCGGCTGGATCGAGACCCGCACGGCGTAGCGCGTCTGACCGAACACCTGCACCTGCGCGACGCCGTTGATGGTGGCAAGCGCGGGCGAGAGCAGGTTGTCGCCATAGGCATTCAGATCAGACAGCGCCATCGAGGGCGAGGTGATGCCGATCAAGAGGATGGCGGCATCGGCCGGGTTGACCTTGCGGTAACTCGGCGGGCTGGTCATGTCCGACGGCAGGCTGCGGTTGGCGCGGAACAGCGCGGCCTGCACATCGACGGCAGCGGCGTCGATATTGCGATCCGCATCGAATTCCAGCGTGATCGAGGTGTTGCCGAGCGTACTGCTGGAGGTTTGCGTGGCGAGGCCCGGAATGGTCGAGAACTGCTTTTCCAGTACGGTGGCGACCGAGGTGGCCATCGTTTCCGGGCTGGCGCCGGGCAGGTTGGCGCTGACGCTGATCGTCGGCGTGTCGTAGTTGGGCAGGGCGGCGATCGGCAGTTGGAACCACGCCGAAATGCCGGCGACGACAACGGCCAGCCACAGTAACAGAGTGGCAACCGGGCGATGGATGCAGAGGGCGGAAAGATTCATGGGCGCGCTGTCTTACTTCGCTTGGCGGGCCGGGGCGCTGGCTTCCTGCACGGTCATGCCGGTGCGCAGGTTCTGGCCGCCTTCGAGCACGACTTTGGTGCCGGGCTGCACGCCAGTCACGATGGCGCGTTCGTCGAACACCCGTACGAGCTGCACCGGCTGGCTCGCGGCCTTGCCATCGGCGACGCGATAGACGAATCGGCCGGATGGCCCGCTTTGCACGGCTTGCGCAGGCAGGACGACCGCATCGCGCGTGACGCCGGCATCCACGGACACCGGCATATACATGCCCGGCCAGAGCAGATGCTTGGGATTGGCGAATTCGGCCTTCATCGCGATGGTGCCGCTGGTGCTGTCGATGGTGTTATCGATAAAGGTCAATTTGCCGCTGAGCTTGTCCTGGCCAAGCTGGACGGAGACGTTCACCGGGCCGTTGGCTTGGGCGACGCGCACGGCGGTCAGGTCGTTCTCGGGCACGGAAAAGCGCACGGAGATCGGGTCGAGCTGGGTCAGCGTGACCAAGGGCTGAGTGCTGCCCGGTTGCACCAGGCTGCCGGGGTAGGCGTTGAGCGCGCCGGTACGGCCAGCGAATGGCGCGACGATGCGGCGATAGCTCAGGGTGACGCGAGCGCCGGTCGAATCGGCCCTGGCGGCGGCGATTTGCGCTTTGAGCGTATCCACTTTGGCTTGCGCGGCATCGATGGCGGTGGCGGAAACGAATCCCTTGGCGGCCAGTTCTTGCGAGCGGGCCAGATCGCGGTTGGCTTGTGAGAGCTGGGCTTGGTACTGGACGATGTTGGCGTCCATCTTTTGCAGGCTGCTGGCGGCCTCGCGGTCATCGATGCTGAACAGCAACTGGCCGGCTTTGACGTCGTCGCCTTCCTTGAAATGGATCGTGCGGAGGATACCGGCGTCTTGCGGGCGCAAGTCGACCTGATTCAGCGACAGCACGTGACCTTGTGCGGTCAGCACCACCGGCACGTCAGCCGTCGTCGCCTGCGTTGTGCGTACTTGGGTGGCGCGGACGGTGTTCGGCTTATCGGCCGTACGTTGGCAGGCAGTGAGGGCGAGGGCGCAGAGAAGGGGGAGGAGGACGAGGGTGTTTTTTTTATCAGTCATGCATGATTCCAGCGCGAACGCCGCGAGCGTAGCGCCAGATGATCAACGCCATGCCAACGGCCACGAATAAGCCAAAGCCCAGCACGATAACGTACATCGGTGGCAAGCCGTTTACAGCGAACTGGTCCATCACCGCTTCGGATGCCCCGGCCGGCACCGGGCCGCTGAAGAACTTCACCAGCAGGGCGTGAATGCCGACCATGATCAGGATGCCGATGTTCTCATTGAAGTTCTGCACCGCGATCGAATGCCCGGCGCCCATCAATAGATAGCCGCGATGCTGCAGCATGGCGTTCAGCGGCACGACGAAGAAACCAGATAGCGCGCCAACCGTGAACATCAACCAGCCCGCGATATGCGCATCGCGAATCAGCAACATGCTCATCACCAAAACGCCCATCGCAATGCCGGCCGGCAATACCGAGAACGCTTTTTTCAACGGCACGTAGCGGCCGGCGATCACCGCGCCGAATGCCGTACCGAAAGCGACCGTGGCGATCAGGATGGTGGCGGACTGCATGGAATAGTTCAGCCAGATCACCGCCCAGTTGAGCACCACCAGTCGCATGGTCGCGCCTGCGCCCCAGAATAAGGTGGTCACCGCCAGCGAGAGCTGTCCTTGCGGGTCTTGCCAGAGCCGTTTCAGACACTCGGCAAACTCATGCACCAACGCAATTGGCCGCCATTCGAGCGGCTTGAGTTGGACGTTGAGTTTGGGGATATAGAGATTGAGCCAGGATGCAGCGAGGTACAGCAGCAGGATCGTGCTGATGGCGAGAGTTGGGGCGCTGAGCCAGTCCGGCGTGGTGTAGGTATCCAGCCAACCGCCCACCGTGTCACCGGTCAGCACGCCGCCGAGCATGGTGCCGAAAATGATGGCGCCGACCGTTGCGCCTTCGAGCCAGCCATTGGCTTCAACGAGTTTTTCGTGTGGCAGGTATTCAGTGATCAGACCGTATTTGGCGGGCGAATAGGCGGCTGCGCCAAAGCCGACGATGGCATACGCCAGGATCGGCGGTGCGCCGATCAGCATCCCCACACAGCCGATCACCTTGATGCCGTTACAGATCATCATCGCCCGGCCCTTGTGCATTGAATCGGCAAAGGAGCCGGCAAACGGGGCGAGCACGACGTACGACACCGTGAAGGACCAGAGCAGCATCGACAAATGCCATTCCGGCGCCTGGTTTTCTTTTAGCAAGGCCAGTGCAGCAATGAACAACGCGTTGTCTGCGAGCGCCGACAGGAACTGCGCGCCAAGTATCAGGAAGAAACCACGATCCATTCGAGAGGCTGGGCTGAGATTAATCTCGGGGTTATATCACGATCTGCCCCGATCTGCTCTTTGTCAGGAACGCTCGTGATTAGAGATTGTCCGAACAGAGCCCTGTAAGGCACGTGCTATGATCGCACCCGAATTGTGGCTGGATCGCCACCCGGAATACCGTGGCGCTTGCCGTGGATGATGTGTCAGCGGGTGGTGCAAATCGCCACCTAGGAAGTCAATGGATACGCTTCAATATCTCCTCCCCATCTTTACCGATTACGGCTATCTGGCTGTTTTTCTGGTCTTGTTGCTGTGCGGTTTTGGCATCCCGATTCCAGAAGACATCACGCTGGTGGCCGGCGGCATCATTGCCGGACTGGGTTATGCCAATGTCCACGTGATGTTCCTGGTCGGCATGGCCGGCGTGCTGATCGGCGACACCATCATGTTCTCGGCCGGCCACCATTACGGCAAGGAAGTGCTCAAGTGGCGCTGGGTGGCGCACCTGCTCTCGCCAGCGCATTACGCCGGCGTACAAGATAAATACCGACGCTATGGCAACCGCGTGTTGTTCGTTGCCCGTTTCCTGCCCGGCCTGCGCTCGCCGATCTTTCTCTGTGCCGGGATGAGCCGGCAGATTCCGTACTGGCGCTTCCTGATGATGGACGGCTTTGCCGCGCTGATCAGTGCGCCGGTGTGGGTCTATCTCGGCTATTACGGTGCCTACCGGCGCGAGTGGCTGATGATGTGGCTCAAACGCGGCCAGACTGGCGTGATGCTGGTGGTGGTGGCGATCTTGATCGCCGTCGCCTTCTGGGCGTGGAAACGCTACAAGAAACGCCATCCTGATTCCGCCTGCTAGTCTTCTCTGCAAATCGCTTTTCGCCGAACCGCCCGGAGCCATCCCCGTCATGACGCGCCCCATTCTTGCCACCATCCATCTCGACGCTATCCGGCATAACTACGCCGTCATCAAGGCGCGTGCCGCGGGCAGCAAGGCGTTCGCGGTGGTCAAAGCCAACGGTTACGGCCACGGCTTGTTGCGCTGTGCGGCGGCACTGCCCGATGCCGATGGCTTTGCCACGCTGGAGTTCGATGGTGCGGTGAAACTGCGGGAGGAAGGCATCCGCCAGCCCATCCTGCTGCTGGAAGGCGTGTTCGATCAGGTGGAATTGGCCGAGGCCGCTCGCCAGGATTTCTGGATCGCCGTGCATAACGCTGAAGCGCTGGCGTGGCTGGAGCAGACCAAGCTCGCCAAGCCGGTGTACGTGTTCCTGAAGCTGAATACCGGCATGAACCGGCTTGGCTTTCCGGCGGAACAGGCACCCGAGCTGGTCGCCCGGCTCAAGGCTTGCCCGAACGTTGCTGGCATCACGCTCATGGCCCACTTTGCCTGTGCGGA
Organism: Andreprevotia chitinilytica DSM 18519; assembly: GCF_000711875.1. Lineage (GTDB taxonomy): Bacteria > Pseudomonadota > Gammaproteobacteria > Burkholderiales > Chitinibacteraceae > Andreprevotia > Andreprevotia chitinilytica. Next base: position 7,583 of record NZ_JONM01000005.1, read on the forward strand.
TGAGCCAGCCAAAGGCATCACCAACCAGCTGAATCGTTTTGAAACTGCCACGGCCGGGCTGAATCTGCCGGTCTCGTTGGCGAATTCCGCTGCCACTTTCGACTACCCCACTACTCATCGCGATTGGGTGCGCAATGGCATTGCGCTCTATGGTTCGAGCCCGTTCGGTCTGAGCAAGACGGCAGCGACACTCGGACTCAAGGCGGCGATGACGCTTTCGTCCGCCATCATCGGTATTCAAATGCTGCAGCCGGGTGATTCAGTCGGCTATGGCGCGATGTTTACTGCTGACAAGGCAATGCGCATCGGGATCGTCGCTTGCGGTTATGCCGATGGTTATCCGCGCCACGCGCCGAACGGCACACCAGTGCTCGTCGCCGGGCAGCGCTCTCGCTTGCTCGGCCGTATCTCGATGGACATGCTGGCCGTTGATCTCACCGACATCCCGCAGGCCCAGCTGGGCAGCGACGTTGAATTGTGGGGGCAAGCGTTGTCGATCGACGAAGTGGCCGCCGCCGCCGGCACCATCGGCTATGAATTGATGTGCGCGGTTGCGCCGCGAGCCCACATTCGCGTGGCATAAAGCGTGACCGTTCTTCGGGCTAAGTTGCTGTATGCAAGGGTCATTCACTCGTAAAGCGCAACAGCTTTCATTACAATCACCGGCTTAGCGAATTTCCGTCTTACCAACCCAACTAGGTTGCACCATGGCATTGATCGTCCAAAAATATGGCGGCACTTCGGTCGGCTCACCCGACCGGATCAAGAACGTCGCCCGCCGCGTCGCCAAGTTCAAGGCGCAGGGCCACGACATCGTCGTCGTTGTCTCCGCGATGAGCGGCGAAACCAACCGCCTGATCGCGCTCGCGAAGGAAGTCCAGGCCAATCCTGATCCGCGCGAGCTCGACGTGATCGTCTCGACCGGCGAGCAGGTCACCATCGGCCTGCTCGCCATGGCGCTGAAGGACGCCGGCATCGAAGCCAAGTCCTACACCGGCAGCCAGGTCAAGATCCTGACCGACTCCTTCCACACCAAAGCCCGCATCCAGTCGATCGACGATGCGCCGATGCGCGCCGACCTCAATGCAGGCCGCGTGGTCATCGTCGCCGGCTTCCAGGGTGTCGATCCTGAAGGCAACATCACCACGCTGGGCCGTGGCGGCTCGGATACCTCTGGCGTGGCGCTCGCCGCCGCCCTCAAGGCCGACGAATGCCAGATCTATACCGATGTCGACGGCGTTTACACCACCGACCCGCGCGTCGTGCCGGAAGCCAAAAAGCTCAAGACCATCACCTTTGAAGAAATGCTGGAAATGGCCAGCCTCGGCTCCAAGGTGCTGCAGATCCGCTCGGTCGAATTCGCCGGCAAATACAACGTGAAACTGCGCGTGTTGTCGTCCTTCCAGGAAGAAGGCGAGGGCACGCTGATTACCTTCGAGGAAGACCCGAACATGGAAAAGCCAGTCGTCTCCGGCATCGCCTTCAACCGTGACGAAGCCCGCATCAACGTGACCGGCGTGCCGGACAAACCCGGTATCGCCTACCAGATCCTCGGCCCGATCGCCGACGCCAACATCGACGTCGACATGATCATCCAGAACGTCGGCAAGGACGGCACCACCGATTTCAGCTTCACCGTGCCCAAGGGCGAATACGCCCGCACGATGAAAGTGCTGGACGGCGTGAAAGCCCACATCGGCGCACGTGAAGTCGATGGCGACGACAAGACCTGCAAGGTCTCCATCGTTGGCGTTGGCATGCGCTCGCATGTTGGCGTGGCTTCCACCATGTTCCGCACCCTGGCTGAAGAAGGCATCAACATCCAGATGATCTCGACCTCCGAAATCAAGATTTCGGTCATCGTCGACGAGAAATACCTGGAACTGGCCGTGCGCGTGCTGCACAAGGCATTCGGCCTGGATCAAGCTAAGTAACAGAGAATAAACGGTAATTCGCCGCAAGCCATCGGCGACGGGGCTTTAACCCCAAACCGTCATTTGACGGGTGCCGGATCGGCAGGTATGATCCGGCTTCCCTTGACGGAGATGTGGATGAGTGGCTGAAATCACCTCCCTGCTAAGGAGGCATACGGGCTTAAACCTGTATCGAGGGTTCGAATCCCTCCGTCTCCGCCAACGGTCAAATAGATAAACCCCTGATCTTAGTCAGGGGTTTTTCTATTTGCGGCGCCCAAATCCGCTACTCAAACATCGGGCGCTGCTGAGAAGGCCCGCTCAAGCGTCCTGCAGGGCGGGAAGGGCAAACACACACCACTGCCGCAATCGTTGGCGCGGCGCTGACGAGCGCAGCTGTGCGGACACGCCGAAGCGGTCGATTCCTCATCTAACAGCGATCCCATGTTGGCTTGTCTCGCGATATGAGAGTGCGCTCAAACTTCGTTTTCCATGCCCTGCGTGCAGTAAGCCCCACGTCGAATCTACCCCGCTTGCGAAGCGCATTTAATATCGGGTAACTGTCCATTTCCTTTCGTGTAAATAACCATTAAGCTGTCGAACTTCCCAGATTCCGTCTGCCGGTCGTCCATGCTCGACACCCTCCTCGCGTCCTTCGCCACCGCCTTCAGCCAAGCCAACCGGCTGCTTGAACTCCACTTCAGCGACGGCAGCGGCCCGGCCGCCGATACCCTGTTGCCGCATGTGTTAACCGGCTCAGGGCAGTTGTCGACCTGCTACCGCTACACGCTGCAATGTTTGTCCTCGGATGTGAGTCTGGAACTCAAGACCTTGTTGGGTCTGGGGGTGGAAGTCGGCATTCTCTCGGCCGACGGCGGCCGGCAGGTGATTACCGGCTTGGTGACTTCTGCCGAATTCGCCGGTTCCGATGGCGGTTTCAGCCGCTACGACCTGACCATCGAACCGCCACTGGCGCTGTTGCGGCAACGGACGACCAGCCGGGTGTTTCAGGACCTGTCCGTCCCCGCCATCGTCAAACAGATCCTCGACGAACACCTCGCCGGCAACCCGGCCCTCGCTGCCAGCTTTGCCGCCGAATTCGATTTATCCAAGACCTACCCGCAACGCTCCTATTGCGCCCAGTACCGTGAATCCGATCTGGATTTCATCCAGCGTCTGCTGGCGGAGGAAGGCATTGCCTATCGCTTCCGTTTTACCGCCGGGGATGCACCGGTCACGACCTTCGTGGCCTTCGATGATCCGTATCAACTCGATGCGGCCGAACAAGCCCGCATCCGCTTCCATCGCGCCGCCGCCACCGAAGCCGACGACACCCTGACCCAGTGGGGCGCGGTGCGGCAGATCACCCCCGGTCAGGTGCAACTGGCGAGTTTCGACTACAAGCCGGTCGATGCGCTCAAGGCGGAAGACGGCACCGCCGTCGATCATGGTGATGGCGGCCGGCAGGCGCAAAGCACCCTCATCCATTACGACGCACCGGGTGGTTACTTCGGCCAGGACAGCGACGATCTGTCGCGCTATGCGCAATTGCGCCAGCAAGCCTTCGATCGGGCGGCCAAGACGTTTAGTGGTGAAGGTACGGTGCGGTCGCTCAACATCGGCGAATGGTTCCAGCTCGACAGCCACCCGGCCCATGACGACGATGCGCCGGAGAATCGCCAGTTCACCGTCACCGGCCATACCCTCACTGCTTATAACAATCTGCCCGGTGAGCTGCAGCAGGGCGTGCGTGGTTTGTTGGCGCAGAGCGACAGCCCGGCGCAGCCGTTCAAGGTGCGGGTGGATGCCGTTCGCCGCGGCATTCCGCTCAATCCCGCCTTCGCCGACACCGACCACAGCAAACCCACCGCCCCCGGCCTGCAAACCGCCACTGTCGTTGGCCCCTCGGGCGAAGAGATTCATACCGATGCGATGGGCCGCATCAAGATCCAATTGCACTGGCAACGCCCGGACGAACATCCCCAAAGCGGCGCCAATCGTGACGACAACAGCAGCTGCTGGGTGCGAGTGGCTTACCCGAGTGCTGGCGACGGCTGGGGCACGCAACACATCCCGCGCGTGGGGCAGGAAGTGGTGGTGCAGTTCGTCGAGGGCGATATCGACCGGCCGCTGGTCACCGGCGTGCTGTTCAACGGCGCGCACCGCACACCGACCTTCAGTGGTGCGGGCTCCTTGCCGGCCAACAAGACGCTGTCCGGCCTCAAGAGCCAGGAATACAAAGGCAGCCAGTACAACGAACTGCTGTTCGATGACTCGACCGGCGAAGTCAGAACCAAGCTCTCCTCCGAGCATGGCAAGACCCAGCTCAATCAGGGCTACCTCACCCACCCACGAGCAGACGGCAAGGCCGAAGCGCGCGGGGAAGGATTTGAACTCCGTACCGACCGCCACGGCGCACTCCGCGCCGGCCATGGCTTATTGATCAGCGCGGACGCGAGAAACGGCGCGACCGGCAAACAACTCGACCGCAGCGAAGCGCAATCCCAACTCGATGCCGCCTTCGCCCTGGCACAAACCCTGAGCGACACCGCCACGCATCAACAGGCGGATACCACGGAAACGGGTAAAGACAACCTCACCGTCCAGAGCGACAACAGTGCCGGGCCGAAGAAGATCATCGGTCACCAGCAACATCTGAAAGACGCGCTGAAGAGCTGGGACAAGGGCAGCAACACCGACAAGGACGGCAAGAGCGGATCGCAAGACCAGGCCGGCCAGCAACCGATCCTCGTCCTCAGTGCCCCGGCGGGTATTGCCGCGACCACACCGCAAAGCCAGACCATTACTGCGGGCACCAATCTTGATCTGGTCGCGCAGCGCGACACCAACCAGACCTCTGGCCGTAGATGGCTGCATAACGTCGGGGAGCATATTTCGTTGTTCGTGGCGGGGGTGAAGGACAAGGTCTCCCTGAAGCTGATTGCGGCCAAGGGCAAAGTTCAAATGCAGGCGCAGGACGATTCGGTGGAGATTGCGGCGGCCAAGGACATCAGCCACGCAGCCCAAATCAATGCACTGATCAACGCTGGCAAGGAAGTGCTACTTACCTCCGGCGGCGCGTATATCCGCATCGCTGGCGGCAACATCGAGATCCATGCGCCGGGCAAGATTGATATCAAGGGGGCCAGCCAGAGCATGGGCGGGCCGGCGAGCATGAATTTGCCGCGACCGGATTTTCCTCTCGGCAAGCATCAGCTCGTGATCGAGCGCCAGTATCACGATGAAGAACCATTAAAGGGAGCGGATTATATTGCGACGTTCTCCGATGGTTCCGTCAAAAAAGGCTCGCTGGATGCCAATGGTCAAGCGCGCTTAAACGATGTACCGCCGGGGGCAGTGCAGGTGGAATTCGGGCCGGACAAACGCGGGTTCAAACGCAAAGATCAGCAATCCACGACGGGCTACAAGGAAACCCTGTCCGAAGCTGATATCCGCAAACTGATCGCCAAACACGGAGGAGCCTAAGCATGTCGGATGTCAGCACTGCTACGCTCAAAAAATGGGGCATGGACATTGGCGATGCCATTTGGGGGACCGTGCAAGGTGCCTTCAATGAGCGCCAAACTACGACGCAGGTCATTGTCGATGCCGCTATCGGAATGATTCCACTCGTGGGCGACGTGACCGCGGCGCGCGATTTGCTGGCCGTGAGTATCCGCCTCGTGCGTGAGCCGGCTCGACGCACTCAGGTCATGGAGTGGGTGCTGCTCACGATCTTGATCTTCGCACTGATTCCTGTTGCCGGCGGCGTCATCAAGGGGGTCGGCCGCCTCGCCATGCGCGTAGGCAAAGATGTCGCGGAGAACCACAAGATTCTGGCTGAAATCATTGGTTTTCTGAATCGCATGGGCCACGGCAATGCCGTGAAATGGCTGAAAGAGCTCGAAGTCCTGAAGTATGAAAAAGAGCTGGTCGCCAAATTCAAAGGCTTTTGTGAAAGCATCTCCACTGCTATTGGAGAAATACTGAAAGCCAGAATTGGTAAGATGCTGCCGGATAGACTGCGCAACGTGCTAATCAGTATTCGCGATGGCATGCTGATGTTGCGTGATCTTGGGGCCAAATATATTCCGGAAGGCTTGAAGGAATTCCATACCAAGCTGAAAGTACTGCAGGGCATGCTCTACAAGGGCGAAATACACATGCTCGCTACGGGTGAGAAACAGCTGACTCGCGAAGTAGAAGCTCACTTGATCGAAAAGGAAGTGAGAGCAGCTATTAAGGCGGGCAAATATCCACAAAATTTAGTGAGCGCAGTTAACAACCCGGAAAAAGCGGCTCAATTAGCAAGCCTTTTCGATCAAAAAAAGATAGCGCAAGGCTGGCCTGATTTGTTGCGAAAAGCGGAGCTACATCCGGGGTATGGAAATACTACATATTACAAACCCCTGAGCACCTTCTCCGGAAAAATTGATGCTTGGGCCGCTGAAGATTTTGCTGGCAAGACAATCTTTCGAAGTTTTGGAACCGGGAGCAAACTTGCGCCTCATCCAACGAATGCGCAAGGGTATTTTTGGGGCGTAGGTCATATGCCAGCTAGCGGTGAAGCATGGCGTGGCCCTTATGCAGTATTGGACGAATGGAATGGGAATGGCCTTATTGTCTTGGTCACATTTCCATCTGCCTCCATTATCAAGAAAGAACATGAACTTGAGGTCGCACTCAAAGGTTGGTTCGGCCAAGTATCAGAGCAATTTGGTGACCATATCCGATCGCAATATTTGGAAGGCGGTGGGCATCAAGTGGGTATTGGCGGGTTTCCAGCAAAGCTGGAAGCGGCAATCAAGGAGCTTGGTGAAGCTGCAAAAGCAGGGAAAGGCGGAGGTACCGCAGAAGTGATGGGCGTAAAGATTGAAGTCAAGGCCACCGGGTGGGTAGATGTGGAAGGTAAGCATGGTTATGCAGCCTCTGGTGAAGACGTATCGAAATACGCACAAGAGACACGACGACTTGAAGTGGACGAAGTTAAATCAAAATTGAGTAATCACCCGATTACCGCCGGCGCACGTGTTGCGAACCAAGCCGGTCAGCCGAGTCAGCAAGGCAAATGAATATGAATAATATGGAACGAGGCCGGAGACGGCGATTTTGGCTGCTCAAAAAATGGTCAAGTTATACGGTTTGGGAACATTACGCGACCGTGTTTGATGCTTTTGTCAAAGCATATGAAGAAGCCGTCGCTAATTGGCCGGAAGGCGAAGCGCCACCCGAAAGAAATCTGCGTTTTGCCTACGAAGCGCAGGAACTGTATCCGCAGGGTTTGGCTGCGCTAAAGCTTGGTGATCGCACCGTATGGCGCAATCGGGAAGACGGCTACCTTGGCCACGCAGCCTTTGCGGTCTTGCGGGCAACAGAAAGCATTACTTCTGAGGAAATCAATCGATATGACGGAGGGGAAAGGGGAACGCCCCGGTATGACAGCTGGACACCCCGTTTGGAGCAATTACGCCTTCTAAAGGAACAGGTATCACCACTTGGAGGCATTCTGGTTTACGAGCCTCAGCCAGCCTCTGACGCCAAACCAACGGCCGCATATGGGCTTGGTGATTATGACGTTAACGCCATTCTCGATGAAGATGCCCCTAGTATCGGTTTCACACCAGCGCTATGCCCGGCAGCCCCTGCAGTATCAGGAATACTGATAGAAAGCGGCGAATCCATTCCTGTCGATGGCATTTGGGAGCTTGCATTACCTGAACAGCCAGCTGGAAAAACGGATCGGCTTAACTATTTTCTGAAAAAAACCGTTGCGCCTTGGGTGAATGACCCAAGCAAGGGATACGTACCCGGTAAACAGTTTGTTCTGCCAGTGACTTGGCGCTTGGTTTGGGAAGACACCCGCTATCAAGACGGCAAAATCCCAGACGAGCTGGAGTATTTGAGTCCGACCTTAGATGAGCCTGAATCGGCAACCGCCACCTTGCCTGATGAGGCGCTTACCGGCCGCGTTGAAGGCAATCGGCCTTGCCCGCGTACCGGTTTTTGGTATACACCGGCCAAGCAGGATAGTCGTCAACGCTTTGAAAAGAACCAAAACATGCCGGTATTTTCAGAATCAAACTATGGCGCAACGATTTGGTATTGGGATGCAAATCAAGAGACAGATTAAGAACCTCTTTATTGATAGGCAATCGCCGCTACCGATTAAAGAGTGGGCATTTTCGATCATGCCAGAAGGCATGGAACGCGGGCGTAGACGCCTTTTCTGGTTGTTAAAAAAATGGTCTAGCTATACGGTATGGGAACACCATGCCAACGCCTTCGATGTATTCGTCAAAGCCTATGAAGACGCCGTTGCAAATTGGCCAGCAGGTGAGGCACCTCCTGAATTTAACCTGCACTTCGCTTATGAAGCGCAGGAGCTATACGCCCAAGGTTTGGCACTGCTCAAGCAAGGTAACCGCACGGTATGGCGCGATTGGGAGGACGGGTACTTATCCAAAGCAGAGTCAGCCTCGTTCAGGGCGATGGAAAGCATCACTTCGAAAGAATCGAATGAGTTATTTGGCGGAGAGCGAGGCCAGCCGCGTTACGATGATTGGACGCCACGCTTGGAGCAATTACGTTTGCTAAAGGAACAGGCAAGCCTGGCAGGCGTTTCGTTAGTTAGAGAGCCAACTGCCATGAAATATTATGGCAATGACAAGCCCCCGGCATTTTGCGGTGAATACTTTAGCGAAATGGATGCTGAAATTGATTCCACGGACCGCACAACGGGCTTGTTGCGTTTCGGCTATGCCCCTCTGAATTGCCCAGCCACGCCAGAGCTAAGCAATATCACCGTGAAGAGCGGCGAGCGTTTACCTTGCGATGGTATTTGGGAGCCTGTCTTTTCGAACCATCCATCAGGAAAAACGGATGCCCTGAATTATTTCCTGAAAGGGGCCAATGCACCGTGGGTGAGAGACCCCGAGCGTCGAGCCATGCACAAGGAGTTTGTACTCCCAATGACATGGCAGCTCGTTTGGGAAGATCGTCGTTACCTTGATTGCCAGGTTCCGGACGAGTCTGAATATCTTGATTCAGATTTTGGCCAAGAGAACCAAGAAGATACGCACGCATCACGCACCCAGCCTTCAATAACGCGGGTGGAGGGTAACCACTCCTGCCCACAGGCAGGGTTCTGGTACACCCCTGCCAGGCAAGACTCGCGTCGCAAGTATGAGCGTGGTGAATTGATGCCTGATTATCCTGAATCAAGCTACGGTGCAACAATCTGGTACTGGGATACGGACCAAACGACGCAATGAGAAATTTGAATTACAAGGCCTTGTGTATATCCAGTCTGTTTCTCAGCGTATCAGTTGTAGCTTGTGCCAATGATTTGCTGGGTACATTTGGTCATGATGCGACAGAGAATGCACAGACTCCCGTCTGGATGGTTACCCAGAATGGCCGATCATTCAATCTATACAGGCATGGCGATCATTCCAATCAAGCTGTGAAGTTACTCTCAGAGGCCGATAGAAAAGGCTTTTGGGAGAAGATGTGGTGGAAATCAACCTCATATACGCAAGCACAATGCATCGGTGCCGGTGAGCTTGTCCTGTGCTATGTGCCAAGCAAAGCCAGAAAAATGGAACGCAGTTTAAAAACACAGAAAAATGATTACTTTTACTATGATCCAATGTCCGGTGTCATGGAAGTCCACAAAATCAAATAAAAAGCGCTCACGCGCCCTCGGTTCAATGTATTCGTTGTGCCACGCTGCATAGGGTAATGCCCAGCTACAACCAAGGAAAACCAATGGGTTTTTGGTCAAATCTCTTCAAGAACAAATCTGAGCAATCACCAGAACGCATCTCCGCAGCCGCTAACGTGGAGTCCGACGTCGATGCGGACACCCTATTAGCCGAGCCAATCGCTGCCTTGCAAAACGGCCAGCTGGAAGAGGCCATTCGTTTGGCCGCACCGTTTCTTGATTCTGCACGTGCCGATGTCTGCGCAGATGCTTTCCGCCTGGGCGCATTGGCAAAAAGCCGATTGCAGGATTGGCCAGCCGCATTCAATGACTGGCTGGCACTTTTTGAGCTGGAGCCGACCTCCCACAATGCTTTGCAATTGGCATCGGCTTCGGTGATGTGCGGCGAGGTTGCGCGTGGCGAGGCGTGGTTTGCCAAATACCGCGAAATCGATGAAAAAACGCCGTCGTTCCCGCTTGTTTCGGCAACGACCAATTTCATCTCGGCATGCAATCAAAGCGGTCACGTACAAGCCGCGTTACCTTATCTCGAATGGATGCGCGATTTGTATCGGCATGTGGGGATTACCGACGATACCTTTCTCTATCTGCGTGGCGTGCCATTTCTATCCACTTTCCTTGAAAACAGCGGCCCGATGATCGCGGCGATCTTGCCGCCGGCAGAATTCAAAGCGTGGTTTGAACAAATGATCCCGGAGCTGGATGAGGATGGCGGGGCGATGGTGCGCAATTGGCTGGATCAGCAAGCCGCGCCTATCGATTCACCCGTGTCTTGATCCCGCGCCAATCCAGTCCAAGCAAATCCAATCGTTCAATCGTTTCGATTCGCCATACCCAATAACGTCATAACGGAAAAAAACCGATGTCCACCCCACTCAAGGCCCTCGTCGGCAAGTTGACCCCCACTGCCCGCAGCGCGGTTGAAGACGCAGCCAGCCGCGCTGTTGCCCGCACGCATTTCGAAGTGGAAATCGAGCACGTGCTGCTGGCCTTGCTGGATCAGACCGATAACGCCTTCAGCGCTGCGTTGCGAGCTGGCGGCGTGCCGGTCAGCAGTCTGGAGCGGGAGCTGGATGATGCGTTGGCGCAATTCAAGACCGGCAATACGCGCAATCCGGTGTTGTCCGGCTGGGTGCCGAAGTGGCTGGAAAAAGCCTGGCTGATCGCCGGGGCGGAGTGTGGCGAAGACAGCATCTCCAGCCTTGATCTGCTGCTGGCGCTGGTCGGGGATGACGCGTTGCGCAGCTCGCTCAACGGTGCCGCATCGCCGTTAGCCAAACTGGATATCAAGGCGCTGCGCAGCGGTTATGCGGCATTGCGTCGGCATGGCGGCGAGGACAGCAACGGCGTGCCGACGGGTACGGCGGAGGCCACTGAAACCGCACCCGCACCGCAAGCGACCAGCAAACGCGGCACGCCGGGGCTGGATAAATACACCATTGATCTCACCGCCCAAGCCCGCGCCGGCAAGATCGACCCGGTGCTGGGGCGCGATGGCGAAATCCGCCAGATGACCGACATCCTGCTGCGCCGCCGCCAGAACAACCCGATCCTCACCGGTGAGCCGGGCGTGGGTAAAACCGCGGTGGTGGAAGGGCTGGCGCTCAAGATCGTGCGCGGTGAAGTACCGCCAGCCTTGCTGGGCATTACCGTGCGTACGCTTGATCTGGGCTTGCTGCAGGCCGGTGCGAGCGTGAAGGGCGAATTCGAGAACCGGCTGCGCCAGGTGATCGACGAGGTGAAAGCCAGCCCGACCCCGATCATTCTGTTCATCGATGAGGCTCACACCATGATCGGCGCAGGTGGTCAGGCGGGTCAGAACGATGCGGCCAATTTGCTCAAGCCGGCCTTGGCGCGGGGGGAGCTGCGCACCGTCGCGGCAACCACGTGGGCCGAATACAAAAAGTATTTCGAGAAAGACGCCGCACTGGCGCGTCGTTTCCAGGTGGTGAAGGTCGATGAGCCGGCCCCGGAAATCGCCGTGCAGATGGTGCGCGGCGTGGCCGAGGCGATGGCGGTGCACCACAAGGTCGACATCCTCAACGAGGCCGTGACTGCGGCGGTCAATTTGTCCAGCCGTTACATCGTCGGCCGCCAATTGCCGGACAAGGCGATCAGCGTGCTCGATACCGCCTGCGCCCGCGTCGCCTTGTCGCGCGCCGGCCGCCCCGGCCCGGTGGAAGACGTGGAGGCGCTGATCGCCAATATTGATCGCGAACTCGCGGCATTGGGCCGCGAAGAAGGCCACGGTGAGCGCATTAGCGAACTCGAAGCGCAGCGCGCCGATCTGGAAGGCGATCTGGCCAAGTTGCATGCCGCGTGGGACACACAAAAGAAGCTGGTCGACGAGATCGACGAGCTGCGCAAAAAGGTCAGCGAAGCCAAGCCAGCCAAGGGCAAGAAGCCGAGCCCGCTGCAGGCAAAGCGCAACGAGCTGCGTGAACTGCACAAAACCTTGCCGCTGGCATTCGAATGCGTGGATGAAAACGTGATCGCCGATGTGATCTCCGGCTGGACCGGCATTCCGCTCGGCCGCATGGTCAACAACGAGCTGGCGCAGGTGCAGAAACTCGCCGGCCTGCTGGCGGAACGGGTGATCGGCCAAGACCACGCGCTGGCGCAGATCGCCGAGCGTGTGCAGATCGCCAAGGCCAATCTGGAAGACCCCGGCAAGCCCAAGGGCGTGTTCATGCTGGTCGGCCCGTCCGGCGTCGGCAAGACGGAAACGGCGCTGGCGCTAGCGGAGTCGCTCTACGGCGGCGAGCGCAATCTGATCACCATCAATATGTCCGAATACCAGGAGGCGCATAGCGTCTCTGGTCTGAAGGGCTCGCCGCCCGGCTATGTGGGCTATGGCGAAGGCGGCGTGCTGACCGAGGCGGTGCGGCGCAAACCGTATTCGGTAGTGCTGCTCGATGAGGTCGAAAAGGCCCACCCGGATGTGATGGAGTTGTTCTTCCAGGTGTTCGACAAGGGCTTGCTGGAAGACTCCGAAGGCCGCGAGGTCGATTTCAAGAACACCATCATCCTGCTCACCTCCAACGCCGGCACCGATCTGGTGATGCGGGCGGTGGATCATGGTGTAACGCCGGCCGAGGGCGACGAGCCACGTGATCCGACCGCCGACGATCTGGTGGAAATCCTGCGCCCCACGCTGCAGAAAGTATTCAAACCCGCCTTCCTCGGCCGCCTGACCGTGGTGCCGTACTTCCCGGTCAGTGACGATGTGCTGAAGAAGATCGTTGCGCTCAAGCTGGACAAGATCCGCCGCCGCATTGAAATCAACCACGGTGCCAAGGTCGAGTTCCCGGATGAGCTGGTCGAACTGGTGACGAACCGCTGCTACGACGTGGACAGCGGCGCGCGCGATGCCGATGCCATCCTCACCCGCACGGTGCTGGCGCGGATTTCCGCCGATCTGCTGGACCGGATGGCGGCTGGCAAGCCGGTGAAGAAGATTGTGGTGACTATCAAGGGCGATGAGTTGAAGGTGAAGTTGACTTGATGCCGCGTGTTTTGAGGTAAGGCAGACACAACAAGACCCGCTGATGCGGGCCTTGTTGTTGGCGGAGGTTTTGTAGAATGGCTTGAGCGTGAGCGATACCCATCGTGGCAAGGCGTCATGTCGCTGATGGGTATCGCTCACGCTCAATCCATCCTACGAAGCGCTTTTAGTCCCCTCGCCCTCGCGTGCAAGGCTTTAGCCTTGCTCAGCTATTGGTGGGAGAGGGGAGAAACCCGCTGCTGCCATTGTGTGAGAACGTGTTGGGTGGAGACAAAAAATGCCAACGCCCGCAGCAGCGGGCGTTGGCACGAATGCACGGAGCAAATCACTCCCGCCGAATATCCAGCAGCTCCTTCAGCTGCCCCAGCGTCGAATCATCCTTGATCACCGCTTGCAGCCATTCTTCCAGCGGCATTTCTGCCCAGCGTGCTGCCCGTTCGGCCAGCAGGGCGACGGGGCTGTGGGGTTCGCTGGTGCGGAAGTAATGCGCTACTTCACGCAGTTGGCGAACCGCATCGGCGCGGTTGCGGACCGGGCCGCCGCTCACGGCGGGCGCGGCGGCTGAAGTTGCGGCAGCAGGTGCGTGCGCGTCGGCTTCCGGCGCGGCGGTTTTTTCAGCTGATGTAACGCTGGCTTCACCGGGGCGACCGCCGCATTGCTCCAGCAGGCCGTTCACTACTTCACTGTAAGCGTTCAGCGCGGCGCGGATTTCGGATACGTTGGCGGCGGCATGACCAAAGCGTTCGTCGTTCTTCGCGTCGAATTCAGCATAAGCATCGCGTGCTTCGGCCACATCGGCGGAGAGCTTGAGGTAGAAAGCCAAGCCGGAGTGCAGCGCGCTCTTGTCGAACTGCTCACCAGAGAGCTTGCCCTCGGCCATCGCTTTCTCGCGTGATTCCGGGTCTTTGCGGCCCAGGTTTTCCACATCGCGGGATTCCTGCCAGCGATACCAGTCATACCCACCGTGTTGCTGCGCGGTCAGCGGAATCTGGCGGATGGCTTGGCCCAATTGCGTGTTCAGCCATTCCAGCTTGCCGACGCGCTCGTCCAGATCGTCCGGGTCGAGTTCGGGATAGGCGCTTTCCCAGTAACGATCCAGCAGGCCGGCGGCCACGCGCAGGCCAAACGTCACCCCGGTGAAGCCTTCGGTCTTGGCGAGCGCTTCGCCATACCAGACCGCCAACTGCAAATCCTTGCTCTTGCTGATCAGGGCGTCTTCGGCCAGCTTTTTGGCTTTCGGCCATTCCGCGCTTTTGACGGAAACCGCCCAATCGCCGAGGGCCAGCGCAGGGTCGTCGGCGCGGCGGGCTTCGCGAATCTGGTCAAACAGCGGCGAGTAGCCAAGGTCTTCACCGGCTGGCCGCTCTGCGCTCACCGGGGCGAGCAGTTGTTCGAGTCTGTCTTGCATGGCTTGATCCATTTTGTGATTCCTGTGTTAGCGCCTATCCGGTACCTGTTCCCTCTCCCACTTGTGGGAGAGGGTTAGGGTGAGGGGAGACCAATCTGCGGCTACAACTGCACCCTCTCCCCCGCCCCTCTCCCACACGTGGGAGAGGGGAGAAGGCCTTTGGCGGGGGCTAGCCTTTATCCGTGCTCGGCGCGCTCGAAATCAGCGCAGCGCCGCAAGCGGTCTTGTGCCCATCCAGCGCCACTGCCACGCCGCCATCCACCGTCCAGGTCGGTTCGGCTTCGACGATGCTGTTGGTGCCGTGGCCGGGCATCGGGCAGGTGACGGTATCGCCCAGACGTGCCACGGGCTTGCCCATGACAGTGGTGCTGGGGGATGCGCTGACCACGGTGCCGCCATGGCTGGTCGAGTCACCCAATCGAACTACTTTTTTCATGCTGAAGCCTCCATGGCTGGGGTAAGTACGCACACATTCAAGGTGTCCTGACCGTCGAAGTCGGCCGTGACCACCGGGCTTTGCAGCGCGGCGACCCGCATCGCCGCAACGGCCAGCGAGAGGGCTGCGCGGGCCGCGCCGACATCCTGTTGCTCGACGACCAGATTGCTCGCTTCATCGATCGGATTGAGTTCGCAGCCGAAATAGCTCAAGGCACTGGCAATGGCGGCCAGCCGGCCACCGCCGCAATCCACGCCGCCGCTGTTGTGCACCAGCCAGCCGATTTCCGGTGTTGG
Source organism: Andreprevotia chitinilytica DSM 18519 (assembly GCF_000711875.1). Lineage (GTDB taxonomy): Bacteria > Pseudomonadota > Gammaproteobacteria > Burkholderiales > Chitinibacteraceae > Andreprevotia > Andreprevotia chitinilytica. The sequence goes on from NZ_JONM01000005.1 coordinate 22,864, forward strand.
CGGTTCCGTATCGGCCGGTGGCGGATCGAACGGCAGATCGCGCAGGCGGGCATTGATCAGCGCGGCTTCCAGCGTGGTCTGGATTTGCCGCGTCAGCGCATTGCCTTTGCCCAAGCCATCGGCTTTATAAAGCTGCTTGGCCCCGAACAGTGCGGCGACCGGGGCCAGTTCCAACAGGCCGGCTTGCAGCACTGGCGGCACGCGGCCCCAGGCGACTTGTGCGGCTTCGCGCCCGTGTTGCTGCTCCCAATACGGTTGGTAAGGATCGGCGCCCGGGCTGGCCGGCAGCTCGTCAGCATAAGTCGTCGCCAGCCCCGGCCGGCTGAACAGGCTGATGGCAACCGCCTGCCCCGGCTTGCCATGCCAGCGTTGGTAGTCGCGTTCGGCCTGAGAGGGCTCATCGCTAAATTCATCGGCTGGTTCGGCCAGCCCTAGCGGCGAATCGCAACCCAGCAACAGCGCGGCGGGCAGGCCGGGATCGTTGCCGAACAAGGCCAGCAGCCGATCCGGAATCGGGCCGCTGCCGGGCAGGAACTTGCAATCGGGCTGCGCGGGGGCCCGTGTCACGGCGGTGTTGGCAATCGCGGCTTGCCAAGCGGTCTTCACCAGCTCGATCTGGGTGACGCCATCCTGCTTCTGGCTCGGTAACAGGTAAACCGGCAGCCAGGCGGCGGCTGGGGTGGCGCTGAACAGTTGCTCGAAGGTCTGTTGCAGCGGGGCGGACAGTGCCGGTTGCCAGCCCGCGCCTTGCGCTTCGGCGGCATCGCTTTCGAGCACGATGCAATGCGGTTGCGCGTCGTCATACCAAGCGGGCACCGGGGCGGTGCTGGCCAGCCAGACGCCACGGCAATCCAGATGCACGCGTCTGGCTTGCAGCTCGGCTTCATGCGTCTCTCGCGCTGCCTTGATCCGCGCGGCTTGTTCGGCGGCTTGGGCATCGATGGCCGCTTGGGCTGCAACTGCCGCACGTTTCTCCCGCCAGCGCCGCCACAGCACCACGACCGTCATCAGGATGATGGGCACCAGGATATGCAGGGAGATCAGCGTGGGCACGCTCAGCCGGCGCAAATCCACCGGCAGCACAAACCACACCAGTGCCCACCAGGCCGCCGTCAGCCCGCCAAAGAAAAAAAGGTTAAGAAACATGCGCGTAATCCAATGCTGAGGATGGTTTTTTGTGAGTGAAGATCGGTGTTTCTAAAAGTCTCTCTAGCGGCCAATTTGAGGCGATCCGGGTTTTACTTCCCCCTTTTGTGTCGTGCGAATCTTTTGATTCGTCCAGGCATAGGGGATTGAGGGGGATTTCGACATCATCACAACTTGAGATGCCGCAGAAATCCCCCCTAGCCCCCCTTCAAAAAGGGGGGAATAGCATTCAAGAGATAACCTCACTGCAGCAGCCGATAACACATCTGATCCGGGTGCGCCTTGGGCGGCGTGCTATTCAGCCAGACGTTGCCGCCCAGCCGCAGTGGCATGGCATCGGCGGCGACGAGGGGCTTGGGCACATCGCGCCGATCCAGCACCATCGTCACATCGCACGCCAAGCCTTGGCCGAGCGCGAATTGCATCAGCGCCTTGAGGGCCGATGCACCGGCCTGACCGGGCAACAGATGGTCGAATTGCTTGCGCCGCATCGGGCCGAGTTTGAGCTGCATCTTGGTCTGCCGATCCCAGATCCGGTCGCCGGCGAAAGCGGAGAAACCCAGCTCGCAGCCGACTGCGCCCAGCTGGGTTTGCTCGCTGGCCGGCAGCTCGATCCACTGGCCGACGAATTGCTCGATCTCGGCGCGCACACTGAAAAAACCTTCGATCAAGGTCACCAGCGCCTGACCAGACAATGGCTTTTGCGACAGCAGCCCGGCGTAGTGGATGAACAAGCCTTCATCGACGCCCGCGGTATCGTCCGTGCCAAGCCGTTCGCGCAGCCGTGCCAAACCGAGGCCGGACAAATCCAACAGGTAACGAGTGAAGCCATCCTGCTCGCCGCCCTCCACCGCCAACCAATAGCGGTACTTGCGCCACGCGCTATAGAACAGCGACATCGAGCGGTGGCTGAACAGATCGAGAAACGCGTGCAACCCGGTATCGCGATGGAAATGCCGGCGCTCGATCAGCAGCTCGGTGTAGCTGTTCGGCAGCACACCGGACGGCCCGGTGAGGCCCATGAAGGCCACGGTCATCTCGTCGCGGGCTTCGGCCATGCCGAGCGCTTCTTCATCTACCGGCTGATAACGCACCAGCTCACTGGCCGGGAATGACAAGCTGGTCAGCGTGCGAAAGCGCAGCTTCGCTGGCAGCGGCCCGCGTTTTTCACCGCGCTTTTTCGCGGCGAGCGACAACAGCCGCACGCTCTGGAAAAAACCGAACTGCGGCGCGCCTTGTTCCAGCTCCTGAATCAGATCACGAGGGCTTCGCCGCTGCGTGCTGGCCATGTCGCTACCTCCTCGTGTTGGGCGCTGGTCACGCGCAGTTTGGTGAAGCTGTTGGGCGCGCAATAGAGGGCAAAGAAGCGCTCCAACACACTCGCGAACAGATAGAGGCTGCCGCCGACGTAATAGTCTTCATCCAGCGACAGCACGATCTCGGTGCCGCGCACGAAACCGGCGAAATCCCGGCTGGCCACGCGCGTGACCGAGGGCTGGCTCTTGATGCCGACGATGCCTTGAATCTGCCGGTTGGTGACCGGCGAATCGGTCAGGTTGTACAGCGCCAGCATCTCTTGCAGCGCGCCCTTGCCGCCGTCCACCAGTGACAAATAGTTGAGCGACAGATGCGAAATCAGCCGCCATTGCAAGCCGCGCCGTTGTGGCGGACGCAGGCTGGTGGTCGGTTTGCGCAGCAGCCGCACCCGCTTCACCACCGCGTGGCCGGGCAGCGAGAAATCGGTATGCGAGCCGGCCTGGCTGCCGCCGAACGGAATCTGCTCGGGCAGATCGCGGTTGCTGCACAGCAAATCCATGCTGAGGATTTCCGCCGCCGGGCGCACCGGGTTGAAGTCGAGATCGACCAGATGCAGCTCCAGATCGGTGCCCTTGTCGTCTTGCCGGGCGGACGCCTCGCGGCTGGCATGCCAGTAAAAGCGCGGCGCATCCTGATCGCTGCCGTGGCGGATGGCGTAGAACGGCAACACCTCGTCGCTGCGCTCGTCATTACCGGTTTTTTCCACCCGCACCACGCGCTTGATCTGGATCACTTCATACGCGTGCTGCTTGCGGCTATCGGTCACCACCGGGTACGACGCTTTCTGGTGCGTGACGCGAATCGGCTCGCCGGCCTGGGTGAACATGTTGACGATCGGCGTGCAGCCGAGCTTGAAATGCGTCGGCGCCAAGTTGTTGAGCAAACGGGCGTGGCGTTCGGTCTCCGGGTAGCTGGACAGCAGAATCTGGATCACCAGCTTGTTGCCCACCAGCCGCGGCGCGACCTCGCCCAGCCGGGTGAAATCGACGAACAGGAATTTATCCGGAAAGCTGAAATATTCAGTGAGCAGCCGGTAGCCAAGGAAGGAACGTTCGTCGTACTCCAACATGCCCTCGTCCCGGCCAAAGCCCACTGGCTGGATCGCATTGGCAGGCAGCTCTCGCGTGCGGATCGGATCATCGCTGCCATCACCCACGCGCACGCGCTGCGTTTTTGACAGCAGCAGCTCGTAGATCAGGTGCATTAGCGCCGGCTCGCCATCCAGGAAAAAGCGCAGCTTATCCAGCTCGATGGCGGAGATATCCAGCTCGCCATGCGTTTGCAATTCCAGCGTCAACACCGCCGCCGAATCGGGCGCAAGACGGCGCAGATGTCCCGAACCACTGGTCAGCTCAAGCCGCGCTGCCGTGAGCGACAGCGGATACAAATCGACCGGATAGCAGCTGCGGAACTTGCAAACCGTGCCTTGAATCGCCGGCGCGTGGACCGGATGCTCGCGCTCCACTGTATAGCGCTTGGCAATTTCCGGCCGCTGCGGATCGCACTCGAATTGCACGATGGTCGAGGCGGGAATCGGCCGCAGATAGTGCGGATAAAGCACTTCCAGAAAACTCGACGAGATTTCCGGATATTCATCATCCAGCTTGCGGTGAATCCGCGCCGACAAAAACGCGAACGACTCGATCAGGCGCTCGGTATGCGGGTCTTCGCACTGATCGCCTTCCAGTTGCAGGCGACCGGCAATCTTGGGATAGCGCCGGGCGAATTCGCCGGACAACTCGCGCAGATAACCAAGCTCGCGTTCGTAATAAGGGAGGAGGGATTCGAGCATGATTGGGCTATTGGCCTGCGGTTAATTGGGTATTTGGTGCGGGCAGCAAAGGCGTTATTGCCAACATAGGATCTCATTGCGTTGCGAATTGAGATTGCGGGCAGCCGCTTCACTGGTCGCCATCGTCTTGGTGGCGTCTTGCAATGAGACCTTGCTGGTTTCCAGATTCAGCACCAGAAAGGTCTGGCTATTCGGGACAAAACGAATCGCCACGGACCGATGCTCGGCAGGCAGCACGCCGATAACCTTACGCGTGGCTGGGCTGAGTAACAGCGTTTGCTTCTCTTCGTTTTGCGTCAGCGCGATCAATGAACCATCGGTATTGATATCAAACCCATCCACCCAGAATGGTTCGGGGCTGCAGAATGGCAGCTTTTTTTCCAGCGCCAGCGTTGCCGCGTCGTAGATGGAAATGGTGTGTGTATCCAATGCCCACAATTTTTTTCCTGCCGCATCGAGCTTGATACCCTGCACTTTGTTCGCCGCATCGAACGGGATTTGCTTGAGCAGGCGGCGCGTTGCCGTATCGAACACATCCAGCGCGTTTTGCCATCGATTACTCACGAACAGGCGCTGATTGTCGGCGGATAACGCCAACGTGGGTGGGCGCTCAAGCGGCAAAGAAACGAGGTCTTGCTGGCCTAATTCAAGCGTCGCGATATGTTTGCGCGCGGCGGTATCGATCACCGCAACCATGCGATCAACGTCATTCAGCACATAGGCGAACTTGCCATCGGACGACAGCACAATGTCGCTTGGCGAGTGACCCGTCCCGATCTCACCGATCACCGTGTCGGTACGCAGATCGACGACGCTCAGGGCATCCTGACGCATGTCAGCAACGTAGGCGATGGTTTCATCCGGGCTGACCGCGATCCCCGCTGCCCCGACCTCGCGGCAGGAGATGTTGTCTGCCTTGCAACGCTTGTGCTTTCCGGTCAATGGTTTATCACCAATCGTCTTGAGCACCGTCTTGCTGGCCAGATCGATGACCGACACCGTGTTCGATCCGCTGTTGGCCGTATAAAGATGTTTGCCATTCGCGCTGAGTGTGAAGGCGAGCGGCCAGTCTCCAACGCTGATCTGCACACCTTCCGCCTCTGCTTGGCTAACGCTCGGTGGGCGCTGCTGTTCATCCCGCTGCGCCTGCTGTTCCACCGCTTGCTTCTCTTGCGCGCGATGCTGTTCAGCCAACTGCGTCTGCCGTTCCACTTCACGCTGCTCATGCTCGGCTTGGTCGTTTTGCTTCTGCGCGGCGATTTCTTCCACGAGCTGTGTTTTCAATTCGCGCAAATCATCACTGGCGAATGCGGCCGGGCCTTGAATGCCCAATACCACCGCCAGCGCTGCCAACACCGCTTTGACGCAATATTGAATCGTATTGCCGCGCCCGAATGACCAGACAAAAACAATCCCCAATACAAAGCCCGCAATCAGGCCGCCGATATGCGCAGCGTTATCGATACCTGATCCGGCAAAACCGTAGGCAAGGTTGATCGCCACCACCACGGCCAGATTCTTGCCGCCTACCCGCTGCAGCGCATCCACTTCATCCGGGTGCCCAAACAGCTTGGCTGCCAGAAAAGCCCCAGCAATCCCCATGAGCGCGCCAGACGCCCCCGCACTCACGATCAAGTCTGGCTGGGTGGTTTGAATGATCTGGCCGGCCAGCAATTGCATGGATGACACCTTGTGATAACCATGCCAAACCGCGCTGAGCAGCCCGCTGGCAATACCGGTAAACAGATACAGCACCGCAAAGCCGAACTTGCCGAAATAGCGCTCCGCCGATGGCCCCCAAGCCAATAACACGGACATATTGAACAACAGATGTACGATGCCGACATGCAGGAACATGCTGCTGACCAGGCGCCAGCTCTCGCCAGTCAGCGTAAGCGGTGCCAGATTGGCCCCCCAACGGATGAGGTCGATATTGCTGGGCGATACCGGGCTGATGCCGCTGATGATCTGGGCAATGAAGACGCCGATGTTGATGGCTAGCAGCAGGATGGTTAATAGGGGTGTTGAGTTGAGTTTCATTCAAATTTCTATTGGTTGTTCTTTGGCGATTTCAGTTTTTTGATTTCAATAAAATGCTGAATGGCGAGCCGCTGATGTGTTTCGTTTAGGAATCGATGCTACCATTGACAGGCTGCTTTTACGTCCGCAGGCCATTCCGGCGTTTTGCTGATCAAGAATCCTAAATGACGAGCCGTTGTCTGGAGCAGAATCACGGGCGAAAAGATAATTGCTAGCCAGCCACCGCCAAACCATCCTACAACGGTTGAAAAACTTTCCCGCCAGGTTTCCCGGCCAGGAACAATGCATGGTGGTGGCGGTACGGCATCTACACCTTTTTCCATATAAAGCTGAAAGTACGCCCATTTCCGTTGAAGAAATTCGATAGTGTGGTCGGTGTTACCCAAGCCGAATGCGTCGCGCACAATTCCATCGTCATCGACGACAATTGCCAATACACTACGAAAACCGTTGTCGTAACGCTTGGGAATGATGATTCCACCGATACAAAAAAACAACTTGTCCCATGGTACAGCTAATACGCCATTCGATCCGTTGTGCTTGAATACATAGATCGTACGGTTATGGCGATTGAGAATGATAGGGGCGTGGGTATATGAAAATAAACCCTTTTTAAATTCCCATCTCAGCCAGAGGATGCCGGCAATGAATGGTGCGGATGAAAATAAAGATGAAAAAGCAATATCAGAAATGGTCAATACGGTCCGTGAAGATAATGCTGTCAATGACAGATAGGCCGTAAAAACGCATGCCGCAGTGATACACAAGAAAATAAAAGGGGCTTTGGCTCCCTTGCTGTAATAGGGTTGATCCACTATTTCCAGATAAGTATCTGATACGCGCAGGACACCATCTACAATCGGGCTTGCTTTCGTTGCACGCGTTGTTGTAGGGAGAGCGTTTTGACGATCTTCGTCGCCCAATGGGCTATTGGTGCGGTATTGAGCGTAGTCCATGATCTTGGTGTTGCCTTACAATTGACATGCGGCTTTTACGTCCGCCGGCCAGACTGGCGTTTTGCTTGTTAATAGTGCTAGATAACGAATTGGCGCCTGAATCAAGATCACCGGCGAGAAGATGATTGCGGCTAAGACAACACCAAACCAACTCGACGCGGTTCTAAAGCTTTCGATCAGGGTTTCACTGCCGCGAATAATACTTGGTGGAGGCGGTACTGCGTCCATACCTTGCTCCATATAAAGCCGGAAGTATTCCCATCTGCGCCGGATAGTTTCTAGGTCATAGTTGGAGTTACCTAAATCGAAGGTTTCGCGCACCATATCATTCTCATCGATGACATGTGCCCGTACGCAGCGGAAGTAGTCTTCACCGCGTGCCTGTCCGTAGGCTTTGCCGATACAAAAGAACAATTTATCCCACGATATGGCCAATACGCCATTTGGTCCATTGTGTTTGAATACGTAGACCATGCGATTTTGGCGGTTCAGCATGATTGGGTAGTGTGTGTAGGTACGCTTTTCTTTTCCAACGAGCCATAGCAGAACGCCGACACTGGGAAGGACGAGTGCCGTAACGAAGACTAACGCCCATATGGCCCCAGCGCCAGCCGCGGCTCTCCACTTGTCATCAAGAAAAATTAACCATATCGCACTGTAGAACCATAAGCAAAGGCCGATACCAAGTAGCGTGAATGGCAGTGTGAAACCTTTGTAGTAATGAAATTTATCTACGATCTGAAGGCTGGACGTTGAGATGCCCAATACACCATCAATACCCGGAGGCTGCGCTGTTGCAGGTGTTGTTTTTGAAAGCACATTTTCCCGGTCCTCATCGGTTAGTGGGCAATTAATGCGATATTTAACAAGTAGGCCTGTGTAGTCCATGCTCTCAATGCCGCCTTACAACTGACATGCAGCTTTTACATCTGCTGGCCACATTGGTGTTTTGCATGTCCAAAGTCCCAGGTAGCGTAGAAATACCTGAAGTATGAACACGGGTAAAAAGATGACCGCTATCAAAAGAATGCCAAACCAGCTCGATACGGTAGCAATACTTTCGCGCAGTGTTTCGCGACCATGAACAATGCATGGTGGTGCTGGCACTGACTTTATACCCTGCTCCATATAGAGACGGAAGTACTCCCATTTCACACGAATGATTTCTTCCTCATATGCGGATGTGCCTAAATCGAAGGTGTCGCGCACGATGCCGTTATCATCAACGACATGCGCTCGTACGCTAAGGAAGTACTTCTCTCCGCGGCCACGGCCATATGCTTTACCGATGCAAAAAAATAATTTATCCCAAGGCACAGCTAATACACCGTCCGGGCCGTTGTGCCTAAATACATAAACCATCCGGTTCTGACGGTTGAGGATGATTGGGAAATGGATATAGGTGAAAAACTCTTTTCCGAGCACCCAGATTAACCATCCAATACCACCCAGCGGAGCGACTATGCCCAGCAAGATAAAAACAATGGCAGGAATGTCGATTAAAAAAACTTTTGAGAAAAATACTGCTTTCGTTGAAAGAACGATTGCACCACCGCATATCACGATAAAAGCAAGAATGAATGGCGTAGCAAATCCTTTGTAACGATAGAATTTGTCTACTATTTCCAGGTAAGAGTCCGACAGGTGAAGAACGCCGTCAATGCCTGGGGTTTCAGAGGTTGCTGGCAACTCTTTAGGTAGGGCGTTTTGTCGCTCCTCATCGCTTAATGGACGATTGATACGATATTTAATCAATAGGCCGGTGTAATCCATGATTGCCCTTATTCGAGTGCTAATTTAAGGTCTTTTTGTTCATCATCTGCCGATTTCTTAGTCGGAGATTTTCCAAAGGCGCATCGTTCGAGCCATTCTTGAATTTTGTCGTCCTTTAAGTAGGCAATTAAAATATTTGCCAGTACAAAAATGACAGTCAATATGATGCCTATTGGCCCTAGTACCCAAGCAAATCCAAGTAGTGCACCTATACCCAGTGCGCCGCCGGCAAATGCGGAAATCAAATAAAGTGCCCCAAGTGTCCGATGGCCGGCATTGAATTGATCCACTGCTGTAAACCCGTCCCATATTGCGACTGCAATACCGGCCAATGCACCAATCATGCGGCCGGTAGCACCTAGCCATTCTGCTTGGCTGAGCTTAAACCATCTCCGCATCAACGGCGTCGTGCCCCAAGCCGTCCCTTCCGCCGCTACGCTAGCCGTTTGTAAAACGGTACTAGCCAGCCCGCCAGCTGCCGCTGCCAAACGCTGCTGCGTTTCCTGTTTCTGGTCGGCAAACGCTTTGCTCTTGTCGCTGAAGGCATTAATGATGGAGTTCACCTGCAATACGGCGGTGATAACGCCCAACCGCACGCCGAGCGATGAGATGCCCTTGTTCAGGCTGTGGCGTGTCAATTCGTCGAGTTCATCCGGGGTGAGTATTGCTTTGCCGAGTGTTGTGCGCAGATTCTTGCCGCTTACGCCTTCGCCCAGTTCATTGCGGTCCACGAACACCAACCAGTTCTTTTTCATGTCCCCTTTCAGATTCATGCGCTTGAGCTCTTCGCGCAGCCCCTCGCGTAAGTCAGCGCGGGGGATTTGTCCGCCGCTGGCCTGCTGCATTTGCTTGTAGAGCATCTTGACGAAGTCTTCACGCCTTCCTTGGGCGGTAACGGCAACGATGCGACCACCAGAGCGGGTTCCGAGCAATAACAGTAACTTGCGGCGTGCGGTAGCTGCCGCATCATCAACGCCGTGGCCCAGTACTTTCAGTAGTGGGCCGCCGAGCTGCAGGGCAAATTTGGTGAGATTGTCTTTCCCGTTCAGTTTTTCAGCCATGGTGTGACCGAGGAGCTTTTCAGCCGCCTCGACGGCACGTTTGAAAATATCGAAGCTGTTATCCCACGGCAGCATTTTTAGCTCTGTTGCCGCCGTGCCGGCTACCGCTTTGGCAAGGGCATCGTTATTGAGCGCCAAGGCGCGTAATAGCAAATTGGCGCGGTTGGTGGCTTCACCCTCCAGCCAAGCGGTGAGCTGATCAGCTATGACCTTCTTGTCGCTGGTGTCCTGAATGCACAAGGTGAACAGCTTTTCATAGGCAAGACCGCTGGCGATATCGTTCGGGTCGAAATTGCTTTTGAAATAGTGGGTGCTGTGGTCGCTGGTGAGCCAGGTTTTGTGCGCAACGGCGAGGGGTTCGATCCAGTCGTTGCCCAGTTGCTCCAGTTCGGCATTGAACTGTTTGAGAAATGCCTGCCGGCTGGGCTCGCTGTATTTCTCCTTGTACTTATCCCAGGATTCGTCGCGGACTTTCTTGGTTTCTGCGTCCGAGATCGTGCCCGCGGCGTCGTACTGTTTTCGATAGGTGTCGGAAACCAGATAGGCGATGCTGCCGCCTTCTGACAGCATCATGGCCTGATTGGATTTGGCGGCGGCGCGGTCGTCTTCTTCCGCGTTATTGGCGATTGAATTGCGCAGGCCGTCGATAATGCTGGAGACCGTGAGTTTGCGTGCCCGTACCGGCTCATTCAGGAAGACCTTGGCGTGGTATTGCATGAGGTCGGCCAATTCGCACAGCACCCCGGCGGGATCGTTCAGCGCCAGGATCATCCCCTTGCCGGGCGCGCAGCTCTCAGCGAATTGCTTGACGTTTTGCACCACGCCCTTGCGGCTATGAAACGGGAAGGGCGATGCCTCGAACTCGCGCGGGCCGGTCTTGTCGTCGAGCTGGAATTCAGCAACGGTTTTATCGAGCTGACCGATTGGGAGGGCGTGGTCGTCTTTCTTGCTGCCAAGCCATTTCTGCACATCAACGCTACGCATGTGCCGCGCCCGAAACGCCGGATCAGCATGCTTTTTGAGCGTGGCCTGAGTCCATTCAACATCGGAAAAACCGAACCAGACCTTGGTGGCGTTCTTGGCATTCTTGACGGTGATGCAAGATGCTTTCGCGACATCCTCATTCTTGCCGACACAGCAGAATTTCGCTTCGCTCAAATCAGGCGCTTGTTCCTTGGGGTCGAACTGATAGTAATAGCCGTCGGGCGTGAGCACGTAGCCATCCCAGTGTTGCCGCTTTTCATCGAACACATAGAGAAACCCCTCCCGCAGCGTGCGTAGCACGTATTTCGCTTTTTTCAGCGCAATGGCAGCGGTGTCTTTGCCGATGCTGGTCGGGATTTCGGTGGCTTTGTTGTCCAGTTTGGCTACGGCATAGCGGACCGGCAGGATTGGCAGCCCGACTTTGTCGCAGAATTTGCACACACGATGGCACGAGGACATGTTCTTTTCCTGAGAAGCAGTATGGGGTGGCGTTTTATTCAACGGCCCGTGTTTCTAGTCGGTTGCGTGATGGCGCTATGCCGGTCATGACGGCTTCGGCCGCCATGCGCTGCCATGTATCGGTCTCGATGGATTCGGTGCGCTCGGCATAAGTCAGCTCGTCATCGGTCACGCGCAGTAAGGCCAATACCGTGGGGTGTCGATGAATCTGCGGGCCATAAAGCTGAGACTGGCTGGCGAATGCCACCAGATCGTCAGGGATGGCCAGACCGTATTGGCGCGCGGTTTCTGTCGCTTTATGAATCTGCTCAGCGGCATCGGGGGCTTGTGCTGACGGGGGGTGTTTCAGCACTTTGAGCACCCGGTTGATCACGCCGATATTGCGCACGAAGGCGGTTTGCGAGGCGTGAATGAAGAGTTGCCCGGTCAAGGCCCCGGCGACGGTGGGCGTGGTGGTTTGCCATGCGCCAGTCAGATCACGTGCCGTCCAGTGGGTGATCGGCCCGAGCAATGTGGCTTTCTGTTCTTCGCCAAGCAGCGTCATCAGATGGGCAAAGACGCGTGGGTCGTAGTAACGGAACAAGGCCGGCTCAATATTGGACGCACGCAGCATGAGGTTGTTGCCCAGGTATTTCGCTATTGCTTCGATGGGGGCTGCCGAGTTCAGTAGTGCGCAGACACCCGGTGCCGCGTGATTACGACGCTGGAATTGCTCGAAGTCGCACAGTGTTTGCTGCTCGGCACCTGATAACTGTTCGATGTCGATCAACACCGGCAGGATGCGTTTGTCGTTTTCCAGTCCGCGCGCCATGCATAGCACAGATGGAAGCGCGTCGGGTTTCGGCCCATCCGCCCAGTTCAGGAAGTCGGCCAGAAGATAACGGTGCTGCAACAGCAGGGTATGTTCCATGGCGGGTTCTATTTCATCGGCGCCAGCGCATCGCCGGTTGCGGCGGCATCACGGGCGCTGAATTCGCACATCTTTGCTTTCGGAAAGTCCGGTTTGGGCTCTTGCGTGCTCGCCGGCCCGCCCAGGCTATGGCTCGCACCCTTGAAGTCGACTTTGCCCGGCGCATGGATGTCGATGTTGCCGCCCGCGATGCGGATATACGCGCCGGCACACACCAGCAGGATTTCCTTGGCGGCGACGACATGGACGTTGTCGTGGGCGGTGATGGTGATGTCCTTGGCGGCCGCAATCTCCACTGAATCCTCCTGCGCCTGCAGCTGCACCTTGCCCTTGGCCGCAATCAGCTTGAGGCTGACTTTGTCTTTGACGCCCGCCACGAACAGGCTGATATGCTCCCCGACGTTATGCAGCCAGCGTCGTCCCGAGGTCTGGTTGGTATCGCGCTGCGCCACCCAATCGAGATTCGTGCCAGCCGTGATGGTCTGGCTTTGCGGCGTGGTCGCGGCAATGCCCGCGGGGGCGGAGAGAACCAGGATCGGTTGTTGCCCGGCCTGGTCCTGGCTGCCTGATTTCCCGTCCTTGTCGGTGTTACTGCCCTTGTCCCAGCTCTTCAGCGCCTCTTTCAGATGTTGCTGGTGACCGGTCGTATGTTTGGGCCCGGCACTGTTGTCGCTCTGGACAGTGAGGTTGTCTTTACCCGTCTCGCTGGTATCCGCCTGCTGATGCGTGGCGGTGTCGCTCAGGGTTTGCGCCAGGGCGAAGGCGGCATCGAGTTGGGATTGCGCTTCTGCCCGATCCAGCTGTTTGCCGGAGGCGCCGTTTCTGGCATCGGCACTGATCAATAAGCCGTGGCCGGCGCGGACGGCACCGTGTTGGTCGGTTCGGAGTTCAAATCCTTCCCCGCGCGCTTCGGCCTTGCCGTCGCTTCTGGGGTGGGTGAGGTAACCCTGATTCAGTTGCGTCTTGCCGTGTTCACTGGAGAGCTTGGTGCGGACTTCGCCGGTGGAGTCATCGAACAGCAGTTCGTTGTACTGGCTGCCTTTGTATTCCTGGCTTTTGATGCCAGAGAGCGTCTTGTTGGCCGGCAATGATCCTGCGCCACTGAAGGTCGGCGTGCGGTGCGCGCCGTTGAACAGCACGCCGGTAACCAAGGGCCGGTCGATATCGCCCTCGACGAACTGCACCACCACTTCCTGACCCACACGCGGGATGTGTTGCGTGCCCCAGCCGTCGCCGGCACTCGGGTAGGCCACCCGGACCCAGCAGCTGCTGTTGTCGTCGCGATTGGCACCGCTTTGGGGATGTTCGTCCGGGCGTTGCCAGTGCAGCTGGATCTTGATCCGGCCCATGGCATCGGTATGGATTTCCTCGGCTTGGTTTGAATCGGCGGAAGCGCCCCGCGGCCCCACCACGGTAGCCGTTTGCAGCCCCGGTGCGGTGGGTTTGCTGTGGGCGGTGTCGGCGAAGGCCGGGTTGAGCGGAATGCCGCGGCGAACGGCATCCACCCGCACCTTGAATGGCTGTGCTGGCGCATCGTTCTTCGCCAACAAACCACGCACACCCTGCTGCAGATCACCGGGCAGATTGTTATAAGCAGTGAGGGTATGGCCGGTGACGGTGAACTGGCGATTCTCCGGTGCATCGTCGTCATGCGCCGGGTGCTGGTCGAGCTGGAACCATTCGCCGATGTTGAGCGACCGCACCGTGCCTTCACCGGAGAAGGTCTTGGCCGCCCGATCGAAGGCTTGCTGGCGCAATTGCGCATAGCGCGACAGATCGTCGCTGTCCTGGCCGAAGTAACCACCCGGTGCGTCGTAATGGATGAGGGTGCTTTGCGCCTGCCGGCCGCCATCACCATGATCGACGGCGGTGCCGTCTTCCGCCTTGAGCGCATCGACCGGCTTGTAGTCGAAACTCGCCAGTTGCACCTGACCGGGGGTGATCTGCCGCACGGCGCCCCATTGAGTGAGCGTGTCGTCGGCTTCGGTGGCGGCGGCGCGATGGAAGCGGATGCGGGCTTGCTCGGCCGCATCGAGTTGATACGGATCATCGAAGGCCACGAAGGTCGTGACCGGTGCATCCCCGGCGGTAAAACGGAAGCGATAGGCAATGCCTTCCTCCGCCAGCAGACGCTGGATGAAATCCAGATCGGATTCACGGTACTGGGCGCAATAGGAGCGTTGCGGGTAGGTCTTGGATAAATCGAATTCGGCGGCAAAGCTGGCGGCAATGGCCGGATTGCCGGCGAGGTGCTCGTCGAGGATCTGTTTGACGATGTCGGGGACAGAAACGTCCTGAAACACCCGGCTGGTGGTCCGTTGCCGCAGCAGCGCCAGTGGCGGTTCGATGGTCAGGTCGTAGCGGCTGAAACCGCCATCGGAACCGGCGAACTCGGCAGAAGTCACCAAGCCCGTAATCACCTGCCGGCCGCCGTCGGCCGAGAGAATGCCGACTTCCACCCCCAGACCCAACAAGGTCTTGAGTTCCAGACTCACATCCGAGGACAAACATTGCAGCGTGTAGCGGTAGCAGGACGACAACTGCCCCGAGCCGGTCAACACATGCGGCAACAAGGTATCGGCCGCCGGGCCACTGCCGTCGCTGAAGTGGAGTTCAAGCAGCCGGTTGGCTTGGCTGAAGGCGGTGGCGAAGGACGCGAGGAGGGTGTCGAGCATCGTGGGCGCTATGTCAGTTTGGGTTTGCTGAATCAGGCATCTGGATCATCGGGGTCACCGGAGGATCAAAGATCGCCGCGTACCTTGTAGGCGTTGGATGACAACTGCAGCGTCGCGTCGAACGAAACCGGCGGGCGGTGCGGGTGAATCTTGAGGACGCCATCGACACGAAAACGCAGCAGCCGCTCGCCCTCACGTGGCAGGTCGAGCGAGACACGCACGCGGCTCAGGCGGGGCTCGTGGCGGTCGATGGCTTTGCGCACGCGTTCGCGCAGCAGTTCGCGGTCGTCCGGGTTCAGCAGGCTCAGACCGCTGAGGTCGGGAATGCCGAAGTTGATGACGGTTTCGCCAGCCAAAGGGTGGGCATCGAACAGTTCTTCGTGCTCCAGCGTGCGGGTGTTCAGCAGCGCTTCGAGATCGCGGGCGAGCGAGCGTTTGAAGTCCGCCACTTCGAACAGCATGGCGCCGGCCACCTCTGGCTCCGACGGGCGATCGTCGAGCAGACGGTCGAGCACGGAGGGGAGGGTGAGGGTTTGTCGGCGGGCGGAGCTCATCGCCGGTCTTAATGCATCACGAAGGTATCGACCTGCATGCCAAGCAGGACGTGATAGGTGATGAACACGCCGACGCCGACGATGGCGAGCAGGGCGAAGTACAACCACAGCGGCAGTTCATGTCGTACGAACGCCTGGAAGCGGTGTGGCAGTTTCCAGTTCGGTGCGAATTCGGCCTTGCCGCCGCGCACTTGCTGGATTTCCTGGCCGACGCGCGCGGTCAGGTAGCCGAGCTTTTCGCTGCCTTCCAGCAGGTATTTGCCCTGGAAACCGAGCAGCAGGCAGGCGTGGTAGGTCTCTAGCGCTTCGATGTGTTTCACCGGGTCCATGCGCAGCATTTCCAGGCGGTCGAAGAAGCCTTCGCCAGCCAGATGCTCGCCGAACAGGCGCAGTTGCAGCGGCATGCGTTCCCACTCTTCGCGCAGGGGGAAATCGGACGAGAGAATGATTTCGTCCATCAAGGCGCAAAAGGCGTATTTCGATTGCTCGATGGATTCGGCTGTCTTGCCGAAATTGCGGGCGTTCTTGTCGTACTGCTGCAGAAACTGATCGACCCGGCGGTTGAATTCGGCCGAGGAGTTGGGCGCGTTGCCGTCGCGTAGCAGGAACAGCAGATAAACGCCGTCTTCGAGCATGTCGCGCAGGGTAGGGCCGGTGGGGGCTTCTACTGTCAGCGGGTGGGCGAGTTCGGCGGTGGCTTGGGTCATGGTGACTCTCCGGGTTCAGTGGGCCGGTCAGCGGAAGACGGCGATCAGTTCGATGTTGAGCGAGGCCAGCGTCTGCGGCACATAGATGCAGACCGAGCGGGACTGCAGCATGCGCTGGAAGATGTCGCCACGCGGTTCGAGGGCGAAGTAGTGGTTGCCCACACGCACCGGAATGGCGGACGGCGTTTGCGGCGCATGGGCGAGGCTGACGCCGCGCAACGCGGAGTTGAGGATTTTTTCCACATCGTCCGGCGCGCCGATCTTGAACTTGAACGGCACGGTTTCGATGATCTGCGCGGCCGGCATGTCCGACTGGATCGATATATAGAAATCGACGTTGTCGAGCAGGCGGTCGCTTTCCAGCCGGCCGATGTGGAACGACGGTTTCGGCGACGCCAGCGGGATGACGGCGTAGCGCGACGAAATCACCGTATCGAGCAATTCGCGAATTTGTTCATCCAGCTTCGGTAGCACTTCGCCGAGTGCATCGTGGCGGTAGGGCGGTAGATCGCTGAGCGAATACACGCTGGAGAAGGTGAGCAGCTCGCCGCAGAACTCGGCCAGCGTGATGTAAAGCTCTTCCGGGTGCAGCGGCTCGGCATTCAGCAAATGATTAAGCCGGGCGAAGTTGCGGTTGACGGTGTGCAGCAGCCAGAACGAGGCGATATCGGTGGTGCCGTATTCCATCACGTTCTTGGCGCGTTCGCGGTGCGCCCCGGCCAAGGCCTCGCTCTTGACCAGCAGGATATCGAGCAGCCGGCGAATCATGCGCGACAACACCGGCGAGGCGCTGGTGCGGGTCATCGGCGGCAGATAGCTGTCATCGGCGCGCCATTGGCTGGTGGCGTCCTTGGTCAGGCGGGCGATGGGCACCGAGTCGTAACCGTCGCGGTTTTCTTCCTCGACCATCAGCCGGATATCGAGCTCCAGCGTGGTCAGGTCGGCTTCGAGCGCCTGGGTATATAGATCAGCGGCGCTGTAATGCGCATTGCGGTAACGCGCCGGCCGGCTGGTGCTGCCTTCGCCGCTGTGGGTGTTGCCGCCATACGGATTCAGGTTGGAGAGGCAGGCATACAGCGTGGTCTCGACGCCGACTTGCGGAATCTCGCTCAGATCACGCGACAGCGGCAACGGCTCTCGCTCCGGCGCGGTGTAGCGGGTGCCATCGCGGAAGGTGACTTGCAACTGATCAGCGCGGATCAGCCCGCCGCGCAATGCGCCGGCATCCAGTTCCACCGAACCCAAGCCCCAGGCATGGCGCTGAATGCTGTGCAGGACTTCTGCCGCCGTGTTGTGGGCAAACAAGGCTTGCTGTTGAAAGTGTTGTGGGCGAAGAAACATTCCTTCACCCCACAAGACGCGTTTTGCCTTGAGCATCCTGCTGAAATCTCCGTGTTGCGTACTGTTTGGTACTGATTGGGGGGGCGTTTTCTCCCCTCGCCCACTTGTGGGAGAGGGGCCGGGGGTGAGGGCGGTGCAAGCTGCCACGCCGGTTTCAAAGCACCCTCTCCCTAGCCCTCTCCCACTTTCCCTGAGCAAGGTAAAACCTTGTACGGGATGTGAGAGGGGACTATTTAGGCTGTCGCCTAAACAGGACCGCGCTCAGCGCTTGGTCACCACCGGCTTGGTCGTCGTCGGTTGCGGCCCGCAATCCGGTTTCCAGTTCGGCGCCTGGCCGGGGATGGCCACCGGATCAGGCGTGGTGATCTGCAGGTAGCAATCCTGCACGCGGAAGTTCAAGCCCTTGCTGCGGACGGCATCGGCATCGACCAGGAAGCGCCACGCTTGCCCATCCGGTTTGCGAAAGAAGCCGACCACGCCGACAAAACGCGTTTCCGGCTGCAATTTATCGGTGATGGTTTGCTTGCCGCCTGGCACTAAAACGACTTCAGTTCTGCTGACAAATTCCTGACCGAACAACTCTTGGTCGGGTTTTCCGCTGGCTGCGGTGTCAAATGTGAGACGGTTAAATTCATTTTTTTCTTTCAACTGATATAAGCGGACCACGATTGAAAGCGATTTGCCATTGGTGTCCCGATTAATCGTCGGCGCCGCTTCACCATTGATCGGGTAGTCCTTCGGGACGGTGGCGCAACCGTTCAGGAAAGCCAGTGTTGTAGCCACTAGAGCTAGGTATTGGGTGAGTGGTTTGCTTACGGTTTTGGGTCTGAGCAGGGCAGGCATTGTCAGCGTCCTGTTTTGATAATTTGCGCCAGATATTATACATTTGCGCCGAATTCATCCAGCTATGGACAAGGGTTGTGGAAACATTTGTTAATTTTTGCTGAGTAAATATCTTCAGCAGGTTGACTTTGTCCTTTCTGGTGTTGTTACAATTTTGCGCGGTGTTGATGGCGGTATGTTGGTTGTTCTGGGCGTGATGTTTCTGCTGTTGGCGTCGCTGGCTTGGGTGGGATGGCGGTTTTTCTATGCCGGACCAGACTCGCGAGCCGATGCGGAACCGCGTGAAGTGAACGGCGCTGCGCTGGTCTTGCAACCGGCCGCTGTGCGGACGGATTCCGCGCCAATCCCGCTGGAAAAAGCACCTCGCCGTAAGCTGGATTTCACTTGGCCCAGCCTGCTGCGCCGGCGTTGGTGGCTGTACCCGGTGCTGGTGTTGCTGACGACGCTGACCATTGTCATGACGACGCTGCACCTCGCCGGTTTTCATGTGTTGGGCGCATTCATTCAGCAGCCCGATGCCAGGAACGATCACATCCAGTTGGCGCTGACCGAAGAAAAACTGGTTCCTCCCCCACCCTTGCCCCCCTCGATCTTTATCACCAGCGAACGACCGTCGTTGGCGGGGGCAGATCGTGACTGGAGCAAGCTGGATCAGCCGTTTGCGCAGGTGATGCTGCGGGTGATGGCGAAGATGGAAGCAAGAGGTTTCAGCCTGGCGCTGCTGGAGGGGTATCGCAGCCCGGAGCGGCAGGACATGTTGGCTGAAGGGCACCAAGTGGTGACCAAGGCGCATGCGTACCAAAGCAAGCATCAGTTCGGTCTGGCGGTGGATCTGGCGCCGATGCGCGACGGACACATCGTTTTATCCGAACGCGATCCGTGGGCGTTCGAAGCGTATCAGACGCTGGGTGAGGAGGCCGAGGCGGCTGGTTTGACTTGGGGCGGGCGCTGGGGCTTCAAGGATTACGGCCACATTGAATCGAAGGCGCCGATTGCGGCGTTGCGCAAGGCGGCGGTGCAGCAGGATTTGTAGGGGGCTGGAAGGCTGTTCTCGGTTTTTGTCCCCTCTCACGCTTGCGGGAGAGGGTTAGGGAGAGGGCGCTTTTTCGGGTTTGTGCACTTGGCAGGGCCCTCACCCCCGGCCCCTCTCCCGCAAGCGGGCGAGGGGAGACCAGTACGACGCTTTCATTCCCTCTCTCACAAATGGGTGAGGGGAGAAATCAATTAGTAGCTAAACGTCACCAGGTAGATGTCTGAATGAAGGGCTGGATGAAAAACGCGAAGATCGCATCGGCGATCGGGTTCCTGATCTTGATCGCACTGATCTGGTTTGTTGGCCCGTATATGGGGCTGACCAGTGTCGAGTCGCGCTTTGGCTGGATTTTCGGGGTCATGTTGCTGTGGGTGCTGACCCTGTTGGTGGGCCAGTTGCTTGCCAGGCGCGCCGGTGGATTGATCGAGAAAATGCTGCAGCGCCAGGCGGATGACGCGGTGATGAGCGCCAGCCCGGACAAGCGGGCGGAAGTGAACCTGCTGCGCCAGCGGCTGCTCGGCGCGATCGATACGCTGAAAAGCTCCAAGATCGGCAAGGCACGCGGTACGGCGGCGCTGTATGAATTGCCGTGGTACATGATCATCGGCCACCCGGCGGCGGGTAAAAGCTCGGCGATCCTGCAATCCGGCCTCACGTTTCCGTTCAGCGACAAGAACGGCGTGCAAGGCGTGGGCGGCACGCGCAATTGCGACTGGTTCTTCGCCACCGAAGGCGTGCTGCTCGATACGGCAGGGCGCTATGCCACGCAGAGCGAAGATCGCGTCGAGTGGATCGAATTTCTCAAGTTGTTGAAACGGCATCGCTCCAAAGCGCCGGTCAACGGCATTCTGGTGGCGATCAGCCTGCCGGAACTCGCCCAACACCATTCCGAAGGTTTTGCGATCTACGCGCGGCAGATTCGTGAGCGCATTCACGAAATCGAAGCGACGTTTGGCTTGCAAGTGCCGATCTACCTCGTCTTCACCAAGCTCGATTTACTCGGCGGCTTTGCGCAGTTCTTTGCGGATGCGACCGAGGAAGAACGCAACCGCGTCTGGGGCGCGACGCTTACGCACGATCAAGGCAGCGGCTTCAATATCGGCCGTGCCGTCGGCTTGCAGTTCGAGGCGATGTATCGCGGCATTCAGCACATTGGCGAAGACAAGCTCGCCAACAATCGCGGCAATGCGGCGCGGCCCGCACTGTTTGCTTTCCCGATCGAATTCCACGCGCTCAAGCAAGGCATTTGCCGCTTTGTCGAGCTGCTGCATGAAGACGACCCGTACCACGCCAAGCCCTTACTGCGCGGTTTCTATTTCAGCAGCGCCTTGCAGGAAGGCATTCCGCGCATTGGTGCGGCGGTGCGTGTTTCCAATCAATTCGACCTGAGCCGTAGCGGCTTTGAAACGCCGCAGGCGCAGTCGTCGTACAGCTACTTTCTGCGCGATCTGTTTCGCGAAGTCATCTTTCCTGATCAACACCTGATCACCCGCCAGACCAAGCCCAGCGGCAGCCGCTGGCGTCTGGCCGGGCTGGCGGCGGGCTTGACTGCGCTGGCGCTGCTGGTGGGGATGACCACATGGTCGTATATCGGCAACCAGAAGCTGATCACGGCGGTGGATGCCGACCGTACCCAGGCGCGCAAGCTGGCCTCGAACGGCCCGCTGTACGACCGTCTGCAAAGCCTCGCCACACTGCAAACGCGCATCGAAGAGCTGGAGCACTACCGCAAGGATGGCCATCCGTGGCAGATCGGTGTCGGGCTGTATCGCGGTGCCGAGTTGGAAAAATCCTTGCGCAAGGAATACTTCGACGGCGTGCGCAAGCTGATGCTGGAGCCGGTGAAGGCCGATCTGGAAGGCACGCTCAAGCAGTTGGCTTCTGCCGCGCCGGAGCCTGCGCCTGTTGTAAAACCGGTTGCCCCGAAAGTCGAACAACCGGCCCCCGCGCCTGAACCGAAAGCTGCGCCGAACCCGGCGCCCAAGCCGCGCCCGCATCGTGGCGGTGGTCATGGCTTACCGAACATCACGCTCAGCAGTATGGATATGGCGCAACGCGCCACGGCCATGAGCCCGTCGCATACCGCTCGTGCGGCGGCAGTGGCTCCGGTGCAGGACGGCATGTCCGGCCCGGCCAAGCTGGAAGGCGGCTACAACTCGCTCAAGACCTATCTGATGCTGCACGACGCATCGAAGATGGATCAGGCCCATCTGGCCGACCAATTGCCGCGCCACTGGCGGCCGTGGCTGGAAGCCAATCGCGGCGACCGGCCGATCGAGCAGATTCACCCCTTGGTGGAGCGCGTGGTGTCGTTCTACATCTCGCAGATCAAGGAGCCGGATCTACCGCTGATCGAGAACGACCCGCAGGTGGTGGCGTCGTCCCGCGAGGTGTTGCGTGGTTCGCTGCGCAAGTTGTCGGCCAAAGAGCGCGTTTACAACGAACTCAAGGCGCGGGGTAACACCAAGTTCGCCCCGTTGACGGTGGCCCGCATCCTGAACGGCAAGGATTCCGATCTGGTCGCCAGTAGCTACATGGTGCCCGGCGCATTCACCCGCGAAGCGTGGGACAAGTACATGCACGACGCGATTGCCGACGCCAGCAAGGGCGAGATCAAGAGTGACGACTGGGTGCTGGCATCCTCGCTGGAAGACAACCTCGGCAAGGATGGCGATATCGCCAAAAACCAGGCTGAACTGGAGGCGCTGTACCGCGCCGATTACGCCGCCGAGTGGAAGAAATTCCTGCAAGGCATCGTGGTGAAAGACATCAACGGCCTGCCGCGCGCGGCCGAGGTGATCGGTCGTCTGGCCGATAAGGACAACTCGCCGATCAAGCTGATCCTGGTGCGTGCCGCGTTCGAAACCTCGTGGGACAACCCGACGCAGCTGAACAGCAAGCTGGAAAACGCCAAGCAGTCGGTGCTGGATAAAACCACCGAACTGCTGAAAGGCCAGACCAAGGCCCCGGAGCAGAAAGACGGCAACGGCTATGGCGAAGTGGGGCGCAAGTTTGCGGTGATCAACAGCATCGGTGCCAACAACGGCGCGGCGCTCAATGGTTATCTGGAGCAACTGGCTAAGCTGAAGGCCAAGCTGGGCGCACTCGCCGGCAACGATGATGCCGGTGGCGCAGCGCGGCAGTTGATGCAGGCCACGCTGAACGGCAGCGGTTCCGAATTCGCCGATACGCTGCAGTTCGTTGATAACAATCTGCTGGCGCAAGCCGATACCGATGCCAAGGAAATGACCCGACCGCTGCTGGTGCGTCCGCTGATCCAGTCCTACGCCACGCTGCTGGGGCCGGTGGAGCAGGACATCAATCAGGTCTGGCAACGCGAGGTGTACGGGCAGTGGAAAACACTGGCCGGCAAATACCCGTTCAGCGATTCGCAGAACGAAGCGCCGCTGCCGGATATCGCCCGTTTCGTGAAGCCGGCTGACGGCACGCTGGATAAGTTCGTCGACAAATACCTGAATGGCCTGGTGCTGAAGAAGGGCGATACGCTCACCCCGCGCAGCTGGGCCAATATGGGCCTGCGCTTCAACCCGGCATTCCTGTCTGGCGCGAGCCGTTTGTCTGAGCTGGGCAGCAATATGGTGCAGGAAGGCGAGGGCGTGAAGTTCGAGCTGCAGCCGGTGCCGACGCCGGGCTTGTCTGAAATCAGCGTTGAAATCGACGGCCAGACCTTGCGCTATCGCAACGGCCCGCAGCCGTGGCAGGCGTTCAGCTGGCCGAACACGACCGGCACACAGGGCGCACGCATTCAGGTGGTGGCGTTCAACGGCGCAACATCGGTGGTCGCCAATCAGCAGGGCCGCATGGGCTGGATGCGTTTGCTGTCGCAAGCGCAGTTCGACCACGGTGGCGATCAGCCGGGCGCGCAGACCGGCCAACTGACCTGGAAGGTGAAGAACGCCGGCGATGCAGATGCCGTGAAACTCAATTTCCGCATGGTGAGCGGCGTCAACCCGATGCGGTTGTCGAGCTTGCAACGACTCAATCTGCCCGAACGCGTGACGCAGTAAGGAGCCCACCATGTCGATCAGTTTCATGCGCAATAACGATGTCACGCCGCAATTCGCCATCTTCGGCAAGCTGCCGCGCCGGGCGGACTTTGTCCGCATCAATGCCACGCATCCGGTGGTGCAGGAGTTCGACAACCTGATCGCCCGCAGCCTGACCTGGGCGGCGCAGCACGAGGGTTGGCAGGATCAATACCTGAGCGCCGGGGCGAGCGATTTCCACTTCACCTCGGCCGATGGCAAATGGGCGTTCTTTGGCGTGCTGCACCCCAGCCGCGATGAAGCGGGGCGTTTCTATCCCTTGGTGGCGGGCGCGATCCTGCCCAGCGATGGCGTGTCGCCGCATCTGGCTGAGCTGGCGATTGCCAACGAGCTGTTCTTTGCCGGCTTGCGTGATCAGCTGGCGAGCGCCATCGATAACTCGGTGGAAATGCTGGCTTGCCGGCAGTTTCTCGAAGCACAGCAGGTCCAGAGCAACCGGGCTGCCGCCGATGTGGAGTTGGCGAGCAATGTGTTGAGCCGCCATCTGCGGCAGACGCCGGTCTCGCGCCTGGAAACCGAGCTGCAAGGCATCGGCCGTGGCGGGCTGGATGCGCATCTGTTGGCCTTCGTGTTCTACGGCGAGCTGCTGCGCCGTTACTCGGGCAGTGCGCCCAAGCAAGTGATCATGCTGCCGCTGCCGTCCGCACCGGGCGAAGACATTCTCGGCCTGGCGACGTGGCTGTCGCTGTACCGCGCCGCAACGCGTTCCACCTTCGCCCGCTTCCCGCATTGCCTGACCGTTGCGCAACACGGCCGGCGCTATCTGGCGCTGGCGCCGGAGTGCTTTACCGAGCGCTTCCTGGGTGTGCTGTGGGGCATGCAGCCGGACCCGCTCACGGTGGTCAACGTTGAAGATGTGTCAGCACCCTGGTCGGGCCATCAGTCCTATGCCGAGGTGTCTTACATCCTGGGGCGGCAGTTGGCCGACCCGGGACTGAACCTGCTTTCATTGCAGGATATTGTCGAAAAACTTACAAAAAACATTGCGTAATATTTGTTTGTTGTGTAGTTTGCCTTTCTAAAATTTTATGATTGAGGTCTCGCATGGGCAAGGAAAGCACGCAGAAGAAGCTGTCTCGGGTGAGACCGCCACGCGTTCAAATCACGTATGACGTCGAAATCGGCGACGCGATCGAAACCAAGGAACTGCCGTTCGTGCTGGGCGTGCTGGGCGATTACTCGGGCCACAGCAAGCAGCCGCTGCCGAAGATGAAAGAGCGCAAGTTCGTGCAGATCGACCGCGACAACTTCGACGACGTGCTCAAGGGCATGGCGCCGCGTCTGGCGATGCGCGTGGACAACAAGCTGGCGGATGACGGCACGCTGATGTCGGTCGAGCTGGAGTTCAACGAGCTGGCCGACTTCGAGCCGCAGCAAGTGGTCGAGCAAGTCGATCCGCTGAAAAAGCTGCTGCATGCGCGCCAGCGTCTTTCTGACCTGCGCAACAAGATGGTCGGCAACGACAAGCTGGAAGAGCTGCTGGATGACGTGGTGCGTGATACCGAAAAGCTGCGCGAAATCAGTCAGGGCCAGTCGAACGGGCAGGGGGAATAAGCGATGAGTTCCGAACAAACATTGGCAGAGAAGCCCGTCGTTACCTTGTCCGGCGGTGCCGCGCTGCTCGATTCGATCATCGACGAGAGCCGCATTGCCACCAACGAGCAAGAAAAGAACCACACCCGCGATCTGATCAGCGAGCTGGCCGAGCAAGTGCTCGCTGGCACCGTGACCGTTTCCAAGGATTTGTCCGCCAGCATCGATGCCCGCATCGCGGAAATCGATGCGCTGATTTCGTCGCAGCTCAACGAGATCATGCACGCAGCTGATTTCCAGAAACTGGAAGCGTCCTGGCGCGGCCTGAACTATCTGGTGATGGAATCCGAAACCAGCACCCAGCTCAAGATCAAGGTGCTGAACGCCTCCAAGAAAGATCTGGTCAAGGATTTCAAGGCCTCGCCGGAGTTCGATCAGAGCGCGCTGTTCAAGAAGATTTACGAAGAGGAATACGGCACCTTCGGTGGTGCGCCGTATGCCGCCTTGGTCGGTGACTATGAATTCACCCGCCATCCGGAAGACTTCTACCTGCTGGAAGAGCTGTCGCACGTGGCAGCATCCGCTCATGCGCCGCTGATTTCGTCGGCTGCGTCCGGCCTGTTCGGTCTGGAAAGCTTCGCCGACATCGGCAAGCCGCGCGATCTGGCGAAGATTTTCGATACCGTCGAATACGCCAAGTGGAAGTCGTTCCGTGAATCGGAAGATTCGCGTTACGTCGGCCTGGTGTTGCCGCACGTGCTGGGTCGCCTGCCGTATGGCCGCGATACCGTGCCGGTCGAGGCGTTCGATTTCGAAGAGAACGTCGATGGCACCGATCACAGCAAGTACCTGTGGACCAACGCCGCTTATGGCTACGCCGCCCGGCTGACCGATGCGTTTGCCCAGTTCGGCTGGCTGGCGGCGATCCGTGGCGTGGAAGGCGGTGGTCTGGTCGAAGGCTTGTCTGCACATACCTTCAAGACCGACGACGGCGAAGTGGCGCTGAAGTGCCCGACCGAAGTCGCCATTACCGACCGCACTGAAAAGCTGCTGTCCGACCTTGGTTTCATCTCGCTGGTGCACTGCAAGAACACCGATTACGCGGCGTTCTTCAGCGGCCAATCCACGCAGAAAGCCAAGACCTACAACACCGATGCGGCCAACGCCAATGCGCGTTTGTCCACGCAACTGCCCTACATCTTCTCGGTATCGCGGATCGCGCATTACATGAAGTCGATCATGCGCGACAAGATCGGCAGCTTTGCCACCCGCCAGAACGTGCAGGACTTCCTCAACACCTGGTTGGCGCAATACGTGTTGCTGGACGATTCGGCATCGCAAGAAGCCAAGTCGAAGTACCCGCTGCGCGAAGCCCGTGTGGACGTAGTTGAAGTACCCGGCAAACCGGGCGTTTATCGAGCCGCCGCTTTCCTGCGCCCGCACTTCCAGCTCGATGAATTGACGATTTCGTTGCGTTTGGTGGCTGAACTGCCCAAGTCCGCCCGCTAATCGACGGAAAACAGGAAAGTTGTTTTAACGACCTTTATTTAAATTTGGAGATTTCCATGGCTTTTGATGCCTTCCTCAAGATCGACGGTATCCCCGGCGAAAGCACCGACGACAAGCACAAAGACTGGATCGAAATCGAGTCTTTCGCGCACAAGATCGAACAGCCGGCTTCGGCCACGGCCAGCTCCTCCGGTGGCGCGACTGCTGAACGCGTGAATCACAGCACGTTCGACATCGTTCACTTGCTCGACAAAGCCAGCCCGAAGATTTACGAAGCGGTCTGCACCGGCAAGCACATCAAGGATGTGACGCTGGAACTGTGCCGCGCCGGTGGCGACAAGGTGAAGTATCTGGAAGTGAAGCTGGAACAAGTGCTGATCTCCAAGGTTGAGCCGAGCGGCGCAGCCCACGGCGGCGAAGGCTTTCCGCAAGAAGCCGTGAGCTTCAGCTACGGCAAGATCAAGTGGACCTACACCCAGCAGAAGCGTGAAGACGGTGCTGGTGGCGGTAACGTGAGCTCCGGTTGGGATCTCACCGCCAACAAGACGATCGCCTGATTGGTGTGAAATTCCCGGCCCGTTCCTCATCGATGAACGGGCCGGTTTCGTTATAAGAAGCGGTTTCGAAAGGGGCTGCGCCGCCGTGATCGCGTCGTTGATCGCAGATCGCGCGGTGTGGATTCCACCCGCTGCTTTCGCAAACAGCTTCAATGGGGATGGCACGATGAAACGTGTAAGCATTTGTCTGGTGGGTCTGGCGCTGATCGCCGGCTGCGCCGAAACACCGCAGCAAACCGCAGAAACCAAGAAAGGCGAGGCGCAGCACTGGCTGCGTGATACCGCTACGAATAATTCCAATACCAGCATCGCCAGTGCGCCCGCCGCCGCCAAGACCCCGGCCACGGTGCAGGCTTCCGCCCCGGCCGCTGCCGGCAGCATTGTCGGGCCGGTGAAGGTGATGGCTGGCGACTTGTACAAGATCGATTTCGATGCCATGAGCATCGCGATTAGCGAGGCGGGCAAGAACAAGGTCGCCGGCTTGATCGACCAGGCCAAGGCCGCGAAGACAATTTCGATTCGCGGCTATTGCGACCGCACCAAGGTCGGCAACGCCCAGAAGGCCGCCCTCGCCCGCGCCAATGCGGTGAAGGCTGAGTTTGTGAAGGCCGGCATCCCGGCGGGTAAATTCCAGCTGCGTGCGACGACGGATGAGCCGACGAGTGCGGCGGTGGTGGAGTTTTTGTAAGAACCGCTTCAATTCTCCCTACTCGTGGTTTGCTCCCCTCTCACACTTGTGGGAGAGGGGCCGGGGGTGAGGGTAGTGCAACCTTCAGCTTCCTTTGCAAGCACCCTCTCCCTAACCCTCTCCCACAAGTGGGCGAGGGAATTCCGGCTGCTTAGTTGAGACCTTGAGCAATCCTTAGGTAGGGCCCACTGCCTTGCCGTCATCCCCCGCCAAATCCAGTCCCAAGCCACCTCCCCAAACAGCAACCGTCTGCCACTGCCTCTGCATGTTAAAATTCCGGCCTATTCAAGATACCAACACCGGTGAACCGGTGTGCCGCAAGGGGAAGTCATGTCCGGCAATACGCTTGGTTTGTTGTTTACCGTCACCTCGTTTGGCGAATCGCATGGTCCGGGTATCGGCTGCGTGGTCGATGGCTGCCCGCCGGGGCTGGCGATTTCGGTCGAAGAGATCCAGCTGGAACTCGACCGCCGTAAACCTGGCACCAGCCGCCATGTCACCCAGCGCAAGGAGGCCGATGCGGTCGAGATTCTCTCCGGCGTATTCGAAGGCAAGACCACCGGCACCCCCATCGCGCTGTTGATCCGCAACACCGATCAACGCAGCCAGGACTACGGCAAGATCGTCGAAACCTTCCGCCCCGGTCACGCGGACTACACCTATTGGCACAAGTACGGCATTCGCGACTATCGCGGCGGTGGCCGCAGCTCGGCGCGTGAAACAGCCGTGCGCGTGGCGGCCGGGGCGATTGCCAAGAAATGGCTGAGCGAAAAATTCGGCATCGTCATCCGTGGCTATATGAGCCAGCTGGGCGAGATCGAGATCCCGTTCGAAAGCTGGGACGAAGTCAGCAACAACCCGTTCTTCGCGCCCAACGCCGGCATCATCGATCAGCTGGAAGACTATATGGACGCGATCCGCAAGGAGCGCGATTCGGTCGGGGCCAAGATCACCGTGGTGGCGGAAAATGTGCCGGTGGGCTGGGGCGAGCCGGTGTATGACCGCCTCGATGCGGACATCGCCTTCAACATGATGAACATCAATGCGGTGAAGGGCGTCGAGATCGGCGCCGGCTTCAAATCCGTGGCGCAGAAGGGCTCGCAACATTGCGACGAACTCACGCCGCAAGGCTTCGCCAGCAATGAGGCGGGTGGCGTGCTCGGCGGTATTTCCACCGGGCAGGACATCGTCGTCAATATCGCCGTCAAACCGACTTCCAGCATCGCGCAAGAACGCCGCTCGATCGACAAGGAAGGCAATCCGGTGCTGATGGCGACCACGGGCCGGCATGACCCGTGTGTCGGCATCCGTGCCACACCGATTGCCGAAGCCATGCTCGCGCTGACCCTCATCGACCACGCCTTGCGCCACCGTGCGCAGTGCGGCGATGTAGTCGTCACCACGCCGCGTATTCCGGGTCGGATCGGCTGATGGATTTGCGCGTGGATTTCGGACGAGGAGCGGTGATGAAACAGATGTTGTTGGGTGGCCTGTGCGCGCTTGCGTTGCTGGCCGGTTGCGCGACTGCACCGCCGCAGTTCGTCTCCCAAGTCACCGTTCGCAACACCTTCACCAGCAGCGTGGAAGGCAAGCGTTTCGCGTTCAAGCGCGATGCCAGTCAGGCGCAAAGCCTGTTGCAGCGTGATGTGGAGCGCGAAGTTGCCAGCAATTTGCAGGGTGCGGGCCTGATCGAAGAAACCGACCCGAAGCGCATCGACTGGTGGGTGGAGCTGGCCTACGGCATCGACGACGGCAAGACCGTCTCCCAAAGCCAACCGGTGTGGGGCACGACCGGCTTCTATACCTATTACCGCCGCATCTCGACCCCGAACGGCATCGTGATCATGCCGTATTCGTATCCGCAGACCGGTATCGTGGGCAGCCGCACCGTTTCCGAAACGTTCTATACCCGCTATCTGTCGGTGGATATCTATGATCGCCGCGCTCTGGAGCGTAAAGAGTTCGCCAAGCTGTACGAGGGCGAAGCCAAGAACCGCTCGCAAAACGATCAATTCGATCAAGCCTTGCCCTGGCTGGCCCGCGCGCTGTTCCGTGATTTCCCCGGCGTTTCCGGCTCACGCGTCGTGCGCCAGATCATGCCCTTAGACCCCGCCCAATAATCTCCCGCCACCCCGGAAATTTCTTTGTGACGCCCGATCAATACTGCGAAGACAAGGCTGCGGCCAGCGGTTCCAGCTTCTATTACAGCTTTCGCTTCCTGCCGCTGGAAAAACGCCGCGCCATCACCGCGCTCTATGCGTTCTGCCGCGAAGTGGATGATGTGGTCGACGAATGCCACGACGAAAACGTGGCGCTGACCAAGCTCAACTGGTGGCGTGCCGAACTCGACAACGTCTACGCCGGCACACCGCAGCATCCGGTCACCAAGGCGCTGCAACCGCAGATCAAGGCTTTCGAGCTGCCGCAACAGCATTTCGCCGAAATCATCGACGGCATGCAGATGGATCTGGAACAGGCGCGTTACAACAGCTTTGCTGACCTGCAAAAGTATTGTTATCGCGTGGCGTCGGTGGTCGGCCTGTTGGCCGCACGTATCTTCGGTTACACCGACCCGCGCACTGAGCAATATGCCCACGATCTCGGCATTGCCTTCCAGCTGACCAACATCATCCGCGACGTGGGCGAAGACGCCCGCCGTGGCCGTATCTATCTGCCGGTCGAAGACCTGCAGCGCTTCAACGTGCCGGCTGCCGATGTGCTGGCCTACCGCGAGTCCGACGCCTTCCGCGCACTGATGGATTTCCAGATCGAACGCGCTGAACAGTTCTATGCCAAGGCGGTGAGCGAGTTGCCGGCGATCGACAAGAAGAACCAGCGCACCGGCCTCGTGATGGCCGCGATTTACCGCGCCACGCTGGATGAGATCAAGCAGGATGGATCGCAGAAAGTGCTGAATCAGCGTCTGTCCCTTACGCCGATTCGCAAGCTGTGGCTGGCTTGGAAGGCGCATTGGTTTGGGTAGTTGTCTCCCCTCTCACATCCCGTGCAAGGTTTTTACCTTGTTCAGGGAAAGTGGGAGAGGGGCCGGGGAGAGGGTCTGGTCAACTGCATCGATCTTTTCAAGCACCCTCTCCCTAACCCTCTCCCGCTAATTGCTGAGCAAGGCAAAAGCCTTGCACGCGAGGGAGAGGGGACATAAGTCTTTGAACAGCCCTTAAGCCGCTTGCTCACATCTGGATTAACACCCTCCAAATGAAACAAATCGCCGTCCTCGGTGGCGGATACGCCGGCATGGCCGCAGCTGTTGCGCTAGTCGATGCCGGCCTCACCCCGACCGTCTTCGAAGCCGGCCCGGTCCTCGGTGGCCGCGCCCGCCGCATCGACATCGATGGCCGTCAGATCGACAACGGCCAGCATCTGCTGATCGGCGCGTACACCGAATTGCTGGCGTTGATGTGCCAAGTAGGCGTCGACCCCGCGGCCGCCTTCCTGCGCACCCCGCTCGATCTGCGCGTATTGCCCGACTTTCATCTGCGTTGCGCCCGCTTGCCAGCGCCGCTGCACTTGGCTGCTGGTTTGCTTGGCGTGCGCGGGTTGTCTTGGCCCGAGCGTTGGGCACTGATCCGGGCTGTTCGCATCGCGCAGACTGCCAAATGGCAGCTCGCCGCTGATTTGCCGGTTGGCGCTTGGCTCGCCGCGCAGCGCCAACCGACCAGTCTGGTCGAATCATTCTGGCGGCCGCTCACAGTCGCCGCGTTGAACACCCCGCTGGAGACCGCCTCCACGCAGGTTCTGTTCAACGTGCTGCGCGATAGCTTGGGCGGCGCACGGCCGGCTTCTGATTTGTTGTTCCCGATCCTGGATTTCTCCGCGTTGTTCCCCGATGCCGCCGCCACTTATATACAAGCACGCGGTGGGCAAGTGCAGCTCGGGGCGACCGTACGTGGCGTGACAAAAACGGAGGCCGGTTGGTTGGTGAACGACGCGCAATTCGATGGTGTGGTCTGCGCTTTGCCACCACATCGGCTCGATATGGCGCTGGCCGGCGTTGCCGCTGCAGAACCAGCGCTCACGCTGCTGGCTGCGTGGGATTTCCAACCCATCGTCACGATTTATCTGCAGTACGCCGACCACGTTGCCTTGCCGCAACCGATGGTCGGTCTGGCGGATGGCCTGTCGCAATGGGTGTTCGACCGGGGCCATACCCATGCCACACCGGGGTTGATCGCGGTCGTTCTGTCGGCACGGGGCGCGCACTCGTCGCTGAATCAGAACGAGCTCACGGCGGCGGTGGTCAAAGAACTTCAACAGCATTTCAGCTGGGGCACACCGAGCTGGACGCGAGTCATCAGCGAAAAACGCGCCACCTTCGCCTGCACCCCCAACCTGTCACGCCCGGCCAACGCGACCAGCGATCCAAGCCTGTGGCTGGCTGGCGACTACACCGCCAGCGATTACCCCGCCACGCTCGAAGGCGCGGTGCGCAGCGGTTTGGCTGCCGCTCGTGGGATAATCGCGGCGATTTGAATTGGAAACCATCGCATGAACGACTGGAAAAACTACGCCGCACCGGCTGGCGCATTCAAAGACCGGGTGATTCTCGTGACTGGCGCAGGCCAAGGTATTGGCCAAGCCGCCGCGCTGGCGCTGGCGCAAGCCGGTGCGACGGTGATCCTCTCCGGCCGCAACGAGAAGAAACTCGCCCGCGTTTACGACGAGATCGAAGCGGTTGGCGGCCCGCGGCCCGCTGCGATTCCGCTGGATCTGGCCAAGGCCGGCGAAGCTGAATTCGCCCAGCTCGGCATGGTGATCCAGAAGGAATTCGGCCGGCTCGACGGCATTCTGCATGCCGCCAATGGCTTCGCGTTCCTGTCGCCGCTTTCCAACCAGAAACTCGATGAATGGGTGGACGAATTCCGCGTCAACGTCGCTGCGCCGTTCGCACTAACGCGAGCCTTGTCGCCGCTGTTGTTCGCTGCGCCAGATGCGGCGGTGCTGGTGCTCGGTGAGCATCACGCGCTCGATCCGAAAGCGTATTGGGGCGGCTATACCGTCTCGAAAGTCGCCCAAGGCGCGTGGGTCAAGATCGCCGCCGATGAGTGGGAAGGCCAGCCAAACACCCGTATCAACTGGTTGATCCCCGGCCCGATCCAAAGCCCGTTCCGCACCAAGAGCCACCCCGGCGAAGGCAAGGATGAGAACCCGCCGACCGATGCCATCGTGCCATCCATCCTCTATTGGTTAGGCGAAGCGAGCCTTGGGCAGAGTGGCCAGACGCTGGTCTTTAACGAATCTGCCCTCAATCCTGCTGCGCAGCCGTGATCCGAGGTCGCCCGGTGCTCGTAATCCTCATGTATTGCACATACATTCCGGTTCCTGCGCGCCGGGCTTCCTCGGCTGACGACTGCTCGCAACGGATTGAAGGCAGATTGGCATGACCCTCGACGAAGCCTTTGCCGACACCGGCCCCTTTGGTGACGCATTCCCCGGTTACAAACTGCGTGCCCAGCAACTGGAAATGGCCCGCGCCGTGCTCGATACGCTGGAAGAGCGCGGTCAGCTGATTGCCGAGGCCGGCACCGGCACCGGCAAGACCTTTGCCTACCTTGTGCCGGCGCTGCTGTACGGCGGCAAGGTGATTGTCTCGACCGGCACTAAAACGCTGCAGGATCAGCTATTCCAGCGCGATATCCCGACCGTGCGCGACGTGCTCAAGGTGCCGGTGACGGTGGCGCTGCTGAAAGGCCGCGCCAACTACGTCTGCCATTACCACCTGGAACGCGCCCGCCACGAAGGCCGCTTCATGCGCCGTGAGGACATCGCCGATCTGCACAAGGTCGAGCGCTACGCCAAGACGACGATCAGTGGTGACAAGGCCGGCTGTACCGGTGTGCCGGAAGACGCGCCGATCTGGGCGCACGTCACCAGCACGCGTGACAACTGCCTGGGCAGCGATTGCCCGAATCACAAGGATTGCTTCGTCCTCAAGGCGCGCAAGGATGCGCAAGAGGCGGACGTGGTGGTGGTCAACCATCACCTGTTCTTTGCCGATGTCTGGCTCAAGGACGAAGGGGCCGGCGAGTTGCTGCCCGCCTGCAATGCGGTAATCTTCGATGAGGCGCATCAGCTGCCGGAAGTCGCCAGCCTGTTCTTCGGCGAAACGATTACCTCCGGCCAGATCGTCGAACTCGCCCGCGATGCCCGCGCCGAGGCACTGGTCGTCGCCAAGGATTACGTCCACCTGCCGCAAGCCGCCGAAGCGCTGGAAAAAGCCGTGCGTGATGTCCGGTTGGTGTTCCGGCCCGAACCGGCGCGCATGCCGCAGCACGAAATCGCCGAGAAATTCCCGGCTTATGTTGAAGCGTTGGCGGTGCTGAGCGAAAAGCTCGCCGCCATCGAAGGCCAACTCGCTGCGCAGGCCGAACGGGCCGAAGAGCTGGAAAAATGCCGCGAACGCGCCCAAGCCATGCGCGAAGGGCTGGCGAAATGGCAGATCGTGGAAGACGAAGAAGCGGTGCACTGGATCGACCTCACCAGCCACGGTTTCATGCTGCACGCCACGCCGCTCAACATCGCCAAGCTGTTCCAGAAACAGCTCAATGCCGGCCAGAAAGCCTGGGTATTTGCCAGCGCTACGCTCGCCGTCAACAACAGCTTCAAGCACTACCAGCACGAACTCGGCCTGTGGGACGCCCGCACCGAAACCTGGGAAAGCCCGTTCGACTACAAGCAACAAGCCGCCCTCTACGTGCCGCGTGATATGCCCAACCCGAACGCGCCGGACTTCACCCGCAAGGTGGTCGAGCGTGCATGGCCCTTGCTGCAAATCACCCACGGCCACGCCTTCCTGTTGTTCACCAGCCTGCGGGCGATGCGTGAGGCGCACGAGTTGATCACCGAGCGGCTGAAAGAGGCCAAGCTCGATTGGCCGGTGCTGCTGCAAGGGCAGGGCAGCCGCACGGAATTGCTGGATAAATTCCGCGCCTCGCCCAATGCCATCCTCGTCGCCAGCCAGACCTTCTGGGAAGGCATCGACGTGAAGGGCGAGCAGCTGTCGCTGGTGGTGATCGACAAGCTGCCGTTCAGCCCGCCGGACGACCCGGTGTTGTCCGCCCGCATGCAACTGCTGGAAAAGAGCGGCCGCAATGCCTTTATCGACTACCAGCTGCCGCATGCTGCCATCACGCTCAAGCAAGGTGCTGGCCGGCTGATTCGTGACGAATTCGACACCGGTATCCTGATGATTGCCGACAACCGGCTGGTCGATAAACCCTACGGCAAGGTGCTGTGGAAGAGCCTGCCCCCCATGTTCCGCACCCGCGAACTGGATACCGTACAACGCTTTTTCGAGGCAAAGCGCGCAAATGGCACGACGCAAGAAACAGACCCAAAAGAATAACGGCATGGGATGGTTCAGCAAGCTGTTCTGGCTGTTGATGTTGGTGGTGATGGCGGCAGGCGGCTTTGTCGCGTGGTACGCCACCCAGCCGATTGCCATCCAGAACGGAGCCACGCCACTGCGCTTCACCCTCGGCCCCGGCAGCGTCAAACGCTCGGCCGAGCAGCTGATGAAGCAGGGCGTGATCGAATACCCGGCCCTGTTCGTGCTGCTGGCCAAGGCCACCGGCAACGAGCGCAAGCTCAAGGCCGGCGTATACCAGCTCGATAAGCCGCTCACCCCGCTGGAGCTGATTGACAAGATCGCTCGCGGCGATGCCATCCAGATCGCGTTCACCATCGTGGAAGGCTGGAACTGGCGCGATCTCAAGCACGCGCTATCGCTGCAGCCGGAGCTCAAGCACGATCTGCTCAGCCTGAGCGATCTTGAGGTCGCGCAAAAGCTCGGCATTGAGGAAGGCCATCCGGAAGGGGAGTTCTTTCCAGATACCTATTTCATCGACATCGGCAGCTCCGACCTCAAACTACTGACCCGTGCCCATGCCCGCCTGAAGGAAAAGCTCGACGCCGCCTGGGCGCAGCGCACACAAGACGTGCCACTCAAGTCGCCGTACGAAGCGTTGATCCTCGCCTCCATCGTCGAAAAAGAAACCGGCACCGAAAACGACCGCCCAATGGTCGCTGGCGTGTTCACCAACCGCCTGAAAATCGGCATGCGCCTGCAAACCGACCCGAGCGTGATCTACGGCCTGGGTGCCAGCTTCGACGGCAACCTTACCAAGCAGCACCTGCAGACCGACACGCCCTACAACAGCTACACCCGCACCGGCTTGCCACCCACGCCAATCGCTTTCCCCGGCGTAGCCGCCCTCATGGCCGCAACCCGGCCGGCGCAAACGCGGGCGCTGTATTTCGTGGCACGTGGGGACGGCAGCTCGCAGTTTTCCGAGACGCTGGATGCGCATAATGCGGCGGTGAATCGGTATATACGGGGTAGTAAGTAGTTGTGATGGTTCGTGTTCCATCACCGTTACGTTTCCAATCTTGAACAAGATTGATCCACACGGCAGCTCCCCGGCCGGCGAAGCCGTCCGGGCTACGAGCCAGCTATCAATTCAATGCGTAGAACGCCCGTAATCCGCAGAGCCATCAGACGTGAGCTGATGCGGGCGGATCGATGTGTTGGCGTTGCGCTGCAAGAACGCTGCAATATGCTGGGCCAAGGCGGCGTCGGCCTTGAAATAGGCGGCTGGCAAGGGATCGGTAATCTGGACGGGGCCTTCATGCATGGCATTTTCCAGCGCGACCGAGGCATTGACCAGATCTGCCGCCGATAGCGTGCCGGCCATGCCCTTGGTGGTGTGCACGATGCGCTGCGCAGTGGCGTCGTCACCAGTTCGTAGCGCCAACAAAAGCGCTTCCTCGCTGCCATCGCGGCTTTGCACGAAGCGCTCCAGCAGCCGCCGCAGTAGCGCGCCTTTGCCGCCGAGCCGCCGCCACACTTCCTCGACATCGATCAGCGGCGCAAGGCCGGCGAATTCGAGCAGGCCGACGTCGACCTCGGTGGGTTGATCCATGTCGTCCGGCGTGGTGCCGGGGTTGCACCAGGCGGCCAGGATGCGGAACAGCTCGGTAGGGGAGATGGGCTTGGCCAGATAGTCGTTCATGCCGCGCGCCAGGCATTCTTCGCGATAGCCGGCGATGGCGTGGGCCGTGACGGCGATGATCGGCAAGCGACGGTGACGCGGTTGTTCTCGCACGCGGCGGGTGGCTTCGTAGCCGTCCATGTGCGGCATCTGGATATCCATCAGCACCGCATCGTAATGGCCGACATCGATCAGCTGCAGCGCTTCTTCGCCGCTGCTGGCGATATCGACCCGGTAGCCGGCGCCGAGCAGCAGCTCGCTGGCGACTTGCTGGTTGAAGGCGTTGTCGTCGACCAGCAGCACGTGGGTGGGGCGGGTCAGCGCCGGGGTGGCTGGGATGGGGGCCTCGATCGGTGCGGTGGAGCGGCTGGCGAGGGCGAAGCTGACCATGACGGTGAAGATGGTGCCGCAGCCCGGTTCGCTGTTGACGGCGATTTCCCCGCCCATCAGTTCGACCAGCCGTTTCGAGATCGTCAGGCCCAGGCCGGTGCCGCCGTAGTGGCGGCTGGTGGAGCGATCGCCCTGCGCAAATGCCTGGAACAGCTGTTTGACCTGATCGGCCTGCATGCCGATGCCGGTGTCTTCGACCGAGAATTGCAGCCGCACCGAATCGGCCGTGCGCTCAAGCTGTACCGCCGCCAGCAACACGTAGCCTTGCTCGGTGAATTTGATCGCATTGCCGGTCAGGTTGATCAGCACCTGGCCGAGCCGATTCGGGTCGCCGCATAGCAGCGCTGGCAGGCCGGGGTCGACCGCCAGATCGAGCGCGATGCCCTGCGCAGAGGCTTGTTCCGCGAACAGATCGTAAATGCGGTCGAGTACTTCGCGCGGGGAGAACAGGATGGATTCCAGCTCCAGCCGGCCGGCATCGACCTTCGAGAAATCGAGCACATCGTTGATGATGCCAAGCAGAGATTGGCCGGCCACGGTGATCTTGTGCAGGTAATCCTGCAGCTTGGGCGTCATCTCCTGCCGCTGTGCCAGCTCGACGAAGCCGAGGATGGCGGTCATGGGCGTGCGGATTTCGTGGCTCATGTTGGCGAGGAATTCGCCTTCCGCCCGGGTGGCGGCTTCGGCAGCTTCCTTGGCGATTTTCAGTTCATCCAGCCGGCGGCGGATGGTCACGTCCTCGATCACGCCTTCGTAATAACGCACGCTGCCGTCGTCGGCACGGGCGAGGTGGCCGCTGACGGATAGATCGATCAGCTCGCCACCTTGCCGGCTGCTGCGGAATTCAATGCGGCGGATTGCGCCATCCGGTTCGGCGTGTTGCTTGAGTTGTGCCTGCACCGCCTCGTTCAACAGCTGTTGGCCGGCTTGGCCTGCCATCAGTTCGGCAGGCGTGGCATAGCCGAGCATGGTGGCGAGGGCTGGATTGGCCATCAGCAGCCGGCCTTGGGCATCGGCACGGAAAATGCCGTCGGCAGCGTTTTCAAACACGGCGCGGTATTTGGCTTCGGCTTCGCGCAGCTCGGCCACGGCCTGTTTGTGCTCGCCCACCTCGGCGACCAGATCGGCATAGAGCGAGGCGTTCTGGATCGAAATCGCCGCTTGCGTCGACAAAATGCCCAGCAGATGCATCCGGCCCGGCGGGAAGGCATCGATCAGCTGCTTGTTGTCGAGGTAGAGCAAGCCGATCAGCTCGCCACCGTGGCGGATGGGCATGCACAAGACGGATTTGGGGCCGCAGCGCTGGATATAGGGGTCGTTCAGGAAACGGTCGTCGCTGCCCGCGTCGGCCAATACGATGCTGGTGCCGGTGCGCAGCACGTACTGGATGATGGCTTGGGGCACGGCGGTGGAGGTGAGCGGTACAACTTGGTCGGACGTCGCTGCCGAGTTATCCGTCGAGATTGAGGCCGCGACCACCAAGCCTTCCGTGCGCTGCAGCAGCACGCAGCCATACTGCGCGCCAGCATTCTCGATCAGCACGCGCAGCAGCCGGTCGAGCAGGCGATCCAGCTCGATTTCGCTGGAAATCGCTTGCGAAGCCTTCAGCACCGATGCGAGGTCGAGCGTGCTGTCGTTGATGCTGGTAGAGATGGTGGCTTGTATCGTTCTACCCAGGTTTGCGTTGTCGTCATCGCGTTGGCTGGCCGGCAGTGTGGCGGCCTTGGTGCGTGCTCCCCAGGCGCGGTAGGCCAGCTGCGCCCGGCGCAGGTACAGCTCGGCGAACTCCGGCCGGCTACGGCCAAGCCAGAAACGCCCAGCCAGCTCGTTGGCGAGGGCTTCGTGCTGCCGGCAACCTGCCTCACGAGCGGCGTCAATGGCTTCGTCATAGGCCTGGATCGCGTCGCCGCTACGGCCATCGATGCGGGCCAGTTCGGCTTCGATCAGCCGTTGCCGGTGCAGGAAGTTGGCCGGCGCGTGTTCGGCCCAGAGGCGCAGGCGCTCCAGATTAGCGGCGAGCTGGGTGCGGCGGGCTTTGGCGTCTTCGCTCGCGGCGATGATCAGTGCTTGGTAGAAGACGAATTCGGCCTCGGTGAAGACGCCCTTGATATAGCCGAGCAGCGGCATGGCCAGATCGAGCGAGGCTTGGGCTGCATCGAGCCGGCCGGCCAGGTAATGCACGAAGGTGTTGAGGGTGTGATAGAAGGCGAGCGCCGAGTGGCTGCGGTTGGCCGCGCAGCTGCGCAGGAAGTCGGCTTCGGAGATTGAGTCAGTCGATTCCGCCAACCACGCCGGCGTCTCGCCCCGCAGTGCGGCAATCAGGCGGGCCGCCGCCTGCAAGTTGTCGCTGGAGAGCGAATGCTTGGCCTTCTGGGCGAAGCGCAGGTTCGGTTGCAGCTCGGTCAGCAGGGTGTCCAGATATTCGCCTCGATGGAAGCGATTCAAGGTGCGGCCGTAGAACAGGATGTAGCCGACGAACTGGAATTCACCCGACTCCATGCCGGCGAGCTGGCCCTCGTCATCGAATTGTTCGGCATCGCCGATCGGGTGGCACCAATGGTTGAGGAACATGCTGAGAATCAGGCACGTCTTGCACTTGAGCCCTTGCAGTTGGTAGCGCTCGGCCAAGCGTAGCCCCAGCATGCCGAACGCGTAACCGGTCTCGAAGCGCCCCAGGTTGGCGGCCAGGGTGTTGCCGAAGCTGGCATAGCCCTTGGCTGATTCGGGCACGTTGCCGTGGTGCATCGAGAGCGTGGTCATGCGCGCCAGCACCCAGCTGTAGAGCGGGTAGCGGTTGGCGAAATAGATGGGCGTGTGCACGGTCATCAACAATTTCATCACCGCGATGGTGTCCGGGTCGCTCATCGTTGGCAGATCGAGCAGCGCCATTGGGGAGCGCCATGCCAGACCGTTGTCGACATCAGCCAGTTCGGCGGTTAGCGCCATCGGTAGCGCTTCGTCGACGGGGAATTCGATACCGAACAGCCGTAGCGCTTTGGCGGCGGCAGTGATGGCCTGTTCGTACTGCCCCAGCATGGTGTGCTGGGTGATCAGTTGACCGTAGATCTGTGCTTTATCGCGGTTTGATTCGGCCCGCTCCCAGACCACCTCGATCAGCCGGGCCGATTCGTCGTAGTCGCCATTGAGGTAATTCAGCTCGGCGGCTTCGTTGTGCAGTGCCAATGCGAGCGGGTAATCACGTGACCAATCGCCGCCGCCAACAGCGAAGCCTTCGGCCGAATAGCGCAGGGCGGCAGCAAAGGCGGCAGCCGCCTTGGCCCGGCCGGCGGCTTCCAGATTGAGCTGGGCCAGCGCCAGTTGCTCGGCCGGGTCGGTGATCAGCACGCGACCCCGGTTGAGGTGATCGACCAGTTCGAACAGCCGTTCGTGCCGGGTGGTTGGCGTCATGCTCGCCAGCAGCAAGCGACCGATGCGCAAATGCATCGCCGGCCGGTGTTCATCATCGATCAGGCTGTACGCAGCTTGCTGCACCCGGTCGTGCAGGAACTTGAAGCTGATGTGTACCAGCGGCGAGGTGGCATCGCTGGTATCTGCCAGCTGCAGGCCGGAGCTGGGCAACAGCAATCCTTCGCGGATAGCGGGCAACAGGTCGGCATACGCGGCCGGCAGGGGAACCTTGCTGACTGCTGCCAGTGAATCGAGACCGAAGCGGTTGCCAAGGCAAGCGGCGATCTGCAGCGCAGCGATGGTTGCCGGCGGCGCGGTGCGCAGTTTGTCGACCAGCAGATCGAGCACGTTGTCGGTGAGATCGGCCTCTTCGATCTTGACGATGTCCCATTGCCAGCTTGGTGCGCCGCCTGCCGGGGGTAGCCCGAACCAGATCAGCCCTTGCCGGTACAGAGCCAACAGGAACTGACCAACGAACAGCGGGTTGCCGGCGGTCTTGGCCTGGATCAGCTTGGCCAGCGGCGTGGCCGCGACCATGCTGCAACGCAGGGTGTCGACGACGTATTGCTTGAGGTGCAGCAGCGCCAACGGTTTGAGCGTGATCTGGCGGATGGTCGCGCCTTGCCCGGCAAGGCGGTCGAGTTTGCTGAGCAAGGGGTGATCGTCGGCGACTTCGTTGTCGCGATAAGCCGCGATCACCAGCAGATGCCGAGTGTTTTCATCGGTCATCAACGTTTCAAGCAGGCTCAGGGTCGCGTTGTCTGCCCATTGCAGGTCGTCGAGAAAGATCACCAGCGGATGTTCGGCGCGGCAGAAGACCTGGATGAAGCGTTGAAACACGAGGTTGAAGCGGTTGCGGGCCTCGCGTGGCGGTAGCAGTGGCACGGGCGGTTGCGGGCCGAGGATCAAGAGCATTTCCGGAATGGCGTCGATGATCACCTGGCCGTTCTGGCGCAATGCATCGGCCAGCAGGGCACGCCATTGCGCCAGCTGCTCCTCGCGCTCGGTCAACAGCTGGCGGGCCAGTTCCTGAAAGGCATTGGCCAAGGCGCTGTAGGGCGTATTGCGCTGGTATTGGTCGAACTTGCCGCCAATCAGATAGCCGCGCCGCTGCGTGGCGGGCTTGTAAAGCTCATGCACCAGGCAGGTCTTGCCGATGCCCGCAAAGCCGGCGATCAGCACCAGCTCGCGCCCGCCCGCGCTGATCTCGTCGAACGCAGTATTCAGCTCGGCCACGGCGGTTTCGCGGCCATAGCGCTTTTGCGGCAACTGGAAGTGGTCGGGGGTATCGTCCTGCGCCAGCACGAAATCATCGAGCGCATGTTGGCCGGTCAGTTCGGCAAGGCAGCGATCCAGATCGGCCTTGATGCCCCAGGCGCTCTGGTAGCGATCCTCCGCCATCTTGGCCATCAGCTTGGCGATGATGTCGGCCAGTTGCTGCGGCAGGTCTGGGCGGAGGGCGTTGGCAGGAGTCGGGGTTTGGGTCAGGTGCTGGTGCACCAGTTCGAGCGCATCGTTGCCGACAAAGGGCAGCCGGCCGGTGAACAGCTCATAGAGCGTGACGCCGAGCGAGTAGAAATCGCTGCGGTAATCGACCAGCCGGTTCATGCGGCCGGTTTGTTCGGGCGACATATAGGCCAGCGTGCCCTCCAGCGCCGTCAGGCTGCCAATGGCGGGTTCCTCGCGCGACAGGATGGAGGAAATGCCGAAGTCGATCAGCTTGAGCTGGCCGTGTAGTGGGTGGAAGACGATATTCGACGGATTGATGTCTTTGTGAATGACATTGCCGGCATGGATCTCGGCCAGGCCCTCGGCAATCTTCGAGGCAATCGCGAGCAGTTCTGCCACGGACCACTGATGTGTCTTTGCCAGTTTGCTCAGCGATTCGCCGCCGAAGTCCTCCAGCACCAGCACTGGCCGGTTATCGACATACAGCAGCTCATAGGCCGCAATCAGCCGCGGCCCTTGCAGCTGATGCGTGATTTCAAACTCGTGTTTGTAGCGGATCACATCCTGCGGCAGCGGAAATTCGTCCTTGAGCACCTTGAGCACCACGCTGCGCTGCGCGTGCTTTTGCTCGGCGCGGTAGACGATGGTGCACCGGCTCTCGTAGATCTTGTCGCGTATGGCAAAGCCTGCAAACACTTGATCGGGCTCCTCGCTATCCGCCTGGGGTCATCCATCGCGGTCAAAGCGCAATTGAAACCGGGCCTGTCCGTCTCCTTTGCGCCAAGCACAGGCCTGCCGCCTGCTGGAGAGCAGATGCAATTTGAGTTGTAGACCAGTCTGGTGCGGTGCAATAGGTGGGGTGTTTGCGTAAGGTGTGCTGCGGGTAGATTGGT
Organism: Andreprevotia chitinilytica DSM 18519; assembly: GCF_000711875.1. Classification (GTDB taxonomy): domain Bacteria; phylum Pseudomonadota; class Gammaproteobacteria; order Burkholderiales; family Chitinibacteraceae; genus Andreprevotia; species Andreprevotia chitinilytica. The sequence continues at coordinate 65,954 of NZ_JONM01000005.1, forward strand.
GCTGAGTGGAGCGACGCCTGACATTTGTTTGGTAAGCATGGCTGGGCTTCATTTCATTCAGCCCGGCTTATGCACTATGGTTTCCCGATTTGTTATTAATCGTTTATGATTTTTATCATTATCTGTTATCCAAAGGGTCAATAAATGGCAAGCACGATTGATCATGCGACGCTGGAAAAACTCGTTGAGGCTGGCGTGGTGAGTGGGGCGGACGTTATTGGGCAGCCTGGGGGCTGGGGCGTTATCGTGAAATATGGAACGACTGAGTGTGCCTTGGCGGCCAAGCGCGGTGCCGTGAGGACGTTTCGCAAGTTTGAAACGCTCGTGAACTACCTCAAAGGTCTTGGCATTGATCAATACAACGTTAACGCTGCCAATTTTGATGCGACAGCGCTCAAGACAACACGGGGCCGACCTGACTCCGCTGCACGAATGCGCAACGCTTTCGAGGCCGGCACGCACGTGGATTGGATGCAGCAAAAGGTTGCTGAATCGCTGGCGGACCCGCGCCCGAATCTCTCTCATGAACAAGTGATGGCTGGCGTTCAGGCGGTGATTGATGCCAAGCGCAAGCAGCATGCGGGCAAAGCCTAGGCTGGCGTGGCGGCCGCAAGCACTGGCCGATCTATTGGAAATCATCACCTACATCGCGGATGACAATCCCGATGCAGCCCAGGTGCTCAAGGATGAGATTGAGGCCAAGGCTGCGAAGTTGCTCGATCATCCCAAGCTTTACAAAGCTTCGACTCGCGTTGCGGGGATGCGTGAGATGGTCGTTGGTGGCAACTACATTGTGCTGTACCGCGAAACGCCAGCGTTGGTGGAGGTCGTCAATGTGGTGCACGCTCGCAGACGCTGGCCATAAGCCGAACTCCTCTGGAAGCATCACTTCTCACCAATAAAAAAACGCGGCATCAGCCGCGTTTTTTTATTGGTGCAACGGGAGCAAATGCCCGGCAGAAATCAATCCACCAGACCACGCGCCTCGGCAACCTGATCCTTGTACGCATCGAAGATGCCGCGCAATGCGGCTTCCATGGTGGTAGTCGGAGCCCAGTTGAGGTCGGCCTTGGTGTTGTCGATCTTCGGCACGCGGTTTTGCACGTCCTGGTAGCCCTTGCCGTAGTACTCGCCAGAGGTGGTTTCGACCACGTTCACCTTGGCGGCAGACTCGGCGTAGGCCGGGTATTGCTTGGCGAGGTCCAGCATCATCGTCGACAGCTCGCGCACCGAGTAATTGTTGCTCGGGTTGCCGATGTTGTAGATCTGGCGGGTGGCTTTGCCATCGGCGTTGTCGATGATCTTGACCAGCGCATCGATGCCGTCGTCGATGTAGGTGAAGGCACGCTTTTGATTGCCGCCGTCGACCAGCTTGATGGTTTCACCGCGCACGATGTGGCCGAGGAATTGGGTGATGACGCGGCTGGAGCCTTCCTTCGGGGTATGGATGGAATCGAGGCCGGCGCCGATCCAGTTGAAGGGGCGGAACAGCGTGTAGTCGAGGCCTTCTTGCTGACCGTAAGCGGCGATCACGCGGTCCATCAGTTGCTTGGAGCAGGCGTAGATCCAGCGCGGCTTGTTGATCGGGCCGTAGACGAGGTTGGAGTTTTCCGGGTCGAATTCGCCGTCTTCGCACATGCCATAGACTTCGGATGTCGATGGGAAGACGACGCGTTTCTTGTACTTCACACACCACTTGATGATTGGCAGGTTGGCTTCGAAATCGAGTTCGAACACGCGCAGCGGCGCTTGCACATAGGTGGCCGGGGTGGCGATGGCAACCAGCGGGAGCACGACGTCGCACTTCTTAACGTGGTATTCGATCCACTCCTGGTTGATGGTGATGTCGCCTTCGAAGAAGTGGAAACGCGGGTGGTCGAGGAATTCACCGATCTTGTTGGTGAACATGTCCATGCCGAAAACTTCCCAGTCGGTCGTCTCCAGAATGCGCTTGGTCAGGTGATGGCCGATGAAGCCGTTCACGCCGAGGATCAGCACTTTTTTCATCGCGTTTTCCTTGTAGAAATTGAATCGGCGACACATCCGGTGCCGCCGATAGCTGGGCGAAATTTTAGCCGAAACGGGGGTGGATCGGCTGATTTATTAGCATGGAATAAGTGTGGAAGCCTATGTAGGAGCGAGCTTGTGCCCAGCAAGCGTGCGATACCTTGGTATCGCTCAGCGTGGAAATATCCTTGGGGTGCTCGCGATTTGCAGTGGTGAATCTAACAGTGCTATCGCGAGCAAGCTCGCTCCTACAGGGGATCACCAGTCAGCCCGCCAGCGCGAGCGGATGTGCGCCAAAGTGTGCCGCAAAGCTTGCGGCATCAAGCGCTTCGCCATTCCAGTTGGCCTCAAGCACTTTCAGCACGCCGCCATCGGCTGCCCGCAACCACAACCGCCCGTCAGCTGCCCACAAGACCGGGCCTTTGGATGCCGGGAGCTTGGGGGCAGTGGGCACATTGAGCGTGCGCCAGAGCGTGAGGCGTGTGCCGGCGATATCGGTAAACGCACCGGGGTAGGGGCGGGTGACGGCGCGCACCAGGTTGTGGATTTGCGCGGCGCTTTGCGACCAATCAATGCGGCCATCCTCGGCTTTGCGACCGCCGAAGTAGCCGCCTTGGCTCAAGTCCTGCTGGGTGAGGGTGGCGGTGCCATCGATCAATGTCGGCAGGCTGCGGTTGAGGCAGATTTCCGCGGCGACCAGCACCTTGTCGAATACTTCCTGCGCGGTGTCGTCCGGCAGGATGGGTACGGCTTGCTGATCGACCAGTGGGCCGTTGTCCGGCTTCACGTTCATCACGTGCAAGGTCGCGCCGGCTTCGGTTTCGCCGTGGATCACCGCCCAGTTGATCGGCACCCGGCCGCGATACTTGGGTAAGAGCGAGCCGTGCATATTGAATGCGCCACGGGTGGGCGCTTCCAGCAGCGGGGCCTTGAGCATGTTGCGGTAGTAGAACGAGAACAGGAAATCCGGCTGGATGCCGGCGATGCGCTGCTCGATCTCGGGGATGTTGGGGTTGTCCGGCGTGATGAACGGGATGTCGTAATCGCGGCAGACCTGGGCGACGGACGAGAACCAGATGTTCTCATTCGGGTTGTCCTCGTGCGTGACGACGAGCTTCACGTCCACGCCCTGTGCCAACAGCACCTTCAGGCAGCGGACGCCGACGTTGTGATAGGCGAAGACGACGGCGCTGGTCATGGCTGGTCGTTCTGTTCGCTACGTTGCAGGATGGCCGAGATCAGGTAACGCGGTCGCTGGCGCACTTCGTGATAGATGCGGCCGATGTACTCGCCCAACAGGCCGATGCCGAACAGGGCGATACCGATCAGGAAGAAGGCAATCGCGAACAGGGTGAACAGACCGCCGACTTCCGGGCCGACGAAGATACGGCGCAGGATCAGCAAGATCACCAATGCGCCGGAGCCGAGCGAAACCAGCATGCCCAGCATCGAGAACGCTTGCAGCGGCACGATGGAGAAGCCGGTCATCAAGTCGAAGTTGAGGCGGATCAGGCTGTAGATCGAATACTTGGATTCGCCGGCATGGCGCTCTTCGTGACCTACGATGACTTCGGTCGGGTGTTGCGAGAACGAATACGCCAGCGCGGGGATGAAGGTATGCAGCTCGGCGCACTGGTTGATGGTATCGATGATGCGGCGGCTGTAGGCGCGCAGCATGCAGCCTTGGTCGGTCATCTTGATCTTGGTGAGCTTCTCGCGCAGGTTGTTCATGGCGCGGCTGGCGACGTGACGCCACCAGGAGTCGTTGCGCTGACGGCGGATCGAACCGACGTAATCGTGGCCCTTGTCCATTTCGTCGAGCAGCGTCTTGATGTCTTCCGGCGGGTTTTGCAGATCGGCATCGAGCGTGACGACCTGTTCGCCACGTGCGTGCTCGAAGCCGGCGAGGATGGCGCGGTGCTGGCCGAAGTTGCCGTTGAACAGGATCACGCGGGTGACATCCGGCCGCTTGTGATACTGGTCGGCGAGCAGGGCCGGTGATTTGTCGCGGCTGCCATCGTTGATGAAGATCACTTCATACGTCTTGCCGAGTGCATCCAGGGCCGGGTAGAGGCGGTCGAACAGCGCCTGCAAACCGTCTTCTTCGTTGTAAACGGGGATGACGATGGAAACGATGGGAGGGGTCATGGTGCTCAATATTTTGCTCAATCAACAGTAAGGTAGGGCGGGTTGGCGTAGCGTAACCCGCTGATCTGATTCCGGCGGGTTACGCTACGCCAACCCGCCCTAAGGCATCAATAACGCGATGTGTTTATCGCAGTGCCGGCCGCAAGACTTCAACCAGCGCCGTGCAAACACGTTCCACATCCGCTTCGCTCATGGCCGGGAACAGCGGCAGCGTGATGGTGCTGGCACCAACACGCTCCGAATGCGGATACATGCCTTCCTTGTAGCCCAGACCACGGAAGTAGGTGAACAGATGCAGGGCGGGGTAGTGCACGCCCACGCCGATGCCTTTTTCCTTCATCCGGGCGATGAATTCACCGCGTGAAATTGTCATGCGATCGATTGGCAGCAAGGGCTGGAACATGTGCCAGTTGGAGTCATCCGACCACAGGGGCAATTCGAGGCCAAGGGTGCGGTCGATCTGGTCGAAATAGTGTTTCGCCAGCACTTTGCGGCGGGCGTTGAATGCGTCGAGCTTCTTGAGCTGGCCGAGGCCAATCGCTGCGGCCACATCGGTGAGGTTGAATTTGCCGCCGGGCAGGTCGACATCCATCGTGCCGTCCGGAAAGCGCGTTACGCCTTGCAAGCGCCACTTCTCGAACTGCCGGGCTTCTTCCGGCGTATTCAGCACCAGCGCGCCGCCTTCGGTGGTAGTCATGTTCTTGTTGGCGTGGAAGGAGATCGAGCACAGGTCGCCGAAACTGCCGAGTTTCTGACCTTTCCAGGTGCTGCCTTGCGATTGGGCGGCGTCTTCGATCACGCGCAGTTTGTATTTGGCGGCGATGGCATAGAGGCGGTCGCGATCCACTGGCAAGCCGGCCAGATCGACCGGGATGATGGCGCGGGTGTTGGGGGTGATGGCCGCCTCGACCGCATCCAGATCGATATTGCGCGTGGCCGGGTCGATATCGACCAGCACCGGTTTGCCGCCGGTATTGATGATGACGTTGACGGTAGCGACCCAGGTCAGCGGCGTGGTGATGACTTCATCACCCGGCTTGATGTCGATCAGGCGCAGGGCGATTTCCAGCGAGCCGGTGCCGGAGTTGACTACGCGCACCGGCCGGCCACCGAAATACTCGGATAGCGCGGCTTCAAACGCCTGCACCTTGGGGCCGGAGGTGATCCAGCCGGAACGCAAGACGTTGGCGACGTCGGCGATGGTTTCTTCGTCGATGCTCGGACGGGTGAAGGGCAGGAAATCCATGTTCAATCCTTGTTGCTTCGGGGCTTAGGGCTTGGCGACGACGGCGCGGCCGGGGTCGCTGTACAGAATCTGCATGATCAGGCCACGCGCTTTCAAATCGTCGTACATCGGCGTGCTGACGACAGCGACCGGCGCGGCTTCATCGCGCCAGCGCTGCAGGAAGGTATCAAGGTCGATCAATTTATCCGGTTCCACTTTCTGGCCGAGATCGAATTCATCAACGTATTCGACGAATTGCAATTTGCGTTTCAGGTAGAACGGTAGCGTCTGGTCATAGCTGCGCAACACATACAGCGTGCTGTTCGGCTTCAATTGCGGTGTGACGGCTTGCGCCAGCGCGGCGGCGGATTTGCGGCCGGCATAGACGTTGTGGCCCAGCATCGGGATCTGGCCGACGAACAATCCGCCAACGACCAGTGTGGCGATCATGGCGAAGCGCCGTTCTTTCCACTGCAACCACGCCGCGATGCCACCGGTCAGCAGCAGCGCAACGCCGGTGGCAATCAGCCAGACGCCATAAGCGGCTTCTTCGGCAGGTGGGCCGGATTCGCCGGCCTGGCTGCTGATCCACGGCACGGCAATCAGCAATGCCAAGCCAAATACCAACATCGTGCCCACCAACGCCCAGCTGGTCTTTTTGCCCAGACGCGGTAGCAATTGCGCGCCGAGCAATGCCAGTGCCGGGAACATCGGCAGAATGTAGGACGGCAGCTTGGAGCCGGATTTGGAGAAGAACAGGAACACGAACGCCGCCCAGACCAGCAGAAAGCGGTTGATCTGGAAATTGTGGCGCACGTCTTTCTGCCAGCCCTGAATGAATACGCCGGGTAGCAAGGCCGTCCACGGCAGGAAGCCGGCGATCAGGATCGGGATGAAGTAGTACCAGCCACCGGTGCGATTGTGCTCGGTGGTGAGGAAACGCTCGAAATGCTCATGGATGAAGAAGAAGTGCGCGAATTCCGGGTTGGCCTTGGAGACCAGCACGAACCACGGCGCACTGATGGCGAAGAACAGCAGCAGGCCCTTGCCCAGATGCAGACGCGTCCACAAGCGCCAGTCACGCGTCCAGAGCGTGTACACCACCAGGATCGCGCCGGGAATGATCAAGCCGATCAGGCCCTTGGAGAGCACCGCCAGCGCCATCGCGGCCCAGGCGGCGAGCATGCCGTTGCGGTTCTCGCGTGCGGTGGCGCTGTCTTGCTGCGCCCACAGGAAGCCGCATAGGGCGAAGGTGAGGAAGGCGGATACGCCCATGTCGAGCGTGAGGAAGTGGCCGTTGCCGATCCACCACGCACAGCTGCCAAGCAGGGCCGCTGCGCCCCAGGCGATGGCTTCGCCGTCCGGCTCTTTGCGATACAGCCGCCGCGCTGTGTAGAACAGCGCCAGCACGCCCAGGAAGCCAGTCAGTGTCGGCCAGAGACGTGCGGCGAATTCGGATTCGCCCAGGACCTCGAAACTGGTTGCCGTCGCCCAGTATTGCAGCGCCGGTTTCTCGAAATATTTGACGCCATTGAGGCGGGGGGTGAGCCAGTCGCCGCTGACGACCATTTCGCGGGCGATCTCGGCATAGCGGCCTTCGTCCGGCGAAATCAATTTGCGGTAGCCCGCAGTGCCGAACCAGAGCACGGCAAACAGGACGAGCGCGAGCCATTTGGCCCAGCGGGAAGAGGCGATGGAGGACATGGCATGCCGGAAAACATCGAAGTGCGGAATTGTACCGTATGCCAGCGTGATCGCCGCGCATGCACTTTGGCTACTTTTCCCGCCAGCCTTTCAATAGCACCAGCACCGCGCCACTACCGCCATCCACCGAACGGGCCTGCGCAAATGCCAGCACTTCATCGCGTTGCGCCAGCCAGTTCTTCAGCTTGAGTTTCAACACGGGCTCCTTGTTCTTCGAACCCAGGCCCTTGCCGTGGATGATGCGCACGCAGCGCTGGTTGCGCAGGCGGCAGTCATGCAGGAATTCGGCCACGGCCAGCCGGGCGGTATCGATGGAATGCCCATGCAGATCCAGCCCCGCTTGTACTACCCACTGGCCGCGCCGCAGCTTCTTGAGCGTATCCAGCTTCATGCCGGGGCGGAGGTAGAGCAGCTCTTCGCCGGTTTCCAGTTCGTCCCACGGCCAGAAATCGCTCATGGCGTCGGCCATCACCTGCGCTTCGTCATGCCAACGTTGCAAGGGCCACGGGCTGGGGCGGGGCAGGGCGTGCTGGTGGCGGTCGTGCACGATCGGTCGGGAGCCCGCAGCGGCCAGCATGAAGAGTTCGTGGTCGCTCAATGGCGGCGGAGCGGCAACGACGGCCGGCGCAGGCTTGGCCTTGGGGGCGCTGAGCGCTTTTTGCAGCGGTTTGAGCTGGTGATAGAACGGGCTCGACTTGTCGGGCTTTTTCATGATCGGTGCGTGGGAAAAGGCAGTGCCCGTTGGATTGGCAGATGGGGCTCGGGCGGATGGGCTCACTTTACCGAAATGCGGGTGATGCCGGCTGAATTCGTGGTGCCGGGGTAGGTACCGACTTGATCGCTGGTCGTAAACAGCCCCCCTTGGTTCAGGCTGTTTGGTTCAGATGGCCTGGTGCAGGCTTATGCCATTGGACTGTGTTACCTATACTTCATCAATACATTCATCAATTCACCAGATCGGCCATAACGAGGGGAACTGCATGGTGCTGGACTTGGGCGGCGCATTTCGATCATTGGCTCGTTTGTTCAGCGGGGCTGCGGTGTCCGATTCCGCGCCGGGAGGCAGCATGGCAGGCAGTGGCGAGACCAGCGATGTGTTCATCTCGACCTTGGTCGCGACCGTGTGGCAGCGTCGGCTGGCCTGGGGTGTGGTCGCGGTATCGATTCTGGTCTTTCTGGTGGCTGCGCCGTTCGCGAAGGTGCCGCTGGTCAAGGTGCCGGCGTTTATCCCGATCTATGAATCGGCCCTGGTCATCAACGACTTGATCACCGCGATCTTGCTGTTTGGCCAGTTCGGCATCTTGCGCTCCCGTGCGTTGCTGGTGCTGGCGGTGGGCTATCTGTTCACCGCTTTTGTGGCGGTGGCGCATGCGTTGACCTTTCCCGGCCTGTTCGCGCCGACCGGTTTGCTTGGGGCGGGGCCGCAGAGCACGGCTTGGCTGTATATGTTCTGGCACGGCGGGTTCCCGCTCTTCGTCATTGCGTATGTACAGCTCACCGACGGCGTTCGCGCATCGCTCCGCTTGAGCGGCAGGCCAGCACTGACGGTTGTTTGCTGCGTCGGCGCGGTGTTGGCGGCGGTTTGTGGTTTTGTGCAGCTGACCACAACCGGCCAAAGCCTGCTGCCCAATATCATGCAAGGCAACCACTACACGTCGACGATGATCGGCGTGGTGTCCAGTGTGTGGGCGTTGAGCATGCTGGCCCTGATCTTCCTGTGGCGACGCCGGCCGCATTCGGTACTCGATTTGTGGCTGATGGTGGTGATGTGCGCATGGATGTGCGATATCGCGCTCTCGGCCGTGCTCAATGCCGGGCGCTTCGATCTGGGCTTCTACGTCGGGCGCATCTACGGCTTGTTGGCGTCCAGTTTCGTGCTGGCGGTGTTGCTGTTGGAAAACGGTTTGCTCTACGCGCGCCTGGCTGAAGCGCATGCCAGCGAGCGGCACAAGTCGGCCGAGCTGGAGGCCGCAAACCGTGATCTGGAGTCGTTCTCTTATTCGGTATCGCACGATTTGCGCGCGCCGCTGCGGGCGATCGATGGCTTCTCGAAAATGCTGGCGCGTGGCTACAGCGAACAGCTGGATGACGAGGGCAAGCGTTTGTTGGGTGTGGTGGTGGCCAACTGCAAGCAAATGGGCCAACTGATCGACGATCTGCTCGCGTATTCCCGCCTGGGCCGCCAACCGCTACGCCGGCAACCGGTGGATTTGTCTGACTTCGTGAGCCAGATCTTCGATGGTTTGCGCACCAGCCAACCCGAGCGCGTGATCGAGTTCATGGTCGGTGCATTGGGTTCGGCGCAAATCGATCCGTCCTTGTTCAAACAGGTGCTGGTGAATCTGATCAGCAATGCCATCAAGTTCACGCGCGATAAAACGCCGGCCGTGATTGAAATCGGTCGCGAGGACGGTGGCGATGCCCCGACGATTTACTACGTGAAAGACAACGGTGCGGGTTTCGATATGCGTTATGCCGAGCGCTTGTTCGGCGTATTCCAACGGCTGCACAGCAATACCGAATTCGAAGGAACCGGCGTTGGGCTGGCAATCGTGCAGCGCATTATCAATAGTCACGGCGGCCGGATTTGGGCGGATGCCAAGGTGGGAGAGGGGGCTACGTTCTATTTCACCCTGTCTGCAGCCGGAACCGTGGATGGGGTGGCATCAAAGTCGAATGCATCGGGTCAAGAAAACAATTGATTCGTATCAAGCCTATGCCAGTTAATTGTCAGCTCCATCCTGAATTCATCACGAAATTGCAAAAAAACGTTGATATTTCCTTTCTAGTTAGGAATGCATTTTCGACAGACGGTCGTGCAATTCGGACTGTCAGTTGCTTGATGTATATGTGTTTTGGTCGTGATGAACTAATACTTGAAGAAGAGGAAGTGCGCCAAGTTTTGCTTTCACATTTGGAAAGATGTTGAGTCTGCGGTCATTGGGGTTGTTGCAGGGTGATATCCCATCGCGATGATTCGACAGCTTGAGCCTTCCGGGGGAACACGTTACGACGGCCATCATCGGGTCGTCCGCCGGTAGGAGACCATCATGTTGGCGAGTTTGCTTGGACGTTTGATGCTCTGGCAGAAGTTTGCCATTTTGGGCGTGCTGGGTGCTTTGCTGGTCGGGCCGCCGCTCTATCTCTATATCCGCGATACCAACGTCGGCATCGATGCTTCGGTGATCGAACAGAGCGGGATTGGTTCTGGCAAGGCCGCGTTGCAATTCCTGCAACAAGTTCAGCAGCACCGAGGTTTATCCGCCGCCTTTCTAGGCGCGAACCAATTGGCGGATAAACGTCAGGCCAAGCAGGCCGAAGCAGATGAAACCCTCAAGTCGCTCGAAGCGCAATTGAAAGACGCCGATGCCACGACCAAGGCGCAATTGACGCAATTGCACAGCGATTGGGCCGCACTGGAAGGCGGCGTCACCGGCCATTCGGTGTCGGTGCTGGAGAGTTACAACAAGCACACTGCGCTGTGCATCTCGATCCTCAAATTCATTGAGCAAATCGCCGATATGTCCGGCCTGTCGCTCGACCCGGATGCCGACACCTATTACCTGATGCGCGCGGTTTATTTTGATACGCCGGCATTGGCAGAGGCACTGGGCGAAACGCGCGCCAAGGGGGCCAGCATCCTCGCGACCAAACAGATCGATGCCAATTCGCGGGCGCTCATGAGCGGATTGATCGCCCAGTCTGTCAGCGTGAATGATCAGATGGCCAGCACCTTCGGCAAGGCCATTGCCGCGAATGCGTCCTTGAAAGACAAGCTCGATGCCTTGCTGGCAGATGCGACCAAGAACGCCAAGGATGCCGCCGCGCTTGGCAATGGCAAGGTCGCGCTGGCCGAGCAGCCGGATTATCCGGCACCGGATTACATCGCATTCTTCACCCGATCGATCGATTCCCAGTTCAAGGTCATCGACGTGGCCATGGGGCAGTTGGAGATGCTGATCGCCAAGCGCATCAGCACCCAACGCACCACGCGCAACCTGCTGACGGGTGGGGTGATGTTGATTGCCGTCATCGCGGCCTTGGTCGGCTGGGTGATCGCTGCGAGCATCCTGACGCCGGTGCAGCATGCGCTCAAGGCGGTGCAGGCGGTGGCGCAAGGGGATCTGAGCACGCGCATCGTGGGCGAAGGGCGCAGCGAAACAGGCCAGATGTTGAGCGCCTTGATCGCGATGCAGGTTGCCCTGCGGGAGACCATCGGTGCCACGCTACGCAATGCCGACGATGTCGCCCAGGCGGCCACCGAGATGGCGGCCGGCTCGAACCAGGTGTCTGCGGCATCCAGCCAGCAGGGTGAGGCTTCGGCATCGATGGCGGCAGCGGTGGAGCAGCTGACCGTGAGCATCGGCCATGTCACCAATAACGCGGGTGAGGCACAGCACGCATCGGCCTCGGCGGAAGAGTTGTCGGTCGAAGGCACCAAGGTGATTCAGGGCGCGGCAACCAGCATTCGCGGCGTCGCCGACCAGATTCGCGCCACTGCCGCGATGATTTCGGATCTGGGAGAACAGTCACAACGCATTTCCGGCATTGTCTCGGTGATTCGGGATGTGGCCGAGCAGACCAATCTGCTGGCGCTCAACGCGGCGATCGAAGCCGCCCGGGCGGGCGAGCAGGGGCGAGGCTTTGCCGTGGTGGCCGACGAAGTGCGCAAGCTGGCAGAGCGCACCAACGGCGCAACCCGTGAAATCGGCGACATGATCAAGCGCATTCAGGAGATGACCGCCGATGCGGTGGCCGGCATGAACGGGGCGGTGGTCACGGTGGATGGGGGCGTCAATCTGGCCAATCAGGCGGCCGAGGCCATCGAGAAGATTTCGCTCAGCGCCGCCGATGTTGAATCGGCTATCGATGTGATCAGCGTGGCATTGCACGAGCAGATGACCGCCAGCAACCAGATCGCCATCAACGTCGAGCGCATCGCGCAGATGTCGGACGAGAACAGTTCCTCCGCACAGAGTTCGGCCCAGGCCGCCCGGTCATTGCAATCGCTGGCGATGGAGATGCGCAACGGGGTGGCGCGGTTCCGTCTGCATTGACCTGCCTTGATGGGCTGCATAAGTCGCAGCTAACTCTGGTTGGCGATAATGCGTTGATGGGTCATACCTTGGCCTGATCCGCCGCGTTGCTCATAGCGCGCGGAAAGGGATTTATATGAAACGCATCCCGCAGGGCGCAGCCGGCAAACGTGCGCCATTCATCTTCTACCTCATGCTGGCAGCGCTGATCGGAGCTGCATCGATTGCAGTGCCGCCCGTGCAGGCGGCGGAACAAGCCGCGCCAGCGGAAAAAAATCCGCCGGGCGATATCCCGGATTCGCAAGTCTTCGTCACTTACAAATCCCCGCTGGGCTTCTCGCTGAAAGTGCCGGAAGGCTGGGCACGCACGGATCGGCCGGACGGAGTCGGCTTTGCGGACAAGTTCAACCTCATCGATCTGGCGGTTAGCCCGGCGGCCAGCGCACCCACCGTGGCGTCGGTGACCGCCAACGAAGCCGCCGCGCTGGCCAAGACTGGCCGGGCCGTCAAGATCACCGCCATCAAGAGCGTGAAGCGCCAGGCCGGCACCGCCATCCTGATCGCCTACACCTCGAATTCCGCACCCAATCCGGTGACCAGCAAGCAGTTGCGGCTGGAGCACCATCGTTACCTGTTCTATCACGGCGGCAAGGTCGCGACGCTGGATATGTCCGCTCCGTTGGGCGCAGACAACGCCGATCAATGGTTGCTGATGGCGAACGCATTCCGGTGGGATTGAGATGTTGCCCCTGGCCGCCTTTGAGCTGTACCGCTTCTATCACAGCGGCGATGCCGAGACGGCGGCATTGCGGGGCGTCTCGCTAACGCTGCAGGCGGGCGAACTGGTGGCCGTGATGGGGCCATCCGGCAGCGGCAAATCCACACTGTTGGCCTGTCTGGCGGGCCTCGACGAGCCTGACGGCGGCCATGTCGAAGTGATGGGCCAGCGCTTGTCGCGTCGCACGGAGGCAGAGCGGGCATCTGTGCGGGCCCGGCATATCGGCATATTGATGCAAGCCGGCAATCTGTTTGAACACCTCTCGCTGGAAGGCAATCTGCGTCTGCAGCTAAAACTGGCAGGGAAATCCGGCTCTGAATCCGGTCAAAAACGGATAGATCAGCTGCTGGACGATATGGACCTCACCGCGCATCGCCATGCCGGCTTGCCGCAGCTATCGGGCGGCGAGGCCGCGCGGGCCGGTCTGGCGGTAGCCTTGTCGACCAATCCCGATGTGCTGCTGGCGGATGAGCCGACCGCCGAAGTCGACACCGCGACAGAAGCCCGCATTCTGGAACATCTGCTAGCGCGACGCCGTGCCGGGGGCGCAATGCTGATCGCCACGCATAGTCCGGCGCTGGCGGCGCAGGCGGATCGCCTGATCCGGATTCAGGATGGACGCCTCGCTGATGGCTGATGCGCTCATTCAGGCGACGGATGTTGGCCGCGCTTATCGACAAGGCAGCGCTACCGTCGCGGCAGTGGTCGAGGCGACGTTCCAGCTGCAACCCAAGGATCGCATGGCACTGATGGGGCGCTCCGGCAGCGGCAAATCGACCTTGCTGCACCTGATGGCCGGGCTTGATCGGCCCGACAGCGGCAGCCTGCTCTGGCCCGCCTTGGGTGCTGCTGAATCGTTGTTGCCGGCAAAGATCGCGCTCGTTTTTCAGGCACCGAGCCTGCTGGAGCCGCTCACCGTTGCCGAAAATGTGGCCTTGCCCTTGTTGATGAGCGGCGCAGTGGTGGATACCGATGCAGCGGTGACGGCTGCATTGGCAACGTTCGGCCTGACCCATCTGGCGGACAAGCTGCCGGAAACGCTCTCCGGTGGCCAAATGCAATGCGTGGCGATGGCGCGGGCGATTGTCGGCCAGCCCCAGCTGATTCTGGCTGACGAGCCGACCGGGCAGCTGGATCGCGTCACCGGGCAAGCCTTGCTGGATGCGTTATTGCAGCATCTGGCCGGCACTGAAACCGCACTGGTGATCGCCACGCACGATCCCGCCGTTGCCGAACGCATGACGATGATCTGGCGAATGGATCATGGCCGCCTGCTTGCCGACGGGCAAAGAGAGGTGGTGGCATGATCTGGCTGTGGCTCGGCGGTTTGATTCGGGAACGCCAAGGACGTCTGGTCGGCATGATGACGGGCATCGCGCTCTCGGTTGCGCTGCTGGCTGCGCTTGGCGCGTTCCTGACCCAAAGCGCGGCATCGATGACCCATCGCGCCATTGGGAGCGTGCCGGTTGATTGGCAGGTGCAGATCGCGGCTGGCGCATCGTTGCCCGACATCGCCAAGGTGCTTGCGCCTGGCGTGTCGAAGCAACAGACCGTGGGCTATGCCGATGTCGACGGGTTTGAGGCGCATACCGGCGGCACGGTGCAAACCACCGGCCCAGGCAAAGTGCTTGGTGTGGATGCCCAATATCGACTGGACTTTCCTGAGCAGCTACGGAGTCTGGTCGGCAATCTTGATGGCGTGCTGGTCGCGCAGCAAACAGCGGCAAATCTGCACGTGGGCATGGGTGACAGCGTACAAATCCATCGCCCTGGTCTGCCGTCCGCCGAAGTGAAAGTCGCCGGCATCGTCGATTTGCCCAATGCCGATTCGCTGTTCCAGGCTGTTGGCGTACCGCCCGGCGCTGCGCCGCAAGCACCGCCGGACAATGTGTTGCTGTTGCCTCTGAGTACTTGGCACGGCCTGTTTGATCCGCAAGCCGTTGCCCGCCCTGACTCGGTGCGAATGCAGCTGCATGCCGGTCTGGCACACGACCGACTACCGAATGATCCCGAGGCGGCGTTTGTAGCGGTGCAGGGGGCGGCGCGCAATCTTGAGGCACGCATTGCCGGCAACGGCGTAATTGCGGACAACCTCGCCGCACGGCTGGATGCCGTGCGGGGTGATGCGCTGTATGCGCGGGTACTGTTCCTGTTCCTCAGCGCGCCCGGCTGCTTGCTGGCGGCCTTTTTGACGATTGCGGTGGCAGCATCGGGCGGTGATCGGCGGCGGCGCGATCAAGCCTTGTTGCGGATTCGTGGCGCGTCGCGGTCGCAGATCATGCAGTTGGCGGCGGTGGAGGCGGGTGTCGTGGGTGTTGGTGGAGCAGCGATTGGAGTAGGGCTGGCGGCGCTCATCTCGTCGATGCTACTGCAGACGACGATTTTTGCTGGCTCTGCTGCAGTCTGGGTCGCCGGTGCGGCGTTGGCGGGCGTGCTGTTGGCCCAAGCTGCCATTCTCATCACGGCGTGGCGCAATTTGACGCTGACCACGGTCAAGGATGCCCGCATGGCGCTGGGGCAGGAGCGCGCCCGGCTCTGGCAACGCGTCGGGCTTGATTTCATCTGCCTGGGGCTGTCGGCCATTGTCTTTTGGCGGACGTGGAGCACTGGCTATCAAGTCGTGCTGGCCCCGGAAGGCACGCCGTCATCGTCGGTCGATTACATCGCGTTTCTGGCCCCGGTGTTGCTGTGGCTGGGTGCCGGCCTGCTGACTACCCGCTTGTGCCTGATCGGTCTGGGCCTTGGTCGTGACCAGCTGGCCCGCGTGTTGCGGCCACTGGCTGGCCCGCTGGCCGGCATCGTCGCGGCTGCCATCAGCCGCCAGCGTCGCCGCATCACCCAAGGCATCGCCTTGGTGGCGCTGGGTTTCGCCTTTGCCACGTCGACGGCGATTTTCAACACCACCTATCACGCGCAAACGCTGGTCGATGCGGCGTTGACCAATGGCGCGGATGTGACGGTGACGGGGACCGCACAAGCGCCTGCATCCGCCGCACTTCAAACGCTGCGTGCCTTGCCCGGCGTGATGGCGGCGCAGCCGATGCAGCATCGCTTTGCCTACGTTGGCAATGATTTGCAGGATCTGTATGGCATCGATGCACGCCATATCGGCGAGGCCACGCGAATGTCGGATGCCTATTTCGCCGGCGGCGATGCAACACGGACGCTGGCGCTGCTGGCGCGTACGCCGGATGGGGTACTGGTATCGGAAGAAACCGCCAAGGACTTCCAGTTGCAGCTAGGCGATGCGCTGAACCTGCGGCTGCAAAATGCGCGCGATCACCAGTATCACAGCATCCTGTTCCACTATATCGGCATTGCGCGCGAGTTTCCCACTGCGCCGCATGATTCTTTCCTGGTCGCCAATGCTGCGTATGTCAGTGAGCAAACTGGCGCAGCGGGGGCGGAAATCGTGTTGTTGCAAACGTCCGCCGCGCCGGCGCGGGTTGCCGTTGCGGCCAAGCTGGCGACGGCAGCTTGGCCTGGAATCAAAGTCACTGATATCGGGCAGGCCCAGCATCTGATCGGCTCCAGCCTGACCGCTATCGATCTGGGCGGCCTGGCTAGGCTGGAACTGGGATTCGCGGTGCTGATGGTGGCTGGGGCCACCGGACTGATTCTGGCGCTGGGGCTGGCTGATCGGCGGCGCACCTTCGCCATTCTCTCCGCGTTGGGCGCAAAGCCGCGCCAGTTGGGTGTTTTCTTGTGGAGCGAGGCGTTGTTGCTGTTCATCGTGGGGGCGCTGGTCGGCATGCTGACCGGTTTTGGCTTAGCGTGGATGCTGGTCAAACTGCTGACCGGCGTGTTCGACCCGCCGCCGGAGTTGATCAGCGTGCCGTGGTTCTATTTGCTGGCCTTGATCGGCGTGGCGCTGCTTTCCGTGGTCGCTGCCGTGATCGGGGCGTTGCGGGAAACCGGTGTGCCCGCGGTGCAGCGGATGCGTGAAATCTAGGCGTCGTGAAAAACGGCCAGTTTTCGAAGCGGAGATCTGTAGGAGCGAGCTTGCTCGCGATGGCAATGGTGAATGATGCAGTGCTAGTCGCGAGTAAGCTCGCTCCTGCAAGGGGTTCAACCCCAAAAAAAGCGCCGTTCTCCTTGAGGGGAGAACGGCGCTTTTTACTTGGCAGGGAAGCGCGTTTACAGCTTGCCAGCCACCCAACCCTGCACGCCAGCCAGCGCTGTGGCGAGGTTTTCCGGTTGCGTACCACCGGCTTGCGCCATATCCGGTCGACCGCCGCCCTTGCCGCCGACTTGTTGTGCGACGAAGTTGACCAGTTCGCCAGCCTTCACCTTGCCAGTCAGATCAGCGGTGACACCTGCCACCAAGGACACCTTGCCGTCGGCTACGGCCGCCAGCACGATGGCGGCAGAGCCGAGCTTGTCTTTCAGCTTGTCCATGGTTTCACGTAGCGCGTTGCTGTCTGCGCCCGGCAGCTCGGCGGCGAGCACCTTGGCGTTGCCGATGACGATGGCGTTGTTCACCAGCTCGTCACCCTTGCTGGCAGCGAGCTGGCCCTTCAGCTTGGCCAGTTCTTTTTCCAGCGCCTTGGCGTTGTCCTGAATCTTTTCCAGCTTCACGAGCAACTCACCCGGCTGTGCCTGTGCAATGCCAGCGGCAGCCTTGAGTTCGGCTTCTTGCGCTTGCACCACGGCCAGCGCGCCTTCGCCGGTGACGGCTTCCACGCGGCGCACGCCAGCGGCAACGCCGCCTTCGGCCACGATCTTGAAGAAGCCGATGTCGCCGGTGCGGTGCACGTGCGTGCCGCCGCACAGTTCGGTGGAGAAGTCGCCCATCTTCAGCACGCGCACTTCATCGCCGTACTTCTCGCCAAACAGGGCCATCGCGCCGGCCTTGATGGCGTCGTCGTAGCTCATCAGGCCGACGTCGACCGCGTAGTTCTGCATCACCACGTGGTTGACCATGGCTTCGATCTTGGCGAGTTCTTCGCTGGTGACCGGCTTGGGGTGGCTGAAGTCGAAACGGGTACGTTCGGCGTTGACCAGCGAACCCTTTTGCTCGACGTGCTTGCCCAACACTTCGCGCAGCGCAGCGTGCAGCAAGTGCGTGGCTGAGTGGTTGCGCTGGGTGGCATTGCGCTGATGCAGGTCGATGGTGGCAGTAACGGCATCGCCGACTTTCAGCGAGCCGCGTGCCAGCTTGCCTTGGTGGCCGAATACATCGGCCTTCACCTTTTGCGTATCGGTCACGTCGAACAGCGCGTTGACGCCACCAGCGGCGGAAATCTCGCCGGTATCGCCAACCTGACCGCCGGATTCGGCGTAGAACGGCGTGTTGTCGAGCACGACCACACCTTCGTCGCCGGCATTGAGCTGCTGCACTTGCTCGCTGCCTTTGTAGAGCGCGATCACGTTCGCCTCGAAGCTGGTTTCGCTGTAGCCGTGGAAGCAGCTGGCGTCGCCGTCATAAGCCAGACCGGCCGCCATCTTGAACTGGCCGGCCGCCTTGGATTGTTTGCGCTGCGCATCAAGCGCGGCTTCGTAACCGGCCATGTCGACGGTCAGGTTGCGTTCGCGGCAGACGTCGGCGGTCAGATCGATCGGGAAGCCGAAGGTATCGGACAGCTTGAAGGCGGTTGCGCCATCGAGTTCCTGTTTGCCGCCAGCCAGCGCTTCATCTAGCAAGGCCATGCCGTTTTCGAGCGTGCGGCCGAAGATTTCTTCTTCCTGGCGCAGTGCGTCTTCGATGGCGGCCTGACGCTGGCGCAGCTCCGGGTAGGCATCGCCCATCAATTCAGTCAGCGGGGCGACCAGCTTGTGGAAGAAGTAACCCTTCTGGCCGAGCTTGTAACCGTGGCGGACGGCGCGGCGGATGATCCGGCGCAGCACGTAGCCACGGCCGTCGTTGGCCGGCAGCGCGCCATCGGCGATCAGGAAGGAACAGGCACGGATGTGGTCGGCGATGACCTTGAGCGACGGGGTGTCCTGGCTGTACTCAACGCCAGTTTCGCGCGCGGCGGCTTTCAGCAGGTCAACGAACAGGTCGATTTCGTAGTTGGCGTGCACGTGTTGCAACACAGCGGAGACGCGCTCCAGGCCCATGCCGGTATCGACCGAGGGTTTGGGCAGCGGGTGCAGCGTGCCGGATTCATCCCGGTTGAACTGCATGAACACGTTGTTCCAGATTTCGATGTAACGGTCGCCATCCTCTTCCGGCGACCCCGGTGGGCCACCCCAGATGCCTTCGCCGTGGTCGTAGAAAATTTCGGTGCAGGGGCCGCACGGGCCGGTGTCGCCCATTTGCCAGAAGTTGTCCGAAGCGTACGGCGCGCCCTTGTTGTCGCCGATGCGGATCATGCGCTCGGCCGGGATGCCGACTTGCTTGTGCCAGATGTCATAGGCTTCGTCGTCGGTAGCGTAGACGGTGACCCAGAGTTTTTCCTTGGGCAGATTCAGCCAGGACGGCGAGGTGAGGAATTCCCACGCGTATTTGATCGCGTCTTCCTTGAAGTAATCGCCGAAGGAGAAATTGCCGAGCATCTCGAAGAACGTATGGTGCCGCGCGGTGTAGCCGACGTTTTCCAGATCGTTGTGCTTGCCGCCGGCGCGCACGCATTTCTGGCTGGTGGTGGCACGGGTGTAGGCGCGCTTGTCGAAGCCGAGAAACACGTCCTTGAACTGGTTCATGCCGGCGTTGGTGAAGAGCAGCGTCGGGTCGTTGGCGGGGATCAGGCTCGACGAGGCGACGATCTGGTGGCCCTTCGAGGCGAAGAAGTCGAGGAATTTCTGGCGAATCTCGGCGGTTTTCATGGTTGTTTGGGGTACGCGCGGATTGAATACGAAACCGCCAATTCTACAAGGAAATGAAGTCCTTGCGGTCAAGGGCTAGGTAGGGGCTATTTACGTGCCGGCTAGCGCAAAACCGCGGCCATCTTTGAATGAAGTACATATTTGTTTGTTCCGCCTGTGAAATAAGTCGGGGCGCGCTTGCGGGCGAGCGAACGACAATGGCCAGACGGCGGCGCCAGCCGCTTTGTTCATCACTACGCCAAGGGGGCCCCATGTTTCCAGAGTTTCGTGACCGTATCTCCCAGCTCAAGACCGAGAACGCGCATTTCGCCAAGCTGTTTCACCGGCATAACGAACTGGATCAGGAAATCAAAAATCTGGAGGCTGACAAAATCCCGTCGGCCAGCATCCAGATCGAGAATCTGAAGAAAGAAAAACTCCGCTTGAAGGATTCGCTGTACGCCATCTTGCGTGAAGCGCCCGCAGCTTAAGCCTGAGTGGCGGGTTCCGCAGAAAATTGCAGCACCCGCCCAACACATCTCCCGCCATCATTCTTCCGATGGCAAGCAACTACCCCAACGTCGCCACAAACCGCGCCACATAGTCATCCGCTGGCGCGTGCCGGATTTCCTCCGGCGGCGCGTCTTGCACCAACTGGCCATCTCGCAACATGGCGATGCGCTGCCCCAGTCGGAATGCCTCCGCCAAATCGTGTGTGATAAAGACGATGGTCTTTTGCAGCTCGGCCTGCAGATCAATAAGCAGTTGCTGCATATCACGCCGGGTGAGTGGATCGAGCGCCGAGAACGGTTCGTCCATTAATAGAATGTCCGTTTCCATCGCCAGTGCCCGTGCCAGACCCACCCGCTGGCGCATGCCACCGGAGAGTTCGTGCGGATGGCGATCGTGATAACCCGTGAGTCCGACGCGATCGATCCAGCGCCGGGCTTTGTCGAGCACCGTCGCTTTCTTTTCGCCACGCGTGAGCAGTCCGTAGGCGACGTTGCCTTGCACCGTCTCGTGCGGCAACAGGCCAAAGCCCTGGAACACCATGCTGATGCGTCGGCGGCGCAAGTCGCGCAGCCCGGCGGCATCGAGTGACAGAATATTTTGCCCATCGAGCAGGATGTCGCCATCACTGGGGTCGATCAGCCGGTTGAAATGACGCACCAGCGTCGATTTGCCCGAGCCGGACAAGCCCATGATCACGTGGGTGTGGCCGGCTGCGATGGCGAGCGAGACGTCATGCAGGCCGACTTGGCAGCCCGTTTCAGCCTGAACGGTCGCCTTGTCGGCGCCGCTGCGCAGCAATTGCAATGCGCGTTGTGCGGCAATGCCATAGATCTTGCTGATATGGCGGGCTTCGAGCCGGGGCGGTGGCGGGATTTCAACGGGATTCATGGCCGCCCGTTTCGCGGCTTCGCGTCATGTTTTGCAGTCGTTGCGATTGGCCATAGGCCTGCGTGATCCGATCGATGACGATGGCGAGCAGCACGATGGCGATGCCTGCCTGTAGCCCCTTGCCCACATCCAGTGTCTGGATACCGGCCAGCACGTCTTCACCCAACCCGCGTGCGCCGATCATCGAGGCGATGACGACCATCGCCAGCGCCATCATCACCGTCTGGTTGAGGCCGGCCATGATCGAGGGCAAGGCCAGCGGCAATTGCACGCCCACCAACAATTGCCAGCGCGTGGTGCCGAATGACCAGGCGGCTTCGGTGATTTCCGGATCGACCTGCCGGATGCCCAGTTCGGTCAGCCGGATCAGCGGGCAGACGGCATAGACCACGGTGGCGAGAATCGCCGGCACCTTGCCCAGCCCGAACAGCATCACGGCCGGGATCAGGTAGACGAAGGTCGGCAGGGTCTGCATGACGTCGAGCACCGGTAACAGCAGTCGGCGGGCGAGTCGGGATTGTGAAATCAGGATGCCGGTCGGTAGTCCGATCAGCACTGCCAGCGCCGTGGATACCAGTACCAACGCCAGCGTTTGCATCAGCAAATCCCACAAGCCGAAGCAACCGATCAGGTAGCAGGCGGCGACAATGCCAGCCGCATGGGCGAGACGGCGGGTGGCGTGCCATGCCAGCAGGCCAATCAGGATCAGCATCAACCATGCTGGCGTGCCGCGCAGCAGCCGTTCAATGGGCAATAGCCCGCCTTGTAGTAACAGATCGTTGACTACATGCAGGCTGTCGCCAAAACGGCTGACCAGTGTTTCGACGGCGCGGTTGACCGGGGCCTTGATCGATATAGGGAGAAAGATATCCATGCGGCGTCGTTATTTGGCGACCTTAGCCGCGACATCGGCCGGCAGCCAGCCGCGCCACAGCTTGCCTTGATTGGCAAAGAAGGTTTTGGCTTGGGTGGCGGCGTCGGTCTTGTTGTCGGCCATTTGCGCCAGCGCGTTGTTGAGGGTGTCGATCGGCACGTTGAAGCGGGTCAGGAAGCCGACCAGCGCCGGGTCGCCGTCGAACAAGGCTTTGGAGAGGCCGACCTGAATCACCGCCTCCGGCGCAGCGCTGCCGCAAGGGCTGGCGTGATCCTTGTCCGTCAGCGTCTTGAAGCAGGCTTCGTTGTACGCCGGCTCCTGCAGCTTGATGAACTTGTATTTACCCATCAGCGCAGTGGGGGACCAGTAATAGAACAGGATCGGTTTGCCGCGCTGATACGACGAGCTGATTTCCGCATCCAGCGCCGCGCCGCTGCCGGGGCGGAAGTTCACGTAACTGTCCAGCTTGTAGGCTTTCAGCTTCTGGCTGTTGACGCCTTCGCAGGTCCAGCCGGTCGGGCAATTGAGGAAGCGGCCTTTTTCCGGCTCTTCCGCATCTTTGAATAGCTGCTTATAGCTGGGCAGTTCCGCCACGGTTTTGAGTTGTGGTGCAGCGGGCTTGATGCCGCGCTTGGTATCGCCCTTGATCACGTAGTCCGGCACATACCAGCCTTCGGTCGCACCGACGATGACCTTGCCGACCGGTTTGACCTTGCCCTCGGCGGCGGCCTTGTTCCAGGCATCGCTGCGACCGACCCATTCTTCGGCAATCACCTGGATATCGTTGGTGGCCAGCGCGTTCTCCAGTGTGACCGTATTGCCCGGCACCAGCTCGACCTGACAACCGTAGCCTTTCTCCAGCACTGTCTTGATCAGTTCGGTGAGCAGTGCGCCGCTTTCCCAATTCAGACCGGCGAGCTTCACCGGCTTGCCGGCTTGGCACCATGGTGACGGCGCGGCGTGGCTGGCGGCGGCCAAGGGGAACGATGTAGCGGCAAGGAGCGCGGCAAACAGGGCAGGGCGATGTGACATGGGAGACCTCTTGGCAACAGTAGGAAATCAGAATGGCAGCAGATCGGTTGCGGGCAGCTTCTTAGTAGCATTTGTCATACCGTTTGTCAGCGCCATGCGCTGGATACCGCATGGGATATGCGTTTGCCATCCCTGCATGATGGCGGCTTTTCGGCCGGTTTTTGCGCGATACCGGTGCATGTTTGTTGCGTGTTTGTATCAATCGCCCCAATTCGGATCATTACCTACTTGACGCTTGTAATTGGGCTGATATAGTTTCAAACATACGTTTGAATAAAACGATGCGTGCTGCCTCGTAGTGCGCAATAAGGAGAGAGTGATGGCTGAATCTGCCAAGGCCCAGGAAACGTCGGTACGCATCCTTGATGCCGCCGAGTTGTTGTTTATCGAACACGGCTTCGACGGCACGTCGATGCGCATGATCACCCAATCGGCTGGCGTGAACATCGCTGCAGTCAATTACTACTTCGGTTCGAAAGACGGTTTGTATCGCTCGGTGTTCGAGCGTCGCACCGAACCGTTTGCCCGGCTGACGATCGCCAATATCGACGAGCTGGAACGCAACAATGCGACGCCGGACGTCCACGCCGTCGTGCAAGCCTTCATCAAGTCTGCCTTGCAATTGGGGACTGATCCGGCACTGGGCGGTCTGGTCTTCGTCAAGCTGCTGGCCCGCGCCTACGTCGAGCCGCATCCGATCCTGAAAGAAAGCATGCCGCGCCGTTATGGCGAAGTGGTGCGCCGTTATGCCGGTGCACTCGGCCGTGCGCTGCCCCACCTCACTGAAACGGAAGTGCACTGGCGCTTTCACTTTCTCACCAGCGCGATGTTCAGTGCCTTTGCCGGCAACAACGTGCTGCGTCTGTTCATGGAACACCCGGTTACCAACGCACGCGATCCGCAACTTGTCGCGCGCAATCTCATGCCCTTCCTCGTTGCCGGCCTGACTGCGCCGTCCGCGAATTAATCCAGGAGATACAAGATGACCCTGCTCATTTGCATCGTGGCGATCGTCGTCGCCTTGATGGTTCTGGCGTATTGTCGTGCGCCGCTTTGGTTTTCCTCGCTGGTGTTCCTGGCTGGCGCGGCGTATGGCGTCTTCATGCGCGGCGGCCATATCGGCTGGCTGATCGGCACGGCGGTCGTGTTCGCCATCCTCAACTTCAAACCGCTGCGCCGCGCGCTGATCACCAGCCCGCTGTTCGGCATCTTCAAGAAGATCACGCCGCCGATGTCGCAGACCGAGCAAGAAGCGGTCGATGCCGGCACGGTCTGGTGGGATCGCGATCTGTTCTCCGGCAAGCCGGATTTCGACAAGCTGCATAACTACCCGGCCCCCAAGCTCACCGCCGAGGAAGAAGCCTTCATCAACGGCCCGACCGAACAATTGTGTTCGATGCTGGATGATTGGAAGATCACGCAGGAAATCATGGATCTGCCACCGGAAGTGTGGCAGTTCATCAAGGACAACGGCTTCCTGGGCATGATCATCAAGAAGCAGTATGGCGGGAAGGAGTTCTCCAACTACGCTCATGCTCGCGTCGTGACCAAGATCGCAACCCGCTGTGGTTCGGCAGCCGTGACGGTGATGGTGCCGAACTCGCTCGGCCCGGGCGAATTGCTGCAGCACTACGGCACCGAAGCACAAAAAGATTACTACCTGCCGCGTCTGGCCAAGGGCATTGATATCCCTTGCTTTGCCCTGACCAGCCCGGAAGCCGGTTCTGATGCCGGCGGCATTCCGGACTACGGTATCGTGACCCGCGGTAGCTACACCGACCCGCGTACTGGCGAACTGCACGAAAACGTACTGGGTATTCGTCTGTCGTGGGAAAAGCGCTACATCACGCTTGGCCCGGTGGCGACCGTGCTTGGTATGGCCTTCAAGCTGTACGACCCGGATCACATTCTGGGCGAGAAGGGCGACATCGGCATTACCTGCGCCCTGATCCCGACCAATCACGAAGGCGTGCACATCGGCCGTCGTCACTATCCTGGCGCTGCCACGTTCCAGAATGGCCCGAACTGGGGTAAGGACGTGTTCATCCCGATGGACTGGGTGATCGGTGGTGCAAGCTACGTCGGCCAAGGCTGGCGCATGCTGGTGGAATGTCTGTCGGTCGGTCGTTGCATCTCCTTGCCAGCCATGTCCGTCGCATCCGGCAAGCTCGCCGCCTACACGACCGGTGCTTATGCCCGTATCCGTAACCAGTTTGGCCTCTCGATTGGTCGCTTCGAAGGTGTCGATGAAGCACTGGGTCGCATCGGTGGCTACGCCTACCAGATGGATGCGGCACAACGTCTGGCGCTGACCGCGCTCGACTCCGGCGAAAAGCCGTCGGTGCTGTCCGGCATCCTCAAGTATCACAACACCGAGCGCATGCGTAAGGTGATCAACGACGCGATGGACGTGCACGCCGGTAAGGCCGTGTGTATCGGCCCGCGCAACTATCTGGCGACTGGCTACGGCGCAATTCCGGTTGCGATCACGGTCGAAGGCGCGAACATCCTCACCCGTTCGATGATCATCTTTGGTCAGGGCGCGATCCGCTGCCATCCGTATGTGCTGCGTGAAATGCGTGCTGCCATGAACAACGACGGTGCGGAGTTCGATAGCGCAGTGATTGGCCATATCGGCTTCACCATCTCCAACGCAGTGCGTGGCTTCATGCTCGGCCTGACCTACAGTCGCCTCGCCAGCAGCCCGAAATCCGGCCCGACTGCGCAGAACTATCGCGATATCGAGCGTCTGTCCTCCGCCTTCGCTTTCCTGGCCGACATGGGCATGGCATCGCTGGGTGGCAGCCTGAAGTTCAAGGAAAAGCTGTCTGCCCGTCTGGGTGACATGCTGTCCGGCCTGTATATCGCGACCGCCGCGTTGAAGAAATTCCATGACGATGGCGAGCCGAAGGAAGACCGTCCGCTGGTGCGTTGGGCTGTTGAATCCGCACTGTATGACGTGCAAGAGGCGATGAATGGCTTCCTCGCCAACCATCCGAACCGTTTCCTGGCCTGGGCGATGCGCCGCGTGGTGTTCCCGTTCGGCATGAACCTGAAAGGCCCGGCAGACCGTGTTGGCACCCGTATTGCCCGCTCGCTGATGGAGCCGTCTGCATCCCGCGATCGTCTGGTCGAGTTCATGTACATCTCGAAGGACGAGAACGATTCCGTCGGTGTGCTGGAGTACGCACTCAAGGCCGTCATCGAGACCGAAGGTCTGGAAAGCAAGCTGCGTCGCGAACAGCGCGAAGGCAAGCTTAAGGCGATCACCGCGCGTGAACGACTGGAAGAAGCGCGCGCCAAGGGCTTTATTAATGAGGCGGAGTTCGCCGCTGTGGAGCGTGCCCGTCGCCTGAAACGCGAAGTGATCATGGTTGATGACTTCGATCAAGGGCTGACGCAGGCCGATCCGGATGCCATACATCGTGTTGTGATTTAAGGGAAATCCTAGCCGATCCGTTTCGGGTCGGCATGGATGGATCAGTTGAAATTGGGTTGTATTTAGTTCGTTGTTTTTATTGTGTTTTTTTGTTGGAAATGCCTCGATTTCATGCACCAGGGCGGGCGGATTTTCCAAACTGGTGCATAAGAGTTTTCCTTATCTTGTAGTGCAGTGCTTGACACTACAAGATCGTCTCGCCAAGGTTAATACGGTCGTTTGTTTTGGCATCGACGCAACGTAATTATTTCGCAGCAAATAGACGCTGCATCCAGGAGAGAGCACGATGAAAAAAATCGCCCAAGCAGTGCAGCTGATCGGGGCAGGAAGCCTGATTCTTGTGGCAGGACAAGTGTATGCGTCCGGCTACCATTTCGGGGTTCAGAGCGTCAGCTCGCAAGCAATGGCCAACTCGAACGCGGCAGAAGCCACTGATGCATCGGTGATCTTCTACAACCCGGCCGGCCTGACTTACCTCAAAGGCAACAATTTAACTGGTGGCCTGATTGTGGTTGATCCGCACATCGAGGCTTCCAACGTCCATGCCACCAACGCGATCGGCCTGACGATCACCGGCAACGATGGCGGCAATCCGACCGAACCGGTCGTCGTGCCGGAAATGTATTACGCCCACCAGATCAATGACCGCGCCTATGTCGGCGTCGGCATGTTCGTGCCGTTTGGCGATGCCACCAAATACGATCCGCAATGGGCCGGCCGTTACAACGGCATCGACCTGGACCTGAAAACGGTCGCGATCAATCCGCAGTTCGCCTACAAGGTAACGGATCAGTTGTCGCTCGGTGCCGGTGTGAGTGCGCAGTACATGAAGGCCAAGTATTCCAAGGCGGCTGATCTGGGTTCCATCGTGGCGCAGAAAGTCCTGCCGGCCTTTATCGCAGCGAATCCGGGTCTGGCTCCTTATGCCGGGAAAATCGCCGCCTCCCTGATCAGCAACACCAATTACGACGGCACGCTGGAATACAACGGCGATGGCTGGGCGGCTGGTTTCAACTTCGGCGCCTTGTACCAATACGACGATACGCTCCGTTTTGGTGCGGCCTATCGTTCCAGCATCTCCGAACATCTGTCCGGCGATGCCACCTGGAAAGTGCAGTCCTTCAGCAACCCGACCCTGGCTGCCGTCAGCCCGGCGGCGAATGCGGCATTTGCTACCCTGGCTGGCAATGCCATGACGGCAACCGGTTTCACGACCGGTGGCGGCACAGTCGATGTCGATACGCCGGATTCGCTGGCGGTCAACTTCTTCAAGCAGATCAACGACAAGGTCGCTGTCACCGGCGACTGGACGCACACCTGGCATTCCAAGTTCCAGTCGCTGGATCTGAAGTTCAGCAACGGCAAGCTTGAGGACGCAGTCATCAAGCAGAACTGGCGCAATACCGATCGTGTTTCGTTCGGTTTGTCCTACCAGTACAGCACGCCGCTCAAATTGCGTTTCGGTATCGCGTATGACCAATCACCGGCTGATGACGACCGCTTCCGCATCGCCAACCTGCCGGATAACAACCGGATCTGGTTCTCGACCGGCTTCAACTACGCGTTCAACAAGGATATGTCGGTCGACTTCGCTTACACCTATGTCCACATTCAGGGTGCCAGCATGAACAACACCGAATGTCTGATCGGCAGCGGCTGCCTGGGCAGCGGTACCACGACCTCGGCGGACTTCAAGAGCTACGCCCAGATCGCGGGCATACAGATGAACTATCGCTTTTAACTAAGCAACCTGGTGCGGGCGGCAAGCCGCTGCCCGCTTTTTTTTCGTGTTTTGAGAGGCAAGACCATGGCCAATTCCGTGCCGATCCGCCGTGTGGCGGTGCTGGGTGCTGGTGTGATGGGGGCGCAAATTGCAGCGCATCTCGTCAACGCCGGTATCGAAACCGTGCTCTTTGATTTGCCCGCCAAAGAAGGCGATGCCAACGGCATCGTGCTCAAGGCGGTGGATAACCTGAAGAAGCTCAAGCCCGCGCCGCTGATGTCGGCAATGCGTGCGGAACTGATCCAGGCGGCCAATTATGGCGCTGACCTTGAACTGCTCAAGTCCTGCGATCTGGTGATCGAAGCGATCGCCGAACGCCTGGACTGGAAACTCGACCTCTACGCCAAGATCGCGCCGCACCTCGCCCAACACGCGATCCTCGCGACCAACACCTCCGGCCTGTCGATCCAGAAACTGGCCGATGGCGTGCCGGCTGAATTGAAGACCCGCTTCTGCGGCATCCACTTCTTCAACCCGCCGCGTTACATGTACCTCGTCGAGCTGATCCCGACGGCAGGCACCGAAGCCGCCGAGCTGGATTCGCTGGAAAGCTTCCTCGTTACCCGTCTGGGCAAGGGCGTTGTCCGCGCCAAGGACACCCCGAACTTCATCGCCAACCGCATCGGCGTGTTCTCGATGCTGGCGACGATTCATCACGCCGAACAATTCGGCATCCGTTTCGATGTGGTTGACGACCTGACCGGCCCGCGCATGGGCCGTCCGAAGTCAGCTACCTTCCGCACCGCCGACGTGGTCGGTCTGGATACCTTCGCGCATGTGGTCAAGACCATGACCGACAACCTGCCGAACGATCCGTGGCATGCGTACTACACCAGCCCGGCCTGGTTGTCCGCGCTGATCGAGAAGGGCGCGCTGGGCCAGAAGACCAAGGGCGGCATCTACAAGAAAGAAGGCCGCGACATTTTCGTGCTCGACCCGAAGGCGGGCGATTACGTCGCATCCGGTCAGAAGGGTAGCGATGATGTCAAAGCCATCCTGAAAATCGAAGACCCGGCCGCCAAGATCAAGGCGTTGCGCGAATCACAACACCCGGAAGCGCAATTCCTGTGGGCCTGCCTGCGTGATGTGTGGCATTACGTCGCCACCTTGCTGGATGGCATTGCTGAATCGGCCCGCGATATCGACTTCGCGATCCGTTGGGGCTTCGGCTGGAAGCAAGGCCCGTTCGAGCTGTGGCAAGCCGCTGGCTGGAAGGCCGTGGCGGAAGCCATCAATGCCGACATCGCTGCTGGCAAGGCCATGGCGAAAACGCCGCTGCCGGCCTGGGTTGCGCAACGTGATGGCGTGCATGCGCCGGCAGGTTCATACAGTGCCGCGCAAAACAAACTGATCGGCCGTTCCACGCTGCCGGTGTATGGCCGCCAGCTCTACCCACCGCAACTGGTGGGCGATGCTGAACCGAACTACGGCGAAACCGTGTTCGAGAACGACGGCGTGCGCATGTGGTTGCGTGCCGGCGACGATGTGCCGGTACTAAGCTTCAAGACCAAGGCCCACTGTGTCGGCGCGAGCGTGCTGGCTGGCGTGCAAGAAGCGATCAAGATCGCCGAAGCGCGCTTCCAGGGCTTGGTGATCTGGCATCCGGAAGCGCCGTTCTCGGTTGGTGCGGACTTGGCCAGCATGGGCCCGGCCTTCATGACCGGTGATTTTGGCGCGATTGAAAACATGGTCGCCGAATTCCAGAACACCTCGATGGCGATCAAGTACGCCCGCGTGCCGGTCGTTGGCGCGGCCCAAGGCTATGCTTTCGGCGGTGGCTGCGAGTTCCTGATGCACTGCGCCCGCGTGGTGGCTGCGGTCGAAACCTATATCGGTCTGGTGGAAGTGGGCGTTGGCCTGCTGCCGGCCGGCGGCGGTTGCAAGGAATTCGCGCTGCGTGCCAGCCGTGAAGCCAAGGGTGGCGACATTCTGGCCGTACTCAAGGATTACTACATGGCGATGGCCATGGCCAAGGTCGGTACCTCGGCCGAGGAAGGCCAGCAGATCGGCTACCTGAAGGAATCCGATGTCGTCATCTTCAACCCGAACGAGCTGCTGTTCGTGGCGCAAGCGCAGGTTCGTGCGCTGGCTGCAACCGGCTACCGTCCGCCGGTGAAGCCGAAGGCATTCCCGGTGGCAGGTCGCACCGGTGCGGCGACGATCCGTGGTCAGCTGCTGAACATGCTCGAAGGCGGCTTCATTTCCAAGTACGACTATCACATCGGCGTACAGATCGCCGACGTGGTCACCGGTGGCGATGTCGATGCTGGCGCGATGGTCAACGAGGAATGGATTCTGCGGCTGGAGCGTGAACGTTTCATGGGCCTGCTCAAGAAGGGCAAGACCCAGGAACGGATCATGTACATGCTCGAGAACAACAAGCCGCTGCGGAACTGATCGTGAGTGAGGGGTGAGGTGAGAGGCGTGAGGGGTAAACCCGGTGACCGCCCTTGCACTCACACTGAACTGGCGAAAAAGCATTTGAATTGGGTGTAGGTGTACCGGGGTTGCCCCTCACACCTCACTCCTTACTCCTCACTGGAGCAAACCATGAGTAAACAGATTCAGGAAGCCTACATCGTCGCTGCGACTCGCACGCCGGTAGGCAAGGCCCCGCGCGGCATGTTGAAGAACGTGCGGCCGGACGACATGCTGGCGCACGTGCTCAAGGGCGCGCTGGCGCAGGTGCCGAACCTCGATCCGGCGCGCATCGAAGACGTGATCGTCGGCTGCGCGATGCCGGAAGCCGAACAAGGTATGAACGTGGCGCGGATCGGCGTACTCCTCGCCGGTCTGCCCAACACCATCGGCGGCGTGACCATCAATCGCTTCTGCTCCTCCGGCATCAACGCCGTGGCGATGGCGGCGGACAAGATTCGCCTGGGCGAAGCCGACATCATGATCGCGGCCGGCACCGAGAGCATGTCCATGGTGCCGATGATGGGCAACAAGGTTGCGCTCAGCCCGGACATCTTCGCCAAGGATGAAAACCTGGGCATCGCCTACGGCATGGGTTTGACCGCCGAGAAGGTCGCGACGCAATGGAACGTCAGCCGCGCCGATCAAGACGCCTTCGCGGTCGAATCGCATCGCCGTGCGCTGGCTGCCATCGAAGCGGGCCTGTTCAAGGATGAAATCACGCCGCTGGACGTGACCTATCGCATCCCCAATCTCGCCACCGGTGAAGTCGAGCACATCACCAAGACGCTGACCACCGACGAAGGCCCGCGCCGCGATACCAGCATGGAAGGCCTTGCCAAGCTCAAGACCGTGTTCGCGGCCAAGGGCTCGGTCACGGCTGGTAACAGCTCGCAGACGTCTGACGGCGCTGGCGCGGTGATTCTGGTGAGCGAGAAGATCCTCAAGGAATTCAACCTCACGCCGCTGGCCAAGTTCGTCACCTTCGCCGTCAAGGGCGTGCCGCCGGAAATCATGGGGATCGGCCCGAAGGAAGCGATTCCAGCCGCCCTCAAGCTCGCTGGCATCAAGCAAGACGATCTGGCATGGATCGAGCTCAACGAAGCCTTCGCCGCACAAGCGCTGGCGGTGAGCCGCGATCTGGGTCTGGATATGTCCAAGGTCAATCCGCAAGGCGGCGCGATTGCGCTTGGCCACCCGCTGGGCGCTACGGGCGCGATCCGGGCTGCCACGCTGGTGCACGGGCTGCGCCGCAATGGCAAACCGGGGCAGTACGGCATGGTGACCATGTGCATCGGGACGGGCATGGGCGCGGCAGGCATCATCCAGAGCCTGTAAGCACCACACTGCCTAGATGGGCTGCTCTGCCAATTAAAGAACAACTCGATTTGCCCACGGCTTGCCCGTGGGCTTTTTTTCCAAGGAGAACGAACATGTTGCACAAGACATTTCGCGCCAGCCTTTGCGCCGGCTTGATCGCGGCGGCGCTGGCAATTCCGGCCGTGCAGGCTGCCGATCTGGCCAGCATGAATATCCCCGAGAAGGCCGAAGTCGCCAGCCAATCCTTGCTGCTCAATGGCGCGGGCATCCGCACCAAGATCGTCTTCGACGTCTACGCCGCAGCCCTCTACACGGTGGCCAAAACTTCGGATGCCGCCGCAGTGATCAATGCCGCCACGCCACGCCGGGTCGAGCTGCGCATGATGCGTGAAGTCTCGGCCAGCAAGATGCATGAATCGTTCGTCGAAGGGCTGACTGCCAACGTGCCGGACGCCGACAAGCGCTTTGGCAGCCAGCTTGAATCGTTGGAAAAACTGTTCAAGGAGGTGAAATCGGTAGCCAAGGGCGACGTGATTACACTCGACTTCGTGCCGGGCCAAGGCACCAAAGTCAGCATTCGCGGCAAGGCCTTCCCGGTGATCACAGGGGACGATTTTGCCAGCGCGCTGTTGTCGATCTGGCTGGGCAAGAAGCCGGTACAAGGCGACCTGAAGGCGGCGCTGCTCGGCAGCAAGTAAGCACGCCATTTCATTGGTAAAACAAAGGCCGTACGCATTGCGCGTGCGGCCTTTTGTTTTGCGGTGATTCTGTAGTGGAAAACCTGTATTTTTTGAGTAATATTGTTACAGTCACGTTTAAATGTTAAATAATGTTACTACATGTAAAAAACCAATAAAAATGCCGTTTTCTTACATTTTTATGTAGTCAATTTATATATGTTTCGTGAATATTCATGTAGTTTTGCTACCAAAATAGTTGCGGTCGATATGTAGTTTTGATAAAGTTCGTCTTGTCGACAGGCAAACCCGCCTAGGCACGACAAACTCACCTGACCCCAAAAGGAGAAGGACATGCTGCGTACCCTGCAAAAGATTTTTAAGAACGCTGAGCTTGCTCAACGTCTGCTGGTCAAGTCTTACGGCTGGCAGTTGACTCGGGTTTAACCACCCGACGCACATCTGGTTCCCTAACCAACGTGCAATGTGTTTTTGGCTTCACCGGCCTCACGGCCGTTATCGACTCCTCCATCCTCTAGGCCCCGGTTGATTGATCCTCGGATCGATCCCCGGGCTTTTTTTTGCTTTCCGCTTACCGGAATTCAACGTTCACCAACGCGTTTGTTTGGGCATTCCTTAACGGCAGGTGAGCGCAGAGTCCGGTAAAGTAACGCCTTTGTTTTGCCCGATCCTTGATGCCTTCAATGCCCCGCGCGATCGTCCGCTCAGCGCCCTTGCTCATTTTTCTGGCTGTTTCGATGGCCGCCTTCGGCCAGTACAAGGTCGAACTGAGTGCGCCTGCCGACGTCAAGGATCTGCTGGTCGATCACCTCGATCTCTACCGCTGGCAGACCGATCAGAAAGTCACCCCCGATACCCTGAAATCCCTGATTGAGCGTGTGCCGCAAGATGCCAGCGGCTTGCTCAACACGGCCGGCTATTTCTCGCCCAAGGTCGAAGCCCGGCTGGATGAAGCCAGCACGCCGCCGCGCGTAGTCGTGACGGTTGATCCGGGTGAGCTCAGCCGCTTCAGCCAGATCGATTTCCAGCTCAACGGCGCGATCGATGATGACGAAGAACGGGTGGCGCGCCTGAAAGAGCGCTTGCAGGACAACCTGGCGATCAAACTCGGCGATCCGTTTACCCAGTCTGCGTGGAGCGACGCCAAGCGCCGCGTGCTCAACAGCCTGCAAAGTTCGCGCTACCCGACGGCGCGTTTCGCCAAGAACGAAGTGAAGATCGACCCGGTTGCCCACACCGCCATCGCCACGCTGATCATCGATAGCGGCCCGCTCTATCGCTATGGCGAGATCACGGTTGAAGGGCTGACGCGCTACCCGGAGTTCCTGGTGCGTAACCGGATCGGATTTCACGAGGGGGATTACTTCCGCCGCCGCGATTTGCTCGATCTGCAATCCGATCTGGAAGCCCAGCCACAATTCGGCGGCGCGGTGGTTGAAGCGCTGCCAAGCGAATCGCCACCCTATGTCGCCCCGGTCACCGTGCGTGTACAGGAAGTGCCGATGCAGCGCATTACGCTCGGCGCGGGCTACGGCACGGTGGCCGGGCCGCGCGGCACGGTCGATTACGCCTACAACAACCTGTTCAACAAAGGCTGGGTCTTCGATACCCAGACCGCGCTGGATCGCGATACGCAGGAGTTCGATGCCGGTATCACCTTCCCGCAGCAGCTCTCTGGTTATGCGCATCGCGTCTATACGACCATCAAGCGGGCCGACGTGCAGGGCTTGCTCACGCGCACCGACAAGATTGGCGTAACGCGGTCGATGTCCGAAATCAAGAACAGCAACGGGATCGATCGGCAGATCACGCTCGAATACCTGTTCGAGACGCGTAATCCCAACGATGGCACGACCGATACCGTACACTCGCTCACCGGTAACTATCGCTGGATCCGGCGCAATTTCGACAGCCAGCGCGATCCGCATCAGGGCAATCTGCTGCAGCTGGAAGGCGGCGGCGCGGTCAAGGGGCTGTTCTCTGACCAGACCTTCGTACGCTTGTATGGCCGCGGCCAGCAATACTGGCCGATTGGTGAAAAAGGCGTGCTGATCGGGCGGCTTGAGCTGGGCCAGACCTTTACACCAGATGAGTCCGAAGTGCCGACCGATTGGCTGTTCCGTGCTGGCGGCTCGAACAGCGTGCGCGGCTATGACTACCAAAGCCTGGGTGTGCCGGGGATAGGGGCAGTGCTGCCGGGCAAGGTCATCGCCACGTCGTCGATCGAATTGCAATATCCCGTCTACAAGCAATGGCGTGGCGCGGTGTTTGCCGACTACGGCGGCGCAGCCGAGGACTGGAAAGCGCTCAAGATGGTGACCGGTGTCGGTGCCGGCGCCCGCTGGATCAGCCCGGTTGGTGTGTTGGGCGCTGATCTCGCCTACGGCATTCAGGCGCGGCATTACCGCTTCTATTTCAGTTTGGGGCTCGCCTTCTGATGACGACCCCGACCACGCAGCCGGATATGACTGAACCCACCAGCCCGCCGCCCAAGCGCCGGCGCGACGTGATCCGCTGGCTGGTGTACGGCACGCTGGGTTTCCTGTTGCTGCTGGCTGCGGGTATCTATACCGCTGCCAGCTGGCTGGATGGCGAAAGCGGCCGGGCGTGGTTGCTCAGCAAGCTCAACCAGTCCGGCGTGGTGAAGATCGAGCGGGTGGATGGGCCGCTGTGGCGCGATGTAACGGTGACCGGTATCTCGGTCGATACCCCCGAAGTCGCCGTGAAGGTCGACCGCGTGCACCTGGTGTGGGATGCCTACGCGTTGTGGGGCAGAACGTTCTCTGCTCGTACACTTGATATCGGCAACGTCGAAATCCGCACCAAACCCCAACCGCCCAAACCGAAGCCAAGCCCGCCGCCAACATCGCTGGCGTTGCCGCTGGGCATCCAGATCAATGAGCTGCGGCTGGGCAAACTCGTCGTCGTCGATACCCCGGTCGAGCTGCATGACATCAAGCTCGCATTCTCCAGCAGCGGGCGTTTTCATGTACTCGACCTGAAACAACTGGCAACGCCGCATGGCCGCTTGTGGGCCAAGCTCAGTCTGGATGGCCAAGCGCCATTCAAGGTCGGCGGCAGTGTGGATTTTGCCGGGCACGCCGATGAATACGCGGTCAACGCGAATTACAAGCTGGCCGGCAATCTGCGGGATCTGGCGCTCAATGGCCAGATCAGCGGCGCGCGCATGCAGGGGCGGCTGAATTTGCGTGTCGATGCCTTTGCACCCTACGTTTACAACATCGTTCACGAAGCCAAGCTGGAAATCGATCAACTGAATCCGGCGACGGTGTTGGCCGGTTTGCCACAGGCCGATCTGTCCGTGCGGCTCAACGTGCAACCGACCGGCGAGGACACCGCACGCGGCACGCTGTCGGTGCGCAATGCCAAGCCGCTGGCGATCCAGCAGAAGGGTGTTCCGGTTGCATCCATCGATGCCGCATTCGACGTACGCAATGGTCGGCTCGATCTCAACAAGCTGCAGGCGCAATTGCTCGGCAACGGCAAGCTCGATGGGCAAGGGCAGTTCCGCGCCGACCGGCTCGATGCCAAGCTCGTGCTCGCCGGCATTGATCTGGCGAAGCTGGTGCCCAGCACCGCCAAGACGCAACTCGCCGGCACCATTGCCCTCACTGGCCCGTATCACGCGCCGGATGTCAAAGCCGACCTGAACGATCCGGGTTTCAAGACCAGCCTCAAGGCGGATTTCGGCTGGATCAATCCGCAAAAGGAACGCCGTATTGCGATCCGCAAGCTTGATCTGGCGCGCGGTAGCAGCTCGGCCAAGCTCAGCGGCGAGTTCGGATTGGATAAGCAGGATTTCCGCGCCGAAGGCCAGTTCGCCCACTTCAACCCGGCCGATTTTCTGGCGGCACCGGCCGGAGATATCAGCGGGCAGCTCAAAGCATCCGGCGGGCTCAAGCCGCATTGGCAAGCGTTGCTGGATTACCAATTCGCCAATAGCCGCTTCAACGGCGAACCACTGGTCGGCAAAGGCCATGCCCAGCTGGCGGATCAACACTTATCCAATGTCGATCTGTTCCTGCAGCTGGGCAGCAATCGCCTGACCGCGGTGGGTGCACTTGGCAAGCCGGGCGACAAGCTGGCGCTCAAGCTGGCGCTGGAGAACCTTGCCGAGCTGGGGCATGGTTTTGGCGGGCGGGTGATCGGCAATGCCGACGTATCCGGCGCATTCACCAAGCCCTTGATCAACGGCAAGCTGGGCGCCGCCAACGTGCTCACGCCTTGGGGGTTGCGCGTGGCGCGTGGTGATGCGTTGGCCACGCTTTACCCCGACCTCACCAGCCCGGCCAAGATCGAGTTGTCGCTCGAACAAGCGCAAGGCTTCGGCGCTGAAGTGGCAAAGGCGCAATTCAATCTGGATGGCACGCAGGCGCAGCATCGGCTGCGGCTTGATGTCGATGGCAACTATCAGCACGAGCTCGTTTCACTTGCACTCGCTGCCAGCGGGGGCTTGAATGCCGAGCAGCAATGGCGCGGCCGGATCGACGAACTGACGCTCAAGGCGCGGCTGCCGATGCGGCTCATGGGCGCAACCAATCTGGAAGCCGGCCCCAAGGCGGTTCATCTCGGCAATGCCAGACTCGCCATCGGTGAAAGCACGCTACAAATCGACCGCCTCAACTGGCAACCCGGCAAGCTGGATACCTCCGGCTCCGCGCCACGTTTGTTGCCGGCCGAGTGGGCCAAGCTGGCGGGCCTCAAGAAGCTGGATACCGATCTGGTGTTGTCGGCACGCTGGCAAATCGCGCAGGCGAATTGGCTCGATGGCTTCGTCGAGCTGGAGCGGCTCAGTGGTGATGCAGCCATGCGCAATGGCGATAACGTTTTGCAGGCGCTGCAGCTGGATCAATTCAAGTTGCGCGTGGCGGCGGTGCAGTCCCGCGTGACGGCTGCTGGCGAGCTGCAGAGCCGTCGTTTTGGCAACGTGAAACTGAGCGGCGATACCGTCGTCGATGCGCCCAATTGGCGACCGGCTCCCGGCGCATCGCTCAACCTGTTGGCGGATGGCAATCTGCCCGATCTGGCCAAGATCGCGCCGTTGTTCGGCAACGATATCCAACTGGCCGGTCGCGCCAAATTCCATATCACCCGCAACGGCCCGTTCGATGCGACCGCCCGCCTGAGCGGCACCGTGGATGGTGACGATCTGGCCATCAAGGACAGCGCCACTGGGGTCAGCCTCAACAAAGGCTTGATGCGCATCCAGCTCAAGCCGGATCAGGTGGTGCTGGATACCGTGCAGTTCAGTGGCGGTACCGGCAAGCTGACCGCACAAGGTACGCTGGATATCAGCGGCGCAGACCCAGTCGCCAAGGCCACGGTAGTGGCGGAGAAGCTCACACTGATCAATAAGCCGGACATGCTGCTGGTGCTGTCCGGTAACGGCAATATCAGTTACAGCAAGGACGGCCTGTCGGTCACCGGCAAGATGAAAGCCGATAGCGGCGATATCTATTACCGCGCCGCTGATACACCAAAGCTGTCCGACGACGTGGTGATCGTGGGGGCCGAGCCGAAGGAGGCCAGTCATGGCTTGTCGCTGGCGAATCTGCAGTTCGATGTCGACCTCGGCGACGATTTCCGCTTCCGTGGTTATGGCATCGAGGCTGAGCTGGGCGGCGTGCTGCGGTTGGTCGCCAAGCCGAACCAGTCGCTGGCGGCATTCGGTCAGGTGAAAGTGCTGGAGGGCAGTACCTACCGAGCCTACGGCCAGAAGCTGGATATCGAGCGCGGCGTGCTGAGCTTTGCCGGCCCGCTTGATAATCCTGGGCTGGACATCCTCGCCATGCGGCGCGGCTTGTCGGTTGAGGCCGGGGTGGCCGTGAAGGGCACTGCGCTCAGCCCCCGTGTCACCCTGTATTCGGAACCGACCGTGCCGGACAACGACAAGCTGGCCTGGCTGCTGTTCGGCCACGGCACCGACAGTATGGACAAGGGCGATTCCGCCGTGTTGGTGCAGCTGCTGAACGCCGCTATGACGGGGGGCGACCCCGGCACCAGCCTGACCGATCAGGTGTTTGGCGCGGTCGGCATCGACGAAGTCGGCATGGCCACGGGCAAGATGCAGAACGGCACCACTACCCAAGTGGTATCGGTCAGTAAACGCTTGAGCAAAACGGTGAAGCTGTCGCTGGAAAAGAGCATGAACGGCCTGCAAGACGGGATCAAACTCTCGTGGCAGTTCTCACGCCGCTGGTCGTTGGTGAGTCGCTTCGGCACCGACGAAAGCACGCTGGATGCGACGTATACGATGCGGTTTGATTAGTTTCGTAGGGCGGGCTAGCGGCTTGCTGCGTAACCCGCCGAACCAGGCCGTGACAGACCCATGCGGCGGGTTACGCATTCTGCTAACCCGCCCTATGCTGCTACATGATTCAGGCTACAGCGTCCGCGCCACCACCCACGCCTCCACATGCACCGCGCCGGCCTTTTTCAGTGCCCGGGCGGCGGCATCCAGACTGGCCCCGCTGGTCATCACGTCATCCACGACTGCCACTCGCTTGCCGGCAATGGCCGCCGTCGCCACGAACGCACCACGCAGATTCTTGTGCCGGGCCGCCTGCGTGAGCCGGGCCTGGTGCTCGGTATCTCGGTTGCGGATCAGCATGTCGTGGCCGATGGGCACGTGCAGCGATTTGGCCAACGGTTTGGCGATCTCCACCGCTTGATTGAAACCGCGTTCTTTCAAGCGGTTGGCATGCAAGGGCAGCGGCAGGATCAAGTCCACACTGGGCGCGACCGGCAAGCGATGCAGCAGCGTTTCGGCCAGCATGGGCAGCAGGCTCCAGCGCCCGCCGAACTTGGCGGCCGGGATCAGCTGCCCGACCACGCCGGTGTATTCCAGTGCAGCAAAACTGGCATCGAAGGCAGGCGGGGCCTTCAGACAACCGCCGCATAGGCCGCCATCTGGCGTCGGCAGTGCGCAGCGCGGGCAGAGCGATGCTGGCAAGCGAGGTAAATCGTGATGGCAACCGGCGCACAGGCCGCGTTTGGCTGTACCGCCGCACAGCACACAGTTGGCCGGTAAGGCGAGGGTTTGCGCCACAGTGCTGTGCCAATGGCGCAACTTGTTCAGAAACTCTCTATTTAAAATTGACAACTTGGCGGCTCCATCGCGAGAATCCGGATATTCCCGTTGTAGACCAAGGCCATCGCATGAATGCTCCGCAAACCATCGAACTCAAGCGCAAGACGCCACACGCCACTGGCGATCACTGGACGGTCGATGCGGTGCAAGCGTTGTTCGACCTGCCGTTCAACGATCTGCTGTTCCGTGCCCAACAAGTGCACCGCGACCATTTCGATGCGAACAAGGTGCAGCTTTCCACGTTGCTGAGCGTGAAGACCGGCGGCTGTAGCGAAGACTGCGGCTACTGCCCGCAAGCTGCCCGCTACCACACCGGCGTTGAAGCCGAGCCGTTGATGCAGGCCGACGAAGTGCTGGAAGTCGCCCGTATCGCCAAGGAAAACGGCGCCAGCCGCTTCTGCATGGGCGGCGCATGGCGCAGCCCGAAGCAGCGCGATCTGGATGAACTCAAGAAGATGATCGCTGGCGTGAAGGCGCTCGGTCTGGAAACCTGTGGCACCTTCGGCATGCTGAAAGACGGCATGGCCGAGCAGCTCAAGGAGTCTGGCCTCGACTACTACAACCACAATCTGGATACTGCCCCGGAAAAATACGGCGATATCGTCTCCACCCGCGAATACGACGACCGTCTGGATACGCTCGGCAAGGTGCGTAATGCTGGCCTGCACGTGTGCACCGGCGGCATCGTCGGCATGGGCGAAACCCGTGAGGAACGCGCCGGCTTGATCGCGCAGCTGGCCAATCTCGATCCGCAGCCGGAATCGGTGCCGATCAATAATCTGGTGCAAGTGGAAGGCACGCCGCTGCACGGCACCGATCCGCTTGATTGGACCGAGTTCGTCCGCACCATCGCCGTAGCGCGCATCACCTTGCCGCAATCGTTCGTGCGCTTGTCCGCTGGCCGCCAGCAAATGCCGGAAGCGATGCAGGCGTTGTGCTTCATGGCGGGGGCGAATTCGATTTTCTACGGCGACAAGCTGCTCACCACTGGCAACCCCGATGTAACGCGCGATCAGGCGCTGTTCAAGAAGCTGGATATCCAGCCGCTCTGATTGTGCTTGCTCATTTTTCTGCAAAAAGACCCGTCCAGATGCGACGGGTTTTTTGTTGCCCTCGTCATTTATCATGACGAATCGGGACAGGTAGTTTAAAGTTTTCCCGGCCCGTTCCGGGGTCTTGGAGTTTTCATGTTGAAGTCGTTGATCTTGTCCTTGTTCGTCGCACTGCTGTGCACCGCTTGTGCCACCAGTGTGAACAAGGAAAACGTGGCAAATACCGGCGCTACGGCCGGTGTCACATTCCAGCAGGCGGCATTGACGCCGAAAACCGGCGGCAAACTGGTCGCCGCTACCGAACTGAATCCCGGCGACATCATCTTGTCTGCCTCCGACGGCTTGACCTCGGCGGGTATTCGTCTGCTCACGCTGGCGCCGGTCAGCCATGCCGCGCTCTATATCGGCAACCAGCAGATCGCCGAAGCAGTGGGCGAGGGCGTGCGTGTGCGCACGGTGAGCGAGGTGCTGGATGAAGAGGCGGTCGTGGTGGCCTTCCGCCATCCCGATCTGCAAGACCAGCACGCCAGTTTGATTCGCTCGTTTGCCTTGCAGCAGGTGGGCGATCGCTACAACTACGTTGGCGTGATGTTGCAAGCGCCGTTCTCGATCGAGCGGCGCATTTGCGAGCTGCCCCTGGTGCCGGCCGGCGTGCGCGATTTCTGCCTGCGTGGCATGGCGACCATTCAGCTCGGGGCCGGGAATAATGATCGCTTCTTCTGCTCGCAATTCGTGCTGGAAGCCTATCGCGCTGCCGGTTTGCCGATTACCGATGGCGATCCGCGCTGGGTCAGCCCGGCCGATATCCTGCACATGCGCGAAGGCGATGTGCCTTCGATGAAAATCCGCCAGACGCTGGTTTACGTCGGCCACCTCAAGTTCCAGCCCGCACCGTTGCAAGAGGCGCGCCGCATGGCGGCAGTAACCCCGTGATCATCAATTCGGAGACTTTCATGCTCGATGCAATTCTCGCTGCCGCTCACTACTTATCCATCATCTTGCTGGTCACTTTTCTCGCCATCGAAACGGTCTTGGTCAAGCGCGAGTGGATGCCGCAGGCGGCCGCCCGGCTGGCGCGCTACGACATGATGTACTTCCTGATGGCGATGGCTGTCCTGGCGACTGGCCTGCTGCGCGTGTTCTTCGGCGTAAAAGGCGTGGCCT
Source organism: Andreprevotia chitinilytica DSM 18519 (assembly GCF_000711875.1). Classification (GTDB taxonomy): domain Bacteria; phylum Pseudomonadota; class Gammaproteobacteria; order Burkholderiales; family Chitinibacteraceae; genus Andreprevotia; species Andreprevotia chitinilytica. The sequence continues at coordinate 107,891 of NZ_JONM01000005.1, forward strand.
TCTATGAGCACAACCCACTGTTCCACGCCAAGGTCACCGTGTTCGTGCTGATTGCACTGACCTCGATCTGGCCGACGAAGCGCTTCTTGCACTGGAAAAAAGCGGCAGCGGCTGATCCGGCCTTTATCCCGGATGACATCGACCTGAAGCGTGTACGGCGCTGTGTGATGGCAGAGGCACATTTGCTGGTGTTGATGCCGATTCTGGCGGCATTTATGGCGCGTGGGATTGGGATGTAAGCGCGGCCAATAAAACCCTGCTGGCGTTGTTGTGCTCACTTGCCGTACGAAATGTACTGTCTGCGTTTCGCACGCCTAGCCAGCACCGCTACGCTGGGTTTTCTTGGCCGCGCTTGGTTGTGGCAATACTGCGTAGATGCACTTGTCTCTCAAGTGAGATAGAATTAAATCTCAAATGAGACGAACTCAGGAGGTCATCATGACCAAGGCAGCAGTACTACCCACATCGCGCCACGCGGTACCGAATGTGGCTGGTGTCTCGCGCTTGCGCGGCTTGGCGGACCAACTGGGGCGGGCTACGCCGGGAGCGCGTATCGAGCTGATCCGTGCGGGCATGCCGGCTGAACTCGTGGGGGATATCGCCGAAGCGTTCGATATTTCGAAGCAGCAAGTCTATGGCGTGCTGCATATTCCGGCTTCGACCGGCGCGCGGCTGACCAAGGAAAACAAGACACTCGGCGTGGCTGAAAGCGAGCGGGTGGCACGTATCGTCGAGATCACCCGGGCGGCCGTCGAAGCGTTTGGCGATGAGCGCAAAGCCAAGCGCTGGCTGACCAGCCCCAGCCGCTCTTTCAATGGCGCCACGCCGTTCTCGATGCTGGATACCGAAATCGGTGCGCAGGAAGTGCGGCGGGTACTGGTGGTGATCCAGTACGGCGGCGTTTTCTAAACGTTCCCGCTAATCCGCCCATCCAGCAATGCAAGTCTGGCGACTCGCCCGCGCGGCTTATGCCACTGATCTGTCCGGTTATGGTGCCGCGCTGTTTGGCGGGCGCTGGAATCACCGCGATGTCCCCGCCGTCTACACCGCAACCAGCCGCGCGCTGGCCGTTCTTGAAGTCCTTGCCCACCTGCCCGAACCGGGCTTGATGCCGGATGACTACCAGCTCATCAGCATCGATTTGCCGGATGACCCTGCGCTGTTCCACACGCTGGCACCGCCAACAGGCTGGGATGCCGTGCCGGCGGGGGATACCAGTCGCGATGCGGGCACGGGCTGGCTCAAGCAATCCGGGCAGCTTGGTCTCTACCTGCCATCGGTGATCGTGCCGCTGGATCGCAATATGCTGCTGAACCCGGCGCATCCATTGCTGCGCGATGGCACCATTCAGGCGGTGATCGAAGGGCCATTCGACTTTGATGGTCGGGTGTTGAATCTGCTGGCGTAGCAAGCGCCGCTAACCCAACGCCCATACCGGAAGCGCGCCAGCTGCGCATCCAGCTGGTTGGCCGTATCGGTCAGGCTGCGCATCTCCGAGAGCATTTCTTCGCTGCGGGCACTACTTTGTGCGGCGCTATCGCCAATCCCGGCCAGTCGGGCGTGGATGGCTTCGCTGGCCTGGCTTTGTTCTTCCACCGCAGCGGCAATCGTTTCCATCATTTCACTCACGTGCCGGGCTGCGCTGCCGATGTTGCCCAAGGTCGCGGAGATTGCATCGCCGTCATCCCGGCATTCGATCACCCGCTGGCTGGCGGCTTGCATCGCAGTGAGCGTTTCGTTGGTCTTGGTACGTGTGACATCGAGGATGGTGCGGATATGCCGGGTTGAGTCGGCGGTTTGCAGCGAGAGCTTGCGCACCTCATCGGCGACGACGGCAAAGCCACGGCCTGCCTCACCGGCACGGGCCGCTTCGATCGCCGCATTGAGGGCTAACAGGTTGGTCTGCCCGGCGATGTCTTCGATGCTGCGGGCGACTTTCACGATGTCTTGTACGGCATTGGTGAGCGCATCCAGTGCGGTTTCCGCCGCGCTGAATTCATTGGTGAGCGCGTCGAGCCGGACAATCGAATTGCGGCCGGCATCCTGCGCGATGTTCACTGCATCCCGTGTCTGGATCGCAACGCCGGCAGCCTGTTCGGCCTGGTTGGCGACGGACTGCACGGCGCTTTGCAAGGTCTGGCTCGCGCTGGCCATGTCTTGCAAATGAGTGGTCTGCAGCGCTGCGTCGTCGTGGGTGGCATCGGCCAACGCGGTTACGCGGCGAGCATCGTCTCGTGCGGTTTGGGCGGCGTTGCGTGCTTGCGAGAGCGTTTGGGCCAACTGATCGAGAAAGCGGTTCAGGCTGCGGCCAAGGTCGCCGATTTCGTCGCTGACTTCCGGCATGCGGCCGGTGAGATCGCCCTGCGTCAACTGATCGCTGGCGGCGGACATCACACGCAAGCGGCCATGCAGCTTTCTGGCAAAGTAAAGCTGGCTGGCTACGATCAGCAGTGCGGTGAGCGCCAACGGGGTCAAGGTACTGGCGAATAGGGTGCCGATTCGCCCTTCGATGGCCGTGCTTGCCGTGCCCGCTCGGGTCTGTGCGCTAGTCGCCGCCACATCGAGGCTGGCGAGCACGGGTTCAAGATCGTTCTTGTAGATTTGCTCGGGAATGTTGAGCGCATCCTGCGGGCTGGTCGCGGAGATTTGCACCGCGCTATGGAACTGTTTCAGGTAATCCGCCCATTGTTGCGAGAGTGCGCCAGAGAGTTGCTTGGCGGCTGCTTCATCCAGTAACGGCGCGACATCACGGGCGGCGGCATCGACGGTTTTTTCGGCGGCTACCAGCCGGGCTTCGGTATCTGGCGCAAGCGGATCGGCGCGCGAGACAAGCAGCATGGTGCTGCGCAGGGTAGAGACAGCGGCGAGTGCCTGCTGGCTGGTGTGATCGCGGCGATAGTCGTCGCGCAGCAGACCAATCTGTACCGTGATCCAGATGCCAAGCCCGGCGAGGGCAAGGACAGTAACGGTGCTGACGGCTTTGAGTTGGGCGGAAATGCGCATGGTGGTCCAGCGGATGAATCTGAACCCCAAAGTATGAAATTTATGTTTCAGTAGTATTAAAAATGGGTTTTTCTTACAGCTTGACCGCTGGATGGTGCTACTGCTCGGTGGCAAACGCCTTGGCCAGATGACGTGGCGCATCGATCTCGTTGCCCTTGCACACGGCAATCCGATAGGCGAGCAGTTGCAGCGCAATGGCATACAGAATCGGATTGAGTTCGCGCAGGTCTTCCGGCATGCGGGCGACGTTAAGGCGATCGGCAGCGGCAAGGCCAGCATCCGACAACACGAACAGCTCGCCATGCCGCGCACGGACTTCCTGCAGATTGGCGAGCAGTTTTTCCGCCAGCGGATTCCACGGCAGGCAAGCGACGACCGGCAGATCGGCGTCCACCAGTGCTAGCGGGCCATGCTTCAGCTCGCCGCCCGGATGCCCCTCGGCATGCAGATAGGCGACTTCCTGCATTTTCAGTGCGCCTTCCCGGGCAATCGGGTAGTTGGAGTGCCGGCCAACGCAGAACAGATGTGTGCTACGCGCCAGGCGTTGCGCCCATTGATCAAGCACAGGTTCCAGCGCCAGCACACCAAGCGCCGCGCGCGGCAGCAGGCTGAGCAGCCGGGTTGCTTCTTCCAGCGCGGCACCAGTCAGCCGGCCGCGTTGCTGGGCGAGCCCGAGCGATAGCTGATACATCGACAGCAGCTGTGCCGTGAAGGTCTTGGTCGATGTCACGGCGATTTCCGGCCCGACTTCATTCGCCAGTTGCAGCTTGGCCAGTTGCATCAGTTTGCTATCGCGGACATTCGACACCCCCAAGGTGACGGAGGCACCGAGATATTCGGCATGCCGCAACGCAGCCAACGTGTCGGCCGTTTCACCCGATTGAGAGACGCCAATGGCCAGCGTGTTGTTGGGAACCACGCCATCCAGATAGCGGTACTCGCTGGCGAGCTCGACCGACGTAGGCAGACCGGCCACGCCTTCCAGCCAATAACGCGCCGTCAGTGCTGCGTGATAGCTGCTGCCAGAGGCGACGATCACCACCGCGTCGATATTGGCCAGCAATCTTGCGCCTTCATCACCCAGCAGTTCGGCAAGACTGGGCGTGAGACCGTTGCGGGTCAGCGTGTCCGCCAGCAGCGCCGGCTGTTCGTGAATTTCCTTGCCCATGAAATGGCCGAAGCGGTCTAGCGCAGCCCGCTCATTGCGAGGGCTGATCGGCTCGGGATTGCGTCGGGTCGGGCTGCCGCTGGCATCGATGATTTGAACCTGGGTCGGCGTGATACTGGCGACCTCACCGGGGATCAGCCGGATCAAGTCGCGGGCAAAAGGCAACAAGGGCGACAGCTGATCGGAAAACGCAAAGCCGTTCTGATGTGAGGCAATCAGGATGGGAATGCCCGACGTGGCCACAACGATTTCGCCAGGGTTGTCGCGCTCGATCACGCTGATGGCGAACAAGCCAACCAGTTCCTGCACGGCCGATTGCGTGGCGCGGGTCAGATCGCGCTGGGTGCGGTGATACCAATGGATCAGTGCGGAGATCAGTTCGGTCGGGTTTTTGGCATCGGCGGTGTAGCCGAGTGATTGCAGACGGTTGGCGAGTGATGTGCTGTTTTGCAAGCTGCCGCGCATCACCACGCCGATCAGGTCACGGCAAACCCGCATCGCGTGTTGGGCCGGATCGCCCCAATCCAGCCGCAACAGCACCCGGTTGGTCGGGGTATCGCCAATCGCGTCGACGATGCCTGCCGGTAAGCCGGCCACGCTGGTTTCGGACAACCCGTCCTGCCCGCCATGCAGCGCAACCACACCACGAAAACCAAAAGCATCCAGCTGTTCGATCTGGTGATAAAGCGTGGGCAGGGTATTGCTGGCGGAGATGAGTCCGATCAAGTGGCTCATGGCAGGCTCGTTTATCGAAGAGAAATCGGGCGGATTTCTCTTCATGTTAGTTCCTGGCAAGCCCAATTGCGGCGAATTCACAGCAGGTGTTGCATTGCGTCATCAAACACACGCCAGCATTGACTCGGCTAGCTGCTTTGGGCTAATTTCCACCGGTTTCCCCGCCTGTTTTCCCCCATGTCCAAAACTGCCAAATCCGCTGCTGCGGCGCCTGCCGATTTCGAGGCCGGCGTGGTCGAGCTCGAAACATTGATCGGCGCTCTGGAAGCAGGCCAACTCCCGCTTGAAGAAGCGCTTGCCGCTTATCAACGCGGGCAGCAATTACTCAAATTCTGCGAAGGCAAACTTGCCAATGCGGAACAACAACTCAAAATTCTTGAAGGCGAGCAACTCAAGCCTTTCAATCCGGAGGCGCAATGATTGCCGCTGAACTGGATTTTGCCGCCTGGATGCAGGCGGTACAGCTGCGCATCGAAGGCGTGCTGGAACGCACGCTGCCGACCGACGAACACATTCCCGCCCGTTTGCACCAAGCCATGCGCTATGCCGTCCTCGATGGCGGCAAGCGCGTGCGCCCCTTGCTGGTCTTCGCCGCTGGCGAACTCGTCGGCGCCGATCCGGCCCGGCTCGACCACGCCGCCGCCGCGGTGGAGTTGATTCACGCCTATTCGCTGGTGCACGACGATATGCCGGCGATGGACAACGATGTCCTCCGGCGCGGCAAGCCCACCGTCCACGTGCACTTTGACGAAGCCACCGCGCTGCTCGCTGGCGATGCGCTGCAAACCGCCGCGTTCGATTCGCTCAGCGCCCACGTGTTGGCGGACGACCCGCGTGACCAGATCAAGATGGTGAACCTGCTCGCCAAGGCATCCGGCAGTGTCGGCATGTGCGGCGGGCAGGGCATCGATCTCTACAGCGTCGGCAAGGCCCTGAGCCTGCCCGAGCTGGAACTGATGCATATCCTCAAGACCGGTGCGTTGATTCGCGCGTCGGTGCTGTTGGGCGCCTATTGCGGTCAAGCGTTGACCGAAGCACAAATGAGCAAGCTCGATCACGCAGCCAAATGCATTGGCCTCGCGTTCCAGGTCGTCGACGACATCCTCGATTGCGAAGCGGACTCTGCCACGCTCGGCAAGACGGCCGGCAAAGATGCCGCCAATGACAAGCCGACCTATGTCTCCTTGCTCGGCCTCGCCACCGCCAAGGAAAAAGCCGCCGAGCTGCAGGCCGAGGCGCATGCCGCGCTCGATACCTTCGGCGATGCGTCCGCCGGTTTCAAACCCACCCGCCTGAAACAGCTCGCCGACTTCATCGTCGCCCGCCGTTCGTAAGTTGATGTCCATGTCCGAATTGTTGAATTCCATTGCCAGCCCCGCCGATTTGCGCCAACTCGATCGCAAAGAGTTGCAGCAAGTCTCGGACGAGCTGCGCGCTTATCTGCTCGATTCGGTCAGCCGCACCGGCGGCCATTTCGCCTCCAACCTCGGCGCGGTCGAACTGACCGTCGCGCTGCATTACGTCTTCGATACACCGAATGACCGCCTGGTGTGGGATGTCGGCCACCAGAGCTATCCGCACAAGATCCTCACCGGTCGGCGCGACCGCATGAACACCATGCGCAAGAAGGGCGGTCTGGCTGGTTTCCCCAAGCGGGAAGAGAGCGAATACGACACCTTTGGCGTGGGCCACTCGTCCACTTCGATCGGCGCGGCGCTCGGTTTTGCCGAAGCCGCCAAGCTGCGCGGTGACGATCGCCACTCCATTGCCGTGATCGGTGATGGCTCGATGACCGCCGGCCAAGCGATCGAAGCGCTATTCAACGCCGGCCACCGCGACGTCAATCTGCTGGTAATCCTGAACGACAACGAAATGTCGATCTCGCCCAACGTCGGCGCGTTCAACAACTATCTCGCCAAACTGTTGTCCGGCAAGTTCTACAACGGTTTCCGCAACGCCACCGGCCGTGTGCTCGAAGTCGCACCGTCGCTCAAGGAGCTGGCGCGACGCGGCGAAGAGAGCGTCAAGAACCTGTTCAGCCCGGCCTCATTGTTCGAAGAGCTTGGTTTCAACTACATCGGCCCCATCGACGGCAACAACCTCGATGCGCTGGTGACCACGCTCTCCAACATCAAGAAACTCAAAGGCCCGCAGTTCCTGCATATCGTCACCAAGAAGGGCCACGGCTACAAACTCGCCGTAGCGGACCCGGTGAAATACCACGCCGTCACGCCGTTCACGCCGGAAGACGGCATGGTGGGCGGCAAGAGCAGCAAGGTCTCGTTCACGCACGTGTTTGGTGACTGGCTGTGCGATATGGCCAAGCAAGACGAACGTCTTATCGGCATCACCCCGGCCATGCGCGAAGGCAGTGGCCTGGTGCGCTTCGAGCAGGAATTTCCTGAGCGCTACTTCGATGTCGGTATCGCCGAACAACACGCCGTCACCTTCGCCGCTGGCCTCGCCTGTGAAGGGTTCAAGCCCGTGGTCGCGATTTACTCGACCTTCCTGCAACGTGCCTATGACCAACTGATCCACGACGTTGCGCTGCAGAACCTGGATGTCACCTTCGCCATCGACCGCGCCGGCCTCGTCGGCGCAGATGGCCCGACCCACGCCGGCTCGTTCGATATCTCCTACCTGCGCTGCATTCCCAATATGGCGTTACTCGCCCCGGCCGACGAAAACGAATGCCGGCAGATGCTCTACACCGCCTACCAGCACAACGGCCCCGCCGCCGTGCGCTACCCGCGTGGCAGTGGCAACGGCACGCCAGTCCAGGCCGAAATGACCGCTTTGCCGTGGGGCAAAGGCGAAATCCGCCGCACCGGCAGCAAGATCGCCATCCTCGCCTTCGGCACCGTGTTTGCTGATGCACTGCTGGCCGGCGAAGCGCTCGACGCCTCCGTCGCCAATATGCGCTTCGTCAAACCGCTGGATGTGGAACTTATCAAGCAACTGGCCGCCAGCCACGATCTGATCGTCACCGTGGAAGAAAACGCCGTGATGGGCGGGGCGGGCAGTGCCGTACTGGAAGCCTTGGCTGCCGCCGGCATCGCCAAGCAAGTGCTGCAAATTGGTTTGCCGGACGCCTATGTCGAGCATGGTGAGCAGAAGGAATTGCAGGCGGAATGCGGGCTGAATGCTGCCGGGATTGAGGCGGCGATTCGGGCGCGGTTGGGCTGATTTCGCATTTGATGTTTTAGAAGAGGACAACGCCGGCTTGATGCCGGCGTTGTTGTTTCTACATTGTCTCGGCAGTCAGTAAACGAATCTGGCAAACAGTGAAACGCCTGAGAAGCTAAGCGCTTCAAACAGCAAAGGTATTTTGAGACTCTTCCTAAACGGAAGTGCAACGAAATCGTGCAAAGTCTTCTAGCTCGACAAGAGTTACCTGCATTCATGCGATGAGGGGTGTACATGAAGATGCTTGCACTGCTTGGAAATCCTACAACAACGGGAGGTCATGTTCTGACTGCCTCTTCGTCCATGACCGACGAGGGAGTATTTCTCGTCTTATCAGGCGATATTGCCTCATGTCCCAAATGCTCGAAGGGGCGCGGTCCAATTGTTGGGTCTGCGTACATCTGGGGCGAGAATGGCAGGGATGGTGTGCAATCAGGTGATGTTGTTGTGTGTGGATGCCCTTATGGCGCGAATCGGGTTATTGCTCAATCTACGCTTTTCATTGGGAATGAATCGGAGGGCGACTATGCGGGAACGAATCATCTCGCAGCTACTACTGGAATGAGTACATCTCACTCAGCGGTGCCAACCCCAGCCGTATTTGATCGCCAAATCCAGCTGCAGGATTTCGAAACGGGTGATGTGCTTGCACACCAGCGGTACCGCGCCACCACGAGTCAAGGCGTGTTTAAAGGTCATACCAATGCGGAAGGCTTGACGGACCTCATCCAGACCGGCGAGCGCGAAGAGGAAATCCAGATTGAGGTGCTGCGGTACTGGTGACTTATTTTAAGCAAGGAGACGCCTATAAAAAGAAATTCCTGGCTCGTGTTGCCAAAGGAGATCATGCAAATATCCAGGCCGGAGAAGGGTGCCGTACCTGCTATCAACGAACAAAAATCGGCAACGCAATTGGTGTGGCAGCATTCTGGCTAGAGCAACAATGAACTACACGCCGATGGCCCGTTTTTACCTGATCGCAATTTCCTTGCTTTGGGTGCTGATGAGTGCGCTTGTCTTCTTGCTTGCCAATGGGGATTCCGCCACGGCGGCGCGAGAAAGCCCTGTTTTTGTTGCTGCGTTGCTTCCTGGTATTGCGCCTTGGGTGCTTATCTTGATCAATGTGGTGCGGGGAAAAAGTAGCCATGAGCAGCGATTGGGCATCGTATTCTCCATCGTCGGTTTTCTCTTGTGCGGGGTTGCTTTTTCCAAACCACTTTGGCCTATCTCTTGGGAGTACACAGACGGATATGTACTTGCGCTTGTTTTGGAGTTAAGTCTCATTGCATCAATTGCTATGGTGATTGCCTGCATGTGCCGGAATAAATAATTTGACCCGACGCTGTTTGTCGGAGTGATCAATAAAAAACGCCAGCATCAATGCTGGCGTTTTTTATTGATCACTACATCAAGCCAATCACTGATACAAAATCTGGCTCTTCAAATCCCGATCAATCGCACTGGCAATGCCCGACCACGTCGCCAGTTTTGCGCCACTGCAGATATTACTTTTCAGATTCCGCTCCAGCACCCGGCTCACTTCGATCTTGTTGCCTTGCTGCTGATACGTGGCTCGGTAGATCACGTCGTCGCTGCTCAGGTCGACGTTGCGCGGGATTGCCAGGATTTTCACGCTGGCCGGAAAACTGATGTGGTAGTGCTCTTCCAATAGGCCACCAGCGCAAGTGCCGTCCAACGGTTTGCCCTTTTGCTGCAGCACGAAATCAGGGAAGGCCTTGATGTTGCTTTGGGAGGGCAGACGCGGGATCGCGAATCCGAATGGCCCGGGGAAGTTGGCGAACTGGTCGAACTTGCCCGAGCCGGTCACCACATAGTTTTGCCCCAGCTCATGCGGCTTGCCGGTATTCAGTTTGAGTGAGCCGACCAGGTTGTAGGCTTCCAACGCTTTGCGTTCGACATCGTCCGGTTGCGTAGTCGACAGATAGCGGCGGGCATTTTCGGCGATCTCTCCGCTGAGCGTGGTGGCCAGTTCCAGCTTGGCGCTGCCATCTTCCGCGAGGGCCAGGGTGTAATCGGTGAAGGATTGGCTGGTGGTGGCGTTGTGAATTGGTGTCTGGCGAATTTCGCCGGTGGCCACGATCAAGGCCGATTTGTCGCTCTCGCCAAACGGCAACGTGCCGAAGCTGGCGAAGCCTGGCGTGGTATCGGCGAACAGCTTGAACTCTGGCAACCATGTGATGGCATGGTTGAACGCGGCATTCACCGGTGCGCCCGGCAAGCGGTAGTTGTCGCCCCAGTTGATCAGCACCGTGCTCGATTCGATGCCCTTGGCCTTCAAGAGCGTTTCGTACAGCGTGGTGTGGTCCTTGCAGTCGCCATAGCGGTTGGTGAGGATGCTATCCGCCTCATGCGGCACCACGCCGCCCGCGCCGATATACACGCCGACATAGCGGATGTTCTCGCTCACCCATTGGTAGAGATGCTCGGCCTGTTCCCGGCGATCGGTGATGCCACGGGTCAGCTCATCCGCCAGTTTCTGGACAGCTGGGGTGACTTGGGTCTTGTCCTGTGCACGCGCCGCGTAGGCGTTTGCCAGCTCACGGTAATCAGTGAAATTGGTGGCAAAAAAGCGCGGCGCAACGTCGAACCAGGACAGCGTATTGCTCTGCTTCTTGATCGGGCCGGTGGCGGCATTGCTGTAGTGAAAGCGCACCGTGCGCTTGCCATCGGCCGGTGTGGCGGGGGTGAGGGCCTCAAGGCCGCTGCTCTCGATCTTGACCGCCATATCGGCTGGCGTGGTCAGCGTGATGTTGGCGTCTTCATACACCTCGATCAGCGGGAAGGCATTCACGGCCGCGAATTTGCCGGGGAAAAGCGTGGTCAGGTCTTGTTGCTTGAAGCCGACCTGAATCGAATCGCCCACTTCCAGCGAGGGGAAGGTGATCACGCGCCCGTGCATCTGGCTGAACTGCGGTGCATCCACCGTGATCGGCAGCGGTTTATCGAATACGCCTTTCTCCCGATCCACATCGATACGGGTGCCGTTTTTCTTGATGGTGGCAGCGGCTTCCAGCGTCAGCGTCTGCATTTCCGCGTTGTAGGCGGACAGGTATTGGCCGAATTGCCGCACACCCGCCTCGGTCAGCAAATGAATGGTGATTCCCGTATGAACGGTGCTCTTGCCGGCGCTATCCACCTCGATGCGTTCATCAAAATGGCTGACCCGGTAGTCTTCCGCCGCCCAGGCCGAGCCGGCAAGCGTGAGCAGTAGGGCGCTGAATATCTTTTTCATGAGGCCTTTTGGAGCGTAATGGGGGGCAGCTACCGGGGGAGCGCGACGTGCAGATGACCATTCTGAAACAGTTCGCCAAGCCACGCCAACCTGCCGTTAAATTCGTTGTGGGTGGCTGGCGATGGTAGCGGGCTAGCGTTCGGAGGGTAGGTTAGCCCCTTTAAGGGCGTAACCCACGCGGGGCAGGGTTTCAAACCGGATGAATGCTGGCAATTGCAGTGGCGTCTACGTGGGTTACGCCCCTTAAAAGGGGCTAACCCACCCTACAAACCTAACGATACCGTGCCAGATTCGCATCCAGCGCACCGGACTTCCTGGCGGCCTGCGCTGCAACTTCCATCCGCGCGAGAATTGCATTTGCATCGGGAAAATTGCGCCGCAGCCCGAAGCAGAAATTCACCGGGGGCAGGAAGGGGGCGGGAGTGAACTTGAAGCGGTTGGCCAGCCCCAGCTGCTGCAATTTGCGGCTGGTGACGACTTCCCCCTCGATATAGATATCCAGCCGATTGGCATCGATCATGCGCAGGACGGTTTCCTCGTCCTTGAACCATTGGATGTAATTGGGTTCCAGATTCTCGGCCGAATAGCCCGCCCCGATATATTTGCCCTGCCGCAGTGTCCGCAGGTCGGCCACGGAGCGAACACTCAGTGGCCGGGGATCGTCGATCCGGTGATAGATGCCAAAGCGCACGCTGATGATCGGGGTGGGGCAAAACGCCGCATACACTTGGCGTGGCTTGGTGAGCACGGTGCAGAAACCATCCAGCGTGCCGGCTTCCACCATGGCCTGGGCGCGGGCCCAAGGGTAACCCTGATGGTCGAAATCAAGTCCCGCTGCCTGACCAAGCAGGTCGACCCCATCGACCAGTGCGCCCGTCATTTGTCCATCCCGGCCGCGAAAGCTGAAGGGCGGGTAGTTATCGAAATACCCCATGCGGATCGGCCTGGCTTGCGTCGCCGCCTGTGCCGGCAGCAGCACGCCGCCCGCCAAGGTGCAGGCGCCGATTAGAAAGTTGCGCCGGTCAATCATGAAGTGAACCCCTGTTATGTCGCGCCATCGCGGGCGCGTTTGATCCGGCTGGTGCGGATTCTCGTATTTGGTTTGCTTGGCACCGGCTGCCTGGCGTGATCCGTCGGACTTGCGCTGCGGCCAAGCATGTCGAGCGGGCGGCGCTTGTTCAAGCGTTTTATCGCGTCATAAGCGTGATCTGGCTCACTTGACGGGCCATCTTGGATCAGCCGTATTTCAAACCAGTGTTTCAAGCTGCCTGGGTCGGATAGTGACGCATCCTTGAATGCGGTTTCAAATAACTGGATTGAATATTGTCGTTATTCAAAAGTATTTATTTGCATTATTTGGGCGATGCTAGATTTGTGCGGTCCCTTGCGCGTGCTGCAAGCCACGCTGGGCTTCATCCCCCTTCAGGAGTTCGCAATGCCGCGGTTCGATACGCTCGCCATCCATGCCGGTTACAGCCCCGACCCCACCACCCGCGCCGTTGCGGTGCCGATCTACCAGACCACCAGCTACGCCTTTGACGACACCCAGCACGCGGCCGATCTGTTCGATCTGAAGGTGGCCGGCAACATCTACACCCGCATCATGAATCCGACTACCGATGTGCTGGAAAAGCGTGTGGCCGCGCTGGAAGGCGGCATTGGTGGCTTGGCGCTGGCATCCGGCCAGGCGGCGATTACCTATTCGATCCTTACCATCGCCGAAGCCGGCGACAACATCATCTCGATCTCGACGCTCTACGGCGGCACTTACAACCTGTTCGCCCATACGCTGCCGCAATACGGCATCCAGACGCGCTTCGTCGATTACCGCGATCCGGCCGCAGCGGCCAAATTGATCGATGCCAAGACCAAGGCGATCTATGTGGAATCCATTGGCAATCCGCTCGGCAACGTGGTCGATTTCGCCGCCTTTGCCGATGTCGCCCACGCGCATGGCATCCCGTTGATCGTCGACAACACCGTGCCGACCCCCGCGATCACCCGTCCGATCGAACATGGCGCGGATATCGTGGTGCATTCACTTACCAAGTACATCGGCGGCCACGGCAACAGTATCGGCGGCATCATCATCGACTCCGGCAAATTCCCGTGGGCCGAACACAAGCAACGCTTCCGCCGCCTGAACGAACCCGATGTGAGCTACCACGGCGTGGTCTACACCGAAGCGCTCGGCCCGGCTGCCTACATCGGCCGTGCCCGTGTGGTGCCGTTACGCAATACCGGTGCCGCCATCTCGCCGTTCAACGCCTTCCTGATCTTGCAAGGGCTGGAAACGCTGGGCCTGCGCATCGAGCGCCACAGCGAAAACGCGCTGAAAGTCGCCAAATACCTGCAAGGCCACCGCGCAGTGGAATGGGTGAATTACGCCGGACTCGCGGACCACGAATCCCGCCCGCTGGTGGATAAATATTTCGGTGGCCGGGCATCGGGCCTGCTCACCTTCGGCGTCAAAGGCGGCCGTGAAGCCGGCGCACGCTTCCAGGATGCGCTCAAGCTCATTACCCGACTGGTGAACATCGGCGACGCCAAATCGCTGGCATGCCACCCGGCATCGACCACGCATCGCCAGCTCTCGCCAGAGGAGTTGAAGAAAGCATGGGTATCGGAAGAGACCGTGCGTTTGTCGATTGGCATCGAGCATATCGACGATATTCTGGAGGACATCGGACAGGCGCTTGTGGCGGCGGCTTAAGGGGGATTAATCAGCCCGGCAAACGGACTGAACTGCCCAAAAAAAATGCCCGGCCAGATAGGTCGGGTATTTTTTTGGCTGTTGGCAGGCAGTGGCGCGAACTGCGCACGCCAGCGCCGACACCACTTCGTTACGTGTCCTTTTACGGGGCGGCCAAGTAAAATCCGGCACGGGAAAGCGCCAACGCAAGTTCGCTTTCAGCGCAATGGATCACCGCATTTTCACGAACAGATACCGCAATTTCGTTCTGTTCTTCACGCCAATTTAATCAATCAGGATTCAGCATGAGCAGTTTGCCCAAATGTCCCCAATGCAGTTCGGAATATACCTACGAAGACGGCAGCCTCTATATCTGCCCGGAATGCGCGCATGAATGGCCCAAAGATGCCGTGGAAGAAAGCGCGGATCAAAAACGTGCCGTGCACGATTCCAATGGTAATGTATTGCAAGACGGCGATACCGTTACCGTGATCAAGGATTTGAAGGTGAAAGGGTCTTCTTTGGTGGTTAAAGTGGGCACCAAAGTGAAGAATATTCGCCTCATCGAGGGCGATCACGATATTGACTGCAAAATTGATGGTATTGGCGCGATGCAGTTGAAATCGGAGTTTGTGAAGAAAGCATGATTAAATGCTGTGGCTGAATAGCCGAGATCACGCGTCGTAGGCCGACAGTTCCCGCAGAGGTCGGCCTGCGCGTGATTTTAGGAGCCAGGGTGTAATGAATGTCTATGAATTTGAATCTCAGCTGGGAATAGTATCCCGTACAAGTTTCAGGTCAGGATTGAAAGAGTACGAATTCTAGAGAATGCCATGATTCGGAACGCCCAGTTTTTCCGTCAATTTTTCAAGATTCGCAAGGGTGTCTTTTCTTTGTGCGCTGAACGTCCTGCCGCCGAGGCAGCCGAGGTTAAAGTCACCTTTGTAGACGTTAAATAGGTAGCCAAGGACTTGGTTTCTGTTTTCGGTAGCGTAAAAATAGATATAGTCGCTCACGACGATTTTCTTTGATCGGAAGTAAATGAGTCCGAACAAATCTCTTTCTGTCCATAGGGTGCGATTTTCAGCGCAGTAATGAATGCTATTGCTGTAGCAAAATGAAAAAATAAACGTGATGGAAAAGAAAAAGAAAAAAAGCACAAATGGAATATTTTCTTTGATCGCGCCGCTGATGCAGAGGAGCACGAGTACTGTCGCTTGAAAGGTCAAGGCGACAGCGCCAAAAATGATTTCACTATATGGCGTCCGTCGGAATATGCATTCAACGTCCATGCTTATCGGTATCCATTGCGATGGAAGAACTGTTTTAATCGGCGGTCCATAATACGGAAGCTGCTCTACCTTGTCTGACGGGTAATGTCTGCTTCAGACAAAGCCTGCCGCTGCAACGCCCACAACACCGCCATCGCCGCCTGCCCCAATTCCACCGGCACAAAAACATGATCGTGAAACGCCGCCGCAATCACGTTGCAGCTGATATTGGCATTGCCCAATGCCGTGGCGAATGCGGCGGTGAGTCCGACGGCTTGCAGGTCTGAATGCACGGTCAAGGTGATCCACGCGGCGCGAAAGAGCACCGGCAGCCCGGCTTGTTGCGCTTGTTCTTCTGCGAGCACGACGGTCAGCCCCTCGGCCTCGCGGAAGGTGCCAATGGGGTCGAGGGTGCGCAGGTCGGTGTTTGGCGGGACAGTGGAGAAAACATATACGCCGTCGTTGAGCACCGGCTGCATGGATTGCAGCAGCGTAGTCAAGTTGGAGATGGGCGGCACGGGCTTCCTTGATGATCATGGCTGAACATCGGCACGATGCCGCAGCGTGCAGGCGAGAGCAAGGCGCTAACTTTTTGTGCGTGGCGCATACCGATTGACGATGCCCCCTGCGCATTCCCCGCAATGACCGACAGACACACTCAGAACAACTCCAGCTCGCCGCCAATTTCTTCCGGCTGCGCCGTCCGGTCGACGTCGAAGTCCACCTGGCCGTCGTCGGACGAACAGATGCACACGATCAAGTTGAAGCGCACGTCGTCGCCGATGGCGACTTCATAGGTTTGCGCATGCGTGGGCTCAAGCAGGTCGACATACGCGGCGCAGCTGCTTTCCAGAAAGAAGGGGGTGGACATGCCGGCATGGCGGAATGCCTCGCACAGCGCTCGGTTCACCTTGCCGCAGATCATGTTGACGAGCTCGGCGTAGGCATCGAGCAGCAACTGCCCTTGCAGGTCTTGGCTGCGCGAGTGGCGTTGCAGGTACTGCACGGTTGACGGGCTGCTGTCGAAATCGAACAAGGCGACGATGCGAAAGAGATAGGACGAGATATTGAGCACGACCAGCTTGCGCTCGCCTTGCTCTGCCTGAGTGATCTTCCGCTTGTCGAACCTGCTGTTTTCGCCGGAACCGGCATGGATGTTGTCTTGAATCGACTGTTCGAACAGCCATTCGATCGCCGCGACGGCGCGGGGAGTCATCATAGGGTCAGTGGGCTGCGGTGATGGTCGAGTGAATGTTGTCGGCGGTGGATTGCAGCGCGAAGACGGCGGTGCGGATCATGTTGCCGCTGGCTTGCATGTCCTGGAAGGTGGTGGTGGTCACCAGATCGTTCTTGTGCAGGTTCTGCTTGTAGTCCTGTCCCAGCTTGCTGGAAGTCATCGCCAGTGCGCGCACGCCATCAGCCACCACGGCGAAGCCGCGGCCGTGCTCGCCGGCGCGAGCGGCCTCGATGGCGGCGTTGAGGGCCAGCATCACCACATTCTTGACCACGGTCGCGAATTCCTCGTTCTGCTTCTTCAGCTCGCGGTTGTTCGCCAGGATGGCCTGCATCTCGTCGTGCCAGCGTTCGATGGTCTTGACCATGCCTTGCAACGAGTCAACGTCGCGCCTGAGCGAATCGTGCTGCGTGCCCAAGGCTTGCCGCAGCGCTGCCAGTGCGGCGGCGTGTTCATCACGTGCCTGGGCGAGGCTGGCTTCCTTGTCGCGCTCGGCCAGCGCGGCGGCGTTGCTGGCTGCCGTTTCATGGGCGGCGATGGTTTGGTCGAGCTGCTGCTGCAGCGCCACGAGCCGCGCCAACGCATCGTCTTCACGCGCCTTGGCCTGCGCGGGCGATAGATGGTCGGACAAAGCCTGGATGCGGGCATCGTGGGCTTGCAGTTGCCGGCGGAAGTCCTGTTTTGCCGCACGCAGCCAGAAGCCAAGCGGCACGGCGCCTAGGGCGATGCCGGCCACGATGGCTAGCAGGGTGTTTACCAATGAATCCATTTCTCACCTTGATGTAGCAAAACCTTGGGTGTGACGTTCCCCCCTTGCGCGAAGGGGGCAAACACACCATCGCGTTCCCGCTTCCTAAACCACCAGCTTCTTGAACGTAGCCAGCACCGAAGCGCCGTTGAAGGGTTTGACGATCCAGCCCTTCACGCCGGCAGCCTTGCCGCGCTCCTTCATGGCGGGGCTGTTCTCGGTGGTGAGCATGATCACGTTGACGGTGCTGTTCTTCAGCTCGCCGCGAATCTTCTCCACCATGGTGAGGCCGTCCATGTTCGGCATGTTCACGTCGCTGACCACCAGCTTGATCGAGGAGTCGGCGCGCAGCTTGTCGAGGCCGTCCTTGCCATCGGTGGCCGGGACAACGGTAAGGCCGTTTGCCTTGAGGAAGTCGCACACTTCGTTGCGAACGGTGCTGGAATCGTCGACCACTAGGACTTGTGCCATGGTTGCTCCTTTGTCTTGCAGAGGATGAAGTGGCCGAGCCGCCAAGCGGCCCGACCGGATGAATCGCTGGGAATCAATTAAAGCGTCGAGACTTCGCCGCGCTGGCTCAGCGGCTGGGCCTCCGCGTGAGCCGAGGCATCGCGCAGGTGCTCCAGCTGGTTGTCGTCCACCTGGATGGCATAGCTATCCGGCAGGCTGATCACGGTCTTGAACTGGCGGAAGTTCGCGCCGACCGCGTCGTCGGTGAAGCGGATGGCGATCTTGCCGCCTTCACGCCGGACGAAGTCTTGCACCGCATCCATGCCGACACCGCGGCCGGAGATATCGGTCACGCGTTCAGCAGTCGAAAAGCCCGGGCGGAAGATCAGGTTGGCGATCTCGTCATCGCTCAATGGCTCATCGACGCTGACCAGCCCCCGCTCGACAGCGATGGCGCGGATGCGCAACAGCGCCAGACCGCGGCCGTCGTCCCAGAGCGCGACTTGCAAGGTGCCATCCGCCACGGCGAGCGAGATACGCAGCAGGCCGTTCGCCGCTTTGCCGGCGGCGGTGCGGACGTCGGCGGCCTCAAGCCCGTGATCGACCGCGTTGCGCACCAGATGCATGAATACATTCTTGAGCAATCCGCTGGCCTGGTTGCGGATGACGTAGCCGTTGTCGTCGATGCGGATGGATGGCGTGGCCTTGCCAAGCTCCGCTGCCAGCGCAGGCACCGCGTCCAGCACGGCGCCAAGGGTGGCGGCAATCGGTTCCGTGCCTAGCAGGCGCAGTGTCTTGCGCACGGCATCACGCGCTGCCACCAGCTCGTGCAGGTTGCCGGTGTTGACGGTTTCCAGCCGGTGCAGGGTTTCCAGAATCTCGCCCTTGTCCACCAACAGATAGCGCTCGGTGACGCCACGCCGGCCGGGGCCGCGCCGGCCCAGGCTGACCTCATTGATGTGGGAGTAGCGCTCGACCGCGGCGCGCACGCCGGCCAGCTCGGCCAGCAACGAATCCTGATCCCAGGCGATGTCCGGGCGCGGCTTGCGCAGCGCTTCGTATGTTTGTTCGGCTTCGTGCACGACATTGGTCAGATGCTGCAGGCCGTAGGTGCGCGCATTGCCCTTGATGGTGTGCATGTTGCGGAACAACTGTGCGAGCGCATCGGCATCGGGCTCGATGTGCCGGTGCAGGACGATTTCGTTTTCGTCGATGAAGGTCAGTGCGCTGACGATGAACTCGTGGAACTTCTCCTGACTCACCGCCAGAATTTCGCCGATCATTTCCAGCTCGTGCTTCTGCTCGTTGGCTTCCAGCGCCAGTTTGCGCAGCTCGGTCACGTCTCGTACGCACAGCATCAGGCGCACGACGGTGTCGTTGTCGTCGGTGATCGGCGACCAGTTCAGGTCGAGGATTTTCACCCGGCCGTCCGGCATGCGCTTTTCCACCTCGCCCACCAGCAGATGCGCGTTGAAGTCGAAGTTCATCGCATCCTCGCCGATGCACGATCCGATGGCCGCCTCGACTTGCGAGAGCACGTCCGCGCCCAGATGGGTGTCGGAGAAGATCAATGCCATCACGTCACGGTTGGGGACGTCGTTGGTTTCGAGGATGGTTTCCAGATAGGCCGAGTATTCGTGGTGAATGCGGCTGCCCGCGACCACGGTGAGGATGCCCTGCGGCATGTTCTGCAACATGGCCTGGATATCGGTGGTCTTTTGCTTGAGCTGCGCCGAGCTTTCCTGAATTTTGGCGAGCATGGCGTTGAAGGCTTCGGTGGAGCGCCCGATCTCGTCGGCACGCTCGACCGGCACGCGGCGGGTGAAGTCCTGACTGGTCGCGATCTCGCTCATCATCGACTGCATGCGGCCGATCGGGCGGATGATCTGGCGGTAGAGCATGAAGCCGATGGCAGAGAGCACGACGATGGCCAGCACGGTCACCACCGACAGTGCCGACACCGTACTTGCCAGCCGGCTGTTCAGCGAGGCGATGGCGGCGTCCTTGCTGCGGGTTTTTTCGATGCGCAGCGTGTCGATGATTTGCTCAAGCTCGGTTTGATACTGCGCCACGCCGGCGAACAAGGTGGCCGCCGCCAGCTCGTTCTGCCCCGCGACCTTGAAATTCGCCGTGTCGTCCACCGCCGAGAAATAGTTATGCAGGCTTTCCTTGGCCTGCTGCACCAAGCCGCGCTGCGTATCGCTATCGGCCTGTTGCTGTTGTAGTTCCAGGCTCGATTGCAGCTTGGCCTTCTGGCCGGTCAGCCTGGTTTTGATCTGGCTCACCAGATTGGCATCGGGGGCCGATACCAGATTCATGGTGGCGAGTTGCACATCCTTGAGCTGCGAAACCAGATCGGCCGAGGCCAAGGCGCTGGGCACCACGCCTTCGGTCACCAGCTTCACCTGATTGGCGTTTCCGCGAGATTGATAGGTGGCGTAGCCGCCGATCGAGGCAATGGCGACGAAAGTCGAAACCACCAGGATCGTGATGCGTTGACGGATGTCCATGTGGGGCTGACTCCTTGATTCGCTTGACGACTGGAAACCAAGTGTAGGGGTGGCGAAAGGATGTACCGCAATGCAGCAAAATCTGGCGCTAGTGTTGCCGTCGAATATGAAACGCTGATGAAGCTTCGCCACAGCCCGTTGCAGGCTTGGCAAATGGCGAGATGCGCTGGAATTGAAAACGCCCCCAAGATGGGGGCGCTGGTGTGATTGCGGTGCGGTGGTTTCGTAAGTTTGCGTGATCGCGCTTCAGGAGCAGACGATCCGCGTCACGGCCGGGAAAATCATGCCGTACATGATCGGGCTTTTCTTATCGAGGAAGGTGTTGGTCTTGCACTTCAGGGCCGCGGCGTTGACCTGGATGGCGTTTTCGCTTTCCGGGTCCATGGCGACGTAATAGCTCTCGTCCCACAGGCCGACTTCCAGCATCTCCTTGCGCAGGTCGAGTGCGTCTTTGATTGTGAGCGAGAAGCTGTAAACCAGCTGGTTGCCTTGCAGCCGCGCCTTGAAATCGGTGGCTGGGTTGGCGTTGAGCGGCCCGCGCGTGGTGCGCAGGTGGTTGAAGTAATTGAAGTTGGCGAGGTTGTCGAAAGCATCTTTCTTGAGCTGCGCGACTTCCTTGTTGTTCAGCTGCTTTTTCAGATCGCCTTTCGGGCGCACATCGCCCATCAACATGCCGGTAAAGCCTTCATCGAACGTCCATTCCTCTTGCAGCGTCGGTGCGCCTTTGGCGTCGATGGCAACGGAGACCTTGAACTGCGCCCACACATGCGGATGGGCGTTGGCAGCGGGTAGGCAAACCATGCTGCCAAGCACGGCAAACGTTGCGGCAAGGCGGCGGAAGAGGGAAGTCGACAAGATCATGGGCACGAGGGAATCAGGCTGCGATGGGGGTAACAAGGCCAGTCAGCAACAGCGCTGCTTGCAACAGGCCAAACAAGGTAATCACGATCGCGCCAGTGTAGCTGGCGATGCGGCCGGCGCGAATGGCACGTTGGGTATCGCTGCTGCCACGCGTGATCAATTTGCGCACGCCCAGCATGCCCAGACTGACGGTCGAGACGGTGATCGCTACGCCCACGCCCATCGCCAGCGTTGCGATGATGCCGACCGGGTAAATCTCGTTCGCCAGGCAGAACAGCAATACCACGATCGCCCCAGCGCAAGGCCGCAAGCCGACGGCGGTGCCGGCCATGAACATGCTGCGGCCGGTGTGGCCTTTGTTTGGTTCGGGTAATTCGGGCGACGTCATTGCCTTGTAGCGGAAGCGGTGCGGCGTGCCATCGCTGGCTTTATGCGGCTGGTGACGATGTGGCGCAATCGGGCTGGATTGCGCGCCATCCTTGGAGTGATCGTGACCGCAGCTATCCAATCCCTTGGAAAGCCGCCGCAAGATCACCATGCCGTACACGGCGATGGCCACGTAGCTCACCGTCTCCAGCGTGGCGGCCTGATTCAGCAATTGGTGTGCGCTGAAGTGCAGCACTGCCGCAAACACGCTCACCAGCACGATGGCGGACAGCGACTGCACCAGCGCCGCCCAGCCACTCATCAGCAAACCGTGGCTGATCCGTGCCCGCTGGGTGAGGAAATAACTGCCGACCACCACCTTGCCATGCCCCGGCCCCAAGGCATGCAGCACGCCATACAGGAACGACAACAGGATGATCGCCATCCCCGGCGCCCAATGGCCCTTTCCCTTGCTGAGTTCCAGCTCGTGGCGGATGGAGGCATTCAATTCGAGCTGATAGCGGATGCTGGCCTGCAACCAGGAGCGGATCGGTTCCGGAATGACTGCCAGCTGCGCTTGCGGTTGCTCGACGACCTTGGCCGGCGCAGATGCATCAGGCGCGGGCTTGTCGCTCCGGCCGAAATAGTCGACCGCGTGGACTGGCGGGCTCGTCAGCGCAAGCAATGCGAATAGGGACAGGCACAGCAAAAGCCATTGCGCGACAGCAAGCGGATGGCGAGAAACGGGGAAGCTTGAATACATGGCAACGGATGATCCGGGAGGGGGCTGCGTCAGGGGCGACGCAACACGGCAAGTCTTGTGGCGACCCGAGTAATAGTTTGATGGATTACGCGGCCGGCTGGTAGCCCTTCGCGCCTGCGCCATAGCGGCGATCAGCGGATGCGGTCGGGATGCGATACGAAAAACGGAACATACCCGAGATGTGTGACTGTTTTTTGCAGCTTGAGCGCGAATCCACCCGTAGCCCGGACGGCTTGGCCGGCCGGGGAGCAATGGTGAAATCGGGTGCTGCGGCCTTGGTATGTGCCACCCCGGCCGGCAAGCCGTCCGGGCTACGAAGTCAGCGCGACTTCAAGCGGCGCTTAGAGCCTGTTCAAAGTCTTTTCTGGCAACGGGTTACGCTGCCATCCCCCCTTTTTTGAAGGGGGCTAGGAGGGATTTCTGCGACATCTCAATATCTACCGGCGTCGAAATCCCCATCAATCCCCTATGCCTGGACGAATCAGAAGATTCGCACGGCACCAAAAGGGGGAGGTAAAACCCCGCAGCATTTTAAGTTGGCAGTTTGCGAGACTTTGAACAGGCGCTCAAACCGGCAACCCCGCCGGCGCAACGCTCACCCGCCAGCCGGCATCGAAATGGATTTCGATCTCCAGCGTGGCGGAGGCAAAGCCCAGTTGCACCGGCAGCGGCACGCGTCGGTAATCGATCTGGCCGAGCAGTGTTTTCAGTTGGGCCGAATCGCATTGCCAATCCGGCGTATCCGGCAAATGGTCACTCACCAACAAGTGCGCGCGACAGGCGCCGATGGTTTGGTCTTCGACGGTCAGTGTGGCGAGCTGATATTGCAAGGACTGCTGCCACCCATCACGCAGGCTGAGCAAGCGCATATCCGGCCGGCGTTGCGCAGGCGGTGGCGGTTGATCGTGGTGCTCTGCGACGAGATCACCCCAGCTGGCACGTGCTGATGGCATTACTGGCGCGGCTTGGGCGGCGATGGCAAGGCCGGTGACGGGCCCGGTGGACGGGGCGATATTTTCAACCTCCGCAGTTTGTGGCGCTGCTGGGGCAGCCGGCTTCTCAACGATAGGCAACGTACGTGGGGCGACGCGATCCAGCGGTCGGCTTGGCGCGATGGCTTTGGCGAGAACGACCGGCACCGGTACTTGCGGCGCAGTCGACTGCGAATGAGTCAGCGCACGCGGCGCGAGCCGGACATGCAGCCAGCGAGCCGGCTGCGTCTTCGTCATCGCCGGTCTAAGCCCCGGAAGCACCAGCAAGGACGCATGCAGCAGTAGCGCAGCCAGCAACGCAAACTGCAGCGTAGCCGGTTGCACAGGGGACCGCACGGAGGGCTGCACTGTGGAGGGCAACGCGGCCGAGGGCAGCCGATGACGCAACGCCATCATCATGCCGCCCTTGGCGCGCGGTGAGGCTTATTGCAGCACACCGCCGATTACCGCTGGCGCAGCCGTCACCGCAGGTTCGGTGCCGGTCGGGGTGGATAAGCCGGTCTGGTCGGGCAGCACGAGACTGGTCGGCAGGGTCAGCGTGGCGCAGTTGGTCAGGTCTGGCTGTTTCTGCATCCGCTCTTCCTTCGCCAACGCCTTGCTGAGATAGCTCTTGGTGTTATCCGTGGCATCCTGCAGTACCGAGCCATCGTTGAGCGAGAACTGTGGCAGCCAGCGTGTACCCGGCCCGCAAGCGGTCGGCTTGTTGCTCAGCGGATCGAAACAGATGCCGGGAATGCCTTGCAGCTGGCCAAAGCCTGCATATTCCAGCCGGAAGCTCGACCCATCCTTGTAGGGCACCTTGGTCAGCAGATCGCTACTGCCCAGGCTGACGCTGGAAGCGAGATAGCTGAAAACCACTTCCAGCGGGGAATCGAACTTGAGGAAGTTGCCGCTGCCGTCTTTCAGCAGCGTGAGCTGGTTCCACGAATTGGGGCCGGTTTCCCAGGTGTAGAAATGATCCAGCGCCTGCCAGGCTTTCCACGAACAAGTTTCTGCGGGGTTCCAGTCGCACTTCAGCAGGTTCAGATTGGTGGGGGTCGGGTCGAACAACAGCCCGGTTTGCAGGCCGAACTGGAACTGGGTGGCGCTGTTTGTCGTCATCAGCACCGGCGTGCTGCCTTCCTTCAACAACATGCTGCTCAAGTCGAAGGTGTAGTTGTTCGGTGTGCCGGGGGCATGATAAGGATTGGCGGCGGTCAGCTGGGTGGTATCCGGGCAGCTTTCATAGCAGCGCAAGGTGGCGGGTGGTGGCGTAGCGTCATCCGGCCGTACCAGCGTTTGCAGCACCAGTTGCACTGCGGATGTATCACTGAAGGTGGCTTGCGAATGATCCGGGTTGAACAGCGCGATACGCACGTCGCCGCCCAGGGATTGTGAGAACGCCTGGAAATCCTGTTGCGTGCCGAAATCGCTGGATGTGAGCGCCACCGGTGGATTGATGTCGATCCATTGCATCGTCCCGCCTTGCTGTTGCTGCATCTGACGCGTCTTGATGAACGCGTGCTGCGCGCTATCCCAATGCACCTCGAATTGCGTGCCGGGCGTGTTGTTCTGCCCCATGGTTTGCCAGTTGAGCGGAATGCCGGCGATCGAGCCCAATGTGACTTGCTTGCGCGTGTGCAGTGTCAAGCGGCCACCGGCCTCAAACAGCGTATAGGGCACGCCGGCGCTGCCATTCTGCGATTCGCGCGTGACCGTATCGCCATTGCTGAGCGTGCTGCCGTCCGGCAACCACAGGCCCCAATAGCCGACGTAACCATGCAAGGTGTTGCCGTTTTTCGTCACGCTGATCGGAAAGCCGCTGTTACGCACAATGCGGTCGCCCGTCACGCTGTCGTAAAGACCGTAGCTCCACGCCGTTTGATCGAAGGCCGTGCGGCTGTAACACACGTCCGACGCACCGCTCTTGCGGTGGAAGAAATTGCTGTCGAAAGCGAAGGTGAATTGCGTGCCGTCGCCTTCCACGGTCGTGCCGTCACCTGTCGTGCCGTCGGCGCTGCGATCCAGCACCACACGCTGCACCTGCGGCCCGCCGCCATTGCCGTTATTCGAGCTGGTGTCATAGAAAGCGAGCTGCGGCTTGCCGCCTTGCAGCGTGACGGCCATATAACCCTGCATGACGGACGTGGTCCCGACCACGCCACCCACCACCGGGTAACCGATGTAATCCAGCTTGAACAACCCCAGCGGATTGCTCGCCGAAGCGCCGGCGCTGACCACCATATGGGCTTGAATCTTCATCTTGCTGCCATTGCCGCCGCCCGCTCCTGAAACCCAGAAATCGATGGCCTCCGGGCTGGCGTTGTCGGCACGGGTCACGTTCAGCGTCCACGTCATGTAGTTCGGACTATTGCTGCCCGAGGTCTGGTCCTGGCTGCTGGCCGCCGCTGCATTCGGGTCGTCTTTGTTCGATTTGCACGGGTTTGAATCGACCAGCGCGCGGTAAGGGCCCTTGTTGACGAAGGCGTCGTACTTCGTCTGCGCGATGTAACAGAGAATCTCGTTGATCTGCGCGAACGCCTCGGCCGAGCGCTCCGCCACATGCACTTCGACCGGATCGGTATTGAAGGCCGAAGTGGCCGGCACCGCAGCGTAGGCGGCCAGGGCTTGAAAGAAAAACGGCGCGGCGACAATCAGCTTGCGAACGGATTTACGCATGGTCATGGCGGCGCTCCGGCTACTTGGCATCGACAACGCTGACTTGCTGCGCCACCGCAATCCCGGCAACCGCATTGCCCGACGACGAGCTACTGCTGGTGCTGCCACCCCCGCCGCCAAAGCAGCCGGTGAGCGCAACGCCTACGCCCAGTAAAAGAACAATCACACCGAGACGGTTACAGATGGGGCTCATCACATCCTCCTGATCGAAAGACAACGTCATTCGGTTATAGATGGGCTTTTTGCGGCGGTTGCGTCAGGAAAACGGGAGGTGTGATCTGTATGACAAACGGTTAGGCTGACACGGAAATGGCTTGTTTTTGTGGGATTGGGGGTGTAGCACCCCGTCAACTTGACGCGCTGCAGGGGTTTACTTCCCCCTTTTTTGTGCCGTGCGAATCTTCTGATTCGTCCAGGCATAGGAGATTGAGGGGGATTTCGACGCCGGTGGATGTTGAACTGTCGCAGAAATCCCCCCTAACCCCCCTTCGAAAAGGGGGGAATGGCAACGTAAACCGTTGCCAAAAAAGATTTTGAACAGCGCTCTTAACAAGCGCTTGCGCCATCCTGCCGGCATCGGGACAATCCGCGTGTCGCGTTCAATAGCGCGATCAGGATTGGCGTCCTGTGCATGAATCGGACAACTGCTGCAAAGCGGTTTTTTCGTCCGACACCCCTGTGGTGCGTCCATTTATCAATGGCGGGCCTAGGTGGTGGCATCTTCGGATGCGCCGGTTTCGTGCACGGTACGCCAACACTGCCTAGTGCCTGCCACCCTCGATTGGCGTCGAGGTGGCGGCTCTTCAACCGCACGAAAGGAGGCGCATCATGCCCGATCTACCTTCCTATTACCCTGAATACCCGGTCGTACCCCCAGCCCCGTTCAACGACCTGAACGAACAACCTGCCATCGATCCGGCCGGCCTTGCCTACATGGGCATGGATTGCGCGGCCGAGTTGGGCCGGCTGTTCAAGATCATGACTTACCTGACCGAGCACGGCTCGGCGGCGCATCAATTGGCGCGTAGCGGCATGCAGCTGGCAGAAAACCGCCGTAGCGCAATCGATCTGGCGCGTTTGTATGTGGAAGGGCGCAGCGATGCAGGTGAACGCAGAGATCGTCGTTAGTTGGTGAGTGGCAAGAGAATCAAGAACCCGCGTTGTAAGGTGCGGGTTTTTTCTTGGGCGTTACTCTGTGACGCCAGGAGGGCGGCCGGCATCATCTTTTGGCAGAGCATCTAGGTGGCAAATTATTATTTTTTAACAAAGATATGTATAAGTTTTATCAGGTAAATTATTTCATAGTTCTTTCATTTAAATTATTAAATTAATTGAATTCAGGGGTTTTTTTGAATACAGTACGGTATGTTCCTTTCTGGAACGTCTTGGCAGCCATGCCCGCGCGGCGTCCGTAAGCGTATGAACGCCGCCATGAACGCACCGCCTCTTGATTGAAACATCTCATTCATGCGAGGAAGTTGAATCATGAAAATGCAATCGATGATCGACCCTGTCTCCCAATCCGTCCGCCGGGCACGCGGTATGTGGGCGAGCCTGCTCTGCGCGACTGCCTTGTCAGGATTAATGGCTAATGCCTACGCGTTGACAACCAACGCTGGTTTCTCCGGCATGGAGACCTTTACCTCCACAGGAACATGGACTGCGCCACCGCTTCTTGACTTGCAGTCTGTGAATCATGTGCAGGTGATTTTGTGCGGCGGGGGTGGCGGGGGAGTAGCAAACCAGTTTCAGTTTAGTTCTGGGTCTGGTGGTGGTGGTGTGCTAGCGGTTTTACCTGTGACGCCCGGAGAGACTTACACCATTAACATTGGGGCGGCGGGCACTTCTTCGCCATCGGATGGAGGTGATACTTTTTTTGCCGCATCAAACGGAGCAGTGCTTGCGGTGGCGTATGGAGGAGGAGCTGGCACCGCAGGTCGTGGCGGCAGCGGTGGCCCTGTGGCAAGAAACGTTGCTGTTGTAGCTGGTCAAACTGCTCCCGGTGTTAGTACTCCAGGTGCAGCAAGTGCACTATGTGCTACTTATGCCCCGAGGGGTTCAGGGGCAGGTGGTGGCTTTAATGCTAATGGTGGCCCTGGTTGGGCTGCAGTGATCTGGTAATGCCTTATCCAACCAAGTCTGCATTCAAAATCAAATAGTGGTTGGGACTTTGCAACTCCGGCAGCGTGGGTTACGCCCCAGTCGCTGAGCGACATAAATGTCGCACGCGAGGGCTAACCCACCCTACGAGTGGCTCAGGCTTGTGTTACTGCAGCCCCGGAATCTCCCCAAACAACTTTTCCCACAACGTCCGCACGCCGACCATATCCGCTGCCAGCGGCGCAAACGTCTCGACGGCCAGCGTGCTGCCATTCAAGCGGCTGGCATGTTGCAGCCGGCGTAGTTCGCGGTAGGCGCGTTGGGTTTGTTCGACCAGCGCCGGGTCGAGCAATTTATCTGCAGCGGCGAAGCCGAGCAGGGCGATGTTGCCGCGGTTGGCGGTGAGGCGTGGGTGGTTGTGGGCGTTGGCGAGCACGAGATATT
Organism: Andreprevotia chitinilytica DSM 18519; assembly: GCF_000711875.1. Lineage (GTDB taxonomy): Bacteria > Pseudomonadota > Gammaproteobacteria > Burkholderiales > Chitinibacteraceae > Andreprevotia > Andreprevotia chitinilytica. The sequence continues at coordinate 136,325 of NZ_JONM01000005.1, forward strand.
GCACGATGAATTCGATATCCACGATGCCGCCGCGGCAGTGCTTTACGTCGTCCGGGCGGGCGGGGTGGGATTCGAGCATTTTGTGGCGCATCTCGACCACGGCATCGTGCAGCGGTTTCGGTTCGCGCTTTTGGCGCAGGATTTCCTCGCGCACGCTTTCGAACCACACGCCAATATCCTTGTCGCCGGCAACGAAGCGGGCGCGGGTGAGGGCTTGGTGTTCCCATACCCAGGCGGATTCGCGCTGGTATTGCTCGAACGCTTGCAGGTTGGAGACGAGCAGGCCGGATGCGCCGTTCGGCCGCAGGCGCAGGTCGATTTCGTACAGTAGGCCGGCGGCGGTGAGGGTGCTGAGCCAGGTGACGATGCGCTTGGCGAGCTTGGCGTACAGCTCGCTGGCGTTCGGGTGGTCGTCGTCGTAGAGGTAAACGAGGTCCAGGTCGGAGCCGTAGCCGAGTTCCTTGCCGCCCAATTTGCCGTAGCCAACGATGGCAAAGCGTGGCGCCGGACGGTGTTTGCCGGGTAGCTCGGCCCAGGTTTGTTCGAGCGTGACGGCGAGCACCAGATCGGCAAGGTCGGAGAGATGATCGGAGACCGTTTCCAGCGGCAGCAGGCCGGCGAGGTCTTGCGCCACCAAGCGGAACACTTGCGTGTGCTGGAAGTGGCGCAGGCAGTCCATCTTGGCTTCGGTGTCGTCGTCCAGATCGTTGAGTTCCTGCCGCAGGATCAGGCCGAGTTTTTTCCAGTCCGGCACTTGATACAGCAGGCGCACGTCGAGTAGTTCATCCAGCAGGATCGGGTGTTGCGTGAGGTAAACCGAGACCCATGGGCTGGCGCTGTAGAGGCTGGCGAGGCGCTTGAGCGTTTGCGGATGTTCGGCGAGCAGCGCCAGATACGATTCGCGCCGGCCGATGGCGGCGAGCAGATCGAGGATGCGCATCAGCGTGGCATCGGGGTTGGGGTAGCCGGCGGCGACTTCGATCAGCGGCGGCAGGATGGCGTCGACGCGTTTGCGGCAACGATCCGGCATCTGTTGATAGGCGCTGCCGCTGGCGAAGGCGTTGAGGCGGCGCTGCATTTCATGGGCGTCTTGATAGCCAAGCTTGGCGAGTTCGTTGTCGGCGTTTTCGCCGTTTTGCGCTTGTTGCCACAGCGCGGCGTGCGGGTGGTTTTCGTCCTGATTGGGCGGGAGCACGAAGACGGTTTCAAAGTGCCGGGTGACGCGACCACGCTGGCGTTCCAGCTCGGCAGTGAAAGCCGGCCAATCGGCAAAGCCCATGCTCTTGGCGATGCGTTGCTGGTCGATATCGTTGCCGGGCAGCATCTGCGTTTGTGCGTCGTCCAGATACATCATGCGGTGTTCGAGGTTACGCAGGAAGGCGTAGGCCTCTTGCAGCTCTTTGACGGCCTCTTGCGAGAGCAGGCCCAGGCGGGCGAGTTCGTCGAGGATGGCGCGGGTGGGGCGTTGCTGCAGGCTCTTGGTGCGCCCGCCGCGAATCAGCTGGAACACTTGGCCGATGAATTCGATCTCGCGAATGCCACCTGGGCCGAGCTTGATGTTGTCGGCCATATCGCGCCGGGCGACTTCGCGGCGGATCTGGCTGTGCAGCTCGCGCATCGAGTGATACGCGCCGTAATCGAGGTATTTGCGGTAGACGAAGGGGGTGACGAGTTGCATCAGTGCTTCGCCATCGCCCGTCAGCGGCCGGCCCTTGATCCAGGCGTAGCGCTCCCACTCGCGGCCTTGCGTGAGCAGGTAGTTTTCCAGCGCGGCGAACGAGCAGGCCAGCGGGCCGGCATCGCCGAACGGGCGCAAGCGCATGTCCACGCGGAACACGAAGCCGTTTTCGTCGATGTCGGCGATCAGGTTGATCAGTTTGCGGCCGACCTGCGCGAAGTATTCGTGATTGGTGAGGTGGCGCGGGCCATCGGTCACGCCATCTTCCGGGTAGACAAAGATCAGGTCGATGTCGGACGACACATTCAGCTCGCGCCCGCCGAGCTTGCCCATGCCGACCACGATCAGTTCTTGCGGCAGTTTGCTGTCTTCACCGATCGGTGTGCCGATGCGCTCATCCGGCTGGGTGGCCCAGCTCAGCGCGTGCTGCACGGCGATTTCCGCCAGATCGCTGACGGTGTGGACGGCTTCGGTCAGGTTGGCGAGGCCGGATAGTTCGCGGGCGATCAGCCGCGCCATCACCGCTTGGCGCAGACCGCGCAGCTGGCGCTTGAAGGTGGCTTCGTCGCTGGCGGGTTGCTTGAGCAGGCGCAGCTCCATTTCGGAGCGGGCGAAGGGCTGATGCAGATGGGTGGAGGTTTCTTCCGCCAGTTGCGGGTGGCGGTTGAACAGGCGTTCAAGGTAACGGCTATGGGCCAGGGCGGCGGCGAGGTTGGCGGGGAGCGTGTTGGAGCTGGGGCTGGAAGTGGGCTCGGTCATAAGCGAAACGTCTGGAATCCGGTAGAATATTAGGTTCTGTTGACACAGGTTTGGGTCGTCGTAAAACCTCTGGCAACGAAACGCTGAAGTTGTTTCATTTGCTCCATATTGAATGACTCTATGTCATGCGGCAGTGCGTGCCAATTTGCACTGTTCGATTCTTCCCACGCTTCACTTTGCAGCCCACACGATTTACTTGATGAAATTGCGCCGTACTTCTTATCTGTTGTTGGCTTTGGCAAGGATCGCTCGGGCATGAACATCGCGTTTGGGCCCACGTTGCGCCGCGCTGGCGAGCTGACGTTGGCAGTGTTGCGCTGGCATTCGCGGCTGGTATTGCGATTGTTGCTGGCGTTGGCGGCGCTGCTGGTCTCGCTGGCGCTGGTGTGGCAGTTCTACCTGCTGCCCCGGCTGGATGAGTTCCGGCCTGCCATCGTCAATGCGATTGCCAAGGCTGCCGGCACCAAGCTGGCGGTGGAAAAACTATCCGGCAGTTGGCGCGGTATCTTTCCTTATCTGCGCATCGATGGCGTAACGGTGTTCGATCCTGCCGGCAAACCGGCGATCCAGCTGGCTTCGGTTGATGCTGAGGTTTCGTGGCTGTCGATCCCCACACTCACACCGCACTTTCATCGCCTGGCACTCACGGCCCCCAAGCTGAGTGTCGCGCGTGATGCGCAAGGCGTCTGGCATCTGGGCGGCTTTGCCTTGCGCGAGGGGCATAGCAACGACAACCGCTTTGTGGATTGGTTGTTGGCGCAGGGCGAGTTGTCGCTGACCGGTGGCGAGGTCGCTTGGGATGATTACCTGAGCGGTGCACCGGTCGTGATGACTGGCGTGCAGGTGGATGTGCAGAAAGCCTTCAACCGCCACCGTTTCACCATCTCGGTTACACCGCCCAACTCGCTGGCGTCGCCGCTGCAGGTGGATGGCAGCTGGTACGGCAATCAGGTGGCGGATTGGCGCAGCTGGCATGGCGAGGCCAATTTCCGTCTCGATCAGTTCGACCTCACCCGCATCGCCCGCTGGCTGCCTGCATCGCTACGCGGCCCGGTGGCATGGCAAGGGCAGGGCGGTGGCGAAATCAGTTTCGGTTTTGCCGATGCACAACTGCATCGCGTCGACCTGACCCTGCAAGGTCGCAATTGGCAGGGTACATATGCCGATCACGCTCTCCGTCTGGCGCAGTTTGACGGCAAGGTCAGTTGGCGGCTCACCGGCAGCGGTGTCAGCGCCAGCCAGCAATTGACGCTCAAGGCGGCGCGTATCGATACAGATACCGGCGCGCTGTGCCGCGATTGCAGCTTGCAAGTCGTGCACGACAAGGGCTGGCAGCTTGAGGCGAAGGATTGGCAACTGGCGCCGCTGGTGGCATTCAAGCCGCTGCTGCCGCCGGAATGGCAAGACAAGCTCAACCCGGTCTCGGCCAGCGGCTACGTCAAACTGGCGCATGCAACATGGAGCGATAACGCCAAGCTGAACGATTACAGCGGCGAGCTTTCGCTGCAAAACGCCAGTATGGCGGGCTATGTCGGCTGGCCGGCGCTGACGGGTGTCAATCTGGATACCAAGTTCGATCAGAGTGGCGGCAAGCTGACTTTGACGAGTGACGATTTCCACCTCACCGATCCCAAACGATTCGTCGAACCGCTGCGCTTCAACCAGATGAAACTCGCAACGAGCTGGAAGCGGGATGGCAAGGTCTGGCTAACGCAGGTGGACAAACTGCAGCTGCAAAACAGCGATATCTCGTTCTCTGCCAAGGGCACGCATCGCTACGATGGAACTGATTTGGGCGATGCGGACATACAGGCGGATATCGCCCGCCTGCGTGCGAATCGGGCCTATATCTATCTACCACGCGATGTGGGCGATCAGACCTTGGCTTGGCTCAAGCTGGCGCTCAAGCAAGGTGAGGGCGAGAACGGCAAGGTGGTGCTGAAAGGCCCGCTGATGAAATTCCCGTTCGATGGCGACAAAGGCGGCGTCTTTCAGGTGACGGCAAATGCGCGGGATGTGGCACTGCATTACGCGGATGGCTGGCCGGAGATCGAAAGCATCAACGGCAGCCTTGATTTCCACGGCAACCGGATGGAAATCCACGGCCGCAGCGCCCGGATTCTCGGCGCGACGGCGCAGAACGTCGCCGTGCTGGTGCCGAACCTCGCGTCGCCAGACCCGATGTTGCAGGTGGATGGCGTGGCACGTGGCCCGACCAGCGAGTTCCTGCGCTTCCTGCACCAAAGCCCGCTGGCCAAGCGTACCGACAGCTATCTGGATGGCCTGAAGACCGAGGGCGATGGCGAGTTGCAGCTCAAGCTCGATTTGCCGCTATACCGCTCGGATCATTCCAAGGTCAGTGCGCAGTATCGCTTTGCGGGTAACCAACTCGATTTCGGCGGTGGCGTGCCGGTGCTCTCTGCTGCGAAGGGGGTGCTTGGTTTCACTGAAAGCCAGTTGCAGATTCGTGATGCCCAAGCCCAAGCCCTGGGTGGTGCAACCCATTTGTCTGGTGGCACCGATGCCAGCGGCAATCTGGCGGTGCAGTTGTCCGGGCAGGCGCAGCTGGCCGAGTTGGCCAAGCGCTATACGCTGCCGTTTGCCGAGCGCTTCAAGGGTTCCGTGCCGTATCAGGGCTCGCTCACCACGGTGCGGGAGGGCTATGAACTGGCCTTGCAAACGCCACTGACCGGTGCGCAGATCGACTTGCCCGCGCCACTGGGTAAGTCCGCTGCCGAAAGCCGCCCGCTGCGGGTACGCATCGCAGACAAAGGCAAGCAGACCGATATCGAATTTGGCTATGACCGGCAATTGCAGGGCGCTTTTGTCTTGCGGGATGGTCAGCCGACCTCTGGGCAAATCGGCCTGAACCGTGCGCCAGGCACGCCTACCCAGCCAGGTATCGTGGTGGTCGGCGGCTGGCCGGAAATCAATCTGGATGCGTGGCGCAAGGTCGCCAGCGGTTCTACCGGCAAGAGCGGTGGCGATGTGAGTGTGACGGGCGTCGACGTGACCTTCGGTCGCGCCAGCGGCTGGGGCTATACGCTGAACGATTTCAAATTGCAGCTGCGTGGCGATGGTTCCTCATGGGCGGGCGATATTGCTAGCCGTGAAGTTGCCGGCAAGCTGAACTGGAACGGCAACGGGCGCGGCAAGCTCGCGGCCCAACTGAGCAAGCTCACTTTGCCGTTACCGCCCGCCAACGGACCGGCCGGCGACAAAGCCGCGGCAGCTACCGCAACGAGTGCCCCATCGCCATTGCAAACCCTGCCGGCGATGGATCTGCACGTTGAGGACTTCCGCTACAAGGACTTGCAACTGGGCAAGCTGGATGTGGATGCTGTCCAGCAGGGTGAAATCTGGCGGCTGAATGACGTGACCATCGCCAATGCGGACGGCAAGGCGACCATGTCCGGCCTGTGGCGGCAACGGCCGGGCAAATCGCGGGTCGAGGCCAAGTTCAACGCCAATACCGAAAGCCTGGGCAAACTGCTGACGCGACTGGGCTATCCGGAAACGATGAAGCGGGCGCCGGCCAAGATCAGCGGTGATCTGGCATGGGATGGCGATCTGTTCCCGCCTGACCTGAACACGCTGGAAGGTTCGATGCGGCTGGATGTGCAAGCCGGCCAGTTCAGCAAGATCGATCCGGGTGCGGGGCGTTTCCTCTCGATCCTGAGCTTGCAATCGCTCACCCGCCGCGTGCAGCTCGATTTCCGCGATGTGTTCTCGGAAGGCTTCGAGTTCGATTCGATCAAGGGCGAGGCGACGATGCAGCATGGCGTGGCGCGGACTGACAACCTCGTCATCGCCGGCCCGGCAGCGCAGGTGTTGTTCCGTGGCGACGCCAATTTCGTCGCCGGCACGCAAAACCTGCGTGTACGCATCGTGCCGGTGGTGGGCGATTCGGTGGCCGTAGCGGCGACCATCGTCAACCCCATTGCGGGTGTCGCTGCCTTCTTGTTGCAACGTATCCTGAAAGACCCGCTCGGCCAGCTGGTGGCGTACGAGTACGATATCAGCGGCACCATGCGCGATCCGCAAATCACCCCGGTCAAGCAGCTTGGGTTCAAGTCGCATGCCGAGAAACGGTCCTAATGGGCACATCCAGTTAGCAAATTGAATAAGAGAGTCGAGACGCGATCATGAAGTCATTCACCGCTGCCGCTATTCAAATGATTTCCACGCCGGAGGTCGCCACCAACCTCACAACTGCGCAAAGGCTGATTGCCGATGCAGCCGGGCAAGGGGCGACGCTGGTGGCGCTGCCGGAATACTTCGCGATCATGGGCGCGAAGGACACCGACAAGCTGGCGGTGCAAGAGCAATTCGGCGATGGCCCGATTCAGACCATGCTGGCCGAAGCTGCCGCCAAGCACGGCATCTGGCTGGTCGGCGGCACCTTGCCCTTGGTTTCGAGCGACCCTGGCCGGGTGCGCAACGCCAGCCTGGTATTCAATCCGCAAGGTGAGTGCGTGGCGCGCTACGACAAGATTCATCTGTTCGGCTTCGACAACGGTGCCGAGCGCTATGCCGAAGCCGATACCATCGAGCCGGGCGATGCACCGCTGGTATTCGATACACCGTTCGGCCGCATTGGTGTGGCGGTGTGCTATGACCTGCGCTTCCCCGAGCTTTTCCGTGGTCACGATGTCGACGCCTGGGTGCTGCCAGCTGCGTTTACCGCCACCACTGGTCGGGCACACTGGGAAGTCTTATTGCGTGCCCGTGCGGTCGAGAACCAGTGTTTCTTCATCGCCTCAGGGCAGGGCGGTTTGCATCCAACCGGCCGCAAGACCTTCGGCCACAGCTTGATTGCCGATCCGTGGGGTGAGCTGCTGGCGCTGGTCGAAGAAGGTGAAGGCATCGCACTGGCGGAACTCAAGGAAAGCCAGCTCGAACGCGTGCGCAAGGTGTTGCCGGCGCTGAAACATCGCGTGCTGTGATTGCGTAGCGGGCCTGCTGGCGTTACCTTGCCTTATTCGATGTTCATATTTATTTCGTCGGCCATGCGGCCCGGCGATTCACTGGCTGGATCTCACCATGAATGCACCTCTGACCACCGCCCAGCAAACGCTGCTTACGCCCTTCGGCCTGGATGAAAACCAGCTGGAGACCGTGTTCGGCGAGTTGATGCGGCACGATCTGGATTATGCCGATCTCTACTTCCAGTACAGCCGTGCCGAGGCCTGGAGTCTGGATGAAGGCATCGTCAAATCCGGCAGCTTCAACATCGATCAAGGCGTTGGCGTGCGGGCGATTTCAGGCGAGAAGACCGCCTTTGCGTATTCGGATGATATCGGCCTGAACCCTTTGCTCGATGCCGCCCGCGCTACACGCGCCATCGGTCGGCAAGGTGGCAGCGGCACCGCCATGATCAGCCGCGCTTTGCCGCGCACCAGTTTGTATGCACCGGTCGATCCGCTGGCGAGTCTGGATGAAGCAGCCAAGGTGGTCTTGCTGGAAAAACTGGAAAAGGCCGCGCGCGCCATCGACAAGCGTGTGGTGCAGGTGATGGCCAGCCTCGCCTCCGAATACGAAGTGATCTTCATTGCCCGCCACGACGGACATCGCGCCGCCGATGTACGCCCGCTGGTGCGTCTGAGCGTGCAGGTGATCGTGGAAGAGAGTGGCCGGCGTGAGCAGGGCAGTGCGGGTGGCGGTGGCCGGTTCGATTACGGTTATTTCACCGATGCGGTTGTGCATGACTATGCGCAAAAGGCGGTCGATCAGGCGCTGCTCAACTTGAATGCACGCCCGGCGCCGGCTGGCGAAATGACCGTGGTGCTCGGTTCCGGCTGGCCCGGCATTCTGCTGCACGAGGCGATTGGTCACGGGCTGGAAGGCGACTTCAACCGCAAGGGCTCCAGTGCATTTGCTGGCCGGATCGGCGAGCGCGTGGCGGCCAAGGGTGTGACGGTGATCGACGATGGCACCATCCCGGATCGCCGCGGTTCGCTTAACGTTGACGACGAAGGTAACCCGACTCAACGTACAGTGCTGATCGAGGACGGCGTGCTCAAGGGCTACCTGCAAGACAGCCTGAACGCGCGCCTGATGGGCATGGGGCTAACCGGCAATGGTCGACGCGAAAGCTACGCCCACCTGCCGATGCCGCGCATGACCAATACCATCATGCTCGATGGCGATCGTGATCCGGCAGAGATTCTGGCGTCGGTAAAGCGAGGGTTGTACGCGGTCAACTTCGGTGGTGGTCAGGTCGATATCACCAGTGGCAAATTCGTGTTCTCGGCGGCCGAAGCGTGGTACGTGGAAGACGGCAAGATGCTGTACCCGGTGAAGGGCGCAACGCTGATCGGCAACGGGCCGGACGTGCTGACCAAGGTATCGATGATCGGCAACGATATGGCGCTCGACCCGGGCGTGGGTACCTGCGGCAAGGACGGGCAAAGCGTGCCGGTCGGCGTGGGCCAGCCAACGATGCGGATCGACGGCGGGCTGACCGTGGGCGGAACAGGCTGATCGGTGACATCCCCCATCGCCTCGACAATGACGGCAGCTTAGGCTGCCGTTGTTTATTGAAGCATTGAAAACGCTATTTCAGGAGAACGTGCTTGGTCCGCTTTGAAACGCTCGCCACGCAAAATGGCAAACAACTCGGTCTGATGGTGCTCGACGCCCCAGCACGCCTCAACGCACAAAATCTTGCCATGGTCTGGGCAATGCAGGAGCAACTGGATGCTTGGCGTGATGATCCCAATGTCGTGGCCATCGTCGTGCGCGGTGCGGGCGAACGGGCGTTTTGCGCTGGCGGCGATATCAAAGCGCTCTATGAAAGCATGTGCGATGAGGCGCTGATCGATGAGGCCGATGCCTTCTTCACGCACGAATACACCTTGTGCATGGAACTGCGCCGTTATCCGAAGCCGGTACTGGCGTGGGGTAACGGGGTCGTGATGGGCGGCGGATTCGGTTTGTTCGCATCGAGCAGCCACCGCGTCGTGACCGAAACCAGCCTGCTGGCGATGCCGGAAGTGGCGATCGGTCTGTTTCCGGATGTCGGCGCGAGCTACTGGTTGCACCAATTGGCCGATGGGGTCGGCCGGTTGATGGCTTTGTCCGGTATCCGCTTGAATGCGATCGATGCGGTAGAGGCTGGCGCCGCCGATGTGGCGTTGGCGTCGTCCGCGTGGCCATTGGTGCTCGACACGCTGGCAGAGCTGCCCTGGAGCGGCGGCGGGCATAGCGATGCGATTCTACTGGCCAATGCGCTGGGCGCGCTTGCTGCGGCACAACCGGCGCCGTTGCCGGAGTCGCTGTGGCAGCCGGTTCGCGACGAAGTCCGCACCTTGATGGATGGGGATGATCTGGCCGCGATTTCCGCGCGACTGTCTGCCTATGCTGGCGACAATGCCTGGCTTGGTGAGGCTGCTGCATCTCATCGCGTTGGCTCGCCGCATTCGGTCGCGCTGGCCTGGACAATGGCGCAACGTGCCCGCAATCTCACTGATATAGAACTGCTGGCGGTGGAGATTCGCATGGCCAAGTACTGCCTGCGCCACGGTGATTTCCGTGAAGGCGTTCGCGCCAAATTGATCGACCGCGACGGTGCGCCACGCTGGCGGAGCGCAAGCCTGGATCAGGTGCTGCAGGATGCAGCTACGGCCCTTGCTTGAGGGTTGCCGGGGTTGGTTCCGGAGTGGGCTAATTGGCTGGCGGACCGATTCAGCTTGAAACTTTCCCGGTCTGCCGCCATCTTATCGACTGCGATTCCAATGCAACGATCATTCAAGGAGAAGACCAACATGGAATTCAATACCGCCACCTACGGCGGCGCATCGCTCGCCGTTGAGCGCAACCGGGTGTTGCGCAACACCTACTTCCTGCTCGCCTTGTCGATGCTGCCGACTGCCGCTGGCGCGTTGTTGGGTATTGCCCTGCAATTCCACATGAGCGCCGGCTTTGGTTTGCTGCTGTTCTTTGGCGTTGCCTTCGGTTCGTTCTACCTGATCGAAAAAACCAAGGAAACCGCCGCCGGCGTGTTCATCCTGTTGGGTTTTACCGGCTTCATGGGCCTGTGGCTGTCGCAGATTCTGCAAGTCGCGCTACGGTTTTCGAACGGGCCTGAAATGATCGGCATGGCGGCCATCGGCACTGCCGCGATCTTCTTCTCGCTGGCTGCTGTCGCGACCGTGACCAAGAAGGATTTTTCCTTCATGGGCAAATTCCTGTTCATCGGCATGGTGATCGTGATTCTGGCCAGCATTGCCAATATCTTCTTCGCGATTCCGGCTGCCTCGCTGGCGATTTCGGTGGTGGTGCTGGGCATCTTCTCGGCTTACATCCTCTATGACGTGAGCCGTATCGTGAACGGTGGCGAGACGAACTACATCAGCGCCACGCTGCAGCTTTACCTCGACGTGTACAACGTTTTCGTGAGCTTGCTGAATATTCTGATGATGCTCACCGGCCGCCGCGACTAATCAGATTTGCCTGGTTAATCGCTGTTCAATCCATACAACGCCGCCTTTGGGCGGCGTTGTTGTTTCTGGTCCCTACGGTTTATTCCATATAGGCAAATCTGTATAGGGGTGCGATAGCAACCGCGTTATCCTGAACGCATATGCGCATCCAATCCTTCCTGACCCGCTTCATCGGCCAATGGCCGTGGCTGCTTGCCTATGCCGCTATCGGCATGATGGTGGCCGCGTTGGCGGGTTACGCGTGGATGGAAGATCAGCAGACGCGCGTTCAGCGTGAAAACACCATGATGCAAGACTTGCTGTGGCAACAGCAGGGCGTGCGCCTGTATCTGCAGACCAATCAGAATGCGCTGGAGAACATGGCTTACGGGCTTTCGGCCGGCGCGATCAATCCCACCGATTTCAATACCCGTGCCGATGCCTTGATGAAGGCGAGCCCGGAGCTGATGACGGTCGAGCATGTCGACATGGCCGGTCGCCGGCTGGGCGGGCTGCCGGTCTATAGCGAGCGGCCAAGTAGCTTGCCATCGCTGGATGATCCGCTGGTGCTGGAGGCGATTGATGGTGCCGCTACGCTGGGTTATCCGGTGTACAGCAATATCATCGAACATGAAGTCCCGACGGTGATCCTGGCGGTGCCGTATTTCCATGGCACTGTTTATCAAGGGGCGGTGCTGGCCAGCTATTCCTTGCCGCAATTGCTGCAACAGCGGATTCCATGGTGGATGGTGCAACGCTACGACCTTGCCTTGCTCGATGGCCGTGGTCTGTTGCTGGCGCCGACGGATGCGGTGCTCAAGATCGGGATCACGCGGGAAATTGGCTTCGAGCCACCCGGCCACGGCCTTCGATTGCGCGCCAGTTTGCGGAATGTGCCTACCAGTTGGTCGCTGCCGGCGCTGATTGTGCTCGTGTTGGTGTTGTTCGCGCTGTTGCTTTGGGCGCTGGCGCAGGTGCGCCGCCGGATGCGCGAGCGCTTGGCGGTCGAAGATGCATTGCACGATGAGATTCGCTTTCGCGCAGCGATGGAGCACTCGCTGATCACTGGCCTGCGGGCGATGGATGCCGAAGGCAAGCTGATCTACGTGAACCCGGCGTTCTGCAATATGGTCGGCTGGTCGGCTGAGGAGATGATCAATCTCAAGCCGCCATTCCCGTTCTGGCCGCCGGAGGAACTGACGCGCTGTGCGTCGGCCTATCAGGCGATTCTGAGTGGGCAGTCGCCAGTCAATGGCTTTCAGTTGCGTTTCATGAAGAAGAATGGCGAGCGTTTCGACGTTCGCCTGTATGCATCCAAGCTGGTCGATGGCCGCGGCGAGCATCGTGGCTGGATGGCGTCTCTGTATGACGTCACTGAGATCAAGCGTGAGCGTGAGGCGCTGGCGGCATCGCGCTCCCAGTTGCGTGCGGTGCTGGAAGGGCTGGAAGCGGCGGTATCGGTCACCGATGCCCACACCGGGCAGCTGCTGTACCGCAACCGTCACCATGCCTCTACCTTCGTCCTGCCGGTCGACGGCGACTACTGCCTGGTGCCGCTGCTGCCTGAAGATGCGCAGCTGGCCGAGTGCGCCGACCCGGTCAACGGCCGCTGGTATAGCGTGCAGCGGCGTAGTCTCGATTGGGTCGATGGTCGTGCGGTCTGGCTCGATATCGCTACCGACATTACCGACCTGCGCACCGCAGCCGAAGAAAGCCGGCTACGGAATGAGCGTCTGCAACACACGGCCCGGCTGGTCAGCATGGGCGAGCTGGCCTCCAGTCTGGCGCACGAACTGAACCAGCCGCTGGCGGCGATTTCCAGTTACGCCGCAGCAGGCGAGGGCTTGTTGAATGTCGAGCCGCCGGCCGTGAGTCGTACTCGTGAAGTGCTTGGCAAGATTGGTGATCAAGCTCGCCGTGCCGGGCAAATCATTCGCGGCATTCGCGATTTCGCCTCCAAGCGTGCGCCACGCGAGGAAGTCTGTCGGCTGGCCGACTTGCTGGCCGTGCCGTTGCAATTGCTTGAACCGATGGCGCGCAAGGCCCGCGTGAAGATCGTGCAGGAAATCCCCGCCGATTTGCCCCCATTTGTTGGCGACAGCGTGATGCTGGAGCAGGTGTTGTTCAACTTGCTCAAGAATAGTGTCGAGGCGATGGAAAGCCAGCCGATCAGCAAGCGCGAGATTCGTATTGGCGCGGTCAACATCGGCGAAGCGCTGGAAGTCACCGTGGCCGATCGCGGCCCCGGCTTGGCCGATCCGTCCACGTTGTTCCAACCGTTCAACAGCACCAAGCGTGACGGTATGGGCATTGGTTTGAATATTTGCCGTTCGGTGCTCGAACAGCACCGCGGCCATTTGCGCGCCGAGCCCAATCCGGGTGGAGGTTGCCGCTTCATTTGCCGGATACCGCTCCCGGCCGAACTTCCACTTGAAAAGGAAACCTCCTGATGCGCCCGATTGCCATCATCGACGATGACATTGCCGTTCGCGATTCTCTGTCCATGCTGTTTGAAACCCGCCACTGGCCAAGCCTTGGTTTTGACTCGGCCGAGGCCTTTCTGGGGGCGGCCAATGTGGCCGATTTCGGCTGTCTGATTGTCGATATCCGGATGACCGGCATGACCGGGCTGGAGTTGTACGGCGAGCTGAAAGGGGCAAGTTACCTGCCGCCCGTGCTGTTCCTGACCGGCCATGGCGATGTGCCGATGGCCGTTGCGGCAATCAAGGATGGCGCAGCCGATTTCCTTGAAAAGCCCTGCGATCACCGCGTGCTGGTGGCCAAGGTCGAGCAATACCTCGACGCGGATCAAACCGCACGTGGCGACTGGGAAGTGCGCCAGCACCTTGCGGAACGCCTCGCCAGCTTGACCCCGCGCGAGCGCGACGTGTTGCGCGAGTTGCTGGTTGGCCGTTTGAACAAGCAGATTGCCGATGTGCTCGATATCAGCATCAAGACGGTGGAAGTGCACCGGGCGCGGATCTATTCCAAGCTCAAGGTACGTTCTGGCGTGGAGCTGGCGGCGTTACTGCGGGACGTGGATTGGGATGTGTCGGCCTGACCCACGGGCGCGGGTCTTGTGGATAGGTAGGAGCAAGCTCGCGATTGTGACGCCAATCCATCGGTGCAATCGCGAGCAAGCTCGCTCCTCCAATTTGTGTAGCTAGTTGATGGCGCCTAGTTGCAGGGTGTAGCCGCTGCTGCTGCCACCCAGTCGCTGCATCAGCGGTGTGAAGAGCGCTTCATTGCCTTTGCTGGGTACGAAATTCAATGCGCCTTGAACCTTGCCGTTATTGGCAACGCTGCCTTGGCCTTGAATCGTCAGCGTGCCTTGCAGTGGCGCGACGTGCCAATTGATGCCATTGGCGTCACGCTGCGTTTCGATCCGGTAGCTACCGAACGGATTGGCTTGCGGCGTGATCACGGAGTGGGCGTCATTCAGTTGCAGGATCACGCCATCCCAAACCTTGGCACTGATTGCTTTGGCATCGATATTCAGATCGCCACCGATTTGCAGTGGCGCGAGTTTTTTATCCAATGCGAGCAGTGGCGCCAAAGGCAAAGTCACATGCACGTCCGAGACTTGCGCGCCGCGAATACCCATATCGACCAATGCTTGCCCAGGCTGTTGATTGTGTTGCATGGCGACTTGCCAACGCAAAGTGCCACGCAACAGGGCGGATGGTTGCCAATCCCAACGCAGATTCGACAATAGCAATTGGCCATTCGTACCGAATTGCGCCGCCCGGCCATGCCATACGGTGCCGCTGACTTCACCGAGTTGCCATGGTTTCGGAATAAAACCGGTCACCAGACTGGCTGGCAGGCGGAGCAACAAGAACAACACAAAGGCGATGACGCCGATCCACAACAAGCGTTTTCCCGCCACGTCAGCGCCCCACGGTCAATGAAAGTTGCACCATGCCATTGGTGCCGCCGAGTTGCGCTTGCTCGACATGGAGTCCGGCACTGCGTTCCAGCGCGGCAATCAGCTTGAGCGCGTCTTCGTGCTTCTGCCGGGCCACGTCGATCTTGATGCGTTCCTGCGGCAAGGCTTGCAGATCGGCCTTGATGCCATAACGGTCGAGCTGCGCTTGTACCGCGCTACGCAGATCGCCATCGGCCGGTGCCGCATTACCCGGCTGGCTTTTCACCGCACCGATGCCGCGCTGCAGTTCGATCAGGTCTTGTTGCAGGCGCGGCAACTGATTCTTGAGCCGTGTCTGGGCATTGGCGACCGGTTGCCATGCCAGCAAGTAAAGCAGCGCCGCCGCCACGATCACGCCACATATTGCGAGCAATGTTTGTTCGCGCGGATCGCGACCGGCCCAGAATTGCTTCAGCGCTGGTGCTAGCGGGATTTGTATCATGGTGTTTTCTCTTTCAGCGTCAGCGCGTTGCCGCTGTGCTCGACCTGAAACCCCGCAGCACCTAACCGCTTGGCCGCATCCGCGGCATCGCTACTGCTGATCGTCAATTGCACTGTGCCGCTCTGAAATTGCAGCTTGCTGAGCTGAACGCCGGGGCCAAGCGCCGGTTCGATGCGGGCCAGCAGGTCAACAAAGCGATGGCCGCTATCGCCACCCAAACCGGAGGAGCGCAGTTTGCTGGCGATTTGTAAGGCCGGGTCGACAATCGGCTCGCCCGGAAAAGCAGCCGCGTAGGTCTGACGCAGCTCGCGTTGCAAAGCCGTCGTTGCACTGCGCAATTGCAGCCATTGGGCTACTTCGCCGAGATAGAGGAGGCCAATCAGCACGGCCAGCAGCATCCCGACCCGTTTGAGTGGCTTCCAGTCGAGTTGCAACGCCGAACGCGCGGCGAACTCAACTTGCAGCACGTTGATGGACGTCGATTCGCGCAGGCTGGCGAGCACGTCGGCCAGCGTGACGGATTGCAGCGTGGCCTCTGCGGGGATCAGGCTTTGGGCAACGGCTTGGTCATCCAATTGGACGATCTGACCATCTGGCGCTTGCAACACGCCGCCCCGTTGCGAGCCGTCCTGGAAGGATATCCAGCGCCAGTCTGTTACCTGCTCCGCGAGTGCATGGGCCGCGGCAGGATGACGACCTGCCTGCTCGAAATGATCCAGCCACTGGCACAGCCATGCGCGGTCGCTGATGAGCACGGTCGTTTGACCATCGCGCGTCTGGTTGAAGCAAATATGCAAGGCATCCAGCGGCGCGAGCAAACGGTCTTCGAGCACGTTCAAGATCAACGGCCGCAGACGGTGCCTCGGACTGCGTGGCAACGAAAGCTGGTGGATGCTCAGTTGCGGCGGCGCCAGCAATAGCTCAAGGCGTTGGGCCGGCGGCAGGTCAGTCAGCGGGCTGATGCCTTGGGCGAGCAACTGGCCGCTGGCGTCGAATGCCAACCAGTCGAGCGCATGGGAGGCATCTGTCGCTTCAGGCAACAGGACGCAAAGGCGGTGGCAGGGCTGGGAGTGGGGAGTTTGTGTCACGATCCGTCGCGAGTAGGGCGGATGGAAAATCGGGTTCGGCGGCGAGTATGACATAAAGTTTGTAGCTTGCCTCACCCGCTACAGTCAGCAGCAAGCTGAGCATGAAAAAGCCCGACATCAGCCGGGCTTTTTTGGAGCTAGGTGCAACGTGCTGCCGCTTACTTTTTCAATGTTTGCAGGTATTTGTCTGCATCCAGTGCCGCCTGGCAACCGGTGGCGGCCGAGGTAACCGCTTGGCGGTAGATGTGATCCTGCACGTCACCAGCCGCGAATACGCCGGCAACGCTGGTCAGCGTGGCGTTGCCGTCACGGCCGCCCTTGGTGATCAGGTAGCCGGTGCTATCCATTTCCAGCTGGCCTTTGAACAGATCGGTGTTCGGCTTGTGGCCGATGGCAATGAATACGCCGGTCACGTCCAGATCGTGGGTGCTGCCATCTACGGTCGACTTGAGGCGCGCGCCGGTCACACCGGAGGCATCGCCCAATACTTCGCCCAGTGTGTTGTTGAGCGAGAGGGTGATCTTGCCGGCTTCGACTTGCTCTTTCAGGTGATCGACGAGAATGGCCTCGGCGCGGAACGTATCGCGACGGTGCACCAGCGTGACATGGCTGGCGATATTGGCGAGATACAGCGCTTCTTCAACAGCGGTGTTGCCGCCGCCGACCACGGCAACCTTCTGGCCGCGATAGAAGAAGCCATCGCAGGTGGCGCAAGCGGAAACACCGCGGCCGGCGAATGCTTCTTCCGACGGCAAGCCAAGATATTGGGCGGATGCGCCGGTGGCGATGATCAGCGCATCGCACGTGTATTCACCGGAATCGCCGATCAGTTTTTTCGGGTTGGAATGCAGATCGACCGTATGGATATGGTCGAAGATCATTTCGGTACCGAAACGCTCGGCATGCTTCTGGAAGCGTTCCATCAGCTCCGGGCCTTGCACGCCATCGGCGTCGGCCGGCCAGTTGTCCACGTCGGTGGTGGTCATCAGCTGACCGCCTTGGGCGAGGCCCGTGACCAGTACCGGCTTGAGGTTGGCGCGAGCGGCATAAACGGCGGCGGTGTAGCCGGCCGGGCCGGAGCCGAGGATCAAGAGACGCGAATGTTTGGCTGCCATGGTCGATATCCTTGAATGCAATCTGTGGGTGGTCTATGGATTGCCGCATAGTTTAAAGCGTGATGTGCCGCGCTTCTAATCGATTGTGGCTATGGCCGCGATTGCCCGGGGTTGTTCGGCAATATCAAGGTTGGCGCTGCGGCTTTGCGTCGGGTGCCGAGTCGATAATGTCTAGTGATTGCGCTAGGCTTTGTCTTATTCAACTGCTTCCCTATTTTATTTTCCTGATGCCAGACCTGCTCCGACGCCCCGCTTTCCTTTCTGCGCTTGCCGATTTGCGTCGCTGGCCTGTGCGGCGCGTGCTGCTCAAGCAGATTTATTTCACCGGCGTAGAAGCGCTGCTGATGATGTTGATCGTCGGTTTCGTGCTTGGCGGCATTGTGGTCAGCCAATTGCATGATCAATACGGTCAGAGTCGCGAGGCTTCACTGCGCTTGCTGGCGAGCCTTACGTTCAGCGAGCTCAGTCCCTTGTTCACGGCGCTGATCCTGGTTGCGCGTTCTTCATCTGCAGTAGCGAGCGAGCTCGCCGCGATGAAAGTACACGGCGAACTTTCCAGCCTGGCGCGGATGGGGATTCCGTTGGCCTCATACTTGATCGTGCCCCGCCTGGTGGGGATGACGATTTCCGCCGCAGCACTGGCGCTCTATCTGGCTCTGGCGGCGCTGCTGGGTGGCGTGGTGTTGTCTTCCGGATGGGACATTACTTATCAGGTGGTGTTGCTGGACCGCATCATGCAACCGTCGATGCTGATTGTGTGTGTGTGCAAGGGTGCGTTATTCGGTTTTATCGCCGTGGTATTGGCGTGCTGGGTGGGCTTGTCTGCTCAGCCTTATGTCACCGAGATTCCCAAGGCATCGTCGCGCGCGGTGATGCGTGGCCTGTTGGCGGTATTCCTGCTCGATTTTGGTTGGTCCTTGCTGGCATGAGTCAAGTTGAAGATGTGCTAACGGCATTGCCCGCTTGTGTGGCGGGCGAGGTGTATCGCTTGCCACCCGAGATCACGCTGGTTGATCAGCTGTTCGTCGAATTGAGTGGTGAGCAGCCGGGTTGCGTTGCGCTGTTGGCGCTGGCCGATAGCTTGTTAAGCAACCTGCGCGTGTGGGAAAACCTGATTTTGCCCGCGTGCTACCATCGGCACGCCCACACGGCACAGCTGGAATCACGAGTGGTTGATGCGCTGCAATTGCTGAATATCGAGGAATCCGTGCGCAAGCCGCTGCTGGATTCGCTGCCCTCCGGGCTGGATATCCAGCGCAAGCGTGAACTGGTCTTGGCGCGGGCCTTTATACAAGCGCCGCATTATGTGTTGGTCGAGCCGCTCTGGCTGGATTGGGCGAGCGACCTGCCGCTGTGGCAGGCATTGGCCGCGCAGTCGGTGGTTTTGATTGTGGGTGGCAACGAAGGGCGGCCGCTGCTGGACGTCAGTCCGCTACGGGATCAAGAAATGCAGGATCAAACATGAATTACCTGAACGACAGCGATCCGCGGTTTCGCCTGCTTGGCTTGCGGGTGGGCAGTTTTGGCGGTTTGGCGCTGCTGCTCGTTTGCGTGTTGATCGCGGTGCTCGGTCTGCGCCAAGGCTATTTCGTGCCCAAGACCCGCTTGCATTTCATTGCCGAAAATGGCGCCGGCCTGATTCCGGGCATGCAGGTGCGATTGTCTGGCTTCAAGGTTGGCGTGGTCGACAAGGTGTCGCTGAATGAGCAGGCCAAGGTGGATGTCGACCTGCTGGTAGAAAGCCGCTACATGAAATGGGTGAAGCCGGATTCGCAAGCCAGTCTGCTACAGGATGGCTTGCTGGGTGATCACTTCATCGAGATCGTCGGCGGTTCGCCGAATCTGAATCAGCTGTCGGAAGGCGGCAAACTGGCCTTTGCACCGGCGTTGGGGTTTGCGGACATCGCGCTGGATTTGCGTCAGCGCGTCATTCCTATTATCGAATCGGCGCAAACTACGCTTGATTACGTCAATGACCCCAAGGCGGATATTCGCCAGACGCTGGCAAACTTCAAGGCACTGTCCAGCGAAATGAGGCAAACGCGCGCTTCGGTCGAGCAGCTGCTGGGCAAACTCGACAAGGTAGCTGGTGAAGACGTGCCCGCTACGCTGCAATCGACCCGCCAAGTGCTGGACCGTACCGACCGCACGATTGCCGAGGTGGAAAGCCGCTTGCCTGGTGCGCTGGATCAGTTGAATCAAACCTTGATCAACGCCAACCACGTGGCTAGCGAAGCTGCCGCGCTGGTGAATACGGGCCGCCGGGTGGTCGATGAGGCCGCACCGCACCTGCCGGGCATGATTCGTAATGGCGACTCGATTTTGCGCACCACTCGCGAAGCGCTCGATGGTGCATCGCGTAGTTGGCCGTTAAAAAACTGGGTGGTGACGCCAACTGCGTCGGCACCGCTGCCGGATAGTCGCCAATGACCCTGCCGACAATTGCGATGTTGAAAAGATTGCTGCCTGTTTACCTGCTGCTGCTGGCCGCATGCGGTAGTGCCCCGGTCGAGCAAAAACCGGCGCGCGTGCAGCTTGCCGAAGCGGCGGTGTTGGCAGCCAATCGGTCGACGCAGGTCGGCGCGGATCAGGATGCGGTCGCCTATTGGCAAGATGCACTTGATGCTTATGCCAGCATCGATCATTGGGCCGGGCAGGGGGAGGCACGGTTGGGCTTGGCGCAGGGGCTGGCGCGCTTGGCGCGGCGCGATGAGGCGCACAAGGTGTTGGCTGGCATGCCGGAAGAGCACTTATATCCAGACGAAGTTCGGGCAAGGGCGGCATACCAGCAGGCGTTGTTGTTGATCGATCGTAATCAGCCCGATACAGGGGAGGCGGATCGAGTCGCACGCTTGACCAGCGCACGTGAACGACTCGGGGTTGCCCGGCAACTGTGTGGTGCAGCGTGCGGCTGGAGTCCCCGTCTTGACAACGTTGAGGCCAAGCTTGAAATCGGAGCCGGCCACGACGAGCGGGCAGCGCAAATATTGGGTGGTTTGCTGGCGCGCAACGATGTGCCGTCTGGCGAACGAGCTCACGCCCTGAGACTTTCGGCTGAAGTGGCTCTGCGGGCTGGTGATGCGGAAGCAGCTAAAAAGTCGATCAACGAAGCCTTGGTGCTGGATCGGCAACTTGCCGAGCCCGCCTACCTGATTGACGACTATTTGGTGTTGCGGCAGGCGTTGAGCGCGGATGCTGCTGCGCAGGCCGAAGTGGATAAGCGGCTCGATGCGCTGTGCTCAGTTTTCGCCGGCCCACCTTGCCGGGGCCGCTGATCAGTCAGACATGTGGCTGTTCAGCTTGAGCGGACCCCCTCGATTCTGGTATGCTCTTGCGTCTCTTTGCTGGATGGTCCGGTAAACGAGAAATCTTCCCGATTCGCCCTTAAGGGTGCTTGTGCTGTTTAGTTAATCAAATCAGCCAAGTGTCGCGCGAATCGGTAGGCCCTAACCCTTATGGAGTTTTAAATGTCTGTCAGCATGCGTGAAATGCTCGAGGCCGGTGTTCACTTCGGCCACCAAACCCGTTACTGGCACCCGAAGATGGGTCAATACATCTTCGGTGCGCGCAACAAGATTCATATCATCAACCTCGAAAAGACTCTGCCGCTGTTCGAAGAGGCAGTGAAATTCGTTCGCCGCCTGTCCGCTAACAAGGGCACTGTCCTGTTCGTTGGCACCAAGCGTCAAGCACGCGAAATCGTTGCTGAAGAAGCGCAACGCGCAGGCGTTCCTTTCGTTGATCACCGTTGGCTCGGCGGCATGCTGACCAACTTCAAGACGGTCAAGCAATCGATCAAGCGTCTGGAAGAAATCCAGACTGTCCTGGCTGACGAAAACAGCGGCTACGGCAAGAAAGAACTGCTGGATATGCAGCGCGAAGTTGAAAAGCTCGAGCGCTCGCTCGGCGGTATCAAGGATATGAAGGGTCTGCCGGACGCGATCTTCATTATCGATACCGGCTATCAGCACGGTACCGTCGTTGAAGCCAAGAAGCTGGGCATTCCGGTGATCGGCGTGGTTGATACCAATAACGACCCGCAAGGCATCGATTACATCATCCCGGGTAACGATGACTCCAGCCGCGCTATCCGCCTGTACGCTCGCGGCATCGCTGATGCGGTTCTGGAAGGTCGTAACCAGGCTGTTCAGGAAATCGTTGCGGCTGCCAACGCCGAAGCGTAATCCGGACGCATTAGCATCCATCGAAAAAGGGGCGAACAAGCCCCTTTTTCGTAACTGACAAGATTGAAACTGCAAGATTGACCGAATCTGGAGACTGACATGGCTGAAATTACCGCAAAGATGGTTGCCGAGCTGCGCGAAGCAACTGGCTTGGGCATGATGGAATGCAAGAAGGCGCTGGTCGAATCCAACGGCGACATCAAGGCTGCGGAAGAGCTGCTGCGCATCAAGTCCGGCAACAAGGCATCCAAGATGGCTGGCCGTACCGCTGCTGAAGGCGTGGTTGTTGCCTTCATTTCCGACGACAAGAAGGTTGGCGCGCTGATCGAAGTGAACTGTGAAACCGACTTCGTGGGCAAGGATGAAGGCTTTGTTGCTTTCGCCAAGGCTGCAGCGAAGGCTGTTGCCGTGTCCAGCCCGGCAGATGTTGAAGCGCTGGCTGCCGCCAAGACCGACTCCGGCGAATCCGTTGAAGATCTGCGCAAGGCGATTATCGCCAAGCTCGGTGAAAACATGACCCTGCGTCGCTTCCAGCGCTATGAAACCGCAGGCCAACTGGCTGCTTACCTGCACGGTTCCAAGATCGGCGTGTTGGTCGAGCTGGGTGCTGGCGATGACGCGCTGGGCAAGGATATCGCTATGCATATCGCTGCTGCCAAGCCGGTTTGTGTCGACAAGAGCCAGGTTCCGGCTGAACTGCTGGAAACCGAACGCAAAATCTTCTCGGCTCAGGCTGCTGAATCGGGCAAGCCGGCTGATATCGTTGCCAAGATGGTTGAAGGCCGCATCAACAAGTACCTGGCCGAAGTGACCCTGCTGGGTCAGCCGTTCGTGAAGAACCCGGACGTGACGGTTGAGAAGTTGCTGGCCGACAAGGGTGCCAAGGTCAACGCATTCACGATGTTTGTCGTGGGCGAAGGCATTGAGAAGAAAGTGGTGGACTACGCTGCCGAAGTTGCTGCCGCAGCCAAGCTTTAAGTCTATCCTGCAGGCAAATGTTATTTGGCCTGTGATGTTGTAAACAGAAACGCCGCGCGGCGACGCGCGGCGTTTCTGCACCTGATTGTTTGATTCGCTGTTTGATTCTATTTTGCAATCGCTCGTGCCTGGTAGCGATTACAATCACGACCGATTGCAAAGTGGAATAGATATTCATCCTCGCCCATATAAAGGACACCTCAATGAGCCAAGCACCCAAGTACAAACGCATTTTGCTGAAACTCTCTGGCGAGGCCCTGATGGGCGACGATAGTTACGGCATCAATCGTGCGACGATCGAGCGCATCGTCGGCGAGATCAAGGAGGTTGTTGATCTGGGCGTGCAGGTTGGGGTGGTGATTGGTGGCGGTAACATCTTCCGCGGTGTTGCCCCGGCAGCGGCAGGCATGGATCGCGCAACGGCCGACTACATGGGGATGCTCGCCACCGTAATGAATGCGCTGGCGCTGCAAGACGCCATGCGCCACGCCGGCATTGTTAGCCGCGTGCAGTCCGCACTCACCATTCAGCAAGTCGCCGAGCCCTATATTCGCGGCAAGGCAATCCGTTATCTGGAAGAAAACAAGGTAGTGATTTTCGGTGCCGGTACCGGTAACCCGTTCTTCACGACCGATACTGCTGCCGCGCTACGTGGCATGGAGGTTGGCGCTGATATCGTTCTCAAGGCCACCAAGGTTGACGGCGTTTACACCGATGATCCCAAGAAGAACCCGGACGCCGTGCGCTATCAGACCGTGACATTCGATGAAGCCATTGGCCGCAATCTGAAAGTGATGGATGCAACCGCCTTTGCGCTCTGTCGCGACCAGAAGATGAACATCAGTGTGTTCAGTATTTTCAAGCAGGGTGCGCTCAAGCGGGTCGTGCTTGGGGAAGACGAAGGCACGCTGGTACACTGCTAAAGATTTTCCAGACGGCTTGCCCTTGGGTGAGCCCGCAAACAGGCGGAGGACTCCGCCTGTTTTGTTTAGTCTGTTTCGTATTCGTCATAAGGAGTACACGATGACCGCAGAAGTCAAAAAAACCGCTGACACCAAGATGCAGAAAAGCATCGAAGCCTTGAAGCTCAATCTCGCCAAGGTACGTACTGGCCGTGCCCATACCGGCATCCTCGATCATGTGATGGTTGATTACTACGGCAACCCGACGCCGATCAACCAAGTGGCCAACGTGACGCTGCTCGATGCGCGCACGATTGGCGTACAAGCTTGGGAAAAGCCGATGGTGGCCAAGGTGGAAAAGGCCATTCGTGATTCGGATCTTGGTTTGAATCCGGCTTCCATGGGGGACGTGATTCGCGTGCCGATGCCGATGCTGACCGAAGAGCGCCGCAAGGAACTGACCAAGGTTGTGAAGGGCGAAAGTGAAGATGCTCGTGTTGCGGTGCGCAACGTTCGCCGTGATGCCAACGAACAGCTGAAGAAGTTGGTGAAGGATAAGGAAATTTCTGAAGACGACGAGCGTCGTGGGCAGGACGATATCCAGAAGCTGACCGATAAATACATTGCCGAAATTGACAAGCTCTACGCGGAAAAAGAAAAAGAGCTGATGACAGTTTAAAGATGTTAGGCTTACTAAATAGTTAAAATCAGCGTTCGAGCAAAAAAGATGTTCAAAAGTTCCACCCAATCGATTCCAGATGAATGCTGCGGCGTGCCAAGGCATGTCGCGGTGATCATGGATGGCAATGGTCGCTGGGCAAAAAAACGCCTCATGCCGCGTGTATTCGGGCATAAGAAAGGTGTCGATGCGCTGCGGGAAACGATCAAATCCTGCGATGCGATGGGCGTCGAGTTCCTGACCGTTTTTGCATTCAGCAATGAAAACTGGCGTCGCCCCGCGGATGAGGTCTCCTTCCTGATGGGGCTGTTTCTGCAGGTGCTCGCCGGTGAAATCGAACGCATGCACGAAAAGCAGATCCGGTTGCAGATCATCGGCAACCGGAGCCGTTTTGCCCCCGAACTGCTCAAGCTGATCAATGACGGTGAGCAGAAAACGGCAGCAAATACCGGCCTCACACTGAGCATCGCGGTCGATTATGGTGGTCGCTGGGATGTCATCCAGGCAACACAACGCATGCTGGCTGATCGGCCTGAATTGATTGCGGGTTTCGAAGAAACAGATCTCGCGCCGTATCTGGCTATGGCCTATGCCCCCGAGCCCGATCTGTTCATTCGCACCGGTGGCGAGCAGCGGATCAGCAACTTCCTGCTATGGCAGCTTGCCTATACCGAGCTGTATTTCACCGACATGCTGTGGCCGGATTTCGATCGTGCTGCATTGCAGACGGCGGTCGACTGGTTCCGCGGGCGTGAACGGCGCTTTGGCCGGATCAGCGAGCAAGTCCAGCCAGTTTCCTGATCCATGCTCAAGACTCGCATTCTGACGGCACTGGTATTGATCCCGCTGGTGCTGATTGCCTTGTTCCTTGCGCCGCCAGCTGCATGGGCTGCATTCGTTACCCTTGTCATCGCTTTGGCTGCGTGGGAGTGGACGCGTCTGTCTGGCATGAGTGGCTTGCTCAAGACGGTTTACCCGGTTTTAACGGCCCTTGCGTTTGTCGGGCTGGCCTTTGGCATCCGCAATCCATTGCAGATTTTCGGCTTGATGTTAGGGGCAAGTTTGTTCTGGTGTGTGCTTGCGCCGCTTTGGCTAAGCCGGAAATGGCGATTGGGTGATGCAGGCAATCTGAATCTGCTGCTGGGCTGGGCTGTGTTGCTGCCAGCCGGTGAAGCCATGCTGATTCTGCATGGTGGCGTTTCTGGCGGATGGGCATTGCTGAGCGTGCTGGCCATTGCCTGGGTTGCCGACACCGCCGCTTATTTTAGTGGAAAAGCATTTGGTCGCCGTAAACTGGCACCCTCGATTAGCCCGGGAAAGAGTTGGGAGGGTGTGATCGGCGCGCTGATTGCGATTTCCATTTACGCCATTTGCCTGCCCAAAACACTCTTTGCGCCAGCCAATCTGCCGGTCTGGGCTTGGGTCCTGGTGGGGTGGGCGCTGACCGCCGTCAGTATTGTCGGCGATTTGCTTGAGTCGCTGTTCAAGCGCCAATCCGGCATCAAGGACAGCAGTAATTTGCTGCCTGGCCATGGTGGCGTGCTGGATCGTATCGATAGCCTGCTGGCTATCTTGCCGCTGGCGACAACCCTGTCGCTCTATCCTGTTTTATTTTCGTCGCCGCTATAAGTCGTTACCTCTCGCGGGGATAGGTGCACCATGAATTCCGTCCATCACACCCTGACCATCCTCGGCGCGACCGGCAGCATCGGTGTTAGTACGCTGGATGTTGTCGCTCGCCACCCTGATCGCTTCACCGTTTATGCGCTGACCGGCGCTAGCCAGCTCGATAAGCTGCTTGCACAGTGCCTGCAGTTCCGGCCGAAATTCGCGGTTGTGCTCGATGAAGGCATCGCTGATCGCCTGCAAGGCCGTCTGCGTGAAGCGGGTTCGGAGACCCAAGTCCGTTGCGGGGAAGAGGCGCTGGTTGAAGTTGCGACTGCACCGGAAGTGACCGCTGTGATGGCCGCCATCGTTGGTGCCGCTGGCATGAAGCCAACCCTCGCTGCTGCGCAGCTTGGTAAGCGCATATTGCTCGCCAACAAGGAAACCCTGGTATTGGCAGGCCGCCTGTTCATGGATGCGGTCAATGCCAGTGGGGCAGAGCTGCTGCCGATCGATAGCGAACACAATGCGATCTACCAAGTGTTGCCCCGCGCCCATCGCGAGCATCCCTATGCGCAGACGCTCGCGGATGTTGGCGTGCGGCGGATTTTGCTCACCGCATCGGGCGGACCATTCCGTACTCGGCCGGTTGAAACTTTTGCGGCGATTACGCCGGCCGAAGCGGTCAAGCATCCGAACTGGTCGATGGGTCGCAAGATTTCGGTCGATTCAGCCAGCATGATGAACAAAGGGTTGGAAGTTATCGAGGCGCGTTGGCTGTTCAATGCTTCCGTCGATGAAATTTCGGTGGTTGTGCATCCACAAAGCATCGTGCATTCGATGGTCGAGTATGCAGATGGCTCGGTACTGGCGCAGCTCGGCACGCCTGACATGCGCACGCCGATTGCCTACGGCTTGGCTTACCCGGAGCGGGTGGAAAGTGGCGTGAGGTCCCTCGATCTGTTCTCGGCCGGCCGTCTTGATTTCGAAGCGCCAGATCTGCAACGCTTCCCCTGTTTGCGTTTGGCCTTCGAAGCGTTGCGTGCTGGCGGTGCGGCAACCGCCGTGTTGAACGCTGCCAACGAGATTGCAGTTGAGGCCTTCCTGGAGGATGGGCTCGCATTTACCCGTATCCCGGAACTGATTGAATCTGTGTTGACCGAATGCGTATCCAGTTGCCAAGCAACAAATCTGGATCAGTTGCTGTACGCTGATGCGCTGGCAAGAGAAGCTGCGAGGCGTTGGCTAGCCAAGCGCCGCTCATCGTAATTCGTTTCCAAGGATTCCCATGCATCTCGTGATCACCATTGCCGCTTTTGTGGTCACGCTGGCCATCCTCGTCACGATTCATGAATACGGTCATTACTGGGTGGCGCGACGTTGCGGTATCCGGGTACTGACCTTCTCAATCGGTTTTGGCAAGCCGATCTATTCTTGGCAGCGTGGTGCAACACGCTGGCAAATTGCCGCAATTCCACTCGGCGGCTACGTCAAGATGCTCGACGAGCGTGAAGCGCCAGTTGCCGAGTCAGAACGTCGGTTTGCGTTCAATGCCCAGCCCCCCTTGAAGAAAATGGCCGTTGTTGTGGCCGGCCCATTGGCAAACTTGCTGCTGGCTTTGGTGCTCTACACCGGTCTCAACATCTATGGTATCGACACCATCAAGCCTGAAATCGGGAGTGTCACCGTTGACTCGATCGCTGAAAAAGCCGGCTTGAAATCGGGTGAGCAGATCGTTGCCGTCAATGGAGAGGCCGTTGGCAATTGGGATGAATTGTTCCTGCAAATATTGAGCGTGGTGGGTGACGGCAAGGTGCTCTTGCAGGTGCAAACCGAAAATGGCGCTCAGCGACCGGTTACGCTCTCGTTTGTCGAATTAGGGCGTGCTGCATTCGATGCCAAATTGCTGGCGAACCTAGGTATCTCGCCGTGGCCGCTGACTGCGCGCATCGAAGCCATTGAGCCGGATGGTGCGGCTGCCAAGGCTGGCCTGCAAGCGGGGGATGAGCTGTTGGGGTTGAACGGCGTACCACTCAAACAGTGGTCTCAATTGCAGGCGGTACTTTTACATGACGGCAGCAAAGCAATCACGCTGCTTGTAAAGCGCCAATCGCAACAATTCACAATCACCGTGCAACCCAAGGTGCTCACGCAGAACGGCGTGACGTTAGGGCGGCTCGGCGTTCAGCCGGCGATGGATGAAACTCGCTGGAACAAAACGCAGATTCACGTCCGCTATGCGCCGGTCGAGGCCCTGCAAGTCGCAGCCAAGACCTTGTGGCTGCAGACAAAACTGACATTGACGATGTTTGGCCACATGCTGACCGGCAAAGCGTCACTCAAGCAGGTGAGCGGCCCGTTGACGATTGCCGATGTTACCGGCCAAAGTATCCGCCTTGGCATCGCGCCGTTCATCAATACCCTGGCCCTGATCAGCCTGAGTTTAGGGGTGTTGAACCTGCTGCCGGTGCCGGTGCTGGACGGCGGGCATTTGATGTATCATACCGCCGAACTCCTGACCGGCCGGCCCGTGCCCGCCAGCGTCGAAGCCATCGGTCAGCGCATCGGACTTGCTTTCCTGATCGGTCTGATGTCGCTGGCCTTGTTCAACGATTTCCATCGATTCCTATTCGGTTGACCGTTCTGCGGTCTTTGCCCGATCCGAGACAATGACACTCAAACCGCTCTCCTTGCTGCTTGCTGCAGCGCTCGGCTCCGTCAGTATCCACGCCTTCGCCCTTGACCCGTTCACGGTCAAGGACATCCGCGTGGAAGGCCTGCAACGTACTGATGTCGGTACTGTGTTCAACTACTTGCCGATCAAGGTCGGCGAGCGTTTCGATGACGCCAAGGCCAGTGACGCCATCAAGGCGCTCTATGCCACCGGGTTCTTCGATGACGTTCGGATCGAGTCTGATGGCAATGTGCTGATCGTGACTGTCGAAGAGCGGCCGACCATTTCGCAGATCAATGTCAACGGTGCCAAGCTGCTGGAAAAGGACGACATCAAGAAAGCGCTCAAGACGCAAAACTTTGCGGAAGGGCGCATTTTTGACCAGGGCTTGCTGGATCAGGCGGTCCAGGAGCTGAAACAGCAGTACTACGGCCGCGGCCGTTACTCGGTGATCGTCAAGACGACAGTCACCAAGCTGGAGCGCAACCGCGTCGGGGTACAGTTCGATCTGTCCGAAGGTGTGCCGGCCAAGATCCAGCAGATCAATATCGTCGGCAACAAGGTGTTTTCAGAAAGCGATTTGCTGGAACAGTTGTCACTGACCACGCCGGGCTGGATGACGTGGTACACCCGTACTGACCAATATTCGAAGCAAAAGCTGTCGGCGGACCTGGAAAAGCTGCGCTCGTTCTACCTTGACCGTGGCTATCTCGAATTCAGCCTGGATTCCAACCAGGTGGCCGTGTCTGAAAACCGCGAAGACATGTATCTCACGGTCAATGTGACCGAAGGCCCGCAGTACACCATTGGTGACATCAAGGTGGCTGGCGATACCGTCGTGCCGCATGATGAATTGACCAAGCTGATCGAAGTGAAAAAGGGCGAGATTTTCTCGCGCGAAAAACTCAACAAGTCGACTGCGGCCATTTCGGACCGACTGGGTAACGAGGGCTACGCGTTTGCCAACGTGAACGCCGTGCCGGAACTCGACAAAGACAAGCACATTGCCAGCTTCACGTTCTATGTCGACCCGGGTCGCAAGGTATACGTCCGCAAGATCAATATCAGCGGTAATAACCGCACGCGGGATGCCGTCATCCGGCGCGAGTTGCGCCAAGTGGAATCCGCTCCGTACGACGGTTCGAAGATCAAGCGTTCGAAGCAACGTCTGGACCAGCTGGATTACTTCAGCGAAGTCAACATCGATACGCCGATTGTCCCGGAAGCCACCGATCAGGTTGATGTGAACGTCAGCGTGGCCGAGAAGAAAACCGGTTCGTTCAATATCGGTGTCGGCTACGGCCAAAGCGAAGGGGTCGTGCTGATCCTGTCCCTATCGCAGAACAACTTCCTTGGCAGCGGCAAGCAATTCACCGTCGATCTCAACACCAGTAAATCGGTCAAGGTCTACTCGTTCGGTCTCGTCGATCCGTACTTCACACCGGATGGTGTGTCGCTGGGTTGGAGCGCCTATCGCCGCGATGCAGATGCATCCAATCTGGGTATTGGTAACTACACCACGTCGGCGCTGGGTGGCGGTGCGCAGTTCGGTATCCCGGTTTCCGAAACCAATCGAATCAACTTCGGCCTGAACTATGAGCGGATGCGGATTCTGACCAACTCCTCTTCTCCGCAACGCGTGCTGGCGTTCGTCAATCAGCATGGTGAAACGGTAAACACCTATTCGCTCAATACGTCGTTCTCACGTGATTCCCGTGACAGCGCGTCGTATCCAACCACAGGGATGTATTCCAACATCGCTGGCGAGGTCGCTACTCCGCCGTCGACAGTCAAATATGCCAAGCTGACGGCCAAGAACGACTGGTTTGTACCACTCACCAAGGATTTCACCGTGATGTGGGGAATCGAAGGCGGCTTGGGTAAATCCTATGGCGGCAATGAATTCCCGTTCTACAAGAATTTCTATGTCGGTGGCGTCGATAGTCTGCGCGGCTTTGCCTATGGCACGGTCGGTCCGAAGGACGAAAACAATAACGGTGCCGGTGGCAACAAGTACGCCACCAGCAAGGTTGAGCTGCTGTTCCCGATGCCCGGCATGAAAAACGATAAATCCACACGCCTGAGCTTGTTTGCGGATAGCGGTGCAGCGTGGGGGCAAGGCACCAAGCCGAATTTCGCTGATTTGCGTTATTCCGCCGGCATGGCGTTCACCTGGATTTCTCCGGTTGGCCCGATCAAGTTGAGCTACGCCAAGCCGTTCAAGGCTGAGGAGGGCGACAAGCTCGAGAAATTCCAATTCCAATTGGGCCAGGTGTTCTGATCCAGCAACCTATGGAAGAAGTCGCTTGATTCGTATCGGGAAAGATCAAATGAAAAAACTGTTATTGGGTTTAATGCTGTGTCTCACGTCGATGGTGGGGCTGGCTGAGACAAAAATCGGTTTTGTCGATACTGAGCGCATCTTGCGTGAGTCAGCACCTGCGGTTCGCGCAGCCAAGAAGCTTGAGCGCGAGTTCGACAATCGCCGCAACGAATTGCAGAAAGTCACCACGCAGGGCAAGGCGCTGCAGGCGCAACTCGACAAAGGTGGCTTGCCGGATGACGATCGCAAGGCGAAGGAACGTGAATTGGTGCGTCTGAATCAGGATTTTCAGCGCATTCAGCGTGAATTGAACGAAGACCTCAATACGCGTCGCAATGAAGAGCTTGCCGGGCTGCAGGAACGCGTCAACAACGCGATCCAGCAAATCGCGAGCGCTGAGAAGTACGACCTGATCCTGCAGGAAGCCGCGTACCGCAATCCGAAAATCGACATTACCGACAAGGTGCTCAAGCTGTTGTCGGACAGTAAATGAGCCAAGGCATTACCTTATCCGTGCTCGCTAGCCAGTTGGGTGGCGAGCCGCGGGGCGATGATGTGTTGATTGATCGGGTGGCATCGCTGGAATCGGCAGATGAACGCTCGCTCGCATTTCTTGCCAACCCGAGGTTCAAGGTGCAGTTGGTGGCTAGCCGGGCTGGTGCCGTGGTCCTGAAGGCTGCAGATGCGCAGGGCTTGGCCCGACCACATATCGTTGCTGCCGATCCGCAGTTGTTCTTTGCCCGTGCAGCACAATTGCTGCATCCGCAGCCAGCAGTGATTGCTGGTGTTCATCCTGCGGCAAGCGTTAGCGCTGAAGCGTTTGTCGATCCCAGTGCAGAAATCGGCCCGGGCGCAGTTGTGGAAGCTGGCGCAAAAATCGGTCGTAACGTCGTTTTGATGGCAAATGCGTATGTTGGGCGTGATGCGTCGATCGGCGAGGGCAGCAGACTCTATCCGCAAAGCTGCGTGATGGATCGTTGCGAGATCGGTGCGCGGGTGATTTTGCACCCGGCTGCGATTATCGGTGCGGATGGCTTTGGCAATGCTTGGGCGACCGATCACTGGGAAAAGATTCCGCAACTTGGCCGCGTCATCATTGGCGACGATGTCGAGATCGGCTCTTGCACCACAGTTGATCGCGGTGCTTTGGAAGATACGGTGATCGGGCAGGGGGCACGGCTCGATAACCTGATTCAGGTGGCGCACAACGTGCAGGTCGGTGCACACACCGCCATGGCAGCCTGTGTCGGCATCGCCGGTTCGACCAAGATCGGGGCGCGTTGCCAGATTGGTGGTGCGGCCATGATCAGTGGTCATCTGGAAATTTGTGATGGCGTGGTCGTGCTTGGCGGCACGCTCGTCGCCAAGACGATTCACCAGTCCGGTGTGTATTCGGGTTCTTACCCGATGCAAGAGCACGGTGACTGGCTCAAGAATGCCGCGCAGGTGCGCCATCTCAATGAGTTGGTGCAGCGGGTCAAGCAACTCGAAAAACAAGTGATGGCCTTGGGTGCAGCACCCGGGGCATCTGGAGAGGAAGAAAAATGAGTCAAATGCTGGATGTGATGGAGATCATGAAGCATCTCCCGCATCGTTATCCGTTCCTGCTGGTTGATCGGGTGCTCGAACTGGAGCCCGGCAAGTCGATCAAGGCGCTCAAGAACGTGACGATCAACGAGCCGTTCTTTCAAGGGCACTTCCCGACCTATCCGGTGATGCCGGGCGTGTTGATTCTTGAAGCGCTGGCGCAAGCGGCTGGTGTGCTGTCGTTCAAGACCGTGACGGAGCAGCCGTCCGAAGAGACGCTGTATTTCTTCGCTGGCATTGATAACGCGCGCTTCAAGCGCCAAGTCGTGCCGGGCGATCAGCTGACGCTCTACGTGGAAATCGTGGCTCACAAACGTGGCATCTGGAAGTACAAGGCGACGGCAAAGGTGGGTGACGAACTCGCCGCCGAAGCCGACCTGATGTGTGCGCAGCGCGAAGTCAAGCGCTGATCCCTGCCCTGAACCCTCGAACTATCAAAGCTTGCCCATGACGCTGATTCACCCCTCCGCCGTTATCGATCCCAAAGCTGAACTGGCCGCAGATGTCCAGGTCGGCCCGTTTTCGGTGATCGGGCCGGGGGTGAAAATCGGTGCAGGCACCGTGGTCGGCCCGCATGTCGTGATCGATGGGGCGACGACGATTGGCAGCAATAATCGCTTTCATCCGTTCGGACACATCGGCTGCCAGCCGCAGGACAAGAAGTACGCTGGCGAAGACACGCGGCTTGAGATTGGCAATGGCAATACGTTTTTCCAGTCGGTCACTGTGTCTACCGGCACGACGCAGGATCAAGGTGTAACCCGGATTGGCGACGACAACTGGGTCATGGCCTACGTGCACATTGCGCATGATTGCCAGATTGGCAGTCATTGCATCTTTGCCAATAACGCCACGCTGGCCGGGCACGTAGCCATCGGCGACTGGGTGATTCTTGGTGGCTTCACCACCATCCACCAGTTCTGCAAGGTCGGCCCGCATGCGATGAGCGCATTCACTGCAGCGATCTCGCAAGACGTACCGCCGTACGTCTTGGCTGCCGGCAACCGTGCCACGCCAAATGGCATCAACAGCGAAGGTCTCAAGCGGCGTGGTTTTACCAGCGAGCAGATCACCACGATCAAGCGCGCCTACAAAACCCTTTACCGCCAGAATCTGCCGCTGGATGAGGCGAAAGGCCAGATCGAAGCCGCGGCCGTGGGTGCGCCGGAACTGCAGGCATTCGTCGACTTCTTCGCGGCCAGCACACGCGGCCTGATACGCTGATCACAGACACTCCTTTGCAATTTGCGGTATAAGGGAAGGTTTTTCTCAGCATTCCTGCAAGACTCAAGTATCATCTCGCTGCTGCGGAGAAAGGCATCACTGCCTGGCTTACAGCGCGCCACGTCAATGCGGCGCGAGTAAGGCTCCCCGCGACCATTCCCAACTACAAATTGAATCCGAGCCGATGACGTATCGACTCTTTGAACCAGGCGGCGCCGGGCCGCGCATCGTGATTGTGGCCGGCGAATCGTCTGGCGATCTATTGGGTGCGCAGCTGATTGCCGCCCTGAAAACCCGTTACCCCAGTGCCCGCTTTGCCGGGATTGCCGGCCCGAAAATGCTGGCTGTCGGTGCGACCTCGGTCGTGCCCATGGAAACGCTGGCGGTTCGTGGCTATGCCGAGGTTATCAAGCACTTGCCGCGCCTGCTGGGTATCCGTGGCAAGTTGAAGTCCGCCATCCGTAAGGAGAAGCCGGATCTGGTGATCGGCATCGATGCCCCCGATTTCAACTTGAATGTCGAAGCGGCGGCAAAAGCCGCTGGTATTCCGGCCATTCACTATGTCAGCCCGTCGGTGTGGGCATGGCGTGCGGAACGGCTCAAGAAAATCGGCCAAGCCGTATCGCACATGCTCCTGCTGTTCCCGTTTGAAGAGGCGATTTATCGTCAGGCGGGCATTCCTGCAACCTATGTAGGCCATCCCCTGGCAGACATGATGCCGCTGGCACCGAAACAAGCCGAAATCCGCGAAGTGCTGGATGTGCCCAACAGGCGCACCGTGTTTGCCATGCTGCCCGGCAGCCGGCAAAGCGAGCTTGAACTGCACGCGCCGCTGTTTGTCGAGACCGCCAAAAAACTGTTCGAGCGCTATCCCGATGCCCTCTTTCTGGTGCCGCTGATTACGCGTGAAACACGGCTGCAGTTCGAAACCGAGATGTGGAAGCAAGGCGCGCAGGAGTTGCCGTTCCGGATGCTGTTCGGCCACGCGCACGAAGCGATGCAGGCGGCGGATGCCATTCTTGTTGCCTCTGGCACGGCTGCGCTTGAGGCAATGCTGGCCAAGCGGCCAACCGTGGTCACCTACCGCCTGACCGGGCTCACCTACCGGATGGTGAAGAAAAAGCTGCGTTTACCCTATGTCAGCCTGCCGAACGTGCTGGAAGGTCGCTTTTTGGTGCCGGAGCTGCTGCAGCAGGACGCCAACGTCGACAACCTCGTGCAGGCGCTCAGCAACTTCATTGATGACAAACGTTTGGCCGATGCACTGGCGGAACGCTTTACGCAACATCACGAAGCGTTGCGTTGCAATGCTGCCGAGCGTGCCGCTGAAGCAGTCGCGGGCGTACTGGGGCGGGCATGGCGCTGATCTGTGGTGTTGATGAAGCCGGGCGCGGCCCGCTGGTCGGATCGGTATTCGCCGGGGCCGTAATCCTGCCGGATGACCACGGCATCGTCGGGCTGAACGACTCCAAAAAGCTCTCCGCCAAAAAGCGCGAGCAGCTGTTCGGCCAGATTCAGGAACGTGCCATCGCCTGGGCCATTGCCAGTGCGAGCGCGGCTGAAATCGACACGATCAATATTCTGCAAGCCACCATGCTGGCGATGTGCCGCGCGGTCGAGGCGCTCTCCGTGACGCCGGAGCGGGCATTGGTCGACGGCAATCGTGCGCCCAAACTCGCCATGCCGGTCGAAACCATCGTGCAAGGGGATGCCAAGGTACAAGCGATTTCCGCCGCATCAATCCTGGCCAAAGTGGCGCGGGATAGGGAAGCCGATGAGCTGGAAGCGTGCTATCCCGGTTATGGGTTCTCCAAGCACAAGGGCTATCCGACCGCGGAGCACCTGGCTGCACTGGCGAGCCTTGGCCCATGCCCGCTGCACCGGATGAGTTTTGCGCCAGTGCGAGCCGCCAAGGCACAAGCATCGCTCTGGTAGCGCCGAGCCGTTGCAAATCCGCCGCATTCCACTGCTGCATAGGATCGCTTATTGCCGGTGTCATGGCCTGCAACTAAGATGCTAGAGCGCATTAGAACTAATACAACAACACATGCAATGGCTATTCAGGCGCTAGTCTGACATTGCCGCATCGCACAGGGATTTCGACGCATGTTCGTCATCATCGGTTACGTATTCATGTGCGCCTGCATCCTGGGCGCGTACGCCGTTCATGGCGGCGAGCTTCATGTTCTCTGGCAGCCCGCCGAAATCGTCATCATCTTCGGTGGCGGTATCGGTGGCTTGGTGGCCGGCTTCGGCGGCAAGCCGCTCAATGCCACGATCAAGGCGCTGCCCAGCCTCTTCAAGGGCTCCCGGTACAGCAAGGCGTTTTACATGGATCTGTTTGCGCTGATGTTCGAGTTGCTCTCGAAGGTGCGCAAAGAAGGCCTAATGTCCATCGAGGCCGATGTCGAAGATCCGCATTCCAGCGCTGTGTTCTCCAAGTACGAAAAGATCGCCCACGATCATCACGTGGTCGAGTTCATTTGCGACTACCTGCGCCTGATGGTCGGCGGCAACTTGAATGCGTTCGAAATCGAGAACCTGATGGATGTCGAAATCGACACCCACCATCATGAATCCGAAATGCCGGCCAGTGTCATGGCCAAGCTCGCCGATGGCTTGCCGGCCTTCGGTATCGTGGCCGCCGTGATGGGCGTGGTGCATACGATGGGCTCGCTGCATTTGCCGCCAGCCCAGTTGGGTGAGCTGATCGGTGCAGCGCTGGTGGGGACGTTTACCGGGATCTGGCTGGCTTATGGCTTCATCGGCCCGTTGGCGAGCTCGCTGGAGTTCAAGGCGGGCGAGGGCACCCAGGTGTTCCAGACCGTCAAGGTGACTTTGCTGGCCAGCCTCAATGGCTATGCGCCGCAGGTGGCCGTCGAGTTCGGCCGCAAGGCGCTCAACTCGACCGAACGACCATCGTTCAAAGAGCTGGAAGACCACGTCAAGAGCGCCAAGGCCAAATAAACCGCCACCAACAAAACCAGCTTGGCGTTGTTGCTCAGCCTTGCCGTACGCAACGGCCGTGACTGAGAACAGCTCGAGTATTTAGCAAAAGAAGAATGGAGCAGGACGGATGAGCGACGATTCCCAACGTCCTATAGTCGTCAAGAAGATCAAGAAGGGCGGTCACGGCCATCACGGTGGTGCGTGGAAGATCGCCTATGCCGACTTCGTGACGGCGATGATGGCGTTCTTCCTGCTGATGTGGCTGTTGGGCTCGGTCTCCAAGGGCAATCTGAAGGGGATTTCCGATTACTTCTCCAACCCGCTCAAGATCGGTAAGACCGGTGGTAGCGGGGCGGGCGATGCCACCTCGCTCATCAAGGGCGGCGGCAAGGATCTGACGCAGAAAACCGGCCAGCTGACCAAAGGCAATCCGACCCCCGATGAGACGGCCAAGGATCGCAAGCGCTTATCCGAGCTCAAGAAGAAATTCGAAGAGCTGATGGAAGACAAGGCCAAGACCAACAGCAAGCTTGCGCAATTCAAGAAGCAGCTCAAGCTGGATATGGTCGCCGAAGGCCTGCGCATCCAGATCGTCGATGACCAGAATCGACCCATGTTCAAATCCGGTTCGAGCGAGCTCGAACCCTATGCCAAAGACATCCTCAGCGAGATTGCCAAACTGCTGAACGAGGTACCGAATACCTTGTCGATGTCCGGCCATACCGATGCGCAGCCGTTCGCTGGCGGGCAAGCCGGCTACAGCAACTGGGAGCTCTCGAGCGATCGCGCCAATGCCGCCCGGCGGCAAATGATCGGCGGCGGGTCGCTCAACTCCAAGAAAGTCTTGCGCGTCAACGGCTTCTCGGACGAAGTGCCGCTCGACAAGGACAACGCCTACAACCCGATCAATCGACGGATCAGCATCGTCGTCCTGAACAAGGATGCCGAGCAGGATATCCGCGATCAGGCCGGCACCGGCGGGGCAGAAGCAGCCTCTGCGCCAGCCGCAGCTCCCAACGG
Organism: Andreprevotia chitinilytica DSM 18519; assembly: GCF_000711875.1. Taxonomy (GTDB): domain Bacteria; phylum Pseudomonadota; class Gammaproteobacteria; order Burkholderiales; family Chitinibacteraceae; genus Andreprevotia; species Andreprevotia chitinilytica. Next base: position 173,883 of record NZ_JONM01000005.1, read on the forward strand.
CTGATCATATCGGATGGTCTGGCGTTTTCTGTTGATCCAGCTGGTTGCGCTCGCGGCCGGTCTTGGGCTTGCCATGTATGTTGCGCAGCCTGCCCTGATGGGCCTCGGACTGGCCTCGCTGTTTGCGCTGGGGCTTGCCTATCGATTCCAGCGCCAAGGCTGGTGGTGGGGTGCGCTGCATTTGGTCTTTCCCTTCGCACTCGCCTTCGGCATCTGGCTGAACTGGTCGTCGTGGGTTTGGCTGGCGGCCTTTGTCGTCAGCTGGATCGTCTGCGCTGGCGCCTTGCAAAGCCGCGTTCCCCTCTACCTCAGCAACACCAAAGCCTTGCAGATGCTGGCGAGCCAGATTCCGCCAAATGCCCGATTCATCGATCTGGGAGCTGGCACCGGCACGGCGTTGGCATGGCTGGCGCGGCACCGGCCGGACGTGTGCTCGACCGGCATCGAATTCGCCTGGCTGCCGTGGCTGATCGGTCGCCTGCGCTTGCGGCGGCGTGACATACGTTGGCTGCGCGGCGACCTGTTCGCCTTGCCCCTCGCCGACTACGATGTGGTGTATGCATACCTGTCACCCGCGCCAATGGCGCGGTTATGGCGAAAAGCGCGTGCCGAGATGAAACCCGGCGCGATTTTGATCAGTAACAGTTTTGCCATTCCCGATGTCGAGCCCGACTGGATCGGCGCGGTGGATGACTGGAAAGGAAGCGAGTTGTTGTTATGGCGACTGTGAGCGCCACCCCGGCAGAAGTGACGACCTGGCTGCGCTACTGGAATGCGCGGCCGTGGCCTGCGTTCAAGGAAACGCGCGAGCAATTGATGCCGCTGCTGCGCCGTGCCGACCGGATCAAGTCGGATGAAGTGGCGAATGTCGTGCTTGGCGATCCACTCTTGTGCGCGCAGGTGCTCAAGCTCGTCAATCAACGCGACAAAAGCAGCCTTGCCGCCGATGTCACCACCATCGAAAGCGCGATCATGTTGTTCGGCCTGACCGCATTTCTGGAGCGTTTTTCACGCGGCCCCGCGGTCGAAGACCTACTGCAGAATCATCCGCAAGTGCTGGCAGCCGTATATGCCGAAGCCGCCTGCGCACGGGTTAGCGCTGAGCTGGCGCGTGAATTCGCCAATCAGCGGATCGATGCCAAGCTCGAAGAAATCTACCTCTCCGCCTACCTCGCACATGTGCCGCAGCTGCTGCGCCAGATCGCCAGCATCGACCCGAACGCGCCACGTGTCACTGGTGAGGCACTTGGTTTGATCGGTGGCTGGAAGCTGCCGGACGCCTTCCGCAAACTCAACGAATTTGGCGGCGATATGCAGCCACGCATCGCCATGCAGCACGCAGTCTTGGAACTTGTCCCCGGGCTCGAACGTGGTTGGTGGCAGCAAGCCGTACAACAGTCGCTGATTACCATCGCGGCCGTGCTGGATCGGCCGGCGGAAGACGTTTGGGACACGATTCGCCACCGCCTGTTGCAGATTGCCCGTGCACCGCGTCGGCAGGTCCAGGAGCATTGGCCGGCGGCGCGTTGGTTGCCCATGTTGCCCGGCGAGTGGCCCGTGCCCAAGGTGGCTGCACCGGTTTCCGCAGTGCATGCCGTGCCGACACCTACGCGTGTCCTGGCCACACCCGCTATTGCGCCACCCGTGCCACGTGCCGCACCCGCTTCGCCGGTGGTCGCGCCGACCACGCCAGTGGCCCCGGTTCCGCATCCTATTCCGGCCCCGGCCGAGCATAAACCGCCCGAATTGTTGCCCACCGATCCGCTCGCCCAAGCCATGCAGGCATTGCATCTGGCCGGTAAATCCGGTGCGCCGACCAATGTAGTGATGCAGCGTGCCTTCAAAGCCTTGATCAACGGTTTGGGCATGCGGCGGGTGATGTTCTGCCTGCTGGACGCCGAAAAGCAGACGCTCAAGGCGCGCTTCAGTCACGGGGCGGAGGATGACGATCCTTTGCGTATCTTCATGCTGGCGCTCGATCCGCCGCATTTGCTGACCAAGCTGATGAGCAAGCAGCAAAGTATCTGGCTGAACAACGCGACCCGGGCCGAACTCGGGCCACGCCTGCCGCCGCTGTTTCTCCGCCAGTGTGGCAAGGGCGATTTCTGTGCGATGTCGATTTTCGTCGGCAACCGCCCGGTCGGCCTGATTTACGCTGATCGGCCTGCTGATCGCCCCATCGATAACGATGTGTACGCCCACTTCAAACAAATCTGCCTGCTCGTCAGCCGTGCGCTGGCTGACCGCGCCCAGTAATTCCCCCCAAGAAAGTCAAACCCAACATTCGCTCATGGACATCATCCAGTCGCTGCAAAACCCGCACTACAAACTGGCCAGTAAGCTCGCCACCCATCGGCGTGATCGGCTCAAGCAGGGATTGATGGTGCTAGACGGCGCACACCTGATCGAAGCTGCGCTGGATGCCGGCTGGCAAATGCAGCAACTCCTGGTGACTGTCACTGCATTGGGCGATGCCGAATGTGCACGGTTGATCGAACGCGCCGCGGTCAAACCGCTGGTGATTGCCGATGCCTTGTTCCAGACTTTGACCGAGCTGCCGAGCCCGACCGGTCTGATTGCATTGGCCGCGCTGCCCGCTGCCCCGGTCGCGCGGCAGGATGGCTGTGTGCTGGCGCTCGATGGGGTGCAAGACCCCGGCAACGTCGGCTCGATTCTCCGCACCGCCTCGGCGGCGGGCGTTGATCAAATCTGGTTATCCAGCGCATGTGCCGATGTCTGGTCGCCCAAGGTGCTGCGGGCCGGCATGGGCGCGCATTTTGCGATTGAACTGATTGAGCGGGCTGATTTGCCAGGCTTGCTGGGGCACTTCGATGGCCCGATCGCCGCCACTTTGCTGGATGGCGCGGTCGATCTGTACGACGCCGATCTGCGCGGCAACCTCGCCATGGTGCTCGGTTCGGAAGGGCAGGGGGTCAGTGCGGAGGTGGCAAAGCTCGCCAGCCGCCGCCTGAAAATTCCCATGGCGCCGGGGATTGAATCGCTGAATGTCGGTGCGGCAGCAGCGATCTGCCTGTTCGAACGCGTGCGGCAACTGCGCAGCTGACCCCCTTGAGTTTGCTGTTCTGGCTGGCCGTCGCGCCTTCATTCATTCTCGTTTGTATAAATACAACACTTTTCCCCCTGGCTCCGGCTGATTAGACCGGCCGTACCGCCCCTATCGCTGCCCGTACATGGTGCAGCCGCCATGCCCTGACATCACCCGCTAAAGCCAGCAACAGCAAGGACAAGCGGCGCATGCACGCGCCATTTGCACCGCCTTGTTGCCTTCGCGTCCGCCTTGAGCACTGCCAACGTGCCCGTCAGAAATGCCGCCAACAAGCGGGCTGGGGATTTACCTGCTTCACGCCTGCTTGCGCAAACAGCAGCCTCTCCCTCCGTCTGCTGGCCATTTTGTCTGCGGATCGATGCATACAACTGCAGAACAGGGGGCATCGGCGCATTCAGGCACGGCCGCAAAAGCACAATGCCTCGCAAGAGAACGAGGCTGAAGAAAGGCTGGGGGGACTCAGCAAGAAATTGTTTTATTTCAGCTAATCAAGCAGCAACAGGGAGAATTGAATTGAAAAAGTACATCCTCGCAGCAACGATCGCTGCGGTGCCGGCAATGGCGCTGGCTGACGTGACGATCTACGGCAAGCTTGGCGCCGGTCTGAACTTCAACCACAGCTACAACAGCGTCGTTGATGCCAACGGCAATCCGGTCAACAGCGTGAAGATCGGCGACTATGTCTCGCGCATCGGCTTCAAGGGCTCGGACAAGCTCGATAGCGGCGATACCGCGATCTGGCAAGTGGAAAACCGTATCCACGTCGGCGGTAGCAACAGCAAGGATTTGTTCGGCACGCGTGACTCTTTCATTGGCCTGCAAGGGAATTGGGGCACGTTCCGCGCCGGCCACCTCTCTGACTACGCCAACCTGGACATGGAATACATCGATCCGCTGTCCTACGGCGGCGACGTCGCCGGCCAGCTGTACTCGACCCGCATCGATCATCGTTTCAACAACGCCATCCGCTATGACAGCCCGGACTTCGGCGGCTTCACCTTCACCACCCTTTACAACGCGGATACCGCACGTGTTGCCGGCACAAACAGCCAGGCGATCAACGTGGGTCTGTCCTTCGAGCGCGCTGGTTATCTGGCCAAACTGAACTACGAGGCCTTTGGCGATGCATCGCAGCTGAATCAGGCAACCAACGCAGGCACACTCAAGGACTGGTGGCGTTTTGAAGGCGGCTACATCAAGGATGAGCTGTACGTGGTGGGCGCATTCCAGCAAGCGAATGGCTACCTCGGCAAGGCCAGCGGCCAGTACGTGGATGGCCCAGGCACCGTTTACAACGTTGCCGCGCTGCAAGCGTTTGACCCGACCAGCAGCAAGATCGCGACCACCGATCAGGTTCGTGCCCAGGAAGCTGTCCTCACCGCCGGCTACAAGTTCGGCAAGGCCATGCCGTTTGTCGAACTCACCCGCGGCTTTGATCTGAAGGCCGCCGGCAAGACCGTGGATAACACCGGCTACAAGCAAGGCGTGCTGGGTGTGCAGTACACGCTGAGCAAGGCCACCACCGGCTTTGCATCGGCCGGTATCGTGAAGTGGGATGGTTCCGGCGTCGCCACCGAGAGATCGGTGAGCGTGGGTTTCAGCACCTCGTTCTGATCCGGTGAAATGACCGGAACCTGATTCCGGTCCGATTCAACGGTGCCCGTGGATGGCCATTGCGAAATGGCCATCCATTATTTTGTCCATCATCCGCGGGCATGGCCGTTGCCTGCTTGCCGGATGCCATCACGGTTTAGCTAGTGGCATGCATGGATTTGTATCGATACAACACGGCCGATCAATCAGCTATTGATAATATTTCCAATACTGTTTGGGCGGCTATTGCATGAATATCCGGAAAAATTGCAAAAAAAGTTTACATACAGCGTATTCACACCGCTTTGGATTATTTCATCGCAAGCCGCGCCACGACAGGTCTGCAACGCAATTTACATGCCCTATCCGCATGTGTTTTCTGCGTTACGCTTCATTGCGTTTTGCCGATAGCTGATTAGCCAAACGCCAAGTAACATTGAGACACGTGTCAACTAATTCATCCATACAATGAACCTTCGCCAACTGGCCGCCCATCTGCAGTTATCCCCGACCACGGTCAGCCGTGCGCTGAATGGTTTCCCTGAGGTGAATCAGGAAACCCGCGAACGTGTGGTCGAAACCGCAGTGCGGCTGGGGTATCGGCCCAATACCGTGGCGCGGCGGCTGGCAACGGGCAAGACCGATAGCATCGGCATCATTTACCCGTTCGAGCCGACCGACCTGGGCGATCCGGTGTTTCTGGACATCATCGCCGGGGCGACTGAACGGTTGGGCGAGGCGGGCATGGATCTGGTGATCGTCTCCGCTGCGGTCGAAAACGAGCTGGAAACTTATCACCGCGTGGTGTCGGGTGGCCGGGTCGACGGCCTGATCGTGGCGCGGACCCGTGTGCATGATGCACGCCTGCAATATCTCGCCAGCAAGAACTTCCCCTTTGTGGCGCATGGCCGCAGCGAGCTGGCCGATCCCTACCCGTGGTTCGACTACGACAACGAAGCCGGCATGCGCCTTGCAGTCGATCAGCTGACCGGGGAAGGGCACCGTCGCATTGCGCTAGTGCATGCGCCGCTGGAAATGAACTTCGCCATGCAGCGCCGCTTGGGTTTCCTGGTCGGCCTGAACGCCGCCGGTGCGGATGCCCGGTCCGAGTACCTCGTCTGCGGTGGCCTGAGTCCGAAGGAGGGCGCTGTAGCAACCCAGGCGCTGCTGGCTTTGCCAGAGCCGCCGACGGCGATCGTGGTCGACAACAATGTCTCCGCACCGGGGGTCATGACCGCATTGCGCCAAGCCGGACTGGTGGCCGGGCGCGATATTTCGGTCATCGTCTTTGGTGGTCTACGCAGCCAGGAGACCGAGACCTCCGAAGTCAGCGCGGTCTTGCAGCCCGAACCACGCGAGGCTGGCCGCACCTTGGCCGAGCTGATGCTGGCGCGATTGAACGGCCGCCCGGCCGCTGAACTTTCCCGCCTCTGGAAGCCGGTATTCGTCGCCGGCACGACCGATACGCCGCTGCCGGTCTGATCTTTCCCCTGCGTTTTTCTTTGCGTGTTCTAAGCGTTTTTCCCGGTTCTTGAGGACATGCGTAGTCCTTGTCTCTGCGCAGATACGGCGCAATGCCCTTTCGCGTGCGAATCCATCACTGAGCGAATTAAAAATTCGCACGTAGAGATTCGCCCAGCTATAGGGATTGCGCCCTACGAGCTACCAAGGACGGCGTTCTTTTCCCCACCCTCTCCCTAACCCTCTCCCACAAGTGGGCGAGGGGACAGATCACCGTAATGCGTTGCTCATCGTACAAAAGCTGCCCCGCTATTTGTAACCACACGGGTTGCACTGCGCGCTTTTCCCCCCTTTCGCTAAGCGCCGAGGGAGTGTCGCGAGACCTTAGGCTCGCGACCGACCGAGGGTAGTCCGGAGGACCGTAAGGCGCAGGGTCGCCTTTGGAGTGGAGAGGGCTTTGGCGAGACAAAGTCCTTTCCCCGGCCGCGGGACGGATTCCCGCTGTAAAGCTTTTGGCCGCGCCGTAGGCGCATCACTGATGGGTTAAAAGCCATGCCCACTCCCCTTGCTAAACACATGCTCCACTCTGGTGCAACAAATTTCAAACCGGTTTGGTTTCGGTGCAACATAAGGGTTACTGTGTAGTGTAAATATTTCCGTTACGGAATTAATATCAGCCCCGTCCGAACTTCAAACCGGTTTGAAAATAACCAAATCGGTTTGAGTTTGCGGAAAAGATGACATGAGTATCGGAATTTCGTAGTCCACTACGAACCTGTTATGTCATTCACTACAACACAGACGAGCGGCCCGCATCAGGGCCCAGGAGTGGATAGATGACTCAGCAACGCGTTATGTCGTTTGCGATCGCCGCAATTTTTGCCGCTGGTGTGGCTGCACCGGTTCTGGCTGATGTGCCGGTGGATTTCCACGGCTACTTCCGTAGCGGTATCGGCAGCACGATCGGCGGCGGTGGTTCCACCAACTGCTTCAAGCTGGACGGCGCCGGTTCCAAGTACCGTCTCGGCAACGAGTGTGAAACCTACGGCGAGCTGGCTTTCGGCGGCACCGCTTATGAAAACAAAGCCACCGGCACCAAGTTCCGTATCGAATCGATGCTGGCCGTGGTCGCTCCCCAAGCGCAAGACTGGGAAAGCACCAAGGGTTCCGCTGATATCGCCGTCCGCCAGTTCTATGCCACGGCCGAAGGCGTTGGCTTGGGTGAGCACACCAAGTTGTGGGTCGGTAAGCGTTACTACGACCGCCACGATGTGCACATGAACGACTTCTACTTCTGGGATAACTCCGGCCCGGGTGCTGGTATCGAAAACGTCGACGTCGGTTTCGGCAAGTTCGCCTATGCATGGCGTGAAAACACCGTGACCACAGATGATGGCACCAGCCGCAACATCGGCGTGTCCGGTCACGATTTCCGTCTGTCGGGCATCAAGACCAACCCGGGTGGCGAGTTGACCATCGGCGTTGATTTCCGCTTTGCAAACAAGGCAGATAAGGACAACGGCAAGCATACGAATGGCCAAGCGTTGAACATCATGCACACCCAAGGTGATGTGTACGGTGGCTTCAACCAGTTTGCCGCTCAGTTCTCCAAGGGTGACATCGCCGGCTTCTCCTACGGCTACCCGAACGTGACCGCCGACAAGGACGACAAGGCTTACCGCTTCGTTGAACAGATCGTCGTCGAGCCGAAGGGCACCAACTGGTCCGGCCAAGCGGTTGCGATCTGGGAAAAGCGTGATCCGAAGCAAGCCAATTCCGGCCAGACCTGGTACTCGTTCGGCGTTCGCCCGGTGTATGCCTTCACCGAGCACCTCGCTGGTGCGCTCGAAGCCGGTTACGACCGCGTGAAGCCGGATGGCAGCGATGCCCGCCAACTCGGCAAGCTGACCGCCGCGCTGATCGTTCAACCGCAGCCGGGTTACTGGACTCGTCCGCAACTGCGCTTCTTCGCCACCTACGCAAAGTGGAACAGCGCCGCGCAAGCCGCAGCTGGTACCGATGTGAACAACCCGTTGTCGATCAACGGCCCGTTCGGCAGCAAGAAGAACGGTATGACCATTGGCGCCCAAGCTGAAGCCTGGTGGTAAATCGGGTTGCCTAAGCTCCCCTCTCACACTTGTGGGAGAGGGGCTGGGGGAGAGGGTCGTGCCACGGGCAATGTCCTTTTTAGCACCCTCTCCCTAACCCTCTCCCACTTTCCCTGAACAAGGCTAAAAGCCTTGCACGGGATGGGAGAGGGAACAACTCACCAACAGCATTACGGCTTCGACTGGCCTTTTGTCGATACACAAAAACAATTCAACCAAAGAAGAGACTGAAGTAATGAACCAACCATGGTGGCGCGGTGGGGTGATCTACCAGATTTACCCGCGCAGTTTTGCTGACAGCAACGGTGACGGCGTGGGCGACCTGCCCGGCATTATCGAAAAGCTACCGTATGTTGCAAGTCTGGGTGTCGATGCCATCTGGATTGCGCCGTTCTTCAAATCGCCGATGCGTGATTTTGGCTATGACGTGTCCGATTACCGTAAGGTCGATCCGCTGTTCGGCACCCTGGCCGATTTCGACCGCTTGATTGCCACCGCGCACACGCTCGGGCTCAAGGTCATCATCGATCAGGTGCTTTCGCATACCTCCGATGAGCACGCCTGGTTCAAGGAAAGCCGGCAGAGCGACACCAATCCGAAAGCCGATTGGTATGTCTGGGCCGACCCGCGCGCTGATGGCACGCCGCCCAATAACTGGCTGTCGATCTTTGGCGGTTCATCCTGGCAATGGGATACCCGCCGCAATCAGTACTACCTGCATAACTTCCTCACCAGCCAACCCGATCTGAACTTCCACAGTCTGGAAGTGCAAGAAGCCGTGCTCGCCGACATCCGGTTCTGGCTTGAGCGCGGCGTGGATGGCTTCCGTTTCGATGCCTGCAATTTCCATTTTCATGACACTCAGCTGCGCAATAACCCGCCGGCTGAGGTGCGCGATACCAAGACCGTCAGCGCCGACAATCCCTACGGCTACCAGACGCATCGCTACGACAAATCACAGCCGCAGAACATTGCCTTCCTGAAGCGGATTCGTTCGCTGCTGGATCGTTACGGCGCGATGAGCGTCGGCGAAGTAGGGGACGTCAACAGCCTGCCGTTGATGGCCGCTTATACCGCCAATAACGACAAACTCAACATGGCGTACAGCTTCGATCTGCTGACGCCGGAATTCTCCGCCGACTATATCCGCCGCCAGGTCGAAGAGTTTGAAACTGCCATTCAAACCGGCTTGGGTTGGGGCTGCTGGACCAGTGGCAATCACGACTCGGTGCGCGTGCAAACCCGTTGGGGCCACAACACCCCCAATCCGCTGTTCCCGAAAACCATCCTGGCGATGCTGCTCAGCCTACGCGGTTCGGTCTGCCTGTATCAGGGCGAAGAACTGGGCCTGCCGGAAGCGGAACTCACGTTCGAGCAGCTGCAAGATCCGTACGGCATCACCATGTGGCCGGAATTCAAGGGCCGCGACGGTTGCCGCACGCCGATGCCGTGGCAGCACGCTGCGCCGCAAGCCGGCTTCAGCGCTGGCGAGCCGTGGCTGCCGCTACCGGCCGAGCACATCGCTCGCTCGGTCGACGTGCAAGAACACGAAGCCGGCTCCACGCTCAAGTTCTACCGCCAATTCATCGGTTGGCGGCGCAAGCAGGATGCGTTGATCTCGGGCGATATCCGTTTTCTGCGTGCGCCGGAGTCGGTGCTGGCATTTACCCGCAGCAACGAAAGTGGTTCGACCTTGGGCCGCTTGGTCTGCGTATTCAACCTGGCCGATACCCCGGCCGAATTCACCCTGCCGTTTGCGGCAACCGAACTGGACGGCCACGGCCTGACAGGTACGGCGCGTGACGGCAAGTCATTGAAGTTGCAAGGCTTTGGCGGCTGGTTCGGCTGCGTCAAGGAATGACAAGGAATATGAACCTCTTCAAGGTCTTTATGAGGCATGGCTTGGCAGTCATCCCCCCTTTTTGAAGGGGGGCCAGGGGGGATTTCTGCGGCATTTCAAATTGCCACTGAGTCGAAATCCCCCTCGATCCCCCTTCGAGAAGGGGGAGGTAAAACCCTGCAGCGCTTCAAGTAGCTGCATGTGAGACGTTGAACAGGTTCTAAGAGGAAACCATCATGGCCGCAGTCAACCTACGCAATGTGCAGAAACGGTTCGGTGACGTCACCACCCTGCACGGCATCGATCTGGACATCGCAGAAGGCGAATTCGTGGTCTTCGTCGGTCCGTCTGGCTGCGGCAAATCCACGCTGCTGCGCACCATCGCCGGGCTGGAGGACATCACCGATGGCGAGCTGAAGATCGACGGCATCCGGGTGAACGAGCTGCCGCCGGTCAAACGGGGCATCTCGATGGTGTTCCAGAGCTACGCGCTGTATCCGCACATGTCTGTATTCGACAACATGGCGTTCGGCCTCAAGCTGGCGGGCATGAACAAGGTCGAATACACGCCGCATGTGATGCGCGTGGCCAAGGTATTGCAGATCGAACACCTGCTGGAGCGCAAGCCGGCGGCGTTGTCCGGTGGTCAGCGCCAGCGCGTCGCCATCGGTCGCGCCATCGTGCAAAAGCCCAAAGTCTTCCTGTTCGACGAACCGCTCTCCAACCTCGATGCCGCGCTGCGCGTGCAAATGCGGATCGAGATCGCCCGCCTGCATCGCGAACTGGGCGCCACGATGATTTACGTGACGCACGATCAGGTTGAAGCCATGACGCTGGCCGACCGCATCGTCGTACTGCGGGCCGGTCGGATCGAGCAAGTCGGCTCGCCGATCGAGCTCTATCACGAGCCCGCCAACCTGTTCGTCGCCGGCTTTCTCGGTTCGCCATCGATGAACTGTGTGCAGGGCAAGGTTGCGGCCATCGAGAGCATCGGCGTCGAAATCGAGTTGCCGGGCAAGCAGAAAGTACGCGTTGCCGTTGACGGGAAGGGCGCCAAGGTGGGCGATCAAGTCACGCTGGGTGTGCGTCCGGAACATCTGCATCTGGTGCAAGAGGGCAACGCGATCGCCGCGACTGCGCTGGCGCTGGAGCATCTGGGCGATGCATCGGTGCTGTATCTGCAAGCGCCGGGTTCGGATGAAACACTGTCGGCCCGCCTGCCGGCGCTGACGCGTATTGCCGATGGGCAGAAGTGTTTGCTCGGCTTCAAGCCGGAGCATGGTTATTTATTCCGGGCGGATGGCAGTGCGTTCCGCCGATTGAATCCCTTGGCCGAATAGGGGGGACTGACGGAATCATTTGCCAAGTGGTAACGCGGTTCACTTCAGGAAGTTGTCCCCTCGCCCACTTAGTGGGAGAGGGTTAGGGAGAGGGTGCTTGCAAAGGTCGATGTATTTTGCACGACCCTCACCCCCGGCCCCTCTCCCACCAATAGCTGAGCAAGGCGAAAGCCTTGCACGCGAGGGCGAGGGGAGCACTTAAGTGAACCGCATTGCCGCCAAGCCAGATTCCGTCAGCCACCCCAAAGTGGTCGGGTCCACAGGTGCCTGTTCGAACAGGCACAAACACACGCAAGAGAGAGGAGTTGAAAAGATGAACGTTTCGCGCCGCCGTTTAGGGCAATTCGTGTTGTCGTCGCTCACCGTCGCAGTGGCCGCCGGCCTCTGTGCGCCTGCTGCCTTTGCCGCCGAGCCGGGCAAGCTGCTGATCTGGATCAATGGTGACAAGGGTTACAAGGGTCTGGCCAAGGTGGGTGAGGAATTCACCAAAGCCACAGGCGTGCAAGTCATCGTCGAGCGCCCGGAAGATGCCGCTGCCAAGTTCCAGCAAGCTGCTGCTGCCGGCAAGGGCCCGGATATCTGGATCTGGGCGCATGACCGCCTGGGCGAATGGAAGACCGCCGGCCTGCTGTCGCCGGTGACCCCAAGCCCGAAGGTCAAGGGTGAGATCGACGATCTGGGCTGGAAGGCCTTCACCTCCGGTGGCAAGGTCTGGGGCTATCCGATCGCCATCGAATCCGTCGCACTGGTTTACAACAAGGACTTGGTACCGACCCCGCCGAAGTCATTCGATGACGTGATCGCGCTGGACAAGAAACTCTCCGCGTCCGGCAAGAAAGCCATCCTGTGGGACTTCACCAACACCTACTTTACCTGGCCGCTCCTGGCTGCAAACGGGGGCTATCCGTTCAAGCAACGGCCTGATGGCACGTACGACGCCGGCAACACCGGCGTGAACAACAAGGGTGCGGTGGCGGGCGTCGATACGCTGATGAAGCTGATCAATGGCGGCGTGATGCCCAAGAGCGCGTCGTATTCCGATATGGAAGCCGGCGTGAACCAAGGCAAGGTCGCCATGATGATCACCGGCCCGTGGGCATGGGAAAACCTGAAGAAGAGCAAGATCAACTTCGGCGTGGCCCCGATTCCTGCCGTCAATGGCAAGCCGGGCGCGCCGTTCGTGGGCGTGATGGGCGCGATGATCAACCAGGCGAGCCCGAACAAGGAACTCGCGGTGGAGTTCATCGAGAACCACATGCTGGCGCTCAAGGGCCTGAAGACCATCAACGACGACGTGCCGCTTGGCGTGCCGGCCAACAAGGCGTTCTTCAACGAGCTGAAGGCTGATCCGAACATCCAGGCCACCATGGCCAGCGCCAAGAACGGCGCGCCGATGCCGAACAACCCGGAAATGGGCAAGTTCTGGTCGACCATGGCTTCCACGCTGCAAAGCGTGACCCAAGGCCGTCAGACCGTGAAGGCTGGGCTGGATGCTGCGGCTGAGCGGATTACTGCGAAGTAGACGGCTGTTCGTGCCTCTGTTCCCCCCTTTTTGAAGGGGGGCTAGGGGGGATTTCGACGCCATATCAAGTTTTCACCGATGCCGAAATCCCCCTCAATCCCCCTTCAAAAAGGGGGAGGCGAAAACCAGAAGCGCTTTGAACACGCAGCACCGCAAGACTTTAAGCAAGCTCCAAGCGCAGGCGCTTGAAGTAACGATTGAAATGATCAGCAGTCACCAGAAGCAGGGCGCCAAACCCGCCCGGCTTCCGGGTTGTATCCCTAGCTGGAGGATGAGTCATGACGATGGATGTTGCGCTACGGACGGTCGACAATCAGGTCGGGCTCTCACGGAAAAATATAAGCATGCAACGATTCAATTCGCGCTACGTCTGGTTTGCCTTCGGCGCGCTGACGTTCCTCGCCGGTCTGTGGTTGATCCTGGCCATCTACCGCATCGGCCATCCTTTTTACGCGCTGGGCGGCCTGGTGCTGCTGGGTGCTTCGACCTGGGTTTTCACCTCGGAACGCGCCTACGCCTGGCGCTATCTCTATCCCGGCGTGGCCGCCGTGCTGGTGTTCGTGCTGTTCCCGGCGCTTTACACCATCGGCAGCGGCTTCACCAATTACAGCTCGACCAATCTGTTGAGCTTTCAACGCGCCACCAGCTATTTCCTCGATCAGAAATACTCGGCCTCGGGCGATGAAGGCCAGCTGACCCTGTCGCTTTATCCGCTGCTGGTCAGCACCGATAAACGCGATCGGGCCAATGAGCGCTACATCGTGTATGTCGAAAACGCCCAGGGCAAAGCGTGGCAATCCGAGCCGATGGTGCTCAGGGGCGCGGATGCTTCGACCCTCAAGCTCAAGCCAGCTGAACATGCGCCCAGCGGCGACAAAGCCGGCCTCAAGGACGTGATCGCGCATCAGGCCACGCTCAAGACACTGGCGCTCAAGCTGCCGGACGACGCCGATGAGTTCCGCCTTTCCGGGCTGACCAAGTTCGCCAAGATGGAGCCGCTCTACAAGCAGAATGCCGATGGCTCGCTGACCAACGCGCAGAACCACGATGTCCTCAAGCCCGACTTCAAGACCGGTTTTTACACCAGCCTCGCCAGTGGCGAAAAAGTCGCACCGGGCTTCAAGGTCAACATCGGCTTCGGCAACTTCGAGCGGCTGTTCTCCAGCCACGAATTCCGTGGCCCGCTGGTGAAGATCTTTATCTGGACGGTGGTATTCGCCTTTCTCACCGTCGTGTTCTGTTTCGTGGTCGGCTTCACGCTGGCATCGATCCTCAACTGGGAAGGGCTCAAGTTCAAAGCCGTGTACCGCGTGTTGCTGTTCCTGCCGTACGCCGTGCCGGGCTTTATCTCGATCCTGATTTTCCGGGGCTTGTTCAACGAGAACTTCGGTGAAATCAACTTGGTGCTCAACCAGCTGTTCGGCCTGAAACCGCAGTGGTTCTCCGATCCGCTGCTGGCCAAGATCATGCTGCTGCTGGTCAATACCTGGCTGGGTTACCCGTACATGATGCTGCTGTGCATGGGCCTGATCAAATCGATCCCGTCCGATCTGTATGAGGTATCCGCAATCAACGGCGGCGGGGTGTGGACCAACCTGACGCAGATTACGCTGCCGCTGATCATGAAGCCGATCATGCCGCTGCTGATCGCCTCGTTCGCCTTCAACTTCAACAACTTCGTGCTGATCTCGCTGCTGACGGGCGGCCTGCCGGACTTCACCGACAGCATCGCGCCGGCTGGTTCGACCGACATTCTGGTGTCGTACACCTACCGTGTCGCCTTCCAGGATTCGGGCCAGAACTTCGGCTTGGCCGCCGCGATCTCGACCGTGATCTTCGCGCTGGTGGCGATCCTCTCGATCATCAACCTGAAGCTGACGCGTGTGAACGCGCAAGAAAAACGCTAAGGCATTTGTCCCCTCTCCCACGTGTGGGAGAGGGCTAGGGAGAGGGTGGTGAAAAGAACTCTGCAATTGGTACGACCCTCTCCCCCGGCCCCTCTCCCATAAATGGGCGAGGGGAGAAAACAGACTAGCAATAAGCTTTAAAGGAAAGTCCCATGTCCATGGTTCTTGATAAATCACATGGCACCAAGGTGTTGCTCGCGCACGCTGGCCTGATCGCCTTCCTGGTGCTGACCTTGTTCCCGTTCCTGATGATCGTCTCGATCTCGCTGCGCGCCGGCAACTTCGCCGCTGGTAGTCTGATCCCGGAGCATTTCAGTCTGGAGCATTGGAAGCTCGCGCTCGGCATGGGGTATATGGATGACTCCGGCCGCTGGATCGATCCGCCATTCCCGGTGCTGCGCTGGCTGTGGAACTCGATCAAGGTCGCCGGCATCACCGCCGCCGTGGTGCTGCTGCTGTCTACCACTTGCGCCTACGCCTTCGCCCGGCTGCGCTTCAAAGGCCGGCAATTGGGATTGAACGCGCTGTTCCTGATGCAGATGTTCCCGGCCGTGCTATCGCTGATTGCCATCTACGCGATCTTCGATCAGATCGGTAGTTATGTGCCTTGGTTGGGCATCGATAGCCACGGCAGTCTGGTATTGGCCTATGCCGGCGGTATTGCCATGCATATCTGGACCATCAAAGGCTATTTCGACACCGTGCCGGTGGAAATCGAAGAAGCCGCCCGGGTCGATGGCGCAACGCATTTCCAGGCATTCCGTTATGTATTGCTGCCGATGGCCGCGCCGATTCTGGTGGTCGTATTTCTGCTGGCCTTTATTGGCGCGATTATCGAATACCCGGTGGCATCGGTATTGCTGCACCAAGAGCAAAACCTCACGCTGGCGGTGGGTTCCAAACTGTATTTGTATACGCAGAATTATCTCTGGGGCGATTTCGCCGCAGCGGCAATCCTCTCCGGGCTGCCGATTACCGTTGTCTTTCTCTTCGCTCAAAGGTTCATGCTTAGCGGATTAACCTCAGGCGGGGTCAAGGGCTGATAGGCCGTTCAAAATCTCGCTAACGGCCTGTTTAAAGCGCTGCAGCTTTTTGCCTCCCCCTTTTTCGAAGGGGGATTGAGGGGGATTTCGACGTCATTGCAATTTGAGATGCCGCAGAAATCCCCCCTAGCCCCCCTTCAAAAAGGGGGGATGGCAGCGTAAAACGTTGCCGGGAGAGATTCTGAACAAGCACCAAGGCGTTGCTAGCATCCGTTACACAACTGCGTAACGCGTGCTAACAGCAGCTGTAGCAGCATGAAGCAGTAGTTCTTCCTCAGTAACACGCTTTCAGCCGGCCCGTCATGGGCCGGCTTTTTTTATCTCTATAGGGTGAGAGTCTTGTTTTCAAATCGGTTTGAATATGAGTTCAAATAGCGGTTTGAATGAGAGCTTCTGTTGTGCGCTGCATTTCATAAAAAAGGGTTGGAGAGAACGAGCCGATATGCCGTAACACTGCACGGAGGGAATGGAACGATCCAGAGAGTCAATCTGCAGTCTTGCCTGTTTTTCAGAATATTCATTGAAGTGATTTCAATTGAAAGCAGAGCGACTCACCCGTAGGGGCGTGAGTTGCCCTAAAAACGGAGTGAGTAAGATGAAGCTAATCAAGTTTTTGACCATTCCCGCCTTGCTGGCGGCAGCGTTGGGCACCACACCCGCCCAGGCCGCATCGGAATGGAAGCCGGGCGTGCCGCGTACGGCCTATACCACCTTGTTTGAGTGGAGCTGGGATTCGATCGCCAAGGAATGCACCAACTTCCTCGGCCCCAAGGGTTATGCGGCGGTGCAGGTCTCGCCGCCGCATGAAGCGATCACCGGTTCGCAATGGTGGACTCGCTACCAACCGGTGAGCTACCAACTGGTTTCGCGCAGCGGCAATCGCGCGCAATTCCAGAATATGGTCAGCACTTGCGCGGCGGCCGGTGTCGATGTCTATGTCGATACCGTGACCAACCACATGGCTTCCGCCAGCGGCACCGGCACGGCTGGCTCGACCTTTACCGCACGCTCATTCCCGGCCGTGCCCTATGGCAGCAGCGATTTCCACACGCCGCAATGCACGATCCAGAGCAGCGATTACAGCAGCAACCGCTACAACGTCACCCACTGTGACCTGAACAACCTGCCTGATCTCAATACCGGCAGCAGCTACGTGCAGGGCAAGATCGCCGCCTATATGAATGATCTGCGCTCGCTCGGTGTGGCCGGCTTCCGCATGGATGCCGCCAAGCATATCGATCCGGCCGATCTGGCTGCGATCAAGAGCCTGGTGCCCGGCAGTTACTTCTTTACGCAGGAAGTGCTGCGCGACGGCACGGTCGGCTCCGCCACCAGCGGCGATATGCTGGCCTACCAGAACATCGGCACCATCAACGAGTTCAATTACGTTTACGCGATGAAGAACTCCTTCCTGAATACCAACGGCTTCAATATGTCGACGTTGCCGACCGAGTTCTCCACCTGGGGCTTCCTGCCGTCGGCCAAGGCCACCGTGTTCGTCGACAACCACGATACCGAACGCACCGCCTGCAGCAGCTGGGCTCCCGGCGGCGTGTGCGATTCGCTCAGCACCTACAACGGCGACAAGCTCTACCTCGCCAACGTATTCATGCTGGCCTACGACTATGGCTACCCGAGCGTGGCATCCGGCTATTACTTCGCCGATCACGATTCCGGCTCGCCGTCGTCCCAACCGTATAACGGCACTGAAACCGTACCGGCCAACTGCAGTAGCACGTTCGATACCAGCAAATGGGACTGCGTCCACCGCGATCGTCGCGTCGCCAATATGGTCGGCTTCCGTAACTACGTGAGCGGTGCATCGGTCACCAATTGGGTGACAGGGGATTCCAACCAGATCGCGTTTGCCCGCAGCGGCAAGGGCTTTGTCGCCATCAATAACAGCAGCAGCACCTGGCAGAACACCTTTACCACCACGCTGGCGGATGGCAGCTACTGCAACGTGCTCGCGTCCGATAACCCGGAAACCGGCAGCTGCTCCGGCACAACCGTGACCGTGAGCGGCGGGCAAGTCACACTGAGCATTGCACCGTCCACCGGCGTTGCCCTGCACATCGGTGCCAAGGCAGTCACCGATACGACCGCGCCATCCGTACCGACCGGGCTTGCATCCAGCAGCGTGACCGCCTCCGGCGCCACCCTGAGCTGGACGGCCTCGACCGACAACGTCGGCGTGACCGGCTACAAGGTCTACCGCAACGGTACGCAGATCGGCACCAGCACAAGCACCAGCTACACCGACACCAGCGCCGCCGCATCGACTGCTTATAGCTACACGGTCGCCGCGTACGATGCAGCCGGTAACACCTCCGCCGCCAGCAGCGCTGTCTCTGTCACTACCAGCGCCGGCAATAACGCAGTCGTCTACTACTACCGGACCGACTGGACTGCCGTGAACATCCATTACGGCATCAACGGCACCTGGACCACCTCGCCGGGCGTCGCCATGACTCAGGCGTGCACGGGCTATTGGACTCGCACCGTCAGCCTCGGCACGGCAACGAGCTTCACGGTCGACTTCAACAACGGCACCACATGGGATAACAACAGCAGCGCCAACTACACGCTCGGCACCGGCACCACGCTGGTCAAGAGCGGCGTCGTGACATCCAACGCCGCCAACCCCTGCGCCGCCGCCGACACCACCGCACCCACCGTCCCGACCGGCCTCACCAGCACCGCCGTAGGCAGCAATACGGTCGCGCTGAGCTGGACGGCCTCGACCGATAACGTCGGCGTGACTGGCTACAAGGTCTACCGCAACGGCACGCAAGTAGGCACCACGACCACCACCAGCTACACCGACAGCGGCCTGAGCGCATCCACCGCCTACAGCTACACCGTCGCCGCGTACGACGCTGCCGGCAACACCTCTGCCGTCAGCACAGCTTTGTCGGTAACGACCTCCGCCAGCACGGCCTGCAACGTGAGCGTGACCTTCACCATTGCCAACGCCAACACGGTGACTGGTCAAAACATCTATGTGGCCGGCAACCAGACGGCGCTCGGCAACTGGACCCCAGCCAGCGCCTTCGCCCTGACGATCCAGGGCAGCGGCGCCAACGTGCCGTGGACCGGCACCGTCACGCTGCCAGCCAGCACGGCGATTCAATACAAGTACATCAAATACAACCCGACCACTGCCGCCGTGACGTGGGAAAGCAGCCAATCCACCACCAGCGGTAATCGCGAGTTCACGACATCGAGCACTTGCGGCGCGACGCAATCGCAGAGCGACGGCAATTTCTAAGCTTGGTAGGGCGGGTCGTTTGACCCGCGCAGGGCGGATGCGTGGTGTGTTCGCGAATTTGCGGGTTACGCCTTCCGGCCAACCCGAGCTACACAACTCGCATTTGCCCTTGCCCTTTGGAGTCCAGCTTCTTTGTTGAAGCTGGATTTTTTATGCGCATAGCTGCGCAGTCACAACATCAGAGCGCGGCAGAGAAGCCAAGTACACGTTGCCCGGACGGGGTTTCGTTCCCCAGCAGTGAGTAGGGTAGGTCGGGTTTGCTTCGTCTCTTTCCACTGCGCACAACATGATCAGCCGCTCGCCAAGATAGGTCGTGATCTCAAATTTGTAAGTCTTTTTGTCAGCGTTGGCCGTAAGGGAAAAAGCGTTGACGTCAAATAATGTCGCAGGCATGATTCCGCGGTTTTGCTTCCGAGTGGATTTCAACCCGCTCGCCTCCGTTGTCTCTTTTACAGTTTGGTTGGTGCGGGAGCGCGAGGCTGCTTTTTTTGACCGAAACATTTTTTAAATTAGTCTGGAATTAAAAATGAAATCACTGAAATTCATAATTGGCTTCGTTTTGTTTTTGTTGGTTGGTGGGTCGGCCTTGGCCGCGCAATCTACTGTAAATGGCGCAAAAGTCACGAATATCTATACATTTAATCAATACGGTGGCGGCGATGTAGCGATCGTTTTGGATACGCCTCCTGCCGGTTGTGGCGGGATCTGGCTTACAAAGTCTGATCCAGGCTACACCTCGAACTTTGCACTCATTATGCTGGCGGTAACGACCAAGACCCCGATTAGCGTGGTTGCTCTTACTGATCAAGTGTGGACTGGCACTAATAGTCCGGTTTATTGCAAAGTGTTTTATATTCAATCAGTGGTTAGCTACTGAGTAGAACGGCGGTGGCGTGAAGTACTGAAATATACCTGCCATGCATTGGCTGGTATTGGGATGCAATGTATGGGTATAGGCTTGTCAATGACAATTTAGTGCGATGAACGCTTATGGCTGTACCGCACGATCTGCCGCGCAAGTTTATATCCCATATTTTTCTGTGGTAAGAATTCCTGCGACGTAAACGTAATATTTGAAGGCGGCTTGTATGAATGTTCGTAACGCTGGGGTGAGTGATCTCGCTCGTCAATTGTGCCGTTGCTTGTTGGGTTTGATGATTTGCTTCTGCTGTACGAGCGCATTTGCCGATTCATATAAAATTACACGGATTGGCTGTCGCTTTGGCAATATTGCTTCGCCGACCGTGGGTACGATTGGTGATCCAATCGCGTTGACGCAACAGGCGGCTACTGCTTGCAATTTTGGCAACCCTCTTATGAACATGCAAGTTGGTTATAACTATTGTGAAACAAATAAACCGACTCCGATCAAATCGTATGGCTGTTCTGTTACCTTTGGCCAAAATGGCGACATGTCAATCGGAGATGTCGAATTTGAATATGACACCAGCTGCCCGGACGGCCAGTTCTTTGGCCCAGCCAGCCACATCTGCAAGCTGACTTGCCCTGCCGATAATTACCTGAGTATTGGCGGCAGCTGTAAACCAATTCCCCTCTGTCCGGCAAATAGCAGTTGTGCACAACCCTATGATGCTGACGCTGAGCAGGGTGCCCCTAATATTTGCTCTGGTAATCCAATTAATACGGCTACTGGCAATAAGTTTCAGATCGAACCGGATCTCAATTGGGGGGGCGGTTTGACATTCCAACGCTTTTTCAATAGCAGCAACTTGACCGATTATGGTTTGGGCAAAGGCTGGCGGCACAATTATATGCGTCGCATCGTGTTCGTGGCGCAAAGCCAATTTACTTACGTGCCTACGCCCGACGTGGATCCCGATTGGCAAGTTACTGTCATTGGGCCGCCGGCACGTTACTTGGTGGAGCGCGAAGATGGCAAAAGCTTTGCTTTTGGTTTGAATGGTCAGTCACTCGTACCGCAAAGTCGCAATCCGTACCAACTCACGGTCACCAGCACTGGTTTTACCGTCTTTGACGGCATCAACACCGAAACTTATGACAGCAAGGGATACCTGACGCAGATTGCGTCACCCGGCGGTCGCATAATCACGCTGGCTTATTATTGGGGCGTGCTAAGTAAGATCACCGACAATTTAGGCCATCAGCTCTATGTTGCTTCAAGTGACCAGTTTCATCTGACCAGTATCCAAAGCGGTGGCAATACGACGAACTACGCGTTTGATACCACGGGACGCCTAACAACCGTCACTTACCCCGACGCCACTACCCGCCAATACACCTACGGCGACAGTAACAACCCTTATCTGCTGACTGGCATCATCGACGAAAACGCCGTTCGTTTCGCCACATGGGCCTATGACACGCAAGGCCGGGCTACGTCTTCGAAACATGCAGGAGATGTTGATTTGTTCTCGCTGGTTTTCGGCGTCGATCCGACTTCCGGGGCAAATACTACGACCGAAACTGACCCGCGCGGCTTTACGCGCACCTACTTCTTCCAACAGATTGCCAAGCAATGGCTGCTGACCGGCAAGAACCAACCCGGTGGTGCCGGTTGCAGCGCCGCCACCAATAGTCTCGGCTACGACGTCAACGGCAATCCAGCCACCAGCACCGACTTCAACGGCAACCAGACCAAGTACGAATACGACCTCGTTCGCAATCTGGAGACCAAACGCACCGAAGCGGTGGGCAGTACCAAGAACGAACGCACCATTACCACCCAATGGCACTCCACCTTCCGCCTGCCGGTGCTGATCACCGAGCCGAACCGCACCACCAAGTTCGACTACGACACCAGCGGCAATCTGCTCACCAAAACCGTCACTGACACCGCGACCAAACAAGCCCGGGTCTGGAACTGGACCTACGGCAACTTCGGCCTCGTCGCCACTGCCACCGATCCAAACGGCAAGGTCACCAAATACACCTACGATGGCCAAGGCAATCTCAGCACCGTCACCAACGCGCTGAACCAGGTCACCACGTTCACCAGCTACGACGCCAACGGCAACCTGCTGTCGCTGACCGATCCAAATAACGTCGTGACCGCGTTCACCTATGACCTGCGCAACCGCTTGCTCACGCGCAAGACCGGCAACGACCTGACCAAGTTCGGCTATGACAACGCAGGCCAACTGCTCACCGTCACCCTGCCGGACAGCAGCAGCCTGAGTTACACCTATGACAAAGCACACCGGCTGACGGACATTGCTGACAGTCGCGGCGGCAAGGTGCATTACATGCTGGATAACGCCGGCAACATCACGCAGGAAGATCGCAACGACCCGAGCGGCACGCTGGCGACTGCACTGCAACAAGCGGCCACGCAACGCAACATCCCGCTGGCCTCGGCCCAGCCGCAATAACGAGCCGAGCGCGATCAATGAACAAGAATCTCTCCATGAAAACGCAACAATTCGGCCGCACCACGCTCACGGCATTGCTGACCGGGCTGCTGGTGGGCGTTCCCGCCTACTTGGCCTTCCCCAATGCTGCGCCCCACGCACTGGCCGCAGCCACACCGACGGCAACGCCCACGCCAGCCCCAGTATCGAGCGCGGCCGTGATGTCGATGATGCTCAGCATCATTCAGGGTGAGCCGACACCCACCCCAACACCGACCCCCACTCCAACACCAGTTCCCACCCCCACCCCCGCGCCGGTTCCTGCTCCATCCCCAACCGCCACGCCGACGCCTGCACCCACCGCCACCCCGATCCCCAGCCCGACGCCAACTCCCGCGCCGACCCTGCTGCCGATCGCCCCGGTCGCCGTGCCGGCCCACGTCAGCCTCGTCACCACCCAATACGCTTACGACGCCCTCGGCCGGCTGCAGACCATTACCGATGGCAAGGGCAACCAGTCCAAGTTCGAATACGACGCCGACGGCAATCGCACCAAGCGTACTGATGCGTGGAACCACGTCACCCAATACAGCTACGACGAGCTGAACCGGCTCGCCACGCTCACCGACCCGAACGGTAAGGTCACCACCTTCGGCTACGACGCCAACGACCATCTGGTCAGCGTCAAAGACCCGAACGGCTATTCCACCACCTATACCTACGACGGCCTCGACAACCTGCTCACGCTGGTCAGCCCGGATACCGGCACCACCACCTACACGCCGGATACCGCCGGCAACGTCCTGACCAGAAAAGACGCCCGCAACAAAACCGCCACCTACGGCTACGATGCGCTCGGCCGTGTGACCAGCAGCGACTATGGCGATCAGCAGCTCGGCTTTACCTATGACACCGCCGCCAACGGCATCGGCAAACTCGCCACCTTCAGCGATGCCGATGGCAGCACCAGCTATGGCTACGACACTCTTGGCCATGTCACCCAAGTCAGTCGAGTCAGCGGCACGCTCACGCAAAGCGTCGGCTACGGCTGGGGCGCGGGCAACCGGCTCAACCAGATCACCTACCCATCCGGTTTGACGGTCGGCTATACGTGGAGCAACGGCGCAATTAGCGCTGTGCAGGTCAAAGGCCAACCGCTCGCCAGCAATATCAACTGGTCCACCAATATCGGCGCATACAGTTGGGATTGGACTAACGGCCAGAAATGGGCTCGCGCCGGCGACAAAACCGGCCGCATCGCCGGCCTCGCGCTCGGCGATACCGTGCGCCTGCATGGCTACGATCAGGTCGGAAACCTGCTCACCCTCATCGATCCGGTGCACGACAGCAGCGCCAGCCAAACCTTCGGCTATGACGCGCTGGACCGGCTCACCTCCGCTAGCAGCGGCGTCAGCAACTACGCCTACGACCCCAACGGCAACCGCAACTCATTCGTGAGCGTCAGCAGCAACAACACCTACAACTACGACACCGGCAACCACAGCAACAAGCTGCTCAGCATCACCGGCACCAACGCCACCAACTACCAATACGACGCAGCCGGCAACCAGACCCAAGCTGGCACCATCACCAGTGTCTACAACAACGCCGGCCGGCTGACCCAAGCCACCGTCGGCACGCTCGCCACCCAATACCGCTACAACGCGATTGGCCAGCGGCTGCAGAAGAGCAACGCCAACGGCACCACCCGCTTTGTCTACGACGAAGCCGGCCACCTGCTGGGCGAATACGACGCCACCGGCAAGGCGATTCAGGAAACCGTCTGGCTCGGCGACACCCCCATCGCCGTGGTCAAACCCAACGGCGCCAGCAGCAAGACCTACTACGTCTGGGCCGACCACCTCGGCACGCCACGGCAGATCACCGATTCAGTGAGCAATGCACTGGTCTGGCGCTGGGATGGCGAGGCGTTTGGCAATAGCCTGCCGGATCAAGACCCTAATGGAACCGGCACGGCGTTTGCCTATAACTTGCGCTTTCCGGGGCAGTATTTCGATGCGGAGACGGGGCATAGCTATAACTATTTCCGGGATTATGATTCGGCGACGGGGCGGTATGCGGAGAGTGATCCGATTGGGTTGGCTGGGGGGAGTAATTCGACGTATGCGTATGTGAATGGGAATCCATTGATCGGCACGGATTCGCTAGGGCTAGATACCTATGTAGTGAATCGCGATTTATCTGCCATTGGTAACTCTGCACGATCACGTGATAATCCTATAACTCATACATTTACGGCTGTTACTAACTCGGATGGGTCAATCACAACCTTCAGCTGGGGTAATCAGGCGAATTTAAGGGGTTGGAATGTGAATCAAGACATTGATTTAAAAACGGCGTCCGAAGCTATTAAGGCTGGGCTGGCCGAGAAGGTTGGTGGATCAGATCTTGATTCGTATGTCCGGCAAGCCTTTAGTGCACTTAATCAGAAAATATATGAACATGCAAATTGGGTTGTGACCAACAATTGCAAAATGGAAACCAAAAACTTGCTCGATAAGGCAAGAGACCTTCAGAGTCTGCGATACACGCAGCCAGTGGGTACAGCTCCAGGCTGGGCGTCACTGTTTAAATAAAGAAAATTGACGATGTCTCTATGGATTAAGAACACTATTAATGCTGCGATTACAATATTAGTCGCGACGATTTTTTTGGTTTTTATTCATGTTTGGAAAAACTCTACTTCAGGAGTTTGGTTGAAGTCATTCCCATTTCTGTATGTGGGCTTGGTGTTTGTTGCAATATTTACTTGTGTTTATGCTTGGAGAAAGTTGCTTGTAAACCAGCGCTGCGTTTGGCGCGTTATGGGAAGTGTTTTTTATTCGGCGATTGTTGTCTTGCTTGTGTTGTATCTCTTTTTGTTTGTGGTTTTAAATACATTCGGCTCATAGCCATGAAGCCATGTAGGGCGGGTCGTTTGACCCGCGCGGGCAATGCGTCTCTTGCTCGCTGAATTCGCGGGTTACGCCTCGCGGCTAACCCGCGCTACATGGCTGCGAAGCTTGACAAAAAACGGGCGCAACTTTACGCGGATCAACACGATCTTTATAACAATCACTACCACATTGGCTCCAATCCAGACTCCAAAATAGCCACTTTTGAAGGGCATGTTGATCAAATTATTGCTTTGCAACGTGGTTTGGATAGGGCAATAAAAGAGGCGAAAGATGCTGGATGTTTATGATGTTAGTTCCAGTTGTGTCGGCATGAAGAAAGTTGGATAGAGGCCTTCAATGGTGGAAATCATAACGGAAGAATTGCTTGCCCAGATCTTGGATCTCCTTGAGGGTGAGTCATTTCGAAAGGCTTCGATTACTTTCGAAGTCCAAGATGAAGGCCAGTGCGTCTTAATTTATATTCCAATTGATGCTTTGCCGGAAACGGAGTTGTTGTCAACTTTCAAAAGAGTTGCGTGTCGATTGAATAATTTAGTGCCCAGTCGTAAGGACGACTATTCTTGGTATGCGTTGTTTACTCGATCAGGGGAAATTGTTGAAAGTTATTTTGGTGGGGATGCAAGCTCGCCAAATTCAGGATTGTAGATGCCTGAGCCAGGCAGCCCAACATTTGCCGCACACATTGCCACCGGGGGGCATTGTTGGGCTTCGCTGCGCTCTGCGCCAACCTACCAAAGCCAGCAAAAAGGCCAGCGTTTTTAAAACGCCGGCCTTTTGCCATCAAATCCGCCAATTGGCCCCTAACGCCGATCCGTCATCCGATTCACGGAGCGCGGCACATTGAGCCGATCCAAGGTGTCAGCGCGGGACATATCCAGTGCGAAATGCCATTCCTCTGACAAATACGCCCCGATCTTCGCCAGATGATGCAGATCAGATTCCGGCTCGGCGATGCCGACCATTGCGCGGAACACACTCCCTAATTGGGCAATGCGATCCAGACCAAGATCGGCAATGTCGTTGAAGTCATTGATGGTCAGTTTGGGTGGGGTAGGGCAGCGATGAAGGTCAGCCATGACGACCTCCGCTGTGCGCATAAGGCGTGCGGAGTGAAGTGGTTAGGCGATCGGAGGGTGGCGGTAGCGTTTGCATCGCCGCGTGATGTCGCTCTGCCAGTCGGCGGCCGTCGCGCGCCAATTGGTAGCCGACGCTGCGCTGGTCGATCAGGGATGTGAGGATGGTAAAAATCTGATCCAGCTCCGCAAAGCCATCGCGAGCTTGGGCGATGAGGTGGCCGGGGTCGGGCGGGGCGGGGGTGGAGTGTTGGGAAATGGGCATGGGAGCCTCCTCTATTTGCGGATTAACCCGCCGCTTCGCTGCTAAACGAAGGTGGCGGGCGCAAGGACGGGTTAGCAGACCGGAATAGAGGAACCGGCGCACCCGAAGGTGCCCCCTCCTTGCTCCGCCATTGAGGACGTACCAAGGATGTTGCGGACGAAAATAAACCGCTTCGCAGCGGTTGTCCGCCTCTAATTCCGGGCTGCTAAACCCGATCACGTCATCAAACGTGACAAGGTGGAGTATCCCCAACCGTTACCAATCCGGTCAAGAACGCCAGCCCGAAAAAACCACTGCGCGCGGCAGGATACGCCGTTGTCATTGGGTTGTTAACAAGGGCGTGGCTGCCCAACACTGGCCGTGACATTACTGATGGGCATATCGTTGGGCTTCGCCGCGCTCTGTGCCAACCTACCAAGGCCAGCAAAAAAGCCAGCATGTTTTTGGGTCAGGTCTTGCATTGCAATATTTTGCTGGTGTGTGAATGGAGTGTCACAATGCAAGACCTGACCCCATCTGTGTTCCTAAACAACGCTGACCACAAAAAAAGCAAGCCATGTATTCCATAACACACCTCTTGCGCATCACAATATTTTCCATAGTCCCGGCAATTCTGTGCAGTTGCGCATCACAAATTACGACCTATCAACCAGAGCCGAAAGTAATCTACAACTCTGGTGCACCAATTCCGACAAAAATCACCCTGCAGCAAACCCTCTATCGGGAGAGGGTGTTCACTCCAGAGGGGCTAAAATCATCAACCAGGGCGGTCGATTACCAATACACCCTCACCATGCCTGACAACACTACGACGGAATTATCATTTTTGAACGCTAAAAATGATCCCGACCGGAAAGCAGCCATCGATATCGTTTTCTATAACGACGCCAACGCCTGTTGGGTAACAGGAACCATGCATCCGGATACAAAACTCGTCCACAGAGAGGGAGGCAACCTCCTCCAATATGTGAGCGTGAACGAGCAATTCTATAAGGCAACCGTAAAGGTCTTCACTAAAGATCGCCTGCTGCATGAAAGCACCATTGAAGTGTGCAGCCCGAGCGAGAATGCCAATGTGTACAGTAAAGCAATCATGTTCTACGACCGGTCCATTCCTGCTTATGGATATTGCGGTCGAAATGGAAAGACAGTTTATTTTCCGCTCACCAACACATCGAAAGTAATCGATGCAAACCAATGCTGCCCGGAAAAAGGGGCCGGATGGTATTACCGTGATGATAAAGCGTCATACTTCAAAGAAGGCCATATCTCCATTCCCGATTAAAACACGACAACAAACGTTAGACCTCACAGCCCACACTTCCTACCGCATTCGGAGGGAAAACCAGGCATGTACGACAAGATTGCCTTCGTTAAAACTGGTTGGTCTGACGAATATCAGGGTGGGCCGGTACTTGGTAGGTACGCGAACAAACCGAGCCTACCCGGCTTTATGCGGCCCCATACCGCCAACGCCGTTCCCACCGCCGCCCGAGCAGCTCTAAACCGCCGCACACCAGCAAATAGCCCAGCCCCACGAACGCGAAAATCTGCAGCGGGTAGACCTGCTCGCGGTTGTTCACTTGCGTGGCGACGAAGGTGAATTCGGCCACGCCCACCACGTAGGCCAGCGAGGTGTCCTTGATCAGCGTGATCCACTGATTAATGAAGGAGGGCAGCATGATGCGCAGCGCTTGCGGCAGCACGATGTGGCGCAGGGTTTGCCAGCGGGTGAGGCCGAGCGATAGCCCGGCGCCCCATTGGCCGCGGCCGATGGCTTCGATGCCGGATTGCACCGATTGGCTGAGGTAGGCCGCGTTGATGATCGCCAAGGCGGCGATGACGGTGAGCACGCCGGGGATGTCGATGCCGAACAGGATCGGCAGCAAAAAGTAGCACCAGAAAATCAGCATCAGCACGGGAATGGCGCGCAGCAGGACGACCAGCGTTTTGAGCACGCTTCGCAAGCGCGGGCCACCCATCACCAGTGCAGTCCCGCCAGCCAAGCCGAGCGCAGAGGCGACGATGCCGGCGGCCACGCTCATCAGCAGGCTCAGCAGCAGTCCTCCCGGCGCGCCGTGGGCCAGATTGCCCCACAGCAGGTAATCGAGATTGCTGGCGAGGAAGTCGGGCATCACGGTGCTGGTCTCCACGCTGGCACGGGTTTCCGCCCGCTGATCTGCAGCAGCAATACGAGCGCCAGATAGAGCACGGTGGCGACGGCGAAGGCCTGGAATGCGAGCAGCGTTTCGGTTTCGACCTGGCGCGAGCTGTATGACAACTCGGCCACGCCGATGGTCATGGTGAGCGAGGTGTTCTTGATCACGGCGGTGTATTGGCCAACCAGCGGCCGCCGCACGATCACCAGCGCCTGCGGCAGCACGATCCAGCGAAAGGTTTGCCACGGTGTCAGCCCGAGCGCTTGGGCTGCGGCGCGTTGGTTGTCACTCACGCCACGCAGCCCGGCACGCAGTTCCCCAGCGATGAAGCTGGCGCTGTAGAGGGTGAGGGCGGTGAAGGCGGCCAGAAACTCGAACGATGGCCACGCCAGCGATAGGCCGGCTGGCAGCGCTAACACATGCGGTGTGTTGAGCCATTGCTTGGCATCGTCCGGCAATAGCCCGGAGACGCCGAAGTACCACAGCAGCAGTTGCACCATCAGCGGCGTGTTGCGGTGCAGGCTGAGGAAGGTGTCGGTGGGGATGCGGATGGCGCGTTGATGGCTGGCTTGGAGTGCAGTGAGCAGTGTGCCGAGCAGGGTGGCGGCGATGCAGACCAGCAGGGCGAGCCATGCGGCCAGTAGTGCGCCTTTGAGTAGCCAGATGAGGTAATGCGGGGCTAGCCAGTTTTGGCCTAGCCAGGCGGGGGGAGTCATGGGGTGGAGCCTAGGACAAGTCATACAGCAGGAAGGCAAAGCTGGAAGAGAAGCTCAATCGCTCGCATGACTGACCATTCCCCCCTTTTTGAAGGGGGGCTAGGGGGGATTTCTGCGGCATCTCAATTTGCAATGACGTCGAAATCCCCCTCAATCCCCCTTCAAAAAGGGGGAGGTAAACACCTTGATGCGCTTCGAATAAGCTGCTCTGCAGGATCGAGAATGGATTCTTCGATCAGGTGATCAACCCTGATCCCCAATCTTGAAATCACGCGGCAGCGGGGCCTTGGTGGTGGGGCCGAACCAGTGGTCGTAAATCTTGACCGCCTCGCCGGATTTTTCCAGCTCGTGCAGGGTTTCGTTCACCAGTTTGGTCAGGCGGGTTTCGCCCTTGGGCAGGCCGATGGCCTGGTATTCACGGCTGAGGGTGAACGGGGCGACTTCGTATTTCTGTTTGTCCGGCGCGTTGGCGAGCAGGGCGATCAGTTTGGAGCCGTCCTGGCTGATGGCTTGCACGTTGCCGTTGCGCAGAGCGGTGAAGGCGAGGGGCGTGTCGTCATAGGCGACGACCGTTGTGGCGGGGTATTTCTCGCGCAGATAGATTTCCTGCGTGGTGCCTTTGTCCACGCCGACGCGCAGGCCGGCCAGTTGTTCCGGCTTTTGCAGCTTGCCCTTGTAGGCGATGAACTGCTGGCCGGAGGCGAAGTAGGGGATGCTGAAATCGACTTGCTTGCGGCGCTCGTCGGTGACGGTGAAATTGGCGGCGACGATGTCGGCCTTGCCGGCGACCAGCAGCGGAATCCGGTTGGCCGGGTTGGTGGGCACCAGTTCCAGTTTCACATTCAGCTTGGTGGCGATGGCTTTGGCGACGTCCACATCCAGACCGCTGATCTGGCGGGTTTGTGCATCCAGAAAGCCGAAGGGCGGGTTGCTGTCGAAGGCGGCGACGCGCAGTACGCCGGCTTTTTTGATGTCATCAAGGCGATCGGCCAGCACCGGGGTAGCGGCGCCAAGCAGGGCGATGGCAAGGGCGAGAGTCTGTTTCATTGTTTTGGCCTCATTCGTGAGTGGTGATGAGTGTTTTAAAGGCGCTGGCAGACGACGGGTAGTCATCTGCCAGTCAGCGAGGCCAATGCTAGTGGGTAAGATTAATTCCGTAAAATTACATTAAATGTATTTAATATTCTTATTTGGTCTATGAGGGCGAGGGGAGCAAACCAGCTTGTGATGATTTGTGAACGCGCTAGGCCATCGCAACCGACCGCTGCGCCAGCGCCACACACCGC
Organism: Andreprevotia chitinilytica DSM 18519; assembly: GCF_000711875.1. GTDB lineage: Bacteria > Pseudomonadota > Gammaproteobacteria > Burkholderiales > Chitinibacteraceae > Andreprevotia > Andreprevotia chitinilytica. The sequence goes on from NZ_JONM01000005.1 coordinate 204,781, forward strand.
TTCGCCAGCACTTCGGTCGGATCAACAATGCCAATCTCCTGCCTATCGAGCTTCAGCTGGGTGATGCCCGGCAGAATCAGCGGCAGTTCGGTGCAGCCCAGAATGAGCACCTTCGCGCCAGCGGCGGCGAGGTGGGCGGCGGCGTCCAGCAGGTCGTCTTCGCATTGGCCGGTGGTGAAGCCGGCCTTTACGCCTTGCGGGCCATAAATGGCGCGCATCACTTTTTCCTGCAGGTCTGGCGAGGGGGCAATCAGTGCCAGCCCGGCTGCTGCGGCGGCGTCGTGATAAACGCGGCTGTGCAGCGTGCCGGAGGTGGCGAGCAGCCCGATGGTGACGTCCGCGCCATAGCGGTCGCGGATGTGGTTCACCGTCTCGGTCAGCATGTTGATGATCGGCACGTTCAGGCTGGGCTGGATCGCGCTGACGAAGGCGTGGGCGGTGTTGCAGGGGATGGCGATGGCGTTAGCGCCTTCGGTTTCCAGCCGCTTGCAGGTGGCGAACAGCGCGACGGTGGGGTCGGCGGCCTGATGCAGCAGGTTGGCGGTGCGGTCGGGAATCTGCGGGTTCTGCTCGACCACCATCTTGATGTGGTCCTGATCCCGGCCGGCTGGGGTGTTGCGGACGATCTTGTCCATGAAATCGACCGTCGCAGCCGGGCCGACGCCGCCGACGATGCCGAGCTTGAACGCTGGTGCAATCTCGCCGTGCTCGCCACTCGCCGCGAAGTCGGCATACACCTGGTTGGAATCCACCAGCTCGATGCCACGCCGCTGCATAGCTGAGCAGACCATCGCCAGTTCGGTGATGCCGGGCAGGATGAGTTTGGCGCCTTGGTCGATCACGTCCAGACAGACCTCGTGCAAATGCTCGATGGCAGGGCCGTCGAGATTGCCGGCCTTGAGCCCGTGCGCGCCATAGATCGCGCCCATGAGTTTTTGCTGGTTGGCGGCACTCGGGTAGACGAGGGGATAGCGGTCGCCGAAATAGCGCTCGAACAAGGCCGAATGGCGCACGTAATCGGATGCCAGCACGCCGATCGTCTCGCCGGCGGATACGCGCCGGTCTACGTATTGCCGTAGCGCCGCCATCATGTCGAGCAGCGGTACGTTCAGCTCGGCTTGCAGCGTTTCGCGGAAGGTATGGCTGGCAAAGCAGGGCAGCAAAATCGCATCGACCTTGCGCTCGGCAAAGGCTCGGCTGACTTCGAACACGTAGAGCTGGCGCGAGATCATGGCCGCATCGCGACTCAGGATCGCGGCGACGTCCTTGAACGGGTGTTGCTCGAACAGGAAATGGAACTTCCCCTGATCCGCCATGACCGGGCGGCATTTGACCAGCTTGTAAAACAAATCCGCGCCGGCCAGCGCGCCAAGGCCGCCAATGATGCCGAAGGTTTTTTTGCTCATGTCGTCTTGTCCGAGGTGGGCCGGGAGAGTGGAGGGGATTTTGGCGTTTGAAATGACGCAGGGATATTGAGGGAATCGGGTATTTGGGGGGGAAGGGCCGCGTCTTGGCTCCCCTCGCCCACTTGTGGGAGAGGGGCGGGGGGAGAGGGTCTTGCTACGGGCAGTGACTGAACAAGCGCCCTCTCCCTAACCCTCTCCCACAAGTGGGAGAGGGGACAAAATCATGAGTAGCCCTTACGCCTTCGCAGCAGCTAGGGGCACCCCCAACGGCGCAGCTTCCTCCGTCTCATCCGCGTGATCCGTCTGCCCTTCGATCTTCGCAATCACCGCTGTCGCCAAGCTATTGCCAATCACGTTGGTGGCAGTGCGGCCCATGTCGAAAATCTGGTCGATGCCGATGATCAGCAGCAAACCCGCTTCCGGCAGATGGAACATCGGCAGGCTGGCGGCCACGACCACCAGCGAAGCACGCGCAACGCCGGCCATGCCCTTGCTGGTGACCATCAGCACGAACAGCACCGTCAGCTGTTGGCTCCAGCTCATTTCGATGTGGTAAGCCTGCGCGATGAACATCACCGCGAATGCCTGATACATCATCGAGCCATCCAGATTGAAGGAATAACCCAGCGGCAGCACGAAGCTCGAAATGCGACGGGGCACGCCAAAGCGTTTCAGCGATTCGATGGTTTTCGGGTAGGCGGATTCGCTGCTGGCGGTGGAGAAGGCCAGCATCACCGGCTCGCGAATCAGCTTGCCCAGCTGGACGACCGAGCGGCCGAGGAACAGGTAGCCAACACCGAACAGGATCGCCCACAGCAAGGCCAGCCCGAGGTAGAACTCGCCGATCAGCTTGCCGTAGTCCGCCAGAATGCCCAGACCTTGCGTGGCAATCGCCGCGGCCATCGCAGCAAAGACGCCAATCGGGGCGAAGCGCATCACGTAGTCGGTGATGCGGAACATGATGCGGGACAGTTCGTCGATCATGCGGTCGAGGGTGGTGTGCCCTTGCGACTTGATGTACGACAGCGCGCCGCCGAAGAACAGCGAAAACACCAGGATCTGGAGGATTTCGTTGTTCGCCATCGCCTCGGTAATGCTCTTGGGGAACACGTGGGTGATGAAGGTTTTGAGGTTCAGATCGCCGGTCTTGAGCGCGCTGACCGCCGTGGCATCCGGCAGGGCCAGATGCATCTGTGCGCCGGGCTGGAAGAGGTTCGCCAGGGTCATGCCCAGCAGCAGCGAGACCGTTGCCGCACAGACAAACCACAGCATGGCCTTGAGGCCAATGCGGCCAACCGCGCCAGAGCCGCTCATGCTGGCAATGCCGGACACCAGCGTGGCGAACACCAGCGGCGCGATGATCATCTTGATCATGCGCAGGAAGATATCCGTGACCATGCCGAAGTAAGCGGCGATGTCTTTGGCTGCTTGCGCATCCTTGGCATAGGCATGGCATAGATAACCGACCACGATGCCAAGCACCATGGCGATACCGATTTGACTCGTCAGTTTTCGGGTATTCATTTTTTGCTCATCTCAGATTGATTCGAGGAGGGTTGGCCGGCTTGGTGTCGGTTCTTGGTGTGTTGAGCGGGCCAAATGTGTAGCCCGGACGGCTTGGCCGGCCGGGGTGTTGTGCAAAGAGACCCCGGCCACCAAAGGTGTCCGGGCTACATGTTGGCTCAAGGGAGAGGGCGCTATGGCCCCTACTGCACCAACGCCCCGGTAATCGGATAACGCGGCGCAGTCAGTGCCTCCGGCCGCAGCAGCTCATCCAGCACCTCGCGCGAAACCAGCCCGCGTTCCAGCACGATGTCGTACACGCGGCGGCCGCTATCCAGCGCTTCGCGGGCGACGTCGGTGGCGTGGTGGTAGCCGATGTAAGGATTGAGCGCAGTCACCAGTACGATTGAGCGATCCAGATGCTCACGCAGGCGGTCCGGGTTGGCAGTGATGCCGCGCACGCATTTTTCTTCCAGCGTGCGGCAGGCTTGGGCGAGGTGGTTCACGCTGTTGAACATCGAATGCGCGATGATCGGCTCGAAGGCATTGAGCTGCAGCTGGCCCCCTTCGGCCGCCATGGTGATGGTCAGATCGTTGCCGATGACTTCGAAGGCGATCTGGTTGACCAGCTCCGGGATCACCGGGTTGACCTTGCCCGGCATGATGCTCGACCCGGCTTGTACCGGCGGCAGGTTGATCTCGCCAAAGCCGGCACACGGGCCGCTCGATAGCAGGCGCAAGTCGTTGCATACCTTGGAGAGCTTGACCGCGATGCGCTTGAGCACGCCGGAGAGCTGCACGAAGGCGCCGCAATCCTGCGTGGCTTCGATCAGATTCGGGGCGGTGACGAAAGGCTGGCGGGTGATGGTCGCCAGATGCTTGCAGACAGCGGCGGCGTATTCCGGCTGAGTGTTGATGCCGGTGCCGATGGCAGTCGCGCCGAGGTTGATCTCGCGGATCAGCGGCATGGCTTCGCACAGGCGCAGGATGTCTTCACGGATCATCACGGCGTAGGTCTGGAACTCTTGGCCCAAGGTCATCGGCACCGCGTCTTGCAGCTGGGTGCGGCCGACTTTGAGCAGGCCGCTGAATTCGTTGGCCTTGACTTCAAACGCGCTGGCCAGGCTTTGCATGCGTTCCAGCAGTACGGCGATGCCGCGCAGCGTCGCCAGCTTCAAGGCCGTCGGGTAGACGTCGTTGGTCGATTGGCTCAGGTTGACGTGCTCATTGGGGTGCAGGTGCGCATAGTCGCCCTTGGCATGGCCCATGATTTCCAGCGCCCGGTTGCTGATCACCTCGTTGGCATTCATGTTGGTGGAGGTGCCCGCGCCGCCCTGGATCAGGCTGATGGGGAACTGGTCGTGCAGGAGGCCGGCGCGCAGGTCGTCACAGGCGGCACAGATCGCCACGCAATGCACCTCGTCCAGAATGCCCAGCTCGTGATTGGCCCGCGCGGCGGCTTGCTTGATATCGGCCAGCGCGACGACCAGATCGGGGTAGTGCGAAACCGGCTGGCCGGTGAGCGGGAAGTTCTCCAGCGCGCGGACGGTGTGGACGCCGTAGTAAGCGGCAGCGGGGACTTGCTTATCCCCCAAAAGGTCGTGCTCCAGTCGGAAACCCTGTTCACTCAGGGTCGCGTTCATGGCCTTGTTCATTTTTATCGCTCCTCGTTGCATCGATATGTGCAAGACGAGCTCATTCTATTTACGGCCGTTCGTGACCATGATGCGGATGCGAACTGGTGTTATGCGGTTTTGGAATGGGCTAGAAATGGGCGCTGGCGGCGTGTGTGGGCTGGGTTGGGAACGCGAGCGACAGTCGGTTGAAAAAATATGCGGAGTGTATTTATTGGAATGCGCTTTGGGTTTTTACCTCCCCCTTTGTGAAGGGGGATGGAGGGGGATTTCGACGCCATTGCAACTTGAGACGCCGCAGAAATCCCCCCGCTGGCCCCTATACCTGAACGAATCGAAGATTCGCACGGCACAAAAAGGGGGGGACGCTGGTGAGCGTTGAACGTGTGCGGGCAATTGCATAGGGAAATCCAAGCTGTTTGTCATATGTGCTTTGGATGGAAAATCCGCATTCGCAAGATTCGCAATTCCCCTTTGATCCGTTTCCCCATCATCGAAACCCTATGCAGCTCAAATGGATTGGTGATCTTCTGGCTTTGGCCGATACCCGTAGTTTTTCGCGGGCGGCCGAGGTGCGCCATATCACGCAGTCGGCGTTATCCCGCCGCATTCAGTCGCTGGAATATTGGGTGGGCGCGGAGCTGGTGCACCGCGGTACTTATCCGCTGGAGCTGACCGCTGCCGGCCAGCAATTCTGCGAGCAGGGGCGGGAGGCGCTGGCCCTGCTGCTGAACGTGCGATCCGATATCCGGCGCGATGCCAAGATGCTGGGGCGGGCCATTCAGGTCACGGCCGGGCATTCGCTTTCGATGACGTTCTTGCCCAAATGGCTGAAGCAGACCCAGCCCCGGCACGATCATTTCAACGTGCGGGTGGTGGCGGCCAATGTGCACGATGCGGTGCTGGCCCTGGCCGATGGCGCGTGCGATTTGATGTTCGGCTATCACCATCCCGGCGCGCCCATCCTGCTTGATCCGGCCAAGTTCGCCAGCGTCACGCTCGGGCATGAGTTGTTCATTCCCGTCTCCGCACCGGATGCGCGCGGCAAGCCGCTGTTTGCCTTGCCCGGCACAGCTGCCGCGCCGGTGCCTTACCTCGCGTATACAGCGACGACCTTCCTTGCCCGCATCGTTGACGTGATCCTCAAGCAAGCCGTCACGCCGCATGTGCTGGAGCGGTGCTATGAAGCAGATATGGCGCTGCTGCTGATGAAAATGGCGAAAGAAGGCTACGGCGTGGCGTGGCTGCCGGAGGGCGTGGTTGCGGATGAATTGGCCGCCCGTACGCTCGTGCGGGCCGGTGGGCCGGAATGGACCGCCGAGCTGGAAATCCGCGCCTATCGCGCCGTGCAGAGCGCCAATCCCACCCTGCGGGAACTGTGGCTGTCGCTGCTGGAAGAACACCAGGGCGGCGAGCATCCGGCGGGTGGAGTGGTGGACAAGTAATGCATCACCTCAACGCCTTGCCTTACCCATTGCGAGCAGGTGGGGCAGCGGCAGACCAATCAGACAAGAGAACGTACCCATGACCCTCAAACACCGCCTGCTTCTTTTTGTGACTGCGCTGGTCGCGGCCGTTGTGGTCGTGTTGTCGGCGACCGCCTATTGGTCGATGCACGCCGAGATTCTGGCCGGGGCCAGCAACGAAATCGCTGTGGCGGTGCGCGGTAATGTCGAAGCGCTGTCCCGTTGGGTGGCGCAGCGGCGGGATGCCATCACCGCCGCATCGACCAAAGTCAGCGGCGCGGCTGATCCGGTGCCGTTTCTGGATGCCGGCCGCATTGCCGGGCGCTTCGACCAAACCTTTGTCGGTTATGCGGACAAACGCATGATCTATCACCTGCCGACGAAGCACGCGCCGGCCGATTACGATCCGACTTCGCGGCCTTGGTACAAGAAAGCGAACGGCAGCACCACAGCCGTGGTGTCTGCGCCGTATATCTTTGCTTCCACCAAGAAGCTGGGGCTGACCTTTGCCAGCCCGGTGGTTGAGAACGGCCAGACAGTCGGTGTGGTGGGCGGCGATATATCGCTCGAAGAAATGACCGCCCTGGTGCAAGGCATCAAGCTGCGCGGCGCGGGGTATGCCTTTCTGACCACGCGGGACGGCAAGGTGATCGCGCATCCCGCGCCGGAATCCACCCTCAAGCCGATTGGCGAAGTCATGCCCGGCCTGACGGAAAACCAGCTGCAGGAATTCTTGACCAAGGGTTCACAAACCGAAATCCGCCTCGACGGCCATGATAAATACCTGACCATCACCGAAGTACCGGGCACGGATTGGCTGCTTGGCTTCGTCACCGACAAGACCGAGGTGCTGGCCCCGCTGGATACGCTGCTGATCAAGCTGGCCGTCGCGTGTTTGGGCGTTGCGGTCATCGCCATCCTGATCGCCAACTTCGCGCTGACCCAGCTGTTGTCTGGCTTGCTCAAGCTGCGTGACGCGCTGTTGGAAATCGCTGAAGGGGATGCCGATCTCACCCGCACCATCACCGTATCGCGTCGGGACGAAATCGGCCTGGCGGCCGAGGCTTTTAACCGCTTCGTCGCCACCTTGCGCACCATTTTCGCCAAGGTGCGTGATGACGCAGTCGGGCTCTCCAAAGGTGTGCATGAACTACACGATGCGACGCAGCGCGTATCGAAGGAATCCGCCCGCCAAGCGCAGATGTCGAGCGAAAACGCCGCCACCATCGAGGAAATGACCGTCAGCATCAATCACATCGCCGCGAACGCGCACGATGCGGAGGCGGTCGCCGCGCAGACGGGCGATACCTCGCAGCAATCGTCGCGTTCCGTAGCCGCGCTGGCCGATGAAATCAGTTCCGTTTTGCAGGACGTGGAACACCTCGCCACCACCGTGGCATCGCACGGCGATCGGTTGTCCGAAATCAATTCGATCGTCGCGGTCATCAAGGAAATCGCCGATCAAACCAACTTGCTGGCATTGAATGCCGCCATCGAAGCCGCCCGCGCCGGCGAGCAGGGGCGCGGTTTCGCCGTGGTGGCCGACGAGGTGCGCAAGCTGGCTGAGCGTGCCGGCAAGGCGACGGTGGAAATTACCCAGCTCAGCTCCGGCACCGAGCATGAAATCCAGGCGGTGCTGTCCGGCATGGAAAAAACACGCAGCTCGGTGAAATCCAGCGTGGCGCGCTCTACGCAGGCGGCTGAGGAAATTGCGGGGATTCAGGCGCGGATGGCGCAGGTGGTCAACAGCATTCGCGACATCGCTGCCGCCACGCACGAGCAATCGGTGGCGGCCAACGAGATGGCGAAGTTTGCCGAATCGGCCAATCAGGTGGCCAACGAAACGGATGCCGCTGTGCAACAGGCTTCCGGCACGGTGGCGCAACTCAATACAGTGGCGAGCGGTTTAAGTGAGATCATGCGGCGGTTTCAGGTGTAACCGTTTTAGTTGTAACAAAACCACGCAGATCGATGACCATTCACGTTTACCAACCTCCCAGCCATACCGCGCTTGCGCCGATCTTTGTCGATGACCATCTGGTGGTGCTCGACAAACCCGCCGGCCTGCTCGCCGTGCCGGGGCGCGGCGAGGACAAGCAGGATTGCCTCTCCAGCCGTATCCAGCTGGATTACCCGGATGCATTGATCGTGCATCGGCTGGATATGGCGACCTCCGGCCTCGTCGTCTTTGCGCGGGGCGAGGCGGCGCAACGGGCGCTCGGGATTGCTTTTATCGAGCGGCGGGTGGACAAGCGCTATGTGGCGGTGGTCGCCGGCCAATTGCCGGTCGAGGGCGAGATCGATCTGCCGCTGATGGCCGATTGGCCCAACCGGCCGCTACAAAAAGTCGATGCCGAACACGGCAAACTGTCCCTCACGCGCTATCGGTGCCTGGCGTACGACGTCGCCAGCGACACCAGCCGCGTCGAGCTGGAGCCGATCACCGGCCGCACGCATCAATTGCGCGTGCATCTCATGGCGATTGGTCATCCGATCGTTGGGGATGGCTTGTATGCCGGGCCGGTCTGGGCGGCGCGGGCAGATCGGCTGCTGCTGCATGCCGGGATGCTGGCGCTGCCGCATCCAGTGACGGGGGAGCGGATGGTATTTGAGGCGGCGGTGCCGTTTTGAGCGCACGTCACACGTAGCCCGGACGGCTTTGCCGGCCGGGGCTGTTTTGCGAAAGGACACCCTGGCCGGCAAAGCCGTCCGGGCTACGGAACAAGTCCCTACACCCGATTGATCCCGTTGTTGCGGCCGTTTGAGCTGAGACTGACTGCCGCGAGCGTGCAAAACGGGTTTTGCGCTAGCGCTTCAACGGGGCAGGACGGTCGGTGGGCTGACCGGCTGCCTTGGCCCACAAATAGCGATGAACCGCGTCAGCCTCGTAACCCACGTTGGTTTTACCGGCTTCGCACTCGGAGGTCAGTGCATCCTGATCACGCTTGCGGACTGTTCTGCTCTCTGTACCTGCGCTTCCAGCGCGTCGACCATCCAGGCTTGGGGTGTTTGCCCGGCAGCTTGAGCAAGCTGGGTGATGCGGGCTTTCAGGTCTGCTGACAATTTGAGCGTGGTCACTGGCAGTTTGTCGGTGTGTTTTGGAAATTCAGCTGGCCTAATCCACCCAGCGCATCTTGAACGTCCGCCCCTTGATGGCGCTGCGGCTCAGGCGTTTGAATGCCGCATCGGCCACGCTGCGTTCGATGGCCACAAAGCACTGCGTATCGAACACGCTGATCTTGCCGACCTGATTGCCGGCCAAGCCGCCATCGCCGGTCAGTGCGCCGAGCAAATCGCCGGGGCGCAGTTTGTCTTTCTTGCCGCCGGCGATATTGAGTGTGCGCATGGTCGGGGTGAGTGGGGCCGGGTCGGTGTCTTGCAGTTCGGCGCGGTCGAACCAGCTGACCGGGCCGTTCTGATATTCCTCGATCAGCTTTACCCACTTCTTGTCTTGCGGCGCAGCCAGGCTCACCGCCAAGCCCTTGTCGTGACCGCGACCAGTACGGCCAATGCGGTGGATGTGGATTTCGGTATCGCGGGATACATCGGCGTTGATCACCATATCCAGCGTCTGGATATCCAGTCCGCGCGCGGCAACGTCGGTGGCGACCAGCACGGTGATGCTCTGGTTGGCGAACATCACCAGCGTTTCGTCGCGGTCGCGCTGATCCAGCTCACCATACAGCGCCCGGGCGGCGAAACCTTGTTCGCGCAGGGCGGCGACCAGTTCGCGGCAATGGATCTTGGTGTTGCAGAAGGTAAGCGCGGAGGACGGGCGGAAGTGGCGCAGCAACTCGGCCACCACTTGATTGCGTTCTTCATGCGGCACTTCGTAGAAGCGCTGCTCGATCCGGCTGGCTTGATGCTGGCTTTCCACCTTGATTTCCAGCGGCTGGCGCAGGAAGGGCGAGGCGATTTTGCGGATGGCATCCGGATAAGTGGCGGAGAACAACATCGTCTGCCGCCGCGACGGGCAGGCGCGCACGATGCGGGTAATGTCATCCACGAAGCCCATGTCCACCATGCGGTCGGCTTCATCCAGCACGAGGGTGCTGATACCGGCGAGATTGAGCGTTTCGCGGAACAGGTGATCCTGAATCCGCCCTGGCGTGCCGACGACGATGTGTGCGCCGTGCTCCAGCGAGGCGATCTGCGGCCCCATGCGCGTGCCGCCGCACAGGCTGACGATCTTCACGTTTTCCAGATGCCGCGCCAGTTTGCGCAGCTCGCCCGCGACTTGATCGGCCAGTTCGCGCGTCGGGCACAGCACTAGCCCTTGCACGCCGAAGTAACGCGGGTTGAGCTTCTGCAGCAGGCCGATGCCGAAGGTGGCCGTCTTGCCGCTGCCGGTCTTGGCCTGCGCGATCAGATCGCGGCCCTCCAGCACGGCGGGCAGGCCAGCGGCCTGAATGGCGGTCATCTGTTGATAACCGAGGCTGGCAAGATTGGCGAGAAACGGAGCCGGCAGCGCCAGCGAGGAAAAAGCGGCGGATTGGGTCATGGTGCGCGGCCGGAATTGAATGGTTTCGGAGTCTAGCAGTGAGGCGGGGCGGGGGCTATGGAAATGCCGTGTCGGGGCGTTTGGGCGGCTGGTTTTTTGATGTGTTGATTGCTTGGTGGGGTGTGTTTCGTAGGGCGGGTTAATAACCCGCCGCGCAAGGTTTGCCCCGTTCCATTTTGCTGTCTTGTAACTTTCCTGGTGGTATCTTCAAACTTTTGTCGGCCAGGAGCAAAACCATGCAAGTCCGTATCGACCAATATCACGGCGCAACCATCCGGGGCATCAATGTGGCCACTTCTCTGCGGGACGGCCGCAATCTCCGCGAGATTGACGCGGCGTGGCAGCGAGTCAGTGCTGGGCATCTGCTGGCTGGGGTGCCGGGGCGTGGCAGCGACTTTCACCCTTTCCTGGGGGTGATATCAGGGTTCGATCACGCCACCACCGATTTCAATTATCTGATTGGCGTGCCGGTGACGGCAGCGAGTGAGAGTGCGGAAGGCTTTACTACGGTGACCGTGCCGGCTGGCCAATATGCGGTGCTGACGACTGATCCGGCGGCTGAAGAGGCTGATTTCATCCGCGCTATTCAACAGGGCTGGCAATACCTGATGCATGACTGGTTTCCGGCTTCGGGCTATCAACATGCTGGCACGCCGGATTTCGAGCTGTATGACGAACGTGGCGAGCCGGGTTTGCCGAACCGTACGATGGAAATCTGGATGCCGGTGAAGCGATAGGGGCGCATTTTGTAGGATGGCTATCGCGAGCCCCACCCATCCTACGGTTCATGGCATTTAATCAGCACAACGGCATATCCAAAACGGTTTGAATCGCACAAAATGGCGGTTTTCCGCGTACCGAAGCGATTTTTCTGATGTCTGCACCCACCAAGCCACTCCGGCTTTCCCTGTTCCAGTTGGCCTTGCCGATCTTTTTTGAACAGCTGCTGCACATGCTGGTCGGCATGGTCGACGTGTTCATGGTCAGCCATGTGGGCGACGCGGCGGTGGCAGGGCTCGCTGCCGCCAACCAGATCGTCTCGCTATGCATCATGGTGTTCGGTTTCGTCGGCATCGGCGGCAGCGTAGTGCTGACGCATCATCTCGGCGCTGGCGACAAGGCCGGCGCGGCGCAGACGGCTCGCTCTACTATCGCGGTCAATGCCTGGATCGGCTTGGCGATCAGCCTGTTGGTGGCACTGGCGGCCGGGCCGCTGTTGCGTGCCATGCAGTTGTCCGAGCATTTGCGCGTCTACGCTTGGCCGTTTTTGACCATTCTGGGCAGCACGCTGTTTCTGGAGGCGATCAACCTGTCGATCTCGGCGGTCTTGCGCGCGCATGGCTATACGCGAGCGGCGATGTGGGTGAGTCTGGCGCAGAACCTCGTCAACGCGGCTGGCAATGCGGTGCTGCTGTTCGGGTGGTTCGGCTTGCCGGCGCTCGGCGTGGTTGGGGTGGCGTGGTCGACGGTATTCAGCCGCGTGCTTGCCTTGGTCGCGTTGCTGTTCTTGTTATCGCGCGCACTGCACTTGCGGCTGGTACTGCGCGATCTATTCGTGATTCCGCGTGATGTATTGCGGCGCATCCTGCATATCGGCCTGCCCGCCGCGGGCGAGAAAGTCAGCTGGTATCTTGCCTTCATGACCATCACCGCGCTGTCTGCCCGCATGGGCGACGCCGTGCTCGCCACCCAGTCCTACACCATGCAATTGGTGCATATCGTGGTGCTGGCGAGCGTATCGATCGGCCTTGCCACCGAGATCATGATCGGCCATCTGGTCGGCCGTGGTGATTTCGATGCCGCCTATACGCAAGTCCTGCGCAGTTTGAAAATCGGCTGGATGATCGCTGTGGGCGTAGCGGCGGTCGTTGCCTTGCTCGCCCCGTGGCTGCTGGGCTGCTTCACCAAGGACGCCGCGATCATCGCCACTGGCACGCTGCTGATGCGGATCGGCATTGTGCTGGAGCCTGGGCGTGTCGCCAATCTGGTCGCCATCAACGCCTTGCGCGCCACTGGCGATGCCCGCTATCCGGCAATGATCGGCGTGATCTCGATGTGGGGCGTGCTGGTAGGCGGCAGCTGGCTGCTGGGAACCGTGCTCGGTTTGGGCTTGGTCGGCGTGTGGCTGGCGATGTTGTGTGACGAATGGCTGCGCGGGGTGTTGATGTATCGCCGCTGGCAGCGCCGGGCGTGGCTGCCGCATGCGCAGGCGACGCATGCGAAGTTGGCGGTGGCTTGAGGTGGGTTACAAGCGTGTAGCCAGTTGCGCTAGTCGGGCTTGCCATTGTCCCGCGATTGTTCTGAAGCCGTCATCGATGCGGGTATCGGCTCCGACTTGCCGCCAGTAGTTTTGTGCATGCGGCAGCACTTCCGCCCACACGTCCAGATTGGGTGGCGTGGCGAGCGCCAATTCGGGTAGCGCCTCCGGCAGATGTCCGCTGGCGCGTGGCGCGTAGTGCATGGGCAACATGTCGTAGGCCGGGGCGATGGTGAGCGGCAGATTGCCATCATGCAAAAAGGATAAATTGCCATGGTGCATATCGCTGTTACCGATCAGCACGCCAAAGGCATGGAGCCGCTGTGCAATCGCGTCGGACTCGGGCGTGATGATGCGCTGCGCGGCGAGGCTGCCTGTCAGTTGCGGCCAGTTGTCGCCGGCCCGTCCGATGAAGCCGTGATCGAGCGCGGCCAATGACACCACGCCGCGCCGACCATATAGGCCGATGCGGTCAAACCGTTGCAGTTGCAGAAAGGTCTGGCGCTCGCTCTGCAGTAGCTCGCTTTGGCTGGCTGGCAAATCGGCAGCCGCCAGCGTTTGCAGTGCGAGATGTTCGGCCACCAGCAAGCTGGCCCAGCGCTGGCTGGCAGCGTTGATATCCGGCGCGCTGAACTTGACCAGAACCGCTTGTGGGCCGTGCTCAGTCGAGATCGTTGCAGTGAATTTGGGTTGCTCGCCGCCAGCGGATGAGCCAACGGCCTCACCGGCCAAGGCCAGTCTGGACAGCTCCGCGAAGGTGGTGATGCGTGCATCTGTTGGGATTGCATGGGGTTCTGGCCGGGCCAGCAACCGACTGGCAGCCGTGTCGCCCAGCAACAGATTACCGACGCTATCTTCGCCGGCTTGGGCCAGCGCCAGCAGAACCGCGCTGTCACCCCAAGCATTGAGATCCGCTGGCAAGTTCAGCGCGGCGGCATGGCTGTGCGCAAAGGCGCGCCCAAGAAAGCCTTGTGGGCGCATGTCTTGCAACCACCACGGCAAACCGTCGTGATGACTGCTGTTGCCGTCGGCCTCGATTACGACGCAACCGTCGCGCCACACCGGATAGAGCGTGCCCCATTGCACCAGCCGCCCATTGGCGTCCACGCGATGCAGCGTAAATCCGAATTGCCCGGCCACCTGCCGGCGACGGGCATAGCTGGATTGCCGTGCCTTGCCGAAACGCAGCAAGCCATCACCCAGCGCGGCGACGCGGCGGGAGAGCGTGGGCTGGCTGATGCCAAGCTGCTCGCACAGCGTGCGCGCTGGTAGCGGGCCATCGTTCAGTAGGGCAAGTAGCGGGTCGTTGCTGGGCATCGAGATGAACTTGAATGGATACTGAATGGATTATGAATCGATTTATTTTTGTTTGTTATGAATTTTTGTTTTTATAAAACAAGTTGTTGATGGTTTTTATTCTTGATTTTACGCAGAAAAATGAATGAATAAAAAACGGGAAGGCGTGAAGCCTTCCCGTCGTTGCTTGCCTAGCCTTACCGCGTAATCGGCTTATACCGAATCCGCTTCGGCTTCGCGCCTTCTTCACCCAGACGCTTGCGCTTATCGGCTTCGTATTCCTGATAGTTGCCGTCGAAGAATGTCCATTGGCTGTCGCCTTCCGCCGCGAGGATGTGCGTGGCAATCCGGTCGAGGAACCAGCGATCGTGGCTGATCACGAAAACGGTGCCGGCGAATTCCAGCAGGGCGTCTTCCAGTGCGCGCAGGGTTTCCACGTCCAGATCGTTGGACGGTTCATCCAGCATCAGTACGTTGCCGCCCTTGAGCAGCGTTTTGGCCAGATGCAGACGGCCGCGCTCACCGCCGGAGAGCGAGCCGATCTTCTTCTGCTGATCGCCACCCTTGAAGTTGAAGCGGCCCAGATAGGCGCGGCTGCTCATTTCGAATTTGCCGACCGTGATCAGGTCGTGACCGCCGGAGACATCGTCGAACACGGTCTTGTCGTCTTCCAGCCCTTCGCGGCTTTGTTCGACAAAGGCCATTTGCACGGTGGAGCCGATCTCGATTTCGCCCGAATCCGGCTGTTCTTTGCCGGCGATCATCTTGAAAAAGGTCGATTTACCCGCGCCGTTCGGGCCGATGATGCCGACGATGGCACCGGCCGGGGCAGCAAACGAAAAGTTGTCCATTAGCAGGCGGTCGCCAAAGGCTTTGGAGACATTCTTGAACTCGATCACCTTGTCGCCGAGGCGTTCAGCAACCGGGATGAAGATTTCCTGCGTTTCGTTGCGCTTCTGGTGTTCGAACGAGCTGAGTTCCTCGAAGCGGGCGATCCGCGCCTTGGATTTTGCCTGACGCGCCTTCGGGTTCTGCCGCACCCATTCCAGTTCTTTGTGCAGCGCTTTCTGGCGGGCCGATTCTTGCGATTCTTCCAGCTTCAGGCGGGCTTCTTTTTGCTCCAGCCAGCTCGAATAATTGCCCTTCCAGGGGATGCCATGACCGCGGTCGAGTTCCAGAATCCACTCGGCTGCGTTGTCGAGGAAGTAGCGATCGTGAGTGACGGCGACCACGGTGCCAGGGAAGCGCACCAGGAACTGCTCCAGCCATTCGACTGATTCTGCATCCAGGTGGTTGGTCGGCTCGTCCAGCAGCAGCATGTCCGGCTTGGAGAGCAGCAGCTTGCACAGCGCGACGCGGCGTTTTTCACCGCCGGAGAGGTTGCCGATGATGGCATCCCACGGCGGCAGGCGCAGCGCGTCGGCGGCCAGTTCCATCTGTAGCTCGGTGTTGTCGCCAGCACCGGTGGAGATGATGGCCTCCAGTTGCGCTTGTTCCTCGGCGAGCTTGTCGAAATCGGCATCCGGATCGGCGTAGGCGGCGTAGACCTCTTCGAGGCGCTTCTGCGCGGCCATCACTTCGCCCATGCCGCTTTCCACTTCCTCGCGCACGGTGGCTTCGCTGTTGAGCTTCGGCTCTTGTTCCAGATAGCCGATCTTTACGCCGGCCAGGTGTTGCACCTCGCCGTCGAATTCCTTATCCGCGCCGGCCATGATGCGCAGCACGGTGGATTTACCCGCGCCGTTCAGGCCCAGAAGGCCGATCTTTGCGCCGGGGAAGAAGGAGAGGGAGATATCCTTGATGATCTGCCGCTTGGGCGGCACGATCTTGCTCACACGGAGCATCGACATTACGTATTGGGCCATGACCTGAAACCGTCGGGTGAAAGATGGCGGGATTTTAACAGGGCGGGCACTGGTCAGCCTGCTTGTTCGATTCGTCTCTTGTGCGGGGCGAGTCCGGGCTAGCTTGAAACCATTCTTGAAAGGAGCCACAGCATGACCGCATTCCGTTCCGAAACCGATTCGATGGGCGCGATCGATGTCCCCGCCGACCGTTACTGGGGGGCGCAGACGCAGCGCTCCACCATCAACTTCCCCATCGGGGTGAGCCGCTTTCGCTGGCAGCGGCCGGTGATCCGCGCATTGGGGGTGCTGAAACGGGCTGCCGCCGAGGCCAATGCAGAACTGGGCGAGTTGCCAGCCGACGTGGCCAAGCTGATCGTGCAGGCGGCGGATGAGGTGATTGCCGGCAAGCTGGATGAGCACTTCCCGCTGGTGGTGTTCCAGACCGGCTCCGGTACGCAGTCGAACATGAACGCCAACGAAGTGATCTCCAACCGCGCCATCGAAATCGCCGGTGGCGAGCTGGGCAGCAAGAAGCCGGTGCATCCGAATGACCATGTGAACCGCGGCCAGAGCTCCAACGACACCTTCCCGACCGCTATGCACATTGCTGTGGTCGAGCAGATCTATGCCAAATTGCTGCCGGCAGTGACAACGTTGGGCGATACGCTGGCGACCAAAGCGGCTGATTACGAGTTCGTGGTCAAAACCGGCCGTACTCACTTGCAAGATGCCACGCCGATTACGCTCGGCCAGGAAATCGGCGCATGGGTGGCGCAGATCGATTTTGGTTTGACCGCAGTCAAGGCCGCGTTGCCGGGTTTGCTGGAGTTGGCGATTGGCGGCACGGCGGTCGGCACCGGCCTCAACGCCCATCCCCAATTTGGTGCGCGCGCCGCACATTACATCGCGCAGCAGACCGGCCAGCCCTTTGTGGATGCGCCGAACAAGTTCTTTGCGCTATCAGCGCATGATGCGCTGGTGCAAACCTCCGCCGCCTTGCGCACGCTTTCCGGCGGTCTGATGAAGATGGCGAACGACGTGCGCTGGCTCGCCTCCGGCCCGCGTTGCGGCATTGGCGAACTCAATATTCCGGAAAACGAACCGGGTTCATCGATCATGCCGGGCAAGGTCAACCCGACCCAATGCGAGGCGATGACGATGGTCTGCGCTCAAGTATTCGGCAACGACGCCACGGTGGCGTTTGCCGGTAGCCAGGGCAATTTCCAGCTCAATGTGTACAAACCGGTGATGGTGCATAACGTGCTGGAAAGCATCGAGCTGATCGCCGATGCCTGCCTCGCCTTCAACGACCACTGCGCGCTCGGTATCGAACCGAACCTGCCGAAGATCGAAGAAAACCTGAGCAAGAACCTGATGCTGGTGACGGCGCTGAATCGCCACATCGGTTACGACAAGGCAGGGGCCATTGCCAAAAAGGCGCACAAGGAAGGGCTGACGCTGAAGGAGTCCGCGCTGGCGCTCGGCTATGTGAGCGAGGAGGAGTATGCACGGTGGATTGTGCCGATCGAGATGACGCGGCCGAGTGAGGGGTAGATCGGGGTGAAAACATTGTAGGAGCGAGCTTGCTCGCGATTGCATCGATTGAATCCAGCGTGGTCATCGCGAGCAAGCTCGCTCCTACATGATGTATTTCTGCAAGAATCGTAGCCCGTTCAAGGGGATACGGCACAAACAACAACGCCCGGCATGAACCGGGCGTTGTTGTTTTAGAGCGAAGACTCAGGCCGCTCCATTGGCCAATTTACTGCCCGTGCCAAGAGCCTTGCGCCCCGCCTGCGCCGTAAACGCCAGCAACAACCCCAACACTGACAGCGCCGCCACGTAATGCGACGGAGCCTGCAGATCCTTGGTCAGCCACCAGGACAGCACCACCGGCGTGAGGCCACCAAAGATGGCGTAGGCGACGTTGTAGGAGAACGACAGGCCGGAGAAGCGCACGGCAGCCGGGAAGGCGCGCACGGCCACGAATGGCACTGTGGCGATGGCGCCGACGAAGAAACCGGTAACAGTGTAATTGCGCAGCAACACTTCGGTATCTGGCAGCGACATATAGAAGTAATAGCTGGAGGCGAGCAGGCCGAGGTAGCCGACGATCATCGTCACCCGCGCGCCGAAGCGGTCGCTGGCCCAGCCGAAGAACACGCAACCGAAGGTCAGCGCCAGCGTCGCGAAGGCATTCGCTTCGGAGGCCAGGATCGGCGTGATGTGATGCACCTTCTGCAGATAGGTTGGGGTGAACAGGATCACGACCACGATGGCGGCGGAGAGCACCCAGGTCAGCAACATCGACACGCCAACCGCGCCGATATGCTGTTGCAGGATCGGCTTGAGCGGCAGGCCTTGCGCCAGTTCCTGGCGAGCGTGCAGTTCCTTGAAGATCGGTGTTTCTTCGAGAAAGCGACGCAGGTAAACCGCGAAGAAGCCGAACACACCGCCGAGGATGAACGGGATGCGCCATGCGTCACCCAGCACTTCGGCTGGGGTGTAGTGCTTGTTGATCGCTACGGCGACCAGCGAGCCAAGCAGGATGCCGGCGGTCAGGCCTGCAGTCAGTGTGCCGACGGCCATGCCGGTGCGGCTGGCGGGTACGTGCTCGGTGACGAAGACCCAGGCGCCCGGTACTTCGCCGCCGATGGCTGCGCCTTGCAGGATGCGGAACAGCAGCAGCAGCAGCGGTGCGGCAATGCCGATGCTGGCGTAGGTGGGTAGCAGGCCGATGGCGAGGGTCGGTACTGCCATCAGGAAGATCGACAGCGTGAACATGCGCTTGCGGCCGAGCTTGTCGCCGAAGTGGGCAATGATGATGCCACCGAGCGGACGGGCGAGGTAACCGGCGGCGAAGATGCCGAAGGTTTGCAGCTGCGCCAGCCAATCCGGCATGGTGGCCGGGAAGAACAGCTTGCCGATCACAGCGGCGAAGAACACGTAGATCACGAAGTCATAGAACTCCAGCGCGCCACCGAGGGCGGATAGCGAGAGCGTCTTGTAATCGTTGCGATTGAGCGGCCGGTGCAGTTCGGCTTCAGTGAGTGCGGTTGTCATGGTTGTTTTGATCGCGTGCGCAGAGTCGATAGGGACAGCGGGTCTTACTACTTGTTTTCCACGGGCGGGGGGTGACGCCTGCTGGCTGCAGTTGTTCGTGGCGCTCGGTGGGATGGGGAGCGGGGATCGGGCGAGGCGGGGTAGGGCCTCGCCGGGAACAGCCGGCATGCACAGCCAGCGGGCATTCTATGCCGGTTTGGGTGGTTTTGGTGCGTGGCGATGGCGTGCTGCTTTCACTGATGCGGGTGTTGGGGCCAGCCATCTTGTAGGGTGGGTTAGCCCAAAAGGGCGTAACCCACGCAGTACCGTGGCAGATGGGCCGGCATGGTGCCGGTTCAACGTCGCTCCGCATGGGTTACGCCCCAGCTGAGCGAAGCAAGCTTCGCACGCTGGGGCTAACCCATCCTACAGGGCGGCTTGCCAGCCCAGCGCATCCAGCACGCTTTGCATGTCCTCCGCCAGCGGGCAACTCAGATCCAGCGCTTCGCCACTCACCGGATGCGTCAGCTGCATCCCCGTACAAGCCAGCAGCAGTCGCGCCACGCCGAATTGCGCCGCGAACATGCGGTTGTGCGGGCCTTTGCCATAGGTGGCATCGCCGATGATCGGGTGGGAGAGATGCTTCAAATGCCGGCGCAGCTGATGACGGCGGCCGGTGATTGGCGATAGCGCGGCCAGTGAGTAACGCGTGGTCGGGTAGCGGTCGTTCGGTAGTGGCAACTCGGCGCTGGCGAGTCGCCGGAAATCGGTGATCGCATCCTGCACTACCGGGTCGCCCATCGTGAGCACGTGGCCGTAATCATCGGCTTGGCGCGTCAACGGGTGGTCGATGCGGCCTTCCTCGGGTAGCCAGCCGCGCACGATGGCGAGATAGTTCTTGCCGACCTGCTTGTTCTCGAAGGCGGTCGAGACGGCTCGGCCGGTGTCCTGATCCAGCGCGAACAGCAGAATGCCGGATGTGCCTTTGTCCAGACGATGTACCGGGTAGACGCGTCGGCCCACCTGATCGCGCACGATCTGCATGGCGAAGCGAGTCTCGTGGCGGTCGATCATCGAGCGGTGCACCAGCAGGCCGGATGGCTTGTGCACGGCGATCAGCCATTCATCCTGATAGACGACAGGTAGTGTCTCTCGGCTCATGGCTCACCGGCCGGTGCGAGGATATTGCGGTTGCCGTTGCTTTCCATTGCGCTGACGAGGCCGGCCGCTTCCATGCAGTCGATCAGGCGGGCGGCGCGGTTGTAGCCGATGCGCAACTGGCGCTGGACGGACGAGATCGATGCGCGCCGGCTTTGCAGCACGAAGGCGACGGCTTCGTCGTACAGCGGGTCGGCTTCGGCGTCCGCATTGGCGGCCGGGCCGGTGGCGGCGCTTTCGGCATCGAAGCCCGCATTCAGCACGCCATCCACATAGTCCGGTTCGCCGAATTGCTTCAGATACTCGACGATGCCATGCACCTCGTCATCGGCCACGAATGCGCCGTGCACGCGTTGCGGGTAGCCGGTGCCGGGTGGCAGATACAGCATGTCGCCCTGGCCCAGCAGCGCCTCCGCACCCATTTGATCGAGGATGGTGCGGCTATCGACTTTCGACGAGACCTGGAAGGCTATCCGTGTCGGGATATTGGCCTTGATCAAGCCGGTGATCACATCCACTGATGGCCGTTGCGTGGCAAGGATCAAGTGAATGCCGGCGGCACGGGCTTTTTGTGCCAAGCGCGCGATTAACTCTTCGATCTTCTTGCCCGCCACCATCATCAGATCAGCGAACTCATCCACTACCACCACGATGAAGGGCAGGTGTTCCAATGGCTCGGGATTGTCCGGTGTGAGCGTGAACGGGTTGGTGAGCTTGCGTCCGCTGTCGGCGGCCTCGCGCAGCTTCTGGTTGTAGCCAGCCAAGTTCCGCACGCCGAGTGCGCTCATCAGCCGGTAGCGCTTTTCCATTTCCGCCACGCACCAGTTGAGCGCATTGGCGGCAAGCTTCATGTCGGTGACGACTGGGGCCAGCAGATGCGGAATGCCATCGTAGACGGACAGCTCCAGCATCTTCGGGTCGACCATGATGAAGCGCACGTCTTCTGGTGTGGCCTTGTATAGCAGTGACAGGATCATCGCGTTCACGCCGACGGATTTGCCGGAGCCGGTCGTCCCCGCCACCAGCATATGCGGCGCCTTGGCGAGGTCGGTAACGATGGGTTTGCCGGTGATGTCCTTGCCCAGCGCCATGGTGAGCTTGGAGGCGGTCTGGGTGAATTCGTCCGCCGCCAGGATTTCCGAGAGGCGGATCATCTGGCGAGTCGGGTTCGGCAGCTCCATGCCCATGCAGGTCTTGCCGGGAATCGTTTCGACTACGCGAATCGACGCCAGCCCCAGTGCACGGGCTAGGTCTTTCATCAGATTCACGATCTGCGCGCCGCGCACGCCGACGGCTGGTTCGATCTCGTACCGCGTGATCACCGGGCCGGCATAGGCGTCGATCACACGCACTTTCACCCGGAATTCGCTCAGCCGCTCCTCGATGAGGATGCCTCGCTCGATCAGTTCCTCTTCCGACTGCGATGCCACGGCCATGTCGGGGGCGTGCAGCAGTGACAGCGGCGGCAGGATGGTGTCGTCGTAGTGGCGCGGCTCGGGGGGCGGTGCGGCAGGGGGCTGGAGTGCTGCTGGTTCCTGCAGAACGAGGGCGGGTGCGTGGGCTGGCTCACCCAGCTCGCCGTGAGGGGCAAATCGTTGCTGTGCTGCCGCTAATGCCAAGCCCAACGCAGTTGTTGGCTCGCTAAGCGGGACGACTCTGACTGGAACAGGTTGAACCGCTGGCGCTTCGATTCGCACTGGTACTGGCGCTGGTGCTGGCGGTACTGGCGGGGCTGCGTACGGCGGGGCAATGACCGCTTCTAGCGCGGGCGAGGGGCTCGATGGCGTGAACTCAATCTCGGCCAGCGCCGTGGTTTGCCACGGCGCCAGGGATGGGGCGATTTCTGATACTTCAGCCGGTGTGATTAGTGCACTTGGCTCGTTGATGGGCAGAACATCCAGTGGCAGGCTTGGCGCAACGGATGCTGGCCGTACCGGCGGTGGTGTAGGAACGACCTGCGCGATGGGCGGCTGCGATATGGTGTAGGTCGTCGGGTATGTCGGGGACGCTACTGGCGACGGTTGCGTCGGCAAGACGAGGGCTTGTGCTTCGGGCACGTTCGTCGCAACAGGTTCGGCGGCGACAACCGGCGTGGGCACGATTGGCTGGATGACCGTGGTGCCAGGTACCAACAGATCCGCTTGCGCGATGCGAGGCTCGATGGCGAGCGGTGTAGTGAGCACTTCAGCCAACGATTCAGTCGGTAGGGCGGCCGGCATTAAGGGGGCCGGTGCAGGGATTGGCGTTTCGGTGACGGTCGGCGTCGCCGCTTTCGCTTCCGGCACTTGGGCAACGACCGGTCTTGGCACTGGCTTCATGGCTGCCGGTTTCAGCATCGGGCTGGCCGGCTTGCTCACCACGGGGCTGGTTTTGGCCACTGGCGTTGCGACCCGTTCGCCATGAATCTCACGCAAGCGGGCGCGGATTTCGGCGGTGTCGATCATCGGCAGCTCGGCCGCCGGGGGCGGCACTGGGGCCGAGCCGCGACGCGGTGCGCGATAGGCTTGGTTCAGGTTCGCCAATACCTGCGGCAACTCGATCACCGGCAGTTCGCGTTCTTGCTGGCGTGGCGTGTTGGGTATTTTCCGTTTCTGGATTTCCACTAAAGGCGGCGTTGGCTTGGTCGGCTCTGTGGCTAGGGGCGTAACGATCTGGGGTTCGTGGCGGTCGTGGGCCTGAGCGTGGGTTTCTGGTGCATTCACCGCGGGAGCTGGTGTCTCTACCGATTTGGCCGCAGTGCGGCGGCGTTTGAGGCGCGCGACTGCTGTGTTGACTGAGGCCAGTACTTTGTCGATTGGCGTCGCGATGGCTTCAGCCGGCACTTGCAAATCCATGTCTTCATGTTCGGGCACTGCCGGGCCACGATTGCGTGGGGGCGTGTAATACGGCGTATCGCGCAGCTCTCGCCACCAGGTCGAGATACGGGCAGCACCGAGCGCGTTGAATAGCGTGCCCCAAGTCCGTTGCGTCCACAGTGGCAGGCCGATCCCCACTGCAAGCAGGACCACGGCTACGGCAAGCAGCGGCTTGCCGGCATGCAGTCCGATGCTGCCCAGTAACCACTTGCCGAGCAGCGGCGTGCCATCTGCACCCGCCAGGTAATCCGCCAATACAAAGCCGAGGAACAACAAGCTCACGCCCGCAAGCCGCTTTGGTTCAGCAATGGGCAGAGCCGGTCGCAATGTCTTGTGGGTGCGCCAGCAGGCCTTGGCAAATGGCAGCAACAACATCCAGGCCGGATGCCCGAGCAGGAGATTGAGCGGGCCGCTTGGCAGCATCAGGAGCGCAACAACAATGGTCGCAAACAGCCAGGCCAAGGTGATGATGAAGCGATGGGGCGCGCGATCCGGGTCGGATGGCTCGGTATGCAGGGGCGAGGGAGCTTCGGTCATTTTGTAACGCTGGTGGCGCCGCGATGCAGCGCTGGTGAGGAAGGGCGGTGGCCCCTGAATCGGGTTGGTCTGGGTGGTGCGACCAAGGGCGGAATTTTAGCATACGCGAATGACTCCCCCGCGGGGTCTTCTGTGCGGGTGGTCACGGGTTGATTTGCCTTTGTTGCGATGCAGCAGTGGATCATTCCGGCGAATTCCTTCACCATCTTGAAGAACAATGCAAGGATGTATGGTGCAAGTCGCCAACGGGCGTTGAAATCAGGCAGTTCACCGAGGATTTGAGTTTGTCGCGCATCAAAGTGATTCAAAGCCAGTCCACCGAAATGGTGTTGACGGCTGTTTGGGATGTTGTGCCGTTGGGATGTTCCTTGGGGGCATGGCGATGAGCGGCGTGTTGGAAGTCCTGCACCATCCGCCGACGGGTGTGGCGCGCAACGCAGCACCGCCACTGCTGTTTGTGCACGGCGCATATACCGGAGCTTGGTGTTGGGATGCCCATTTCCTGCCCTGGTTTGCCGAACGCGGCTTTGATGCGCATGCGGTCAGTTTGCGCGGGCATGCCGGGAGCTGGGGCCGGGATCGGCTCGATCATTTCGGCATTCATGATTTCGTGGCCGATGTCGCTGAGGTTGCCGCTGGATTGGCCGCGCCACCCGTGATCATCGGTCATTCGTTCGGTGGTTTCGTCGCGCAGACGCTGGCACGGCAACAATCCTTGCCTGCCATGGCTTTGCTGGGCAGCGTGCCGCCCTATGGCCTGAGCGGTTCCTTGGCGCATATGGGTTGGAGTACACCGCATCTGTTGTGGGCGCTTGGCCGGCATCAGTTCAGCGAGCACCCGCTGGCGATGCGCTTGCCCGAGCCGGATCTGGCGCTGATGCGTGAGCTGCTGTTTTCCAATGCCCTGGATAGCGACGTGATTCGCGATTTCGCCGCGCGCACGCAACCCGAGTCCTTGCGGGCACTGGGCGAGTTGTTGTTACCGCAGCCGTGGCGATTGTGGAAAGAGCCACAGTTGCCTTGCCTGGTGGTCGGTGTTGATAACGATCGCATCATTTCGGCAGGTGATGTCTGGCTGACGGCCCGCGCGTGGCATACCACGCCGCGCTTTTTCGCCGAAACCGGCCATGCATTGATGATCGATCAAGGGTGGGAACGGATCGCCACCTGCGTGGCCGAATGGCTGGATGCGACCTTTCCGGCCGCGTGATCACCAATCAATTCAAGGGGAAACATGATGAGCGACAAGATCGTCAAATCCGATGCCGAATGGCGCAAGCAACTGACCCCCGAGCAATATCGGGTCACGCGGCAGGCCGGCACCGAGCGGCCTTTTTCCGGCGAGCATTACTATCACAATGATGCGGGTGAATACCGCTGCGTGTGTTGTGATTCCCTGCTGTTTCACTCCACGACCAAATTCGATGCCGGTTGTGGCTGGCCGAGTTTTTGGGAAGAAGCGGCCGACGGCGCGATTGTCCGCTTGCGGGATGACAGCCATGGCATGGTGCGAATCGAGGTGCGTTGCGCCCACTGCGATGCGCATCTCGGGCATGTATTCCCTGATGGGCCGGAACCCACTGGTGAGCGTTATTGCATCAATTCTGTTGCGCTTTCGTTCGATCCGGAAAAGCGTTGAGTAATTTCACTGGAATTTGTGGTACTTTTTTCTTCTGAAATCATTATTCGGCCCGTTGTCGGTCAAGAGATAAAACCTAATCAGGGGTAAGCGAATGAAACAGCACCATCCATTGGCATCCAAGTCCATATCTGGATCGATATGTGGATTGTTATGCGCCGTGGCCGCCGTCGGCCTGGTCGCGTGCGGAAAAACCGATGAGACCAAGCAGGTTGCGGTCGATCAGCATGAATTGGTTGATGCAGTGAATGGCGATTTGCATACCGCAGAGAAAAATTGTGTTGCCATGCCGGTGCATTTTGACGAGCCGGTGGCCAAGGATTACGCGAAGTTGCAAGAGCCGAATGGCGCGCAGCTGGATGCCTTGGTCAAGGTTGGCCTGATCAAGACGTCGCCAGCGGATGGCGGCAATGTGACCTTCTCCCTGACCGATGTCGGCAAGGAAAGCTATGCCGGCTTGGCGGCGGCGGCGATGCCGGGTTTTTGCGGCGGCAATGTCGAAGTGGATAAGATCACGGAAGACAAAGTGCTGGAAGAACGCAGCAATTACCGGCGTCACCAGGTTTCTTATCAGTACAAATTCAATACGCCGGCTGCGTGGCAGACCGATGCTGCCGTGAAAGCTGCATTCCCGAAGTTCGCCGAGTTTGTCGATCAAGCGGGCAAGCAAGCGCTACAGACCCAATTGTTGAATCGGGGGCAGGGCTGGAATGTGATCGACGCCAATGGTCGTTGATTGGCGGACTGCGCTGCAATCCAACTGACGAGCTACTGATGAGCAAAATAAAAAACCCACCATCTCGGTGGGTTTTTTATTGGCTTAGAGCTTATTGGCTTAGAGCGAGACGATCCGGATGAATGGGCGGGTTAGACACCCAATTCTTCGACCCAGGTCAGCGCTTGCACGTGAGCGCGATTCAGCATTTCCGGCGTGATTTGCAGCTGATCGCACAGGCGCGGTACTTCGGTCATTTCCGGGTCTTCGCACGCTTCGGCGAGTTCGAGGAAGGGGCCATACATACCGGTGCGGTGCTGCAGTGCGTCGCACACGTTTTCCGGCAGGATCAGTGTTTCCAGCACGCGATCCATCGGCATATCGAGCAGTACGTCCAGCAGCGAGAACATGCCGACGATGAACAGATTGTCACGCTCCTGACCATCGAGGAAGTGCGCACCCAGCAATTCGACCAAACGGCCGCGTGTCACGGCTGTTTTCAACAGCGCTGGTGCCGCGCCGGTTTCTGCGCCAGCGGTAACCAGCAGCAGCGTGAGCCAGCGATAGAGCTTCTGGTAGCCGAGGATGGTGACGGCATGGCGGAAGGACTGGATTTCGCACGATAGCCCGAAGCCGGCCGAATTGATGTAGCGCAGCAGCTTGAACGACAGGGCAACGTCGCGTTTGAGTGCGTTCTCGATATCCTTGATCTCCGCATTGTTGCGCAGCATGTTCAAGAGATTGAGGATGTTGGCGTAGCTCGGATTGATGACCTTGGCGGACAACGTTTCCGGGTGGGCAAAGTAATAGCCCTGGAAACAGTCGAAACCGATGTCCATGCAAGTCTTGAATTCGGTCTTGGTCTCGACTTTTTCCGCAACTTGCAACACCGGGAATTTACGCAGCTCCTTGGAAATCCCCGGCACTTGCGGCATGCCAAGCAGTTGGATATCCAGTTTGATGTAGTTGGCGAATTCAACGAAAGCGGTGGTTTGCGGTGTGAGCACGAAATCATCGAGCGCAATGCCGAAGCCTTGTGCGCGCAGCTCTTTCAGGCGGTTGAGCAGTTCGGGCGTTGGCTGCGTGGTTTCCACCACCTCCAGCACCACGCGTTGTGGATGCAGGAGTTCGAGGAAATTGCTTTCCAGCATCGACTCCGCCACGTTGATGAAGGCGAGTTTGCTGCCGACGAGCCAGTCGGTGCCCATGTTGGAGAGCGTATTGACCAGCACGTTGGTGCCGGCCTGCATATCACTGGAAAACTCAGCAGATACCGCCTCTTTATTCAGGCGGAACAGCAGTTCGTAACCGATGATTTGCTGTTGGCGATTCAGAATCGGCTGGCGGCCAATAAAAGCGTGGTCTTGCATTGTGTCGGTCCCGGCGTGGGTGAACTTTTTACAAATGTATATCAGCTTACGCTGAATTGGAAACGCCGGGACAAGCCCGGCGTGTACTCAATACGACGGCAGTTCAGTAAATCTGGCGGTACGCAGCGACGAGCTATCCGCCGTTGCTGACGCGAGCAGGTCTTCCATATCGAGCACGAGCACGACCGAACCATCGCCGGAGAGTGTTGCGCCGGCGACGCCCATCGGGCGGATGTTCTGCAGCGGCTTGATCACGACGTCATCGCGGCCGATGAAGCTATCCACGGCGAGGATGAACGAGTGCTCAGCGGTTTGCATCAATACGCCGAAATTCGGCACCTGGGTTTCTTGCCAGCCCAGAAGGCCCGCCAGCGATTTGACCGGCAGAATTTCGTCTCGCACCACGATGGTGGCGCGCCCGGACACCTCTTGGACTTGCTTGCCATCGATCGGAATGATTTCCCGAACCATGGCCAGCGGCACGGCAAATGGCTGTTCGCAAACGCGCACGACGAGCACCGGCAGAATGGCGAGGGTCAGCGGTAGCGAAATCGAGAAGCGCGAGCCTTCGCCAACCACGGATTGAATATCGATCCGGCCATTGAGCCGCATGATGTTGGTTTTCACCACATCCATGCCGACGCCGCGCCCTGAAATGCTGGAGATCTGATCCTTGGTCGAGAAGCCCGGCAGGAAAATCAGCTGCAGGCTTTGTTTCTCATCCAGGCTATTGGCCGTTTCTGCATCGATCAGGCCCTTTTCGACGGCCTTCTTGCGGATCACATCCGGCCGCATGCCGCGACCGTCATCGGTGATCTCGATCAGGATATGGTCGCCCACTTGCGTGGCGGACAATTCAACGATGGCCTTGGCCGGTTTGCCGATTGCCAGGCGCTCTTCAATGGTTTCGACACCGTGATCGACCGCGTTGCGAACCAAGTGAACCAGCGGATCGTTCAGATCCTCCAGCATGGTCTTGTCGAGTTCGGTTTCTTCGCCGGTGATCACCAGCTCGACATCTTTGCCGAGTTGGCGGGCCAGATCGCGCGCCAGGCGTGGGTATTTCTGGAACAGGCGGCCGATCGGCTGCATGCGGGTCTTCATCACCGCGTTTTGCAAGTCACCGACCAATAGATCGAGTTGGCTGATGGCCTCATCGAGCGCTTTCAGCGTGCCGGAATCCATCTTGCCAGCCATGATGTCGCTGCGGAGCGTCGTCAGGCGGTTCTTGGTCAGGCCGATTTCACCGGACAGGTTCAGCACCTGATCCAGGCGAACCGTATCGATCCGGATGGTGGTTTCCTGCGCGGCGACTTGTTGGCCGCTGGCTTGCGTCGGCGCTTTGGTGGCTGGCGCGGGGCGCAGGCTTTGCATCGGCTCAGCCATCAGTTGATGGGCTTCGACATCGACCACGGCCGGAGCCAGTGGCGCGAGGACCACTTCGGGAACTGGAGCAGGCGCAGCGGCGGCTTGTGGTGGCGCGGCGGGGGCGTTGCCCAGCAAAGAGTCATAGAGGTTTTGCCAATCCGGGCCTTGTGCACCAGCAGGTGCGGCGACGGGCGCAGCAACCGGGGCAGGGGCGGGCGCAGGAACCGGAGCGGGTGCTGCGGCTTGCGCACTGGCCGCAGCTTGGCCCGAGATGACCGCATCGAGCGCAGCGAGCAGGTCGGCCGGGGCGGCGGCAGGCGTGCGCCCTTGGTAGAGCGCGCCGAACATTTCCCGTACTTCACCGGTGGCCGCCATGATGACGTCCATGTTTTCCAGGCTGAGTTTCAGCTCACCGTTACGCAGCTTGTCGAACAGGTTTTCGGTACGGTGGCAAAGACTGACCATCGCATCGACGTTCAAAAAGCCGGCGCCACCCTTGATCGTGTGAAAGCCACGAAAGATGTCGTTGAGCAAATGCTTGTCGTCTGGACGCTTTTCCAGTTCGACGAGCTTGTTATCGACCTCGGACAGGAGCTCTGACGATTCAGTCAGAAAGTCCTGCAGCAAGTCTTCCATTCCGCCAAAGTCACTCATTTGGCCTCCCGGTTATTCGTTAGTGGCTCAGAAACCCAGGCTGTCCAGCAGATCATCGACCTGCTGCTGGTTCGTTACGACGTCGGATCGACCTTCGGCTTTGATGACCGGGCCATTGAGCAACGAAGTTTCTTCCGCTTTGGTGGTCACGCCTTGTGGCGAGAACATCAGCAGGAAGTCCAGCAACTGGCTTTCCATGGTTTTCGCCATTTCGACGACTTTCTTGATGACCTGCCCAGTCAAATCCTGGAAGTCCTGCGCCATCATGATTTCGAGCATCTGGCCGGAAATCTGATCGGAGTGAGTCACGGTGCTGGAAAGATGCGTCCGCGTGCGCTCGACCAGGGCTTTGAATTCGTCGACGGAAAGCTGATTGGCGTAGAGCTTGTTCCATTCCGCTGCCAATGATTTTGCGTCGTCGGAAATCTTGTCTTGCAAGGGTTTGGCCGCATCGAGCGCGTTCAAGGTCCGCTCGGCGGCCTGTTCGGTCATGGTGGCAATGTAGGACAAGCGATCCCGTGCATCGGGAATCTGCGAGACGGCTTTTTCCAGTGACTTGTCGAGACCGAGTTCGCGCAGGGTGTCATGCAGTTTGCGCGTCATCTGGCCGATGTGCGAGAACATCGAGCGTGCGGGTTCTGACAGATCTTCCATGCCAGCCGGGATGGCCGCGGCCAAGGCCGCCGCTACCGGGGCTGCCGGCGCTGGTGCCGCAGCAGCGGGCGCGGCGTCGGCTGCAGGGTGATTCGCTTGCAGAATGCTATCGAACAGCGCTTCGAGATCGTCGGAATCGCCGGAAGATTGGGCTTGATCGCTCACGTCGGCCTCCTTTTATTTATTCATGTTGCTGAAGATTTTCTTCAGCTTTTCGTCGAGGGTCGCCGCAGTAAACGGCTTCACGATATATCCGGATGCGCCTGCCGTGGCTGCTTCGATAATGTTTTCCTTCTTCGCTTCGGCAGTCACCATCAATACCGGAAGATGTTTCAATTGCGCATCGGCACGAATGGCTTTGAGTAATTCGATGCCGGTCATATTGGGCATGTTCCAGTCAGTGACGACGAACTCAAAGCTGCCATTTTTCAATTTGTGCAGCGCGACCTGACCGTCTTCGGCTTCTTCCACATTTGAAAAACCGAGTTCTTTCAAAAGATTGCGCACAATACGGCGCATGGTGGAGAAATCATCCACCACGAGGATGCGCATATTCGAATCAGCCATCTTGTTCTAGCTCCATCTCGTTCCCCGATCGATGAGAAACGGGTCAATCAGAATCGTTTTTTAAGTGCCTATCTAACCGACAAGCAGCGGTGTGAGCGTATCGGCAAGCACCAGCGGATCGAATTTTGCCACATAGGCATCAACGCCAACGCTTGCACCCATGGCGCGGTTGGCATTAGACGACAGGGATGAATGCATTACAACTGGAATGCCTGCAAAGCGATGATCGGATTTGATGTGTTTGGTCAGGACATAGCCATCCATTTCCGGCATTTCCGCATCGACGAGAATCAGCCGCAGTTTTTCCTTCAGCGATTCACCATCCTGCGTGGCGCGGTTGGCCAGGCCCTGCAGTTTTTCCCACGCTTCCAGACCGTTATTGGCTTGGTAGTACTTGATGCCGATCTTGTCGAGCACACCGACGATTTCCTTGCGGGCGACCATGGAGTCATCCACGAAGAACAGGAAGGTGTCCGGATCAACAGCGGCGCGTGGCAGTTCCGGAATGATGGGCTCGCCGATGACGGTCGAGAGGATCTGTTCGACGTCCAGAATCGAAACCAGCTTGCCATCCGGCAGCTCGGTAATGGCGGTGATCAGTGCCTGACTACCGGCCAGCATGGTTTCCGGCGCGCGTACCTTGTCCCAGTCCACCCGAATGATCCGATCCACGTCATGCACCAGAAATGCCTGTGTGTGCTTGGAAAACTCGGTCACGATCATCGTGCTGGTCTTGTCGGCGGCGCTTTGATCTTGTGCTGCGATGAATTTGGAGAGTGCGATGACGGGAATGATATTGCCGCGCAGCGACAACACGCCTTCCACGCCAACCGGCATATTCGGGGTCTTGGTGATCTTCGGGGTTTGCGAGACTTCACGCACCTTGAATACGTTGATGCCAAAGATTTCCTTGGTGCCCAGCGAAAACAAAAGGATTTCCATCTTGTTCGAGCCGGCCAGCTTGGTGCGGGCGTCAACGCTATCCAGAAGATTGGTCTGAGGGGCGCTCATGCGGGGTACTCCTTAATCCTTGAGCAGGTAGCTGGCCAGCATCTCGGACAGTTTGTGCGGT
Organism: Andreprevotia chitinilytica DSM 18519; assembly: GCF_000711875.1. GTDB lineage: Bacteria > Pseudomonadota > Gammaproteobacteria > Burkholderiales > Chitinibacteraceae > Andreprevotia > Andreprevotia chitinilytica. The sequence continues at coordinate 236,322 of NZ_JONM01000005.1, forward strand.
TCGAATTTTGCGACATAAGCATCAACACCGACCGATTGTCCCAACTTCTGATTGGAAGAGCCAGACAGCGACGAATGCATGATGACTGGAATACCGGCAAAGCGGGGATCGCTCTTCACCATTTTGGTGAGCATGTAACCGTCCATTTCCGGCATTTCAACGTCGGTCAGGATCAGCTGAACCATATCCCGCACCGATTTGTGCTGAATCTCGGCGGATTTGGCGAGGCGTTGCAAGTCATCCCAGGCGCGTTTGCCGTTGATGGCTTGCAGGTGGTGAATCCCCATTGCGTCGAGTGTCATTTCAATTTGATGACGGGCAACGATGGAATCATCGGCAAAATAAACCGTCATGTCGCTGAATTTGCTGTCGCGAATGACGACCGATTCATCAATGGAATGATCTGTTTGCGTGGTTTCGGCGAGCACCTTTTCCACATCGAGCATCATCACCAGCTTGTTGTTTTCCAGCTCGGTGACGGCGGTGACGAGTCCGCCCATCTGGGCTGTGAGCATATCCGGCGGCACACGCATCGAGGACCAATCGAGCCGCAGGATGGTATCGACCGCTTCGACCAGAAAGCCTTGGGTGTGGCCGTTATATTCGGTCACGATCATGATGTCCGACCGGTTGTCGGTGATCACGCCCGTGTATTTGGCGAGATCAATGACCGGCACCAAGGCGCCACGCAGGCTGACCATGCCCTCGACCGACGGCGGCATTTCAGGTGCCTGGGTGATCTCGGGGGTGCGCATCACCTCACGTACTTTGAATACGTTGATGCCAAAGTTCTCCCGGCGGCCGGAGCGCTGATCCACGCCAAGCGTGAACAGCAGGATTTCCAGCTTGTTGGTGCCAGCTAGTTTTGTTCGGGCATCAATCTTTTTCAGGAGATCAGACACGGCGGGGCTCCAAACTGCGAATGTGCGTAAGACTCAAATGCGAATGAATTAACAGGTTTTTGGCTTTTTAGTGCAATCATTTGCGTTGTAAGGGTTAGCAGTTATTGTCGGTGGCGGGTTATTTGTGGAGCCGGGCGATTTGCCACAAAACCTAAGCTGAAAGCGGGTTCTAGGCTCTTTATAATTCAAAAGCGTGAAAGCAACAAGGATAGTCAATCGTGGCCGAGCAGAACAATGGCATTGATCCGCAGGAGCTGGAGGCGGCGTTTTCGCTCTTCACTGCCGCCTCTCAGCAATTGACCGAGGCTTACGCCGATTTGGAGCGTCAGGTGGGGTCGTTGACCCAGCAACTGGAAATTGCCAATGGCCATTTGCGCCGGGAGCTTGAAGAGAAGGCCGCTTTGTCACGGCGTTTGTCATTGTTGCTGGATCGTCTGCCGGGTGGCGCAGTCGAGCTGGATGCGCATGGCAACGTCACCTTGATGAATCCGGCTGCCGCCCGCCTGCTGGCGCCGCTGTCGGTGGGCATGCGCTGGACGGATTTTGTCGTGCAAAAGCTGCAACCCACTTCGGTGGCTGATCTATGGATCTATCCGTGCGCTTCGGGCGAGTTGCGCTTGAGCATTGGGAGCGCAGAAGTGCCGGAGGAGGGCGGGTCGATCCTGCTGGTGCAGGATCTGACCGAAAGTTGGCAGCTGCAGCAGGCGTTGGCGCATCACCGGCGTCTGGCCGCGATGGGGGAAATGGCCGCGGGTTTGGCGCACCAGTTGCGCACGCCGTTGGCAACGGCGTTGCTCTATACCGGCCATCTGGCCAAACCGCAGTTGAGCGAGGTCGAGCGGGCCAAGTTCTCTGAAAAAACATTGGCCCGACTGCGGCATCTGGAAGCCTTGATCCAGAATATGCTGCGTTTCGTGCGACGGCAGGCATTGCCAACCGAGCCGGTCGAATTGGTCTCTTGCCTGGGGGAGGCGATTCAGACGATTCAGCCACAGCTGGATGCGGCGGATATGTCGCTGGTGCAACACTTGGCGAGCGACGTATATGTTCAGGCCAATCGCAAGGAGCTGTTGAGCTTGATTCTGAATCTGCTTGAGAATGCTATACAGGCTAGTGCAGAGGGTTCTGTCGTAGAACTTTCCCTCGTCTTCGATGTGGATTTCGCTACAATCACGGTAAGCGATCACGGCAAAGGAATGTCGCCGGAAGTCCAGGAACGTCTTTTCGAGCCGTTCTTCACGACGAGAAAAGACGGGACTGGATTGGGGCTCGCCATCGTACGCAACTTGCTGGATCAGTTCGGCGGCGATATTTCGGTCAGATCTACACTGGGTCAAGGCAGTGAGTTTGCAGTCAAGTTGCCAGTCCTGGTCGATCCATCTAATGTTTGATGGCGTTCTCAGGGTGGTGTGCAATCGTTGCGCGGATTGCGCTGTGCGACCGTGGCTCGAGTTTGATTTAAAGGTTAAGTGCTTATGACACCGACGGTTCAAATTGAAGGGGAAGTGGGGCGGGTTGTCTTGTCCGGGCAATTCGATTTCAGCGCGCATCGCGAGTTTCGCCAGGTTTGCGAAACCTTGATTGCCAATGCGGCGATCAAGGAGGTGCTGATTGATTTCCAGAACGTCAACTACCTGGATAGCTCTGCGCTAGGCATGTTGTTGTTGCTAAAGGAAAAAATCGGTGCCGCCAATAAGAGCCTCGCGCTTGTGAATTGCCGGGATACGGTCAAGCAGGTGTTGGAAATCGCCTGTTTTGGCAAGATCTTCACGATCCGTTAATTACCGTTCCATGAAAATCCTGGTTGTCGACGATACCGAAGCCGTACTGCTGCTGATCACTCGGTTCGTCGAAGCACTGGGTCACGTTGCGATTGCCGCTCATAACGGCGCCGAAGCAATCGAAGTCTGGCGTGCGCAACGGCCCGATCTGGTCCTGATGGACATGATGATGCCGGTGCTCTCCGGGCCGGAGGCGGCCGTCGCCATCAAGCGCGAAGCGGGCGAGAGCTGGGTGCCGATCGTCTTCGTGACCGGCATCGGTGAAGAGAACCGGCTGGCAGAGGCGATTGAGCAGGGCGCGGATGATTACATCACCAAGCCCGTCAATTTCCGCGTGCTGGAAGCCAAGCTCAAAGCGTTCAACCGCACGCTGGAGCTGAATCGCAAGGTGCGCGAACAATCGGCCAAGCTGGCCGATTACTACGACCGCACCGAGGAAGAAAAGCGCGTCGTCCGTCATTTGATGGAGCAGATGGTCAATGCCGAGCGGCTGTATGACCGCCAGCTCGACTATTGGCTCTCCCCGGCAGAAAGCCTGTCTGGCGACTTGATCGCCGCGTCTCGTACCCCCGGCCGTGCCTTGCATGTGCTGCTTGCCGATGGCATCGGTCACGGCCTGACCGCGGCGCTGAACGTGCTGCCACTGACGCAGCCCTTCTACAGCATGACCGAGAAGGGTTACGCGATTTCCGACATCCTGATCGAAATGAACGACAAGGTACGCCAGGTACTGCCGGTTGGCCGTTTCGTGGCCGTGGCGTTGATTTCGATCGATGAGGCGGCGGGCTGTATCGAAGTCTGGAACGGGGGCATGCCTACCGTACACGTGATCGATCAGGCCGGTGAGGTCAAAAAGATCTGGAAGTCAGCGCATTTGCCCTTGGGCATCGTGCCGACCCATGCAGTCGAAATGGCAACCGAGCGTTACTACTTCCACGAACCGGGGACAGTGGTCGCGTTTTCTGATGGCCTGATTGAGGCGCGCAATCCAGATGGCGTGGCATACGGTGTCGAGCGGCTGCTTGAAGCCCTGGCCGCACGGCCGGTGCCGCAGCGGCTGTCGCATTTTCAGGCTGATTTGCGCCATCATCTGGATAGCGAGCCGCATCATGACGATATCTCGCTCGTGCTGGCGCGATTTGGCGACCGGCTCGATCCCAAGGCCGCCGATGCACCGTTGGCCGGAAAATCGGATGGCTTGCCCGATCTGGAGTTGCTGGCCAAGTCGCAGGAGTGTGCCTGGCGCTATAGCCTGACGCTGGGCGCGGATGAGCTGAAATATATCAATACCGTGCCGTTCATGATGACCTTCATCAACGAGGTCAAGTCGCTCTCGCCCAATCAGTCGGATGTGTTCTTGATTTTGACCGAGCTGTTCGTCAATGCGCTTGATCATGGCGTGCTCAGTCTCGCGTCCGCGCTGAAGCACGATGATGAGGGGATGGAGACGTATCTGCTGGAGCGGGCCAAGCGGCTTGCCGAGTTGCGTCACGGCCGTATCGAGATCGATCTCACCGGCTTGCAGGTCAATGGTCAGGAGCTGTTGCGGATTCGTGTCAAGGACTCCGGGCCGGGGTTTGACTGGACCAGTGTGCTGGATCGTCAGACTGGCTTGCTCAATGCGCATGGCCGCGGGCTGACCTTGGTGCGCTCCCTGTGTGTCGGTCTGCAGTTTTTTGGCAGCGGCAATGACGTTGTCGCTTACTACCTCCCCGGGCGCCATGCCCAATAGTCGTAAACAGTCGTTGTAAATGAGTCTGTTGATGCGCTTTCCCTGTCTTGCGCTATCGAGGACTGTCATCCCAGGATGTAACATCAACCCCCTGCGAAGGTCTGAGTAGACAATTGGACTGCGCGGATCTTGTAACGGGTTGAGATGTTGATGCCTCACGAAAAAAAAATTTATTCTTCCCATGGCAACCGTGTTGCCGAGACCGGCGATGGTCAAGGTCGCCCGCATTTTGTCGAGAGCCATTCGGCGGACGTTGTGCTGGCACGCCAGGTTCGCCGCGTTGGTAAAACAACGGCAGTGGTGATCGTGGGCGCCTCGACCGGGGGCACCGAGGCCATCAAGGAGTTCCTGGGGGCGCTGCCGGCGAACGCCCCGCCCATCCTGATTGCCCAGCATATGCCGGCGTTGTTTACCAAGACCTTTGCCGATCGGCTCAACGCCCAGTGCGCGATCACGGTGAAAGAAGCGGAGCACGGAGAATCGTTATTGCCCGGCCACGCTTATATCGCGCCGGGACATTCGCATCTGTTGCTGGCGTTGAACGGTGGCAAGTACAGTTGCGAGCTATCGCAGGGTAGTCCGGTGAATCGGCATCGCCCTTCTGTCGATGTCTTGTTCCGCTCCGCTGCCAATGTAGCGGGTTCGAATGCGATCGGTGTCATCCTGACCGGCATGGGGCGTGATGGCGCGCAAGGGATGCGTGAAATGCATGACGCTGGCGCATTCAATTTCGCTCAAGACGAAGCAAGCTGTGTGGTATTCGGCATGCCGAAAGAGGCCATTGCGGCGGGCGGGGTGGATGAGGTTTGCTCGCTAAAGGAAATGTCGGCACGCGTATTGGCTCGTGCGGGTGGCAGCAATGTACTGATCCGCCGATAAGCTGTTTGAATTCCCCCAAGCCAGAAATCAATAAAAACAAATGAGTAAAAGGAACCCGGTTTGACATTGCCCATCCTGATTGTCGAAGACGACGATGCCTTGCGCGAAGCGCTGGTCGATACCCTAGAATTGGGCGGCCACGCCACGGTCACCGCAATTGACGGTGAAAGCGCGTTGGCCCTGCTCGAAGCGGGGCAGCGCGTTGGCCTGGTCTTGTCTGACGTGCAGATGCACCCGATGGATGGCGAGACCTTGCTGCAGGAAATCAAGCAGCGTTACCCGTGGGTGCCGGTCATCTTGATGACGGCCTATGGGGTGATCGAAAAGGCGGTATCAGCCTTGCATGCAGGGGCTTGCCACTATCTACCCAAGCCGTTCGAGCCGGATCAGTTACTGCAGGAAGTGGCGAAATACATGCTGCCCGGCAGTGATGATGAGCATGTCATTGCCGAAGACCCAAGCATGCGCCGGCTGCTGGATGTGGCGCGGCGCGTGGCGCAGTCTGATGCCTCAGTGTTGATTACGGGTGAGTCCGGCACCGGCAAGGAAGTATTGGCGCGCTTCCTGCATCGCAATAGCGCCCGGGCCGGCAAAGCATTTGTTGCCATCAACTGTGCCGCCATCCCTGAACAACTGCTCGAATCAACCCTGTTTGGTCACGAGAAAGGCGCATTTACCGGCGCTGCAGGGCAGCATATCGGCAAGTTTGAACAGGCGCATGGTGGGACGTTGCTGCTGGATGAAGTCACCGAAATGCCGCTTGGTTTGCAGGCGAAACTGCTGCGGGTGTTGCAAGAGCGTGAAGTGGAGCGCGTTGGCGCCACCAAGACAATCCCGGTTGATTTGCGTGTGTTGGCAACTTCCAATCGTGATGTTGCGGAAGAGGTTGCTGCCGGTCGTTTCCGGGAAGATCTTTACTACCGCTTGAACGTGTTCCCGCTGCATCTGCCGGCGCTACGCGAACGGGCGGAGGACATCCTGCCAATTGCCCGTGCCATGCTGGCGCGGCATGCCGCCCAACAAAAGCGCCGCGTACCCGCGTTGAGCGACACGGCAATGGCGGCGTTGCTTGCCCATCCGTGGGAAGGGAATATCCGGGAACTGGATAATCTGATTCAGCGCGCGATGATTCTCGCGCCGGGTGACATGATTGGCGCAGAGCACCTCTACTTGCCGCAGGCACCGGCAAAAGCTGCCGTAGCGGCAATGGTGCCGTCGGTCGCCGCAGACGAACCGGCAGTGGTCACGGATATCAAATTGCTGGAAAAAAAGCATATCCTTGAAACGTTGAAGGCTGCCGGTGGCGTGCGTAAATTGGCGGCAGAGAAGCTCAATATGAGCGAACGCACCCTGCGTTATAAATTGCAGCAGTATCGGGAAGAGGACGGCGACCTGTCGATCTGAGCGATCAACTAAGCAATGACCGCGTGCTGGCGCAGGAATTGCTTGCTATGGCTTAGATAGGCCACCTACAATTTGGTGACAGGAAATATGAATACATGAGCGTTCAAGGCATCGACTCCCTTCTTGGCGAACTTCAGTCCATGTCCGCGTTGGCCGCGGGCAATACGGCTGCGCAGCCTGCTGCCGATGCGCAGGGGCAAGACTTCGCCTCGATGCTTAAAACATCGCTCGATCAGGTCAACCAGATGCAGCAGGATGCCCAGGCCAAGCAACAAGCTTTTCAGGCTGGCGCGCCTGAGGCCGACCTGCAAGACGTGATGGTTTCACTCCAAAAAGCCAGTCTTTCCTTCCAGACCATGGTGCAGGTGCGCAACAAGCTTGTGAGCGCCTATCAAGAAATCATGAATATGCAGGTATAGTCCTGCTATTCGGATTCAATTTTTTCTAGTTTATGGCAGAGGCGGGCGTAGCGGCTGACAGCAACCTGGTGACAGCTCGAGGAGTCGGCGCTATGCGCCAACGCTTCGACGCGCTCTCCAGTGCGAGAAGGCTCGTCATCATGATCGGGCTTGCGGCCATCGTCGCTGCGGCCATCGGCGCGTGGTTGTATTCCAAAGAACCAACCTACCGCATCCTTTACACCAATATCCCCGACAAAGACGGCGGCGCGATTGTTCAATCGCTGCAGCAGATGAACGTGCCGTACAAGCTTGATGCGGGCGGTACCATCTCGATTCCGGCCGACAAAATCTATGATGCACGCCTGAAACTGGCCGCCCAAGGGTTGCCGCGTGCCGGTAACGTTGGTTTCGAATTGCTCGACAACCAGAAGTTTGGCGTGTCGCAGTTTGCCGAGCAGGTCAATTATCAGCGCGCCGTCGAGGGTGAGCTGGCGCGCTCGATCGAAACGATCTCGGCTGTCGAAAAGGCGCGCGTGCATCTGGCGATGCCCAAGCAGACCGTCTTTCTGCGTGATCAGCAAAAGCCGACTGCATCGGTGGTGTTGACCCTGTTCCCCGGTCGTACGCTCGATGGCGGCCAAGTTGCTGGCATCATTCATCTGGTTGCCAGCAGCATTCCCGATTTGCCAGTCAAAAGCGTGACCGTGGTGGATCAGGACGGGAACCTGCTGTCGAAGATGCCAGGGCTTGATGGTAGCCGTGCCGATCTTGACCCGCGCCAGATGCTTTACGTGCAGCAACTGGAAAAGACCTTCAACGAGCGGATCGAAGCGATCCTTGTCCCGATTGTTGGCAAAGACAATGTCCGCGCGGAAGTGACTGCGCAGGTCGATTTTGCCGAAGTCGAGCAGACCAGCGAGACCTTCAAACCGAACAGCCCGCCGAACCAGTCAGCTATCCGCAGCCAGCAATCCTTGCAGCAAGACGGCAGCAACCGTGAGGAAAGCGCTGGCGGCGTACCGGGTGCGCTGTCGAATCAGCCACCGGGTGCTGCAACTGCACCGATTACCGCGCCAACGGCGTCTGCCGCGTCAGCTGTTACTGGTAGCTCCAGTAGCCGCAAGGAATCGACGACCAATTACGAAGTCGACAAGACGATCCAGCACGTCAAACAGCCGATCGGTACGGTCAAGCGGATTTCCGCTGCCGTGGTGTTGAATTTCAAACCAGGCAAAGACAAAGACGGCAAGTCGACCTATGTGCCGTTCAGCCCGCCGGAAATGGCGCAGATCAATAATCTGGTGCGCGAAGCGGTCGGCTTCAACAAGGATCGCGGTGATTCGGTCAATGTGGTCAACGCTGCGTTTGCCGACCAGACGCCACTTGAAGAAAAGCCGTTGCAGCAGAAGGCTGTCGACTACGTCCAGGCCAATTGGACCAACATCGTCAAGCTGGCGTTGATCGCGTTGGCGGTGATCTACCTGCTGTTCTTCGTCGTGCGGCCGTTGATGAGAGATATCGCCAAGGCGCGCGAAGAGCCGAAGCTGGTCGAACTCGACTTTGGCGACGGTACGCCTGAGAAAGAAGAAGAAGGCTCGATTGCCGCAGCGCTCAAGGCGGCGCAGGAACAAGAAGACTCCGCTCGCGCATCGGCCTTTGCCGACTTGCTGCAGCAGGCCAAGGAAATGGCCAAGAATGATCCACGCATGGTTGCGACCATCATGCGTGAATGGATGAGCCAGGGTGAGGAAAGCGGCAACCCGAACAAAGTGGCTTAGGAGAGATAAATGGCTGCAGCAATGAATGAAGAGGGCATACGCAAGTCTGCCATTCTGCTGATGTCCCTGGGCGAAGAAGCCGCCGTCGAAGTTTTCAAATACCTTGGCCCGAAAGAAGTCCAGAAACTGGGCTTTGAAATGGCCAGCATGAACAACGTCAAGCGCGAAGAAGTCGACACAGTGCTGGGCGATTTTCTGACCGCGACGCAAAACCGCGCCAATCTCGGTGCAGCCGACGAATACATTCGTTCCGTACTTACCAAGGCGCTTGGTTCCGACAAGGCGGCCAACCTGCTCGACCGTATCTTGCAGGGCAACGAGAACAATGGCATTGAGTCGTTGAAGTGGATGGATTCCGCCGCTGTGGCCGAACTCATCCGCAACGAGCACCCACAGATCATCGCCACCATCCTGGTGCATCTGGAACCTGATCAGTCGTCTGAAGTCATGGGCCATTTCGTCGAGCGCTTGCGCAACGACGTGGTATTGCGGATCGCCACGCTGGAAGGCGTGCAGCCGACGGCGCTCAGAGAGCTGAACGACGTACTGACCCAACTGTTGTCAGGCTCGGATCGCGTCAAGAAGAGCGCGATCGGTGGTGTGCAGATGGCGGCCGATATCCTCAATTTTATGGGTGGTGTAGTCGAAGCCTCGGCCATTGCCAACGTGCGCGAATACGATCCGGAATTGGCGCAGAAGATTCAGGACAAGATGTTCACCTTCGACAACATCCTGGATATCGACGACCGCGGCATTCAACTACTCCTGCGCGAAATCCAGTCCGACTCCCTGGTGGTTGCACTCAAGGGCACAAGCCAGTCGCTACGCGACAAAATATTCAAGAACATGTCGCAGCGCGCCGCTGAAATGCTCAAGGACGATCTCGAGGCCAAGGGGCCGGTCAAGTTGTCCGAGGTCGAGTCCGAACAGAAGGAAATCCTCAAGATTGTCCGTCGTCTTGCCGACGAAGGGCAGATCGTGCTCAGCGGCAAGGGTGACGAAGGTTTGGTTGAGTAAAGCATGGCCAATTCTCCTCGCCGTGTGATTCCACGCGAACAACTGACCGCGTGGGAGCGCTGGGAACTTGGGTCGATCCATGATGATCAGCAACCCGCTCCCAAAGCTGAAGTGCTGCCGGAGCCGGTCGAGCCGGCTGTCATCGAGCCCGAACCGATTCCGGAGCCGGCGCCCATGCCGGAGCCCGCTGAAACAATCGAAGAAGTCCCGGTGGAGTCCGTGCCGCTGCCCACCGCTGAAGAGCTGGAGGCGATTCGCCTGCAGGCGCACAGCGAAGGTTTTGAAGCCGGGCTGGAGCAGGGACGGCTCGCAGCGGAGCCTGAGGTGGCCAAGCTGGCTGACGTGCTGCATGGCCTTGAGCAGCTGAGCGAAGAAACGGCGGCAGGGCTGGCCGAGTCGGTGCTCGATCTGGCCTTGGTGCTGGCACGGCAACTGGTTCGCACGCATATCAGTGCAGACCGCGCCAGCATCTTGCCGGTCATTCGCGAAGCACTGGCAGGCTTGCCCACGGCCACCGCGCCTTCCCGCTTGTATTTGAGCCCGGACGATTTGCCTGCGATCCGCAATTTGCTTGGCGCTGAGTTGACGCCGGATATCTGGCAGTTCTTGCCGGACCCGCAACTGGGCGCTGGTGAGTGCAGAATCGAAACCCCCGCTTCCAAACTTGATTTGCCGCTTGCGGCCCGTTGGTCAACCCAATTGCGTGTACTTGGGCGGGCGCGTCGGCCGGAGCTCGGCTGGGATGCCTTACCGCAAGACGATGTAGACGTTGCCGCATCCGCTGGCGGCGACGATGAGCTCGATGAATAAGCTGCTGGCGCATTCGCAGCAATATCTGGCGGACTGCGCGGATGCTGTTACTCATGTTCGTCCGTGGCTGCCGCGAGGTCGGCTAATGCGGGTTTCCGGCCTCGTTCTCGAAGCCGTTGGGCTCAAACTGCCGATTGGCGCTTCGTGTGACGTGATGACACCGGGCGGACATCCGGTCGAGGCGGTCGTTGTGGGGTTTCAGGAGGAACGACTGTTTTTGATGCCGATTGCCGAAGTCTATGGTGTCGAGCCTGGGGCTGCGGTCATTCCGCATGAAGACATCGCCGCCTGGACGCCGACCTACGGCCAGGAGCGGGCCGAACAACGGCGCCTGGAGGACCACGGGCGACAAGTGCCGGTTGGCTGGGGCCTGCTTGGCCGCATTCTCGATGGGCTTGGCCGTCCTCTGGATGGCAAAGGGCGCGTTGATAACGACAGCTACATGCCGCTATTCGCCAGACCGTACAACCCGATGGATCGTGAGCCCGTTCGCCACGTGATGGATGTTGGCGTGCGCGCAATCAACGCCATGTTGACGGTCGGTCGCGGACAGCGGCTCGGCCTGTTTGCCGGTTCAGGCGTCGGTAAATCCGTGCTGCTGGGCATGATGGCGCGCTATACGACGGCAGACGTCGTTGTGGTCGGCCTGATTGGCGAGCGGGGTCGCGAGGTGAAGGATTTCATCGAGACCATTCTGGGTGAAGAAGGCTTGGCGCGCTCCGTGGTGGTTGCTGCGCCGGCGGATACACCAGCGTTGCTGCGACTTTACGGTGCGGCCTACGCGACCAGCGTCGCCGAATATTTCCGCAATCAGGGCAAGCACGTGCTGTTGATCATGGATTCGCTGACGCGTTACGCGATGGCGCAGCGCGAGATTGCGCTCGCGGTCGGCGAGCCACCGGCGACCAAGGGTTACCCGCCATCGGTGTTCGCTCGTATGCCGCAATTGGTGGAGCGTGCCGGCAACGCCCGCGAGGGCGGCGGCTCGATCACGGCGTTCTATACCGTGCTCTCCGAAGGGGATGACCAGCAAGATCCGATTGCCGACAGCGCGCGCGCCATTCTTGATGGCCACTTTGTCTTGAGCCGGCAATTGGCCGAGGCGGGGCATTATCCGGCGATCGATATCGAGGCTTCGATTTCCCGCGTCATGCACGACATCATCAGCCCGGATGATTACGATCTGACGCGTCGCTTCAAGTACCTGTGGTCGCGTTATCAGCGCAGCCGGGATCTGATCAATGTCGGCGCTTATGTGCCGGGATCAGACCCGATGCTAGATGAAGCCATCCGTCGCTTCCCGGTGCTCGAACGGTTCTTGCAGCAGGCGATCAACGAACGGGAATCTTACGACGGCGCTAGAATGAAACTGGCCGAGTTGTTCGCGTAATCGTGTTTGCTTAGGGAGATGTTTCCGTGGCTGAGTTTCGCTTTGCCCTGCTGCTCGATCTGGCGCGTGACGATCGCGAAGAAGCGGCGCGCCGGATGCAGGCCGCGCAAGCGTCCTGGCGTACTGCCGCCGCCAAGCTGGACCAAGTGAACGCGTATCGCCAGGAGTATCGCGGCCGGCTGGCCCAAAGTGGGCAGGGCGGGGTGACGGTGACGCAATGGCGGGACTTCCAGCTATTTCTGGCCAAGCTCGATCAGGCTGCAGATGCACAGGCCAAGGAAGTCACACGGTTGCAAGGGGAATATGAGCGAATGAAACTCGCCTGGAATGAGTGCGAAAAGAAGGTCAAGGCGTTTGAGGCGCTCGAAACCCGGCACCGGGCCGGTGAGCAGCTTAAGGAGCTCAGACGCGAGCAGGCCTTGCTGGATGAATTCAATGCCCGCAGGCGGCAAGGATGAGGGCGGGTCTTGCCGGTGCCGTCTGCATGGACGCGCAGGTTTCCCTGATCAAAAAAGCCGCATTGCTATTGCCGCTGGCATTGTTGGTTGCATGCGGTACGCCGCCACCAAAGAAGACCACAACAGCAACGCCGCCGACGCTGCCCAACCGTTCGGTTGGAGGGCTTCAAGTCGATGGCCGGGATAGGCAAGAGGTCGTGCTGTACGCACTGGGCTTGCTGGATGTCGGCTATCAGTTTGGCGGCAACAATCCAGATGCAGGGCTGGATTGCAGCGGCTTGGTCCGTTTCGTTTACAAAGGTGCGTTAGGAATGGATTTGCCGCATAACGCGGCAGAGATGGCCAAGTTGGCACGGCCGGTGGATCAAGAGGGTTTGCAGGCGGGCGATCTGGTGTTTTTCAACACATCGGGCAAGCCCTACTCGCATGTCGGCATCTATCTGGGTGACAGCAAGTTCATCCATGCACCATCAAGCAAAGGCAAAGTGCGGGTGGAGTCGATTGCGCTGCCGTACTTTGCCAAGCGGTATCAGGGTGGGGCGACGCTGTTTGCGGCCAATTAAGCAAGGCCAGAACAGTTTTATTGGCCTTGCTGAATTCCTGCGCTGAGTTGGTTTAGACCTTGTCCCGGCTGAGTCGGCCGCCGCTGCCGCTATTGAGCTGACCGCGTGGCGAGTAGGACAGCGCATCGCCACGTGAGCTGGCGAGCTGGCTGATGAACTGGTCGAGCAACTGCCGGCGAGTGTCGATCAGCAGCCCGTTGTTGCGGTTGTACAACTCGGCTTTGCGAGCGATCTCGCGCAAGTCTTGCCAGGCTTCCAATGCAGCGGGGGCTTGATCGGTCAGCCATTGCGCCACATCGGCATCTTCCGGCATCCCGGCCTGATTGAATTGCTGACGCAACTGCGCGCCAGCTTGTTCTGCGGCGACCGCTGCCAGTTGCTTGCGGCTGCTCAGTTCGGCGAGGAAATCGATTTTGTTGTGGGTCAGCAACTCTTGTTCTTGCAGCAGCAGCTGCAGCAAGCCGTCGAGCGCGTTGCGTGCAGCATCGACAAAGATAAGCAGTGTTTCGGCAGTAGACGGGGAGGTGAGGCTCACAGCTTATTTACCGAGGAGTTCCTTGACGCTGTCGATCAGGCGATCGGCAATCGCATCAGTGCGAACAGTGAAACGGCCATCGGCAATGGCCTGACGCAAGGCTTGTACGCGCTGGGTATCAAAGACCTGGCCGTTGCCGGCATCGGACTGGCTTAACTGGGCTGCTGCCGGGTTGATGGACACGCTGTCATCCACCGTCGCGGCGTCATCTGATTTGGCTGTGCTGACGGCGCGACTCCCACTCCGACCGAGCGGCTGGGGGAGGGATTTACCCGCTTGTTCGATTTTCATGGCTGGATTCCTGTCGTCCCGCTGCCCATCCAGAAGATGGAAAACTTGTTTCTATTATGCCTGTTATCGACAGACCACGCGAAACCTTTAGCGAATCAGCGATTTAAGTGACTGGGGAGTGTAAATTCCGCTGCCTTGGATTGGGGCGCGGAAAATCATCCGGTATGCTGATACGACAATTCTATAATTTCATCGCATTTCATCAGGAGACTCCGATGCTAGTCGTGCACACCCGTTTTGGTGATATCGAAATCGATCCGGAAACGATCCTGACCTTCCCCAAAGGTCTGCTCGGCTTTGAGTCGCTGACGCGCTACAAGCTGCTGCACGAAGACAAGCCTGATCCGACGGTGTTCTGGCTGCAATCGCTCGACGATGCGGATGTTTCATTCAATGTAGTGCAGGCAAATTCGCTCGGTATCGAGTATCAGATCGAACTGAGCGATGAAGAAACCGCGCTTATCGATCTGGAGAGCCCGGATGACGCCGTTTTGCTGCTTACGCTGGCGCGGCAGGATGACTCGCAAAAACCGCTCGCAGCCAATACTTTCGCCCCTCTGGTCTTGAGTACGAAAAGCCGGAAAGGCTTGCAGAAAGCCGGTTTGCGCGCTGATATCGTCTTTCGTAATTGAATTCGACCCAAGGGCCAGCGCCCTCGACGACATGGCCCGGTTGCCTTTGGCGGGCTGCGCGCATGCTGTATGATTGCGCGACTTTCGGCGCCCCGCAGCGCATACCGGTATTGCGCCAGTGTTCTGGCGAGGAGCATATCGTTTCATGAAGACCACATTCCTCGATTTCGAGCAGCCCATCGCCGAACTCGAAAACAAGATTGAAGAACTGCGCTTTGTGCAGGATGACTCCGCCGTCGATATTTCGGTGGAAATCGGCCATCTGGAAAAGAAAAGCCAGGAGCTGACCAAGGCCATCTACGCCAAGCTCACGCCAACGCAGATTTCCCAAGTGGCGCGCCATCCGCAGCGCCCGCAAACACTGGACTACATCAACGCGCTCTTCACCGATTTCGAAGAGTTGCATGGCGACCGCTCTTACGCCGATGACCCGGCGATTGTCGGCGGTCTGGCTCGCTTCAACGGTCAAAGCGTGATGGTGATCGGCCACCAGAAAGGGCGTGATACCAAGGATCGCCAATACCGCAATTTCGGTATGCCGCGGCCCGAGGGCTATCGCAAGGCCCTGCGACTGATGAAGCTGGCCGAAAAATTCGGCCTGCCGTTGTTTACCTTTGTCGACACGATGGGCGCCTACCCTGGCGTGGGCGCTGAAGAGCGTGGCCAGTCGGAAGCCATCGGCCGCAACCTGTTTGAAATGACCAAGTTGCGCGTGCCGATCATCACCACCGTCATCGGTGAGGGTGGCTCTGGCGGCGCGCTGGCCATTGCTGTGGGTGATCTGGTGCAAATGCTGCAGTACGCTACGTATTCGGTCATTTCGCCGGAAGGGTGCGCTTCCATCTTGTGGAAGACGGCCGAAAAGGCACCGGAAGCAGCCGAAGCGCTCGGCATCACCTCTACCCGCCTGAAGACGCTGGGCCTGATTGACAAGGTCGTCAACGAACCAGTCGGCGGTGCGCACCGTAACCACGTGCAGATGATGACGTCGATGAAGAAAGCCTTGGCCGATGCGCTCAAGGGCCTGCAGGAAAAGTCGGTCGACGAACTGTTGGAAACCCGTTACGAGCGCCTTTTGGGCTATGGCAAGTTCAAGGAAGTCGCAATCCACTGATGTACTCTCGCTGGCGGTCGAGGCTTGCCTTGATCGCCATCTTTCCGCCTCCCGCCAACGTCTCTGCATTGGCTACTCGGGCGGACTCGATTCCACCGTTTTATTGCATTTGGCCGCAGGCCTGCGCGACCGGCGCGGCTTTGTGCTGTCTGCCGTTCACGTTCACCACGGGCTGTCAGCGAATGCCGATGCCTGGGCGGCGGCGTGCCAGACTTTTGCCGCGGCGCTGAACGTACCGTTACGCGTCGAACGCGTCTCGGTCGGATCGCGTCGCGAACTCGGTCTGGAAGCCGCAGCGCGTGAAGCGCGTTACAGCGCTTTTTCTGCCGCCGAAGCGGACTTCATCCTGCTGGCGCATCACCAGCGCGACCAAGCGGAAACCGTGCTGTTCAATGCGCTGCGTGGCAGCGGGATTGCTGGCCTTGCTGGCATGCCCGCCGTGCGTGATCTGGGAGCGATGACCTTGCTACGCCCCTTGCTCCCGTTCCCCCGCGAAGCGTTGGAAGCCTATGCCCAAGCACATGCGCTGACGTGGTGCGAGGATGAAAGCAACGCAGACAGCACCTTCCGCCGCAATTTCCTGCGCAATCGCGCTTTGCCATTGCTGCGCGAAATCTTCCCCTCTGCCGAGACCGCCTTGGTTCGCGTTGGCCGCCATGCCGAGGAAGCAGACAGCCTGCTTGGCGAATTGGCGCGTGAAGATCTCGCTAGCTGCGTGATCGATGGCGCTTTCGATCTGACGCTCACTGGCCGCTTGAGCCTGCTGCGGCAACGCAATGCGCTACGCGTGTGGCTGAAAGACGGCGGCATCGTCCTGGACTCACGCGCTTTCGACGAATGGTTCGCCCAACTGGATGCGCCAGAAGATGCGCAACCCGTGTTGGTCTGGCGCGAACGAGCGATACGCCGCTACCGCAACCGGTTCTATCTGACGCCAGCCAAGTTACTTGCTGGAGCACCAACTCGTCTCGATGGCCGGCAAGAAGGCGCTGTCGCCGGTTGGCAAGGCTCGCTGGCGTGGCAGCGCGCAGCGATCGGTATCGACGAGAAATGGTTTGCTCACCAGCTCGAACTGCGCCCGCGCAGCGGCGGCGAAAAGCTGCATTTGCATCAGGGTGGGCCGGGCAAGCAGCTGAAATCGCTCTATCAGGAATATGCGGTGGCACCGTGGCTGCGCGATGCCATGCCGCTGCTGTATATCGACGACCGCTTGGCAGCCGTGCCCGGCATTGGCGTTGATGCCAAGTTCGCGGCGGAAAACGGTTGGCAGCCGGTGTGGCAATTACCAACCTGATCCAGCATCCCGCGACGGTCAGAAGTTGCCGAAATTGCCACTCCACAGCGGCGGTTCCGCCATGCGGGTGATCTGGTCGCTGAGCATGGCGATCTGCTCCTGCCAGTAATGCGGCGTGCCAAACCACGGAAAAGCGGCAGGGAAGGCCGGGTCATCCCAACGGCGGGCCAGCCAGGCGCTGTAGTGGATCAGCCGTAGCGTGCGCAGCGCCTCGATCAGATGCAGCTCGCGAGTATCGAACTCCATGAAACACTCATAGCCAGCCAACACGTCGGTCAGCTTGCGGCGCATCTCGTCGCGGTCGCCGCCGAGCAGCATCCACAAATCCTGAATCGCCGGGCCGGTGCAGCAGTCGTCCAGATCGACGAAGTGCGGGCCGGCATCGGTCCACAGCACGTTGCCCGGATGGCAGTCGCCATGCAGGCGGATGTTGCTGACCTTGCCTGCGCGCTCGAATGCCGCCCGCACCCCATCCAGCACCGCATTGACTGCGGCGGTGTAGTTGGCGATCAGTTCTTGCGGGATGAAGTTGTTCGCCAGCAGGAAATCACGCGGCGCTTCGCCCCAGGTGGCGATGTCCAGCGTGAGCCGATGCTGGAATGGTTTGGCCGCGCCGAGTGCATGAATCCGCCCGATGAAGCGGCCGAGCCATTCCAGCGTGGCCGGGTCATCCAGCTCCGGCGCTCGCCCGCCATGCCGCTCAAATAGGGCAAAGCGGTAGTCGGCGTGTTCCAGTAGCGTATTGCCATTAATCGAGAGCGGCGCGACGACCGGAATTTCGGCGGCCGCCAGCTCGTGGGCGAAGGCGTGTTCTTCTTCGATGGCGGCGGTGGTCCAGCGGCCAGGGCGATAGAACTTGGCGATCAGCGCCGGGCCGTCTTCTTGCCCGACCTGATAAACGCGGTTTTCAAAGCTGTTGAGTGCCAGCAGGCGGCCATCGCAACGATGACCGGTGGCATCGACTGCATCCATGATGCAGTCGGGTGTAAGTTGGGCGTACGGAGCAGGAGTCATGGACGGATTGTACTCGCGCCCTACATTGCGCAAGCAGCTATCCCGCGTGGTCACATCGGTGAAATATGCAGGATGGATGCTCCATAGTTCTCCCCAGGCAACGGGGATTGGGCTGGTAGCAAGTTGTGGACAACTCAGCTAAGTGCCTGAGGCGACAGGGGTGAAGTTAGGCCGGTCAGTTTTTGGGCAGCGCAGTTGCCGAGCTGTGCCTATGCTTACGGGTTAATAAACAGCAATAGAAGCAAGAGGATTCGCCATGTCGAACCAGCCCGATACGCAGCAGCACCCGATCAAGCTCGGCCTGATCGGGACCGGTGTCGCCGCGCGCGAGTTGCACTGGCCTGCATTGCAACGCGCGCACGATGCAGTCGAATTGGTGGCGGTCTGTAACCGCAGTGCAGAAAAAGCGCAGGCCTTCGCTGAAATGGCGGGCGGCGTGGCCTGGTACACCGATTGGGACGCGTTCCTTGCGCATCCAGGGCTGGAAGCAGTGGATATCGTGTTGCCAGTCACCGAGAACGTCCGCGCTACGCAGGCTGCGCTGATGGCCGGTAAACATGTGCTGGTCGAGAAACCGCTCGCCGCCACACCAGAAGAGGCACGCTGGATGCTGGCATTGGCCGGCAAGCATCCGGGGCAGGTCACCATGGTGGCGGAAAACCTGCGTTACAGCGCCGCCATGCTGCATATCAAGGCTTGGCTGGCTTCCGGGGCTGCGGGCAGGACTTACGCGCTGCATTGGCGTCTGGCGGCGCATATGCAGCCGGATAACCGCTTCATTGCCAGCGGCTGGCGCACCAACGATGCGTTTCCGGGTGGCCTGCTGCTCGATGCCGGTGTGCATTACACCGCCGCCGCGCAAATGCTGTTGGGCGATATCACCAGCGCCCGCATCCTGCCTAGCCAGAGCACCAATCACCTTGGGCGTTGGGATGGCGCGAGCTTGCAGTTCGACACCGCCTCGGGCGCACACGGCACCATGAATCTGTACTTTGCTGCAGCCGGGCTGACTGATTTCAAGCTGGAGGTGCTGGCCGAGTACGGCACCGCGACCTTCGATGGCCGGCATGTGGTGTTATATGGCGCTGATGGTAGCCGGATCGAAGCGGATTTCGCCGACGACGATTTTGGCTATGCGGCCGAGCTGCGTGATTTCGCAGCGGCGATCCGCACCGGCCGCCCGGTTGCCAGCACGGTAGAGCAGGCTTGGCACGATATGCAGGTGTGGTCCGCCACCCTGGCGCGGCCGGGAGAAGTGATCCACTTCTGAATTGCCCCCAGCCTATGGGGAGGGAAGTGCGGACAAGCTGTGGACAGCACCCTTAAGTGCTTGAGTTGGTAGGCCTTTAATGGGCTGACTATATTTTGTGCGATGCGGGTTTTAGTGGGATTCAGCCCTGCTGAAATACCGTTTTTCCCCCGTTTTCGCAGAGTTGTCCCCAGCCGGCAGTTCAATTCAGCCCCGTTGGTGGGTTTTCCCCAGCGAGTGGGGAGGGCAGTGCGGACAACTTGTGGATAGGGGCCCTAAATGGTTGAACGGGCAGGCTTTTAAAGGCCTGCCCGTTTTTTGTGCAGTGGGATTGATCCAGTGGGCGAATCACAGCCGGTAGCGGGCAACCTCGCGCTGCATCTCGGCCGCCAGCTGGTCGAGTTGTCCGGCCGAGCCGGCAGTGCGCTGCGCGGCGGCGCTGCTTTCCTCGCTCATCTGCGCGATGCGTTCCACCAGATGCGCGATATTCGTGCTGGCAGCACTTTGCTCGCGGATTGCACCACTGATGTCGCCCACGCGCTCGACGACCTCGTTCGATCCCTCGCGGATCGTGCTGATCGCCTCGCCGGCCTGGCGGGCTTGCTGCACGCCGTCTTCCACCTGTTCAACCACTTGTTCCATGCCGCTGACCGCGCGGGTGGCGCTGTCCTGAATGCTGACGATGGTGGTGGCGATCTCCCGGGTGGAGGAGGTGGTGCGTTCAGCCAGCTTGCGTACTTCATCGGCCACCACGGCGAAGCCTCGGCCGAGCTCGCCGGCCCGGGCGGCTTCGATGGCGGCGTTCAAGGCCAGCAGATTGGTCTGATCGGCAATGTCCTTGATGGTGTTGACCACGGCGCTGATATTGGCGCTCTGTTCGCGCAGCACGTCGATCTGGCTGGCAGCATCGCGCACCGTGCTGGCAATGCCATCGATGCGGGTTACGGTGGCGTCGATCACGTCCGCACCGGCACGGGCTTGCTGGCCGGATTGGCGAGCCAGCTCGTCAGCTTCGCCCGTGCGGTCGGCGATGTGGTTGATGCTGACGGTCACTTCTTCCACCGTCGCTGCCATGCTGCTGGAGGCTTCGCTGGTATGGCCGGCATTCTTGGACATCTCGTTGGCGGAGCGGCTCATCTCATTCGCAGCTTGTGACACATTGCCGATGCGGCTGGAGATTTCCTTCAGGCTACCCTGCATGCGCTCCAGCAGCCGGTTGAAGGCAGCGACGGTTTCGCCGATTTCGTCGCGGCTCGTTACCGGCACGCGTTGGGTGAAGTCGAGGCTCGTTTCGATCTGGCTGACGGTGCGTTGCAGCGCCTTCAGCGGCGAGCGAATCGAGCGCAACAGCACCAGTCCAAAGCCGATCAGCGCCACTAGCGCGACCAACGTCGCTGAAATCAGCACGATTTTGCCGCTGCGTTGGCCTTGGTGGACTTCGGCCACCTGCTTGTGCGCACCTTCGATGTTGTAGTCGGTGAGCTTCTGCAGCACCGCTTCTGCTGCGACGGCGGCATCACGGCCCTTGCTGGTCATCAACATTTGCGCGGTGGCAATGTCCCCGTCCTTGGATGCCTTGCGCAGCTGATCATAGATCTGGCTGAACTCGGTGATGCGCGCCTTGAAGTCGCCGAAGTTCTTGCGGTCGGTCTCCTCGGCAATCGTGCTCTCATAGGCTTTCATGGCGGCGGTGAGCGCTTTGCGCTGCTCATCGATGGTGCTGCCGAGCTTGTCCTTGTCGAGCGGGTTTTGCTCGGCCACATACTGGTTGGTGAGGATCTGCTCGACCTTGTAGGCGTTGTTGATCTGGTAGACCCGCACCAGTCCGTCGACCGCAACATCGGACATGAAATCCACGCTGGCGGACGTGCTATTGAATTTGACGAGCGCCGTTCCGCCGACGAGCACCAGCGCTGCGACCGCCAGAGCAATCAACGCGCCGAGTTTCTGACCGATGTTCATTCCATGACCTCTGCATACCTTGAATTGGCCGACCGGACATCCGGTGTTATGCCTTTGTCGTTGCATCGTAGGCAGGGTGCGGAGCTGCGCCAATAAGGGGTTTAACGGGGTGGGTTTGCCCCGGTTTGGTGCGTTGTGGCTCGTTTGGTGTTTGAAGCGTCGCTAGAAAAACCCAGCGTAGCGGTGCTGGCAAGGCGTGCGAAGCGTAGACAGTACTTCATGTACGGCAAGCGAGCACAACGCCGCCAGCAGGGTTTTGCTAGTGACGCTCAGCAGAAGGTTTTGATCAACGTCCACGCAATGCCAAACATCATGACCGCGATCAGCAGGTCGAGGATGCGCCACGCCGCTGGCTTCTTGAACAGCGGGGTGAGCTGGCTGGCGCCAAATGCGAGCGAGAAGAACCAGATGAAGGAGAAGCCGACCGCGCCGGCCAGGAAGATCGGCCGATCCGCCACCGGTTGCTGCGCGCCGATGCCGCCGACCAGCACGATGGTATCGAGCAGCGCATGCGGGTTCAGGACTGAAAACCCGAGCGCGGCGATTACCACGGCTTTCGGATTGGCGAGGCCTTGATTGGCGTCGGGCGATAGCGTGCCCGGATGCACGGCTTTTTTCAGCGCCATGGCGCCGTACCAGGTGACGAAGATCGCGCCGCCAATCGCCATCCAGTGTTGCAGGCCGGGCGCGGCGGCAAGCAGCTCGCCCATGCCGGCCACGCCGGCGCTCATCAAGACCAGATCGCACAATGAGCAGACAAGCGCGGTCAGAAACATGTAGCGACGGGCGATACCTTGCCGGAGTACGAAGGCGTTTTGCGCGCCGACGGCCATGATCAGGCTGGCGGTGAGCGCCATGCCATTGAGAAAAGAAGCGAACATGCGGAGGACTGGTTTGCGGAAAAGCGATCAAGGCTAAGTGGCGTTGCCATACCTTGCAAGCGGGGGCATCCCGCATCCAGACTGCTCACACCTCACACCTCACACCTCACACCTCACACCTCACACCTCACACCTCACACCTCACACCTCAGCCCAGAGCCGCAGCAGGTTGTGATAGTGGCTGGTGAGCGCCACGACCTCGTCACAATCGCCGGTCTTGCGCTTCAGTTTCTGGATCGTCGTATCCAGATTGAACAACATGGTGCGCTGCCAGTCGTCGCGAACCATGCTTTGCACCCAAAAGAACGATGCCACCCGTACGCCACGGGTGATCGGCTCGACCCGGTGCAGGCTGGTGGAAGGGTAGAGGATCAAGTCGCCAGCCGGCAGCTTGGCCGAATGGGTGCCGTAGAGGTCATCCACTGACAGCTCACCGCCGTCGTAGTCATCGGGATCACTCAGGAACAGGGTGCACGACAGATCAGTGCGAAGGTGCTCCCCGTGGCGATTGCCTTTGCGGATGGCGTTATCGACGTGGTTGCCGAAGGTTTCACCTTCGCCATACCGGTTGAACAGGGGGGGGACGATCTTGTGTGGTAGCGCCGCCGAGATGAACAGCGGCGCTTGCGCCAGCGCGGTTTCGATGGTGTGCCCAAGCTGCCGGGCAAGCGGCGATCCCTCCGCCAGTTGATGATTGTTTTTAACGCGGGCGGATTGGTAACCGGCGGTGACTTTGCCATCGACCCAAGTGGCTTGATCCAGCAACCGGCAGAATTCGGTGACCTGTTCGCGGGTCAGCACGGCGGGAATATGCAGCATCATGGAGTTGGTCCTTGATCATGCCGCTGAGAAGGGGCTGCTTGGTCTTTATAGCTGGAGGGGCGAATTTGCTCGCGATGGCGCAGGATTCCAACCGCCCAAAAAAAGCGCCGTTCTCCTGAGGGGGGGATGGCGCTTGGTTTGAACGTGAATGACCGGTGTGGGCAGATGCCCATGTCCAGATTGATTACTTGACGGTCACCGTGATTTTCTCCGAGATCACCGGCGGATCGTGCGGCAGGTGAAATTTGTCGCCGATCAACAGCTGCAAGGTGTGTTTGCCGGGCGGCAAGGTGAGCTCGGTTTCAGTCTGGCCTTGGCCAAAGTGGCGGATATGTTCCGTCATCGGCAGCGGCTGATTCATCGCCGGCAACTCAGCCAGATCGATCAACAGGTGGTGATGGCCGGTGGTCGGGTTATCCACGCCCACTGGCGCGACCCCCATGCCTTTGAGGCCGAATCTGACGGTGAAGGTCTTATCCACCACCGCGCCATCGGCCGGGGTGATGAAATAGGCCTTTGCACCGGTCGGTGCCTTGGTGCGTGGCAAGTCGTCCGCTACTGCGCAGGTGATTGCGCCGATCAGCAGCGCGGCCAGCCCGAGGCGGGGCAAGGTGATATTCATGGGGGCTCCATTCGCGTGTGTGGGATACACGAAGACTAGCCCCCGACCGGCAAGTTCGCGTCCATTATCGGGAGGCCGGGACAGCGCGAGCATGCGTTACGGATACAGCTTTTCGTGCTTCTCCAGCATCTGAACGAACTGCTGAATTTTCCTGGCGCGGGTCTCGGCTTTCTTGACGGTCTGAATCCGAAACAGCATCGCGAAGCGATTCTGGCGATCCAGCGTGGCGAAAAACGCCTTGGCCGTGGCGTTGGCATCCAATGCCTGCTGGAAGTCATCCGGCACGGTTGATTGACTGGCCGATGCATAGGCCGCCTGCCAGCGGCCATCGCTTTGCGCACGTTCGATTTCCCGCTGCCCGGCTGGCATCATCCGGCCGCTTTCGATCAATGCCAGCGCTTTATCCCGGTTGATTTGCGACCAGATACTTTTTGCGGAGCGTGGCGTGAATTTCTGCAGCCAGTAATGCGCGTTGTCCGGCTTCTTCTGGCCGTCGATCCAGCCGTAACACAGGGCGACTTCAATTGCTTCAGCATACGAAACCGATGCTTGGTCAGCGCCTTTCTTGGCCAGCCTCAGCCATAGGCCCGTCGAGGTTGCATGGTTCTCTGCCAGCCATGTTTGCCAAGCGTCCTGATGCTCGAATTGCAGGATCGGCTGCTCGTTCAAGGTATTGCCCATGATTCGTGCTCCCTTTGCCTGCACTCGTACGATCACGCGTCTGTTTTACCGGGTGGTAACGGCTTGCGCTCGAACTCCACCGCCGCCCGGCAAATACCGCGCAGGATGTCGACTTCCTCTTGTTCCAGATGGGTGCGCAAAAACAGCCGGCGCAGGCGCGGCATCAGGCGCTTGGGGGCGTGCGGGCGCAAAAAGCCGATGGTGATCAGCGTTTCTTCCAGATGCTTGAAGAACAGCTCGATGTATTCGTGGCTGGCGTAGTGGCGCTTTTCTTCGAGGTAACTCACGTCGTCCAGCAGCGTGGCGCGTAGCTCATAGGTGAGCACTTGCACGGCTTGCGAGAGGTTGAGGCTGGAGTAATCCGGATTGGTGGGGATGGTCACCATGCGGTTGCACTGGCGCACTTCATCCATGGTGAGGCCGCTCATTTCTGTGCCGAAGACGAGGGCGATTTCGGTGCCGCTTTGTGCTTCGGCGATCAGCTCGGGCACCAGCTTGCGCGGGGTTTGCAGCGGCAGGGTCAGCTCGCGGCGGCGGGCGGTCATGGCGACCTGGATCGATGTGCCTTCCAGCGCTTTTTCGATGGAATCGACCACGATGGCGTTATCGAGCACGTCGTCCGCGCTGCTGGCGAGCGAGGTGGCGACCTCTGACGGGAATTCCTTCGGATTGACCAGATACAGCCGGGTCAGCCCCATGTTCTTCATGGCCCGCGCGGTCGAGCCGATATTGCCGGGGTGGCTGGTGTGGGAGAGCACGACGCGGATATTGGCGAGGCAATCGGTGGGGGACGGGGCAGGGCTGGACGACATGGCAGGGGGGATCAGCGCGGAGAGGATAAGCGCGGCATTTTACGCGGCTTCGAGGTTTGCCGTGCCGAAATGGGGTCGCTGGGGGCTGGCCGGTGGCATGACGTTGCTGCCAAGTGCTGCGTTGCAAGGTAGAATCGCGGAAATTTTGTTTTGAATCCGATCTTTAAAAGCTGTTTGGGCCGTACCCGAACACGACACTGCCGCATCTGATGTAGTTTGCCGATTTAGCCATTCCTGATCAGGAGTGGGGCGGTTTCGTCGTTTTCAGCTTTGCCATAACAAGGAAATCGCCATGCATCCGATGCTCAACACGGCCGTCCGCGCCGCCCGCCGTGCCGCCTCCGTCATTCAACGCGCTTCGAACAATCTCGACGTCATCACGACCGAGAAGAAAGGCCACAACGATTTCGTCTCCGAAGTCGACCGCGCCGCGGAGCAGGCGATCATCGAAACGATTCTTGAGGCGTATCCAAACCACGCGATCCACGCTGAAGAATCCGGCAATCAAGGCAATTCCGAATTCACCTGGATCATCGACCCGCTCGATGGCACCACCAACTTCCTGCATGGCTTCCCGCAATACGCGGTATCGATTGCGCTCGAACACAAGGGCGTGATTACCCAAGCCGTCGTCTACGACCCGAACCGCAATGACCTCTTCACCGCCACGCGCGGCGTTGGCGCCTTCCTGAATGACCGCCGCATTCGTGTTTCCAAGGCACGTGAGTTGTCCGAAGCGCTGGTCGGCACCGGTTTTCCGTACACCAATTTCAAGAACCTCGATGTGTACCTGAACATCTTCCGCGACATGGCCCAAAAAGCCGCCGGCGTGCGCCGCCCTGGTGCCGCTGCGCTGGATCTGGCCTACGTGGCTTGCGGCCGCTTCGATGGCTTCTTTGAGTTCGATCTCAAACTGGTTGATATCGCGGCCGGCACGCTGCTGGTGCAAGAGGCCGGTGGCCTCGTCACCGATCTGAACGGCGAAGAGAAATTCCTCGAATCCGGCGACGTGCTGTGCGGTACGCCGCGTGTGTTTGGGCAGATGCTGCAAGTGATTCGCCAGCACATGAAGTGAGGTAGTAGAAGTGAGGGGATAGGTGTGAGGCGTGAGGTGAACGACCTTGGCCTCGAGCGCCGATCTCTGCAATGAAAAAACGGGACGATTTTATCGTCCCGTTTTTTCTTCAAAACCATTGTAGGAGCGAGCTTGCTCGCGATGACGACGGTGAATGATGCGATGCAATCGCGAGCAAGCTCGCTCCTACAACATGCGTCGGTCACATAATCTGCACGCCTCACGCCTCACGCCTCACGCCTCACGCCTCACGCCTCACGCCTCACGCCTCACGCCTCACGCCTCACGCCTCACGCCTCACGCCTCAAGGCTTCTTCACCGCCTGCTGCCACGTCTTCATGAATTCCATCCGCTTGGCCTGATCCAGATAAACCAGCAAGCCGATGCCGACCTGCACTGGCTTCAGGCTCGCGCCCAGTTGTCGGGTTAGCCCGGCAGCGGAGTTATCGCCGCCAACGTCACTGCGTAGCGCGAACAAGTCCGCCTGATTGGCCAGCACGGTCTGGCCGCGCTTGGAGAGGATGTAGTCGAGCCACAGTCTGGCCGCGTTCGGGTTCCTGGCGTTCTTGGTGATCAGCATCAGCCGGCTGAGCACTTGGGTGTAGTCACGCGGATACACATAGCCGATCGATGGGTCTTTCCTGGCGCGGGCGTGGGCGTAGGAGCCGATCATGTTGTAGCCGATCAGGCTATCGCCCGACGAGATGCGCTCCAGCATCGTGCCGCTGGACGATTGCAGCTTCACGTTGGCTGCGCCCATGGCGCGCACCAGATCCCAGATGGTATTGCCGCCGATGTGGAAATCCTGCGTCAGATAATTGAAGCCCACGCCGGATTTTTCGATGTCGTAGGTGGTGACCTTGCCGGCGAATTTCTTCGGGTTGCCCTTCAACAGCTTGATCAGTTCGGCGCGGGTTTGTGGTACTTCGCTGGCGGCGATCTGGTGCTTGTTGTAGACGATGGCCAAGGGCTCGAAGGTGGTGCCGTAGGCGCTGTTCTGGTAGTGCGCCCAGCTGGGCAGGTTGGGGATTTCCGGCGATGCATAAGCGGCGGCATAGCCATCGTTGACGAGCTTCACCTGCAAGTCCATCGCCGAGCTCCACAACACGTCGGCGCTGGGCGTGCCGGCGGCATTTTCGCTGACGAAACGGTTGTAGAGGATGGCGCTGTCCAGATCGCTGTATTCGACTTTCACGCCGGGATACAGCGCTTCGAAGTCATTGATCAGGGGGTGGACCGCGGCGGTGTGGGTGACGGAGTAGACAATGACTTTGCCCTCTTTTTTTGCCGCGCTGATGATGTCCGGATAGTCGCTTGGATAACCAGCCGGCAAGGGTGCGGAGATCGCGAAAGTAGTGATGACACAGGAAAAGCCGGCCAGTAGCTGCTGAGCAAAACGTATCCACTTGCCGTGCATCAACCTGCGGTTCATCTCACGTTGCATATCGGGCTCCTGCCAGATCGGATTGCCGGCATCGTGATGTCATCCTAGCTGCTTTGGCTTTCAATTCACTTTCCAGCTCGAAGTTGGTGCGAGCAGTGTGCGTGATTGCGCCAGGCTGGCGCACTGCGGGGTATTGCTGATGGCAGGGATTGTCTGCGCCACAGATACTCCAATCGCATATCGCAAGGTGCAATGGCCGGTTTCGCACCCCTTATACTGACTGGGTATTTTTCGAGAATCCCATCGCGCCTGTGGCCTTGCCGACCGGTGCGATACCAGCCGGCCCACCGCTTGGCTGCCCTACACGTGATGACCGCCGCATGCGCATTCTCCTCGTCGAAGATAACGTTCCGCTCGCTGAGTCGCTCAGCCAGGCCTTGACCCAGGCGGGTTTCAGCGTCGATTGCATGCATAACGGCGAGGCGGCCGATCAGGTGCTGCGCACAGAGGATTACGCCCTGGTGATCCTCGATCTGGCGCTGCCCAAGCTCGATGGCTGGGGCGTGCTGCAGCGGCTGCGTCAGCGTCGTAATCCGCTACCGGTGCTGATCCTGACTGCGCATGGCTCGGTCGAGGAGCGGGTGAAGGGTCTCAATATGGGCGCGGACGACTACCTCGCCAAACCCTGTGATCTGAACGAGCTGGAAGCACGAGCGCGTGCACTGATCCGGCGCAGCCACGGTCACGATAGCCCGGTGATCCGCTTCGGGCCGCTCGAATACGACAGCGTCAGCCGTGCCTTCACACTCGATCAAAACCTGCTCAATCTCACCCCGCGCGAGCATGCGGTGCTGGAAGTGCTGCTGCTGCGCGGCGGCAAGGCGGTGAGCAAGGATGCGTTGTCGGAAAAAATCTTCGGTTTCGATGATTCAAGCAGCCCGGACGCGATTGAAATCTACGTCCATCGTCTGCGCAAGAAGCTGGAAGGCAGCCGCATCGCCATCGTCACCCTGCGCGGCTTGGGTTATCTGCTGGAAGAAAAATGACGGCCGAACCCACCAAAGGTCGTGCCGCCGCTCGCCAGCGCAGCTTGCGGCTGAGTTTGTCCATCTGGCTGCTGGTGCCGCTGCTGGTGCTGCTGGCGCTCGATGCCTGGCTCACCTACCAGCGCGCGCTGCATGCCGCCAATGTCGCGTTCGACCGCACCTTGTTCACCTCGGCCAAATCCATCGCCGAAGGGGTGCAACTGCGCAATGGTCAGATTCAGGTCGATATCCCGTATCTGGCACTGGAAATCTTTGAAGCCAACAGCCAGGGCCGGGTGTTCTATCGCGTGGCCGAGGACGGCGGCAAGCTGCTGACCGGCTACGCCAACCTGCCGCAGCCCAAGCACCCGGAACGTGTGGTCAGTTACCAGCCGGTGTATTACGACGCGCAATACCAAGGCGACACCTTGCGCTTGATCGCCATGCGCCTGTCGGTGCGCGACGTGGCGACCGCGCAGACGCGGCAGGTCTGGGTGCAGGTGGCCGAAACCCCGGAGCTACGCCGCGAGCTGGCACGCGAGATCCTGATTGGGGCGTTGCTGCAAGAAGGGCTGCTGATCTTGCTGGCCTTCGTCATCGTCATGCTGGCCATCAGCCGCGGCTTGCGGCCGTTGCGCAAACTATCCGAGCGCGTGTCGGCCCGGGATGAAGATGACCTGTCGCCGCTCGATGAGAGCGAGCTGCGCGCCGAACTCAAACCGCTGGTCGAAGCGCTTAACCAATACGTGGCACGCATTGAGCGCATGCTCACCGCTCGCCGCCGCTTCTTTGCCGATGCGGCCCACCAGCTGAAAACGCCGCTGGCCGTCATGCAGGCACAGGCGGAACTGGCTTTGCGTGAAGACGCCAGCCCGGCCGTACAGGGTCAGCTGCGTGGCTTGCTCAATACAGTGAAGCAGGCTTCGCACGGGGTAAAGCAACTGCTGTCACTGTCCCGCTTGGAGCCGGACAGCGGCTCCGTGGTGGTGCTGCAACCAATTGAATTGGCGACCGTGGCGCGTGATGTGGCGCTGGAATGGGCACCAGTGGCGCGGCGCAAGGGCGTCGATCTTGGTTTCGAGCAGCAGGCTACGCCGATGGTGGAAGGTAAGACGGAGTTGCTGCAGGAGTTGATCGGCAATCTGGTCGATAACGCCATTCGCTACGCCGGCTACGGCAAGCAAATCACCGTGCGGGTAGAGCAGGACGGCGATACGCCCATGCTCAAAGTCATCGACAACGGCCCCGGCATCCCGCCCGATGAGCATGACCGGGTTTTCCTGCGCTTCTACCGGATTCCCGGCATGCAGGTGGAAGGCAGCGGACTCGGGCTAGCCATCGTGCGCGAGATCGCCCGCCAGCATGGCGCGAATCTGCGACTGGCCGATACACCGGGCGGGGGATTGACGGTGGAGTTGCGGTTTACGGGGCAGGTTGCGAACGGGGTCGGGGTATAGCCTGGACGGTTTTGCCGGCCGGGGCCATTTGTGCTGCCATCTGACCCAATCCGACAAAACCAGCAGTGATTCTTGTAGGAGCGAGCTTGCTCGCGATTGCTCCGATGGATGAACCATTGTCATTGCGAGCAAACTCGCGCCTACAAAATCTCTGCCGGTAGCCTGGACACCGCAGATGGCCCGGGGGCTGACTGGACAATATACGATGCCGGTTGAACGCAACGGCCCCCGGCCGGCAAAGCCGTCCGGGCTACGACGATATGCCAAAAAAATCAGACGCAAAAAAAGGTGGTCATCAGACCACCTTTTTTCTTGGGCAACGGTTTGAATCAACGCCGCATCAATTGTCCTGTAACGGCGCCGGACGCCATTTGGCGAGGCGATGTTCCAGCAGCGTCATCAGGTATTCGGCCAACAGTGCCACCACCATGATGATGACGATGGCGGCGTACATGCCGGCGGCGTCAAACGAGCCGCGCGCCACGTTGATCAGCAGGCCGATGCCGTAGCGGGAGCCGACGAACTCGCCGACGATCGCGCCGATGATGGCGAAGCCGAAGCTCACATGCAGCGAGGCGAAGATCCAGCTCATGGCCGACGGCACGATGACCGAGCGGGTGATCTGCCACTTGGATGCGCCCAGGATCTGCGCATTGGCAATCAACGCACGATCCGCTTCACGCACGCCCTGGAAGGCGTTGGAGAACACCACGAAGAACACCATCACGAAGGAGAGGGCGACCTTCGATGCCAGGCCCAGGCCGAACAGCATGATGAAGATCGGCGCCAGCACCACGCGCGGCACCGAGTTGATCACCTTGATGTAGACCGAGAACACATCGGACGCCATCTTGTTGCGGCCCAGTGCTACGCCGACGAGGACGCCGGTTATGGAGCCGACGAAGAAACCGATCAACGATTCTTCCATGGTCACCCACAGGTGATACCAGAGCGAAACGCCGTCGGTGCCCTGGGTGCCCCATTCATACAAGCGCTTCATGATGGTGGACGGGCTGGCGAAGAAGAACTCGTCGATCCACTTCGCGCGCGAGGCGATTTCCCAGCCGCCCAGAAACACCACCAGGATCAGCAAGCGCCAGAACATCACCATGTTCTTGCGTTTGCGCGCCGCCTTGGCGGCAGCGGCTTCGATCTCGGCATCGGAGGTGCCGGCCCGGAATGCCGGGGCGGCGGTTTGCGTTGCGGTATTGGTTACGGTAGCAGTCATCATGTCTTCCTTGCGCCTATGCGGCCACTTCGGTACGGGCCGCGCCGGCCATTACTTCTTCCCGCAGGTCGTTCCAGATCGTGTGCGAGATATCGACGAACCGCTGGTCAAAGCGGATTTCGGATGCGACGCGTGGGCGGGGGATATCGATTTCGTAGACGGACTTCACGGTCGCCGGGCCTGCTGTCAGCACATAGACCCGGTCAGCCAGCGCAATCGCTTCTTCCAGATCGTGGGTGACGAACAGCACCGACGCCTTGGCTTCTGACCACAGCTTCAGCAGCTCATCGTGCATCAGCACGCGGGTTTGCACGTCCAGTGCGGAGAACGGCTCATCCATCAGCAACACTTGCGGCTCGTTGATGAAGGTTTGCGCCAGCGCCACGCGCTTGCGCATGCCGCCGGAGAGCTGATGCGGAAACTTCGATTCATGCCCGGTCAGATTGACCCGCGCCAGCCACTCCCGCGCCCGCTCATAGGCTTCGGCCTTGGGCTTGCCGCGAAACAGCGGGCCGGCCACCACGTTGTCGATCACGCTGCGCCACGGGAAGAGGGCATCGGTCTGAAAGGCAAAACCGATGCG
Source organism: Andreprevotia chitinilytica DSM 18519 (assembly GCF_000711875.1). Lineage (GTDB taxonomy): Bacteria > Pseudomonadota > Gammaproteobacteria > Burkholderiales > Chitinibacteraceae > Andreprevotia > Andreprevotia chitinilytica. Next base: position 268,098 of record NZ_JONM01000005.1, read on the forward strand.
GGGGTCGATGCCGTTGATGGGCTGGCCGAACAGGCGCACTTCACCGCTGGAGGGCTTGGCCAGGCCAGTGACGAGGTTCAGCGTGGTGGACTTGCCGCAACCGGTCGGACCGACGATGGCGACGAATTCGCCGCGGCCGATGGTCATGTTGAAGTTGCGGATCGCAGTCATTGATTTGCCATCCGGCGTAACGAAACGCCGGCTGACGTTGATCATTTCGACGGCCGGTGTCATCGGGTCGTGTGGAGCAGACATGATTTTCATCTCTCTCGTCCTGCGCCGAACGGACGGGCGCCGGAACGTACTTGATTGGACAAGCCTGCCGATCGGTTCACCGGTCGACAGGCCGACGGGTTACTTGACCTTGCTGACGAACTCGGTGGTGTAGGTCTTGGACAGATCGATGGTCTTGCCCTTGACGTTCTTGGAGTGCGCCGCCAGCACAGTCAGCACTGTTTCCGGGCCACCTGCAGGCATCACACCATCGGCGGTGAACATGCCTTTCGAACCGGTCAGTGCCTGGATGTAAGCTTCTTTATCGCCAGCGTAAAAGTCCTTGGGCATCTTTTCTGCGATTTCAGCTGCTGAATGCGTGCTGATGAAGCGCAATGTCTTGACGAAGGCATTGGCGAGCTTCTGCGTGATTTCCTTGTGGCTGTTCACCCACTCGGTTTGCATATACAGCGATGCGGCCGGATAAGTGCCACCCAGTGCTTGCTTGGTCTTCGCCATGGTGCGCAGATCGACCAGTATTTTGGCGTCGCCGGTTTTGATCAGGCGGGAAATCGTCGGCTCGGTGGTCATGCCAGCCTGGATCTTGTCCTGCTGCATGGCGGCGATGAAGGTGGTGCCTGCGCCAACCGGCAGCGTGGTGAAATCGCTCAGGCCAACGCCGGCTTTCACGGCCAGATACTGGGTCAGGAAGTTGGTCGACGAACCCAGACCGGTCACGCCCAGACTCTTGCCTTTCACATCCGCCATCGATTTGATTTCCGGGTGCTTGGTGGAGACCATTTCCACTTCGCCCGGTGCATCGGCGAATTGCACGACGGATTCGACGGTTTTGCCTTTGGCTTGCAGGTCGACACAGTGGTCGTAGAAGCCAACCACCGCTTGCACGGCGCCTGCCAGCAGTTCGTTTTCAGCGTCGACGCCCGAGGTCTCGTTCAGGAGTTCGACATCAAGGCCTTCCGCCTTGAAATAACCAAGACCTTCGGCCAGTTTCGCCGGCAGGTAGATCTGCTTTTCATAGCCGCCGACCATGATGGTGACTTTGTCCGCAGCGGTCGCGGTTGCGCAAGCCCCAACCAGCGAGGCAAAAACGGCAGTGCCCAATAAAGCATGCTTACGAATCATGTGGTAACTCCTTGGAATAATGCGGGGCAATTGCCAATCCGCTGCGCCCCAAAAACTGCATGGAAATCTGTATTTGGATTTACTGGCGGATTCCGGGCCAACACAATCGGCCGATTGTTTAAGTACGGCCGGAATCCGCCTGACTACGATCAGAACTTATAACGTACGCCAGTTGCCACTTCGGTTTGGGAATCAAAGCCGTGCGTGGAAGCCTGGGTGTATCCGCCATCCAGTTTCAGATAATCGAATGCCACATAAACATCGGTTTGCGGGTCGAAGTGATAGAACGCCGATGCATACAGGGTGGAACGCTTGCCGGAGCCGGTGGTGGTGACGCCGGACGTATCCTTGAATGCGTTCAGCGTAATGCCACTACCGTTATAGCCAGCGTTATCGGCCTTCATGACTTGATAACCGAGTTCATAATCGAATTGGCCGGCCGGGGTCAGCTTGGCGGAAATGGTATAAGCATTGTCCTTGCGCTGGCCGACACCGCCGCCTTGATCTGCGGTGTAGTGGAAATAGCCGGCGTTCAGGCGTACCAGCTTATTGAACGTGACATTGCCGCCGAGCGAATAAGCATCGTGCGCGAGGCCGGTGACATTCGCATGGGTGTAATAGCCGGCCAGATTGAACATGCCGCCGTTATAGGCGAGTGCAGCCGTTTTGGTGGTGTCATGCGGGCCGGCATTGTCTGTGGCGCCAGCAGCTTGATAACCGAGGCCGGCGACGATGCCGGAATCGAACTTCTTCTTCCAGACCGCGCCGCGATCAAAACGGGTGCCCGTTGCGCTGCCCGCGTAGTAAATCATCTGCTTGAAGTTGTTGGTGTTGCTGCCGCCGCCTTCGTTCGTGCTGGCTGCTGCTGCACCGTACGGGTCGAGGTAGCCGGCTACGATATCGCGGCCCAGCGCGTTTTGGCGGCCGAAGGTGAATTTACCGTAGGTATCGTTTTCGAAGCCGATCCACGCATCGCGATTGAACAGCGTCCCCGGCGTATCCATATTGCCGGTGTTCATTTCATATTCGCTTTCGAGGCGATAAATGACGCGCGTATTGTCGGTCAGTTTGTGCGAGCCATCCAGACCCCAACGGCTACCGCTGAACCAACCCGTCGGGTGGAAGCTCGTCGTGCGGCCGCCGGATGAATCGGTATGGTTGATATTGCTTGCGGTCAGATCGATCAAGCCATAAAGGCTGATCGTATCTTTGGCCGTGTGATAGGTCAGGCCGGTATAGCCAGGCGTACCCCAGACCGGGTGTTTTTCAAGCGGGGCGACATCCGGGGTGCTGGGTGCATTGGCAGCGACTTTTTGCTGGGACTGGATCGAGGCATCCAGTTTCTTTTCCAATGCATCAAGTTGCGCTTGTTGTTCTGCTGCATGTTTCTTCTGGGCGGCAATCTCGGCTTTCAGATCGGAGATTTCATCGGCAAAAGCCGGGGCCGAAGCATAAAAACAGCCGAGCATGATCACATATAGCGATTTTCTCTTGAATTGCATTTAATCAACTCCTCAAGGTATGGGCGTTCTAAGCCAAATCAGTGATCTGGCAATGGGCGATGCAGAATCAGGCGATGACGTTTTTGGTATGAAATCGATGTAGGGAACATTCGATAACGCCAGACTCGGACGCATCCTAAGCCGCGTCAGCTTTCAAATCGCTTTCCAGCCCGGCATTGGTGCGGACGTGTATCAATTTGGCGCACGGCAGGCCGCAAGCACGCATCCAGACAGGGATTCATGGGTGTCCCGCTGATGGTGCATGATTGATGCGATGCAATATGGGCCGGTACTGAGCCCGAAATTCAAACCGTGTTTGATTTCCAGAGGCGGGGAGGCCGATTCGGGAAGTCCCCAATGCTGCGAGGCAACAAAAAGCGAATCTATGGCATTTGTGAACGGATAAGAGGTGTAGACTAGGTGATCCGCTTATTGACCTTTTCCATATGCATTCTGCAGATATCCAGTCCCTCGAAGCCGCCTACCGCGCTACCCGCTACACCGTGCCCTCGCTCGGACTGGTTGTGCGCATCGGAGAGCTTCACCCTGATATGGATGCGCTGCTGAATCGGGAAGGCGTCCCCGGTTGGGCTTTCGTCTCGGCCGCCAACCCCCGTTCCGGTGCGCTGTGCGAGAACGAAAACCTGGCACGCCACCAAAACCTGCTCGATCAGCTTGCTGCATCCAGCTATGTCTATTTCGAAGGCTTGGGCGAACCGGCCACGGCGGACTGGACGCCCGAGCTATCGGTGCTGATTCTGGATATCGAACGGGATGCAGCGCTTGATATCGCGCGCAGCTACGAGCAGAACGCCATCGTGTACGGCCCGCCAGGGCATGAGGCGGAGTTGCTTTGGGTGAAGTGAGTGGGTGGGTGTGCAGCAATGAAAAAACGCGGCCCGGGCCGCGTTTTTTGTTAGACCTGCTGTTGTTAGCAGGCGAGCAAGACACTATTGCTGCGATGCTTCGGTAGTGCTGGCTGTCTTTGCGGCCAGTACTTTTAGCTGCTGAATAAAACCTGCGGCGAAGCCTGGGCATACGTTCCGGCGAGCTACGCCGCCATCGGGGTCGAGTGGCATATTCTTGGCACAATTCGCTTCCAGGGTTTCTTTGAGCGTCGCTTCACCCTCTTTGCTGAGACCGTTGAATTTGTCGATGTCCTTGAGCAGTAAGGCGCTGTTCAAGTCTGCGGTTTTTGCGCCCAGTCCTTCGTAAAAGCAGTTCATCTGACCCATATTCATGAATTTCCCACCGCTAACCTGGCAGCGATTCAGGATCAAGCTGAGGTCACTCGCTGATGGCGTTGACCATTCCGCTGCCTTATCCTCCGCACGGACTGCTTGGCTGATCATCAGGCAGCCACTGACTACCAGTGTTGCAATTGCCTTGCTTTCAAAAATGTTCATTGTGCTGTCTGTTGTTGGCAGATTCTAAAGCCGGGCATTGTACTGGAAAGCGTCTTAGACGCTATGGGAAATGCCTTGGTCGCCGCTCGCTGTTGGCAGATCGCACGTTTGGTCTGGTTGCCGGCCATGCTGGCGAGTGTTTGCAGAGCACGCGCCAGCATCGGGGTTGTTTCTTAACGTGCCGTTGCGCCGTTCAAGATGGCGCCATCTTTTGTCGCGCCGTCCCAAGCCACGTGATGATCAAAAATCCACTGCATCGGATCTTTGCGGTTGCTGCGTTGGCGGCTAAAGATCAAGCGCAGTGCCAGATCGCGGATGGCCCGCCCCAACAAGCCCGGCGTCTTACTGTCCCCATTTTTCTTGCCCTGCGCCACGATGCGTTCAACGCGCTCGCGCCGCAGCAGCTCGTATGCTGCAAAAGCCACATCGATATCCGCTTCATCGCGCAGGCACTTGGCGAGGACGACAGCATCTTCGATCGCCATTGATGCGCCTTGGCCGGATGACGGCGAGGTGGCGTGTGCAGCGTCGCCGATGATGATCATCCGCTCCTTGTGCCAGATGGGCACCGTGGGCATGTCGTAGGTGTTCCAGCCAGCCAGGATTTCGTCCGTAGCGCGGATGAGGTCGACGGCTGGCGAGGCATCTTTTGCGAACAAGTCGCACAACTCGGCACGCCACTGTGCCGGCGTGATCGCTTGCAGTTCGGCCTTGCTGAGTTCCTTGGCACGGGCCGGATTGGCGAACCACCAGACCTCGCCGTTCGGAGCCGGCAAATAGCAAAAGAAGCAGCGCTTGCCGAAGTACATCTGCATCGTGCCGACTTGGCCCGGCACGGTAATCCCTCGTGCGTAGCCGCCGGTATTGAGCAAGCCAACGTAGCGGGCGCCGGGCACATTGGGGTTGATGATTTCGCGCACGCGTGAATGCAGGCCATCGGCACCGATCAGCAGGTCGCCTTCTTCTTCACTGCCATCGGCAAACACCGCGATGACCTTGCCGGCCGACGTGCAGCGTGCCGAAACAAGGCGCTTGCCGTAGTCGATGCGGATGCCGCGCCGGATTGCCTCATCACGCAACGCGCCATACAACGCGCCACGCTGGATGGTTTGCGCCGTCGCGCCGTTGGCGAGCGGTGGGCCATTGGTGAACTCGACGAGTTGCTTGCCATTGCCAAGGTGCAAGGCCATGCGCGGCGTGGCGAATCCGCCCAGCCGGGCGGTATCGATATCGATGGCTTGCAGCGCCTCGATGCCGTTGACCGCCAGCGTGAGGAAGGCGCCGACACCATCCGCACTCCGATCAAACGATTCAAAGACGACCGACTCGATCCCTGCTTTGCGTAGCGCGATGGCGGAAACCGTCCCTGCAATGCCGCCGCCGATGATCAGTGCTTTCATGTCTAGCTCCAAGATGGGTCAGAAAATACGTAATAGTCATATTATGACTAATATACATTTTATGACTAATAAATCAACATCGCGCCGTTGTTCAAACAGAGAGACTCAAGGCCATGGCAGACCGGTCACGTCAAAGATCACCGCTGGCGATGGTGGTGCTTTCCTTGCTCGCCGAAGCACCGATGCATGCGTATCGGATGCACGAGCTGATCAAGCAGCGTGCCAAGGACAGCGTCGTCAACGTGGCGCAGCGCAACAGCGTCTATCAGACGATTGCGCGCTTGCTGCGCTCGGAACTCATTCGTGTGCAGACGACTGCGCGGGACGACGGCCGCCCCGAGCGGGTGGTGTACGAAATCACGGAGGAGGGCGGCGAGGCATTGCAGGACTGGCTCAAGGCGATGCTTTCGTCGCCGACGGCTGAATTTCCTGAATTCCCTGCTGCGTTGGCGTTTCTGCCCGTGCTGTCGCCCGAGGAGGTGCAGCGTCAATTAGAAGCGCGGGTGACGGTGCTTGAGGGACAGTTGGCGCAGATCAGCGCTGGCATGAAGGGCGCGCTGGCTGGCGGCTTGCCACGCTTGTTTCTGGTCGAGGACGAATATCGGCAAACCATGCTGCAGGCCGAATTGGGCTGGGTGCGGGCGTTGATCGATGAGCTGCGGGCGAAGACGATCACCTGGAGCCCGGCGTGGCTGCGGGAGATTGCAGCAGCGTTTGCAGGGGGAGAGAAACCGTAGCCCGGACACCAACGTGTGGCCGGGGTTGCTTCGAGCGACGCCGCGCCCCGGCCGGTGAAGCCGTCCGGGCTACATGAACGGGGCGATTGAAGAGACGAATCGACACTACGCCGGATTCGACCTCACCCGGTCACCCAAGGTATAAGACGCAACATTCCCAACCCGTTTCACCCAAGGCCAAGACAAACTCATGAACCTGGAACCGCTCTTTCGCTTTTTGCACATCGCCAGCGTCACCGTTTGGGTTGGTGGCATGTTCTTCGCCTATATGTGCCTGCGCCCGGCGGCGGGCGAGGTGCTGGAAGCGCCGCAACGTCTGCGACTATGGCGGCGTGTCTTTGCGCGGTTTTTCGTGTGGGTCTGGGGCGCGGTGATCCTGATTCCACTCAGCGGGGGAGGCATTCTGGGCCACGTAGGGTTCGCCGCTGCGCCGCTCAATTGGCACCTGATGCTGGGCAGCGGTTTGGTGATGATCGCGATCTTTATCTACGTCGTGACCGGCCCGTATGCGGCGCTGGGCCGGGCGGTGGATACCGAGGACTGGAAGGCCGGCGGTGCCGCACTGAATCGCATCCGGCAGGCGGTCGGCTTGAATCTGATCCTTGGCTTCGTGACGATTGCACTGGCGACGCTTGGGCGCTGGTTGACCTAGATCGCCAAGGTGGGAGAGGGAGGGTTTGCTATGAAAGCATGCCCGCCACAGCCCCCGCCACAATCATCACCCCATCATCTCTTCGGCCGCTTTTCTGCGCGCCGCGCTTTGCTTCATTTGCTCTACATAGAACAGCAGGCTGAATCCCAGTGTTTGCTTCAGTTCTTCCGTCTTCGCTTCGATGAGTGACCAATCCGGCTGCGGCAAGCCTTTCAGTGCCAGCGAAATGACATTGCCACCGCCCTTGGCTTGCAAGCGCAGCACACGGTCGTCGAAGGCTGTGCGCATGCGGCCGAGATAAGCGCCCGTTTGTTTGACGGCGGCGCTGAAGTTGGCCACTACCACCCCGTTGTCGCGCAACGCCAGATTGCAGCCGTCGTAGAAAAACTGCGTCGCCAGTGGCGCGGGGATGCCGTGCTTATCGTAGGCATCCAGCAGGATGACGTCGGCCACTTTGCGGTTGCGGCCGATGTAGGTGGCGGCATCGGCGTGGATGACCCGGAAGTGCTCCGAATCAGCCGGCAGCTCGAACTTGTCGCGTAGGGCGATCACGCGTTCATCGACTTCCACCGTGGTGATGCGGGCGCGGGGGAAGAGCAGTGCACAGTATTTCGAGAGCGAGCCGCCGCCCAGACCGACGATCAGGATGTCGTCCGGGTCGGGATAGAACGGGGCGAAGCTCAGCATGGCTTCGGTGTAGGGCAGGACGAGTTGGCTGGTATCTGATTTCTTCATGAGGCTTTGCGTGGAGAGCGAATCGAAATGGAGCGATAGATAGTCGCCGGATTCGACCAGATAGGGCTGGCCGGTATCGGTGGCGGGGATATCGAGCGCTGACTTGATGTGCTGCAGCGGGGTCATGGCGCGTCATTCGGCATGGATGTCATCGCCGGGTTCATCGGTCAGAAAATAGCCATGGCGGCGGCTGGCGGCCAAGCGATGCGCGATATTACGCAACTTCAGCGGGTGTTGCTGCTCCAGTTGCCAGGCGCGGGCCAGCAACTCGGCTTCAGCGCGCTGCAAGGCCGGGCCCTTGGCAGCGAAGGCGATCTTGTTGGTGCAGTCTTCCGAACGGATGACGACAACCTCGTTGCCAAAGCTGCGCCCAAGCCGGTCGAGATAATGGGCGATATGCGGGTCCATGCCGGACAGATTGATGACCAGGAGGCCATCTGCGGTCAGCGCTTGCTGGCAGTCATCGTAGAAGCGTTGCGTGCAGAGCGATGGCGCTTGGCCATCGGCATCGAAGCCATCCACGAACAGCAGGTCGATCCGGTTGGCCTGTGCGGCAATGAAGCGGGCGCCATCGTCGCAATGCACCCTGAAGCGGGCACTGTCGGGCGGAATGGCGAATTCGTCGCGCAAGGCGATGATGTCTGGATTGATTTCGGCCACGTCGATCACGGCGTCGGGCAGGTAGCGGTGGCAATACTTGGCGAGTGATCCGCCGCCCAAGCCGATCTGCGTGATGTGCTGGGGCTGCGGGTTGAGCAGCAGGCTGCCCATCATCGTGCGCGTGTAACCCAGCACCAGCTGGTCTGGCTGATCGGGACGCATCCGGCTCTGGACGGTGGACATATCAAAGTGCAGCGACACCGTGCCGTTGCCATCGTAGGTGAACGGTTTGCCGGCGCAATTAGCCAGCATTTCTGCCAATTGATCGTGGGTGTGATTGAAAAGCGGTGGTGGACGGCTCATGCGAAGTGCAGGTCTCGACGAAGGAAATACCAGGCGTGGCTTGGTGGCTTGATCTGCCCGTAACTAACTTGCAGTTATGGCTTGCTGCGCAACGACATGCTTGCCAATGGGTAGCCGCGGTTTTTCCGATCAGGATATCGCAACGTTTTTACCCAAAAGCCAGCCTGCTGACGTGGTTTGTTATCATAGCATGTTAATGAATTGCATATTTATTAGGCATATACTGCGCATCTGATGAAGCGCTGGTGCGTGGAGAAACCGACGTGGAAAGACCGTGATTGCCTTGCTGGAAGCCGCCCGCGCCGGGTTGCTAAGCCGCGACAAGCTACTGCATAACGCGGTGGCCGGCGTCATTGTCGGCGTGGTCGCCTTGCCGCTGTCGATGGCCTTTGCCATTGCCTCGGGCGCGCGGCCGGAGCAGGGTCTGTATACCGCGATCATCGGCGGCTTTCTGGTCTCGGTGCTGGGCGGCAGCCGGGTGCAGATCGCCGGGCCGACCGGCGCATTCATCGCCATCCTCGCCAGCATCACCGCCCGCCACGGCATCGATGGCTTGCAGATTGCCACGCTGATGGCCGGCTGCATGCTGGCCTTGCTCGGCGTGGGGCGCATGGGTGCGGTGATCAAGTTCATTCCGGCGCCGGTCATCGTCGGTTTCACTGCCGGCATTGGCGTCATCATCTTCGTCGGGCAATGGAAGGACTTCTTCGGCTTGCCCAGCGTGACCGGAGCGCACTTCCACGAAAAGTTCTGGCATCTGCTTGAAGCCTTGCCGCATTTGCATATCGCCACGACTGCATTGGCGGTGCTGAGCCTGCTGATCGTGGTGTTTGCGCCCCGCATCCCTTGGGTTCGACGCGTGCCGGGGCCACTGTTGGCAATGGCGTTTGCCACCGCCTTGGTGGCGCTATTCCGTTTCCCCGGCGTAGCGACCATCGGCAGCGCCTTCGGCGGCATTCCGCAGGGCTTGCCGAGCTTTGCGTTGCCGACCGTGACCTTGGCGCGGGTGATTGAGCTGCTCGGGCCGGCGTTCACCATTGCCATGCTCGGCGCGATCGAATCGCTGCTCTCGGCGGTGGTGGCCGATGGCATGGCGGGCACCAAGCATGACTCCAACCAGGAACTGATCGGGCAGGGCATTGCGAATATCGCGATTCCGTTTTTCGGTGGCTTCGCGGCGACCGGGGCCATTGCCCGCACTGCCACCAATATCCGCAATGGTGGCAGCAGCCCCTTGGCCGGCGTTGTGCATGCGCTGACGCTGGTCGCGGTATTGCTGTTCCTCGCGCCCTTGGCGGTCAACATTCCGCTCGCGGCGTTGGCGGCCATCCTGTTCGTGGTGGCGTTCAACATGAGCGAAATGCGCCACTTTGCTCGCATGGTGCGCCGCGCGCCTCGTGCGGATGTAGTCGTACTGCTGATCACCTTTCTGCTGACCGTGTTCGCCGATCTGGTGGTCGCCGTGAACATCGGCGTCACGCTGGCGATCCTGCATTTCCTGCGCCGCATGGCGGCCAGCGTCGAAGTCCAGCAGTTGAGCGGGGACGAGCTGAAGATCGAGCTGTTGAATCAGGGCTTGTTCGATCTGCCCAAGGGCGTGCTGGTGTATGAGATCGACGGGCCGTTCTTCTTTGGCGCGGTCGAAAATTTCGAGCGGGTGCTGCTACAAACGCATTCCGACCCGCACATCCTCATTCTGCGTTTACGGCATGTGCCCTTCATGGACATCACCGGCTTGCAGATGTTGGAGGAGGTGATCGGCAAACTGGAAAAGCGCGGTGTGCGCGTGATGCTGTGTGAAGCCAACGCACGGGTGCGGGCCAAACTGGAAAAAGCGGATGTGATCGCGTTGTTGCAAGCGGGAGACTTTCTGGCTGACTTCCCGGCAGCGTTGGCTCGCGCTGATGCCATCGCGCCTGAAATGGAGGGCAAACGGCACCACCCGTTAAGCGAGCAAGCCTGTCATCTGATCGAGACGAGTCGGCGGTTTTTCGAAGACGACCGATAGTTTGACGGCGCTCAGCGCTTGGTCGAGCCGATGGCGCTCTTGCTGGCGTAACCAACCCCGTGCTTCTCCAGATAGTCGCGGATCATCTGGCGCACCACTTGCGAGGGCGTCAGATCCTGCGCGGCGCAAAGGGTTTCGAAGGCTTTTTTCTTCTCGGGATCGATCAGCACCGTAAGGCGAGCCGTTTTGTTTTCCATGATGGAGTGCCGTGGCGGTGTGAGTTGAAAGCACATTATATGTGTATTGATTTGGCTGTCTGTGCGTGATCGTGCGGTCAAGTATTTCAAAGGTAAACTTCTCCTCTTCTTGTTATCCGCGCGGTAAGGAAGATATTGGATTGCTTCTCCGGCAGGGCCTTTCAAGATGGTTTCCTGCGTGTCCACCGCCATTAAAGCCCGCACGGCCGCCGTGCACGGCTGACTGAAAGGATTGTTTCATATGAGCAATGAAGTCGATGCATTGCTGCCCGGACACGCACCGTTGCTTGCGGAGGTCCGGCAACTTATCGATTCGGCCCGTCTGCGTGTGGCGGTTACGGCGAATGCTGAGCTGACACAGCTGTATTGGCAGATCGGCCAACGCATTCACCGTGAAATCCTGCAAGGCGAGCGCGCCGGATACGGACAGCAGGTGGTCGCGACGCTGGCGAGACAATTGAGTGCCGACTATGGCCGCTCGTTCGAAGAAAAGAACCTGCGGCGCATGATGCAGTTCGCCGAAGCTTTTCCAGATAAGGACATTGTCGCGGCACTGTGGCGACAATTGGGGTGGTCACATTTCAAGTCGCTGATTCCGCTGAAAGATCCGCTCAAGCGCGATTTTTACGCTGAGATGTGCCGCGTAGAGCGCTGGAGCACTCGCATGTTGGAAAAGCAGATCCAGTCGATGCTGTTCGAGCGTACGGCGCTGTCGCGCAAACCGGAAGAAACGATCCGGCATCAGATCGAAACGCTGCGTGATGAAGACCACGTCAGTCAGGACGTGATGTTGAAAGATCCGTACTTGCTCGATTTCCTGGGGATGCAGGATCGTTATCTGGAAAAAGACCTGGAAGACGCCATTCTGCGCGAGATCGAGCATTTTTTGCTTGAACTCGGTGCAGGTTTCACCTTTATTGCCCGCCAGAAGCGCCTGCAGATCGATCATCGCGACTATTACATCGACCTGCTGTTCTACAACCGCAAGCTGAAGCGCTTGGTCGCCGTCGACCTGAAAATTGGCGATTTCGATGCGGCTTACAAGGGGCAGATGGAGCTCTATCTGCGGTGGCTGGCCAAGTACGAACAGGAAGCCGGCGAAGCGCCGCCGCTGGGCATCATTCTGTGTACCGGCAAGACGCAGGAACAGATTGAGCTGCTGGAGCTGGATAAAAGCAGCATTCATGTGGCGGAATATCTGACTGTTTTGCCATCGCGTGAGGCTCTGCAGGTCAAGTTGCACCAGTCCATAGCGATTGCGCGTCAGCGTTTTGCGCCACGCGAAGATGAGTGAGATGTTGAGTCGTCCCGTCCCGCCTTCCCCGCGCTCGCGGTAAACTCGCCCCCTTCCCGCAATTCGCCGTCTTCCCGATTTCATGGTCAAGAAAACCGATTCCGCCACGCCCCAGCACACCCCGTTCATGGCGCAGTACCTCAAGCTCAAGGCCGAGAACGCCGACAAGCTGCTGTTCTTTCGCATGGGCGACTTTTACGAGCTGTTTTACGACGACGCCGTAAAGGCCTCCAAGCTGCTGGACATCACCCTCACCACCCGTGGCCAGAGCGCCGGGCAGCCGATCCGCATGGCCGGCATTCCCTACCATGCTTGCGAGGTGTATCTGGCCAAGCTGGTGAAGCTGGGCGAATCGGTGGCGATTGCCGAACAAGTGGGTGATGTGGCGACCAGCAAAGGCCCGGTCGAGCGCAAGGTGGTGAAGATCGTCACCCCCGGCACGCTGACCGATGCGGCGCTGCTGGACGACAAACAGGAAAACCGCCTGCTGGCGCTGGTGCCATTCAAGGGGCGGCTGGGCATGGCGTGGTTGTCGTTGGCCTCCGGCGATTTCGCGTTGATGGATACCGAGATCGAAAAGCTGGGCTCGGAGCTGGAACGCTTGCGCCCGGCCGAAGTACTGGTGGCAGACGATGCCGATCTGGCGCTGCTGAATAACCTGACAATTCCGGTACGCAAGCTTGCGCCGTGGCAGTTCGATGCCGAGACCGCCGAGCGCAATCTCAGTCGGCATTTCGGCACCCACGATCTGGCCGGTTTCGGCGTGACCGAACCGGTGCTCGCAGTCGGTGGCGCAGGCGCGTTGCTGGAGTACGTGAGAACTACGCAGGGCGGGGCGCTGCCGGCGCTGGCTGGTTTGCGAGTCGAACACGCCACGCAATACATCGAGCTGGATGCGGCCACGCGGCGCAATCTGGAGCTGACCGAAACCATTCGCGGCGAACCCTCGCCGACCTTGTTCTCGCTGCTGGATAACTGCGCGACCGGCATGGGCTCGCGATTGCTGCGGCATTGGCTGCATCATCCGCTGCGCAACCATGCGCGGATTCTGGAACGTCAGCAGGCGATTGGCGCATTGGTGGAAACCGGCGCATATGCCGATCTACATGCAGTGCTGGATCAGGTGGCGGATGTGGAGCGCATCGCCGGCCGCATCGCGCTGCAATCGGCCCGACCGCGTGATCTATCCAGCCTGCGGGATTCGCTGGCGCAACTGCCGTCCTTGATTGCTGCGTTGCCGGATGCGCCGTTCTTTGGCGGCCTCGCCCAAGCGCTCGCGCCGGATGTGGCGATTCATGCGTTGCTGGCGGCGGCCATCCTCCCCGAGCCATCGGTGCTGCTGCGTGAAGGCGGCGTGATCGCTGATGGTTACTCGCCCGAGCTGGACGAGCTGCGCGGCATTCAGAACGATTGCGGTGCCTATCTGGCGCAGATGGAGGCGCGTGAGCGTGAACGCACCGGCATCGCCACACTGCGGGTGGAATACAACCGAGTCGCCGGCTTCTTCATCGAAATCACCAACTCGTATCTGGATCAGGTGCCGCCGGACTACCGCCGCCGCCAGACCATGAAGAACGCCGAGCGCTACATCACGCCGGAACTCAAGGCGTTCGAAGACAAGGCGCTCTCGGCGCAAGACCGGGCGCTGGCGCTCGAAAAACAGCTGTTCGAAGCCGTGCTGGCGCAGTTGCAAACCCATCTGGCCGCCTTGCGTTTGGCCGCGCAGGCACTGGCTACCGTCGACGTGCTGGCCGGCTTCGCCGCCCATGCGGTCAGTCGGGGCTACATCGCGCCGGAGTTCGTTGATGAGATGCGCATCGACATCGATGCCGGTCGCCATCCGGTGGTGGAAGCACAAATCGACGACTTCATCCCCAACGGTGTGCAGTTCAGCCTGACCCGCAAATTGCTGCTGATCACCGGCCCGAACATGGGCGGTAAATCGACCTATATGCGGCAGGTGGCGCTGATCGTGCTGCTGGCGCATGTGGGCAGTTTCGTGCCGGCCACGCGGGCGGTGATCGGCAAGGTGGATCGCATCTTTACCCGTATCGGCGCGAGCGACGACTTGGCCGGCGGGCGTTCCACCTTTATGGTCGAGATGACCGAAACGGCCAATATCCTCAACAACGCCAGCGAACACTCCCTGGTGCTGATGGACGAAGTCGGGCGTGGTACGTCCACGTTCGATGGCCTCGCGTTGGCATGGTCGATTGCCAAGCAACTGATCGAAAAGAACCGCGCCTACACCTTGTTTGCCACCCACTATTTCGAATTGACGCGACTGGCGCAGGATTACCCCGTCGTCGCCAACGTGCATCTGGATGCGGTCGAGCACAAAGACCGCATCGTGTTCCTGCATGCAGTGCAGGAAGGGCCGGCATCGCAAAGTTATGGGATCGCCGTCGCGCAGCTCGCCGGCGTACCCAGAGACGCGATCCGGCTCGCAAAGAAGAAATTGCTGGAATTGGAACAAACGAGTATTTCGACGAACGGTCAGCCGGACCTGTTTGCACCCACGGCGTTTGAAACGGATGAGCCGGAATCGCACCCGGCGCTGGAAGCCTTGCTGGCGCTTGATCCCGATAGCATGACCCCGCGCGAAGCGCTCGATACCCTTTACGCCATCAGGGGTTTGGTTTTGTAACTTAGTGTAAATGTTGGCGATTTCGACTTTTGCGTACCGGGCCGTTTGCCTACGATGGTGGTAGCAAATTTGGAACCCAGAAGAGGAATCGGCTGTGAATAGCGTTACTGAACCACTGAGCCGCCCGGAAGGTGAAGACGGGCTCGACGAAGGGATTGCCCGTTTTCTTGGTGCGAGCGACCCCGATGAAGGCATCAAGCTCGCCGATGTCCGGCAAAAGGCTGCGAGCGAATTGAAACGATATGGCGATGATTTGCTGGAACACCTGGGCCAGCTTGGCGTGAACGTGCCACCGGCCATCCAGCTGCGCAGTACCGAAGGCGGTTTGGTGTTGGTCGCCAGCGAATCGGATGCCAAAGACAAGATCGAAGCCTTCATCAACGCAGATACGCGCTTGCTGAAGTGGTTCAAGGAAGTGGAAGTGCTGCATGACATCTTGCGGCGCACCGAATTGCGGGATAGCGATGAAAAACTCGCCGATCAGCATTTCAACCTCGGTCTCACGAGCTTGGGCGCGATTGCGTTTTACACCGGTAACTGAACCTTGAATGCCCTACCACAGAGCCGCCGCAAGGCGGCTCTTACGTTTAAACGCGTATAATCGACCGTTTCGCCAGATTTTCTAAAGAATTGGATTCGCCATGAAAGAAACCCGCGCCCGCCGTCCTCAGCCCGCGATTCGTGAAGAACGCGCCCACGGGCAGGATCGCGCCAAGCAAGCCTTGCCCCCCAAGGCCGGCGCTACGGGTGGCCGCCCCAAGCCCTACGGTTCGTCGCCCAAAGCCGCGCCGGAAGGGCAAGCACAAGGCGGTCGCGGCAAGCCAGCGACTCCAGCAAGTGCCACCGGCGAAGGCAATCCGCGCCAGGGCAAGTCGTCCACTGGTAAACCGGCCAGCAAGCCGGCCAGCCTGCGTACCGGCGACGTTCGCCGTGCCCGGCAAGAGGCCCGCACGCCGAAGGAAAAAGGCGAGTGGTTTGGCCGGCCGGAAGAGGCGGGTGGCAAACCGCGCAGCAGCGGCAAACCGGCAGCAGCCACAACGGCACGTGGCGAAGGTCGTCCTGAAGGCCGCAGCGGCGAAGGTCAGGGCAGCGCAGGTGCCAAGCCGCGTTCGCCCGGCGTGCGTGGCAAAGCGCCGTCATCCGTCGCTCGTGCCAAGCGCATGCAAACCCGGCCGGATTCACAAAAAGTCGTCGCGATCCAGAAGCAACTGCGCGCCAAGCGCCTGACCTCCGATCAGGTCGGCGAAGAGCGCTTGCAGAAAGCGCTGGCGTTCTCCGGCATCGGTTCGCGTCGCGAGATGGAAGAGTGGATTGCCGCTGGCCGTGTGACCGTGGACGGCAAGGTGGCCGAACTCGGCGCCAAGATCAAACCGGGCGATGATGTCCGTATCGACGGCAAGCGCATTCCGCTCAAGTGGCAAGACCGCTTGCCGCGCGTGGTGCTGTATCACAAGCAGGAAGGCGAGCTGGTCACCCGTGATGATCCGGAAGGCCGCGCCACCGTGTTCGATCGCTTGCCACGCGTGGCATCCAGCAAATGGGTTGCCGTCGGCCGGCTGGACTTCAACACCAGTGGCTTGCTGGTGTTCACTACCTCCGGCGATCTCGCCAACCGCATGACGCACCCGAGCTTTGAAGTCGAACGCGAATACGCCGTACGTGTTCTGGGGGAGCTGACCGAAGAGCAACTATCCGCACTGCGCAAGGGCATCCAGCTCGACGACGGCCCGGCCAAGTTCCAAAGCATCGTCGCCGCCGGTGGCGAAGGCCAGAACCACTGGTATCACGTCATCCTCAAAGAAGGCCGCAACCGCGAAGTGCGCCGGATGTTCGAACACTTCGAACTGACCGTGAGCCGCTTGATGCGTGTGCGCTTCGGCATGCTCAACCTGCCGTCACGCCTCAAGCGTGGGCAGTTCTATGAGTTGTCGGAAACCGAAGTGCTGACGGTGGTGAAGTGGGCGGGCCTCAAGTTGAACGGGCAGGCTCGCGAATAAGCGCAGTTTGTCCCCTCTCACACTTGTGGGAGAGGGTTAGGGAGAGGGTGCTTGCGGAGGTCGATGCATGTTGTACGACCCTCACCCCCGGCCCCTCTCCCACAAGTGGGCGAGGGGAGAAATGGCCGCAAACAGGTTTGAAGCATTGTTTACCCCCCAAGGAAATCCAGATGCCATCAGCCGTTTCGCTCAAGGAAGTCGCCGCTGCATTGTCTGAGCACTGGTCGCCACGCGTCGTCGGTGAAGTTGACGACTCGTTCGTCAAAGTTGCCAAGGTGCACGGCTCGCTCACGTGGCATAGCCACGAGCACGAAGACGAGTTGTTCTACATCCTCAAGGGGCGGCTACGCATCGAGATGGAGCAGGAAACGGTCGATTTGAGCGAAGGCCAAATGTTCGTCGTGCCCAAGGGCGTGCGGCATAACCCCGTTGCCGAGGAGGAGTGCCACCTCATGTTGATCGAGCGCAAATCCACCCTGCATACCGGCGACGTGGTCATGGAAAAGACGCGTTCCGTCGACGAGCAACTCCGCCCGGTTTGAATGATCCGCTGCAAGAACATGTTGTACGCCCATGAATAAAGCCTTCACCAAAGAATCCGATAACGACGATGACGACCTGCCGCCAGAAATGGCGGTGCCCGTCGGCAGCAAGAACTACATGACGCCGGGTGGCTGGAATCGTCTGCGTACCGAGCTGTACGAACTCGTGCACAAGGAGCGCCCGCACGTCACGCAAGTGGTGAACTGGGCGGCCAGCAATGGCGATCGCTCGGAAAACGCCGATTACCAATATGGCAAACGCCGGCTGCGCGAGATCGACCGGCGTATCCGCTTTCTGCAAAAGCGGCTGGAAAACGCCGAAGTGGTCGACCCGGAAACCCGTGAGGCCACCGATCAAATCTTCTTCAGCGCCACGGTCACTTATCTGCGTGAAGACGGCCGGGAAGAAACCGTCGCCATCGTCGGCATCGACGAGACCGATCTGAAGCGCAACTACATCAGCTGGACGTCGCCCGTGGCGCGGGCGCTGCTCAAGGCGCGCGAGGGCGATACGGTGCCATTGCGCACGCCGGGTGGAATGGAAGATCTGGAAATCCTTGAGGTAATGTACGTCGCCTTGCAGACGGAATTCCCATCGGATGGTGATCTGGCCTGACGCCAAGCCAACGCAATGCCGACATCAACTCGACATTAATTTGGCGATGTATGCAGGCTGCATTATCCTCGCCGGATGAATCCACCCGCCGCCCCGCCATCCAGCCTGTTTCGTCGTGTCCTGCGCAATATGGCGATCCGCATTGCGCTGACGGCGATCCTGCTTTCCGCACTCAGCTACTACTTCAGCTATGTGAGTTTGCAAGAAGAAGCGCTCTCCAGCCTGGAGAAATACATCACGGCGCGCAGCCAGATGGAGAGCGAGCTGTTCTTGCAGGCGGAAACCAATACCAAGCTGGTGCGCAACGAGTTCGTCCGCCGCTACGCCGCCATGCAGCAATCCGACCCCAGCCCCCGCTTCGACGCGCTGATCGGCACTGACCGCGACGGCATGCGGCGCATCAAGGCCACGCTGGATGACTTCGAATACAAGGCCACCGTCGCCATCATGCCCAAGGTGCCGCTCACGCCTGAATTCAAGCGGCAGGTGTTGCTCGGCTACGACTTGCTCACCCAGTACGGCCCGGCGTTCCGCAACCGCTATTACGACACCTTCATCGATCTGAACGTCTCGGATTGCAGCCTGATGTTCCTGCCGGATCTCAACTATGCCCGCAATGGCTCGGTGGCGAGTTTCGGCGAAGAGCTGGATACAGAGATCGGTGCTACGCCTGGGCGAAACCCCGATCGCAAGACATTCTGGACCGGCATCTATTACGACAAACAGGCGCTGCAGTGGATGGTGTCGGTGGTGACGCCGATCGATTACCTCGGCAAATACATCGGCGGTTCCGGGCAGGACGTGCTCATCGAACAACTGATCGATCGCACCAACAACATCAGCATTGCCGGCACCACCAATTTCATCGTCACCCGCGATGGCGATCTGATCGCGCATGGCGAGCGCATGAAGCAGATTTTCGCCAACATGGGGCGTTACAACCTCAACAAGCAACACGATCCGCAGCTGGCTGGTTTCTTCCATGCTGCGATGAGCGCGGGCGACAAACAGCGCTTTGTCGAATCCGCCGATGGCAAATACTGGCTTGGCGTCGCGCCGATTCGGGGCGCGGATTGGCTGTTCGTCATTGTCTATCCCAAGCGCTTGCTGCAGCAGCAGGCGGCGCTCGCGGCCAGCATGGTGCTGCTGTTGGGATTGGTCGCCCTGATGGTCGAGCTGGGCTTGCTCGCCTGGGTGCTGCGCGTGGATGTGAGCCGGCCGCTCAACCGCCTGAAAAACGCCATCTCCGCCTTGGCCGAGGGCAAGCGAACCAGCGAGCTGGATACCGCCCGCAACGACGAAATCGGCGAACTGGCCCGCGCCTTCGATGATATGTCGCGCACGGTCGAACACCACCGCCAGCATCTGGAAGAACAAGTCGCCGAGCGCACCGAGCAGCTCGCCATCCGTAACACCGCACTGGAATCCGCCAACCTGCGCCTCACCGCGCTCGATGCGGAAAAGAACGACCTGCTGACCATTGCCGCGCACGATCTCAAGAACCCGGTCGCCAGCATCGGCGGCATGGCCAGCCTGATTGCCGCTCGGTTGGACGAATGGCCGCAGGAGCGTGTGAAAGAGCGCCTGCACGGCATCAATGAACACGCCGACCGCATCCAGCGCATCCTCGGCAACCTGCTGGATATCCACACGCTGGAAGCAGGCCAGTTCCGCTTGCATCCAGAAATGCTCACCCTCGATGTGCTGATCCCAGAGCTGCAAAAAGCCTGGGAAACCCGTCTGGAGGAAAAGCGCCAGAATCTGCTCTATACCCCCAGCAACATCGTATTCAGCGTGGATCGGCAGGCGCTGTGGCAG
The DNA here is from genome assembly GCF_000711875.1 of Andreprevotia chitinilytica DSM 18519. GTDB lineage: Bacteria > Pseudomonadota > Gammaproteobacteria > Burkholderiales > Chitinibacteraceae > Andreprevotia > Andreprevotia chitinilytica. Next base: position 287,968 of record NZ_JONM01000005.1, read on the forward strand.
GTGCTCGACAACCTGATTTCCAACGCCAGCAAATACGCGCCGTACCAGACCCTCATCCGCATCGGCGCTTATCGGGATCAAACGCACGTTACGCTGCGCATCGTTGACTCCGGCCCCGGCATCGCTGCGCATGAAATGGGCAAGCTGTTCCGCAAGTTCTCGCGTCTTTCCGCCGTGCCCACGGGCGGCGAACACGCAACCGGCCTTGGTCTTTCCATCGTGCGCCGGCTGGTGGAGGAAATGGGCGGCGAAGTGCGCTGCGAAAGCCTGCTCGGCCACGGCGCGACCTTTATCGTCACCTTGCCGGTCGATGCCCCGACCCCGCCAGCATCGGGTCGGATCAGTCCGAGTAGGGATCAGGTAGAATCCGGCTCTTGAAATTGATTCGCTGAACCTTCGGAGCCGCCCATGCGCCAATACCTCGACCTGCTGCAACACGTTCTCGACCACGGCGTAAAGAAGGAAGACCGCACTGGCACCGGCACGGTCTCGGTGTTCGGCCACCAGATGCGCTTCAACCTGGCGGAAGGTTTTCCGCTGGTCACCACCAAGAAAGTCCACCTCAAATCCATCGTCTACGAACTGCTGTGGTTCCTGCGCGGCGAGACCAATAACAATTGGCTGAAAGAGCGTGGCGTATCGATCTGGAATGAATGGGCCGACGAACACGGTGAACTTGGCCCGATCTATGGCTATCAATGGCGCAGCTGGCCGACTGCCGCCGGCCGCCATATCGATCAGATTGCGCAGGTGGTGAAGCAACTCAAAACCAACCCTGATTCACGCCGCATCATTGTCTCCGCCTGGAACGTCGGCGAAATCGAAAACATGGCCCTGCCGCCATGCCATGCGTTTTTCCAGTTCTACGTTGCGCCGGCACAGCCGGGAGATAGCGATCAGCGCGGCAAGTTGAGCTGCCAGCTCTATCAGCGCAGCGCCGATCTGTTCCTCGGCGTGCCGTTCAACATTGCCTCGTATGCCTTGCTGGTGTTGATGATGGCGCAGGTGTGTGATCTGCAGCCGGGCGATTTTGTCTGGACGGGTGGGGATTGCCATATCTACAGCAATCATTTCGAGCAGGTAACCGAACAGTTATCGCGTGCACCAAAGGCTTTGCCGCAGATGAAGATCAATCCGGCACGCAAAGATATCTTTGCGTTTGAATTCGAGGATTTTGAATTGGTGGGATATGAGTCTTGGCCGGCGATCAAGGCGCCAGTGGCGGTTTGATTATTTAATCCGTGCGTTGACAACACCGGCTTTGGGCCGGTGTTGTTTTATGCGTCTTTGGCACGAGTAAAGGCATTACAAGCGGGAGTTCGTCCCGCATGCCGACTCACTTTAGCGAAACCGCGTATGCGGTTTTCTTGGGTTGATGAGGCAGCGTTTCAAATTGAGCTGCGCTGCCTGGTTGTCTCCCCTCGCCCGTTTACGGGAGAGGGGCCGGGGGTGAGGGCACTACCACTGGCCGCGTTCTTTTCCCCACCCTAGCCCTCTCCCACTTTCCCTGAACAAGGCAAAGCCTTGCACGGGATGTGAGAGGGGACCGATTACTGTGGTACGTCGTTCATACATCACGGCGTTGCTGCAGGACTAACCAACGTATCACTCACTCGATTCGCCCGATCCCCCACCCCATAGCGCTGCAGCAACTTTCCATACTCCGGGCTGCTCTTGAACCGGGCCAGCGCAGCATTGAACCGCTGCAGCAACTCAGCGTGGCCTGGATAGCTGCGCGATACCATCAGCCTGAGGTGATTGGGTTGGATGGGGTGCTCCGCGCCCGCCAGATCGGCGAGGTGCTCAGGCCAGTGCTGGCGCACCATCTCGCGAGCGGCCATGTCTTCTGAAATCAACAAATCGGTCTGCCCGGAAATCAGCCGACGGAACGCGTTTTCATCCGTCGTTGAATACTCGATCACGATCCCGAGGCTGCTCAAACGCTGTTCGTACCAGTAACCGTGCACACCACCCACGTGATATTTGCCCATGTCCGCCCAGTCGTGCAGATCGACGCCCTGCGGGAAGCGGCTACGCAAATAAAACACGCGGGCGATTGCATCGACCAGTGGCGCGGAAAAGTCGAACTGCTCGGCCCGGCTTTCCGTTTGCATATAGGGATAGCTGGCCCAGACCTTGCCGTTCTTGACCAGTGTCTCCGCACGCGTCCAAGGCACATAGCTGAATGAGGCCTCGTAGCCGATGCTGGCGAACACCCGGCGGATGATCTCGGAGCACACCCCGTCATGAGGCGCGGCGTTCTGGATGGCGTACGGCGGCCAGTCGCCGGTGGCGAGTTCGATGCGCGTATTCGCTGCCGTTCCGCTCACCGATATGACGAGCAGCAGCGTGGCCAGCAACGAGGCGATCCATCGCCACTCTGTCTTGCATGGCAACGGCCGGGAAATACGTTTCATGCGGGGGCTCCGCGGGGAAAGTAGGGTATGGGCGGCTTACGTTGCACGGTGAGCGCCGTTTTCGTCTTCTGCCGGAAAACGCGCCCATTGCTAACGCTGTAGAACAGTGTCATGCAATCAGCTACTGCTGCCGCTACTTCAAGCTGACGGCTTGTACCGGCACACCGCTGGGCGGCCAACGCCCGGCACATTCGCCGGGCGGATCAAAGGCGGTGGTCAGGTAAACTAAGCGGCTTGTCATCATGATGGAACCCGCACCCATGCGCCTTGCATTGATTTCCGCCGTCGGCCAGAACGGCGTGATCGGCATCGACAACAAGCTGCCCTGGCATTTGCCGGAAGACCTCAAGCGCTTCAAGGCGCTGACGATGGGCAGCCCGATGCTGATGGGCCGCAAGACGTTCGAATCCTTGCCGGGCCTGCTGCCAGGCCGTCGTCACTTGGTGGTGAGCCGCAATGCCGATTGGCAGGCAGCTGGCGCAGAAGTGTTCCCGAGCATCGAAGCCGCCGCCGCGGCATGCAAAGACGTGGAGACGCTGTTCGTGATCGGTGGTGGCGAAATCTACCGTCAGGCGCTGCCGCTGGCCGATGCGCTTTATCTCACCGAAGTGGCACTCAGCCCGGAAGGCGATGCTTATTTCCCCGCATTCGATCGCAACGATTGGCAAGAAACCGAGCGGGACGAGCAAGTGAGCGCCAAGGGCGTGGCGTTTGCGTATGTGACTTATCAGCGGAAACGTTAGGCTTCACCCGTAGCCCGGACACCTTGGGTGGTCGGGGTTTGTTCACACAGCGGCCCCGGCCGGCCAAGCCGTCCGGGCTACGAGGGCATCAAACACGGCTGGCGGGATTTTGTCGCATTGACGCGAAGCAGCAGGGTTTGCGACTGTCTGCCGGTTTGAATACTCCCTGGAAGCCCCATCGTGCAAATGAAAGCCAGCACGCTCCGCCGCATCATGAATCTGTGGCCGCCGTTCCTGTTCACCGGCATCCGCGTGGTGCGCATCTCCAACGATTACCGCGAGGTGGAAGTCCAGCTCAAGCAGCATTGGTACAACCGCAACTATGTTGGCACTCACTTCGGCGGCAGCCTGTTCGCGATGACTGATCCGTTTTACATGCTGATGCTGCTGCAACGGCTGGGGTCGGAGTACATCGTGTGGGACAAGAGCGCCAGCATCGAATATGTCGCGCCGGGTCGGGGTGTGGTGACGGCGAAGTTCCGGCTGGATGACATCACGCTGGCTACCATTCGGGCGCAGACGTCCGATGGGCAGAAATATCTGCCGGAATTCACCGTGGACGTGGTGAATGCGCAGAATGAGCTTGTGGCGCAGGTGAAGAAAACGCTCTACGTGCGCCGCAAGATTCCCAAGGTCGCCCCGGCGAAACTGGAAGACACCCTCGCTGGGCCCGGCAAATAAACCACATCGAAATCAATGCGTCGACCGCCTGCCAAAGGCGGTTTTTTCATGGGCCGCATACAGCGCTGCGGCTGACTGCCAGTGATTGGCGCGCGATGGTGACGAGCGTCAGGCGCTCGCGCCAATCACGATATCCAGATCGCCACGCTCATCGGCGGCATCATTGAGCACGTCCAGCACAGCCTCGAAGTCTTCTTCGCCGAGCAATTCCAGCGCGTGCGGTGCATCGTGCCAGACAATGGCCAGCGGGCCTTCCAGTTCGCCGGTCAGCACGTCATACAGCGCATCCAGATTGCGGCCGAAATGCTCGGGGAAGGGCAGTTGTCGGGTGAGCTGGTCGTAGATGTCGTCCAGCGTGCGAACTTCAACCAGCAAGATTTGCCGTGGCTCAGGCTTCGGCGCAGGGCTGAGTGTCGGGATCAGTTTTGACATTGGGGCACCTCGGTGAAGGTTTGGTAGTGATCGACAGTAATAAAACGGCGGCCGCGCGGATCGAAGATCAACCGCTTCGCGCCGCGTTTGCCGCCTCGGTAGTCCAGGTCGGCCTCGCGATACTGGCCACCCGGTGGCAACTGGTGCTCGCGATTGCCGAAGCGATCGCCGCCGATGCTGTGATTGGGCAACACGCGCCATAGATCGCGGCCCGGTTGCCAGCCGGCATCGCGGGCTTGCCGCTTGGTGACGAATTGATCCGGCAGGCGGCCGGTGTTGTTGATACTGACCAGTGCACTGGTCAGTTCATTGGCATTCACGCCGGTTTTGCGGGCGATGTCGCTGGCGGTGTCGCGGCAGTTGGCGGCGTTGGCTGCACTGGTCAGCAAGGCCAGCAGAATCAGGAGTCGGCGCATCAGTTTTCCCGGTTGAATGATGAGGAGAGCGATTATTCCGGTGTGGTGGTACGGCGGCAATCGATTCCAAGCCTGTTCATGATCCCTTGCTGGCAGGTTTTCTTTCCGCTCACATCCCGTGCAAGGCTTCTAACCTTGTTCGGGGAAAGTGGGAGTGGGCCGGGGGAGAGGGGGCGTGCCACATGCAGTGTTCTTTTCACTACCCTCTCCCACGAGTGGGAGAGGGGACAAAAAAATACTAAAACAAGCGCTCAGGCGGATTCCGGCGTGAGCAGCACCAGCTTGAGGTGCTCCTGATCCACCAGCCGAAACGTGACTTGTTGATAAGTCAGTCGCCCACGGGTCGGATGATTGAAGCCCCGCAAGCCACCTTGGCGTTCCAGCACATCATGCAGTTTCCAGTAGCGCGCAAACTCTGGACTGGCCTGAGCCAGCGTATCGACCAGCTGTTGCAGATTCGTGTCGTCCAGATCAGTCCGACAGTCGGCGCGGAATTCGGCGGCGAGGCGACGGGCGCGGGTTTCCCAATCCTCAACCAGCGTGCGGGCGGCCGGGTCGAGAAAGACGAAACGCAGCAGGTTGGGCGGTGTCGTATCTGACGCATCTTCGGCATCGGCCCCCGCGTTGAGCCAGTTGCCAAACAACGCCTGCGCAGGCGGGTTCGACGCTAACACATCCCAATAACGCCCCAGCACATAGGCCGGGTAGGCAAAGCCATCGACGAGCTGTTGCAAGGTCTCGGGCGGCATATCGTGCTCCGGCCGCGCCGGGCGGGCGTCGTGGCGGCCAGCCAGCTCGAACAGATACGCACGCTGGGTTTTATCCATGCGGAGGGAATCAGCCAGGCGGTCGAGCACATCGCTGGAGACGCTGATGTCGCGGCCTTGCTCGATCCAGGCGTACCAGGTCGGGCTGATGGCGGCGAGCTGGGCGACTTCCTCACGCCGCAAACCTTGCGTGCGCCGCCGCAGTCCGGCTGGAAAGCCAAATGCAGCTGGCTCGCATTTCTGGCGCAGCGCCATCAGAAAATCACCGAGTTCTTTGCGTTGGGAGGACATGAGGAACACCTTGTTTGAGCTGTAGCTCCCCTCTCACGCTTGCGGGAGATGGGCTGGGGGAGAGGGGCGTGCCAAGTACTGTGTCCTTTGCAAGCACTCTCGCCCTAACCCTCTCCCACAAGTGGGCGAGGGGACTGGTTTTATAAAGGATTATCCTGTTACCAATTACTATATATACCAGTATATTTCCTGGTCTTGTTGGAAAAAACCGCTACCCCTAATCTGTCCATCCGCACTGTGCCATCGCGAAAAACCGCCTTGCAGCAAGATGGTTTGTCGCACCCATCCGGCACGGTATGATTCTGGTTATTCCGAATGTGTATTAGAAAATTGGACATCGACCCATGAGCGCTCAATCGCTGTACGACAAACTCTGGCAATCGCACGTGGTCCGCGAAGAAGCGGATGGCACCTGTCTTTTGTATATCGATCGTCACCTCGTGCATGAGGTGACCAGCCCGCAAGCGTTCGAAGGCCTGCGTCTGGCCAACCGCAAGCCGTGGCGCAACCATTCCATCGTCGCCACCGCCGATCACAACACCCCGACCGATCATTGGGATCAAGGCATCCAGGACCCGATTTCGCGCCAACAAGTGGAAACGCTGGATGCCAACATCCGCGCGTTCGGTGCATTGGCCTATTTCCCGTTCAAGGACGAGCGCCAAGGCATCGTCCACGTGGTTGGCCCGGAAAACGGCGCGACCTTGCCCGGCATGACCGTCGTTTGTGGTGATAGCCATACCTCCACCCACGGCGCGTTCGCAGCGTTGGCGCACGGTATCGGCACCTCGGAAGTCGAGCACGTGATGGCCACGCAAACGCTGGTCGCCAAGAAATCCAGATCGATGCTGATCCGCGTGGATGGCCAATTGGGCCAGGGCGTGACCGCCAAGGACGTGGCACTCGCCATCATCGGCAAGATCGGCACTGCCGGCGGTACGGGTTACGCGGTCGAGTTCGGCGGTAGCGCGATTCGTGGCCTGTCAGTGGAAGGCCGCATGACCTTGTGCAATATGGCGATCGAAGGTGGCGCACGCGCCGGCATGGTGGCCGTGGACGACAAGACCATCGCCTACCTGAAAGACCGCCCGTTCTCGCCCAAGGGTGAACAGTGGGATGCCGCCGTTGAATACTGGAAAACGCTGGTTTCCGATGAAGGCGCGCAGTTCGATAGCGTGGTCGTCCTCAAGGCTGAAGAGATCGAGCCGCAAGTCACTTGGGGCACCAGCCCCGAACAAGTGCTGGCCGTGAATGGCCGCGTGCCCGATCCGGCTGCCGAAGCTGATCCGGTCAAGAAGGGTAGCTACGAGCGCGCACTCCAATACATGGGCCTGACCGCCAATACGCCGCTGACCGATATCCCGGTCGACAAGGTGTTCATTGGCTCCTGCACCAACAGCCGCATCGAAGATTTGCGCGCCGCTGCCGGCATCGCCAAGGGCAAGCAAAAGGCCGCCAACGTGAAGCTGGTGCTGGTGGTGCCGGGTTCCGGCCTCGTCAAGCGCCAGGCGGAAGCGGAAGGGCTGGACAAGATTTTCATCGCTGCCGGTTTTGAATGGCGCGAACCGGGTTGCTCGATGTGCCTGGCGATGAACGCAGACCGGCTGGAGCCGGGCGAGCGTTGCGCCTCTACCAGCAACCGCAATTTCGAAGGTCGGCAAGGGCAGGGTGGCCGCACCCACCTCGTCAGCCCGGAGATGGCCGCCGCCGCCGCGATTGCCGGCCACTTCGTCGACGTTCGCACTTTCGCTTAACGTACACAGACAAGGAGTTTTCGCCGTGAAATCGATCGTTGTTACGCTGTTGGCCGGGTTGGCATTCGCAGGACTGGCCGGCTGCAACACCATGAAGGGCTTCGGTCAGGATATGCAGAAACTGGGCGACAAGATCGAGGAAAAGGCGAATAAATAGCCATGAAACCATTTACCCAATTGAACGGCCTGGTTTGCCCGCTTGACCGCGCCAACGTCGATACTGACGCCATCATTCCCAAGCAGTTCCTCAAGTCGATCAAGCGTTCCGGCTTCGGCCCGAACCTGTTTGACGAGTGGCGCTACCTGGATCACGGCGAGCCGGGCATGGACAACAGCAAGCGCCAGATCAACCCGGAATTCGTGCTCAACTTCCCGCGTTATGCCGGTGCGCAAGTGCTGCTGGCACGTGATAACTTTGGCTGTGGTTCAAGCCGCGAACACGCACCGTGGGCGATCGAAGACTACGGTTTCCGCGCTGTCATCGCCCCGAGCTTTGCCGATATTTTCTTTAACAACTGCTTCAAGAACGGCCTGCTGCCGATCGTGTTGTCCACCGAAGTGGTCGATCAGTTGTTTAGTGAGGCTGAGGCCACCGAAGGCTACCAACTCGCGATCGATCTGGAGCAACAAACGGTGACCACACCGGCCGGCCAATCGTTCAGTTTTGATATCACCGCCCACCGTAAACATTGCTTGCTGAACGGGTTGGATGAGATCGGCCTGACGCTGGCACACGCCGAAGAAATCCGCGTGTTCGAAGAAAAGCGCAAGGCGCAGCAACCTTGGTTGTTTGTTTAAGGTTTCAAAAGTTTGAAAGCAGGACCTGCCCGGCTTGCCGGGCAAACGGGGGCGCGGCGGTCTATGGAGGACTCCGCGTCACCCAGCACCATAAAAATTCGCTAGACTGCAAAAGTTGGCTGACTCAAGAGGAAAGAAAACAATCATGATCCTGCACAAATTCAAGAACCAGGCTGATCTCGACCGCGCTGCGGCAGACCTGATCATCTCCGCCGTCCGCGCCAAACCCAATGCAGTGCTGGGCATGGCAACCGGCGGTACCCCGGTCGGCCTCTACCAAGAGATCGTCAAAAGTTATCAGCAGGGTCTGGTGAGTTTCAAGGAAGCGAAGACCTTCAACCTCGATGAATATGTCGGCCTGCCGATTACGCATCCCGAGTCCTACCGCGCTTTCATGCAGCGCAACCTGTTTGACCATATCGATATCAGGGCCGAGAACACCCACGTGCCGAACGGCAACGCTGCCGATATCGATGGTGAAGGTCGTCGTTACGACGAAATGCTTTACCAGCAAGGCCCAGTCGATCTGCAACTGTTGGGCATTGGTCACAACGGCCATATCGGCTTCAACGAGCCGGATAGCCACCTCTCGCGTTTCACCCACAAGGTCACCCTGAAGGCGGAAACCCGCGAAGCCAACAAGCGGTTCTTCAACAGCCTGGACGAAGTGCCGACCCACGCCATCACCATGGGCATGGGCTCCATTCTCCACGCCAAGGCCATTCTGCTGGTGGTGAAGGGCATGGAAAAGGCCGAGATACTTGACCGCACGCTCAACGGCCCGATCACCACGGAAATCCCGGCATCACTGCTGCAAACCCACCCGCGCGTCATCGTGATGACCGATTGCGATGTGGAGTACAAGGTTTCGCACAGCTGATAGCCCGCTATCCCAGGCAAAGCGGGGCTTGCCCCCGCTTTTTTCTTTTAACTGCAGTGCAAAAGTGAATACGCCATGAAAATCCTCGTTCTCCCCGGTGACGGTATTGGCCCGGAAATCATCAATCAAGCCAAGAAAGTGCTCGATGTACTCAAGCGCGATGGGCTGAAAATCGAACTCGAAGAAGCCCCGCTGGGCGGTGCTGCATACGACGCCTATGGCGCACCGTATCCAGAATTCACCCAGAAGCTGGCGCGTGCTGCAGATGCAGTGCTGCTTGGCGCAGTCGGTGGCCCGAAGTACGACCAGCTCGATCGCCCGCTGCGCCCTGAACGCGGCCTGTTGGCGATTCGCAAGGATTTGAACCTGTTCGCCAACCTGCGCCCGGCGATCCTGTACCCGGAACTTGCGAATGCGTCGACACTGAAGCCGGAAGTGGTGAGCGGCCTGGATATCCTGATCGTGCGCGAGCTGACCGGTGACATCTACTTCGGCCAACCGCGTGGCATACGTGTGAACGAGGCTGGCGAGCGCGAAGGCTTCAACACGATGGTGTATGCGGAATCCGAAATCCGCCGCATCGGCCGTGTGGCGTTCCAGGCGGCGCAAAAGCGTGGCAAGAAGCTCTGTTCGGTCGATAAGGCCAATGTGCTGGAAACGACCGAATTCTGGAAAGAGATCATGACCGATCTCGCCAAGGAATATCCGGACGTCGAGCTCTCCCACATGTACGTCGACAACGCTGCGATGCAGCTCGTGCGCAACCCGAAGCAGTTCGACGTGATGGTGACCGGCAACATCTTCGGCGACATCCTCTCCGACCAAGCCTCGATGCTCACCGGCTCGATCGGCATGCTCCCGTCGGCGTCGCTGGATCAGAACAACAAGGGCATGTACGAGCCGAGCCACGGTTCCGCGCCGGATATCGCCGGCAAGGACATTGCCAACCCGCTGGCCACCATCCTGTCCGCTGCGATGATGTTGCGTTACAGCTTCAACGCCGAAGAGTCGGCCGCGCGCATCGAAAACGCCGTGAAGGCAGTGCTCGCCAAGGGCCTGCGCACGGGCGATATCTACGAAGCGGGCACGGAGAAAATCTCCTGCTCGGCGATGGGTGATGCCGTGGTCGCGGCGCTCTGATTGCTTTGCAGCTTCAAAGTAAAACGGGTGCTTCTGAGCACCCGTTTTTCATTGCAGCGATGAACTTACCGCGTAGCCCGGACGGCTTGCCGGCCGGGGTTGCAATGGTTATCGAAGACACCCCCCGGCCGCAAAAATGCGTCCGGGCTAGGGTCGATGTCATCGCAAAGGCGTAGGGCGGAACACCCGAAGGGCGTTCCGCCGCAATGCGCGGTCACCGGTAGATCGCCCGTTGGGTGATCCGCCCTACATGTACTGATCAGTAATCCGCCGCACCATGTTGGGTGATCACCCGCGGGTTACGCAGTTACCTGCTAACCCCCCCTTGTATCTTGTTTCCCGTGATGGTTAGCTCCCATCACACGAGGCAGCGGCAGCTTGGACCCCCCCTGAAGGCCTGGACCTTGCGACGTAGATCAAGCCCGCTGCCTCACCCTCCTCGCCAATTAGACACTGAACGGTAGCCAAGGGCGCGACCCTGTATGCACAAGGCAAGTGGGCGACGTGGCACTTTCTTCATCTTCTCGATCTTTTCTCATCATGCACTTTCTCGGTATCGACGTTTCCAAAGCCAAACTCGACTGCTGCCTGCTCGTTGACGTAGCAGCCGGCAAACGCAAGACCAAAGTCATCGACAACACCAAGGCCGGCATCGCGGGCTTGCTCGACTGGCTCCGCAAACAAGGCCT
>NZ_JONM01000006.1 GCF_000711875.1 Andreprevotia chitinilytica DSM 18519
TTTGCCGGCTGCTACGTCAACGAGCAGGCAGCAGTCGAGTTTGGCTTTGGAAACGTCGATACCGAGAAAGTGCATGATGAGAAAAGATCGAGAAGATGAAGAAAGTGCCACGTCGCCCACTTGCCTTGTGCATACAGGGTCGCGCCCTTGGCTACCGTTCAGTGTCTAATTGGCGAGGAGGGTGAGGCAGCGGGCTTGATCTACGTCGCAAGGTCCAGGCCTTCAGGGTGGGTCCAAGCTGCCGCTGCCTCGTGTGATGGGAGCTAACCATCACGGGAAACAAGATACAAGGGCGGGTTAGACGTCCCACGTCGTAACCCGCCCTACGAAGGCTACGAATTTGTGCCCGGCAGACGAAAAAACGGCGGCCTCTTGCGAGGGCCGCCGTTTGAGCGGGATTGATCCACCGGTTTGCGCCGGCCTGGATCAAAGGTCAGCGTTACTTGGTGTTGTCGATCACCACTGAACCGTTGAACTTCACCTGACCGCGGAACATGTAATCCACGCAGGCCTTGTAATCGCCCGGGTTGGCGAGGGTGAACGGCATCTGGTAATCCACCAGTGCGCAGGCGTAGCTGGCACCGCCCGGGTTGTTGGCGTTGTAGGCCCAGCTCTTGTCGAGATAGGTCTTGGTCGCCGCTGCGGAGCCGGGCTGGAAGCCCTTCATATTGGCGCAGCTCAATTGCTCCGAGGCCGGGATGGTGATGCCGAGCGCCGCGCTGTATTGCTTGTACGCCGCGATGCGGTTGGCGGCCTGCGGTACATCCGAACCCCCACCGCACTCGATGCCCCCGTTGATGATGTAGATGGTGGCGCCAAAGCCCGGACTCATGCCGCTGGCGGTGTCGACTGCATTCGGCACCCAGGTGCCATCGACGACCCAGGTCATCGGTGGCTTGGGCGATTGCGGGTAGACGGCGAACCAGACGGCGGAGGCGAAGTTGAGCCAGGTATCTGCCACTTGGCCGGGGTTATCGAGCAACACATTCACGTCGCCATACAGCGATTTGCTGAACGGGCCGTAGTTGTAGTTCCAGGACAACTGCTTGGAGCCGCGCCCGAAGTAGTCGATGTTCTTGCCTTGGGCGTTTTGTGCGCAGGGGTAGAACACCGAGAAGATCGTGCTGCCGGCGCCGCTGAAGCAATCCTGATAGCTGCCGACGGCCGAGCCTTCGTTGTAGCCCATCTCACGCAGGTACCACAGCGCCTGGTTCCAGGTCGGGATCGCGGTGTTTTGCGGCATGGTGGCCAGCACGGCGTTGTTGTTCGCCGGGTAGGTCTGGGCCGTGGCCGGCGTCAGTGTGTCCCAGCTGGCGCCGGTTTCCTGCGTGAAGTGCGCGAACGAGGTGGCGAGCAGCTTCTTGCAGATGGCGTCGGCGTCGCGGCCATCGGTGTAGTTGTCGCAATAGGCCGGGAACTTGGCTACGCCGCGCAGCAGGTTGACGTAGGTGTAGGCCACGTTGCGCACCGGGAACAGCTTATCGAAGGTGGCTTGCGGGATGATGCGCTCGACGCGTTTCACGTTATCCGGGTTGCTGGCATTGCCCGGCGTGACGGTGTTGACCTGCGCATCGGGCAGCACGCGCAGTGCGGCGCGGATCAGGGCGATGGCGTTGGAGTTGGTCGATGCTTGCGACAGCAGCGCGCTTTCCGCCGAGGTGAATTGCGCATCGGTCGGGTAGCCGGCCGGGGCGGTCACGTAGCTGATTTGCGGCTTGTAGGCGGCCGGGGCCGGAACCGCCGTCGGCGTGCCGGATGGGTTCGGTGTCGGCGTGGCCGGTACAGCGGTTGGTGTGGGCGTAGCTGGTGTTGGCGTCGCCGTGACGGGGGCTGGCGTCGGTGTGGCCGGCTTGGGAGTCGGGGTCGCTGTAACCGGAACTGGTGTTGCTGTCGGGGCGGGCGTTGCGCCGCCGCAGTTGCCCAGCACGGTCCAATCCTTGCCGGAGCCGGCCGGGCCGCTATTGGTGGCCGGGTTGGCACTGGTCCACCAGTTGGCCACGTAGTTCACACCGTTCAGCGTGACCTTGTCGCCACCGTTGTAATTGGCCTTGGTCGAATCCCACGCGGCATAGCACGAGCTGGCGGGGGTCGGCGTAGCCGTCGGTGGCACGGGCGTTGGGGTGACCGGTTTGGGAGTAGCAGTAACCGGGACTGGAGTCGGCGTCGCCGGTTTGGGTGTCGGGGTCGCAGTTACCGGGGCCGGCGTTGGTGTGGCGGGCTTCGGTGTTGGCGCTGCGGTTGGCGCGGGCGTGGGCGTGCCACCGGCGCTGACGCCAAGATCGGACCACAGGCTGGCGGTGGTCGGGTTCCAGCCGGAGCTGGCGTAATCGGTCTGGCTGACCAGTGATTTGTAGTCGTGCCCGTTGTAGGACACGATGGTGCCGGCGGCGTAAAACACGTCCGGCTGCCATGCGGGGTAGGCGGCGTACGCATGTACGGCCAGCAAGGCAGCCGGAATCGCTGCAAGTGTGAAGCGGTTGAACATAATCTCTTCTCCATCCTTATATCGGGATCAGCCCCTGTGCTATCCGGGCTGGCGCTCGTCAATTTCTGGAAAGAAATGCGGCGCAAGCTGGTTAATGATTTGTTTTTTCCAGCTTTGGGCAACGATTAGCGGATAGGCGCTTTGGCTTGTCAAGCGCTGGCAGGTGAGGGATGGAGTCGTCTAAACGAGTGCTGCAATCTGGACTACAAGATGGTTTGTCTTAATCGATCACGAGGTGATCGATTTGTGTTTAGTAGTCTGAAAATAAACAGCTTTTATGAAAATGACTGCTGCGGTATTTAACAGAAAAGCAATTGCTTCTGTAGTGAAAATACGTTTTTGAATGTAGTTCGGCCCGAAACAATCTGGTGCAGGGTGTTGAAAATGCAGCAGATTGGTATTGCCGTCATCGGCATTAGATTTCAGCTGACTGACGTCATGCTTTGTGTTTTTGATCGGGCCAAGCATAGGCCCACGGCGGCGGGTTCTGCGCCAATTGCTGCTGCATTGGCTCGCTACAAAATTGCTCGCCGGCTTGCGGGGGCAATACGAGTTCAAAGCGCTGCCCGCGCCAATCGAACGCCAGTGCGTAGGCATGCAGATAACCGCGATCTGCCGCCACGCCGCCGTAGCGCGTGTCGCCCAGAATCGGGGCGGCCAGGCTCTTCATCGCTACCCGCAGTTGGTGAGTGCGGCCGGATAGCGGACGTAGCACGAAGAGCCGCAAGCCATTGCCCAAGCCGTGGCTGAAGAACTGCGTGCTCGCGAATTGCTCGCGGCCTTCGCCGAGCTTCCAGCTGCCGTTGCGGCCCGGCAGCATCGCGCCGGCCACGGTGCCCTGCTTCTTCTTGGGCGGCCGGGCCGAGAGCCCGAGGTAGAACTTGTCCAGCCGGTGCTCGGCAAACATCGCGCCGAATTCGCTGGCCGCTGCCTCGTTACGCGCCAGCAGCAGCAAGCCGGAAGTGATGCGGTCGAGCCGGTGCAGCGGGTGGAGTACCCCCTCGAATTGCTCGCGCAACAGTTCGACAAAACCCGCCTCGCCACCCTCGCGGTGAAAGCTCAAGCCCGGCGGTTTGTAGGCGACGATGAAGTCGGCTTCTACATGGAGCACAGCCACCTTGCTTGGATCGGGGGCGGCTAGGTTGAGGTGGGTGATGGGAGAGGCGGGCATGGCGTGGATTCGGCGTAAAATCGGCCGATTGTAAAACGTGACGCGCCCATGAAGCTGATCATCATCGCCGTCGGCCACAAGATGCCGGACTGGATCGAAGCCGGTTTCGCCGAATACCAGAAACGCTTGCCGCGTGAATTCGCGCTCAGCCTGATCGAGCTGAAGCCGGATAAGCGCGCCGGCAGCAAGACGCCGCAGCAGGTGATGGCCGAGGAAGCTGAACGTATCCTCGCCGCCGTTCCGCAAGGCGCGCGCGTGCTGGCACTGGATGAACGCGGCGCGAACTGGACGACGATGGCGCTGGCCGAAAAGATGAAGGGCTGGCATGTCGATGGCCGCGATACGGTGTTCATCATTGGCGGCACCGACGGGCTCGATCCGAGTGTGAAACAACGGGCGGATCAGCTGCTGCAGCTTTCCGCCATGACTTTGCCGCATGGCATGGTGCGGGTGTTGCTGGCGGAGCAGTTGTATCGGGCTTATTCGATTTTGCATAACCATCCGTACCATCGGGAGTGAGGGGATAGGTGTGAGGGGGATTTTGTAGGAGCGAGCTTGCTCGCGATTGCATCGTTCCATTCACCGTCGTCATCGCGAGCAAGCTCGCTCCTACAGGGTTTGTGGGACGCGCTACCATCTGTCACACCTCACACCTCACACCTCACACCTCACACCTCACACCTCACACCCAAACCATGACCGATCTATACCTCGCCTCTGCCAGCCCCCGTCGCCGCGAACTGCTTGTCCAGATCGACGTCACCTTCGAAATCGTCAGTGCGCCCATCGACGAAACACCGTTCGCTGGTGAAACCCCCACCGATTACGTGCTGCGTCTGGCCGTCGCCAAGGCCAAGGCCGGTTGGCAAGCTGCGGTCGATCAGGGCAAGCCGGCTTTGCCGACGCTGGGGTCGGATACGACGGTGGCGCTGGGCACCCAGTTGCTCGGTAAGCCGACCGATGCAGCCGACGCAACCGAGATGCTGCGGCAGTTGTCCGGCACGACGCACGAGGTGCTGACCGGGGTGGCACTGGTCGATGGCGAGCAGGTAGATAGCGTGGTGTCGCTCAGCCACGTGACCTTTGCCACACTGACCGAGGCGCAGATCGCCGCCTATGTCGCCACCGGCGAGCCGATGGACAAGGCCGGCAGCTATGGGATTCAGGGGCATGGCGGCTTGTTCGTGCAGCACTTGTCCGGCAGTTTCACCGGTGTGGTGGGTTTGCCTTTGCATGAGACGGCATTGCTGCTGGCACGGGCTGGGTTGGGGTTTCTGGCACGCTGAAGCGTTGTTTACGATCTGTTGGAAAAGCGCGCAGCGCAACCATCGCGTTAAAAGAAGCCTGCAATCGAAGAACAAGCCCAAGCGGGCAGCGCAAAAAAATTGGCGTCCGCTGCCGCGGACGCCAAAGACGCTAATCAGAGAAACTGAAGCTACCTCCGCAGGGGGCAGAGGTCAGTATTTAACGACGTGATTTCCGTGGCGTTGACACGATTTGCGCTGCCCGGCCAACGCGCAGTTGTGCAATCTCGTCCGCGTTCAATTCCCGCCACGCGCCCTTGGCCAATTCACCCAGTTGCAATGCGCCGATCGCGACGCGCATCAGCCGCAAGGTCTCGATGCCATGCGCTTGCAGCAAGCGGCGGATATGGCGATTGCGGCCCTCATCCAGCACGATTTCCAGCCAGGCGTTTTTCTCGCCGCTGCGCAAAACGGTTGCCCGTTTGGCGAGCAGCTTTTCACCATCGTGGACGATGCCGCTGCGCAATGCTGCCAGCAGGGCGTCGTCCGGCAGGCGGTCGATTTGCACGTGGTAGGTCTTGTCGAGATGGCTGGCCGGGTCGGTCAACGCGGCGGCCCAGCGCGTGTCGTTGGTGAACAGCAGCAAGCCTTCGCTGGCTTGATCGAGCCGACCGACCGGCCCCAGCCAGGGCAGGTTTGCGCCATCAAAACAGCGGTAGACAGTATCGCGCCCGCGTTCGTCCTGCGCCGTGGTGACGAGGCCACGCGGCTTGTTCAGCATCAGGTAGACGAATTGAGGCTTCTCGACCGCCGCGCCGTCCACGGTGAAGCGGTCACGATCCGGGTCGACACGCCGGTTGGCATCACGTTCGACCTTGCCGTTGACGGCCACTTTGCCTTCCGCCACCAGGGCCTCGGCTTGCGAGCGCGAGCAGAACCCGAGCTTGGAAAGTGCGCGGGCAAGGCTGACGCGGCCTTGCGGCGGGGCTATCGGGCGAGTACGGGGTGGAACGCGGTTGCTCATGATGCTGCGGGACGAGGAGGGTGGCCCCGCAGTGTAGAGCGCCGATCAAAATCCTGCTGCAGGCGTTTTGTGGTTTGTGCTGGCGCCGTCCACCAGCATCTCGCGGATCGTGTCGAATAAGGGCGGCGCTTTGGGCGTGAACGGTTGTTCTGGCGCGCCGACGAGGGGGCGGCCGGTTAGCCGCTCAAGTACCGCGAGCGGCGATTCATCCGGATGCGCCATATCCGTTGGTGACAGGAAGAAGGTCTGCTCCAGCATGAATTGGCCGGACACCACCGCATGTGGGACTTGATCGGAAAAACAGATCCAGACGCTGCCGGGCGGGAAGGCGATGGTTTGCTGGCCGCTGTCGCTCTGGTAGTAGGCATCGGCCTTCATGGCATCGTGCAGGTGCAGCATGATGTGGTCGTAGGCGCTGCGGCGTTGCTTGGTGATGCGCAGGGCCTTGAGCAAGGCGGCGCTGCCGGGCCATTGCCGTGGCAGGCGCGGCAGCATGTGTTCGGCCACGTCCTGAAACGGCTCCCCCACTTGCCAGACCCGCGGTTCGCCATGCGGGTTGATATTGGTGAAGACGCGCAGGATGCGCTCGCCATGATTCGGGCGCGACGGAAAGGCATCGATGTGCAGGCGGCTGTCGTCGTGCCGCCATGAGGTCCGGCGCGTTTCGACCCGATGCAGTCGCAGGCTGGTCGGGGCTGCGCGCAGATGGCCGCGATAGTGGGGAAACAAGTGATCGACCAAGGTGGTTGCCTGTTGCGCGTAGCGGGCGACTAACTGGTGGAAGGTGGTTTGGGTCGCACCATTGCCGGCAACGCCGCGCAGCAGGCCGGTCTTGCCGTCGAGGCTGATGTTCTTGCGTTTCGGGTCGGCGAATTGCGGATCGAGCAGCGTGCGCTCGGTGTCGGAAAGCGCAAAGGCGAGCTGGGGGAAGAACAGCACTTTGCCTTGTTCGAGCAAGGCGGTGCGGGTGTTGTCGGCGAGGCGCCAGTGCGTTTGCTGCCAGTCGGCGCCGGGCAGGATCACGAGGGGGTTGCCCTTGCCGGAGAGGATTTCCGGCAGGGCACGCTGTGGATTCAGTGCGATGTTCATGTTGAGGCGGCAACTAAGGCATGGCGAATTGGTTCCTCGAGATTAGTTGCGCGCCGTGGCACTTTTCCATCAGGTAAGGCGTAAAAATGCCTTTACACCGTGCAGTTGCTATAGATCTCTTCCACGCGATGACATGCGACCAGTCGCTCATACAGCGGGCGTAGCTGCGGCACTTCCGCCACGCAGCGTTCGGCCGCGTACGGGCAGCGGGTGTGGAAGGTGCAGCCGGACGGTGGCTTCAACGGCGATGGCAATTCACCGACCAGCTTGATCTTGATCTGCCGATCCGCCTTGTGGATGGCCGGCGTGGCCGACATCAGCGCCCGCGTGTACGGATGCAGCGGCTTGGCGAAGAGTGCTGTTTTCGAGCCGTATTCCACCGTGCTGCCGAAGTACATCACCATCACGTCGTCCGCCACGTGCTCGACCACGCTGAGGTTGTGGCTGATGAACACGTAGGCGGTGCCGAGTTCCTGCTGCAAATCCATGAACAGGTTGAGGATCTGCGCCTGGATCGACACATCCAGCGCCGAGGTCGGCTCATCCGCAACGACGATGGCCGGCTGCAGCATCATCGCCCGCGCAATGGCGATCCGCTGCCGTTGCCCGCCGGAGAACATATGCGGATAGCGGTGATAGTGCTCGGGCCGCAGGCCGACCTTGGTCATCATGGCGCGGACTTTTTCCTCGCGTGCGGCAGCGTCCAGATTGGTGTTGAGCTTGAGCGGCTCGCCCAGCATCACGCCAATCTGCTTGCGCGGGTTGAGCGAGGCATACGGGCTCTGGAACACCATTTGTACCTTGGGCCGGATCGCCTTGAGCTGGGCGGCGTTTGCGCTGGCAATCTCGATGCCATCGATCTGCAGGCTGCCGCCGGTGGGCTCTTCGATCAGCGTGAGCTGGCGGGCCAGCGTCGATTTGCCGCAACCGGATTCGCCCACCACCGCCAGCGTCTTGCCGGCAATCAGTTCGAACGAGACGTTGTTCAGCGCCTTGACGGTGGCATGACCACGCAAAAAGCCGCGCGATACGGTGTAGTGCCGCGATAGCTCGCGGGCGATCAGGATGGGTTTTTCGGGGCTGGGTTGGGTCACGTCAGCTTGGGTCACATCATTGGCAACGTTATTGGACATGGGTGGGTCTCCCGGCGTCGTCGAGCGGGAAGAAACAGCGTGCCGCGCCGTTGGGCGTGGCAAACAGTGTCGGGTGATCGCTGTGGCAGCGGTCTTGCACATAGGGGCAGCGCGGGCTTAGCAGGCAGCCGGTGGGCCGGTCGTACTGGCCCGGCACTACACCCGGCAGTGTTGCCAGTCGATCCGCACCTTTGCTGTGCTCGGGGATCGAGGCCAGCAGTGCTTGCGTATACGGGTGGCGCGGTGCGCTGAAGATGCCCGGCACCTGGCTGGTTTCGACCACCTCGCCGGCGTACATCACTGCCACGCGGTGCGCCACTTCGGCGACCACGGCCAGATCGTGGGTAATCAGGATCAGCGCCATGTCGTGCTGTTTTTGCAGGTTGACCAGCAATTCCATGATCTGCGCCTGCACCGTGACGTCGAGCGCCGTGGTCGGTTCATCGGCGATCAGCAGCTTCGGATTACAGGCCAGTGCCATGGCGATCATTACGCGCTGGCTCATGCCACCGGAGAGTTGATGCGGATAGGCCGCCAGCCGCGACGGGGCATCGGGAATCTCGACCATTTCCAGCAGTTGCTGGGCGCGTGCCTTGGCGGCTCGGCCAGACAAGCCCTGATGCAGCTTGAGCGTTTCCATCAGCTGCGCGCCGACGGTGTAGGCCGGGTTCAGGCTGGAGAGCGCATCCTGAAAGATCATGGCGATGTCGCGACCGATGAGCTGGCGTTTGTCGCGCTCTTTCATCGTCAGCACGTTCTTGCCGTCGAACTCGAGCGCATCGGCGTGCACGCGGCCGGGGGCGTCGATCAAGCCCATCAGTGCCAGCATGGTCACGCTCTTGCCGGAGCCGGATTCACCGACGATGCCGACGATCTCGCCGCGTTCGATCGACAGGCTCACGCCCGTCACGGCGCGGAACGGGTTTTCCGAGCTGCCGAATTCGACGCTCAGGTTTTTCATATCAAGCAAGGCCATTACGCGAGCCTCTTCAGTTTGGGGTCGAGCGCATCGCGCAGGCCGTCGCCCATCAGGTTGAGCGCCAGCACCGTGATCAGGATGGCGAGGCCGGGCATGGTGACGACCCACCACGCGCTCTGGATGTAGTCACGCGCGTTGGCGAGCATGGTGCCCCACTCCGGCAGCGGCGGTGGCGCACCAAGGCCCAGAAAGCCCAGCGCGGCGGCATCGAGAATGGCGGACGAAAAGCCGAGCGTGGCTTGCACGATCAGCGGGGCCATGCAGTTGGGCAGCACGGTGTTGAACATCAGCCGCAGCTTGCCCGCGCCGGCCAGCCGCGAGGCAATGACGTAATCCTTGTTCAGCTCGGTCATGGCCGAAGCACGGGCGAGCCGCACGTAGGACGGCAGGCCGACTACGGCGATCGCGAGCACGGTATTGCCCAGACCTGGCCCGAGCACGGCGACGATGGCGATGGCCAGCAGCAGGGACGGCAGCGCCAGCATGATGTCCATCAAACGCATGATGAAGCTGCCGATGGCGTTGGGGTAAAACGCCGCGATCAGGCCCAGCGCGACGCCGGGCAACAAGGACAGCAGCACCGAGACCGAGCCGATCATCAACGACAGCCGTGCGCCGTGCAGCAAGCGGCTGAAGATGTCGCGGCCGATTTCGTCGGTGCCCAGAATGAAGCGCCACGAGCCGTCGTGCGCCCAGGCCGGCGGCGTGAGCAGCGCATCGCGGTATTGCTCGGCCGGCGCGTGCGGGGCCACCAGCGGTGCGAATACGGCGGCGAAGACCAGCAGGGCGAAGTAGATCAAGGCCACCGTCGCGCCCTTGTTGGTGCGGAACGATTGCCAGAACTCTTTCAGCGGCGATGGGTAGGTCAGTGTGGGTTCAGTCATTGTTATCTCGCGTGACGGATACGCGGGTTAATCACGCCATACAGCAGATCGACCAGCAGGTTGACGAGAATGATCATGGTGGCGACCAGCAGGATGCCGCCTTGCACCACCGGGTAATCGCGGCGCGAAATCGAGTCGATCAGCCACTTGCCGATGCCGGGCCAGGAAAAGATCGTTTCTGTGAGCACCGCGCCGGCCAAGAGCGTGCCGACCTGCAAACCGATAACCGTGACGACCGGCATCAGCGCGTTGCGCAGCGCATGCACCAGCACGATGCGGGTGCGGGAGAGCCCCTTGGCGCGGGCGGTGCGGATGTAGTCCTCACGCAGCACTTCCAGCATCGACGAGCGCGTCATGCGGGCGATCACGGCCATCGGGATAGTGCCGAGCACGATGGCGGGCAGAATCAGGTGCATCACGGCGGATTTGAAGGCGTCGAAATCCTTGGCGAGCAAGGTGTCGACCAGCATCAGGCCGGTGACCGGGGCCACTTCGAATTCGAGATCGAGCCGGCCGGAGACGGGCGTCCAGCCGAGATAGACCGAAAAAAAGATCACCAGCATCAACGCCCACCAGAAGATCGGCATCGAATAGCCGGTCAGCGCTGCGCCCATCACCGTGTGATCGACGACGGTACCGCGCCGGGTGGCGGCGATGATGCCGGCTGCCAGCCCGACGATGGTGGCGAAGATGATCGCGCAGATCGAGAGCTCCAGCGTAGCCGGGAACAGCTTGAGGAATTCGGATAGCACTGGCTCCTGGGTGGAGATGGATTGCCCAAGATCGCCATGCACCGCGTGCACGAGGTAATGCCAGTACTGCATGTACAGCGGCTGATCCAGCCCCAGCCGGTGCATGGCGGCCTTGTAGAACACCGGGTCGAGATTGCGCTCGCCCATCATTACCAGTACCGGGTCGCCCGGAATCAGGTGGATCAGCGCGAAGGCGAGGATGGTGATGCCGATGAAGGTCGGGATCACCACGGCCAGCCGCCGCAGGATAAAAGTGAACATGGGTGGGAGTCTCCCGTGGGGTTTTGCGATCTGAATATGGCTTTCAGATCAAAATCGCAGAACCTTCAAAAACCGCAAGAATGTTGGACCAATAAAACCAAACGGCCCACGTCGTTAGGTTACGACGTGGGCCGCTGGCTGCCCAAGAATCTGTTCAAAATCTGAATCGATCTGAACGGAGTTGGGCGGAAGGGGTTACTTCAGACCGACTCCGTAGAACGGGGTCAGACCAAACGGGCTGATCTTGAAGCCCTGTACATCCTTGCTCATCGGTTGGTACCAGGTGGAGTGCGCGATCGGAGTGAACGGCACTTCCTTCTTGAAGATGACCTGCGCTTTTTCGTACAGCTTGGTGCGTTCAGCCTGCGACGGGGTGCTGCGAGCTTTCAGGATCAGTTCGTCGAACGATTTGTCGCACCAGCGCGAGTAGTTGTTGCCGCCGACTGCGGAGCAACCCAGGTTCACGCCCAGCCAGTTGTCCGGATCGCCATTGTCGCCGTTCCAGCCGATCAGGAGGGCATCGTGCTCGCCGGCCTTGGCACGCTTGAGGTATTCGCCCCATTCGTAGGTGGTGATCTTGGCCTTCACGCCGATCTTGGCCCAGTCGGACTGGATCATTTCAGCCATTACCTTGGCGTTCGGGTTGTACATGCGCTGCACCGGCATCGCCCACAGGGTGATCTCGAAGCCGTTCGGGAAGCCCGCCTTGGCGAGCAGGGCCTTGGCCTTGGCCGGGTCGACCGGCGCATCCTTGATGGCCTTGTTGTACGACCATTGCGTCGGCGGCATCGCGTTGACGGCGAGTTCGCCAGCGCCTTGATAGACCGCATCGATGATGGCCTTCTTGTTGATGGCCATATCGAGCGCCTGACGCACTTCGAGCTTGTCCAGCGGCTTGTGCTGTACGTTGTAGGCCACCCAGCCCACGTTGAAGCCGGCCTGGCTCGGCACGGCGAGGTTCTTGTCGGCCTGCAGCAGCTTGATGTCGGCCGGGCGCGGGTAAGCCATCACCTGGCATTCGCCCTTCTGCAGCTTTTGCACGCGGACCGAGGCATCCGGCGTGATGGCGAAGATCAGCTTGTCGAGCTTGACCTCACCCTTGCGCCAGTAAGCCGGGTTGGCGTCGTAGCGGATGTTGGCGTCTTTCTGATAGCTCTTGAACACGAACGGGCCAGTGCCGATCGGCTCCAGATTGATGTTGCCGGGCTTGCCGGCTTTCAGCAGCGCATCGGCGTATTCGGCGGACTGAACCGAGGCGAACGACATGGCCAGATTCTGGATGAAGGCCGGGTCGAGGCTCTTGAGCTTGATGCGGACGGTGTATGGATCGACCTTCTCGACCGCCGTGATGTTGGTATCCAGGCCCATGTCGGAGGCGTATGGGTAGTCGGTCGGTGCGGCCTTGTTGAACGGCAGGTTCTTGTCGATCAGGCGCTCGAAGGTGAAGACCACGTCATCGGCGTTGAAATCACGCGTCGGCTTGAAGTAGCTGGTGGTGTGGAACTTTACGCCCTTGCGCAGATTGAAGGTGTAAGTGAGGCCATCGGCGCTCACATCCCACTTCTCTGCCAGACCGGGACGAACCTTGGTGCTGCCCGGCTCGAATTCGGTGAGGCGGTTGAAGACGGTTTCGGCGGAGACGTCGAAATCGGTGCCGGTGGTGAAACGGGCCGGGTCAAAACCCGCCGGGCTGCCTTCCGAGCAATAGATCAGTGTCTTGCCGGCGGCGGCGGCACTGCCTGCAGCCAGGGTAATGGCGGCGGCGAGTGCGAGGGTGCGTGGGGTGATTCGCATTGAAAATCTCCATCCGTGCATGAGCACTTTGTTTCATCCGTGCGTGAGCACTTGAGTTTGGTCTGTGCGCGAGCACTGGTTCCAATCCGTGCATGAGCACTTGTTTAAGGGCTGCTGACACAATCTAGCGTAGTGCTGTTGGCGAACGAGCACAATCCAGACAGCTGATTGCATTGTCATGCAGCGATCAGCGCCGGATGCTATGGGGCGCGCGCCAGAGCGCGGGATCGGGAAATACCCGTATCTGCCTGCTAGGTGTTGCAGGGCGGCTACAGTGGCCGGCCAAGCGGTTGTTTTTATCCACTTGGCATTCTCGGCTTGCTGACGTAAGTTGCGCTGGCTACGGTATACATAGGCTCTATCGGTCTGTTTGTTTTGCGTATTGCGCAGCCGTGAAACAAATCGCAGCGGGGCTTCGCTTGCCATCCACCCAAATGACGAGATTTAAACGTCGATTAGAACCTGATCTGGATGAAGCTCTCACCTCCCATCCGCCCTTTGCTTGAACCCATATGGCGATCCGACCGGAGCTGGGTTGGCTTGCGCCTTCATGCCGATCCGGCGGTGCTGCCGCGGCTGGCCGAGGCGCTGGCGGCCGAGCCGGCGCTGGCTGATCTGCCCTTGCTCTATCCGGTGGAAGGCATGCCGCTCACGCCGCTGCCCGGCAAGTTGATGTGGCTCTGTAGTCCGGGTACTGATCCGGTGCCCGAGCATGCCGTTGCCGAGATGGCATCGATCGACGAATTCCCTCCCGCCGGCCCGGTGTTTTTCAGCGGTATCCATACGCCTTCCGAATTGGCCGTGCTGCCAACTGGCGCATGGTGTTGCGGTGCGTGGCCCACGGTGGCCAGCGCGCGCGGCAGCAAACCACGGCCGGCGCAGCCGGTGCTGCTGGAGTTATTGGGCCTGATCGCCCGCGATGCCGATTCCCCCGATATCGAAGCCGTGTTCGCCAAGGCGCCGCAGCTCTCGGTCAGCTTGTTGAAGCTGGTGAATTCGGTTGCGATCAGTGGCGTGACCAAGGCGGGCAGTTTGCGGCAGGCGATCACCGTCCTGGGCCGACGCCAGCTGCAGCGCTGGTTGCAGCTATTGATGTATGCCGAGCAGTTCGGCCCCGGTGAAATGATGCCGCCGCTGCTGGTCGTTGCCGCTTTGCGTGCCCGCCGGCTGGAAAACTGGGCCAGGGCGGGCTGGCTCACCGGCTGCCCGGCGGAGAGCGCTTTCTTTACCGGCATGCTGTCTTGCCTGGATTGCCTGTTTGGCATGCCGATGGCCGATCTGCTGGCCCCGCTGCCGTTGCCGGACGATGTGGTCGCGGCGCTGACGGTGGGTAAGGGCGAGCTGGGGCAGGCATTGGCGCGCATCGTCAAGCTGGAGCATGGCGTCACCGCCGATTTCGATTACTGGCCGAATCAATGCGCCTGGTCCGCCTGGGTGGAGGCCGAGGTCGATGCCGTCGCGTGGACACGCCGGCTGTTCAGCATGGTGGCAACGTAATGGCCCTGCCTCCCGACCTATCCGCCAACCATCTGCCGCAGTCCTTGCTGGGTGCGATCGATGCCTCTTTGCTCACGCTGGATCTGGATGGCTACATCACCGGCTGGAGCCGTGGTGCGGAGCGGTTGTTCGGCTATACGCCGCATGAGGTGATCGGCAAGCACATCCTGCTGCTCTACGCCGATGAAGGCGAGCGCGAGGCCGAGCTGCTGAACACGGTGCTCAAGCATGGCCGGGGTGAAATGGAAGTGCTGCGGCGGCGCAAGAGCGGCGAGGCGTTCTGGGCCAATCTGCACCTGTCGCTCGCCCGCGATGCCAGCGGCACGCCGCTCTACATCATCGGCTACGTGCGCGACATCACCGATCGCTTGGCGGCCGAGGAAAAGAACCGCCTGTACGGGCTGATCTTCGAGAAGGCCAACGATGCCATCGTGGTGGTGAACGCCGAGCGCGAAATCGTGCTGGTCAACCATGCCTTCGAGCAGATCACCGGTTTCCATGTGACCGAGGCAATCGGGAAAACGCCGCGTTTCCTGCGCAGCGAAAAAATCAACCCGCGCACGCAGGCCGAGCTGGATGCGGCGCTGGCCACCGTCGGCCACTGGGAGGGCGAAGTCTCTGATCGTCGCGCTTCCGGCGACGAATATCCGGTTTGGCTCAATGTCACTGCCGTGCATAACGATCGGGGGGAGCTGACTCATTACCTGGCGGTGTTCACCGATCTGACCGAGCGCCGCGCCGCCGAAGCGCAAATCCACCGGCTGGCGTATTACGACACGCTCACCACGCTGCCGAACCGGGCACTGTTGTTCATCCTGATCGAGCAGGCGCTGGCCGAGGCGCGGCGCTATCGCCGCCACGGCGCGATCCTGTGCTTCAACATTGCCGGCTTCAAGGACGTCAACGATTCCTTCGGCCACGCCAGCGCGGATCGGCTGCTGGCCGAGATCGCCGGGCGCATCAAGGCCTGCCTGCGCGAAGAAGACGTGGTATCGCGCTTTGGCGGTGACGAGTTCTATATCGCGCTGTTCGATGTGCAACAGCGTGAAGACGCCACCATCGTGGCCGAGCGGATCTTGCGGGCGATCGACGAGCCCTTCGTCATCGATTTCCACGGTGTCGGCACCGATGTAGCGCTGTTGGCCAATATCGGCATCAGCGTCTATCCGGATGACGGGCTGGATGCGGAAAAACTGATCAATCAGGCATCGGTCGCGATGTCCCGCGCCAAGCAGGGCAACCACGCGCACCTGTTCTATTCGAACGAGATGAACCGGCGCTCGCTGGAACGGCTCAAGCTGGAAACCGATTTGCGTTTTGCACTGGAGCGCAACGAATTCGAGCTGTTCTATCAACCGCAGATCGATCTGGCGACGGGGGAGATCGTCGGGGCCGAAGCGTTGTTGCGTTGGCAGCATCCGGTCAAAGGCTATGTGTCGCCCATCGAGTTCATTCCCTTTGCCGAGGAAACCGGGTTGATCGTGCCGATTGGTGCTTGGGTGGTGCAGGAAGCGCTACGGCAATTGACGGTCTGGGATCGCGACGGGATTTATCTGGAACGGCTGGCGATCAATGTCTC
Organism: Andreprevotia chitinilytica DSM 18519; assembly: GCF_000711875.1. Lineage (GTDB taxonomy): Bacteria > Pseudomonadota > Gammaproteobacteria > Burkholderiales > Chitinibacteraceae > Andreprevotia > Andreprevotia chitinilytica. The sequence continues at coordinate 15,893 of NZ_JONM01000006.1, forward strand.
CGGCCTGCAGTTCCGGCCGGGTTTTACCGAGTCGCTCACCAAGCAGATGCTGGAGCACAAGGTGAAGCCGGGCCGGCTGGAGCTGGAAATGACCGAGACGGTGCTGATGCGGCACAACGAGCGCTTGCAGGCCATGTTGGCCAGTCTGCGCGAGGCCGGCTGCAGCTTTGCGCTCGACGACTTCGGCACCGGCTATTGCAACCTGACCTACCTGCAGCAATTCGCCATCGACTTCCTGAAAATCGACCGCTCTTTCATCAGCAACGTGCCCGGCACGCGCCGCGATGAGGCGATCGTCCGCTCGATCATCGACATCGCCAACAACCTTGGCCTGGATGTGATCGCCGAAGGGGTCGAGACCGCGGAACAGGCGCGTTTCCTGCGCATGCTCGGCTGCTCGCTTGCCCAAGGGTTCTACTACTACCGGCCGCTGCCTGAGGCGGAGTTCACGCCGCTGCTGACAGTAAAAACCCCCGTCTGAGTGACGGGGGTTTTTTGATCCGGGATTGCTGATCCGGCTCGGGCGAAAGCTAGCTTACAGCTTAGACCGCTTTCTTGTGCTTCTTGTGCTTCTTGGCTTGTGCCTTGGTAGCTGCCGCCTTGTGGTGCTTCTTGTGATGCTTCTTCGCTTGTGCCTTGGTCGCGTCGGATGCCTTCTTGTGATGCGCTTTCTTGTGGGCAGCCTTGTGGTGGGTTGCAGCCGGTGCGGAAGCAGCAGCGTCGGCGGCGAAGGCCGAACCAGTCAGCATCAGGCCGGAAGCAGCGAGGGCGAGCACAATCTTGCGAACGATATTCATGGTGTTGCTCCTTGGGCGGTTGTTGCCGGGTCAATTGCCCGGTCAGCGATTTCAGAATCGCACTCGTATCTTACGTTGTCTGTGAGGCTTCGTGCGTTCATGTAACAGTTCGTGCGAGGTAAATGACACGGTCAACCGTTGATTTTTGTTGACGTTCCTTCGCGATGCACGCGAAACATCCTATCAACACCAGCCAGCCTAGCCAACTACCTTCGTCATTTTATAGTCAGCCGCTGAGCGGTTAGAAAAAACCGCCCGGCGGTGGAACCACGACGGGTTACTGCTGTTCCTGCGTGCATTGGGTGTTGCTGATGCGCGACGGCAGCACATCCTGCGCAAAGTACAGCGGCCGGCCCTTGGTCTCGTTGAAGATGCGGCCGAGGTATTCGCCCAGCACGCCAATGAACAGCAGCTGCACGCCGCCCAGGAACAGAATGGTGACCATCATCGACGGATAGCCGCGCACCACATCGCCGTAGATCAGCTTCTTGCCGACGATGTAGCAAATCTCGGCAAAGGAGAATGCGGCAATGAACAGGCCGAGATAGGTGGCGATCTTGAGTGGCGCGATGGTGAACGAGGTGATGCCTTCCAGCGCGAAGTTCCACAGCTTCCAGTAGTTGAACTTGGTCTCGCCGGCGGCACGCGGGTCGCGGCGGTATTCGATGGCCTTGGTCTTGAAGCCGACCCAGGCGAACAGGCCCTTCATGAAGCGGTGCTGCTCGCGCAGTTGCAGCAGCGCATCGACCGAGCGGCGGCTCATCAGGCGGAAGTCGCCGGTGTCTTGCGGGATCGAGACGCGGCTGGTTTTCTTCATCAGCTTGTAGAACGCGCTGGCGGTGGCCTTCTTGAGCCAGGTTTCGCCATCACGCTGGGTGCGCTTGGCGTAGACCACGTCGTAGCCGTTCTCCCACTCGCGCACCATGTCCATGATCAGCTCGGGCGGGTCTTGCAGGTCGGCATCGATGATCACCACCGCATCGCCACGGGCATGGTCGAAGCCCGCCGTCATGGCGATTTCCTTGCCGAAATTGCGCGACAGGTTCACGCCGGCCACTCGCGGGTCGGTGTCGCACAGGCGCTCGATGATGTCCTGCGTGCGGTCACGGCTGCCGTCGTTGACGAAGATCATTTCGCAGCGATAGTTCGGCAACGCGTCGAACAACGCGCTCATGCGGGTGTGGAAGATCTCCAGCACCGCCTCTTCGTTGTAGGCGGGCACGACAACGCTCAAGAGTTTCTTGTCTACCGCTTTATCCATGGTGGTGCTCCCTGAACGCCCAGAACCGGCTGCCGCCGAAATTCCAGATCAGACCGATGCCGGTGGTAATGACTTGGGCCACCCAGTGATTCCAGCCCAAGTGGTTGACGAACAAGGTCATCAGCCCGGTGTTGAGACACCAGCCGATGCCGACGATGGTGAAGTACTTGGCGGCGGCCTCGGAGTGCGACTTGCCGCTCTTGAAGGTGAAGAAATAATTGAGCACGTAGTTGGCGAACGCGCCCAGCACATAACCCAGCGCGGATGTCACCGCCGCGGCAAAGCCCAGCCAGTCCGTGCCCAGCAGGATGGTCAGATATTGCACGCCGGTGCCGACAAGGCCGACGGCGGCGAACTGGATGAATTGCTTGGACATCGGGTGCTGCAAGACGCGTTTCATGGGTAACTCGTTTCAATTCATCAAAAACACCGTAGGGCGGGTTAGCAGTCGGCGTGCGACGTTTACGTCGCTCCGCGACAGTGCGTAACCCGCCGCATGCTTGGCATGCCACGGTAAGTCCGCCGGGTTACGACGCTAAGCGTCTAACCCGCCCTACGGTTATGTCGGTTTTATCGTTTCTATCGCCGCACCCAAATCCCCACCGGCGGCTGCCCGGCCGGGCCGAAGCCTTGCCAGCCGTAGCTTGCGCCCAACTCACCCGCCCACTTGCTCCAGGCGGCGGTGTTGGCGGCATCCTTGCCGTTCCAGACGATGTAGCGCACGTTGTTGGCCAGCAGCCAGGTACGGGCGTCCGGCAGGTTGCCGGCGTAGAAGCTGCGGATCGAATTCAGCGTCAGGTAGGCTTCCGGCGCGCTGCCGTGCCACGTGGTCAGGTGCGATGGCCAGCCGAGCAGGCCCGGCTTGACGGCGAAGATCGCGTAGATGCCGCCATCGGTGTAGGCATCGGCGTAGAGGTTCTCCATCACGATGCCGTCCGGTGCTGCGCTCAGGTAGCGGAACATGTCGCGCACGGTGGCATCGCCGGTGTAGATGCCGCTGGCGTGCAGCTGTCCGCGGTCGCTACTGTCATTGACGCGGAAGTAGTTGAAGACGTCCACCGCGTACAACAGCGTCACGGCAACGGTAATGCCGGTGACCCAGCGCACCCACTTGGCTTTCGCGCCCAGCAACAGGCTGGTCAGCGCGATCTGCACGCCGCACCAGATCCAGCCCCACCACTTCATGGTCGAGTTGGTGCGCTCGTAACGGCCGCCGGACGGGTCTTTGACGTAGAACAGTTCGGTAAACACCAGCAGCAGGCCAAAGCCGAGGGCGAAATACATCGTCAGCTTGCGGGTGTCGCGACGGGTGAGACCGATGGCGATCATCAGCAGCGTCGGCCAGTGCAGCGCCAGGAATTGCTGCCACGGCGTGTGATCCAGCGCGCTGACGAACTTGATCGGCGTCGCCAGTGATTTGGCGGTGAAGCCGGTCAGGAAGGGGTAGAGCAGCAGGAAGGCGATGACGCCGCCGATGATCAAGGCGATCCAGTCGCCCTTCGGCGCGCCTTCCTCGTTCTTCTTGCGACTGCGCCACGCGGCCCAGCCGCCCACCAGCAGGAACTGCAGCGGGAATACCCAGGTATTGGTCGCGATGGTGATCGGCACGGTAAAGCCGATCAGCGCCGTATTCAGTCGCGCCATGCCCACGCCGGTTTCCACCATGCCGATCAACGCCAGCGCCAAGGCCAAGAGGAAGAAGCCACCCAGCGGCGGGTGATAGTCGCCGACGTAATACTGATAGCCGAAGCCCTCCATCGGCAGCTCGCGGCGCTCGAAGCCATCCGGAATCGGTTGCAGGAACCAGTCGTGACCGATGCGGGTGTTGGTTTGCTCGCGGTCATACAGGCCGACGAAGCGCGCGCTACCCCACATGCGGTTGTTGGCATCGCCGCTGCTATCGGCCGTGGCTTCGTGGACCAGATGCACGAACGGCGTCGCGCCCGTGCCGCCGATGATGAAGGCGGCAACCACCAGCACGCGCCAGTTGCGGTGCGCGACGAAGCGACCGGCGAAATCCCACGCCAGCGCACCCGTCATGCCCATCAGCAGCGGCATCGCCAGGTTGTAGGTCAGGCCGGGCGACAGATCGAACATCCGCCCCATCAGCGCTGCGCCGTAATGCTGGAAGGCGTAGTAGAAATCGAAGGAACGCGGCGGGAACCAGTGATCCAGCGGCGGCAAGGTGCTGCCGGGCAGGTAGTTGGTGATGAAGAACAGATCGGTTACGCGCTCGGACGTCGGGAAGATCGACGGGAAGAACCACTTCCACACCAGCCCGTAACCGACGAGTACCCAGAACACGGCTTCCGAGCGGATGAAGCGGGCCTCTTGTAGGCGGGCCTTATCCCACCACAGCACCAAGCCCGCCGCCGCCGCGGTGAAGGGCCACAGCCACGCCAACTTGCCCCAGCCGTGGAAGTGCTCCAGGAAGAAGCAGGTGAGCGTAACGGCCAGCACGCCGACGGCGCGGGCGACGTGGAAGGACGGAATCCAGCGCGACAACAGCGCGGAGACGCCGGCGAAATGCAGCAGGATCAGCGCCAGCGTGAGCAGGTAGTAGATCGACGTCATGGTGTTCTGCTTTTGTACTTACCGGTTTTGGGCCGGAAATTGATCAAAATTTCTCGGAGCTGCTAAGAGTCTGTTCAAAATCTTTGTTCCCTCTCCCACTCGTGGGAGAGGGTTAGGGAGAGGGTGCTTGCAAAGAACGCTGCATGTTGCACGACCCTCTCCCCCGGCCCCTCTCCCACTAATAGCTGGGCAAGGCTGAAGCCTTGCACGCGAGGGCGAGGGGAGAAAGCCTGCTTTAGCTGGCTCCTATCGATACAGGCGCTTGAACACGCCATATTGTTCATCGCCATTGGCCCACAGCGGCATCCACACGTAATCGGGGGCGAGCTGGGTCTTGAGCTGGGCGAGGACCGGGCCGTGCGCCGAGTCGAAACGGCTCCACACCATGTACTGGATGCGCTGGTTCTTCAGCCAGTCTTTCGCGTCCGGCAACTGCCCTTGATACAGGGAGCGAACCGCGTCGGCACGCTGCCCGACAAAGCCGGGATTCGCGCGCCATTCATTCACGTGATCCGGCCAGCCGATGGCGGACGGTTGCCCCGCGTGCATCGCAAAGCCGGAGGTCTGGCTGTAAGAGCCGCGTTCCACGCTCTCCAGCGTCAGGCCCTGTGGCGCGGCGCGCAGCCAGGTGAGGATGGCGCGGTTGGCGTCGTCATCGCGCAGCCAGCCATCACCCTGGATACGACCGGCGTGCGGTCGCTGTGAGGACATCCAGAAGTTGGCTTGCGGCAGCAGGTACAGCGATACGGCAAACACCGGCACCAGCGCGGCGGCGCGCAGCCATTTTTGCCGGGCGGATGCATTGAGCGCCGTCAGCCAGACCAGTGCGAACGGGTAGAGCCACGACCACCACTTCAGCACGGTGTTGAAGCGCTCGTATGCGCCGCTGTGCGGGTCGTGGACGGTGATGAATTCCGTCATCAGCCACATTGCGACGACGCCAAACGCCGACCACCACGCCAGCCGGTTCTTCGGCCCTTGCAGCAAGGCCAGCACCACCAGCCACAGGATCGGCCACCAGATCGCCAAGCCTTGGCGCAGCGGCGTGTGATCGAACGTTTCCGTCCAGCCCAGCGGCGTGGAGAGCGCATTGGGAACGAAATTGCTGAGGAAGGGGTAGAGCAGCAGCGATGCAGCGATGGCGCCAGCCATCAACCAAGGCAGGTAATGCGCCAGCTTGCCGCGCCAGCGATAGACGAACCAGCCGGCCACCAGCAGCACTTGCAAGGGGAACACCCAGGTATTGAGCGCCAGTGGCAGGGGCATGGTCGCGCCAAGCGCAAAAGCCAGCGGGCGGGCATCATCGCCTTCCTCGGGCTTTTCCAGCCGTGCCATCAGCGCCAGCGCGAAGAACAGCAGCGCAAAGCCACCGATCGGTGGGTGCACGTCGCCCAGGAAGAGCAGGTAGGACGGCGTTTCCAGCGGCAGGTCGCGCGGCTCGAACCCTGGTACGGGCGCAGTTTCCGGTGTCAGTTTGGGGAACAGCTGCTTGCCGAATTCGCTGGTGATGTCTTGATCGAACCGCCCGGCAAAGCGGGTGTTGCCCCACATCTGGATCTCGGCATTGCCGGGGAACAGCATGGTGAGCAGCGGTGCAACGCCGGTGCCGCCGCAGATCAGCGCCACCACGATCAGCACCTTCACCGGCAGCTTGGTGACGAAGCGGCTGGCCACGCTCCAGCCCAGACTGCCAAGCAAGCCGAACACGACCGCGCCGCCCAGGTTCATCGCTACGCCGGCCGATACGCCAAGCCAGCGGCCCAGCAGCGCGACCGAGTAATGCAGGAAGCCGTAATAGAAGTTGAAGACGTAACCGGGCAACCAGCGATCGGCCGGGGGCAGGGTGTCGCCGCCGATGTAGTTGTTGATGAAATAGAGATCGGTCAGGTGTTCGGTGGCGGCATCGATATCCGGGTAGGCCAGCCGCCAGATCAATGCGAACAGGAAGGGCACCACGAACGGCAATTCGCCATCCAGCCAATCCTTGCTGCATAGCCGTTTGCCAATGAGGGCGACCGCGGCGATCGTGGTGATCGGCCACAGGAAGCCGAGCTTGCCGAGCCCGATGAAGTGCTCGACAAAGAACAGCACGAGGCAAATGGCCAACAGGCCACCGGCACGGGCGATGTTGCGGTCAGGCAGCCAGCGCGTGAACAGGCACGCCAAGCCGCCCAGATTGACGAGCAGGATTGCTACCGTCAACGCTAGGTAGATTGCATTCAATTTCCACTCCTCCATGCCCAGTGGGGGGCCACGCTGTGCGTGATCGTACCGGCATCTATTCCGTCTGAGTACGACGGGATGTGCCGGTTTCGTTGTAAGCGGCGAGCTTACTACAACTTGGGGCTGTGTCTACATCCAAATGGCATTCCGTTCTACCGGCAGTCGGGACAAAGCGGGCTGGGCTTGCTTGCAAGGCGGGGTGCGGGTTCCAATCCGGGCCATGTCTGATTTATCCCTCTCCTGCCGCCCACGTTGCGCCGCCTGCTGTATCGCCCCATCGATCTCCAGCCCGATTCCGGGCATGCCCGACGGTAAGCCGGCAGGTGTGCCATGCGTACAACTAACTGATGATTTGATGTGCGCCATCTTCGGCGACCCGCGTCGCCCGGCGGTGTGTGGCGGGCTGCAACCTTCGGCGGAGATGTGCGGAGCGGATCGGGAGGCGGCGCTGGTCTGGCTGACCGCGTTGGAGGTTGCGACCAGCCCGGCGCACTGAGTGGTGTTGGCAAGATCGGCAAGCGGCATTGCACCGCGTATCGCCGGGGGCTGATTCGATCAACCCCACGCATCAACCCCACTCAAATACGGAGCAGGCCACGCACGCGTTGCATACGGGCGCAGCCTGCGGGCGGGGGCTGGCTAGTTACCAGCTATCGTTGTTGCCCATGTCGACACCACCACCGCTATCGCTGCTGCTGTCGTTGCTCCCCCAATCCGGACCATTGCCGAAATCGACGGGCTGGGTTTCCAGCTGTTGGGTCGCGTAGTCGTTGCCGGCCGGGGCATTGGGCGCTTCGGTATAGCGGGGCGGCTGGGCATAAGAAGATTCGTTGCGGCGATGATCCAGCATCTCTTCCACCAGCATGCCGGCGGCGAAACCACCTGCAGCCCCGGCGATGGCCGCGCCGGCCCCACTGCCGCCGCTGCCATTGTTGATGATGGTCGTGCCACCGCCGCCACCTCCTGCGTAGCCGGAGTAGCCCCCACCGGAATAGCCACCGCCCATTCCACCGCCGACCGGCATCACCGTTGCGTTATTGCGGCGGTTGAAGATGACCGCCAGCAAGATGGCACCGCCGACCAGCAAGGCAATCACCAGCCATATCGGGAAGCCGGACGAGTGTGCTTGCTCGTCCGGGGCACGCACGACTTGCGCCGGCGCGTTGTTGCGGTGTTGTGCCGCTGCCAGCAGGGCCTCGAATTGGCCGAATTTTTCCGGATTGGTGAAGTGGATCTGCGGATCGATCTGCTTCGCTTTGGCCGCTTCCGTCGCCGCTTGGCCCATCTGGCCGTTGTGCGCCAGGATTTCGGCATAGATGTAGTGCGCTTTGGCTGACTCGGGGTGCGCGCTGACCGCCTCTTGCATCATGGTCTGGGCGTGCTGGTAATCGCCCTTGCTGACCGCATCCTTGACTTGTTGTTCGCTGGGCGCAGCCAGACACAAGGTTGCCGAACACAGCGTAATGAGCACCAGCGCTCGGGCAGAACGAAACATCGCAATCTCCTTGGACATGATTCGTGATGAACCATACGCGCATGACATATGGGCAGCTGCGGCGGATTCTAGCGCTTGTCGTGGCGTACTGGATGAACGGCGTGTTGCGGTGCGTTACCGACCTTTGCCGCTAGTCCCGATCAATAGTATTTTTTTACTAAAATCGTCGTAACAATCAATTAGAACAATTGATCGGTATTCGGGATACTTCGTCTGTCGCTGCGATGCAGCCCCCAAATTCAGTGTCAGACCAAGGAGATCCACCATGTTCCAGAATCGTGAAGGCCAACGCGTACCGAACGTCACTTTCCGCACCCGCGTCAACAATGAGTGGAAGAACGTCACCACCGACGACCTGTTCAAGGGCAAGACGGTTGTGCTGTTCTCGCTGCCGGGTGCATTTACCCCGACGTGTTCGTCCACCCATCTGCCGCGCTACAACGAACTCGCGCCGGCATTCGCCAAGAACGGCGTTGATTCCATCCTGTGCGTGTCGGTCAACGACACCTTCGTAATGAACGAATGGGCCAAGGATCAGGAAGCCGCCAACATCGTCATGGTGCCGGATGGCAACGGTGAATTCACCGATGGCATGGGCCTGCTGGTCGACAAATCCGACTTGGGCTTCGGCAAGCGCAGCTGGCGCTATTCCATGTTGGTGAAGGATGGCGTGGTCGAGAAGATGTTCATCGAGCCGGTGAAAGAAGGCGACCCGTTTGAAGTGTCCGATGCCGACACCATGCTCGACTACATCAACCCGACCGCCAAGAAGCCGGATCAGGTCGTCGTGTTCTCCAAGGTCGGCTGCCAGTTCTGCGCCAAGGCCAAGGCCCTGCTGACCGAACACGGTTACGACTACGCCGATGTGCCGCTGGACAACAAGGTGCGCGGCAAGGTACTGGGCGCTGTGTCCGGTGGCGTGATGACTGCGCCGCAAGTGTTCATCAACGGCAAGCTGATCGGCGGCCACGAGCAACTTGAGAAGTTCCTGGCGAAGTGATCTTGCTCCCCTCGCCCGCTTGCGGGAGAGGGGCCGGGGGTGAGGGGAGTGCCAATTGCATCGACCTTAGCAAGCACCCTCTTCCTGGCCCTTTCCCACTAATTAGCTGAGCAAGGCTGAAGCCTTGCACGCGAGTGAGAGGGAACAGATAACAACTTGTTTCAAGTGATGTGCGTTGCCCCCTGAATAAAAGGGGGCAACGAGGGATGCGCCAATGGTGATCCCGTTGGCGTAGTGATCCCCGTAACCCCCTTACGCAAGGGGAGATAACAATATTGGAGTACCCACCATGAACACGATCCACATTGATGTTGCTGTCATTGGCGCTGGCACCGCCGGGCTGGCTGCGTATCGCGCCGCCAAGGCTGCTGGCAAATCCGCCGTGGTGATCGAAAGCGGCCCCTACGGCACCACTTGCGCCCGCGTTGGCTGCATGCCGTCCAAACTGCTGATCGCCGCCGCCGAAGCCGCGCACGAGCTGCGCCATACCGCCCCATTCGGCGTGCATGTCGATGGCGATATCCGTATCGATGGCCGCGAAGTGATGGATCGCGTGAAGCGCGAGCGGGATCGTTTCGTTGGTTTCGTGGTGCGCGGTGTCGAGAACATTCCGGCTGAGGACAAGCTCGTCGGCCAAGCCCGTTTTGCCGATAACACCACGCTGCAAGTGGGCGATATCACCGTACACGCCAGCCGCGTGGTGATCGCGACCGGCTCCAGCCCGTCGATTCCCGAGCCGTTCAAGGTGTTCGGCGACCGCCTGATCATCAACGACGACGTCTTTGCGTGGGATACCCTGCCGCGCCGCGTGGCGGTGTTCGGCCCCGGCGTGATCGGCCTCGAACTCGGTCAGGCGTTGTCCCGTCTTGGCGTGCATGTGCGGATGTTCGGCCACGGTAATTCGGTTGGGCCGCTGTCCGATCCGGCCATTCGCGACTACGCCAAGGCTGCGTTTCAGAGCGAGTTTTACCTTGATCCGCATGCCAAGATCGAACACATGGCGCGGGATGGCGATGAAGCGGTCATCACCTACGTGAACCTCGCTGGCGAAACCGTGACCGAGCGTTTCGACTACGTGTTGGCCGCGACCGGTCGTCGCCCGAACGTGGCCAATCTGGGGCTGGAAAATACCGGCTTGGAACTCGATGCGCGTGGCGTGCCGGTGTTTGATGCGACCACCCTGCAATGCGGCAAATCGCCGGTTTTCATCGCTGGCGACGCCAACAACATCCTGCCGTTGCTGCATGAAGCGGCCGACGAAGGCAAAACCGCGGGCGAGAACGCCGCCAACTACCCGAACGTGAAGCCCGGCCTGCGCCGCGCGCCGATCGGCGTAGTGTTCAGCGATCCGCAAATCGCGATGGTCGGCAAGCGGTTCGCAGATCTCAAACCGGGGACGTTCGTGACCGGTGAAGTGAGCTTCGAAGACCAGGGCCGCAGCCGCGTGATGCTGAAGAACCGGGGCCTGATGCACGTGTATGCGGATAGCGAAACCGGCCGCTTCCTCGGCGCCGAATGGACCGGCCCGCGTGCCGAGAACATCGCCCACACGTTGGCTTGGTCGGTGCAGCAAGGCTTGAGCGTCGCGCAGATGCTGGAGATGCCGTTCTATCACCCGGTGGTGGAAGAAGGCTTGCGCACTGCATTGCGTGATGCGGCGGCGAAGCTGGCGGCCTGATCTGATCTCCATGTAGTTGCAGCACCATGAAAGCCCGTTCTCTGACCTTGGGGGACGGGCTTTTTGTTTTGCAGCGTTCGGGCCACGCTGCAAGCGCGTGCACGGCACTCGCCTGGCCGGGCTACAACTAAAACAAGCCTCTGGATCGTTCACCTGCAGGGAACGTACCTCATGATTCCCCGCCTTGCCCCGCAGCCCGTTACCGATTCCCGCTACCTCGAGCTGGCGGCGCAGCTGCGGTTGTGCGGTTTTGCTGGCGAGATCAGTGCCTCGCAGGCGGATCGTACGGTGCTGGCGACCGACAACTCCATCTATCAGGTACAGCCGCATCTGGTGGTCTTTCCCCGTGATAGCGACGACGTGGTGCGGCTCGTGCATTTGCTGGCCGAGCCGCGTTTTCGCGCGCTCACGCTCAACCCGCGCGGCGGTGGTACGGGCACCAATGGGCAGTCGCTCGGGCACGGCGTGATTGTCGATGTCTCGCGGCACATGAACCGCATTCTGGAAATCGATCCGGCCGGACGGCGAGCACGGGTGCAGGCGGGCGTGGTCAAGGATCAGCTCAATGCCGCGCTTGCCCCATACGGGCTGTTTTTTGCGCCGGAACTCTCCACCTCCAACCGCGCCACCCTCGGCGGCATGATCAATACCGATGCCAGCGGGCAGGGCTCGTGCCTGTATGGCAAGACCCGCGATCACGTGCTGGCGCTGACCACGGTGTTGCTGGACGGTACGGTGTGGCAATCCACGCCGCTGGAAGCTACGGAACTGGCGCAGCTTCGCCAGCGTGACGATCGGGTCGGCGCGGTGCACCGCCTGTTGGACGATATCGAGCGTGAGCACGTAGCGCTGATCGCCGAGCGCTTTCCCCGGCTCAATCGCTGCCTGACCGGCTACGATCTCGCGCATATCCGCGATGCCGCCGGCCGCTTCGATCTGAACGCGATCCTGTGCGGCGCGGAGGGCACGCTGGGATTGGTGACGGAAGCGTGGCTGAATGTGTTGCCGATCCCCAACTGCAGTGCGCTCGTGAATGTGCGCTATGCCAGTTTCGACGCGGCCTTGCGCGATGCACCGGCGCTGATGGCCTTGCAGGCTGGCTCGATCGAAACCATCGATTCGACCGTGCTGGCGTTGGCCCGTCAGAACATCGTCTGGCATGGCATACGCGAGTTCTTCCCGGACGATGCCGAGCCGGCGCAGGGTATCAATCTGGTCGAGTTCCTGGCCGACAGCGAGGAGGAACTTGCGCAGCAGCTGGCCCGCGTCGAGGCCGCCCTGCAAACCAGTCTACAAGGGGGCCGGGACGCGAATGGCCGCCGTGGCTACACCGTGGCGCATGGCGCGGCGGTCGGGCGCATCTGGGGCATGCGCAAGAAGGCCGTCGGGCTGCTAGCGAACATGCAAGGCGAGGCGCGGCCGGTTCCCTTCGTGGAAGACACCGCTGTGCCGCCGGAGCATCTGGCTGATTACATCGCCGAATTCCGCGCACTGCTGGATGGGCATGGGCTGCGGTACGGCATGTTCGGCCATGTCGATGCTGGTGTGCTGCACGTGCGTCCGGCGCTGGACATGACCGATCCGGCACAGGAAAAGCTGGTGCGCGTGATCAGCGATGGCGTGGTGGCGCTCACCCGCAAATACCACGGCCTGCTGTGGGGCGAGCACGGCAAGGGGGTGCGCTCCGAATACGCGCCGGCGTTCTTCGGGCCGCTTTATCCCTTGTTGCAACAGATCAAGGCCGCGTTCGATCCCTACAACCAGCTCAATCCCGGCAAGATCGCCGCGCCGCCGGGGCAGGATTTATGGCAGATCGATGGCGTGCCGACCCGCGGCCAGCACGATCGCATCATCCCCCTCGCAGTACGGCAGGATTTCGACGAAGCGCTGCATTGCAACGGCAACGGCGCTTGCTACAACTTCGACCCGGACGACGCCATGTGCCCGTCTTGGAAAGGCACGCGGGAGCGCCGGCATTCGCCCAAGGGACGTGCGTCGTTGCTGCGGGAATGGCTGCGCCAATTGGCGCAGGCCGGCGTCGATCCGCTGGCGGAACTGCATGCCCCGCCGCGCTGGCAGGACTGGCCGCAACGCCTGCGCAACACACTGGCACAGCGTGGGGGCGAGGCGGATTTTTCACATGAGGTGATGGAGGCCATGCAGGGCTGCTTGGGCTGCAAGGCCTGCGCCAGCCAATGCCCCGTCCGGGTGGATGTGCCGGAATTCCGTGCCCGTTTCCTAGCGCTGTACCACAGCCGCTATTTGCGGCCGCTGCGGGATCATCTTGTGGGCGGGCTGGAGAGCATGCTGCCGTGGATGGCGCGTATGCCGGGCCCCTACAACGCACTGGCAGGCGGCGCAGCTGGCCTGCTGCGGCAGGTGGGGCTGGTGGCTACGCCGCGCTTGTCCGGCATCGATCTGGCCGAAGCGGCGGCTGGCAGCGGTTTTGCGCTTGCAACGCCGGATGCGCTGGCCGCGCTGGACGATGCGCAGCGTGCCCAGTCCGTTATCGTGGTGCAGGACGCCTTCACCACCTTCTTTGAAACATCGCTGGTGCTGGATTTGCTCGCGCTACTGAGCGAACTGGGTTTTACACCACTGTTGGCCCCGTTCGCGGCCAACGGCAAACCGCTGCACGTGCATGGCTTTCTGCCGCAATTTGCCAAAGTGGCCCATCGCAACGCAGCTGGCTTGCAAGCACTGGCGGCCAGCGGCATCCCGCTGATCGGGCTGGAGCCGGCCATCACGCTGACCTACCGCGCCGAATATGTGAAAGCGCTGGGGCCGGGCGTGGCACCCAAGGTGCAATTGGTGCAGGAATGGTTGGCTCCATTGCTTGCCGGACGGCCTGCGCGCAGCGGCGGCGGCCAGCATTATGCGCTGCTGTCGCATTGCACCGAACAGACCGCTGTGCCCGGTGCGGCGCAAGACTGGCAGCGGGTGTTCACGGCATCGGGGCTGGCGCTGGAAATCCGCGCCGTCGGCTGCTGCGGTATGGCCGGCACTTATGGCCATGAGGCGGAACACCGCGCCATGTCCGAGCACATCTACCGCTTGAGCTGGGCCGCGCAAGTCGCCGGGGCGGAACCGGGCCGGCTGCTGGCGACCGGCTATTCCTGCCGCTGCCAGGCGGCGCTGGTGGACGGCGTGCGGTTGGATCATCCGGTGCAGGTGCTGTTGCGGGAGTTGCACCGTAGGCCCGGTCAATTTTGACCCGCGCGAGGCAGGGTGTGGACGGCCGTGGAGTTTGCGGGTGACGCCTGACGGCTAACCCGTACTACGTGGGCCGGCAGACGTCATGGCTAAGTTGTTTATGATAACCATTATCATTTAACATAAACCTCTTTCGCCGGACAAAACCGAAATGGATAACAACCCCTTTGGCATCGCTGCGTTGTGGGTGCAGGGCGATTTCGTCACGCGTGGTGTGGCCGCCTTGTTGCTGCTGATGTCGATCGCATCGTGGTGCGTGATCGCGCTCAAGGCATGGCGCTTGGTCAAGTTGCGTCGTCAGGCCCGCTCCGCCGCACATGATTTCTGGCACCAGCGCGATTTCGCTGCCGGCCTTGCTACCTTGGGCGATACCAAGCTCGATAACCCGTTCCGCAGCCTGGCCGAAGAGGGCGCGGAATCGGTGGCGCACCACGCGCAGAACAAGTCCGACTTGCACGGTGCGTTGAACGTGAGCGATTGGGTGACGAGCAATCTGCGCCGCGCCATTGATGACGCATCGCAGGTGATGTCGTCCGGCATGGCAATCCTGGCTTCAGTCGGCTCGACTGCGCCGTTCGTAGGCCTGTTCGGCACGGTCTGGGGCATCTATCACGCGCTGGTCAGCATTGGCGTATCCGGTCAGGCCGGTATCGACAAAGTGGCTGGCCCGGTGGGCGAGGCGCTGATCATGACCGCCTTCGGTCTCGCCGTCGCCATTCCGGCCGTGCTGGGTTACAACGCGCTCACTCGCGGCAATAAGGCGGTGCTGGCTCAGCTCAACCGGTTTGCCCACGATTTGCATGCCTACTTCGTGACCGGTGCGCGGGTCGGCAGCAACACTGCATCGTCGCCCGTGCCGCAGCTCAACATCGTCGGGGCTCGTTGACATGGCTTTCGGAACGCTCGACGACAGCGGCGATGACGTGATGAACGAGATCAACATGACGCCGCTGGTGGACGTCATGCTGGTGCTGCTGATCATCTTCATGATCACCATGCCGGTGCTCGCCAACCAGGTGAAGCTCGATCTGCCGCGCGCTGCTGCTACGCCACCGGATCAGAAGAAGCCAGCGGCCTTGCTGGTGTCGATTGATGCGGCCGGCCAGCGCTGGCTGGATGGCGCGAAGATCGACGAGGCCAGGCTGGAGGTCAGAATGAAATCCGCCGCCACCCAGCAGCCACAGCCGGAGCTGCACCTCGCCGCCGACCGCAACACCCGCTACGAGCTGATCGCGCAGACGATGGCGATGGCACAACGTGATGGTCTGGCGCGCATCGGTTTTGTGACCGATCCATCGGCCACTGCCGCTACACCCGCCAAATAGCATCGCATGCCAACGGCTTGAACTCACCCCCCTGCAACCGCTACAACGGGATGGCGTCGTAGCGATCGCTACGGCGTTTTCTCTGCGGCGGACGAATGGATTGGATGAAACACGGGTGGATGCGTCTTGGCGGGCTGATCCTTGGCCCCATGGCGCTGGCGTCGGGCTTGGCATGGAGCGGTCAGCCGGCGCAGCTGGCTACCGGGGAATTTATCCCGTATGTCAGCGCGTCGTTGCGGGCGAAAGGCATATCCAGCGAGATCGTGACCGAAGCCTTCCGCCGTATGGGGCGGCCTGCCGCCCTCACCTTTCTGCCCTGGCGACGGGCCTATGAGGAAAGCAAACGCGGTGATTTCGAAGGCAGCTTTCCGTGGGCACGCAACGCCGAGCGGGAGCTCGATTTTCTCTATTCCGATCCGCTGATCGTCGATCACATCGCCATTTTCGTGGCGCGGGATTCGCCAGTGAAGCATCAAGCGGATCTGACCGGCCGCGTCGCCTGCATACCGGCAGGCTGGGATCTTGTGCAGAGCCAGGCGCTGATCACGCAGGCCAGCTTGCGTCTGGAGCGCCCGCCCGACTTGCCCAACTGCATGCTGATGTTGCGTGCCGGCCGGGTCGATCTGGTGCCTGTCAACGAGATGGCGGGCTGGGACACGGCCCGCCTGGCCTTGGGCCGGGCCGATGTGGTGCGCACCTTGCCGGAAGTCGTCGGCACCGACACCACCTACCTGATCGCGCCTCGCAGCCGCCCGGAATCCGTCGCGCTGATCGCGGCATTCAACAAAGCGCTACAGAGCATGCATGCCGACGGCAGCTATCAGCGCATCCTCGCCAGCTGGATGCCCTGAGACTGCGTTGATTTCGGCAACCTCGTAGCCGTCCGGGCTACGGGCTGACCCGGATTCGGATTTTTCCGATCCGCGGGGACATGGCCCCAGCCTGTGCGGAACGGGCATCGCTATTGCACCGGCCGTCGATGGCATTGTTGCCTCGACGCATTTTGTGCCTTGCGGCATGCTTGCGGCATGATTCACTCTCCTCCAACTCGCTGGCAAACCGTGGCTGATGCGTTGTCGCGCCAGCTTGGCGTGACAGTGACCGTGCACGACGCCATGCCGGTATCGGGTGGGGACATCAACGTCGCTTACCGGCTGCACACCAGCGTCGGCCGCTTCTTCATCAAGCTCAATCGCACTGATCGGCTCGACATGTTTGCCGCCGAAGCACGCGGTCTGGCTGCGTTGGCGGCCGTTATCCGCGTCCCCAAGCCGATCACATATGGCGTCGACGACGACCATGCGTGGCTGTTGCTGGAATGGCTGGATCTGGACGGTCGGGCCGATGAAGCGCAGCTGGGCGAACAACTCGCCGCCGTGCATCGCCTCACCGCAAAGCAATTCGGCTGGCCGGAAGACAACACCATCGGCAGCACGCCGCAGGCCAACGGCTGGCTGGATGACTGGATCACGTTCTGGCGCGAGCGCCGCTTGCAACCACAGGTCGAACTTGCGGCACGCAACGGTTTCCGCTTCGACGAAGCAACCAAGTTGATCGACGCCTTGCCGTTATTCTTTGCCGGCTACACACCGCAGCCCTCGTTGTTGCATGGCGATCTGTGGGGTGGCAACGCAGCCGGGTTGGCCGACGGCACGCCAGTGCTGTTCGATCCGGCGTGTTACTACGGCGACCGCGAAACCGATCTGGCCATGACCGAACTTTTTGGCGGTTTCGGCCCTCGATTCCAGGCGGCTTATCGCGCGGCGTGGCCGCTCGATGGCGGCTATGCGCTCCGGCGCGATCTTTACAACCTCTACCACGTGCTCAATCACGTGAACCTGTTCGGCGGCGGCTATGCCAGCCAAGCCGAACGGATGGTCGGCCGGCTGCTGGCAGCGGTACGCGCATGACCTCGAATACGGGAGACTCAATGGAAAACACGCTGCGTGTCATGACCGCTGCTGGCAACGACCAATCGTTTACCTTGTTGCGCGAACTGGTCGACGGTATGCGCCCGCGCCATATCGACGACGAACAAGCCGCCACCAATAGCGTGCAGGCGCTGGCCTACTTGCTGGAAGCGCACGAGGAGTACCGGGCCGCCGTGCGCCGCCATTTGCTGCATCTGGTGTCGACCCGCAAGCAGGTGCGGCTCTATACCGACAGCGGCGTGCTGTCGAACGAGACATTCTTCTCCGCGTTGATGAAGCGTATCGGCCACCGGCTGTTGCCACCGGTGTTCGACCCGGCCTCGCTCAAGGACGTCTTTGGCGCGATTTTTTACCGCAAGGATGATTACGTCTGGCTGGAAAGCGTGCCGCGCGAAGTCTGGTTCGACCTCGGCCGTGCGTTGCATTTCGGCGAGGAAACCGATCAGGACAGCATCAACCTCACCCGTTTGCAGGTGCTGGAAGCGGTGCAGGTGTTGTCCTGCCGGCTTTCCGCCATCGGGCTGGAGCCGGAAATCGTCCTCAATCATCCGGACGGCGACCGCTTCGAATCGCCCTTCGTGCGCCAGAACGTCGAAGCGCTGGCCTATATCGAAGGCTATCGGCGCGACATGATCGAAAAGCGCCTACCGGATGAGGACGTCAAACCGATTCTGGTGCTGCTCGATCAATGTGAAGACATCGTCGCCCGCGTGCGCAAGTCCGCCCACAAGACCGGTATCTCGGTCAGCCTGACCTACCACCTGTTGCGCATCCGCCAGCACATCGAACGCCTGCGCACGCTGCTGTTGATGATCGACCCGGCGCCGGCCCCGGAAAAAGCCGATCTGATCGTCGATAGCGCGCTGGTGCTGGTGCGCGCGGAAAACCGCAAGTACGCAATCCGTGACGTCTTCGCCGAAAACACCGAGTTGCTGGCGCTGCAAGTGACTGAACACGCCAGCCACACCGGCGAGCATTACATCGCCGAAAACCGCAGTGAGTGGATCAGCATGTTCAAGTCGGCTGCCGGTGCCGGGGTCATCGTCGGTTTCATGGCGCTGTTCAAACTCCTGATCGGCAAAGCGCATTTGCCGTTGCTGCTCGAAGCGCTGGCGTTCGGCCTGAACTACGCGTTCGGCTTCATGCTGATCCATGTGCTGCATTACACGGTGGCGACCAAGCAGCCGGCGATGACGGCGGCCAAGATTGCCGAATCGATTCACCAGGGCAGCAAGATCGGCAAGAAGTCGGTCAATCTGGATGATCTGGCCGATCTGATCGTCAAGGTATTCCGTACCCAGTTCGTGGCGATCCTTGGGAATGTGCTGCTGGCCATTCCGGTGGCGCTGGCGATTGCACTGGCGTGGAAATACAGCTTTGGCGAACCGGTGATCGATATGGCCAAGGCCGATCATCTGCTGCACGACACGTCGCCGATTGCCAGCCTGGCGATCTTCCATGCCGCCATTGCCGGCGTTTGCCTGTTCTTGTCCGGTTTGATTTCAGGCTATTACGACAACAAGGCAATCTATAACCAGATTCCGCAACGTATTGCTGCTTTGCCGCTGCTGAATAAGGTATTTGGTGAATCCCGCACGCGCCGTATTGCGCGCTATATCGAAAGCAATCTGGGCGCATTGGCGGGGAATTTCTATTTCGGCATGATGCTGGGGGTGATTGGCACCATTGGCGTATTGCTCGGCTTGCCGATTGATATCCGTCATATCACTTTCTCTTCGGCTTATCTGTCCTACGCTGAAGTCAGCTATAACTTCGCCCTGAATTGGCAAGTGGTGGCGATGACGCTGCTGGGTATTGCGCTGGTTGGTTTGACCAATCTCGCGGTGAGCTTCGGTCTGGCACTCTGGGTGGCATTGCGCGCCCGCCGACTAACGTTCAGCGCAACGCGGCCATTGGTAGGTAAGCTATTGCGTCGCTTCTTCAAGCAGCCAACCGCATTCTTTGTTCCGCCGCGTGCACCGGTTGAGCCCAAAGACGAAACTTGAAGTTGCAAATAAAGTGGCAAATGACCGTTCGGACGCAATACCGGGTCGAACCTTGGGCCGAATCCATTTAAAGGAGTAATCGCGTGGTTTCTCTAGATGCTATTGCCGATGCCTTGGTCGACCCGGGTTGGGTGGAAATACCCGGCTTTCTGTCTGAACGCGAGGCGGATGCCTTGCTCACGCACGCCAAGGCGCGGCGTGATGATTTCAGCCGCGCCGGCATCGGTCGTGCCGGGCTGCATCAGCTCAACGCCGCAATCCGTAGCGACGAAGTGCTGTGGCTTGATAAGGAAGACGGTGCCGACTCGCTGGCGTGGCACCGCCTCGAAGAGTTGCGTGCCGTGCTCAACCAGGCGCTTTTCCTCGGGCTGGCCGAACTCGAATGTCATTTAGCGGTCTACCCGGAAGGCAGTTTTTATGCCCGCCACATAGACCAGCATCGCAATCAAGACACCCGGGTGATCACCGTCGTGCTGTACCTGAACCCGGATTGGCGCGACGAGCACGGTGGCGAATTAAGGCTGTATCTGGATGACGGCACCCACCGCGATATCCGGCCGGAAGCCGGCAAGCTGGTGGTGTTCATGTCGGATCGGTTCGAGCATGAAGTTCTGCCGGCCAAGCGTGAGCGCTGGTCGCTCACCGGCTGGTATCGCCGGCGCGCGGTATGACGTTGATGTGAATTAAGTTACAGCGCATGTAATGCGGCACGCGTAGGATCGCAGCATCCCTATCGTTTTCTCTGGAGCAATACCATGAAATTAACCAGCCTGATGGCCGCCGTCATGGCCGGCGCTTTGTTGGCAGGCTGCGCCAGCGACTCCGCCAACGTGTATTCCAAGAACGAAATGCGTCGCGCCGCGACCGCTCGTTCCGGCGTGGTGCAAAACGTGCGCGAAGTGAAAATGGAAGATTCGACCGGTATCGGCGGCGTAGCCGGTGGCGTGCTCGGTGGTGTGGTGGCCAGCCAGAATATCGGTGGTGGCACCGGCCAGATCGTGAGCGGCGTGTTGGGCGCGATTGCCGGTGGCCTGATCGGTAACCAGATCGAAAAATCCACGACGGCCAAGAAAGCACTTGAGATCACCGTCAAGCTCGACAATGGTTCGCGCCTGGTCGTGGTGCAGGAAGCCGACATTGCGTTCTCGGTCGGCCAGCGTGTCGACGTGCTGGATGATGGCCGCACCAGCCGCGTTGTGCCTTATATGGGTGGCAACGGAGCGTATTGAGGTGGGTATTGATTGACGGTCCCTACGTTACCCAACAAAAAACCGGCTTGATGGCCGGTTTTTTGTTGGCTGCCGTTTCTGGCGGTGATTGCGTCACCCCCCCCGATCAATCCCCAATCAAAGCCCCAAACGCTGCCACACCGTCGACACCGCACCCGCCGCGTTCAGCGTATAGAAGTGCAGGCCCGGCGCATCGTTCTGCAGCAAGCGGTCGCACAACTCAGTGACGAAATCGAGACCAAAGGCGCGGATCGAGGCCGAATCATCGCCGAACGATTGCAGCCGCAGCCGCAGCCAACGCGGAATCTCCGCACCGCACATGTCGGAAAAGCGCGCCAGCTGGGTGAAGTTCTGGATCGGCATGATGCCCGGCACGATCGGGATATTCACGCCGCGTGCCTGTACCTCGTCGACGAAGCGGAAGTAAGCATCCGCGTTGAAGAAATACTGCGTGATCGCCGCATCGGCACCGGCATTGACCTTGTTCACGAAGTTACGCAGGTCCGCTTCGGCGTTCTGGGCCTGCGGGTGGAATTCCGGGTAGGCCGCCACTTCGATCTGGAACCAGTCACCGTGTGTTTCGCGGATGAACGATACGAGTTCGTTGGCATAACGGAAATCGCCCACGTCGACCATGCCGGACGGAATATCGCCACGCAGCGCCACGATATGGCGAATGCCGTGATCGCGGTAGCGCTGCAGGATTTCGGCGATATTGGCGCGGGTGCTGCCGATGCACGACAGGTGTGGCGCGGCGGCGAAGCCTTCCTGGCGGATTTCCAGCACCGCGTTCAGCGTGCCTTCCTGCGTGGTGCCGCCGGCGCCGAAGGTGACCGAGAAGAATTCCGGCTTGAACTGCGCCAGTTGCCGGCGCGTATTGCGCAGCTTCTCCGCGCCTTCTTGCGTCTTGGGCGGGAAGAATTCGAAGCTGAAAGTACGCGCGTTCATGGTGCAGGCCGAGTTTGGAATGAAGGCCCCGATGTTATCACCGATGGCGCGGGGGCTTCATCCGCAACGGGTGCAGGATGGTATGAGGGGGATTCATGTCGTGCCCCGTAGCCCGGACGGCTTTGCCGGCCGTGGAGCGCCGCTTGCGTGAATGCTATGGGCGTAGAGGTTAAGCGCCGTTGGCGCGGGTAAAGGCTTTACAGCGCGTTCCGCCGCGCGGACGGGGAAGGGACTTTGTCTCGGGCTGTACATATTCCTTTGGGCCCCCTCCACCCCAAAGGCGACCCTGCAAAAGCGTCTGGCGCAAGCGCCAGATTCCCCCGCCAGCCAGCCCGTCACGGGCGGGAATCGAAAACTCGGGCCAAGGCCCTCAAACACTCGATCCCCGAAACCCCCGTGCCGGACTGGCTGGCGGGGCGCTTTTGAAAGGGGGGGCAGACCATCTACTCCCCGACCCTCTTCTTGAAGGAGAGGGTGACGCTACTTGATGCTGCAATGGTTCAAGTTACACTGAGCCGGACTTGTCTCCCCTCGCCCGTGTACGGGAGAGGGGCCGGGGGTGAGGGCACTACCACGGTCCGCGCCCTTTTCACGGCCCTCTCCCTAACCCTCTCCCACTAATAGCTGAGTAAGGCCAAAGCCTTGCACGCGAGGGCGAGGGAATAAAACCCGTAGCCTCAACGGGTGGCGAACTCCCAACTACAGACTATCCGGCGTCACCGACAACTCCACCCGATTCCGCCCCAGCCCCTTGGCCCGATACAGCGCCTCGTCCGCACGCGCAATCAAGCTGGCTGGCGTGTCGCCCAGCGTCGCTTCGGAAACGCCGGCCGACAGCGTCAGCCCCCGCTTACCCAGCAGCGGCGACCAATCATGCCGTTCGACGCGCTGCCTGATCCGCTCCGCCACCGGCCATGCCTCCACCAGTCGCAAGCCTTCCAGCAGCACCAGGAATTCCTCGCCGCCGAACCGTACCGGCGTGTCCTGACCGCGGCAGGTCTGGCGGAGCAGCTCGCTGACTTGCGCCAGTACCGCATCGCCCACCAAGTGAGAGAAATCGTCGTTGATGGCTTTGAAGTGGTCGATGTCGAGCACCAGCAGCGAACACGGCGGGTCGCCTTGCCAATTCGTTAGCCGACTGGCCAGTTGGCCGTCGAGCCAGCGTCGGTTGGCCAGACCGGTCAGTGCGTCTTCGTACGCCTCGATATGCAGCCGGTGCAGCAGTTTGTCCTGGCTGGTCTGCGCTTCTTTGAGCCGCAGGTTTTCCTGGCGCGATAGCTCCAGCTTGAGCCGGGTATCGAGCTTGTCCAATCGCTTGAGCGCCGCCTTGTCGAGCGCTAGCAGCGGCGTGTGGCGCATCAGTTCGGCTTCCACCGTGTGCGATGCGCGCAATGCAGCCAGTGCCTCGCGAGGGCGTTGCGTGGCTTCGTAGACGGCGGCGAGCGTGTCCAGCACTTCGCACAGTTGCAGGCGGATCTGGCTTTCCTCGGCCAGTGCCCGGGCGCTGCGTAGCACCTGCTCGGCGTGTTGTCCGTCGCCGCTTCGCCAGTGTGCCTGGCCGAGCCGCATCAAGCACATCACATGCGCCCAGGCGTGATGCGTGATTTGCGCCGCCCGCGTGCCTTCGCGCAAGCAGACCATGCCGGCCTCGACCTGGCCGAGCATGATCAGCGACTGGCCGCGATACAGACAGGTTTCCGCCTGCAGGATGTCGATGCCCTGCGCCGAAATCATCCGGTCGGCTTCATCGAGGATTTCCAGCGCCTCGTGGTAGCGGCCCAGATAGACATAGTCCGCCGCCAGAAACAGCCGGATGTTGATGTAGAGCTCGGCGTCGACCAGTGCACTGCTATAGGCCAGTGCCCGCTCGTGGTGATGCAGTGCGCGTTCGCGATCGCCGGCGGCGTCGAAAATGCCGCCGATAAAGGCGAAGGCGCGCACATATGCGGCGATGTCGCCCAGCTCCATCGCCAGCTCGATGCACTCCACCCAATACGCCAGCGCTTCGCGGTAACGGCCGACGGTGTACAGCCGATCCGCCAGATTGCTCAGCACCCGCAGGCGATCGGTGGGCAAATGGCGGGTGGTGGCCAGCACCAGCGCCTCGTGCAAGGTGGTAATCGACGCTTCGTTCTGGCCGAGTTGGTCTTCAGCTGCAGCCTTGAGCGAGAGGGCGTTGAGCCGTTCACTGGGCGAGCCGGTGCGGCGGGTGTGCGTTTCGGCCGCGATGGCGTTGCGGAGCGCTTCTTGCGGTTCGCGCCGCGCCAGTGCTTCGCTGGCGCGGGTCAGTAGGGCTTCGAATGCGTCAGGGGCAGGCATGGCGGCCTTCGGATTCCGGGACGGGGGTGGTGACCAAGGCCGCCTGCGCACAGGCGAGCAGGGCATCGATGGCGAGGCCGCGTGCGCCCTGAACGACCCCGATCCGGCACTTGCTGCTTTCCCACGGTGAGGCGGCATGCAACTGCTGGATAGCGCTGGCGATCCGGTCGAGCCAACCGGCCGGCGCGGGCCGCAGCAGCAGGATGTAGAGGCCGGTGGCGAATTCGGTCAGCAGATCATCTTCGCGCACGAGGCTGGCCAGCCAGAGCATCCGGCTGCGTTCCAGGTGCGGGCTGGTGGTTGCAGGGTCGTCGCCCAAGCCATCGAACTGGATCAGGCACAAACCGAAATCGCTTTCCATCGCGGCAACGTGCTGCAGGCGCTGCTGCCAGACATGCCGCTCGACCAGCAGCGGCCGCTCGCCCGATGCACTGGCCGTGTTCAAGGCCGGGGCGGAGAGCATCCGGTTGATCAGGCGATCGATTTCCCGTTTGAGCCGGGCCAGCTTGCTCGATGCCACGTCACGGTCGCCCGCGCGTTGATAACGGCGCATGGCCGCCAGATTCAGTTCGCGATAGGTCTTGAACTCGGCCAGGGCGCGTTTCCAGTCCTGTTGCTGCTCGGCCAGTTGCGCCCAGTCGGCGGCAATCTGGGTCTGAAAGTCGATCAGCTCGAAACGGGCGGCGATATGGCGGGCGTGGTCGAGCGCGGCTTCGGCCTCGCTCAATGCCGCGCTATCTTGCGCGGCCACCGTCAGGGCGATGCGGGCTTGCTGCAACAAGGTCAGCGTTTGCGCCCAGCCGAGCAATTCGTCATCGCACACCAGCAACCATGCCGCCGTGCATTCGTCGGTAGCGCGGGCAACATCGCCAAGTTCCAGCCACGCCCGTGAGCGGTAGTCGTGCACCTCGGCCAGCCAGGTCGCATCGCCGATCAAGGCCAGCAGGGTTTCCGCGCCGGTCAGCGTTTCGACGGCGGCTTCATATTGTCCGGTTTCGACCTGCGCCCGGCCGAGGCAGATGGCCGCCTTGCCGGCCAGCAAGGGCAGCTGCAGTCGCTGCGCCTGTTGCATGGCGAGTTTGTGGAAGGTTTGGGCGTCGTCGAATTGCTGATGCAGCATCCACAGATTGCCGATGCCGATCAGTGCCTCGATGCCGAGTTCGTCCTGACCGGTGATCAGGCTCAGCTCCAGGCTTTTGCTCCAGGCGGCGAAGGCGGCGAGAGTGTCGCCACGGGCGGTGTGGAGTTGGGCGGTCACGTGCTGGGATTCGGCCAACAAATCCAGCGCGCCTTCGTGTTGGGCCGCGCGAGCCGCCTGCCGGACGACCTTGAGCCCTTCGTCGTAGCGCATCGCCGCCCACAAGGCTTGCGCCCGCAGCAGCTGCGCTTCGGCAATGCCGTGACCGTATGCATGTACTTGCGCTTCCGCCAGCAGGGCATCCGCGGCGGCCAGGCGTTGCGGGGCGACGTGGGTTGCGCCCTGGCGCAGACGGCGAAGATGCAAATCGATCAGCAGCGGCGAGCGGCTCAACGGTGTCCTCTTCTCTTCTCGTTCTTATTCAGCGCTTCATGCAGCGCTACCGAAGTGATTCAAGTAGACGCCGATTCACCTTAACGCTAAATGACGCGATTGCGAAAGTTCGCGCTGCCGGCTGGCGTTTTATGTGTTGGTTTTGTCATCTCGCACACGCCATTTCGGACCTTGTTTCAGGGGGCGTTTCGTCGGCCGTTTCATTTGCCGAAAGGCCGCGTATCATCCTGCAATCCTCGCTAATGGGTATGCCATGAACATCTCCATCCCGCCGCTCTCCAAAGATCTTGCTGCTTCGTTGCAGCACAAGCTGGATCGCAAGACCAAACCGGTCGGCAGTCTGGGCCGTATCGAAGACCTCGCCAGGCAGCTTGGCCTGATCCAGCAGCGGCTCGATCCGCAGATCGTCAACCCGACGATGCTGGTTTTCGCCGGTGATCATGGTCTGGCGCGGGCGGGGGTCAGCCCGTATCCGTCCGAAGTCACGCCGCAGATGGTGCTCAACTTTCTGGCGGGTGGCGCAGCGATCAGCGTGCTAAGCCGGGTGAACGGGCTGGATCTCAAAGTGGTGAACGCCGGCGTGAATTTTGAATTTGCCCCGCACCCGCTCTTGATCGACCGCCCGGTGGCACGCGGCACGGCGAACAGTCTTGAAGCCGCCGCGATGACGTCGGCACAGGTGCAGCAGGCACTGGAAACCGGCGCAGCCATCGTCGACGACCTCGCCGCCGCCGGTTGCACCGTGCTGGGCTTGGGCGAAATGGGCATCGGCAATACCTCCGCCGCCGCGCTGATCATGGCCCGCCTCACCGGCCAGCCGATTGCGCACTGCGCCGGGCGTGGCACCGGGCTGGACGATGCCGGCCTTGCCCGCAAGATCGAGATTCTGGAACGGGTTCTCATCCGTCATCCGGATGCGCGTAGCCCGCTGGATGTACTGGCTGCGTTTGGCGGTTTTGAAATTGCCATGATGGCCGGCGCCTACCTTGCCGGCGCGGCCCAACGCATGCTGTTGCTGGTCGATGGTTTCATCGCCACCAGCGCCTTGCTGGTCGCCAGCCAGATCAACCCGGCCGTGCTCGACTACTGCGTGTTCAGCCACTGTTCCGATGAAAACGCCCACCGCCGCCTGATCTGGATGCTCGACGGCGAACCCTTGCTTGATCTCGGCTTGCGCCTGGGCGAAGGCAGCGGTGCGGCGCTGGCATTCCCGTTGGTAACCGCTGCCGTGGCACTACTCAACGAAATGGCATCGTTCGAGTCGGCGGGCGTTTCCGACCGCGATGGCTGATCTGTTCAAGGGCTGGTTGCGGTCGCTGTTGGTCGCGCTGGCCTACTTCACCCGCATCCCGATTCCAGCGTGGGTGGGATATCAGGCGGATGATCTGGAGCGGGCCGCGAAGTACTTCCCGCTGATTGGTCTGATCGTCGGCGCGTTGGCTGCCGGCGTCTGGCTGGCGGCGAGTCAGGTTTTTCCGCTCCGCGTGGCGCTGGTGCTCAGCCTGATCGCCAGCGTGTGCGTCACCGGCGCATTCCATGAAGACGGCCTGGCGGATGCGGTCGATGGTTTTGGCGGCGGTTACACCCGCGACAAAGTGCTGGAGATCATGCACGACTCGCGCATCGGTAGTTTTGGCGCGATTGCATTGATCCTCGCCTTTCTCCTCAAGCTGGAAACGCTGGCCGCCTTGCCGCGTGGCTTGATCGCTGCAGCTATGATCACCGCCCACACCGCCAGCCGCTTCATCGCCGTGAGCTTGCTGGCGACGCTCGATTATGTCCGCCCGGCCGGCAAGGCCAAACCGGTGGCGACGCGATTGGGTGGTGTGGATTTGCTCGTCGCCGCAGTGTTCGGCCTTGCGCCTTTGTTGGCCTTTGGCATCGTCTTCAACTGGCAAGCCAGCGTGGCGGTGTTGGGCATCCTCATCCTGCTGCGCGTCCTGATCGCCCGTTATCTGGTGCATCGCATCGGCGGCTATACCGGCGATACGCTCGGCATGGCGCAGCAACTGGCCGAACTCGCCATCTACCTCACCTTCGCGGCATGGCGCTTTACCTGATCCGCCATCCGCAACCGCTGGTCGAGCCAAGTATCTGTTACGGCCGGCTCGACTTGCCGCTGGCCGAGCCGGTCGCGACGACACTCGCCGCGATCTGCGCCCAGTTGCCAGCCGCGTTCACCTGCTACTCCAGCCCCCTGCAACGTTGCCGCTTGCTGGCCGAAGCCCTCCATCCTCAGCCGATCTTCGATGCGCGCTTGCTCGAACTCGATTTCGGCCGTTGGGAGGGCATGTGCTGGAACGACATCGGCCCGGCCGCGCTGGATCAGTGGATTGCCAGCGATTACACCGGTGAGTGCCATGGCGGAGAGGGCGTGGTCGACTTGCAGGCGCGCATTGGCGCTTGGGCGCAGGAGCAGGTCGGAGCGGCACAAGCCGTCGTCGCCGTGACGCACGCCGGCGTGATTCGCACTCTGCTCGCGCAGACCAATGGCTGGAGCGTGGCGGAGTCGCTGCAATACCCGATCGCCTTCGGCAGTGTCACTTTGCTGGATCTGCAGGAATTCCCCCGATGACCCATACCCTCATCCTCGGCGGCGCACGCTCCGGCAAAAGCGCCTTGGCCGAACAGCTCGCCCGAGAATCCGGCCGGCGCGTGGTGGTGATCGCCACCGCGTCCGCGCTGGATGCCGAAATGGCCGAACGCATCGCCCGCCATCGGGCCGACCGGCCAGCGGACTGGATCACGGTCGAAGAGCCCATCGCATTGGGCGAAGCAATCCTGCGCCATGCCGCGGCGGATACGCTGGTGCTGGTGGATTGCCTGACCTTATGGCTGACCAATGTGTTGTTCGGCGACTGTGCCGACCTGCCCGAGCAGGGCGTCTTCCCACTGCCCGCTGTATTCGAACGCGAGCGGTTGGCGCTGTTGCAGGCGCTGGAGCAAGCAACTGGCGAGGTGGTGCTGGTGAGCAATGAAGTCGGCCTGGGCATCGTGCCGCTTGGCGCGATCAACCGCATATTCGTCGATGAGGCCGGACGCTTGAATCAGGCCGTGGCGAAGGTCTGCGGCAAGGTGGTCTTCGTGGCGGCCGGGTTGCCGCTGGTGCTCAAAGGCGCATAAACCGGTCGATCGTAGGGCGCAATCCCCGCAGGGCATCGCGCCGTATTTGGGCGAATCCCCAACGGGTGCGGCGCAATGCCCTGCGGGGATTGCGCACTACAATCCCCTTGTCTCAATGCCCGCCTTCGCTATCCAGATGCGCCATCTGCATGGCGTTATAACGCTCACCCGCTACGGCGCTGGCCGGCACCGCTTCCTCGATCCGGGCGAGGTCGGTGGTGGAGAGCTGCAAGGCGGTTGCGCCCAAGGCCTCAGCCAGACGATCACGTTTGCGGGCGCCGACCAGCGGCACGATGTCATGGCCGCGCGACAGCACCCAGGCAATCGCCACCTGCGCGACCGATGCACCCAGTCCGGTGGCTACTTCGCGCAGTGTCTCGACCAGCGCCAGATTCTGCGCCAGATTGTCCGCACCAAAACGCGGGCTGAAGTTGCGGAAGTCGCCGACTGCCGTCTTGCGGTCGGCCGACCAGTGGCCGCTGATCAAACCCCGTGACAACACCCCGTAGGCGGTTATGCCGATACCCAGTTCACGGGTGGTCGGCAGGATCTCGGTCTCGATGCCACGCGAGATCAGCGAGTACTCGATCTGCAGATCGCTGATCGGGTGGACAGCGGCGGCGCGGCGGATGGTGGCTGCGCCGACTTCCGACAGCCCGATGTGCCGCACATAGCCGGCCTGCACCATGTCGGCCATCGCGCCGATGGTGTCTTCGATCGGCACGTTCGGGTCGAGCCGGGCGAGGCGATAGACGTCGATGTGATCGGTGCCCAGACGGCGCAGCGTGTAGGCGAGGGCGCTCTTCACCGCGGCCGGCCGGCCATCCATGCCGAGCCAGTTGCCGCCGGCATCGCGCAGCGCGCCGAATTTCACGCTTAGCTGCACTTGGTCGCGATTGCGGCCCTTGAGCGCTTCGCGGATCAGCATTTCGTTGTGGCCCATGCCGTAGAAATCACCGGTATCGAGCAAGGTGATGCCGGCATCGAGCGCGGCGTGGATGGTGGCGATGCTTTCCGCTTCGTCGGCCGGGCCGTACAGATCGGACATGCCCATGCAGCCAAGGCCAAGGGCGGAAACGTGCGGGCCGGTGCGGCCCAGAGTGCGCTGATTCATGATTTGCTCCAAACGTAACGTGGATGAGGACGACGGAATGGATTCTGCGCTGATCATTGGTGTGGATATACGCGCTAAAATCGAAATGATTATTCGAAATAAACCAACAAACTTCGGTGCTTCATGGATCAACTGCAAGCAATGCGCGTCTTTGTCCGCGTGGCCGAACACGGCAGCTTCACCCTGGCAGCCGAGCAGCTGAATACGCCGCGCGCCACGGTGACCAATGCGGTGCAGCAGCTCGAAAAACATCTTGGCGTGCGCTTGTTTCACCGCACCACGCGCAAGGTCACGCTCTCGCCAGAGGGCACCGTCTATCACGAACACTGCACGCGGTTGCTGGCTGATCTGGATGCGACCGAGGCGCTGTTCCCCGGCACGCTGGCCGCGCCGCAAGGTGTAGTGCGGGTCGATCTGCCGGAACGGCTGGCGCGCACGGTGGTGATTCCGGCGCTACCGGAGTTCTGCGCCCAGTACCCCGGCATCCAGCTGCGTTTGTCCGCTACCGATCGGCTGGTCGATCTGATCGAGGAGGGGATTGATTGCGTGGTGCGCGTCGGCCCGCTGCGGGATTCCAGCGTGATCGCCCGCCGCATCGGCGTGCTGCCGCAGATCAATTGCGGGGCACGCGGCTATCTGGATCGCTACGGCCGGCCGCAATCACCAGCTGATCTGGCGCAGCATCTGGCCGTGAATTTTTTCTCCAACCGCACCGGCCGCGATCTGGATTGGGAGTACAGCGAAGACGGCAAGCCACGGGCGATTCGCATGCGTGGCTTGATCTCGGTGAGCAGCACCGAAGCGTATATCGCAAGCTGCGTGGCCGGGTTGGGTTTGATCCAGGCGCCGAAGAGCGGAATCGAGGCGCAATTGGCGAGCGGGGAGCTGGAAGAAGTCATGCCGGACTGGCGACCGCCAGCGCTGCCGGTATCGGTGCTCTACGGCCATCAGCGCTACCTCGCGCCACGGGTGCGGGTGTTCGTGGATTGGGTGGCGGCGCTGCTGGCGCAGCGGGATTGGGGGTGATGAGGACTATGTTGGAAAATATTGTAGGAGCGAGCTTGCTCGCGATTGCTCTGGCATTTCGGCCGTGCTCATCGCGAGCAAGCTCGCTCCTACAAGTGCGCCGGTGGCCTTGGCATGTGTGGTCTTGATGCGATGTTGCCCCGGGCCGGCAAGTCGTCCGGGCTACGGGGGCGCCATAGAAAACGGGCAGCTTGAGCTGCCCGTTTTCTATGGCATTGATGGCGTCGAATCAATAATCCGGCACCCCAAACGCAGTGAGAATGTAATCAAACTGCGCCACATCCATCTGCTCGGCCACGTACGGCTGCAGCAGGGCGACGCGGGGCGCGTCCAGCATGTAGGACAATTTCATATCGGGGTCGGGCTTGTCCTGCTCGTGCTTGAACAAGTCGTAGAGGAATTGCGGCGAGACGGTATCAGCGAGGGGCAGATGGCCGATAAAGCCGCCATCCATGCCTTTGTCCCAGACTTCGATGACGCGGACGATTTTCATAAACTTGCCTACGGGACGGCTGGAAACGGGGCTGCCATTATACCGCTTCGAAGATTTCTCCCCTCTCACACTTATAGCTGAGCAAGGCAAAGCCTTGCACGCGAGGGAGAGGGGCGGAGACGGCTGGGTTTCAGGTATTCACCAAGCCCACATTCGCATCGGCGGCCAGCAGCAAATCCTCGATGGTGTCGGATTCGTTCTGGATCGTGGCATGGCCCACGGTGACGGAGACGGCGATATCGCGGCCGTCCTCCAGATGCACCAGATTCGATGCCACGCGGGCGGCGATGCGGTCGGCGACGGTGATCGCGCCATCGAGCGGCGTGTCGGGCAGTACCAGGGCGATTTCCTCGCCGGAGAAGCGCCCGAGCAGATCGAAATCACGCACGCAGCTGCGGCAGGCATCGGCCACGTGGCGCAACACCAGATCGCCAGCATGGGTGCCATATTGTTCGTTCAGTTTGCGCATATGGTCGATATCGACCAACAGGGCAGAGAGCACGTGACCGGCGCGCTGGGCGCGATTGACCTCGCGCCCGGCTTGTTCCAGAAAAATCGGACGCAGCGGCAAGCCGGTCAGGAGGTCGACATTGCCGTCGACAGGGGCAGCCTTACGCTGCCGTGCCCGCTGCCACGCCACGCCCAACACCAGCGCTACCAGCCAGCCCATGGCGGCGATCCCCCATGCGAGCGCGGCCCAGCTGTCGTCATTGCCCATTCACTGCCCCCTTTCCGATGTTGACAGTGTAAGTGCTGGCGAGGGGAATTTCACCCACGGTATGGTGTTGGCATGTACCGCGATGATCCTCGGCAGGGCGATCGGCTATGCGAGCCATGATGCGTGTGCCGCCCCGGCAGGATCGTTGAGCAAGTGCGCCACCAGCCGGCTCAGCCCGCGTGTTTGCGCCTTTTGGCGGTGCATGACCAGGTGAAAGCGTCGGCTGAGGCGGGGCAAGGAGGTGGGAAGGGCGACCAGCGCCCCGGTGCCGATCAAGTCGGCAACCACGCAGCGCGACAGACATGTCAGCCCCAAGCCATTGGCGGCGGCGCGCTTGATGGCTTCCGAATTGCCGAACTCGATGCCGGCGCGCAGGTGATGCAGATGCGGAATCAGCAGCTGGTTGATGATTTCCCGCGTGCCCGAGCCCGGTTCGCGCAGCAGCCAGACGGCATCGCGCAGCGCATCCATGCGGACTGGCTGGCCTGACTCGGCTGGCCGGATCGGGTCATCGGGGGCGCAAACGATGAGCAATTCGTCGTCCAGCCACGGCGTGACCGTCAGTTCCGGCTCGTGACAGGGGCCTTCGATCAGGCCGATATCGAGCTGGAAGTTGGCGACCAGCTGGGTGATGGCGGCCGTGTTGGCGATGGTCACGCTGGCTTGCCAGCCGGCTTGGGCGGCGGGCGGCAATTGCTGGCGAAACTCCCCCAGCAACTGGGGCAACAGGTAGTTGCCGATGGTCGTGCTGGCCCCGATGCGCAACGCGCCGATCTGCGCATCAGCATCGTGCGCCCAGCTTTCGATGCCGGCCGCGCCATCCAGCACTGCCAATGCTTGCGGCAGGAGTGTCCGCCCGTCGTTATTGAGCAGCAGGCGTTTGCCAACCCGATCGAACAGGCGCACACCAAGTTGCCCTTCGAGATCGTTCAGCGCGGCGCTGGTGGCCGATTGCGACAACGCGATGACATCGGCCGCCGCACCGGTACTGCCGTGCTCGGCCACGGCCTGGAAGATCTGGAGCTGACGCAAGGTCAGTCGGAGTGTGCTCATGCGATCCCCCTTAGAGGCTGATTTAGTTATGCGCCTACGGCGCGGTTCAAAAGCATTACAGCGGGAATCCGTCCCGCGGCCGGGGAAGGGACTTTGTCTCGCCAAAGCCCCCTCCACCCCAAAGGCGACCCCCGCTGGGCGGCCCTCCAGGCTACCCTCGGTCGGTCGCGAGCCTAAGGTCTCGCGACACTCCGTCGGCGCTTAGCGCGAAGGGAGGAAACCCCGCAACGCAACCAATTGCGGAAACAACGACCGGCAACTGTTTGCGAAGTCTGTTGTTTTGTCGGGCGCAATCCCCGTCGCGTGCGAATCTTTGATTCGCTCAGCAATGAGGCATTGCGCCGCATCTTTTCCCTGAGTCGCTCTCTCAAAGTTCGTTAAACAAAGGTTCTTAAGTAATTAACCTGTTTTTCAGCTCGATAATACAAAAATTACGCGTTGGATCGCTTGGTTTTGTCTGCGTACAGTTGGACTCATTGCAAAACAGCGCAGAGAGGTACGCATGATGAGCACGCAAAGCACCACCCTTGTCGCCCCGGCGACCCCACGCCATGCCGGCGCATCCGCTGGCTGGACGAAGCTGCTGCCCGGCTTGGGCCTGAGCGCCGCCGTGGCCGTCGTTAGCATCGAACTAGGCAAGATTGGCTGGCTGGCCGAACACGGTTTGAGCGCGCTGACCGTGGCGATTGTGCTTGGCATGCTGCTCGGCAATACGCTCTACCGGTATTGCGCGCCGGGCTGTAGCGCCGGCGTGGTGTTCTCCAAGCAAACCCTGCTGCGGGCCGGGATCATCTTGTATGGCCTGCGCCTGACCTTGCAGGACATCGGTCAGGTGGGCATCGCCGGATTGGTGATCGACGCACTGGTACTGTCTTCCACCTTCGGGCTGGCGTGGTTGCTGGGCACGCGGCTATTCAAGCTGGACCGCGCCACCGCCATGCTGATTGGCGCAGGGAGCTCGATCTGTGGCGCGGCGGCAGTGATGGCGACCGAGCCGGTGTTGCGGGCGCGTGCCGAGCAAGTGACGGTGGCGGTGTCCACGGTGGTGGTGTTCGGCTCACTGGCGATCTTTCTCTATCCGGTACTGTTTGCGCTGAATCAGCACTGGGGCGTGCTGCCAGTCGATGCGCGGACGTTTGGTATCTACGCCGGTTCCACCATTCACGAGGTGGCCCAAGTGGTTGCTGCGGCACGCTCGGTCAGCGTGGAAGCCGCCAACACCGCCGTGATCGCCAAGATGGTGCGGGTGATGATGCTGGCGCCGTTCCTGATCGGTCTGTCGGCCTGGCTGGCGCGGGATACGTCGATCAAGCAAGGCCACACCAGCAAGCGCAAAGCCAAGCTGGCCGTACCTTGGTTTGCCTTCGGGTTCGTCGCCGTGGTGGTCGCCAACTCGCTGGTGTCACTGCCGCAGAGCGTTGTGAGCACCGCCAATAACCTCGATACCTTGCTGCTGGCAATGGCGATGGCTGCACTGGGTTTGACCACGCACCTGTCGGCGATTCGGCATGCGGGCATCAAGCCGCTGTTGCTGGGGGCGCTGCTGTTTGGCTGGTTGATTGCGGGTGGGGCGATGATCAATGGGGTGGTGGGGATGTGGCTGCAGTAGGCGCGTGCCCGCGACATATCCCCTCTCCCCCTGCCCCTCTCCCATAAATGTGAGAGGGGAGTAAGTACCATCCCTACAAGCCCCATCTATCACCTGCAGATCGTCGGTTTACACGTTAGATACCCACTCGGCGCGTTTCCAGGTGGCTTCTTACAAGTACAATGCCGGCCATGCCGAAATTGCTGCTCGTTCGCCTGTCGTCCATGGGCGATGTCATTCATACCCTGCCCGCCGTGACCGATCTGGCCCGTGCCCGGCCGGACTGGACCGTCGATTGGGTGGTCGAGGAAGGCTTCGCCGAGCTGCCGCGCTTGCATCCGGTGGTCGGCAATGTCGTGCCATTCGCGCTGCGCCGCTGGCGCAAGAAACTGCTGTCTGCCGACACACGGCGCGAGTTCTGCGGTTTTCGCAAGCAGCTGAAGTCAGTCGGTTACGACCGTGTGCTCGATGCCCAGGGGCTGATCAAGAGTGCCATCGTCGGTCGTCTTGCTCAAGGCCCGCTTGCTGGCTACGACCGCAAGAACGCCCGTGAGCCGTTGGCGAGTTGTCTCTACCGGGATCGCTACCCGGTCAATTTCAATCAGCACGCGGTATTGCGCGGACGGGCGCTGATGGCGGCGGCATTCGATTACCCCGTCAGTGGCCCGGTCGATTACGGTCTGAGCGTGCCGCCGACCGACCTGCCGTGGCTGCCCGCCAAGCCCTACGCCGTATTGCTCACCGCCACCAGCCGCGCCGACAAGGAATGGGCCGAGCCGAACTGGATCGTCTTGGGTGAACGCTTCGCCACCGAAGGTCTGGCTTGCGTGTTGCCGTGGGGCAGTGCATCTGAACGTGAACGTGCCGAGCGGCTGGCGGCGGCGATTCCCGGTGCGGTCGTCGCACCGAAACTCTCGCTGACTCATGCGGCCGCGCTACTGTCTGGCAGCCGCATTGTCGTTGGCGTCGATACCGGTCTCGCCCACCTTGCCGCTGCCGTCGCCGCCCCAGTGGTGGCGATCTTTTGCGCCTCCAATCCGGACATGACCGGCGTGCTGGCCGATACCTACGCCGTCAATCTGGGCTGCGATGGCGCTGCGCCGGATGTCGATACGGTCTGGCAAGCAGCGCAAGCAGGCCGGCGCCCGTGATCCGCGTCTTCTATTCGTTGTTGCTGTACCTGCTCACCCCGGTGATTGCGCTGTATTTGCTGCGTCGTTCGCGCCGCCAGCCGGAGTACCGCCAGCACTGGCGTGAGCGCTGGATGCTGTATGGACGGGGGCCAGTGTCCGCCACGCAACCCATTTGGCTGCACGCGGTATCGGTCGGCGAAATGCGCGCTGCCGTGCCTTTGGTGAAGGCGCTGCAGGCCCGCTATCCAGATCGTCGGCTATTGCTCACCTGCATGACCCCCACCGGCCGGGCCACAGCACGCGACCTGTACGGCGACACCGCTGATATCCACTATCTGCCATATGACTATCCCTGCGCCGTGGCCCGCTTTCTCCAGCGCTATCGGCCTGCCATCGGCTTGTTCGTCGATACCGAGGTCTGGCCCAACCTGCTCGCGACCTGCCAGCGGCGGGGCATTCCCGTTTGGCTGGTCAACGCACGGTTGTCAGAGAAATCGGCGCGGGGATATCACCGTATCGGCTGGCTCGCCAAGCCGGCATTTGCCCGCTTCACCGGCGTGCTGGCGCAAAGCCCGTCCGATGCCGAACGCTTGACCGCGCTGAACGCGCATAACGTGCAAGTGAGCGGCAACATCAAGTTCGACAACCTGCCCGATGCCGCGCAAGTGGAAAAAGGCCGACATTGGCGCACCTTGTTCGGCGACCGACCTGTGCTGTTGCTGGCATCTAGCCGCGATGGCGAAGAAGCCTTGTTCACACAGGCGCTGCGTGCTGCTGGCTGGTCGACCGATGCCTTATTGATCGTCGTGCCGCGTCATCCGCAACGGTTTGACGAAGCCGCTGCCTTGCTCAATGCCGCCGGCTGGCAAACGCAACGCCGCAGCCAGTGGGACGAAACACCGCTATCGCCAGCGGTGCAAGTGCTGGTCGGCGACAGCATGGGCGAGATGCACGCGTGGTTTGCCGCTTGTGATGTGGCGGTGATTGGCGGGTCGCTGTTGCCATTCGGTAGCCAGAACCTGATCGAAGCCTGCGCGATCGGTGCGCCGGTATTGCTTGGGCCATCCACTTTCAACTTTGCGCAATCCGCGGCCGAGGCGGTGGCAGCAGGGGCCGCGTTCCAGTTGGCGGATGCTGCAATCGTTGCAGAAGAAGCCGTGGCGCTGCTTGCCGATCCGGCCAGTTGCAAAACGATGGGGGCGGCCGGGCAGACGTTTGCAGCGGTGCACCGTGGCGCAACTGTGCGGATGATGACGGCGCTGGGCGCGAGCTTGCCAGCGATCGAATCAAAGATCCCGTAGCCCGGACGGCTTTGCCGGCCGGGGTGGCGATGCTGATGAGGAGCATGCCCTTGGCTTGGTTCACCATCGTCCCCCGGCCGGCAAAGCCGTCCGGGCTACGGGGCGGCTCGCGGCCCGAACTGGTGGCAGACCAGCCCGCCCACAATCAACACCGTCCCCGCCAACATCTGCACCGACACGTGCTCGGCATTCAGCGCGTGGCCCAGCCACAGTGCCGCGGCGGGGCTGACCAGCGAGAGCACGGCGACCTGCGCCGGCCGGCATTCGCGGATCATCCAGTAATACAGGCTGAAGCCAATGGCTGAGCCGATCAGCGCCAGCCAACCCACCGCGCCAATGGCTCGCCACGGCATGTCTGCCGGCAACGGCGCACCGTTCAGCAACCAGAATGTGCCGGTGACCACTCCACAGACCGCCAGCGCGCCGGTATTGACCGCCATGGCCGAGAGCTCCTGCGCGGCGATCTTCAAGCGTACTGCGGTGGCGGATTGGATGAACACGGCCAGCAATGTGACCAACAGCCCGACGAGGCCGGCATCCAGATGGTTGGAGAACAATACCGCTAGTCCGACGAGCCCGAGCAGCATGCCGACCAGTTCGCGCCCGGCCAGTCGCTCGCCGAGCCAAAGCCGGGCAAATAACGCGGTCGAGAACGGGATCAGCCCGAAGATCACCGCGATCATGCCAGACGACACGGAGCGCGATGCCCAGTAGGTGCACAGCATTGATGCCGCTACGCCGCAGCCGCCAATCAGATAGGCCCGGCAAGCCGCCGGGCGCAGCGACAGGTTGCGGCCGGTCAGCCGTAGAAGCAGCCACGCCGCCAGTGTGGCAAACAGGAAGCGGCCGAACAGTGCGGCGCTGACTGCGAGCCCATGCACGCTCCAGTTGATGGCAAGCGCCGTGGTGGACCACACCCCGACCAGAGCGAGGGCGGCGAGCAGGTGTTGCGGCATGGGGGAGGTGGGCTGGATGGTGGAGGGGGGATTGTAGGGCTGGTGCTTCGGTGCGCAACGGATTTTGTTCCCTCGCCCTCGCGTGCAAGGCTTTAGCCTTGCTCAGCTTATTAGTGGGAGAGGGTGTTCGAATAAGAACGCTGCATCTTGCACGACCCTCACCCCTCACCCCTCACCCCGCCCGCAAATACCGCGCCACATCAATCCCGAACTTCTCCGGCGCTTCAAACCCGGCAATCTTGTCGCCGCCGCGCTTCGCCTCATGCGCCATGTCGAGCTCTTCAGGCGGGATGAAGGCGTTGGATTTGGTCGAGAACACCAGCAGCACATGCGGCGTGAGCGCGCTGTCGCTGTGCTGGTCGGTCACGATGCCAAGCCGGCCCGATTCCAGCCGCACCACGGTGCCGACCGGGTAGATGCCCAGCATGCGGATGAAGTGTTGCACCAGCGTCGGGTTGAAGTGATGCGGGCTCCATTCCCAGAGTTTGCGCAGCACTTGTGGTGCGGGCAGGCCCTTGTGATAGCACCGGTCAGAGGTGATCGCGTCGTAGACGTCGACGATGGCGGCCATTTGCGCCATCTGGCTGATGTCGTTGCCCTTGAAGTGATGCGGGTAGCCGCTGCCGTCCATGCGTTCGTGGTGGTTGAGGGCGATGTCGAGCGCGACGGCATCGACGCCGGCCATGCTCGATAGCAGCTTCCAGCCTTGCAGCGGATGGTTGCGCATCACGGTGAATTCGTCGTCGGTGAGTTTGCCGGGTTTGTTGAGAATCTCGTCGGGCACCAGGATCTTGCCGGTGTCGTGCAGCAAGCCGCCCACGCCGCCTTGCCGTGTCAGCGCGGGCGATAGCCCCAGACTCTTGCCGAAGGTAATCATCAGCGTGCCGACCGCCACCGAGTGCAGGAAGGTGTATTCATCCTTGTTCTTGATGCTGATCAGGCCGGTCATTGCGCCGGCATTGCGCTCGATCGATTCGGCGATGGCATCGGCGACTTCTT
This sequence comes from Andreprevotia chitinilytica DSM 18519, assembly GCF_000711875.1. Classification (GTDB taxonomy): domain Bacteria; phylum Pseudomonadota; class Gammaproteobacteria; order Burkholderiales; family Chitinibacteraceae; genus Andreprevotia; species Andreprevotia chitinilytica. The sequence goes on from NZ_JONM01000006.1 coordinate 54,927, forward strand.
CGACCTGCGCCACCTCGACGGCTCGGCCCAGCCGCGCATCCTGCATCACCTGCCGCACGAGGGTGCAGGCTTGTTGATGGATATGGGTGGCGCGGGCCGTTTCCTCCCGCGCGGTGATCTTGAGGGTGGGGGCTGGCTTGGCGAGTGCGGCGAGCAAGGAGGATTCGAGTTCGGCTTCCACTTCGGCGGCGGTTGGCGCATCCGGCACGTCTAGCCCACGGCTGGTGTCGATGTAGACCGACGGCGCGCCGGTATCGATGACGCGCTTCAGATCGGCGTCGTTTTCCAGCAAGAAGTGATTGCGTACAAAGGGATGATCGAACCAGGCGAGGTTGAGGTCATGGATGTACATGCCCGGCTTGAGCTGGTTGATAAGAATTTTCTTGATCACAATGGAGCAGCCCGCCGTTATCGCATACTGTATGGGTCATTTTAGAAGGCGCTTGCCGGCATGCAGCCGGCCACTGCTGCCACCGGTCGGACACCACCCTTTACCGAATCCAGATTTGCTCATGCCCGCTGTTTCACAAAGCCTGTTCGACCCCCATACCCGCAGCCAGTGGCGTCGTCTCTGGCTGCTTGGCCTGCTGTTGTGCTGCGGCGCGGCCGGCCTGCTGGTCTGGGAGGCCGAACATGATCTGGCCTTGAGCGAAGTGCAATACCAGCGCCGCATCCAGAATGCCGCGAGCATGATCGGTGCGCAGTTCGATCAGTACTTGTTGAATGCCCGCGCCAGCGTGGAATCGATCACCGCCGAACTGGCCGGGCGTGCCAATACCGCGCGGGTGGATACCGGCGACTATCTTGAGGTGCTGCGTAGCGCCGCTCGCTATGACACCCGGCCAGGCGGGCTCTTCGTTTACGACGGCGCTCAGATGTTGCTGGTGGATCAGGATGGCCGACTGGATAGCGACCCGCGTGCACAAGCGCGATTGATCGGGGCGCTACGGCGGGAGGAGGGCAACGGCGAGCCCGGCTTGCCGCTGCAGTTGCGTCCGGGTGCGCCCTACCAGCTGCCGGTCTTCCGGCGTCTGGGGCTGCACAACGGTCAGCAATTGACGGTGGGCATGCTGCTGAGCAACCAGCCGTTCGAGCAGCTGTACAACAACATCGTGCGCTCGTCGGGGCTGACGTTCGGCCTGATCCGCGCCGATGGCCGCTTGCTGATGTGCGTGCCCGATATGGACAGCAAGCAGCTTGGTCAGCGAGTCAATATGCGGTTGGATGCCAGCGGGGTGATGGCGACCGTACCCTGCGGCGTGTTGTCGAACCAGCACGACGACGCCAGCCTCTTCGTCGCCCGGCCATCGCTCGCCGGTTTGCCGGTCATGAGTTTCTACGGCGTGGATCGTGGCGCTTATCGCGGCGCCTGGGAGCAGCGCGTGCGCTGGCGGATCGTGGCGTCGTCGATCCTTGGCCTCGTGATCGTGATGTTCGCCTGGTATCTGCGCCGCTTCGTACGCCAGCTGGTCGAGCAACGCCGCTTCTACCGGCAGATGTTCCTGACCGTGAACGACGGCATCCTGCTGATGCACGAGGGGGTGGTGATCGATGCCAACGAGGCGGCTTGCCAGCTGTTCGGCGTGTCGCTGCAGAGCGAGCTGGCCGGGCGCACCATTGCCGATCTCTCGCCGCCGCAGCAAACGGATGGGCAGCCGTCCGGCGAACACGGCGAGGAGCTGCTGGATGCCGCCGCTGCTGGCCGGCTCGATGGCTTCAACTGGCAACTGCGCCGGCTGGATAACGGCCAGCCGTTCGATAGCGAGATTCGCCTGACGGTCTTCGTGCGGGAGGAAAGCCGCGATCTGCTGGTGGTGGTGCGCGATGTATCCGAGGAAAAGCGCTACCTCGCCCAGCAGGAATACCTCGCCAATCACGACGCGTTGACCGGCCTGCCGAACCGTTACTGGATGGGCCGGCAGGTGGACGAATTGATCCGCACCCGTCCTGCCAATGCGCTGGCGATCCTGGTGCTGGATTTGAACCGGTTCAAGGAAATCAACGACACGCTCGGCCACGAAGTCGGCGATGACGTATTGCAGCTGCAAGGCAAGCGGTTGGCCGGCTGGGTGGCGCAGCACGGCGCGGATGCGGTGCGATTGGGCGGCGACGAGTTGGCGGTGGTGCTGCCGTTCAACGGCGATTTCGGCGTGCTCGACCGCCTGAGTGGCGAGATTGCGACCCTGATCAGCACGCCGCTACACGTTGACGAATTCGCGCTGGAATTGACCGCGAGTATCGGCGTGGCCATTTATCCGCAGCACGGCAAGGATGCGATCTCGCTCGCCCGCTGTGCCGACATCGCCATGTATCAGGCCAAGCACGGCCGCAACAGCGTCTGTATCTATCAGCCGGGGCTGGATCGTTTCACGCCGGAGCGATTGGCGCTGCATGGCGAGCTGGCCAAGGCAATCCGCGAGAATGGCTTGAGCCTCGCCTACCAACCCAAGGTCGGGGTGGAGGGCGGCCGTCTGGCTGGCTGTGAAGCCCTGCTGCGCTGGAAGCACCCCGAGCGCGGCATGCTCGCGCCGGTCGAATTCATCCCGCTGGCCGAGAACACCGAACTGATCCGGCCGCTGACCGCCTGGGTGATCGACGAAGCACTGGCGCAAGTACGGCGCTGGTTGAATGTCGGGCTGACCGTGCCGGTGGCCGTCAACATCAGCCCGCGCAATCTGCTGGATGCCGATCTGGTCAGCCTGATCGTCGATAGCCTGCGCCGCCACGACGTGCCGGCGGCGCTGCTGGAACTGGAAGTGACCGAATCGGCGCTGCTGGAAGACCCGGAGAAGGCATTGGCCCGGCTCACGCGCATCCACGGCCTGGGCGTGACCTTGGCGATTGACGACTTCGGCACCGGCTATTCGTCGCTGGCCTATCTAAAGCGCTTGCCGGTGCAGGTGCTCAAGATCGACCGCACCTTCGTCGCACCGATGACCTCTAGCCAGCCAGACACGCTCATCGTGCAATCGACCATCGGCCTCGCGCACAGCTTCGGCCTACGCGTGGTGGCCGAAGGCGTAGAGGATGGGGCAACGCTCAACGCCCTGGCCGCGCTGGGGTGTGATCTGGTGCAGGGCTATTTCATCTCGCGGCCCCAGCCACCGGCAGAGCTGGAACATTGGTTGCGGGAGCGGTTGGCGGTGGTTTGATGGCGCTTATGTAGCCCGGACGCATTCTGCGGCCGGGGTTTCCGCCACGTGAGCCATTGCCGCCCCGGCCGCAAAAAACGCGTCCGGGCTACGTTCAACCCATCCGACGAATCTTGAGCCACGTAGGTTGGGTTGAGCATAGCGAAGCCCAATATATCGCAGCGTCACCCATGTTGGGCTTCATTTCATTCAACCCAACCTACGGATCACCAAGACTGTCTTTGGAACTTATGGAACCCACCCCCGACCCCGTCACCATCCGCTTTGTCGATGCGGCTGGCGTGCTGGTCACGCAAGCGCTGGCCGAGCGCGGCAGTCGCCTGATCGACCTGGTGCGCGCCCTGACGCGTGACGGCGAACTGGCCTTGTCATGGCGCTGCGCCCAAGGCACCTGTGGCGCGTGTGTCGTCTATCTGGGCAGCGATGGGGATGGCAGCGGCGATGAGGGTGGGCAGGTTGAACTCCCCGCCATCGAACGCAATGTGCTGGTGCGGCGGGAACTGCTGCCGGTGGATGCGCCGAGGTGGCAAATCGATTCGCCGACGCTACCGCGCTTGGCGTGTCATGTCCGCTGCACGGCGGATTTGTTTGTTTATATCTAAAAAGTATAAAATTCTAATTAGATATTATTTATAGTGCATAAGCACTGCTGGCAGACTCCGACTCATTGATCCCAATGCATAACGGAAACCGCCATGTCTGACCGCTCCTCGCCCTACCGCAAATTGTTCTGGAACGGCATTGCCGCCCTTGCCCTGACCGCAGCCGCCTCGTCGACTTGGGCTGCCACGGTTGAGCTGCTCAACGTCTCCTACGATCCGACCCGCGAGTTTTATCAGGACTACAACAAGGCTTTTGCCAAGTACTGGAAGGCCAAGACCGGCGACGATGTGGTGGTCAAGCAATCGCATGGCGGCTCGGGCAAGCAGGCGCGCTCGGTGCTCGATGGCCTGCAGGCCGATGTGGTGACGCTGGCGCTGGCCTATGACATCGACGAGCTCTCGACCAAGGGCAAGCTCTTGGGCGCGGACTGGCAGAAGAAGTACCCGGACAACGCCTCCCCCTATACCTCGACCATTGTGTTCCTGGTGCGCAAGGGCAATCCGAAGGGCATCAAAGACTGGAACGATCTGGTCCGCGCCGACGTAAAGGTGATCACGCCGAACCCGAAGACCTCCGGCGGCGCGCGCTGGAACTTCCTCGCCGCATGGGCATGGGCCAAACACACCTATGGTTCGGACCAGAAAGCGCGTGAATACGTGCAGAAGCTGTATGCCAACGTGCCGGTGCTGGATTCCGGCGCTCGTGGCGCAACCGTGACATTCACCGAGCGCGGTCAGGGCGACGTGCTGCTGGCGTGGGAAAACGAAGCGGTGCTGTCGGTGAAGGAATTCGGCCCGGACAAGTTCGATATCGTCGCCCCGAGCATCTCGATCAAGGCTGAACCGCCGGTCGCCGTGGTCGACAAAGTGGTCGACAAGCGGGGCACCCGCAAGGTGGCCGAAGCCTATCTGCAATATCTATACAGCAGGGAGGGCCAGGAAATCGCCGCGCAAAACTACTACCGCCCGATCGACAAGGACATCTACGCCAAGTACGCCAAGCAGTTCCCGAACGTGAAGCTGTTCGATATCGATGATGTGTTCGGTGGCTGGACCAAGGCGCAAGTGGCTTACTTCAATGACGGCGGGGTGTTCGATCAGTTGCAGGCTGCCATCGCGCTGGCCCGGAAATAACATAGCTGTAAAAGACGCGCGAAAAGTCATCTTCATATAGCCATACTGTGCGGGTGCGTCGCCCGGGTGGGCGATGCCTCGGAACCTGTTTACGATCTTGCTGCGAGGCCCTGATCGGGGCTCATGCGCTGCTCAAAATCCTCATGTACAAAAGTACACTCCGGTTTTTGCGCTGCTCTTCACCCCGCTGAGGGCCTCTCGCGACAGATCGTAAACAGGTTCTCAATACCAACGAACAAGGAGTCACACCATGAGCTTGCGTCTTGGCGATACCGCCCCGGATTTCACCCAGCAATCCTCCGAAGGCGAAATTCGCTTCCATGAATGGGCCGGCGATCACTGGATCGTGCTGTTCTCGCATCCGGCCGATTTCACCCCGGTGTGCACCACCGAACTGGGTTTCACGGCCAAGCTGGCCGACGAGTTCAAGAAGCGCAATGTGAAGCCGCTGGCAGTCAGCGTCGATCCGGTCGATTCCCACCACAAGTGGATTGCCGACATCAACGAAACGCAGAACACCCGCGTCAACTTCCCGATCATTGCCGATGCCGACCGCAAGGTGGCCGAGCTGTACGACATGATCCACCCGAACTCGCTGGCGAACCTGACCGTACGCACGGTGTTCATCATCGATCCGGCCAAGAAGATCCGCACCACGTTTACCTACCCGGCCAGCACCGGTCGCAATTTCAACGAAATCCTGCGCGTGATCGATTCGCTGCAACTGACCGATGGCTACAAGGTGGCAACGCCCGCCAACTGGCAAGACGGCGATGAAGTGGTGATCGTGCCGTCGCTGCAGGACGAAGCCGAAATCGCCCAGCGCTTCCCGAAGGGCTACCGCGCCGTGCGTCCGTATCTGCGTTTGACGCCGCAGCCGAACCGCTGATTGGTTCGACCTGGATCGCTTGAGCGATTCGGGTCGAGGCGGGGAAAAGGCCGGGGCGATGCTCCGGCTTTTTTGTCGCCTTAAATGCGGCTTCTGGGAGCTTTTAGTTCCCTCGCCCACTTGTGGGAGAGGGTTAGGGAGAGGGTGCTTGCAAGGAACGCGACACTTTGCACGACCCTCTCCCCCCACCCCTCTCCCACTGTCCCTGAACAAGGCAAAGCCTTGCACGGGATGTGAGAGGGGAGAAGACCACAACAACAACGAGAGAGAAAATGAGCTTCACGACCGAAGGCCTCGCCGAGAGGCTGCCTCTGCCGGTGCCCTTGCCGACGCTGGAAGACTGGCCCAACGCCGAATTCCACGTCGACCCGGCACGGGGCATTACCGTCAAGGCGCTGGGGCTGAGCCTGTCCAGCGCCTTCCAGCCGATTTTCGACGCACAAGGCCGCGTGGTGGGCGAGGAAGCCTTGCTGCGTGCGTTGACTCGCGGCAAGCCGCTGCCGCCCTTGCAAGCTTTTGCATGCGCAGCCGATCAGCAGCTGGTGGCCTTCGATCGTTTATGCCGCACCTTGCACCTGTTGAATTTCGCGACCTTCCAGCATGCCGCCTTCAAGCAGGATGCCGCGCGGCTGTTCCTGAACGTGCACCCGCAATTGCTGGTGCAGGTGGAATCACGCCACGGCGAGGCGTTCGGGCGGATTCTCGATAGCCTGGCGTGGTCGCCCAGGCAGATCGTGCTGGAGATCACCGAAGACGCCATTCCTGATTCGCGCGTCGGCCAGGTGCGTGCCGCCATCGAGAGCTACCGTGCACGCGGCTATGCCATCGCTATCGATGACTTCGGCTCGCGGCATGCCAATCTCGACCGGCTTTGGGTGTTTGAGCCCGATATCGTCAAGCTCGACCGCGAGCTGATTTTCCAGGCCGAACAGTCGCCACGCCTGCGCCGAGCGCTTCCCAAAGTGGTCGAGCTGCTGCACGAGCTGGAGGCGGAAGTGGTCGTCGAAGGGATTGAAACCGAGGTGCAGCAACAGATTGCGCTGGATGCCGGCGCGGATGCATTGCAAGGCTACCTGCTGGGCGAGCCACGCTTTTTTGGTTCATCTGGAGGAACGCGATGATGGACGTGATCGAACGTTGGCTGAGCGAAGGCAACAGCATCGTGATTGCGCCGGGCTGGCGCGATTCGGGCGATGAGCACTGGCAGACGCGTTGGTGCGCGCAATACCCGCAGTTCGTACGGGTGGCACAGCAAGATTGGGAAGAGCCGCGCGCGGTGGATTGGGTGCGCGGGTTGGAGGCCGCCGTTGCGGGCGCTGCCGGCCACGTCGTCCTCGTGGCGCATAGCCTGGGCTGCGTGACGGCCGGGCACTGGGCCGCGTTGTCCGCGCATCGGCACAAGATCGCTTCGGCGCTGTTGGTTGCACCGGCCGATGTCGCCCGCGAAGACGCTCCGCCCAGTTTCACCAGCTTCCTGCCGCTGCCGATCAACCGCTTGCCCTTCCCGGCGCTGCTGGTGGCCAGCGATAACGACTACGCATGTTCATTCGAGCGGGCGACGATGCTGGCCGAGAGCTGGGGCGGGCAGCTGCATACCATCGAGGGCGCAGGCCACATCAACGTGGAATCCGGCTATGGCGACTGGCCGGAGGGTTTGAAATTGCTTCGCACCTTGCTGCGGCGCTATCCGCGCTGACCCGCTCTCGTACCCCTGATGGATTGCAGACGCGCTATCGAGTGCTGGCTCGGCCTGCCGATTTCCGGGCCGCTGTCTGCGGACTCGCTATGTTTCAGCTAATTCTGCCAACGGGCGTTTGTGTAAAGATTTCGAAATTTTTTCACAAACAAACACAATTGCGTTTGCTGCTTTGATTTAAATTCTCGGTCGAGTCATCAATTTTCTTACAAATGACTGAGTCGGTGTTGAAGGCATCTTCGCCAGTCGATCATCGTGTTTGCCGGTCCGACGCAGCACACAAACTGATCCGACCTGGCCGATTTGCGGCTGCAGGCTTGCTGGTATGTGTCTGTCATATAACGGAAAACCGGATTGCGAGTGCGGGTGAACGCCTGACATTTGCTTGGCGTTGACGCGCTTTGCCTAACTTGTTTGTTACTGAATGTAAATCCCCGAAGAAACCGTCAACAAAACACGGCATCATCACGCCCGTGAGCTTTTTCGATTTCTTAACAAATACGTAGCACTTACTAAAATGATCGTTTTCTTATGAACTCGCCCCGCGAAATCCAGAAGCTGCAAGCGCTATTGCAACAGCAAAGCGCGCTTCAGCTCGGGTTCGGACTCTTGCTGGTCGGCGCGCTCTATTACTTCCTGCCGGGCCTGATTGGCCACGACCCGTGGAAGCAGGATGAAACCTATACCTTCAGCATGATCCTGCACCTGCTGCAGGACGGCGATTGGGTCGTGATGCGGGTGGCTGGCGAGCCCTTCATGGAAAAGCCGCCGCTCTATTACTGGAGCGCGGCGCTGATGGCGCGCCTCTTCGGCGGCTGGTTGCCGCTGCATGATGCGGCCCGGCTGACCAGTGGCTTGTACATGGTGGGTGCATTCGCTGCCGTGGCTACGGCTGTGCGCCACGCATGGGGACGCCACGCTGCACCGGTGTCTTGCCTCGCCTTGGCCGCTTGCCCGGCGCTGATGCTGCACGGGCACGGCATGATCACCGATGTCGCCCAGTTTTTCGGTGCAACCCTCGCGATATGCGGACTGATGCGCCTGCACGAGCCTGCCGTGCGTGGCAGCGTGATGCTGGGCGTTGGCTTGCTGGCAGCGTTTTTGTCCAAGGGCTTGTTGATTCCCGGCGTGCTCGGCGTGACCGGGGTGCTGTTGCCCGTCCTGTCATCGCAATGGCGTACGCGGGCTTATGCCACGCAATGGGCGCGTGCACTACTGATCGCCATCCCGCTGGGCCTGATCTGGCCGACCATGCTGTATCTGCGTGCGCCGGATTTGTTCACCGAATGGTTCTGGCTGAACAACATCGGCCGCTTCCTCGGCTTTGCAGTGCCGGTGCTGGGGGCGGGTACTGAACCCGGTTATTTCTTCAAGTCGATTCCCGGTTTTGCCTTTCCGGTGTTGCCGCTGGCGCTGTGGTCGCTCTGGTTGTGGCGCAAGCGTTGGCATGCGCCGCAGATCCTGGTGCCGGCGTTGTTTGCGCTGGTGTTGTTCGGCACCTTGTCGAGCTCGGCATCCGCACGGGCGCTGTATGCGCTGCCGATCCTCTCGCCGTTGGCGATGCTGGCCTATCCGGCGCTCATCGAGCACTCTGGTCGTGCCGATCGAGTGGTTCGCTACATCAGTCTGGCGTTGTTTGGTGGGTTGGCCGCTTTCGTCATCGGGGTATGGGGGCAGGGGCTCGTGACCGGGCATATGCCGACGTGGGCATGGCTTGCCCGCATGCTGCCGAGCGATTTCAAGCCTGAGTTGCAGCCAGTGGCTGGCGTGGTCGCAGCTGTGGCGATCGGTTTCTGGATCTATGTCGCCAAGGTATCGCGCGATCGTCTGGTTGGTGGTCTGATGTGCTGGACGACCGGGCTGATGCTGTTGTGGACGCTGGCAATGACACTCTGGTTGCCTTGGTTGAACGAGGCCAAGAGCTATCGCCAGGTCATGGAAGGCGTGCGGACCTCGCTGGCGGCCGAGCAAGGCTGCATCACGAGCGTGGGGCTGGGTGAGTCCGAGCGGGCGATGCTGCATTACTTCGGCAACAGGCTGACCGACCGGGTGGAGCTTGGCCACAAGCAGCAGTGCAATTACCTGTTGATCGAAGACTCCGCCAGCACCCCGACTCTGCTGCCGGCCGGCAACTGGCTGCCAATCTGGCGCGGCAATCGCGCTGGCGACAACGACGAACGCTTTCGTCTGTTCGAATCCGGCGAAACGGGCACGGCGTCGTTGATGCATCCGTTGTCACCCAAGGGCTGAGGCCGGGAAAGAAAGAACCGTAGCTGAGCGCTACTGTTCCTGCCTCACGCCTCCGCCGGCCGACGCAAGGCCGAGAATGCGGCAGGCTCCCACTCCCGCATCGCAATCAGCATGCCGGTGCCGCGCCGGAACGATAACGGCACGGCCAGACTATCGCGGTGCAGATCAGCAAACTCCTGCTTCAGCCGACGTAGCTTCTGCCGGAATTGCATCGCGGCAGCGGGCGTCAGCATGCCGTGCAGGAACAACATCGTCTCATCCGCCGCAGCAAAATTCGCATCCAGAAAATCCGGCCGGCCCTTATCCCGGAAAAACCCACGAATCGGCCCATCCGGCAGCCAATCGAAATCACGCGCAACCAGCAGGCGGATGCGATTGCCCGGCATGAGTGCAATCAGCCCGAGTTTGTCGAGGCGCAGCAGCTTTTGTACGCAGACTGTCTCACTCAGCGCATAGACGGTGATGATCTGTTCCACTGCCCAATGGTTGAGCGCACATACCGCCACCAGCAGCAGGTGAATATCTGCCACCAACTCCTGTTCCTGCTCGCCGTTCAAATGGTGCAACGACGGTTCGGCGAGGCTTTCTGCCGCCAGCTCTGCCAAGGTGAGATCAGCCAGCGCTGCCAATTCGCACAGGCGCTGCAGCGACATGTTGCCGGTGGAAAACAGCCGCTTGATGCTGGGCTCGGATAACCCAAGGGCGTCGCCGGCTTGGCGATAGGTCAGCCCGCGTGCCTTGAAACGGCGTTTGAGCGTGGCGAGCAATTGACGTGTTTCATTCATTTCTTGAAGTTGGGTATCAAAATTCGATACCGGTTAGCGTATTCAAGGCCACCAATACAATCAAGGTTTCTCTATCCGATTCTTGTTGGCATGCTTCATGCCATACAAATAAAGGAGCTGCCGATGAAACGCTTGCCGAACTATCTGCCCACCGTGCTGACCGTGGCCATCGCCATCGGGTTGCTGATCTATGGGCCGATTCCACAACTCGCGCACTACCACGAGTTCGCTGACCGCCGGCTCTGGCTCGGTATCCCGAACGCGGCGGATGTGTTGTCCAATACCGGGTTTGCGCTGATCGGGCTATGGGGATTGTGGCGGCTGTGGCCGTTGCGGCACCACCCGGCGCTGGCGGTAGGCTGGCCGGGGTGGTGTCTGTTCCTGGTGTCGTTGATCGCGACAGCCATCGGCTCCAGTTACTACCACCTTGCGCCGGATGATCTGCGTCTGGTCTGGGATCGCCTGCCGATTGCCTTTGCCTGCGCCGGCCTGCTCTCCGCCGTGCATGCGGAAGCGCGTGGCAAGGAGGCCGGGATGACTGCGGTGCTTCTGTCTGTCGCTGCTGTAGCGAGCGTGTTGTGGTGGCAAACCACTGCCGACCTCCGCCCCTACTTGCTGCTGCAGGGGCTGCCGCTGTTGCTGGTGCCACTCTGGCAGGCCGACGCGCCCAGCAAGGATCGCGTCGCCTTTGCCGTCGCGATTGGTCTCTATGTTGCGGCCAAGCTGGCGGAGTTGAGTGACCATCAGCTGTTGCATGTATTGGGTTTCGTCAGCGGGCATACGCTGAAACATCTGCTTGCCGTTGCCGCTGCAGTGGTCATCGTGACTCGGCTCAAGCAACGGGTCATGCCGGCCAGGCAGAATCAACCGGGCTTGGGCTATCCGAAGGCGCATTTGCAGGAGTGAGTGGTTGCAAGATAAAAAAGGGCGGGTCGGGATGAATGTCCCGCCCGCCCTTTGGCGATTTGGCCGCTTGATTACATCTTGAAGCGTGCTGCCGTCGCACGCAGGTCTTGCGCTAGCGTATCCAGCTTTTGCACCGCGCCGTGGGCGGCACTGACGGACATATCCGACTCTTCGACCATCCGCGCAATTTGCTCCACGTTGGTGGCGATGGCGTTGCTGGCCTGACTTTGCTCATGCGTGGCGCTGGCCACTTCGCGAATCTTGCCCAGCGTATCGGCCGCATGGCTGCGAATTTCTCGTAGCGCTTCGGCAGCGCGCTCGGTCAGCGAGACCCCGGTGTTTACCTGCGCGCTCACATCGTTGATCTTGCCGACGGCCAGATTGGTGTCGTTCTGCACCGCCTGAATGGTGCGGGTGATGTCCTGGGTGGCGCTGGCGGTGCGCTCAGCGAGCTTGCGCACTTCATCCGCCACCACCGCAAAGCCGCGCCCTTGCTCGCCGGCACGGGCCGCTTCGATGGCGGCATTCAGCGCCAGCAGATTGGTCTGGTTGGCGATGTCGTTGATGACTGCTGCGATACCGCCAATTTCCTGCGAGCGTTCCACCAGGCTGTGGATCAGCGAGGCCGCTTCGGTGATATCGCTGGAAATGCGCTTGATCTCGCCTGCGGCCTCAACGGCCATGTTTTCACCATCGACTGCCACGGTTGAGGCGCGTTGCGACTGCTCGGCGCTCTCGCCGGCGCTGCCGGAAACATGGCTGATGCTGACGGTCATTTCTTCGATGGCGGCGGCCGTGGACGAGGTCGCCTCCGACGAGCGTCGTGCGCCTTGGCTGATCTGCGTCATCTGCTCCTTGAGCGATGCGGCGGAATCCGCCAGCTGCATGGCGGCGCTGTTGAAGCGGCCGGCCATGTCGCGCAGGCTGGTCTGCATGCGCTGCATGGCGCCAAGCAGGCTGTCCGGCGGCCCGGAGAGCTTGATGGTCTGGGACAGGTCGCCGGCGGCGATATCGTTGGCGATGGATGCCGCGTAGGCTGGCTCGCCACCAAGCTGGCGCAAGATGTTCCGCGCCATTTGCAGGCCCAGCCCGGCCACGACGACCAATACGGCGATGCCGATACCGAGGAACAACACGGCGCGTTCCCAGAACGCTGCATTGATGTCGTCGATAAAGAAGCCCGTGCCGATGACCCATTGCCACGGCTCAAACGACAGCACGCCGTTGAGCTTGGGCAAGTCGACCTTGCCGCCCGGTTTGGAGGTCTGGATTTCCACGATGCCGATGTGACCTTTGGAGAGCGCTTCGGCATAGATCTCTGTGGCGTAGCGGCCGTCAGCGCCCTTGGTGCCTTTGTCGACCTTGCCGACGCGTTCGGTTTTCGGGTGGACGACCAGGATATTGCCGGGCGCACGGGCGAAGAAATAGACATCGCCATCGCGCAGATTCGCCAGCGCATCGGCAGCGCGCGTTTGCGCTTCTTCATGGGTGAGCTTGCCGCTGGTTTCGAGCTGCTGGTAGTGCTTCAGCATGTTCTCGGCTTCAACCAGCAACCGTGTGATCTGGCTCTCGCGTTCCTGCATCATGGTGTGGCGCAGGCTGACGAGCCCCACCGCTGAAATGATCACCATCCCCAGCATGGCCGCCGCGATGATGACCCAGACTCTGGTTGCCAGTTTCATTGTTTTTCCTTGTTGACCAGATGCGCACCCAGCTCCATCGCCGAATGGTGATGTCAGTGTATTACGGCGTAAGCATGGCCGGACATAGACTGAAGCACTAATACTGGGCGAGTTTGGCTCCCGCACGGGGCAGCGTTGCTTACGACCGGTCTTCTTGAATATGGCCGAACAAATGCCGCCGTGCAGCGGTATTGAAGACCATCAGCCCAGCCAGGGCGATGGCTGAGCCAACCAGCACATCCACCAGTCGGATGCGCAGCAAGCTGAGATCGCCGCCATTCGGCAGCCAGGCGATATCAAGCAGGATCATCACCATTGCCGTGATTGCCGCAGCATGTGCCCAATAGTTGCGTGCCATGCCTAGCGGGCGGAGGAAAGCGAATACGAGCACCCAAGCCAGCAGGTGGACAGGTTCATGGCTGAAACGCACCACCAGCCATGCCAGTGGCACACCGACGAGCGTCCCGACGGCGTATTGCAACAGGCGGCGCAGGCTATCCGCGCCGTCCGGGCGCAACACAAACAGCGTCACGGCGGTCAGCCAGGCCGGGCGCTGGAAGCCGAGCACTAACGCGATCCAGAGCGCAGCGGTACACGTCACCATGAAGCACAGCGCATGCAGCCAACCCGCGTTGCGCCCGGCCATGATGCGCAACATGCCCCGTTTCAGCCCGCGATGATCGCCTTCGTTTTTCCAGATCAGGCTGTCGACGCCGACCACGATCTGGCCGATCAGGAAGCCAACCAGCACGTAGGGCAGCAGGGGGAGCGGCAGGCCCGGCGTATAGGCGCATACCAGCAGGATCAGTGCCGCGAGGCGGAAGATGATCTCCAGCGCGGTGTCGTTGCCGTCGGTCCAGCCAATGGCGAAGGTCAACAACGCCAGCAATGGCAGGATCCAGGTAGCGTGATGGCCTAGATACAGCCCGAACGCGCCACAGCCAAAGATCAGTACCGCGCCAGCTAGTTGCGTGGTCAAGCGATAGCGGAAGGTACCGCCGAAATCAACCAGCGTGGCGTACATGCCGCCCAGCGTGGCGAACAGAATCCCGCCCGGTTGATGCAAGGCCAGTGCCAGCAGGGCGGGAATCCCGATCGCGAGCGCCGAACACCATGCCTTGCGCCACGGGTGATCGCCGGGTTTGAGTTCAAGCAGATGGAAGGGCAAGCGCATGGGAGATTGTGTCAGCCTTGAGGATCAGTCCGCGAACTGCACCGCATGCATCTGGCTATATGCGCCACCTTGGGCGATCAACTCGGTGTGCTTGCCGGTCTCGACGATGCGGCCTTGCTTCATCACCACGATACGGTTGGCGTTTTCGATGGTGGAGAGTCGATGCGCAATGACGAGGGTGGTGCGGTCTTGCATCAGGTTCTCCAGCGCGGCTTGCACCTTGCGCTCGGATTCCGTATCCAGCGCGCTGGTTGCCTCGTCCAGAATCAGGATCGGCGCGTTCTTGTAGACGGCACGGGCAATGGCGAGGCGCTGGCGCTGGCCGCCGGACAACCGCACGCCGTTTTCGCCCAGCATGGTGTCGAAGCCTTCCGGCATGGTTTCGATGAAGTCCGTGGCAAAGGCCGCTTCGGCCGCTTGGCGCACGCGGGCTGGGTCGGGCTCCGCATCGCCGTAGGCAATGTTGGCGGCGACGGTATCGTTGAACAGCACCACGTCTTGGCTGACCACGGCGAACTGGCGGCGCAGATCGGCCAGCTTGTAGTCCGGCAGGGGCACGCCATCGAGGCGGATCGAGCCGCCACTGGGTTCATAGAAACGTGGCAACAGATTGGCGAGCGTGGTCTTGCCGCTGCCGGAGCTGCCAACCAGCGCCACCGTTTCGCCCCGTGCAACATTGAGAGTGATACCCGACAACGCCAGCTGACTGGCTTCGCCGTAGTGGAAGTCAACGTGGTCGAACTCGATCCGCCCTTCGCTGCGGCCCAACGGCTTGCCGCCGCCGTCGTCCTCGATTTCCTCATCGAGCACGGCGAACACGGATTCCGCTGCCGCCAGACCACGATGCATCACCTGATTGATCTTGGTGATGTTCTTGATCGGTTGCTGCAGCGCCATCATCGCCGTCATGAAGACGATGAAGGCCCCGGCCGTCAAACCGCCGGACTGAGCACGCAGGCTGGCGAAGTAGACGATGACCGCCAAAGTCACGCCGATCAGCAGCATGATCAAGCCGGAGTTGAGTGCAGAGGTCGCGGCCTGCTTGGTGGTGAGGTTTTTTACGCCCCGGTTGCGGCTGGAAAAGCGACCTTCCTCATAGCTCGTTCCGCCGAACAGCTTCACCACACGCTGGCCGGCGAGGCTCTCGTCGAGAATGCGCGTCATCTCGCCCATTGCCGCCTGCGTTTCCCGCGAGATGCGCCGCTGGCGTTTGCCGACGATCGAGATCGACAGCGCCACGCCCGGCAGTAGGATCACGCACAGCATGGTGAGCCGCCAGTCGTTGAGTAGCATGATCGTGAGATAAACCGCCAGCGAGAGCGAATCGCGGCACAGCACGGTCAGCGTTTGCACGCCGGCTTCCATGATCTGGTTCACGTCGTAGGTCACGCGCGACAGCAGCACGCCAGTCGACGACTGATCGTAATAGCGCGTCGGTAGCCGCATATAGCGGGCGAACATTTTCTCCCGCAGATCGTGCATCACGCGGGCCGATAGCCACGTGCTGGTGTATTCGTTGCCGAAGTTGGATGCCAGTCGCAGCACAGCCAGCGCCAGGATTTGCGCCGGCAGAATCCACATGGCGCTCCGTACCAGCGCATCTTTGGACAGATTCTCGTCGACCAGCGGCTTGAGCAAGGAGAGCAGCGCACCGTCGACCAAGGCCGCAACAGCCATGCAGACAATGGTGATCAGGGCGATGGGCCAATAGGGTTTGATCTCGCCCAGCAGGCGAAGGTAAAGCGTGCGGCTGTTCATGCAGACTCGAAACAGGAGAGGGTGGCCGGATTATAACGGGCCGGATGGCTCCGCTCCTGCTTGGGGAAAATCATTCCCCGTTGGCTGCATCGTTGCGAACCGTGGACAGTTGCTTCAACAACGCCGGCAAAGCGGTCTGCACCGTATCCCATACCACTTCAAGGTTGATATCGAAGTAGCCGTGAGCGATGCGGTTACGCATGCCCCGCATGTTGCGCCACGGCAACTCAGAGTACGCTTGGGTGAACTCTGCGTAACCATCCATCACCTTCGTCGCCGCCTCGCCAATGATGATGAGGCTCATGATGACGGCTTGCTGCGTGCGCTTGTCCTGAAGGAAAGCATCCTTGTCCAAACCATCAACAAAGCTGCACGCATCCGTTGCGGCCTGCTGCATGTGGTCGAGATAGTCTGGAAGACGGCTCTCGCTCATACAGGCTGCGCCTCTGCGAGTACTTGGGCCCGAAACTTCTTGGGGAGGTCGTCGGGGGTCAACAGATCAACGTGGACGCCGAGCAAGGATTCCAGCTCGTCTTGCAGGCCACCCAGATCGAACAGCGTTGTGCCTGGGAGCGCATCGACCAATAGATCGAGGTCGCTGCCGTCCTGATCGGTGCCGTGCAGCACCGAGCCGAAGATGCGCGGGTTTGCCGTGCGAAAGCGGCTTGCCGCTTCACGGACGGCACTTCGCTTGAGGTCAAGCGCG
Organism: Andreprevotia chitinilytica DSM 18519; assembly: GCF_000711875.1. Taxonomy (GTDB): domain Bacteria; phylum Pseudomonadota; class Gammaproteobacteria; order Burkholderiales; family Chitinibacteraceae; genus Andreprevotia; species Andreprevotia chitinilytica. Next base: position 71,661 of record NZ_JONM01000006.1, read on the forward strand.
AGTGAGGGTCGCATGAGCACCTGTCATTATCGAAACACATTGAAATGCATGAATGATTGAGCGTGGCATTTCAAGAATTTATCAATAATCGCCGTAACGCGCCTGCAGGATCGCGGCGATGGCCGGGCCGGCGGTTTCCGTGCGCAGAATGCGCGGGCCGAGGATCAGCGGCGTAAAGCCAGCGGCGCGTGCAGCGGCTTCTTCGGTTTCCGACAAGCCGCCTTCCGGGCCGACCAGCACGGCAGCGCTTTTCGCCTCAAGAGGCAGGCCGCCCGCACGGATCGCGCCGACTGGCGACAGCAGCAGCTTGAGGTCAGCTGTTTTGAGATCGGCGGGGGGGCTGGCGAGCAGCTTATCCAGTGCAATGACCGGTGCAATCTCCGGCACTCGCGTGCGTTCGCATTGTTCGCACGCGGCTTGTGCCACTGCCTGCCAATGTGTCAGCCGCTTTTCGGCCCGCTCGCCTGAGAGCCGCTGCTGACAATACTGGCTATACACCGGCACGATGCGGGCCACGCCCAGTTCGGTGGCTTTCTGAATGGTGTAATCCATCCGCTCCGACGCTGACACGCTCTGTATCAAGGTGATCTCGAACGGCGATTCGCGATCCGCCGCATCGAAGGCGTCGAGGGTTACATCGACATTCCGCTTGCCCATCGCGGTGATCGTGGCTTGGTACTCGCCACCACGCCCATTGAACAAGGTAATCGCCTCGCCCGGCTGCATGCGCAGCACTTGCACGTGACGGGCAACGCCTTCCGGCAAGGTGAGCGCGGTGCCAATGGCAAGGTCGGCATCCAGATAGAAACGCGGCATCAGTGCTCCAGGCGGTCGACCGCGAGGCCGATGAACATGATCAACAACGCGCCAAGCACGATGAAAATCGTCCAGCGGATCAGACGTAGCCAGTAACGATCACGCGTGCGCTGGTATTTGAATGTGCCGAAGCCGATGACGAGGACGGCGAGCAGGAAGAGAAGGCGGATCAACAGGAACATCGGATCGGCGAATCAGATCGAGAGCGGCGGCAATTCATGAAACGAACTCGGCACATCCTCGCGCCGGGTGAATGTCACCCGCTCAAAGCTCGATTCATCTGCCAGCAGCGCCCGCAACAGCTTGTTGTTCATGGCATGGCCGGATTTATAGCCGGAGAACGCGCCGATCAGCGGCTGACCGAGGATGTAGAGGTCACCAATTGCATCGAGCACTTTGTGGCGTACGAATTCGTCTTCGAAGCGCAGGCCGCCTTCGTTCAGCACGCGGTATTCGTCGATCACGATGGCGTTTTCCATGCTGCCGCCCCGGGCGAGGCCGTGCATGCGCATGTATTCCACTTCGTGGATAAAGCCGAAGGTGCGGGCGCGGGAGATTTCGGAGACGTAATTGGTATCGGCAAAATCGAGCGCAACGGTTTGCGCTGATTTCTTGAAGGCCGGGTGCTGAAAGTCGATGGTGAGGGCGATCTTGTAGCCGTTGTGCGGCTCCAGCTTCACCCATTTGTCGCCGTCACGCACTTCGACGGTCTTGAGGACGCGCACGAAATGCTTGGGGGCATCCTGGTCGATGATGCCGGCGGACTGGATCAGGTAGATAAAGGGCGCGGAGGAGCCATCCATGATCGGCATCTCGGGCGCATCGACTTCCACCAGCACGTTGTCGATGCCCAGGCCGGCAAAGGCGGACATCAAGTGCTCGATGGTGCCGACGCGGACATCGCCATCAACCAGCGTTGAGGAGAGACGCGTGTCGTTGACGAGTTCCGGCCCGACCTTGAAGAGCCGCGAGCCGGGCAGGTCGCTGCGGACGAACACGATGCCGTGATCGACCGGGGCCGGCTTCATGACAAGCGTGACGCGCTCGCCCGAATGCAGGCCGACCCCAACCGCGCGGACCGCGCTCTTCAATGTGCGTTGCGAAAACATGGTGTCCCACCTTCAATCATGAACTGCTTAGAACTTGTCCATCGTCTTGCTGCTCGGCCCTGATCGGAGCTCATGCGCTGCTCGGAATCCTCATGTACGTTCGTACACTCCGGTTCCTGCGCTGCTCTTTACTCCGCTGAGGGCCGCTCGCGACAGACGCTGAACACGTTCTTACGATTTTAGCAGCCGCGGGTCATCGACTGGATTGATCGTTGCAATGTTCGCGATTGGGCGGCTTTATCTACCTGTGCGACAGTCCACCGATCCCGTTGATCGGGAAGGCGGCCGTAGCGAGCCTGTGCGGGGCGCGAAGCGGAGCGGGCGAGGCACCGGAATGGACTTGATGTCCATGAGGATGCCGAACCCGTTTCGCGACAAAGCCATGCGCAGGCGCAGTAGGCCGAGGCCCGATCAATCCGCCTGACGACGCAGGAACGCCGGAATATCCATATCCACGTTCGAAATCGCCGGACGAACCGCTTGCTCCGTCTGTGCAGCTGCGCCGCGGCGCGAGCGCCAGATGGCCGGCGTGTCGTAGTCTTCGGCATTGAAGCCGGCTGCGTTGTCGGTGCCGGTTTTCAGCGTTTGCGTTTGCACGACGGACAGCTCGGGCTTGCCCTTGCTGTTCAGGCCGGTGGCGACCAGCGTGACGCGAATCGAATCGCCCAGGCTTTCGTCGTACACCACACCGTGCTTGACCAGCGCGCCGTCGGCCACGCCCGCTTCGATGATTTCCAGCGCCTGGCGGATTTCCGACTTCTTGAGCGTGGCACGGCTGGCGGAGAAGTTCACCAGCACGCCGCGTGCGCCCTTGAAGTTGATGTTGTCCAGCAGCGGGCAACGGATCGCTTCTTCGGTCGCCACGGTGGCGCGGTCTGCGCCGGATGCGTGGGCGGAGCCCATCATCGCCATGCCCATTTCGCGCATCACGGTCTTCACGTCGGCAAAGTCGACGTTGATCAGGCCCGGGTAGTTGATGATCTCAACGATGGAGCCGACCGCGTTGCGCAGCACGTCATCGGCGGCGCGGAACGCTTCGTCGATGGTCACGTCTTCGCCCAGCACTTCTTCCAGCTTCTGGTTGGAGACGACGATCAGCGAATCCACGTAGCGAGACAACTCATCGATGCCCTGTTGCGCGACTTTCTGGCGGTTGCCTTCGTCCAGCCCCGGCTTGGTGACGACACCGACGGTCAGGATGCCTTTCTCACGCGCCACTTGCGCGATCACAGGGGCTGCACCTGTGCCGGTGCCGCCACCCATGCCGGCGGTGATGAAGAGCAGGTCCGCGCCGTCGATCAACTCGGAGAGATGATCGCGATCTTCTTCGGCGGCGGCACGGCCGATATCCGGGTTGCAACCGGCGCCAAAGCCCTTGGTGAGTTCATGGCCGAGTTGCACCACGTCCTGCGCCTTGGAAAGCTTCAACACCTGGGCATCGGTATTGGCCGAGATGAACTGAACACCGTTCATCGCGTGCTCGATCATGTTGTTGATTGCGTTGCACCCTGCACCGCCAACACCGATGACCTTGATGTTGACGTGATGGGCGACCTCTTGAACTTCGATAGTGAGTGCCATGCTGTTTCTCCTCTTGACCCGTTACTGCACTTGCAACTGAGTTGATGAACTTGATAAATGAATGACTGAAACTGAATCACTGAACCGGTATTAAAAATTGTTCTGGAACCACGATCTCATGCGGCCCAGGATGTCGCCGAACGATCCATCCCTCTGTCGTCCGGTCGGATTTTTCTGGTACTGCTCATGCGCCAGCAGCAACAAACCCACTGCCGTTGAATAACGCGGATTCTTGACCACCTCTGCCAGACCGCCGACGTACTTCGGCAGGCCGATACGCACGGGCATGTGGAAAATCTCTTCCGCCAGGCTGGTCATGCCCGGCATCAGGGCTGCGCCGCCAGTGATGACCACACCACTCGACAGGCGATCTTCGAATCCGAAACGGCGCAGTTCTGCTTGCACCAATCCATACAGTTCTTCCACGCGTGGCTCGATCACTTCGGCCAGCGTGTGGCGGCTCATTTGCCGCGCACCGCGCTCGCCCACGCCGGGGACTTCGATCATGGCCTGCGGGTCGGTCATGTGGCGCTGGGCCACGCCGTGCTGCAGCTTGATCGTTTCCGCTTCCGACGTTGGCGTACGCAACGCCATCGCAATGTCGTTGGTGATCTGGTCGCCGGCAATCGGGATCACGGCCGTGTGGCGGATCGCACCGTTGATGAACACCGAGATATCCGTGGTGCCGCCGCCGATATCGACCAGACACACGCCCAGGTCTTTCTCGTCCTCGGTCAGCACCGCGTTGGCCGATGCCAGCGGCTGCAGGATCACTTCGGCGATTTCCAGTCCGCAGCGGCGTACGCATTTGGTGATGTTCTGCACCGCCGATACTGCGCCGGAGACGATGTGCACGTTCACGTGCAGCCGCACGCCGGACATGCCCAGCGGCTCTTTCACGCCTTCCTGGCCGTCGATCATGTATTCCTGCGCCAGGATGTGCAGCACCTGGTGATCGGTCGGGATGTTCACCGCGCTGGCAGTTTCGATCGCGCGGTCGACGTCGGCCTGCGTGACTTCCTTGTCCTTGATCGCAACCATGCCGTCCGAGTTGATGCCCTTGATGTGGCTGCCGGCCACACCGGTGAACACCTCGCGGATCTTGCAGTCCGCCATCAATTCGGCCTCGCCCAGTGCGCTCTGGATCGCGCTGACTGTCTTTTCGATGTCGACGACGACCCCGCGCTTCAACCCGCGCGACGCGGCCGAGCCGAGCCCCACCACGTTGAGCGTGCCGTCGTCCTGCACCTCGGCCACGACGGCCACGACCTTGGACGTCCCGATGTCGAGCCCGACGATGAGATTTTTTGCGTCTCTAGTCACTGACAGCCTCTTTACAATACTTGATATTTTGCTTGAAAAAACACAGATAACCTACTGGTTTTAAGTGCTTTCTCGATTCAATTGATTTCAATTCGTTCAATTTGAAATCTTGTTTAAGCCTTTCCGGGCTTCTTTTTCCCTTCGCCGGCTGGCTGATAACCCGGCAAGCGCACTGCAAATCCGTTCGGATAACGCAAATCCACGTATTCGAATGGGTGCTTTTCTGCGATCAATGCCAATGAATTCGGATAGGCATCGACAAACCGTTCCACCCGCGCCATGGCATCATCGCGACCCACTTCCACCGTCAACTGGTGGTCCAGCTCAAGCCGCCATGCGCGGCGCGGCGATAACCACAAATGCGTCGCCGCTTTCTTCAGCGGCAGCAAAATGCCCTGCAATTGGCGGTAGCCATCCACCATCTTTTTCTCGGTGCCTTCCGGGCCTTCCAGCACCGGCAACGCCTCATTGCTGGCGGCGTCGAAACGCTCGCCATAGGTATTCAACAGTGCGATCGATCCCCAACGGGCGATCGCTTTATGTTCTTCAACACTCACTTCCAGCCGATCCGGCCAGCGGCGGCGCACGCTCACCTGGCGCACCCACGGCAGCTTCTCGAACGCTTGCCGGGTCTTGTCCAGATCCAGCGTGAAAAATGTGCCCTTCAACTCGTTCTTGATCACGTACTGCAGCTGCTCGCGCGTCACATGCGTCAGCTCGCCATCGACCTTGATCGCGCGCACCGGGAACAGCGGCGAATGCACGCCCAGAAAGACGACCGAATAGAACAGCAGCAACACGGCCAGTGCCGTGAGCAGGTTTGCAAACCAAAGTAACAGTTGCGGCTTATCCCACATTCGAACCTCGCCAGAGCTACTGCGCGACCGCGATACTGCGTCGCGCGCTGCTCGCCATCCTCACGTACTCAGGTACGTTCCGGTGGCTGTGCTGCTGACTCCTTGTCTCGCGCCCGCTCGCTACGCTCTGACAAGGTTCTCTCATCGCTTTATTCATGCTTCCTTTGTTCAGATCGCTCAAAGCGTCGTATCCAGCACTTTCAGCACGAGGTCTTCGTAACTGATGCCGACTGCACGTGCTGCCATGGGGAACAGGCTATGGCTGGTCATCCCCGGCGCGGTGTTCACTTCCAGCAGGTAATGCTTGCCGGCTTCATCCATCAGGAAGTCGACGCGGCCCCAGCTCTTGCCGCCGATGACCCAGAACGCTTTCTTCACGTCGGCCACGATCTGTTCGGTCGTGGCGGCAGGCAGATCGGGCGGGCAGCGGTAGACCGTGTCGTCGCGGATGTATTTGGCTTCGTAGTCGTAGAACTCGGTGGCCGGCTCGATCTTGATCATCGGCAACACGTTGTCGCCCAGCATGGCGGCGGTGTATTCGCCACCACCGACGAATTGCTCGGCGATCACGAGCGGATCGAAACGGTTCGCCTCTTCAAAGGCTGCCTTGAGGCCGCCAGCTTCTTTCACCTTGATCACGCCAACGCTGGAGCCTTCGGTCGCCGGTTTCACGAACAGCGGCAGGCCGAGTTTTTTCTCGACGGCGGCAAAGTCGCTCTTGGCGTCGATCAGCTCGAAGGCCGGAATCGGCAGGCCGACCGCTTGCCACAGCAGCTTGGTACGCAATTTGTCCAGGCCCACGGCCGAGGCCATCACGCCGCAGCCGGTGTAGGGAATGCCGAGCACTTCCAGCGCGCCTTGCACGGTGCCGTCTTCGCCGAACGGGCCGTGCAGGATCAGGAAGACGCGGTCGAATTGTTCCGACTTCAGTGCGGAGAGCGGTTTCTCGCTCGGGTCGAACGGATGGGCGTCAACGCCGCGATCCAGCAGCGCGGTCAGCACGCCACTGCCGCTCATCAACGACACTTCGCGCTCGCTGGAGGTGCCGCCCATCAGGACGGCAACTTTGCCGTATTTCTGCTTCATATCCACTTGTTCCACTTCACGCACCCCCGGCCAGTTTTGCGGGGATGCTGCCAATCGTGCCGGCACCCATGGTGATCACCACATCGCCGTCTTGCGCGGCGGCGAAAACGGCGGCCGGCATGTCGGCGATGTCTTCAACGAACACCGGCTCGACCTTGCCAGCCACGCGCACGGCGCGGGCCAATGCCCGAGCATCGGCCGCGATGATCGGTGCTTCGCCGGCGGCATAGACTTCGCCCAGCAGTAGGCCATCAACGGTGTTGAGCACCTTCACGAAGTCTTCGAAGCAATCGCGGGTGCGGGTATAGCGGTGCGGCTGGAATGCCAGCAGCAGGCGGCGGCCGGGGAACGCGCCCCGTGCCGCGGCGAGCGTGGCGGCCATTTCGACCGGGTGGTGACCGTAGTCATCCACCAGCGTGAAACTGCCACCGGCTTGCAGGGCAATTTCGCCATAACGCTGGAAGCGTCGACCAACGCCCTGGAAGCCTGCCAGCGCTTGCTGGATCGCGGCTTCGGATGCGCCGACCTCGAGCGCGATGCCAATGGCGGCCAGTGCGTTCAGCACGTTGTGCATGCCAGGCATATTGAGCACGACCGGAATGCGGCGGGTCTCGCCGTTTTCCCACACCGCGTCGAACTGCATCTGGCCGTTGGCGGCGACGATGTTCTCGGCGCGCAGCATGGCGTCTTCCGACGTGCCATAGGTGGTGATCGGGCTGGTCACTTGCGGCAGGATCGCACGCACGTTCGGGTCATCCACGCACAGCACGGCACGGCCGTAGAACGGCAGGTGATAGAGGAACTCGACGAACGCCTGCTTGAGCTTCTCGAAATCATGGCCGTAGGTGTCCATGTGGTCGGCATCGATATTCGTCACCACCGAAATCACCGGGGTCAGCAGCAGGAAGGAGGCATCGCTCTCGTCCGCCTCGGCAACGAGGAAATCGCCGTGGCCCAAGCGGGCATTCGAGCCCGCGGCATGCAGCTTGCCGCCAATCACGAAGGTTGGATCAAGGCCGGCGGCTTCCAGAATCGAGGCAGTCAGGCTGGTGGTGGTGGTCTTGCCGTGCGTGCCGGCGATGGCGATGCCTTGCTTCAGGCGCATCAGCTCGGCCAGCATCATGGCGCGTGGCACCACCGGGATCTTGCGGCTGCGCGCTTCGATCACTTCCGGGTTGTCTTCCTTCACCGCGCTGGAAATCACCACCACGTCGGCGTTCTGCACGTATTCCGCACCATGCCCTTGATGGACGACCGCGCCCGCCGCAGCCAGACGCTGCGTGGTCGCGTTGCTGCCCAGATCGGTGCCGGAGACTTCAAAGCCGAGGTTGAGCAATACCTCGGCAATGCCGCTCATGCCGACGCCGCCGATGCCAACGAAATGGATGCGTTTTACTTTGTGTTTCATCTGGCTGTGAGGAGTGAGGTGAGAGGGGTTAGGGGTAACACCTTGCTCATTCGCTCCGTTTCCTCATGTGTATCCGTGTTCAAACAAATTTATTAAGAGGAGGGCTTTGACGCCTCTTCCGGTCTTCATTTCAAAGCGAGTCGTTCATGGATTGGCGGGTTTTCACCTCACACCTAACCCCTCACGCCTCACTCAACGATTCAATCACCGCCACGACCCGTTCGGTCGCGTCGGGTTTGGCAAGCAGCCGGGCCTTTTCGGCCATATCGAGGCAGCTTGCGCGATTCGTTTGTTGCAGCAGCGCGGCGAAACGCTCGGCGCTGAATTGGGTTTGCGGCAGCAGGATGCCTGCGCCGGCGTCAGACAGATATTTGGCGTTGCCCGTCTGGTGGTCGTCCACGGCAGACGGGAACGGCACCAGCACGCTGGCCGCACCGACGCAGGCGATTTCCGACACCGTGAGCGCGCCAGCGCGGCACAGCACCAGATCGGTATCGGCGTAGGCTTTGGCCATGTCGCCGATGAAGGCGACGCATTCGGCATTGACGCCCGCAGCGGCGTAGTTCGCCTTCAAGGCTTCGATATGCTTTTCCCCTGCTTGGTGAATCACCTGCGGGCGTTCGTTCTCCGGCAGCATGGCGAGCGCTTTGGGCACTTGTTCGTTGAAGACCAGCGCGCCGAGGCTGCCGCCGACGACCAGCAATTTCAGCGGGCCGCTGCGGTTGGCGAAGCGCTCGATCGGCGGCGCAATGGCGGTGATTTCGTCCCGCACCGGGTTGCCCACACAGCCGTTGCGACCGGGGAAGGCGCTCGGGAAGGCGAACAGCACGCGGCTGGCGATCTTCGCCAGCACCTTGTTGGTCAAGCCAGCGACCGAGTTTTGTTCATGGATGACCAGCGGTTCCCACAACAAGCGGGCGGCCAGCCCACCAGGGAAGCCGGTAAAGCCGCCGAAGCCGATGGTGACGTCCGGGCGGTAACGGAAGATGACGTTGAAGGCCATGCACAGCGCCTTGAACTGCACCCACGGCTGGGCCAGTTTTTTCAGCAAGCCCTTGCCGCGCACGCCGGTAATGGCGAGGGTTTCCAGCGTGATGCCGTGCTGCGGCACGATGCGCGTTTCCATCGCATCTTTCGCACCTAGCCAGACCACGTCCCAACCCTTGGCACGCACGGCATTTGCCACCGCCAGTGCCGGGAAGATGTGACCGCCAGTACCACCGGCCATGACCAGAAGGGTGCGGCGAGTCATTGGCCGTATCCTCTAATCAACTGACGATTTTCATAGTCGATCCGCAGCAGCACGCCCAGCGCCAGCAGGTTCGCCACGATGCCGGAGCCGCCGAACGATAGCAGTGGCAGCGTCAGGCCCTTGGTCGGCAACACGCCCATGTTTACGCCGATGTTGATCACGCTTTGCACGCCAATCCAGATGGCGATGCCTTGGGCCACGAGCGCCTGATAGGCGCGGTCGAGCTTGGCGGCTTGCACGCCGATCATGAAGGCGCGGAACACGATAAAGGCGAACGCGGCCACGACGCCGGCCACGCCGATAAAGCCGAGTTCTTCGGCAATGATCGCCATCAGGAAGTCGGTATGCGCTTCCGGCAGGTAAGAAAGTTTCTCGACGCTGGCACCCAGGCCCACACCATGCAATTCGCCCCGGCCGAATGCGATCAGCGAGTGCGATAGCTGATAGCCCTTGCCATACGGGTCTTGCCACGGATCAAGGAAGCCGAGCACGCGGGCGCGGCGATACGGCGAGCTGGCGATCAGGCCGACAAAGCCGATGGCGAGGAACACGATCAGGCCGGCGAACAAGCGCCAGTTGAAGCCGCCAAGGAACAGCAGCCCCATGGTGATGGCGGTGATGACCGCGAATGCGCCGAAGTCCGGCTCCAGCAGCAGCAGGCCGCCGACCACCAGCATCACTACCAGCATGGGTAGCAGGCCCTTGGTGATGCTTTCCATGAAGTCGCCGCCCATGAATGCGGCCTTGCGCACCGTGTAGTCGGCGGCGTAGATGCAAGCCACGAACTTCATCAGTTCGGACGGCTGCAGGTTGATCACGAACAGGCTCAGCCAGCGCTTGGAGCCGTTCACTTCCTTGCCGACGTGCGGCACCAGCACCAGCGTCAACAGGATGACGGCGAGGATGAACAGGGTCGGCGCATATTGCTGCCATGCCTTGGTCGGCACCGTGAACGCGGCGAAGCCCGCCGCCAAGCCCACGGTGAGGAAGGCGGCGTGGCGGATCAGGAAGTAGGTGGCGCGGTAGCCGGAGCTCTTGTCCACTTCGGCCATCGCGATCGAGGCCGAGTACACCATCACCAAGCCAAAGGCGAGCAGCAGCAGCACGCACCACAGCAGCGCCCGATCGTAGGGCTGCATGGTGGGGCGGGCGCGCTTGAGGGCCTGGTAGAAGAGCTGCTTCACGCTGCCAGCTCCTTCACCGCTTTGATGAATACTTCAGCGCGGTGATGATAGTTGCGGAACATGTCGAGGCTGGCGCAAGCCGGCGAGAGCAGCACCACATCACCGGCTTCGGCCAGATTCGCCGCCATCTGCACGGCCATTTCCAGCGTCGGCACTTGCAACACCGGCAGGAACGCTTCGTCTTCGTCGTTGGCGTCGACCAACTCGGATTGGGCATCGTTGAGCACTTCGGCGATCAGCGGGCCATCGCGGCCGATCAGGACGACGGCGCGGCAGATGCGCTCGCAAGCGGCAAGTAGTGGGCGGAAATCCTGGCCCTTGCCATCGCCACCGGCGATCAGCACCACCGGCCGGGTCATGCCCTTAAGCGCGGCTTCGGTTGCGCCGACGTTGGTGCCTTTCGAGTCGTCGTAGTAGGCAATGCCGTTCACTTCAGCGACGAATTCGACCCGATGTGGCAAGCCCTTGAAGGACTTGAGCGCGCCGACCAATGGGCCGGTCGGCAGGCCGATGGCCTTGCACAAGGCAATCGCGGACAGCGCGTTGACGGCGTTATGCAAGCCAGCGAGCGGTAGTTCGGATGCTTTTAACAGCTCGAAATCGCCGAGCCGCAGGCTGACATCATCGCCAACCGGCACGAGACCATATTCGCTGCCATTGCGCGGCGCATCCTGACCGAACCACGCCAAGTCACGGCCGGCTTGGGCCATGCCACGGCAATAGCCGTCTTCACGATTGAGCACCATCACGCCCAGACCGTTGAAAATGCGCGCCTTGGCCGCGGCGTAGCCCTTCATGCCGTCGTAGCGGTCGAGGTGGTCTTCGGAAACGTTGAGCACCGTCGCGGCGTGCGGCGTGAGCGAGTGGGTGGTTTCGAGCTGGAAGCTGGAGAGTTCGAGCACGAACACGTCAGCGTCCGGGCTTTGCGTCAGTGCATCGAGTACCGGCAGGCCGATATTGCCGGCGACGACGGTCTTGAGGCCGGCGGCTTCGCACATCTGGCCGACCATGGTGGTTACCGTGGATTTGCCGTTGCTGCCGGTGATGGCGATGACTTTGGCCGCTTTTCCGGCCAGGGCGCGGGCGAGCAGCTCCACGTCGCCGGCATAGGGCACGCCACGTGCAATGGCGGCGGCGATGGCCGGCGTGGCAATGGGTACGCCGGGGCTGACCACCAAGAGGTCAGCGTCAGCGAAGGTGTTGGCGTCGAACGCACCGGCACGCACCGCCACATCCGGCAACTCCGATTTCAGCGTATCGAGATTCGGCGGTGTAGCGCGGCTATCGGCCACGGTCACGCGCGCGCCTTGCTTCACCAGCCAGCGCGCGGCCGAAAGCCCGGTTTCCCCGAGGCCGACGACGATGATGTGTTGTCCCGCGTAACCCATGATTCCTCAGCGCAACTTCAACGTGGCAAGACCGAACAGCACCAGCAGCATGGTGATGATCCAGAACCGGACCACCACCTGCGTTTCCTTCCAGCCTTTCAGTTCGTAGTGGTGATGCAGCGGCGCCATGCGGAACACGCGCTTGCCGGTCATTTTGAAACTGGCGACCTGGATCATCACCGACAGCGCTTCGACCACGAACACGCCGCCCATGATGAACAGCACGATTTCCTGCCGGACCACCACGGCCACGATGCCAAGGCCCGCGCCGAGTGCCAGCGCGCCGACGTCGCCCATGAACACTTCGGCCGGATAGGCGTTGAACCAGAGGAATCCCAGCCCGGCCCCCGCCATTGCGGCGCAGAAGATCACCAGCTCACCTGCGCCCGGCACATGCGGTATGCCGAGGTAGGTGGCGAATTTCACGTTACCGGCCACATAGGCAAAGATGCAGAACGCGCCGGAGACCAGCACGGTCGGCATGATGGCGAGGCCATCCAGCCCGTCGGTGAGGTTGACGGCGTTGCTGGTGCCGACGATCACGAAATAGGTCAGCACGCAAAAGCCGATCGCCCCGAACGGATAAATGATTTCCTTGTAGAACGGGATGATGAAGCCGGTATGCGACGGCAACTGGCCGGCGTTCACCAGGAACAGGCCCGCGCCGATGGCGATGGCCGATTGCCAGAACATCTTGGCCTTGGCGGACAGGCCTTTCGGGTTCTTGAGCGCGACTTTCTTGTAGTCGTCGACGAAGCCGATGATGCCGGTCGCCATGGTGACGATCAGCACCAGCCACACGTACTTGTTGCGCAGGTCGCCCCACAGCAAGGTGGTCAGGCCGATCGACAGCAGGATCAGCGTGCCGCCCATGGTCGGCGTGCCGGCTTTGACGAGGTGTGTCTGCGGGCCATCGCTGCGTACGGCTTGGCCGACCTTGAGTTCGGTCAGCTTCTTGATCACCCACGGGCCGAGCACCCACGAGATGCCCAGCGCAGTCATCGTGGCGAGCACGGCGCGCAGGGTGATGTAGTTGAAGACGTTGAAGGCGCGGATCGTTTCGCCTAGCCATTGCGTCAGGAGCAGCAGCATGTCAGGCCTCTCCTTGTGGCTGGCCGGATGCCAAAGCCTCGACGACCCGTTCCATGCGCATGAAGCGGGAGCCTTTGACCAGCACGGTCGAATCGGCCGACAGGTTCGGGCGCAGTGCGGCGACCAGCGCCTCGACGCCGGCAAAGTGTTGGCCACGCGGCGGTTCGCCGTCGAAGGCTTCTGCGGCGAGCTTCATTTGCTCGCCCAGCGTGTACAGCGCGCCGACACCTTTTTCCTTGGCATAAACGCCGATTTCACGATGCAAGGCCGGACCATCGCTGCCGATCTCGCCGATGTCACCCAACACCAGCACGGTGTTGCCGCCGCAATTCACCAGCACGTCCACCGCGGCTTTCATCGAATCCGGATTGGCGTTGTAGGTGTCGTCGATCAGCGTTGCGCCGTTGAAGGCGGTCTTGGTCTGCAAACGGCCTTTCACGCCGGTATAACTTTCCAGCGCAGCGGCAATGTCGCGCACCTCAAAGCCAAGCGCATAGCCGATGGCCGCAGCGGCAGTCGCGTTGCTGACGTTGTGTTTGCCCGGCACGCCGAGGCGCGTGTGGACGCCGCCCAGCGGAGTGGTGAGCACAAAACGGGTATCGACGCCGCCCAATTCAATGGCATGGCCGGCCACTTCCGCCGTGCGCAGGCCAAAGGTGATTTGCTTGTAGCCGTTGGCGATCTGGCCCCACAGCGAAGCAAATTCGTCGTCGGCGTTGATGATGGCGACGCCACCCGGTTTGAGCCCGGCGAAAATTTCGCCCTTGGCGCGTGCCACGCCTTCGACCGAGCCGAGCGATTCCAGGTGGGCGCTGCCGGCGTTGTTGACCAGTGCCACATCCGGCCGGACGAGGCGGGTCAGATAGTCGATTTCGCCAAAATGATTCATGCCCAGCTCGACCACCGCGTAGCGATGCTCCGGGCGGATCGACAGCAGCGTCAGAGGGACGCCGATGTGGTTGTTCAGGTTGCCACGCGTGGCCACGACGGCATCGGCGCCAACCTGGGCGGCTAGCACGGTGGCGGTCATTTCTTTCACGGTGGTCTTGCCGTTGCTGCCGGTGATGGCGACGACGGTCAGGTCGGTCTGCTTGTTGCGCCAGTATTGGCCGAGCTGGCCGAGCGCGGCGAGGGTGTCGGTCACGATGATGCGCACGCCGGCACCGGTGCTTTCCGACAACACGGCGACTGCGCCCTGCGCCAAGGCTTGAGCGGCGAAGGCGTGGCCGTCGAAGTTCTCGCCGCGCAGGGCGACGAACAGGTCGCCGGGGCGGATGTCGCGGCTATCGGTGGTGACCCGTGAAAACGCGATGTCCCCGTTCCCGAGCAGTTGACCGGATACGGCAAGCGCGGCTTCACGCAGACTCAACATCATGCTTTTTTCCTTTGCAGCGCCTTTTGCGCTTGTTCGACGTCGTCAAAGTGGTGCCGGACGCCGGCAACTTCCTGATATTTCTCGTGGCCCTTACCGGCGATCAGCACCACGTCGTTCGGGCCGGCCAAGGCAATCGCATCGGCAATCGCGTCGCGGCGATCCGATTCGATGGTGTAGTTGTCGGTGCCGGTGCCCGGTACGCCACGCACACCCTTCACGATGTCGAGAATGATGTCGCGCGGGTTTTCCGAGCGCGGGTTGTCGCTGGTGATCACCACGGAATCGGCAAGCCGGCAGGCGATTTCGCCCATGATCGGGCGTTTGCCCGGATCACGGTCGCCGCCGCAGCCAAACACGCAGTAGAGCCGGGTGCCCTGCGGCATCGCCGCCTTGAGCGTCAGCAGCACTTTTTCCAGCGCATCGGGCGTGTGGGCGTAATCGACCACAACCACGGGTTTGCCTTCGCCGCCGATGCGCTGCATGCGCCCCGGTGCGGATTCGATCTGTTCCAGCGCTGCTACGGCTGCGGCCAGCGGCACATCCGCGGCGATCAGCGTGGCAAGGCAGGCGAGCAGGTTGTAGGCGTTGAACTGGCCGACCAGCTTGGAGCGGATCGTGATCTCGCCGAGCGGTGTGGCGACGTCGAGCTTGAGGCCGGCAAGGTCGTTGGCGATGCGCAGGGCGCGCACGTCGCCGCCGGTGATGCCGTAGCTCAGCACGCGTGGCGCAGTTGTTTTGCCGATGAGGGTCTGGCCGAAGGCATCGTCGGCGTTGATGACGGCGACTTGCAGGCCTTCCCAGTCGAACAGCTTGGCTTTTGCCGCGCCATAACTGTCCATGTCACCGTGATAGTCGAGATGATCACGGGTCAGGTTGGTGAAGATCGCGACATTGAATGTCGCGCCGTTGGCGCGATCCTGCGCCAAACCGTGCGATGACACTTCCATCGCAACATGGCTTGCGCCTTCATCGCGGAACTGTGCCAACCAGCCTTGCAAGGCCAGCGGGTCGAGCGTGGTGTGGGTCGATTCTTCCAGTGCGCCATAAAGGCCGTTACCCAGCGTACCCAAGACGCCGGCCTTGTGGCCGAGCTGGGTGAACGCCTGACCGAGCCAGTTGGCGATCGAGGTCTTGCCGTTGGTGCCCGTCACGCCAACGACAAACAGTGCCTGGGATGGATCGCCGAGCAGATGGCTGGCCACGATACCGGCCTGCGCGCGCAATTGCGGCACGGCGAGGTTGGGCACGGTCCAGACCGGATTCCACTTGAAGTCTTCGGCTTCCCAGATCACGGCGCTGGCACCGGCCACGATGGCGGCATCGATATAAGTGCGGCCATCGGCGTATTCGCCCTGGAAGGCCAGGAATACGTCGCCGGGCTGCACCTTGCGGCTGTCGCTGGTAAAACGACGACCGGCTGCCAACGCATCGATGGCAGCCAGATCAAGTTTGGGAAGGATCAAGCGCTTCGGCTTCATCTAGGTTTCTTCCTTCACGTCTTCGTCCTCAGTCGGGCCGGGCAAGAGGATGCTGGTGGTGGGGGCGTCGGGCGGTACACCCAACAAGCGCAGGCTACCGGCGACCACATTGGCGAATACTGGGGCGGACACCATGCCGCCGTAGTAGCTTTTCTCGACACTGGGTTCGTCGATCATCACGGCGATGATCAGACGGGGATCGGACACTGGCGCGAAGCCGACGAAGGAGGCGACGTATTTGCGTTCGCCATAGCCGCCGGCCGTTTGTTTGAGGGCGGTGCCGGTCTTGCCGGCGATGCGGTAGCCGACGACTTGCGCCCGGGTGGCAGTACCGCCGGGCTGAGTGACTTTTTCCAGCATGCCGCGCACTTCCTGGGCCAGTTCAGCCGGAATGATCTGTTTGCCCGGCAGCGGGGCGATCTGCTTGGTGAAGGTGATCGGGCGGAGTTGGCCGTCGGTGGCGAAGATCTGATACGCCTTGGCCATTTGCACCAGGCTGACCGAGATACCGTAGCCATAGCCGATGGTGGCTTGTTCGATCGGATACCAGGTCTTCCACGGGCGCAGGCGACCGTAGGCTTCGCCGGGGAAGCCGGTTTGCGGCTGCTGGCCGAAGCCCACCGAGTTGAGCATGGTCCACTGCACTTCACGCGGCATGGTCAGCGCGACCTTGGCCGCGCCGATGTTGCTCGACTTCACCAGAATGCCTTCCGGGGTCAGCGTGCCGTAGTTATGCGTGTCCTTGATCACATAGCCCGCCATCGGCAACTGACCGCCCGTGGTGAACGACGAGGTGTCCTTGATCGAGCCGGAGTTGAGCGCTGCCGAAATGGTGAACGGCTTCATGGTCGAGCCGGGTTCATACAGATCGGTGAGCGCACGGTTGCGCTTGCGGGCGGCGTCGATCTTGTTGCGGCTGTTCGGGTTGTAGGACGGGGCGTTGGCGAGCGCCAGCACTTCGCCGGTGCGCGCATCGAGCACGACGATGCCGCCGCCGGCTGCGTGGTAAGCCTCGACCTGCGCCTTGAGTTCGCGATAGGCCAGATACTGGATACGACTGTCGATTGACAGTGACAGCGTTTCGCCATCGCGCGGCGGCACGATGGTCGAGATGTCTTCGACGATGTAGCCACGGCGGTCGCGGATCACCGTGCGGCTGCCGGCCTTGCCTTCCAGCATGGCGTTCTTGGTCAGCTCGAAGCCTTCCTGGCCGCGCCCGTCGATGTCGGTGTAGCCGACGATATGGGCCATCACTTCGCCGGCCGGGTAATAGCGGCGGTATTCAGTCTGCGAATAGATGCCGGGGATGTTGAGCGCCATGACAGCCTTGGCGTCGTCAGGCGTCATCTGGCGCTTGAGCCAGACGAAATCGGGCAGCTTGGCATCCGGCTTGTCGGTCTTGCGGGTGTCGCCGAGCTTGCCGGCCAACTCGTCCGTGGGCATGCCGAGCGCCTTGGCGAGCTTGGCGATTTCAGCGCGTGATACCGGCACCGGGTCTTTCTCGTTGGCGGGTTCCCAGTCTTCCGGGCGGGTCTGATCACCGGTCAAGAGCTTGATGCCGCGCGGGCTGGCCCAGATCGATTGCACCGGGGTGGAGATGGCTAGTGGTTCGCCATTGCGGTCGGTGATCTTGCCGCGGTCAGCCTCCAGCCGGAGCGTGCGGGTGTAGCGCGCATCGCCCTGTTCTTGCAGGAAGCCTTCGTTATAGGTTTGCAGGTATAGGCCGCGCACCAGCAGCGCCCCGAACAGCGAGAGCAGACCGGCGATCAGCAGCCAGACGCGCCAGCGCTCCAGCTTGAGCTGCTGCACGTACCGTTGCCGGCCGCCTGGGGGGCTGGCCGGACGCGTCGTCGAGGGGGCTGTGGAAAAACGCTTCATCCTCATTCCGACGTCACGGTAGGTTTGGCCACGGCTTGCCCATGCGGCAGGATGGCTTGGGTGCGGTTGGCGCCCGGCAATTGCATGCCAAGCCGCTTGGTCGCCTCGGATTCGATGCGCGAATGCATCGCCCAGGTGCTTTGTTCGAGCTGCAGCTGACCCCATTCGACGTCGAGCTGCCGTGCCGATTGCGCTTCTTTCTGCAGCTCGCCATAGAGCTTGCGCGCCTTGTGCTGGCTGGTGACGACCGACAGTGCGCACAGCACGAGAATGCCCAGCAGCAGCAGATTGAGGCGCGTCATGCCGCAGCCCCAGTGCGTTCGGCCACACGCAGGATGGCGCTACGCGCGCGCGGGTTCGCCGCGACTTCGTCGCTGCTGGCGCGCACGGGCTTGCCAACCGGTTTGAGTGGTGGCTCCGGGATATCGGCTGCGCGCACCGGTAGCCGATCCGGCAGATCGTTCTTGCTGGCATCCTGAATGAAGCGCTTGACGATGCGATCTTCGAGCGAATGGAAGGCGATAACGCTTAGACGCCCGCCGGGTGCCAGCAGTTTCAGGGCTTGCGGCAGAATTACCGCGAGCTCCTCAAGCTCCCGATTGATGAAAATCCGTACAGCTTGGAAGGTACGCGTCGCCGGGTCCTGGCCCGGCTCACGGGTGCGGACGGCCGTTGCCACGACCGTGGCAAGTTCCCTTGTAGTGGTGAATGGCCGCTCGTCCCGACGCGCAACAATCGCTGCTGCAACCTGTTTAGCAAACCGTTCTTCGCCGTAGTCACGCACTACCTCCGCTATGTCTTTTTCTTCCGCCTGGTTGAGCCATTCGGCGGCAGTCATGCCGCGCGTGGTGTCCATGCGCATGTCGAGCGGGGCATCAAATCGGAAACTGAAGCCCCGGCTGGCATCGTCGAGCTGCGGCGATGAAACGCCGAGGTCCAGCAGCAGCCCGTCGATGTGTTGGATGCCAAGGCCGGCAAGGGCCGTGGCGAGTGTCTGGAACCCGTCGTGCACGATGGTGAAGCGCGGGTCGTCGATGCTTTCGGCCTCGGCAATCGCGGCCAGGTCCTTGTCGAACGACACCAGCCGGCCATTCGGGCCGAGCCTGGAGAGGATGAGACGCGAGTGACCGCCGCGGCCAAAGGTGCCGTCGACATATAAACCGTCGGGATTGATTGCCAGTGCGTCGACCGCCTCGTGGAGCAGGACGGTGCGATGTTCGAAGTTCACAGCACCACACCTTCCATCAATTGCTCGCGATCCTCATCGGTGATCGCCAGCACCGAGAGGTCTTTCTCGGTCCACTTGGTTTCGTCCCACAGCTCGAATTTGTTGCCGATGTCGACGAAGGCAATCGTCTTTTCCAAACCGGTGAGCTGGCGCAAGCGCTGCGGCACGAGAATGCGGCCGGCGGCGTCCATTTCCAGTTCTTCGGCATTACCGACCACGAAGCGGCGCAATTGGGTTTGCGCGCCAGAGAGTTGATTGAGCCGGTCGCGAACCGGCAGCCAGTCAGGCTCTGCATAGAGCAGCAGGCAACCGGCGGGGTCGATGGTGAGGACGAGGCGGCCGGCACTCTTTGCGGACAGCAGTTCGCGATGCTTGGCCGGAATCGCCAAACGCCCCTTGCTGTCCAGATTGAGAGTTGCCACGCCCATGCGTCAAACCACCTTTGTTCGGGAGAAATAATCCACTTTTACCCACTTTCCCCCACTGCACCCCACTATAGAGCAAATAAAAAACCGCCACAAGAGGCGGTTTTGGGAAAACTGTTTTGATACAATCACTTAGCTCGCAAATGCTTTCATTTGCCGCAAAAAAATAAATCTCAATGAAATGAGAGGGGAATCGTCAATACTTAAAGTAACACTTTAAGTGTGATGGCGATCACGCTGCCGATTCCCATCTCACTACCCCGCCGCATCTATTCAGACTGCCCAATTCCCCATGATTGCCAAATTATTGCGCTTGCTGCCGTGGCTTTTGCTGGGCTGGTTGTTATGGCGCGCGATTTCGTCGCAAACCCGTAGCAATATCGATTACGGCATCCGTGTGGCTGCAGTTGTACTGCTGACCAGTGCTGCCGGTGCACTGGCGTGGCATCTTTTACGTTAAGCGTTGTCATATCTCGTTCGTTGTTCCGACTACAACTGGTAAGAAGGCGCGCATCGCGCCTCACCCCGAGGAATGCCGCCATGCCCCGCTTCTCCCGTTTGTTCAATCCGCCTGCTCGTGACATCTTGCCGTCCGAGATCACGCCTGAATCCCTTTACCTCAATCGCCGGCAGCTGATGACAGCCGGTGCCGGGCTCGCCGCAGCCAGCCTGCTGCCAAGCGCGTTTGCGGCTGGCGATTTGGTGACCAAGCCCAGTCGTTACAACGTTGGCAATGAAGAGAAAAACACCTTCGAGCAAATCACCCATTACAACAATTACTACGAATTCGGCACTGATAAGGATGATCCGGCACGCAATGCCGGCACTTTGAAAACCCGGCCCTGGAACGTGGTGGTGGAGGGGGCTTGCGAGAAACCGAAAACATTCGATATCGATAGCCTGCTGAGACTCGCGCCACTGGAAGAGCGGCTATATCGCCTGCGCTGTGTCGAGGCGTGGTCGATGGTGGTGCCGTGGGTGGGGTTTCCGTTATCGGAATTGCTGAAGCAAGTGGTGCCGACCTCGAAAGCCAAATACGTTGAATTCACCTCGCTGGCCGATAAAAAGCAGATGCCTGGCGTGACGATGCCGGTTCTGGATTGGCCGTATACCGAAGGTCTGCGGATTGATGAGGCGATGAATCCATTGGCGATTCTCGCCGTCGGCCTTTATGGCAAGGTGCTGCCGAATCAGAATGGCGCGCCGATCCGCTTGATCGTGCCATGGAAGTATGGTTTCAAGAGCGCCAAATCGATTGTGAAAATCCGTTTGCTGGAAAACCAGCCGGCTACGGCCTGGAATAAAGCGGCGCCACAGGAATACGGCTTCTATTCCAATGTGAACCCGGAAGTGGATCATCCGCGCTGGAGTCAGGCCAGTGAGCGGCGCATCGGCGAATTCCTGCGTCGCAAGACATTGATGTTCAATGGCTATGCGAATGAAGTGGCCGGGCTCTATAAGGGCATGGATTTGCGCAAGTTCTATTGATGCCACGGTTGCGTAGGACGGGTTGAGCGTAGGCAATAAAAAACCGGACATCGAGTCCGGTTTTTTATTGCCCGTCGCTAATGTCAGGTAGCGATCTTAGTAACGATAGTGCGCCGGCTTGTACGGGCCTTCCTTCGGCACGCCGATATAGGCCGCTTGCTCGTCCGACAGCACGGTGAGCTTGGCGCCGAGCTTTTGCAGGTGCAGGCGGGCGACCATTTCGTCCAGATGTTTCGGCAGCACATACACGCCGACCGGGTATTGTGCGGTCTTGGTGAACAGCTCGATCTGCGCCAGCACCTGATTGGCGAACGAATTGGACATCACGAAGCTTGGGTGGCCCGTGCCGCAGCCCAGGTTCACCAGACGGCCTTCGGCCAGCAGGATGATGCGCTTACCGTCAGGGAACACGATGTGATCCACCTGCGGCTTGATGTTGTCCCACTCGTACTGGCGCAGGCTGGCGACTTCGATTTCAGAGTCGAAGTGGCCGATGTTGCAAACGATGGCGTTGTGCTTCATCGCCTTCATGTGCGCGTGGGTGATCACGCCGACATTGCCGGTGGTGGTGACGAAGATATCGGCTTGGCCGGCGACGTCATCGATGGTCACGACGCGATAGCCTTCCATCGCCGCTTGCAGCGCGCAGATCGGGTCGATTTCGGTGACCCACACCGTCGCGCCCAGACCACGCAGCGATTGCGCGCAGCCCTTGCCCACGTCGCCATAGCCGAGCACGACAGCGACCTTGCCGGCGATCATCACGTCGGTAGCGCGCTTGATGCCATCGACCAGCGATTCGCGGCAGCCGTACAGATTGTCGAACTTGGATTTGGTGACCGAATCGTTGACGTTGATGGCCGGGAAGGCGAGCTTGCCTTGCTCGTGCATCTGGTACAGGCGATGCACGCCAGTGGTGGTTTCCTCGGTGACGCCGATGATCTTCGAGAGGCGGGTCGAGTACCACGTTGCATCTTTGGCGATCTGCGCCTTGATGGCGGCATAGAGCACGGTTTCTTCTTCGTTGGTCGGGTTGCCGACCAGCGAGATGTCCTTCTCGGCGCGGGCACCCAGATGCAGCAGCAGCGTAGCGTCGCCGCCGTCATCCAGAATCATGTTGGCGTATTCGCCATTCGGCCATTCGAAGATCTGGTGCGTGAACTGCCAGTATTCCTCTAGCGATTCGCCTTTGAAGGCGAAGACCGGAATGTTTGCGGCGGCAATGGCGGCGGCGGCGTGATCCTGAGTCGAGAAGATATTGCACGATGCCCAGCGTACTTCAGCACCGAGCGCCTTCAACGCTTCGATCAGCACACCGGTCTGGATGGTCATATGCAGCGAACCGGCGATGCGCGCGCCTTTCAGCGGCTGCTTGGCACCAAATGCGTCGCGCACGCTCATCAGGCCCGGCATTTCGGTTTCGGCAATGTTCAGTTCCTTGCGGCCCCAGGCGGCAAGGGAGAGATCGGCAACTTTGAAGTCTTTGAATTCAGCCACAGCAGGATTCCTTTGCATGTGGCCGGGAGGGACGCGGCTCATCTAGCGCCCCGTGCCCCGGCACGGGTTGACTAAGATGAGCGCCGTTGAAACTGATCCGAGCCTGGGGCCATGTAGAAACGGGGCCTCGCAGCGCTCCTCGGAAACCGAAGATTATAAGAGTTATAGAGCTGCCAACAAAGCCCAGCGTAGCGGTGCTGGCAAGACGTGCGAGCGCAGACAGTACAAGTCGTACGGCAAGCGAGCACAACGAAGTCAGCAGGGGTTTGTTGGTGGCTTTGAGTCAGCTGCTGATCGGCAGGCGAGTGACCAGTACCTGATCGATCTTGTGGTGGTCGATATCGACCACTTCGAAACGGTAGCCGTCCCAGTCGATGGCCTCAGCCTTCTTTGGCAGGCGCTTGAGTTGCATCATCAGAAAGCCGGCCACCGTTTCGAAGTTTTCTTCCTGTGGTAATTCATCCAGCTCCAGTGCGCGTTTCAGGTCTTCGATGGGTGTTACGCCGTCCACCAGCCAGGAGTTGGCATCGCGCCGCACGATTTGTTCGTCGTCACTCGGGGCAATCAAGCCACCCATCAATTGGCTGGTGACGTCGTTGAGCGTGATCACGCCGACCGCTAACGCGTATTCATTGATGATCAGCGCGAAATCTTCGCGGGCTTCCTTGAAGCGGTCCAGCAATTCGGACAATGACAGCGTATCCGGCACCACCAGCAGGTTCTTCACCGCGATGCGGCGCAGGTCGGCCAGCAGGTCTTTCGAGGGGGCCAGTACGATCAGTTGCAGCAAGTCCTTGGCGTCGACATAGGCAAACGCGCTGTCGATGCCGGTTTCGCACAGCAGGTATTTCGAATGCGGATGGGCGGTGATGGTGTTGTGGACGGCGGTTTCCGATGCGGCCAGCGAGAAATACGCGACCTGCTCACGCTGGGTCATCGCCGAGGTAACGGATCGATCGCCAAGCTCGAACAGGTTTTCGATCACGTGGTGATCTTTGCGCTGCACCGTGCCCGCCTCGGCGCCGGCATCCATCAGCGCGATGATTTCGTCGGAGGTCACCGTATCGGCGCGCCTGGTCGGCAGGCCGAACAGACGGAAAAACAGGTTGGCGACGCCATCGAACAGCCAGACCAGCGGGCGCAGCATGCGGGTGCAGATCAGCATCGGCCCGACAATCTTCACCGCCACCCGTTCCGCTTGCAGCATGCCGATCCGCTTCGGGATCAAGTCGGCGAACTGGATGAAGAATGCCGTGGTGATCAGAAAGGCGGCCAGAAAACCGAGCTGGCCGGCCAATTCACCATTCGCACCCATCGCCGTGAAAGTGCTGGTCATCGCGGGGGTGAAGGTGCTCTCGCCGACGATACCGCCAAGAATCGCGACCGCGTTGACGGCTACCTGCACCACGGTAAAGAAATCGCCGGGTTTTTCCTGCAATGCGATCACGCGCAGCGCATCGGCGTCGCCCTCGTCGGCAAGCATCTGCAATTTGAATTTGCGGGCGGCAGCGAGCGAGATTTCCGACACCGAGAAAAACGCGCTCACGATGATCAGTAGCAAGAGAACGAACAGGCCGGTCGATAGATTCATGGCAAAACACCCAGTCGGGACGTGATTTCATTATCGGTGATCGGCCGCGTGGCTGGCATGCATCGTGCCAGTTCTCTGCCATTTTTGCCGTTATCGGGCGTCAATTTGACATGCCCTTTCGATATTCCATGGCCCTAGAGTGGGTTCTATCGGGCAATCACCCGGTACATCCAAAGAGAGGTACATCCCATGTTGATCAAAAATACGTTGATTGCTGCTGCTTGCAGTATGTCGTTCGCACTGTCCCTCCCTGCATTTGCCGAGAACGCAACCGGTGAGGGCCAAGCCACCTCACCTACCACGGAGCAAGGGCCGCAGAAGTCGCCGGCCGAGCGCCGTACCAACATTCGTAACATGGCTCAGCAGACGCTGGAAGAGATTCACAAGAAGTATCCGGAGTCGGAGCAGTCGATTGAAAAAGCCGCTGGCTATGCCGTCTTCAACACCGGTAGCGTGCAGTTCATCTTTGCTGGCGCGGGCGGTGGCGATGGTGTCGCCGTCAGCAAGGGCAAGGAAACCTTCATGGGCGTGGCGCAGGTCAAGGGTGGCCTGGGCCTGGGCGTGAAGAATTCGCGCCTGGTGCTGGTGTTCACCAGCCAGAAGGCTTTCCACAAGTTCGTGACGTCCGGCTGGGCGTTCAGCGGCGATGCCACCGCTGCCGCCAAGGTTGAAGGCAAGGGCGTGGGTTTGTCTGGCGCTTCACTGATTGCGCCGGATGTGTACGCCTACCAGATCACCGAAAGCGGTCTGACTGCCGAGGTGACGGTGGCCGGCACCAAGTACTTTGTCGACAAGCAGCTGAATGCCGGCAAGTCTTGATCTGATCTGTTGATGATTAGTCAGGCACGATGAGAAAGGGCGCTTAGGCGCCCTTTCTCATGCCTGCAGAATGCGTCGCGCTGCTTGGTCACCCCACCAGGCCGCTTCTTCAAAAATCGAAAACCCCGAGAGGTCGCTGTGGGCAAACAGGATGGGGCCATCTGCTTGTTGCAATGCCCGCAGCCCGGCATTGCTGCGAAAGCCCGGCGTGGGCGATGCCATCGCGTGGCCGCGCAAGGTGATTTCGACCCGGCTGGCGTTATGCCATAGCTTCCAGCCATAGACGGTAGCGAGATCACCCGTGGCCAGCGCGTACAGGTCATCGTCACTGGCGGAGGCAAGCCAACGCCGACCCGCTTCGGGCGTGCTATCGGCGAGCGCGTGGTAGGCACTGAACACTGTTGTTTCAGGGCGGGCGGCGCGGATCAACTGGTGGGTTGCCACCACATAGCCCAGGCTCTTGCTGCCGTACACCACGTTATCCCACGACAGCGGTGCGCCTTGCGCTTCGGTCGGGAAATGATCGAACAGAAAATTGGCGACCAGCCAAGGTGCGTGCGGCGGCATGTGCTTGCCGGCATCAAAGCCATATTGCGGCAGCGCTTTGACCACGTGGCTGGCGACATGCAGCGGCATGGCGCAGATGGCTTTGCGCGCGTGGATCAGCACGGTGCGTTGTTGCTCCGGCTGCCAGACCAGTGCTTCGACTTTTCCGTTGCGCTCAGTCACACGGGCTGCCATGCCGGCCAACATGCGCTTGGGGCCAACCTTGGCGGCAAGATGGCGGGTGACGGGCGACAAGCCATCCGGCCAGGTCAGCACCGCCTCATCGGCCGCGTTGGCGGCCTGCCCGATCCGGCTGGCGAAATAGTGCAAACCGGCCCACGCTGACGCACGGGCGGAGGTCGTGCCGAAATCGTCGCGGCAGGCGTAATCGAGATACCAGCGCAGGCGCGGCGCGGTGTAGCCGTTGCGATCCAGCCAGGCATCGAAGGTGAGCAGATCGAGCGCCAGCCACGCGGGGTCTTGCGACGACAAGGCGCTGGGAATTTCGAACACGCGCCGGCCATCGTTGCCGCGTTGTTGTTTCAGCTGATCGACGTAGGCGAAGAAACGCCGATGTTGTGCTTCTTCTTCCGTGTTGGCACCGGGCGGGACCAGTCCCTCGTGCCATTGGCCGTCGAAGTAAAGTCGTTCCTCCGGCGAATGCACCAGCACACGCTCGTCGTAATACGGGCGAGCTTGATCCGTACCGGATTCAATCACGCCCATCTCGGCCAGTATCTCCCGCACGTAGCCCAGACTCGGCCCCGGTAGCGGCAGGTAATGCGCGCCACGCGGATAGGCCACCCCGCCCAGTTGCCCGCCAGTGGCGTTGCCACCCAACTCAGGCCCGGCGACCAGCATGAAGTCGTTGAACCCCTCACGAGCCAGCCGCCAACCCGCAGTCAGCCCCGCTACGCCGCTACCAAGGATGACGGTGTCGATACTGATTTCCGCCGACGGTGCAGGCAGAACAGGGTGATCGCGGAGCGCATGCCCCTCGGCCATGCCCGGTGCGTAGCGGTTGACTGCCACACCGGGGCGGAAGGTGCAGGCCGCCAGCGAGGCGGCAGAGAGAGTGAGAAAGCCGCGACGGCTGAGTTCGCTCATCGACGCCCGCTCA
Organism: Andreprevotia chitinilytica DSM 18519; assembly: GCF_000711875.1. Taxonomy (GTDB): domain Bacteria; phylum Pseudomonadota; class Gammaproteobacteria; order Burkholderiales; family Chitinibacteraceae; genus Andreprevotia; species Andreprevotia chitinilytica. The sequence continues at coordinate 98,202 of NZ_JONM01000006.1, forward strand.
CCGGATCACGTTATGCCAGTCGGCTTCGAAGTAATGCACCAGCGATTGGGTATTGAGCCGGTTCGGCTCGACCTGGCGGCGCTGCATATCCGGCGGAAACAGGAACATCAGTTGCGTGCTGGTGGCATCGAGAAACTGCATCTTCAACGCGTACTGTTCAGGCGGCCGGTAGTGATCATGTTTGGCCGCCAGGATGAAGCCCCACTCACCGAATGACGGCACATAGGCGTGATACGGCCAGGTGTGGAAGCCGGCTTCATGCAGGGTCACATCCACGCACCAATAGCTGTTGGGCGCGAAGTAGGGCGAGGTCGATTGCACCACGGCCAGACCGTTCTCGCTCAGGTGCCGCGCCACCAGCCGATACATCGGCACCGAGTAAAGCTTGCCCAGCGCGAAATTGGTTGGATCGGGGAAGTCGATGATGATGGCGTCGAAGACCTCGCTATTGCTCTCCAGCCATTGCGCCGCATCGGCATTGATCACCGTGGCGCGTGGATTCTTCAGCGAGCCTTGATTGAGCGCCACCAGCGGGGCGGCGGAGGAAAACAGCTTGGTCATCGCCGGGTCGAGATCGACCAGCGTCACGTGTTCGATATTCGGATAGCGCAGGATTTCGCGCAGCGCCAAGCCGTCGCCACCGCCAAGCACCAGTACCCGTTTGGCCCACGGCATGGCGGCCAATACCGGATGCACCAGCGCCTCGTGATAACGGTGTTCATCGCGGCTGGAAAACTGCAGATTGCCGTTCAGATACAGGCGCATGTCATCGTGCCATTTGGTGACGACGATGCGCTGGTAGGGCGTGGTTTCGGCGTGGATGGTGTCATCGCCAAACAAGCCCTTCTCGGCCAGCGTGGTCATTCGATCGGAGAAGGCAAAAGCCACGACCAGCACCAACAGCACAACGGCCGCGCGGGTGAGCTTGCCGGCCATGCCGATGACTTCATGGCGGAACGACCAACAGGTCCACAGCGCCACGGCGGCGTTCAGGGCACCGAACAACAGGCCGGTGCGTGCCAGACCCAGATGCGGCGCGAGCACCAAGGGGAACAGCAAGGACACGGCCAGCGCCCCCAGGTAGTCGAAGGTGAGCACCCGGCTGACCAGTTCCTTGAATTCAGCCTGCCGCGTATTCAGCACCCGCATCACCAGCGGAATCTCCATCCCGACCAATACGCCGATCACGAACACCAGCGCATACATCACGCTGCGGAACGGCGTAGCAGCCCAGGCGAAGACCAGAAACAGCAGCGTTGCCGATAGTCCGCCAATCAGGCCGACCAGCAGTTCGATCTCCACAAATGCCGTCAGCGCCCGCTCTTCTTTCACATACTTGGAAAAATGCGAACCGACGCCCATCGCGAACAGGTAGCAGCCGATGATGGTGGAGAACTGCAGTACCGAATCGCCCAGCAGATAGCTGGTCAGCGCCCCGGCGATCAACTCGTAGGCCAGCCCGCACGAGGCGACGACGAAGACGGAAAGGATGAGGATGCGGTTCAAGGGTGGTCCCAAGTTATATGTCTGCAGCATTTTGGATGCTGCCGGGAAAACTGACTATCATTGGCGGGATTTTCTTTGAATCCTCGCAAGGAAGACGGAATGCTACAGCTCGATTCGCTCTACAACTACCTGATCTATCTGTTGACTATTTTTGCCTTGCTGGGGGTGTTCTCCGCCATCTACCTGTGGGTGACGCCGTTCGATGAAATGGCGCTGATCAGGCAAGGGCGCGCTGCAGCGGCCTTGTCGTTTGGTGGGGCGATGCTTGGCTTCACCTTGACCCTGGCTGCGGCGGCCATGTACCACGCGGCTTATTTGCCCTTCCTTGCATGGTCCGGCACAGCGATGGTGGTGCAGCTGCTGGCCTACGTGGTGCTCTCCCGCGTGATTCCCGATCTGAATCAGTCACTTGAAAACAATAATGTGGCGATGGGTGCGTTTGTCGGCACCGTGGCGCTGGTGGTGGGTATCGCCAATGCGGCCTGCCTGTCTTAAGTATTCAATTTCCCGTATTTGCATCCAGGAGCACGTCATGAGTTTCGGTTCATTCATCAAGAAGCAGTTTATCGACATCCTGCAATGGAACGAGGATGAGGACGGCGTACTGGCATGGCGCTTTCCGATGCAGGATATGGAAATCCAGAACGGCGGCAGCCTGACCGTGCGCGAGTCGCAAATGGCCGTGTTCGTCAACGAGGGCAAGATCGCCGATGTGTTCGGCCCCGGCATCTACAAACTCACCACCCAGACGCTGCCAGTGCTCACTTACCTGAAAAACTGGGACAAGCTGTTCGAATCGCCCTTCAAGAGTGACGTGTACTTCTTCAGTACGCGCACCCAGTTGGGCCGCAAATGGGGTACGCCGCAGCCGATCACCATTCGCGATGCGGATTTCGGCATGGTGCGGATGCGCGCCTTCGGTATCTACTCCTACAAGCTCACCGACCCGAAGCTGTTCTTTACCGAAATCAGCGGTACGCGCGATACCTACACCCGCGACGATCTGGAAACGCAGCTGCGCAACCTCGTCGTCTCGTCGATGACCAGCGCGCTTGGCGCAAGCGGCGTGCCCTTTATCGATATGGCCGCCAATCAAGGCCTGATGGGGCAGAAGATTTCTGAGGCATTGCTGCCCACCTTCACCAAATACGGCCTCGCGCTCGATAACTTCGCGGTCGAGAACGTCTCGCTGCCGGAAGAGCTGCAAAAAACGCTCGATACCCGGATCAGCATGGGCATGGTTGGCGACATGCAGAAATACACCCAATACCAGACTGCCCAAGCCATTCCCTTGGCGGCACAAAACGAAGGTGGCTTGGCCGGCATCGGCGCGGGCCTGGGTGTTGGCGTTGGCGTCGGACAGGCGATGGCGGATGCGATGCGCACGTCGCTCAATCCCGGCGCGGCCCCGGCTCAGCCCGCAGCGGCGCAGCCTGCCCAGGCCGCGCCTGTTGCGGCTGCTGCCGATCCGCTGCAGGCCAAACTGGCGCAGCTCAAGGGCTTGCTGGATCAAGGGCTGATTGCGCAGGCCGATTACGATGCGGCCAAGGCGGAAGTCATCAAGAAACTCATCGGCGGTTAACGAGCGGATAGGGCGAGCATGTATCGAACTGCCTGCCCCTCGTGCGGGGGCGAAGTCATCTTCAGATCAGCGGCCTCGGTCATGGCCGTGTGTGAGTACTGTCGCAGCACCTTGCTGCGCGATGCCGATACGGTGCGCGATCAGGGCAAGATGAGCGCGGTGCTGGAGGATTACAGCCGCATTCGCATCGGCACGGCCGGGAACTGGAAAGGCAAGGCGTTCTCGGTCGTCGGCCGCATTCAGCTGCGTTACGACGCCGGCCTGTGGAACGAGTGGTATGTGCTGTTCGACGACAACACGGCTGCGTGGCTGGCGGATGCGTCTGGCCAGTATTTGATGACGACCGACCTGGGCCCGGCTGCCGATGCGCCCGTCTTTGAAAATCTGCGCCCCGAGCAACGTTATACGCACGATGGCAAATCCTTCGCCTTCAGTGATGTCCGCACCGCCCGCTGTACCGGCGGCGAAGGTGAGCTGCCGTTCAAGGTGGGCGAAGGCTGGGAAGCGAAAGTGGCTGATGCCCGTGCTGGCTCATCCTTCCTCACCCTCGATTATTCGGATGGCCCGGCGCACCTCTATGTGGGCGAGGCGGTCACGCTGGAAGGGCTGGCCTGCCAGCTCTTGCGCGAGCCGGAACAGATCGCCGAAACCGCCGGCCGCTTGCCCGGCCGCCCGAATGTGCTGGATTGTCCGAGCTGCGGCAGTCCGCTGACCTATGCGGCAGGGATGGCGACGCAGCTGGTCTGCCCGGCCTGCCATGCCGAGGTCGATTGCACGGGTGACAAGGCAGAGGTGCTCAAGAAGCACACTGAACTGAGCCACGTCGTCACCACGCTGTCGCCAGGCGACGAAGCCAAGATCGATGGTATCAAGTGGTCGATTCTCGGCGTAATGCAGTGTGCCGAGCGCGACGATGAAAGCTCGCAATGGACCGAATACCTGCTCTACAACACCAATCGCGGTTTCCAGTGGCTGGTGGAAAGCAGCGAAGGCTGGGAGCGGGTGATGGTGCTGGACGACTGGCCGGAGCGCTTCACCGCCGAGTCCGCCACGTTCAAGGGCAAGGAATTCCACAATCTGTACAACTACGCGGCCGTGGTGCGTTATGCAGCCGGGGCGTTCAATTGGCGCGCATCGGTGGGCGACGTGACCTGGATCGCGGATTACAAAGGCGCGGATGGCAAGCTGACCAAAGAGGCGACGCCCAATGAAATCGGCTGGTCCCGCTCGATGCCGGTGCCGGCGCAGCAGGTGGGGCAGTGGTTCGGCAAAAAAGAGAAGTTGCCCGAAGCGGCATCGCAGGCCGATGAGGGCAGCCTGCTCTGGCCGGCCGTGATCGCCATCATCGTCATGGTGTTGTTCAATCTGCCGATGCTGATCAAGTCCGATGACAGTGAAGGCATCTGGATTGTCATGTTTATCGCTGGCGGGCTGCTGTGGTGGCCGGCCAGCAGGAAAAAGAAGGATTGACGTGTCCCGCTTCGTCTACTTGATCTACGCGCTGGTTGTCACAACCGTTGCCACCGGCGTCGACCTGGCACAAGTCCGCTCCAGTAGCGGCAGCAGTGCGCGCGGTTGGGGCAGCTCGGGTTACCACAGTGGTGGCAGTGGCTGGGCCGGTGGGGGCGCCCACAAATGAGTCTCGGCGCAGGAGAGGCGATCGGCCGGCATGTATTGCTGGATATCTACGGCATCGCCGCCGCACGGCTATCCGACGGGCAGATGCTGGAGCAAAGCTTGCGCACCGCCGCTGATGCCGCTGGTGCAACTGTGTTGTTCGCGCACTTTCATGGGTTTGGCGAAGGCTTGGGCGTAACGGGTGTGCTGCTGTTGGCGGAGTCCCACATCAGCATCCACACCTGGCCGGAACATGGTTTTGCAGCGGTCGATATTTTCATGTGCGGGCAAACGCAGCCGGAAACGGCGGCCACTGCCATTGTCGAGTGCCTGGGGGCGGAGCGCGTCACCCAGCGGCCCCTGCAGAGAGGTGGCGATGCTTACTGAATCACCGCGCGAATTGCCGAGCGATCTCGCGTTTTTGCCGGCGACGCAGGCTGACTTGCCGGCGATCCTTGCTCTGCAGCGCATTGCGTATCAAGACGAGGCCGAGCTTTACAACGATTGGTGCTTGCCGCCATTGCAACAATCGCTGGCCGAGCTGCAAAGCGAGTGGCACTACAGCGTGATGATCAAGGCGGTGACAGTCGGCCAGATCGTCGGCTCAGTCCGGGCGACTTGTGTGGACGGCGTGTGCCGCATCGGCCGCCTGATTGTCGATCCCGCCTATCGTCGGCGCGGCATTGGTGAGCAGTTGCTGGCGCATGTGGAAGCGTGTTTCAGCGATGCCGCGAGCTTCGCGCTGTTCACCGGCCACCTGAGCGTGGACAACATCCGGCGCTACCAGCGTGCCGGTTACGCCATCGCGCGTCACGAGCCGGTTTCGCCGGCAGTGACGCTGGTGCATCTGGAAAAAACGGCTGGCGTTTGAGAAGCAAGCCGTATCGCATTACCCCTTTCCACTCGTCCCGCCGGGCTATCTGTTGATTGCCGCGATTTGAACTTGGGGTGCGCTGCATTCGCGGGCTGGATTGCTGACGCCGCTCATTGAGCTTGCATGCCGGTTAAACAATTAAAAAGTTAGAAAAGGCTTGGCATGAATCTGGATCACTACCTCCTGGCGCTAACACTGCGCATGAAAAAAGCGCAGGGCGGCAAGGACGCCGCCATTGTCATGAAGAACGGCCGCTGCGTTGCGATTGGCATTGCCAGCGCCAAGGCGTATGAAACGGCGATCGTCAACGTGATGCACAACGTGGACACCCGCGGCTGCAATGTCTACGCCAGCTACGATCCGACCGAAATGTGCCTGGGATTGTGCTGGCAGCGGAATGTGAACCGCATCGTGTATGTGGAAGGGTTCGCCCCCAAGACGGTCTGCCCGGATGACGACAACATCCATTCGCCGATCGATCTGGTCACCGACGGCAACTACGCCATTCCGTACCGGATCGACCTGCCGGGCTGGCAGGCGAAGAAGGTCTTGCTGGATACCTTTCCCACCGATAATACAAAGCTGGACACCTGGATCGACTTATACAACTCGTCCAAGGTCACCCTGACCCATTCGGCGCAGAACGTCTACAACGACCTCGATGGCTGCGGGTACGTCTATACCTCCCGCGTCAGCGATGTGAATGAAAAGAGCATGCTGGGACGCATCGCAGATAGCTTGCCGGTGCAGGACGGCGCCTGCGTGACCGAGCAAAGCAAGAAAGACTACCTGTGGATGAAGATCGCCTACGCGCTGGCGGGGGCGGCGCTGCCGGATACGCGCGTGGGCCTCACGACGGGGCATAACGTGGCGGCCGTCATGGTGAGCAGCACGGACACCATTCTGGGCTGGGGGGTCAATATGAATCGCTTGAATGGCTGTTTTCATGCCGAGACGAGCATGATATTGGCGTATCTGGCCAAGAATAACGTCACCGCCTTGCCGGCCGGCGTGCGGGTCTATTCAACGTTGGCACCGTGTCATATGTGTGCGGGGCTGATCACCACCTTGGGGACGGATGTGCCGGTGGTGGTGGGGCATATCGATCCGCGTATTCAGGACAGCGCGTTGGATCTCAAGCGCAATGGCTCCATTCAGCGGCTGACCGCCATGATGCCGATCGTGCAAAAGCCGATTGTCGAAATCCCGGAGCTGCGCGCTTACGCGGAGAGCGTACGAAAGGGCTTGCCGACGCCAAAGAGTTTTCCCTCGCTGGCCAAGACGCCCTATCCCCATCCCGGCGGTCGCGGCGTCAAGCCGGATTCATTGACCAGGCCATTCGAATTTGCCAACTGGATGAACAGAAAGGGGGCGGATTTGGGGCGCACCCCGACCACCGGGGACTGGCTGGATGCCCACCACAAGGAAGACCGGGTCAACAACGGGGTGACCACGTTTTTGCGCAAGAACACCGCACCGACCGTGCTGTTCAAATACAGCCTGAACAGCCTGAAAGAGCTGCTCGATTCCTTGGTGGCCGATCCGGGTGAAACCGTGATCCTCAAGCGCGGCATTGCCCTGATCGAGAAAATCAGGTCAAAGGGGTTGATCCGCTGAGGGCGGGGCCCGCCCGAGAGGCAGTTACGCACTTGAATGTTTGATTTACCGAGACCCGATTCGAGCCCCCGATTTCGAACCATCGAGGAGTGCTAGCGAGGCTCCCTCGCGGTGGCGAGGGCGGGGGGAGTGGAATCGAACAGGGAGAGCCGCTGTTTCAGCCTCAACAACAGATGAGTGCCCGGCTTTGCCGGGCGCTTGATGCTGTTGATCTGTAGCAACGGTCTGTGGGTGCAAACAGGCGCTCAGTAGCGCGGAAACGCCGGATCGACCTCATCCGCCCACCCCGCCACGCCGCCGGCGAGGTTATGCAGCGCGGTAAAGCCGGAGCGCTCCAGAAAGATGCCCACCTGATAACTGCGCATGCCGTGATGGCAGATCACGACCGTTTCGGCATCCGGGTCCAGCTCTTGCTGGCGGGCCGGAATCTCGTTCATCGGGATATGCGTGATGCCATCAAGATGGCAATGCGCCACTTCCCAACCTTCGCGCACATCGAGCAGGACCGGTTTGGGGCGGGATTCGTCGGCAAGCCAGGCGGCGAGGTCGGCGGGGCGGAGTTGTTGCATGGTGTTTTCCAGTTGTTCCAACAAATAACGGGGTGGCAAGCCACCCCGTTATGTTTGCTACTTACCGATTACAGGCCAGCGTCAGCGCGCAGCGCTTCGGCCTTGTCGGTGCGTTCCCAGGTGAAGTCCGGCTCTTCGCGGCCGAAGTGGCCGTAGGCGGCGGTGCGGGTGTACACCGGGCGCAGCAGATCGAGCATCTGCACGATGCCCTTCGGGCGCAGGTCGAAGTGCTTTTCGATCAGCTTGACGATCTGGTCGTTGGACAGCTTCGAGGTGCCCCAGGTATCGACCATGATTGACACCGGGCGGGAGACGCCAATCGCGTAGGAAACCTGCACCAGACATTGCTTGGCGATGCCGGCAGCGACGATGTTCTTGGCGACATAACGGCCGGCATAAGCCGCCGAGCGGTCGACCTTGGACGGGTCCTTGCCGGAGAACGCGCCACCGCCATGTGGGGCTGCGCCGCCGTAGGTATCGACGATGATCTTGCGGCCGGTCAGACCGCAATCGCCCATCGGGCCGCCGATGACGAAACGGCCGGTCGGGTTGACCAGGTATTTCGGGTTCTTCAGCCACTCGGCCGGCAGCACCGGCTTGATGATCTCTTCGATCACGGCTTCGGACAATTGCGCGTGGCTCACGTCCGGGTGGTGTTGGGTGGACAGCACGATGGTGTCGACTTCGAGCACGCGGCCGGTGTCGGCGTCATAGCGCAGGGTGACTTGCGATTTGGCATCCGGGCGCAGCCACGGCAGGCGGCCGTCCTTGCGCAGTTCGGACTGGCGCTGCATCAGGCGGTGCGCGTAATAGATCGGGGCCGGCATGAATTGCGGCGTTTCGTCGCAGGCATAGCCGAACATCAGGCCCTGGTCGCCCGCGCCTTGATCGAGGTCGAGACCCGCGCCTTCGTCCACGCCTTGGGCGATGTCCGGGCTTTGCTTGTCGTACGCGACCAGCACGGCGCAGGTCTTGTGGTCGAAACCGATGTCGGAATGGTCGTAACCGATGCGCTTGATGGTGTCGCGCGCGATCTGGATGTAATCGATGTTGCCGGTGGTGGTGATTTCGCCGGCGAGCACCACGAGGCCGGTATTCACCAGTGTTTCGGCCGCCACGCGGGCGTTTTTGTCCTGGGTGAGGATCGCATCGAGGATGGAGTCGGAGATCTGATCGGCGACTTTGTCCGGGTGGCCTTCGGAGACCGATTCGGAGGTAAACAGGAATTCTTTCATCGTGGTTCCTTGGTGGCACCTTGGCGGGAGCCATCGTGTTCAAAGTGACGCGGGATGTATTTGTTGGTGGTTCCAGACACAGGCTGGCGGTGAAAGCCGCTAGAATTCAGTCCCTGTCATCGATTCGCCGCCGTCATGCTCGTTGCGCTGTGCCGACCTTTTGCCTACCTGCCGCTTGCCTTGATGCATGCTGCGGGTGTTTTGCTCGGCTGGCTGGTCTGGGCGGTATCGCCGACCTACCGGCGTCGGCTGCGGGCGAACCTTATGCAATCGGGGCTGGTTCAGGGCGGTAATTATACCCAATTGCTGCACTCAAGTATTGCGGCGCACGGCCAAGGCGCGTTGGAGCTGCCAGCGGCCTGGCTACGCCGCCCGCTGGACGTCGCCGATCTGGTGCGCGAGCGCGTGGGCTGGGCCCATGTCGAAGCTGCGCTGGCCAAGCCCAATCCGGTGATTTATGTCTCGCCGCACCTGGGCGGCATCGAAGTGTGCGGCATTCATCTGGGCTGGCACAGCCCGCGCATTTTCGCCGCCTTGTACCGGCCACCGAAGCTCAGATGGCTGGAGCCACTGATGCTCGCCTCGCGCAACCGCGAGAACGGCCGCGCCGCGCCGGCCAATGCACAGGGCGTGCGCATGCTGCTGAAAACGCTCAAGCAAGGCCAGTCCATCTACATCCTGCCCGACCAGGCCCCCGGTGGCGGTGAGGGCATCTGGGCACCGTTCTTCGGCAAGCCCGCGTACACGATGACGCTGTTGCCCCGACTGGCGCGACAGTTCGATGCCACGGTGCTTTTTTGTTTTGCTGAACGCTTGTCCTGGGGGCGCGGCTACCGCCTGCACATTGAACCGATGCAAGGCGAGTTCACCGGTGATGCCGTCGCAGATGCCACCACGATGAACCGCAATCTCGAGGCGCTGATCGCACAAGCGCCGGCGCAATACCTGTGGAGTTATAACCGCTACAAGCACCCGGCTGGTGCGCCGCCGCTGCCGGAGGACGTTGCATGAGTACGTCTTCCCACGAGCCGACGCCAAGTCTTGGCTGGCAGGCGCAGCTGCTGTCTATCCCGTTCCGCCTGCTGGCATTGTTGCCGCTGCCGGTATTGCGTTTGCTCGGCGGCGGCATCGGTTCGCTGCTGTATGCGCTGCTCAAGCGCCGGCGGCGTATCGGCCTCGTTAATCTGGGGCTGTGTTTCCCGGAATGGGACGAAGCCCGTCGTCGCGCCGTGCTGCGTGAGCATCACCAGCTGCTGATCACCTGCCTGCTGTCCTACGGCAAACTGTGGTTTTCCAGCCGAGAGGGGGTGGAGAAACTGGTGCGCCGCGAAGGCTACGAGCATTACCTCGCCGCCATGGCCGCGCATCCTGATCAGCCCATCATCGTGCTTGCGCCGCATTTCATCGGCCTCGATTACGGTGGCGTGCGCCACACGATCAATCATCGCGGGGTCAGCATGTATTCGGCTTCGCACCAGAATGCGCTGGATGCCTTGCTGCTGATGGGGCGCAGCCGCTTTAGCGATCCTTTGCTGATCCGTCGCAACGACGGCATTCGCGGCGTCATCAAGGCGCTACGGCAAGGGCTGATGTTTTACTACCTGCCCGATCAGGATCTCGGCCCGCGCGAGTCGATTTTCGTGCCGTTCTTCGGTGTGCAGACCGCGACGGTGCCGGCGCTGGGCAAGCTGGCGAAGCTGGCCGGCGCGGTGGTGGTGCCGATGGTGACGACGCTGGAAAAAGACGGTTTCGTCAGTCGCCTCTACCCGGCCTGGGAGAGTTTTCCGAGTGGTGACGATATAGCGGATACCACGCGGATGAACGCCTTCATCGAAGCGCGGGTGCGTGAGTATCCGGCCCAGTATTACTGGCTGCACCGCCGCTTCAAGACCCGCCCGGAAGGCGAGACGGGCTTCTATTGAGCCGGTCTGATTCACTCGCTGATTTTCTGATTACGTTGTCATGACGGTTTCGCATCTCATGGTCTATTCTTGCTGCACCGCAATGAATAGGCAGGATGAACCATGAGCAAATCCAAGACCGCGCTGGTGATTGGTGGCGGCGCGCCAAACATGCCGTTGATGGCGGGTGCACTGGCCGCGATGATCCGGCAGAACGTCGAATTCGATGTGATTTCCACCTCTGGCGCGGGTGCGCTGATCGGCCTGCTGTATGCCGCCCCGAAAGCGGCATCCCCGCTGGAAGCATTGGCCAACATCGTCCAGATGGGCGTAGCCGACCCGATCTATAACGCCTTTCCGGTCAACTACAAGATTTTCAACAAGCCGGGCGTGCTGGCCGACTTGTTTCGCCAGCAGTTGAATACGTCGCCCTATGCGCAGCTGGTCGAGCAACTGCATGCGATCAGCCCGGGCTTGCGGCTGTGGAGCGATTGGCAGCAATTCCTATGGGCGATCGCCACGCCATCCGACCTCGGTGCAGAAAGTCTTGGCCTGTGTGCGCACGTGCCTTTCGTCGAAGAAGTGGTCGACTTTTCCAAGGTGCGGGATGCCGGCGATTTCTATCTGAACGCCTACAACCTCGACAAGCACGAGATGGCGCTCTGGCATGGCCGCGATGTCGATCTGCAGCACTTCCGTGCGGCCTTGTCGTTCCCCTTCCTCTATCCGCCCACCGAAATCGATGGTCAGAACTACATCGAAGGCGCGGCGATCGATACCCTGAATTTCAAAGCCTTGATCGGCGACCACGGGTGCGAGAAAGACATCGAGACGCTGGTCGTGTTCGATGTGCTGGGCGCGGAACAACTGCTGCGCGCGCCGACCAGCCTCTATGACGCCTGGGTGATGTCCATCATTACCCCGCTGACCGAAATCGCCAAGGACGACCTGAAGCTGTTCGAGCTGGTGCATAACCGCAAGCCGGATGGCAGCGCCAAGCGCACCTTGCTGAAGGTGCCGCTGCTGTCGAAGAACCTGCCGCCGGAGCGTTGGGCGCAGATGTTCGAATGGTCGTATTCGAACCTGCACACGCTGTTCCGCATCGGGTTCGACGTCGGTTTGCTCTTCTGCGGCGAGCATGCCAAGCGCTTGGGCATCGAGTTCGACCCGACCGTGCAGCCATTGCCGGAGGATTGGACGACGGCGGACGTGGTGGGCAACGGTGCAACGGCCAAACCGTTCGCGACCAAGAAGCCGGCGGCGAAGGCACCAACCCCGGTGGCTCCGGCCAAAGCCGCTGCCAAGGCGCAGCCCGCTGCTGTGAAGCCGGTTGCGAAACCCGTGACCGCGAAACCGCCAGCGACGAAAACCGCTGCGGCAAAGCCAGCGCCTGTCAAAGCGGCCGCCAAACCGGTAGCCGCCCAACCAGCAGCCAAGCCGGCCGCAGCTCAATCCGTTGCCGCTAAGCCTGCAGCAACGGCCAAAGCGACGGCCGTAAAACCAGCGGCTAAGCCCCCAGTGGTTAAAGCCACGGCCAAGCCTGTAGCAGTCAAACCTGCTGCGGTGACCAAGCCGGTTGCCGCTAAACCTGTCGCCGCCGCCAAGCCGGCTCCAGCTACTGCCGCCAAGCCCGTTGTCGCGACAGCTAAACCAGCGGTTGCTGCCAAGCCAGTGGTGGCCAAAGCTAAGCCCGTAGCGAAACCGGCAGCCAAACCTGCTGCCAAGCCAGCCGCTGCAGCGAAGTCAGCCAAGCCGGTTGCTGCCAAACCGGCTGCCGCCAAATCCGCTGCAAGCAAACCGGCCGCGCCAACACAGCCGGTCGCGGCGAAACCCGTGGCTGCCGCCGCGCCGGTGGTCGCTCCGCCGGTCGCTGCCAGCCCGAGCAAGACGACGGATGCGGAGCCGGTGTAAAGCTCAGTTCTAGAAATCGGTGAAGTGCACCAAGGCGGCCAAATGGCCGCCTTGGTGCATTCTGGATGTGCTTATCCCCATTCACTCGCGTACAAGGCTTCTAGCCTTGCTCTGGGAAAGTGGGAGAGGGGGCTTCCAAAGAGCGCGGCATGTTGCCGCACCCTCACCCCCGGCCCCTCTCCCACAAGTGTGAGCGGGGAGGAGACTTCCGGGCGGGGATGACGCCTGCTCCGTAGGGCGGATCACCCCGTGCGGGGCGATCCGCCGTTTACCGCGTGAGTGCGGCGGAACGCCCGTTGGGTGTTCCGCCCTACGGTGACGCGACTCCGCTAGCAGGGAGAGGCGAGGGTGTGCCGCCAAAGGGCCAGCGCTAACGCTTGCTCAGCACCGTCAGCCCATCCCCAAGTGGCACCAGGCAGTGCTCGACCCGCTCATCGTCGCGTAGCCGGTCGTTCAGGCTACGGATGACGCCGACTCCCGGTGGTTCTCCATCCGATGGCGTTGCCACACGGCCGCTCAGCAGCATGTTGTCCAGCAGGATCAGCCCGCCGGGGCGTATCAGTTGCAGGGCGGCTTCGTAGTAGTCGGGGTAGGCGGGTTTGTCGGCGTCGATGAACACGCAGTCATAGGTTCCTGCCGCGCCTTGCTCCAGCAGCGTGGTCAGCGTCCGCAATGCCGGTTGCAGGATCAGTTCGATCCGTCCAGACACACCAGCGACTTGCCAGTGTTCACGGGCAAGTCGTGCGAATTCATCACTAATGTCACAGGCGGTCACCCGGCCTTGTTCGCCCATGGCCAAGGCGGCGGCGAGCGCGCTGTAGCCGGTAAAGGTGCCGACCTCGAGGTAGCGTTTCGCGCCGATCAGTCGCAGCAGGAACATCAACAGCGTGCCTTGTTCGGGGGCGAGCTGCATCTTGGCCAGCCGGTGCTGAGCGGTGGCGGCGCGTAGTTGCGCCAGCGCGGCCGGTTCGCGGGAAACGTGCTGCCAGTAATCGGCCAGCTTCGGGTCGAGCGGGAGGGTGGTTCTGGTCATCGATGGGGGGTGATTGGGCGGATGGATCAGCGGGGAAGCAGGGTCGCCTGCCGCATGCGGACCCGTTCCAGGTGCAGGCGCAGATCAAGTTGCTTGAGTTGTTGCGTGGTGGTCTTGGCCAGCCGCAGGCCGCCGCCCTGCTTGCGATTGCGTTCGCGCACGGCGGCGTGCAGGCGCTTGTGGTGTTCCAGTGCAAGCTTGAATTCGCCGACGTCGAGATACAGCTGTGAGAGCAATTCTTCGGTTTGCAGGACGAAATTGGGCAGATTGGCTTCGTCGCTGACCCGGTTGGCGGTCTGCAGGCATTCCAGCGCCGCCTTGGGTTGGCCGAGTTTCTGGTAGGTACGGCCCAGGTTGAGCAGCACATGGCTTTCGCCCCAGGCGTTCTTGGCATCGCGGTAGATGCGATACGCGTCGTTCAGATAACGCTCGGCGCTTTCGAATTCGCGTTGTTCGAAATGGATCAGGCCGTAATAGCTGGTGACTTCGGCCGCCCAGCCCGAGTGCTGCACACCCCGTTCCATCAGGCCGGTGGCGGCGTCCAGTGCGGTGAGCGCGGTGCCGTGGTCGTGCAAGCGGTAGGCATCGGCGGCGAGGTTGATCTGGATCGCGCAGGCCAGCCGGTCTTCGCCGAGCGGCAGAACGATCTGCTCGGCAATGCGATGGAAATGCAGTGCGTTGATGAAGTCGTCAAAGGCGAAGTAGACCTTGCCGATGCCCATATAGGCATGGGCGCAGTACAGCATGTCGCCACGTTCGCTGGCGGTTTCCAGGCATTTGATCCAGGTATCCAGCGCAGCGTGGTAATCGGCGGCAAAGTAGTACAGCTCGCCCAGTTCATTGAGTGACCAGGTGAGCAGGGCCGGGTGTTTTTCGCGCTCGATCAGCCGGACCGCATCTCGCAGGGTGGTGATGGCCGCACGGGATTGGCCCAAGTGCGACAGGGCGCGGGCGTGTTCCTTGTGCGCTCGGGCGATCAGCGGTGTGTCGCCCAGCCCCTTGGCATTTTGCAGCAGTGTTTCGGCGCGGCTGAGCCAGTTGGGGCGGTCGATGCCTTGCGTGATCGCGATTTGCAGCTCATAGAGCGCATTTTCAAGGACTTTGGGGGTGACTGGGCTCATCGGTGCCTCACACGATCAGCGCTTCGCGCACGCGATTGCGCCCGCTGCGTTTGGCGACGTAAAGCGCCTCGTCAGCGTGGCCGATGAGCTGCTCGCCGGCATCACCGGGGCGGAGCGGCGCACAGCCGATGCTCACGGTGACCTTGAGGCCGGGTGCGATGTGCTGCGGCCAGTCGTAATCGGCGATGCGATGGCGGATGCGTTCGGCCACCTGCATGGCGATGGCGGCCGGTGTGCCGGGCAGCACCAAGGCGAACTCTTCGCCACCGTACCGCGCCAGCAGGTCGCCATCCCGAATGCCGTCCAGCAACAAGCCCGCGCCGGTTTGCAGTACGCGGTCGCCGATCAGATGCGAAAACCCGTCGTTGATGCGTTTGAAGTGGTCGAAATCGATCACCAGCATGGACAGCGGCTGGCCGGTGGCATGGGCTTGTTGCACCATGGCCGGCAGCCGCTCGTCGAGGGCGCGGCGGTTGTAGATGCCGGTCAAGGCATCGCGGTAGGCCGCGGTTTCCAGTTTCTTCATCTGCTGGCTGTGTACATCGCGCTGTTGCCGCAGGCGAATCACTTCCAGCTCGGAGGACATCAGCCGCAGCTTGATCTCGACATTGGCCAGCCGGCGGGCCGAGCGCGAGGATGCCCGTCCGGCCGCCCCTTCGTTGGCGATCAACAGGTAGTGATCGTGGTAGCCGATGTAATGCATGAGTGCGCGGGCATGGTCGCCGCGTGCCTCATACAGGCTGGAGAGTTCCTCGTGGATCTGCATCGTCAGGTTGGCCGCACCGAAGCGGGAGACCACTTCGAGCGCTTGCTGCAGAAATTTCTCCGCCTCGATGTCGTTGCCGGCTTTGAGGGTCATCCGCCCCAGGCCAAGCAGGGTCACCGTCCGACCCCACAGGAAGCCCGGCTCCAGATTGATTTCGTAGGCGCGGTCGAAGTAATGGCGGGCCAGCACGAATTCGCCTGCCTCGCTGTAGATCAAGCCGAGGTAGTTACAGATTTCCGCCAGCCAATCACGGCGTAGCGGCAGGATCAGGTATTGCTCGGCCTGCATCAGGATGGCTTTGGCAATATCGAAACGCTTGAGCTGGATCAGGTCGGCCGCAAGGTGCAGCGAGGATTTGGCGCGCAGGTCGACATCGTCGTGGAGTTCGGCGAATTCGTGGGCGAGTGCGTTGTAGTAGAACGATTGCTGCCGGTCATCCTGGGCGACGTGCAGGTTGCCCATCCCAAGACAGGCTTCGATGTAGCAATCGACCGCGCCGATGTCGACGGCGAGGTCGAGGCATTTGATCCAGTAAGCTACAGCCTTACCGGAGTCTCCGTTCGCGGCGCTGCATTGGCCAAGGGCGAGCAGGAGTTGCGCAGCGAGATGCGGGTGGTTTGCTTCTTCTGCGAGGCGCAGCCCTTTGATGAAGAGCGGCCTTGCCTTGCTGGCGCCAGAGAGGACGAGGGCCGATTTGCCCCACCAGAGCAGCGCTTGCGCTTCGCCTGCCGTGTAATTTGCGGCTGTCGCCAGTATGGCGGCTTTTTGCGCAAGCTCCAGGGTCAGCTCGCAGCGCGGCGCGTAACTGTCCTTCGCCTCGTTGAGAAGGCGGTCGATTTCAGCGAACGGGTGCGCGATGGCTGGATTCATGGGCAGAGTTTCTTGGCTCTGCCATTGTAGGTAAATCTGTAAGGCTACAACAGTGCGGCGATTCCCCGATTGGGGGCCGGCGGGAGGAGACGATCGGTAGCAGGGTCGGGCTTGACCGTGCGCATGGCGCCATCGGGGCGCGGCCAAGCCCGGATCATGTCAGCTGGTCAGCTGTTCAGCTTCACCAGCAGATTGCGCAGTTCTTCCGCATCGCCGCTGGCGCGCATGGCATCGATGGTCGGGCGAATCTTGCCCAGGTCGGTCGAGAGCACCTGCTGCTTCACCTTGAGCAGCTGCGCCGGCAACATCGAGAAACGGCGCAGGCCCAAGCCCAGCAACAGGCGGGTCAGGTTCGGGTCGCCAGCCATTTCGCCGCACATCGATACCGGTTTTTCCATGTGATTGGCGGTTTCGATGATGTGCGCCAGCAGCGAGATCACTGCCGGGTGCAGCGGGTCGTACAAGTGCGAGACGCTATCGTCATTGCGATCGACCGCCAGCGTGTACTGGATCAAGTCATTGGTGCCGATCGAGATGAATTCCAGATGATTCAGGAACGAGGCTACGCTGACGGCGGCGGCCGGCACTTCGATCATGCCGCCCAGTTCGATGTGCTCGTCCATCGTGACGCCTTCTTCTTTCAGCTGCGCCACGACTTCGTTCAGATGCTTGCGAATCTGCTTCACTTCCCCGACGTGCGACAGCATGGGAATCAGCAGCTTGATCTTGCCGTGTGCCGAGGCGCGCAGCAGCGCCCGCAATTGGGTGCGGAACATCTGTGGTTCCGCCAGGCACAGCCGGATGCCGGTCAGGCCCAGTGCAGGGTTGGGGGTGTCTACCTCTTCCTGCCATTTCGGAATCTTGTCTTTGCCCAGGTCAATGGTGCGGATGATGATGGGTTTCTTGCCCATCGCCTCCGCCACTTGCTTGTAGGCTTCGTACTGTTCGTCCTCGGTCGGCAGGTCGTCTTCGCGCAGGAACAGGAATTCAGAGCGGAACAGGCCGATGCCGGCCGCGCCGTTGCCGAGCGCCTGCACGCTGTCGTCGGGCAGTTCGATATTGGCGAAGAGTTCGATCTCGATGCCGTCACGCGTCACCGCTTTTTTCTTCAGGATGCCCTGCAATGCGGACTGTTTCTCGGCCCACAGGGTTTGCCGGGCGCGGTATTCGGCGAGGATGGTTTCATCCGGATCGACGATGACGACGCCGTTGACGCCGTCGACGATGATCAGCTCGTTGTCCTGGATCATCGAGCGCGCGTGGCGCAAGGCCAGCACCGACGGCAAATCGAGACTGCGGGCGAGAATGGCGGTGTGGGAGGTCGGGCCGCCGACGTCGGTGATGAAGGCGACGTATTGGCTGTCCTTGAACAGCACCATGTCGGCGGGCGACAGGTCGTGCGCGACCAGGATGCCGTCGCCGGCGTTGGGCACCGGCAAGGGCGACAGCGCATCGTGGCCGGCCAGTGATTTGAAAATCCGCTCTGCCACCTGGATCACGTCATTGCGGCGTTCGCGCAGGTATTCTTCTTCGATCTCGTCAAATTGCGCGAGCAGCACATCAAGCTGCTGGCGTAGCGCCCATTCAGCGTTGCAGCGCTCGTGCGCAATCAGGTCGCGAGGTTCTTTGGATAAGGTGTGATCGTTCAGCAGCATGATATGCAGGCTGAGGAACGCGCCCAGTTCGGTCGGCGCGTTTTCGGGAATGCTGCCCCAGAGCTGTTCCAGCTCTTGCCGGGCGTGGCGCACGGCGGCGTCGTAGCGGGCCTGTTCGGCCGGCACGTCCGCATCGTGCAGCATGTAGTGCTCGACCTCGATGTCGGCTTGGGAGACGAGGTGTGCGCGGCCAATGGCGATGCCGCCGCCGATCCCGATCCCGTGCAGTGAAATACTCATATGCCTTCCTCGTCGACCGCTGATACGGCCTTTTTTTTATATGGTCGGGCGTGCCGGCGACTGCATGCGACCGGCTGCGTATGTTCTATTTTATTTTTGTATTTATTCGCCTTCACCAAACTTGTCGGCAACCAGCGCCTTGAGCGCGTCCAGCGCTTGCGCGTCGTCCGGGCCATTGCTGGTTTCGATGGTGATCATGCTGCCTTTGCCGGCGGCCAGCATCATGACGCCCATGATCGATTTGGCGTTGACGCGCTTCTGGTTACGGCTCACCCACACTTCACATTGGAACTGGCTGGCCAATTGGGTGAATTTGCTCGAGGCCCGCGCATGCAGGCCCAGTTTGTTGACGATTTCGACTTCTTGGCTGGGCATACTGGTAATCCGTAAATGCTTAATCTTAGGTACTTTGGGGCCGTTTGCTGCTTAGCTGCTTGATGGCGGCAACATGTAGAGCACGCCTTCCAGCCCACCGGTGATCGCCTTGCTGACGACGGTTTCGAGCGGTTGATGGCAATAGGTGAGCGCGCGTACCAGCATGGGCAAATTGACGCCCGCCACCGCTTCGATGCGGCCCGGTTCGATCAACCGGTTGGCGACGTTCGATGGCGTGCCGCCATAGATGTCCGTGAGCAGTAGCACACCGCTGCCGTCGCTATCGAGCGTCGCGACCATTTGTCGTGCGCGTTCGACCACTTTGTCCGGGTCATCTGCCTTGCTGACGGCAAGCTGCATCAGGTTGGGCAGGGGACGGCCCATGATGTGCTGGGCACAGGACATGAGCGCATCGCCGAGCGAGACATGGGTGACGATGATGATGCCGACCATGCGAAAGGGTTTCCTTTGAGCGCCACCCCCTCCGCAGACGGATGGCGATGACGGATAAATATCATGGATTCCTGAATTTATACCGGAATCCGGGGATGCTTCCCAGCGTGACGATCCCCGCTTGACGTGCAATTACAACCGGCTGCCAGTAAGGGGGGCGCTTGCGGCCAGTCAGCCGTGTCATGACAAGCGATATCAGGTGATGCTGATCCACCACACTCGTTGCGTATCAGCGCTGGCGGACCGGTATCGACATGATCGCCAAGCCTCGGTTCCACCGCCAGATGCAATCGGCAAGCGGGGCTGTTTTTAAGTGGGGGCTTAGGAATGCATGGCGTGGCGGAAATAAAAAAGCGGCCCGCATGACGGGCCGCCCCAGTTGGCTACTTCGCTACTACTTAATAGCTTTCTTATCTTTTATCCATACCGCACCGTATGTCGCGGTTAGAAATTCCCGTCGCTCAACGACTGCGTGGTGCCGCAAGTCGATGAAGTGGTGGCTTCCCGATTGCCGCTGGTGGTCGACTGATTGCTCTCCCACACGGCGGTGGTGCCGTTCCATTTCACGTACTTGTACTGGATCGCCGTACCGATCGGCAGCGCGACAGTGCCTGTCCACGGCACATTTGCGCCACTGCCCTGGATCGTCAGCGCAAAGCCGCTGGCGGGCGTCCAGCTGCCCAAGGCCGTCTGATTGCCGACCACGTAGAGGTTCTGGCCGGTGACGGTATTGGCGTTGGCGATGGTGAAGGTGACATTGATCGTGGTGCAGGTCGCCGCCGCCGGCGTGGTGACTGACAGCGCTGTGCTGGCCGCTGAGACATTCCCGGCCGCGTCATATGCCTGCACCGTGTAGCTGTAAGTGGTGCTGGCGGCTGCCGTGGTGTCGGAGTAGCTGGCGGTGGTGCTGGTGCCGATTTGCGTCCCGTTGCGCAGAATCTTGTAGCCGGTGACGGCCACGTTATCGGTTGATGCCGTCCAGGTCAGCGCCACGCTGGTGGCCTTGATGGTGCCAGCGGTGAGGCCGGTCGGCACGCTCGGTGGCGTGGTATCTGCCACGCAAGGGTTGGTGGTGCCGGTCTTGCCGCCGGATACCGTCCACACGCCCGTGCTCAGCTGGTAGTTGATGCCGCTGTTGTTATCCCAGGTCGAACCGTTGTTGAAATCGACCTGGAAGGTGCTGTAGCTGCCCAGGTTGATGGTCTTGCTGTACCAACCGGTGCAAGCCAGCGTCATCGCCACACCCGGCGAGGTGGTCCACGTGCCGTTGATACCGTAGTGGATGTTGACCGTGGTCCAGCTCGATGCCGGCTGGTAATACACCGTCGCCGAGTTGCCGGCCAAGGTGGTGGCCGAAACTGCAGCACTGGCCGCCGAGGTATTGCTGGCTGCGTCATACGCCTGCACCGAATAGCTGTAAGTGGTGCCGGCGACGGCCGTGGCATCGGTATAGCTCGTGCCTGTGCTGGTGCCGATCTGCGTGCCGTTGCGCAGAATCTTGTAGCCGGTGACGCCGACGTTATCGGTCGATGCTGTCCAGCTCAAGACCACGCTGCTGCTGGTGACGGTGCCCACGGTGACGCCGGTCGGCACGCTCGGTGGCGTGGTATCCGGCGCTTGCGTGGTGGCCGACACCGCACCGCTCGCTGCCGACGTATTGTTGGCCGCGTCGTATGCCTCCACGGTGTAGCTGTAGATGGTCGAAGCGGTCAGACCCGTGTCGGTGTAACTATTGGTGCTGCTGGTGCCGATTTGCGTACTGTCGCGGAAGACCTTGTAGCCGGTGACGCCGACGTTGTCGGTCGAAGCAGTCCAAGAGAGGCTCACTGTGTTCGTGGTCGTGGCTGAGACAACAGGTGTACCCGGTACGGTCGGCACGGTCGTATCGATGACCAGGAAGGGGTTGATGCCCTGCACCGTGCCGTTCACGTCCTCGACATAGCCCGAACCGGTGGTGGACGTGGAATACGTGCCCGCGCCGACAAAGACCTGCTGGATATCCGTCCTGGTGACGTTGCCGCCGGCATCGGTGGCCTCGATGTAATAGTCGACCAGCTGGTTGCGGTAGTCGGAGATATAGCTGTAGTACAGATTGCCGATCTCCTGCGCCGGCAGCACCTGCATGGTCGCCTTCACATTGGCGTTCCAGTCCACGCCATTCATCACTGGCTTCAGGTCACGCATGGTCATCGGGTACGACTTCCATGCGCCGACATTGGCCGGGTTGATGCTCAGGCCCGTCTTGCCGGCCATCGCTGCCGGGTCGTAGACCTTCCAGGTGTCGTCCGCCGCATCGAGGGTATTCGACGTATGCGGGCGGATCTTCACCTGCATGCTGGAGATACCCAAGGCATCGAAGGCGTAGGTGTAGATCGCGAAATTGCTGTTGTAGTGCTGAACCGTCCAGCCCTCGGCCTTGGAGCCGTTCACCGAACCGGGGTTGTACGGATAGCGCTGCGGCCACCATACCGACGGGCCGGTTTTGACCTTGGCCAGATTGGCATTCACATACGGTTTGGAGAATGCCAGCGAGTTGTTGAACGCCAGCGTCGGTTTGACGTCGTCATCCTTGTTCTCGTCGTAATAGCCGAAGCCCGAATCCATCGCCGGCAGCAGGAAATACCACGCCAGTTCGGCCGGATTCGCGCCGCTCTTGTAGTCGTTGGCAGCATCGCCCTTCACCGGGTAGGAGATCATCCACGGATTGAGCTGGTTACCGGCGTAGGTCACCTGCTTGTCCAGCGCCGTCGTTGGTGACCAATAGCTGGGGTGGCCGTCGAGCCAGATTTGCTCGGATGCCTTGGCGTAATACATCGCTGCCTGTAGCAGCGCGAAGTTGCGCTCCAGGTAATGCCAGCCGTATTCGAACGAGACGGTTGCACCTTCGGCGACCCCCTTGAGGTTCTTCTTCGGTGCCAGATTCATGCCGGTGGCGGTGTTGAAGGCGGAGAACTGGCCAGCCCAGATCATGAACGGCAAGTGCCAGTGATACCAGGTCGGGTCGGACGACGAATCGCGCGTATCTACCCACGAGCCATCCTGCACGTGCTGGATGTCGGTCGCGGGAATCGGGAATTTCTTCAGGTATTCATCGATGCCGAGACAGTAACCGTTGCCGGCGCAGGTGGTGTTGTAGCCCGCTTGCCAGGTATCGAGCGAACCCGAGCGACCGCCGGAGTTATCGCCATCGTGCGCGATCACGTAGAACTGGCGCGCTTCCTGGCTGGCGTACGGTACGTATTCATCGGCCGTCGCCGAGCCATCCCACCCTTCCTGCCACGAGCCGTTCTGGCTGACCGGAATACCGGCGACTTGCGTGACTTCCCCCGTGGCCGGGTCGACATGACGAACCCAGTGTGGTGTCGAGGCGAACGGGAATTTGTTGATGATGTTCTGTTGCTCGTGGGCCATGCCGTTGGCGACCCACGCACCGACGTTGGAGGTGTTCTGCAGATCGGCCCGGTTCGGCGGTGAAATCAACGTATCGCCGGTCGGGTCGTAGGTGCTGTACGGATAGTCTTTCAGCGTGCGCGAGAAATGGTTGTTGCCCATTACCGACCACTGCACGCCGAGTTTGGAGAGCGTGGGAATCAGCCGCTCAGAAAACCCCAGCTCAGTGGGGAAGAACCCATGCGATGCCGTGAAATTGCTGCCGAGGAAATACGACTGCGCCAGCGTGGCGTTCTGGTAGATCAAGTCCTTGAGGAAGTAATCCGGCCCCACCAAAGGCCCCATCGAATGGTGGCCGGTGAAGTGGATGACATCCAGCGTGCGGTTGCCGTTATTGGTCTTCAGCCCGTTGTAGGCGCTGATCCACGATGCGCCCCAACTCGGGTTGGTATAACCCGGCACGTTCTGCAGGTTTTCCAGACTGTTGACGTCATTGACGACCGCGCCGGACATCGTCACGTGGATCTGGCCATTGCCGCCCGCAAAAGTCTGTACTTCGCCGGCTACTTGCTGCGGCCAATACTGATAAGCGCCGGTTTTGGCATTGGCGCTGTAATACGACACCAGATCATCGTGCGGCATGATTGCCCCGCCCAATACCGACGGCAGGTAATAGGTGTAACCCGTTGGCGGGCTGGTTTTCAGGTTGATGACCTGACCGTCGTAGGTGTAGCGGATCGGCGCGCCGATTGCGGTCGCGTTATACGTGGCGTTGACATCCACCCCGTAGAACGGCCAGAAATTCGGCATGTGATTGTGGTAGACGTGGGCGGCCGGAATGGTCCCGGCGGCGGCCGTCAACGCGTAGCATGCCGCGGCTGCGGCCATACCGGCCGCAAGCGGCCTGAGGCGGAAATACATAGGCTTTTTTCCTTTCGATATAAGGCGCACATCACGGCTGCCGCCCGCGGCAAAAGCGAGCGGCAGCGTGCTCGTCATCAACTCCAGGCTTCATTCCGGTGCGCATCCGTTGCATTGACGGCGCGCATTGCTGTGGGGGTGTTGCGATCCCGAAATGCAGCTGTTTCGCGCTTGGCCTGGTTCAGTTTTGTTTAATCCAAACCGGTTTGATTGCGAAACGGATTGAGCATAGTGCTGCAACTGAATGATTTACAACCTCGCGTTGCACCAAAATCAAACCGGTTCGAATTCATTTGGGCTGAAACAGGGCAGAAGGATGGCTTGTGTTGCAGGCGTGGCTTGGATTCAGCCGGTTGTGCTACCGGCTGTCGAATTGATGTCGGTCTTGAGGAAATCGCTGGAAAGGAAAACCGGCCGCCGAAGAGGGAGGGAGCGGCCGGGGGATTCCAGAGGGTCAGCTCGTCATGTCACACATGAGCTTGATTTTGTAATCACCGCTGGCGTCGCTCAATATTTCTGAGCTGTATGTACTGCCATCGGCAGTACATAGCCGACGAAGCTCACTACCGTTGAGCCCTCCATTCCTGACGGCAGTGAATAGGGTACGGTTGCCGATGCCGTACACGATGGAGAGTTTGGTTTTGCCATCCACCGTCGAGCAGGTCGCAGCGCTGACGGCTGCATCGCCGTAGTTCTTGGCTGCTTCCTTGTATTGATCCAGCACCTGCTCGCAGGCGGCATTGGCCAAGGCAGACGCCCCAAAGACGCCCAGTGCGAGCAGCAGTGCGGACATATCGAACAACTTGCTTGTCACTTTCATCGCGGTATTGCTCCATGAAGAAGGAAACGAATGCATCACGATGCACCGTCACGGCCTCAGCCTTTGATGTGTGATGCGAAAGAAATTGTATTTATTTTTGAAAGACATACATACAAAAATTTATATTAATTTATGTCTTTGAATGAAAGTTTTTGGGGTGGGAGGCAGACGCAGCGTGCTAGATCAGATCAAGCTGTAGGGCGGGTTAGCCCTCGCGTGCGAAGCTTGCTTCGCTCAGCTACAGGCGTAACCCGCCGGGCAGCGCTCACAATGGCAGCCAACAATGGCGTGTTGCACTGCGTGGGAAATCGGGAGTGAGCGCGCTGTTGTAGGAGCGAGCTTGCTCGCGATAGCGACGGTAAACGAACCATTGCCATCGCGAGCAAGCTCGCTCCTACAAGGTTGGCGGCATGCGCAGCCCGGACAGCTTAGCCGGCAGAGGTGCCTGTAAAAGACCCGGCCGACAAAGTCGTCCGGGCTACCACGCCATTACCGCAGCCGATAAAGATGCGTCGGCGCAGCCAGCCACTTCAGCCGCGCCTGCAGTCCTGGCGTGCTGTAGGCGTCGCCATCGTTGGCAATCAGCAGCACCTCGCCAGCGCCAAACCGACGCGCGTAGCCTAAAGCGTTATCGATGCCGCCGATGAATACGGGCTGCGTTGCCGCTGCGGCAATCGCTGCCGCTTCCAGTGTCGGCGGTGTGATCACCAGTGCCGCCTGCATGGTCTGCGCCGGTGCACCGCTATGCGGGTCGATCAGCCGGGAATAGCGCTTGTTGCCGACCATGAAATAACGCTGGAAATCGCCCGCCAGCGCCACAGCTTCGCCACTTTGCAGCAGCACCGTGGCCATCTCCGTCGCCTTGCGCGGATGGCGGATCGACACTTTCCACTGCACGCTGCCGTTGCGGCCTAGTGCGATGGCATTGTCGCCCACCGTGATCAAGGCGTTGAAGACGCGATGCTTGCGCAGGTACGCCGCGCTTCGGTCGAGCGCCCAGCCGGTGGCGACGGCATCCAGATCCAGCGCGAGCGCGGGATTGCTGCTGGAGACCTCTGAGCCATCAAAGTGCAGGTCAGCCAGTGTGGGGTGAGTGGACAACAGGGCCGCCACCGTGACGGCATCCGGCAATTTCGTGACCGGCGTGTCCTGATGAAAGCCCCATGCCGCCACGAGCCGGCCGATGCCCGGTTCAAACAAGCCATCCGAGCGCTGTTCATAATCGATGGATTGCTTGAGCAAACCCAGCAACTCTTCATCGACCGGGATGGCCTCGCCGCGCTCGAATGCTTCATTCAGCTGGGTGACCGATGAAGGATGCCAAGCATGCAGCTTGGTGGAGATGCGTTGCAGATCGGCCAGGACGGCATCGGTGTGTCGTTCGGCCTGATCGTCCGGCAGCCCCCAGATCGAAATCGTGACCGGACGCTCGAACGCCTTGCCTTGGCGCTGGTAGAGCGGGTCTTTGCTGCAGCCGGCGAGTAGCAGGCCGAGCAAGGCAAGCGCGGTGAAGCTAAGCCGCAACCCGACGCTCCAGCGCGTCGATAAACAGCGCCGCTACATCGATCCCCGATTGCGCAGTGATCTCGCGGAAGCAGGTCGGGCTGGTGACGTTGATCTCGGTCACCTTGTCGCCAATCACATCCAGCCCCACCAGCAGCAAACCTTCCGCCGCCAGTTTCGGGCCGAGTGCCTCGGCGATCTTGCGGTCGGTATCGGTGAGCGGCCGTGCCACGCCGGTGCCACCCGCCGCCAGATTGCCGCGTGTTTCGCCTGCCTTCGGAATCCGCGCCAAGCACCAATCCACCGGCTTGCCATCGATCAGCAGGATGCGTTTGTCGCCGTCCTTGATCGCTGGCAGATAACGCTGCGCCATGATGGTTTGTGTTTCGTTGGCGGTGAGCGTTTCGATGATGCTGCCGACGTTCGGATCGTCCGAACGCACGCGGAAGATGCCCATGCCGCCCATGCCATCCAGCGGCTTGAGAATGATGTCGCCATGTTCGGCGAGGAAGACGCGGATGTCGGCCTCCAGCTGCGTGACCAGCGTCGGGGCGATGAATTCCGGATGCTTGAGAATGGCGAGTTTCTCGTTGTACTCGCGCAGGCAACGGCCGGGGTTGAACACCTTTGCGCCTTGCGCCTCCGCCAGACTCAGCAAATGCGTGTTGTAGAGATACTGCTGATCGAACGGCGGGTCTTTGCGCATGATCACCGCATCGAAATCCTTGAGCGCGAGCGTTTCAGTCGCGCCGGATTCGAACCACACGCCGTACTCCTGCTGGCTGGTAAACGCAAAAGCCTGCGCTTGCGCTTCGACCACGCCGTTTTTCACCCGCAGCGTATCGGCTGAGCAGGTGTGGATGACGTAGCCACGCCGGTCAGCCTCGACCAGCATGGCGTAGGTGGAATCCTTGTAGATCTTGAACTTGGAGAGCGGGTCGGCGATGACGAGGAGTTTCATCTTGAGCGGGGGTCCGGGGTTCGGGTGTTAGTCCCCTCTCACATCCCGTGCAAGGCTTTGCCTTGTTCAGGGACAGTGGGAGAGGGTTAGGGAGAGGGGGCTTGAAAAGGGCGCTGCATGTTGCACCACCCTCTCCCCCTGCCCCTCTCCCACAAGTGTGAGAGGGGAGTAAAAAGTGCGGCGTATCTACACCGCCAACGCCATCGCCATTTCCGGCTGCGTCGCTTCCAGTTCATAAGAAGCCGCCAGCAACGCCAGCCGGGCAATCACGCCATAGGCGTAGAAGCGGTTCGCATCGCAATCCGGCGAGTCATCACAGTCGGGGGTATTGGCCGGCGTGGCAAACGCCAGCGGCACGAAGTGCATGCCCGGCGCATTCAGGTTCTCATCCGGGCCGCGCTCGGTGTGCACGCGGTAGAAACCGCCGACCACGAAGTGATCCATCATGTACACCACCGGCTCGGCAATCGCGCCATCGATGCTCTCGAACGTCGGCACGCCTTCCTGCACGATCACGTCGTGCACTTCCAGCCCTTCCTTCACCACCGACATCTTGTTGCGCTGCTTGCGATTCAGCCCGACCAGCTCCGCGCCGGATTTCACGCTCATGATGCCCATGCCATAGGTGCCGGCATCGGCCTTCACGATCACGAACGGCGTCTGCTCGATGCCGTGCTCGGCGTATTTGACGCGAATCTTCGCCAGCATGTCGTCCACGGCGGCGGCGAGTTTTTCTTCCCCGGCGCGCTCATGGAAATCCAGTCCGCCCACCGCGCTGAAGTAGGGATTGATCACCCACGGATCGATACCGATCAGCTTGGCGAATTCGGCCACCACTTTGTCGTAAGCGGCGAAATGCTTGGTCTTGCGGCGCATATACCAGCCGGCATGCAGCGGCGGCAGCAAGGTTTGCTCAATGCCTTTCAGAATCTCCGGCACGCCGGCCGACAGATCGTTGTTCAGTAGCACCACGCACGGATCGAAATCCTTCAGCCCGATGCGGCGGCCGTTGCGTACCAGCGGTTCCAGTGTCAGCTTTGCGCCATTGGCGAGTTCGAAATCCGTTGGCTCGGTGATGTCCGGGTTGAGCGAGCCTAGCCGCACCTTCACGCCTGCATGGCGCAGGATCTTGGCCAGCGCCGCCACGTTCTGCAGATAGAACTGGTTACGCGTGTGGTTTTCCGGGATCAGCAACAGGCGGCGCGCGTCCGGACAGAAGCTCTCCACCGCCGTCATCGCCGCCTGCACACACAAGGGCAAAAAGTCCGGATTCAGATTGTTGAACCCGCCCGGGAACAGGTTCATATCCACCGGCGCGAGCTTGTAACCCGCATTGCGCAAATCAACCGAGCCATAGAAAGGCGGCGCATGTTCTTGCCACTGATTGCGGAACCAATGCTCGATCTCGGCCTGCGCCGTGAGGATCTTCTGTTCCAGTTCAAGCAACGGGCCGGACAAAGCCGTGGTCAGGTGTGGGACGGACATGCGGGAAACCTCTTAGGACTGAACTGGCAGCATATGCGGTCAGGGGCTGGGGATTCAACCTTTGGGGGAGGGATTCCATGCGCAGGGCACGGGCCGAGTCTGGTATCGTGCCGCTCCTTCTGCAGCATGGCCCGCTGCAGCAGGTTGACGGCGCTGAAGTTGCGGTAAATTACGACGCATGGATGCGGTGCAACGCCGTACCGGGATCGCTCGTTCAGGAGCGCAGTGCAAGGATCAACAATCAATGAGCGTATGGAATACCGGCATCTTCGATAATGACGACGCCGAGGATTGGCTAAGCGAATTAAGCGGCGCAGAGGCCGGTTTTCTTGAAACAACACTGTCATTGGCCTTTGCCCCCTATCTGGAAGCGCCCGAAGGGAGCCGCGTCATCTGCGCCGCCAAGGCCGCCTCCATGCTGTTGGGAAATACGGCAGACGACGCGCCAGAGGCATTAATGGTTTGGCTCTCGGAACCGAAGTTTTTCTATCTGGAAGATTTGCGGCGGCTGGCATTGCAAGGCCTGGATCGGGTGCTTGCAGATGGCAGCGAATTGAATGAATTGTGGCAAGAAAGCGAAGAGGGTTATCTGCAATGGAAAGCGCAGATACTTCTGCTGGGCGATGAATTGCAAGACGCAGCTTCCTAATGCGTTGCCCACCCATAAGCGCCATGTGAACCGAGATGCTTACCTTATTTCTTGAATGGGTCTATACGAGGGCGGCGGAGCAGATGCCCGCTGCAGAAATGTACGTGACCTTCTGCGCGGAGACAGATAACCGGGCCGCCCGGCTTGATCTGGATACGCCTACTGCCGTTGCTCGAATCACGTGTTGGGACAGCGGAGACTATTTCGCTGAGATTCTTGAGTTCGAAACAGCGAAGCATGTGTACACGTCCCACGGACAACTCGTGCCGGACGAGTGCCTCTCGGAACGATTTCAGGATTTCTTTGTGGCACTGGGCGGTTGATCAAAACAGCCGGTGCCTTTCATCTTCACGGGTCGCATCGCTGATCAGTGGGCGTTACGATTCCGCCCATGCCTGCTCTCAATCTCAAATCGCTCGACCCTGCTGAGCTGATGCCCTTGCCCGAAATTCCGGAAAGCTACGGCCCCCGGAATGAGGAAGAGCAGCGCATCGATGACTTGGTGATGGAAGGTATTAACAGTGGCCCTGGCAAGCAATACGCCAGTGTGGCCGAGTTTGCCGCCGAGTTCCGCGCCCAACGTTCTGCATGCGTGAGTTGCCAAGATTGTTGGGCTTCGCTGCGCTCTGCGCCAACCTACCAAAATCTGCGATAGCTTAAAGGGCCAGCACCTTTTAAAGCGCTGGCCCCTTCCCATCACTTACCGCTTACTTCCTGTCTTTCTCCCTGAACGCCCTCAGTGCCTTTTCATTGATCCGCGCCATATCAATCGCGCTGCGTCGCTCCTGAGCCAGCGAGATACCCGTTTGTGTCAGCTGGTACGCGGCGGAGCCGGGATCGACGATTCGGGCGAGGATTTGGAACAGCCGTCCTAGTTCGTCCACGCATTCGACGCCGTAACGGGCAAAGTCATCGGCGGTGCGGCCGATCGAGCGGGGGGTAGAGGCGTAGCGGGGGAGTGGTGGTGCGGGGCGTACCTTGGGGTTGGTTTGGCATATTGCCTCCTGTGAGTGTGGTGAAACCCCGTCGCTTCGCTTCCAAACGAAGGTGGCGGGCACGAGATGGCGTTGGAAGACCGGTCACAGGAACCCGGCAGCCCGAAGGCTCGCCACCCCAGCCCGCCGCAGAAGACGTGCCAAGGCATGCGGACAAAAAAATAACCGCGGCTGCGGTTGTCCGCCTGTGGATCCGGGCTTCCAAACCCGATCGCGCTATTGAACGCGACGCTCCAAAAGTATCCCAGCCGCGCCGGCTTGGTCAAGGCAGCAACCGTAGGTGGCACCCGTAGCCCGGACGGCTCCGCTGGCCGGGATGGCAGTGGCACGTGGGGCCAGCAACCCCGGCCGCAGAATGCGTCCGGGCTACGGGGGGGCAGCTGTTAGTCGGGGGAAGAATTCGGCGTGTTGCCCGGCGAGCGGATAACTTGCATTCATTGACTGAAAATGGATGCCAAAGTGACAGGTTGTGTGGGGTCCAATCTGGATTTGTTGTTTACATTACAACAGCTTATGACGTTTTTTTGACGCCCCATTCTCGCTATTGCAACCTCCTGCAATCCGGCCGATCGAGCCGGCAACAGGCGTCCGCCATAGAACAAGACGCCAGAGGATGGAGAAGAGAGATGATGCGAACGACCCTATGGGGCGCGGCGGCTGTTGCTGCGTTCTTTGTGCTGGATGCCAGCGCGGCCTGTCGTGGTGCGTGGGCGGAAGGCAATACCTACCAAGTCGGTGACGTGGTGACCTATAACAGCGCGACCTACACCGCGCTGGTGACGCATACCGCGTATGTCGGCACCAACTGGAATCCGGCGTCGACCCCGACCTTATGGAAAGCGGGCGGCAGCTGCGGCGTGACGCCGACTCCCACACCGACTCCGACGGCAACCCCGACCCCCAAGCCGACGGCCACACCAACTCCGGTCCCGACTGCTACGTCGACGCCGAAGCCTACCGCGACGCCTACGCCGACACCCACTGCAACACCAACACCAACACCAACACCAACACCAACACCAACACCAACACCAACACCAACACCAACACCAACACCAACACCAACACCAGTTTCGACCCCTACCCCTACCCCTACCCCTACCCCTACCCCTACCCCTGCGCCGTCACCGACGCCTGTGCCGGGCAGCTGGTTGCTGCAGAACACGTTCGAGAATGACGCGATCGGTCTCTACACCGCGAGCGAATTCCAGAATGACTGGGGCGTCGCGCCGCAAAGCTCCACCGGTTTGGCTGCTGGCCGGCTTTCCATCGTTGCCGATCCGGACAACAGCGCCAACAAGGTGCTGCGCGTCACCTATCTGGCCGGCCAGATCGGCGGTAATTCGGCGATGACGTTCGATGCGCCGCTGCCAACCGGCTACAACCAGCTGTGGCTGCAATACAAGGTGCGCTTCGACAATGCCTTCGCCTGGACCAAGGGTGGCAAGTTGCCGGGTCTGGCCGGGGGCGATACGCCGACTGGCTGCATCCAGAACGGGACGTTCGATGGCTTCACCACGCGCTTGATGTGGCGCGAGAACGGGCTGGCGTTCAGCTATCAGTACTATCCGGGCAAGCTGAATGACTGCGGCGACTATTACGCAGTGGCGACCAAGTTCAAGCCGGGTGTGTGGTACACGCTGACGCAGCAAGTGATCCTGAACGATGCCGGCCAGGCCAACGGGCAATTCCGCCAGTGGGTCGATGGTGTGCTGACGTTGCAGCAAAGTGGCTTGCTGTTGCGCAACGCCGCGACGGTGAGCGTGTCGGCTATCAAGATGGACACCTTCTTTGGCGGCTCGACTACCGATTGGGCGCCGGCAACGGATCAGTACGCCTACTTCGATGACTTCCGCGTGAGTACCGCCTCACCGCTGGCGCTGGTCGATACCGCCAAACCGGCTCCCGCCCATACCGATCCGCTCAATGGCTACAGCCAGTGGAGCAATACGGCGACGTATCAAACGAACGCGCTGGTGTTCCGCATCGATGGCCAAGGCGTGTATCACTACTACAAGTCACGTGGTTATACCGGGGCCAATGTCGATCCGCTGACCACCAGCATTCTCGATATCTATTACCAGGTGTATTCACCGCTACGGCTCGACAATGGTCAGCAATGGCTGGAGCTGACTGCGCCTTGGTCTTGATGGGCACTGTTTGACGTAGTACGTGTAACAAGAAAACCCGCGCATTGGCTCAGCCCTGCGCGGGTTTTTCTTTTGCGCGAGCGTAATTTGCATTCAAGTTTGTCTGCTTTGTGTCGATGTTACATTGACCATTCCCCAGGCTGACATTCATGAAAATTTCGCCGGATTCTTCGTCCCTTGCCAATGCCACGCCGTCAGATCGTCGCAATACCGTATCCGCCCGCAGTCAGACCGCCGCTACCAGTAGCGATGCGCAACCGTCCACAGTGCAGCCGTCCGTCAAGGTCACGCTAAGCCCGTTTTCGAGCAGCGCGTCCACCAATGCTACGAGCGATTCGGATCAAAGCCCGCTGTTCTCTCAGCTGCAGGGCATCATGCGTGCCTTGCGGCAAATGGGGTCGGGCAGTGCGCAGCGCAAAGCCGCCGCGCGGGCGCGGGTGGAGCAGATCAAGAAGCAGATCGAGTCGATGCAGAAGTTTGCCGTCGCGCTTACCCCGCAATCGGCCAAGGCGATGGCGGCACAGGTGCGGATGCTGGCGCAGCAGCTCAAGGCGGCAGCGGCGGAGTTGTCTGGTGGCGGTGGGAGTGCGGTGGTGGTGCCGGAAATATCGATCAACCACGCGGCAGGAGCATCGGATGCTTCACCTACGGT
The DNA here is from genome assembly GCF_000711875.1 of Andreprevotia chitinilytica DSM 18519. Classification (GTDB taxonomy): domain Bacteria; phylum Pseudomonadota; class Gammaproteobacteria; order Burkholderiales; family Chitinibacteraceae; genus Andreprevotia; species Andreprevotia chitinilytica. The sequence continues at coordinate 131,053 of NZ_JONM01000006.1, forward strand.
TTCTGCTTCATCCGATCAGGTCGCTACGCCCAGCGCTGCAGATGATGCAGCTTCCCAAGCGCCGACGGCGAATGACGTGCCTGCAGCAACGGATTCGACCAAGGCAGACGATGCTGCCGCCGTTGCCGCAGCGAAAGCTGCCGAGACAGAGGCCACTGCTGCAGCTGGCAAGGCAGAACAGCAGGGGGATGACCCGAAGGCGGGCACCGATACTCACAAGACCCAAGCCACCGGGACAACATCCAGCGACGAAAGCCGCGCCGATCTGGCTACTGTTCGGGCGGTAGCGGAAAAGCTCAAGCAACTGCTGGCGCTGATCCGCATGCATTTGCGGGATGGCCGCAATGCCGATACCAAGGCGGTGGATCGTGCCCTGCACGATATCGACGAGATGAAGCCGGAGCAGGCGGGTGGGGCTGCAGGAGGGGAGAGCGCTGGCGTTGCTGCTGCGGATGGTGGGGCTGCTTGAAGCTGTTCACATTGCCCCTGAACAAATGCCTTGCAGGGACGGAGGGCAACCGTAGCCCGGACGGCTTCGCCGGCCGGGGAGCAACGGTACGTGTAACAGTGCCCCCGGCCGCATAAAGCGTCCGGGCTACAAAGGCAGCCTTGCGCTGTTACTTAACCCGCTGCCTCGTCCGCCGCCGCAGGCGCTTCACCATCCCGAATCAGCTTCGTGGCTTCACGCAATAGGGCGATCTGCTTGCGGTAATTGCGGCAGCCGCTGCACATCGGCAGGTGAGTGCGAATGGTCAGCCATTCGCCGGGGGTGAGCGGGCGATCAAGTGCGTCGGACAAGAGCCGTGTCACTTTTTTGCAGTTAGCCATCGTTGTCCTCCCCGTCGTAGCCCGAATCGTCAAACCCTTTTTCGGTCAGGCAAGTGCGCAGCTTCAGGCGTGCGCGGTAAAGCAGCACGCTACAGTGATTCGCGCTCACCGTCAGCTCGTCGCAGATCTCGGTGGTTTCCAGACCGAGAAACTCGCGCATCATGAACACGCGGCCGGTGCTTTCGGGCAGGTTGTCGAGGCAGAGCTCGAACAACTTCCAGAATTGTTTTTGCTGCAGGGCGGTTTCGGGCTTGGGCCATGGGCGCGGCTTGCTGTGTTGCGCCCAGTGGCCGCTGTCCTTGAACAGCAGCGTATCGAGGATTTCCTCGCCTTCGATTTCGCTATCGAGCGCCGAGAGGTTGATGGTGCGTTGTTTGACGCGCAGCGTATCCACCAGCTTGTGGCGCAGGATGCCGAACACCCAGGTCTTGTGCTGCGACTGGCCGGCAAAGCGTTCTTGCGCCGTCCATGCTGCTGCCAGCGCTTCTTGCACAGCGTCTTCCGCTGCTGCCGCGTCACGTAGCTGCAGTTGGGCGAAGCGCAGCATGTCGCGCCGCAGCCGGCTCAGGTATTCGTGGTCGTGCTGCCAGGGCAGGGCCCTTGCGCTTGCTGCTTCTTCAGCCACTGCGTCTCCGCGTCATCGTTGTTCTTATCCAATTCAAGCCTTTGCCGCACATTGGCTGCGCAGCCGTCCCAATAGCCAAGTATCGACCGACCACAGGCCAGTGCCATGCACGACAAGATAACCCAGCAAGACGCCCCACAACACATGATCCTTGATCGCGATCGGCTCCAGCCCCGGATACGAGATCACCGCCATCACATTGACGAAGAACAATCCGACTGCGCCAAAGCGGCCGGCCAGCCCCAATACCAGCAGTACCGGGAAGAACAATTCGCCACCCGCGCCGAACACGGCTGCAATCGGCGGGGGCAGGACGGGGACATGGTATTCGTTGCTGAACAGCCAGAGCGTGGCGTCCCAATCGCGAATCTTGGTCAGGCCGGACAGGAAAAAGGCGCGGGCGACATAGATGCGGGCGGCGAGCGCGAACAGCGGTTGTAGTTTGGCGGCCAGCGTTTCGAACAGCGCATACAGGCGCTGCAGCATGCACAGGTATTTCATGGGGTGGTCTCCTCGGGTTCTTTTTGTTGATCGTTTTGGTGATCGCGTTGTGGGTCGACGTACTGGTCGACATGGCTGACCAATCCATGCGCGAACAGGTGGGTCAGCAAGGGATTGGGGTCTTCTTGGGCGGCGGCGAGAGCCTCGCCAACCGAGCTGCCGGCCAAGAGCGTGCTGAGCCAGCGGGCTTCGTCGTCATTGAGCTGCCGCCACGCCACGCCGTTGCTGCCACGCCAGACCAGCACGGTTTGCCCGCCGGCATCGATGTGCGCCGTGGGGCCGCCCTCGTGCATGGCGAGCAGATCGGCAATCGGCCATTGCGCGGACTGCACCAAGGCTACGGCCGGGTGAAACCAGAAGCGGGCGGCAGAGAATTGCTCCGGCGATAGCGCCGCGACTTCGGTGGCATCGAGCGGCGGGACATTGTCGGCGTAATAGGCGCGGTGCCGTGCCCAATCGAGCCGGGCGACATCGGCCAGATAAGGCAGCTCCTGCGCGGGGCCGAAGCCGGCGATGAAGTCGGCCAGGCTGGCCCCGTCGTCATGCAGATTGGCGGAGCGGGCGGGTGTGTCGATCACATAGACCCGTGCCAAGGCCCGGAAATATTCCTCGCCGACCAGTTCTGCCACCAGCGGAAAGGCGGCGGGCAGCGCATCCATGCGGTTCAGGCGCACGTTGTTGCGGTAGACGGCGATGCGCTCGCGGGTGGCTTCGGTGAGGCCGGCGGGGACGTGTTCTGCGTCGGAGAGCGCGGCGGTGAAGTCGGCGAGGGTTTCGGCGTAGCTCAGCATGACAGCGCCTCCGCCTGCAATGCAGGTTCCGTGTGGGCACGGGCAATGTGCATGGAGAGCTGGCGGTATTCGTCCAGCAACTCGGGCAGGGACGGCAGATTGGTATCGCGCTCGAGCAGTACCGGTACCGGGCCGAAGCGTTTCAGCGCGGCATCCAGCAGCAGCCACACTTCGGGGCAGACCGGTGCGCCGTGGGTATCGATGGCGCAGCCTTCGACATATTCAAAACCAGCCACGTGGATTTCGCCCACGCAGCCCAAGGGAATCCGGGCGATCTCGGCCAGTGGATCGGTGCCGAGATTGAGCGTGTTCACAAACAGGTTGTTCACATCGAGCAGCACGCCGCAGCCGGTGCGGGTGACCAGTTCTGCCATCAGTTCGGCTTCGGTACAGGTCTCGTTCTGAAAGGCGACATAGGTCGAGACGTTTTCAATCAGGATGCGCCGGCCCAGCGTGGTCTGGACCTGATCGATCCGGCTGGCCAGCAGCGCCAGCGCGCCTTCCAGGCGGGGCACCGGCAGCAGATCGTTGAAAAAACGGCCGTGGTCGCGGTTCCAGCACAGGTGTTCGGAAATGAGCGCCGGCTGCACGCGGGCGATCAGTTGTTTCAGTTGCGCCAGGTGATGCGGGTCAAGCGGATCGACACTGCCGAGCCCTAGACCGACGCCATGCAGGCTGAGCGGATAGTCGGCGCGAATCCGTTCCAGCGCGGCAATCGGCTCGCCACCACCGAAGTAGTTCTCGCTGTGTACTTCCCACCATTCGACTGCCGGGCGGCTGGCGATCACCTCGCCCACGTGCGGCGAGCGCAAACCGAGGCCGGCGGTGGAGAGTGCAGGTTGATTCGACATGGTCTGTTCCGATCCGTGATGCGATTTGCGATTGATTTGATCTGTAACGCGATCCGTAGCGGATCACTGACTGCTGAGTTGCTGTTGTACGGCGGCCTTCAGCTCGGCGCAGGTGCCATCGGGCACGAAGCGGAAATCGGCGTGGGCGTAATCCTCGCTGCCATGGTGAGCGCAACCGTGAGCGGGCGTACGGCAATCGTTCTCACCGGCCTTGGAGACGCCAAAGCATTTTTCAGTGTTGGCGGCGTGAGCCAAGGTGGCAAAGCCAGCCAGGGCCGCGATCAATGCAGTAGTGACGAGGGGATATTTCATTCAACTTCGATTCCGTAGGAGAAACGCTGGGTAGATGGGGCAGAGGCGCGCTGTGCGGCGCCTCTGCACAAACGCTGGCTGGCGCGCTTACATCGGCTTGAGCGTGCCCTTCAAGTGAGTGCATACACCCTTGGCCACGACGCGGAACTCCTTCGGGTCGTTGTCCTTGGTGGCTTGGCCGGCGCAGGAGTGGCCATTGGCCTTGCAGGAATTTTGACCGGCTGCGGCGATGCCGTAACACGGTTCCAGATCCGCAGCCAGAACCGGTGCAGCGAGTGTGCCGCCCAGAACAGCGGTGAGGGCGGATGCGATGACGAGTTGCTTGTTCATGGTCGATCTCCAAAAAAGGTTTGGATGTGGAGGCAACATTGCCTCTCACGGCTTGAGTCGGCACTGGTGGGCCGATATGACACAGACTAGGCAAAATATTTTTGTCCGCTGGTTGCAACGTTGCCGTAATGCGCCGTGCGGTATGCCAATGGGATTGTGGCGGGGCGCGGCGTGACGTTGCGGCATCTGCAGGCGGTGTAGGCACAACAGGCAAAAAAAGGCCGGCTGCACATTACGCAACCGGCCTGCCGTGCAGGGAACTGCGACTTACATCGCAGTGAGCGAGCCGCCCAACTTGCTGCAGGCGCCGACTGCAACGGCCTTGAATTCACCTGGGTCCTTATCCTTGCTGGCTTGGCCAGCGCATGAGTGGCTGTTGCCCTTGCAGTCGTTTTGGCCAACCTTGGCGATGCCGTAGCACTTTTCCTGGTCGGCAGCGAAAGCCGGTGCAGCAAGGGTGGCGCCCAGAACGGCGGTCAGAGCGGATGCGATAAGGAATTGCTTGTTCATGGTCGATCTCCAGATGGTTTGATTCAGGGTTCAGATTTGGGTGTGGAGGCAAGTGCCTCTCACAGCTTGAGTCGATGCAGTTAGGGAGATATGACACCGCGTGGAAAATTTTTTTACGAATTTCTTCGCGCGCTGGCAAATGGCTGTACTGCGTCCTGCACATACGCCAATGGCATTGGATTATATTGACGCATCCGTTAGGGAGCGGTCGGGATGAAAAAAACTTTATATGACGTGCTGGGCATCACGCCGGATGCGACAGCGGCGCAAATCGAGGCGCGTTGCCAGCAATTGCTGGCGCAATTGGCAGCGCAACAAGGCCAGCCAGAGGCCGACAATCAGATCAAATTCATTCAGCACGCCCGTGAGACCTTGGGCGACCCGGTGCGCAAGGCGCTGTACGACCAGCGGCTGGTCGAGCCGGCACCCGTGGCGAGCATGGTCAGCCGTCATGAACTGCCAGACGGCCCAAGTGATCGGCGCTGGCTTTGGGTGTTGCTGGGCGTGATCCTGCTGGGCGGCGGTTATTACCTTGGCTCGCGCTGGCATGCCAAGTCACCGCAGCCCACGCTGGTGACACAAGCGACGGTGAATCTGGTTGGCCGGCCGGCGCAGGTGCAGCAGGCGGCCACCTTATCGAGCACCGAGCTGTTCGAGCGGGTCAGCCCATCCATCGTGGTGGTGATGGGGCTGAACAATAACGGCGATCGCGTGGAGCAGGGCAGCGGCGTGGTGATCGCCGCCGGCCAGGTCATCACCAACTGCCACGTGGCACTCGGCGCGCCGTCGCTGGAGATCTACCACCAGGGCAAGCAATACGATGCCTCGCTGCATTACCGCGATCAGGGGCATGACCTCTGCCAGTTGTCGGTGACCTCCTTGCCGGCGCAACCGGTGCCGCTGGGGGCACTGGCCGCTGTCAAAACCGGCGATCCGGTGTATGCGCTTGGTGCGCCACAAGGGCTGGAGCTGTCCTTGAGCCAGGGCATCGTTTCGTCTCTGCGCGAATTCGATACATCCCGACTGATCCAGACCACGGCATCCATCTCGCCGGGCTCCAGTGGCGGCGGCTTGTTCGATCGTAGCGGCAAGCTGATCGGCATCACCACCTTCCAGTCCCGCACCGGCCAGAACCTCAATTTCGCCGTACCGGTGGATTGGATTGCCCAATTGCCAACGCGCGACGGCAATAGCGACCAACTGCTTGGGGGTGATGAAACGAACCACGAGGGCGGTTAGTCATCGATGTCGTTACCTCGCGTCGTCATCAATCAGCCCGTGTAAAAACGGGCTGATTTTTTTTGGCTAACATAAATGCAGCATCCGCCTGTCTTGGGCCCGATCGACACGATATGCGCCGTACATAAGCGCGTATGCGCTGGCAGGCCACATGAAATGAGGAACGTTTGCTAAGACCACAGAAGGTGTTCCTGCCTTGCCCTTGGTTGATTGGCCAAGGACGACCGCAAGGTGGAACGAAGGCACTTTCTCTGAGGAGATTCAAATGTTCAAAAGATGGTTGGCCGGTGTGTTCATCACGCTGTTTTTCATCCTTGCTCCGTTCGCTGCACGGGCAGAGGTGCCGGAGGAAGCGACGGCGAACGGCAAATATTCGCATCTGATCCAGGTGCTGACGTGCCCAGCCGATGCCGGGAGCTACGGTGATTTCCGGGATTACGGTTATTGGGGTGGCGGGGCGTGGTGCGGGCAGACCGGGCAGGCCGGCTATTGGGTGTGGGTCAACCCGAGCTGGTATGTCTGGAAGGTGAAGTCACCCCACCACGCTAATGACGGCCGGGTGCCGGCTGTTGCTGCGGTGAACGGCAAGTATTCGGATTTACTGCAGGTGTTGCCGTGCCCGGCAGATAGCCACACCTATGGCGACTTTAACGATTATGGCTATTGGGGTGGTGGCCCGTGGTGCCGGCAAACCGGCATGGCCGGCTATTGGGTGTGGGTGGCGCCCAACTGGTATGTCTGGCGGAACAAGAACGACTGAAATGCCGAGCCACACCGGAAATGAAACAGGGGACTTCGAGTCCCCTGTTTTTACGTCATCTGCGGCAATCAGCGATGCAGCAAGGAGTTGCGCCGCGAATAAGCGAAGTACACCGCCAACCCGATCACCAGCCAGATCGTAAAGGCGATCCAGGTGACCGCTTGCAGGTGTGTCATCAGGAACACGCACAAGGCTACGGCCAGCAGCGGGGTAACCGGTGCGCCTGGGCAGCGGAAGCCGCGACGGAGGTTCGGCCGGGTTTTGCGCAGCACCAGCACGGCGATGGCGATCAGTGAGAAGGCGGCGAGCGTACCGATGTTGATCAGTTCGGCCAGGATGTTGAGCGGCACCAGCGCAGCGATCAGCGCGAAGATCACGCCAACGATCCAGGTGGTGACAAAGGGCGTGGCAAAGCGCGGGTGGACTTCTGACAGCTTGGCCGGCAGCAAGCCATCGCGGCTCATGGCGAAGATCACACGGCTTTGGCCGTAGGCCATCACCAGAATCACCGTGGTCATGCCGAGGATTGCGCCGACGTCGATAAAGCCCGCCACCCAGTTCTGGCCGGCATATTGCAGCGCCAGCGACACCGGGTGATCGATACCGGCGAATTTCGGGTAGGGCACGATGCCGGTCATGATGGCGGACACGGCGACATAAAGAATGGTGCAGACCACGAGCGAGCCGATGATGCCAATGGGCAGATCGCGCTGCGGGTTGCGAACTTCCTCGGCGGCCGACGAAACGGCGTCGAAACCGATGAAGGCGAAGAACACCAGGGCTGCAGCGCTGAACACACCCGAGAAGCCGAACGGCATGAACGGCGCCCAGTTGACCGGCTTCACATAGCCGACGCCCACGACGATGAAGAGCAGCACGATGCCGATCTTGATCGCCACCATCACGTTATTGAGCTTGGCAAAGCCTTGCACGCCGACTGACAGCAGGGCGGTGATCGCCATCATGATCAGGAAGGCCGGCAGGTTGAACAGGGTTTCCACGCCCGGCACTGCACCCGGTGCGGCAGTGAGCAGGGTTGGCAAATGCAGGCCAAAGCCGGATAGCAGCGACTGGAAGTAGCCAGACCAGCCGACCGATACGGCCGAGGTCGCCAAGCCGTATTCCAGCATCAGATCCCAGCCGATGATCCACGCGACCAGCTCGCCCAGCGTGGCGTAGGAGTAGGTATAGGTCGAACCGGATACCGGGATGGTCGAGGCGAATTCGGCATAGCACAGCGCCGCCAGACCGCAGGCCAATGCTGCGATGACGAAGGACAGTGTCAGTGCCGGCCCAGCCGTGAGTGCGCCGGTGCCGGTCAGCACGAAAATGCCGGTGCCGATGATGGCGCCAATGCCCATCAATACCAGGTCAATCGGGCCGAGTGCGCGTTTGAGCCCGCTGCTGCCATCGGTGCTGGCGGCGAGCATGGCTTCGATATTCTTGGTGCGAAACAAACTCATGATCAGTATTTCCGGTGATGGCCGTCGCCGCCGTTGGGCACGGCGACGACGGGGATGAAGACAAAACACGAGTGCCTGATCTGGCAAGTTGCCACGGTGGCGATGAGGATGCGGGTGGCATCTGCGTCGCAAGCCCGGGCTGAAAAACGGGATGGCGGACCATACATTGCCGGGGTGATCGGGGGTATTGCGGTCTTCCCGTGTTGAACGAAGTCAGTCATTGCTTAGGTAGTCGGCTGATTTTGCATGGGTTTTTTTGCATGGGCGGCGTTCCGGTCAGTGGTTCATCGGTTCGGGCGGGGCGGCTTTCTGCCGTGCCCAGTTGCATCTGTTCCACAGCATGCTTGCTGGTGTCTGACCATCATCGCCCCGGTGGCGCTTTGTGGCTAAAATGACCAAATTTTTCTCAAAGCTGACTGGAGTTGATGGATGTCGTCCGAGATTGAACCTACTGGATCGGAACCGCAGGAATCAGGGCATGGTGAGGCGGCACATGAGGTCGTGTCGCCGGGAAGCACCGACGAAGCGCACACCACATCCGCTGAGGCTGAACCGCCAGCTGCATCCGCTGCCGCAGATGCGCAGGCCAAACCGAAGCGCTCGAAGTCATCGCGGATCGTGCGCTGGGTGCTGATGAGTGTCGGTGTATTGGCTTTGCTGGCGGTGGTCATTGGCGCAGCGGCTTATTTCATGCAGCCAAGCCGCAACGTGCAGGACACGATCGAGAGCGTGATGGCGGCGGAATTCGGCCCGTATTCGAAGGATCTCAGTGGCTGGCCGTTCGTGGCTGACAGGGAGACCTACGTAATGCATGTCGTCAGTCAGAATCAGGTCGAGATCGATGGCAAGCCGAAGCTGTTGATTGGCGTGATCGGCTATCCGGTGAACGATCCGGCTGGTGCGAATGGTCTGGTACAGCATCGCACGCTGGTCGCCGATATGACCGGGTCGAGCAACGATGGCGTCAAATACTTTGGTATGTACGGTGCGATCAAGGTCTACCACGCGTTCCAGGAAGTGAAGATCGACATGATCAAGCCGGGCAAGGATATGTATGGCTGGCAGGTCGAGTACAAGCACGGCAAGAATGAGGGCTACGAGCAGATTGATCGCGAAATCTATCTGATCGATACGGCCAAGTCGGAAGTGATTTTTGCCGGCACGCTACCGGTGTTGTCGGACAACACCAGCCAGTGCGAACAGCGGAACGTGCAACGTGCGACGGCGAAAGCCAAGGTGGAGGAGCAGAAGGCTTCCGATGCCGCACAAGAAGAAGCATCGTCCGTTGCCACGGCGCAGGCTGATGAAGAAGCACAGGATGAGCCGGATGATGAGCCAATGACTTGCCAGCGCGTCGTGACCGAGTACAAGCCGATCACGTCGAACAATGCCGGTGTCTACCCGCTGGAAGCGAAGACGGAAGTCACGGTCGACGACAAGACCACCAAGATCAGCGGCCGGGTCGTGTTTGATGCGCACACCATGAAATTGACGTTGCCGGATGCGTTGTCCGAGGCGTTTTATGGCAATGGGGATTGATTGCTGATTGTGTCCCCTTTCCCTTGCGTGTAAGGCTTCTGGCTTATTCAGGGATAGAGGGTTAAGGATAGGGGAAAGAGCTCAGCCCTTGGCAAGCACCCTCTCCCCCGCCCCCTCTCCCACAAGTGGGCGAGGGGAGGACGAGCAAATAAAAACAGCCAGCTTTTGCTGGCCGTTTTTATTTGCTGCGAACGCTGCCGATTAGTTCTTGGACTGATCGACCAGCTTGTTCTTCGCAATCCACGGCATCATCGCGCGCAGTTCGGCACCGACGGTTTCGATCGGGTGAACAGCGTTCAGACGACGGCGAGCGGTCATGGCTGGGTAGTTGGTCTTGCCTTCCAGGATGAACTGCTTCGCGTATTCGCCGGACTGAATGCGATACAGCGCCTTCTTCATCGCTTCCTTGGTTGCTGCGGTGATGACTTCCGGGCCGGTCACGTATTCGCCGTATTCGGCGTTGTTCGAGATCGAGTAGTTCATGTTGGCGATGCCGCCTTCGTACATGAGGTCAACGATCAGCTTCAGTTCGTGCAGGCACTCGAAGTAGGCCATTTCCGGCGCGTAACCGGCTTCGGTCAGGGTTTCGAAGCCCGCCTTCACCAGCTCGACCGCACCGCCACACAACACGGCTTGTTCGCCGAACAGGTCGGTTTCGGTTTCTTCGCGGAAGTTGGTTTCGATCACGCCGCCCTTGGTGCCGCCGTTGGCAGCTGCGTAGGACAGAGCAACATCACGTGCCTTGCCGCTCTTGTCTTGGTAGACAGCGATCAGGCTCGGCACGCCGCCGCCTTTCAGGTATTCGGAGCGAACAGTGTGGCCTGGGCCCTTCGGAGCAACCATGATCACGTCGATGTCGGTGCGCGGCACGATCTGGTTGTAATGGATGTTGAAGCCGTGAGCGAACGCCAGTGCAGCGCCGGCCTTCAGGTTGTTGGCGATGTCGCGGTAGTACACGTCCGGCTGGGATTCATCCGGCAGCAGGATCATGACGACGTCGGCATTCTTGACGGCTTCGGCAACTTCTTTCACCGGCAGGCCAGCGGCTTCAGCCTTGGACCACGATGCACCGCCCTTGCGCAGGCCGATGGTGACGTTCACGCCCGAATCCTTCAGGTTCAGCGCGTGGGCATGGCCTTGCGAGCCGTAGCCGACGATGGTGACTTGTTTGCCCTTGATCAGGCTGATGTCGGCGTCTTTATCGTAAAAAACTTTCATGTCTAGGTTCCTTTCAGGGTTGTACTGGGGCGGGCGGTAAGCCCATGCCCGCCGTTAAATCTTCAGAATGCGTTCGCCGCGACCAATGCCAGAGGCGCCGGTACGTACGGTTTCCAGAATCGCGGTGGCATCGAGCGCCTTGATGAAGGCGTCGAGCTTTTCACCGGTACCGGTCAACTCGATGGTGTAGGTCTTCTCGGTCACGTCGATGATGCGGCCACGGAAGATATCCGCGGTGCGCTTCAGTTCTTCGCGATCCTTGCCTGCTGCACGAACCTTGATCAGCATCAGTTCGCGTTCGATGTGGTCGGCCTCGTTGAGGTCGATCACCTTGACCACTTCAATCAGCTTGTTCAGCTGCTTGGTGATCTGCTCGATCACGTCGTCCGAGCCATGCGTGACGATGGTCATGCGGCTCAGGGTCGGGTCTTCGGTGGTTTGCACCGTCAGCGAATCGATGTTGTAACCGCGTGCGGAGAACAGGCCGGTAACGCGGGACAGCGCGCCGGCTTCGTTTTCGATCAGGACGGAAAGAATATGTCGCATGTTCATCCCCTCCTCAGCACAGGTTGCCGTAATCACGGTTGTTTTCGAACGGCGTCTGCTGCATGCCGCGCATGTGTTCCGGCAGATCCATCTGGTTCAGCCCACGGCCGTTCTGGATCATCGGGAAGACGTTCTCGGTCTGGTCGGTACGGAAGTCGATGAACACCAGGCGTTCTTTCAGCGCCGGGCCGAAGGCTTCTTTCAGTACCGGTTCGACATCGGCCGGGTTCTCGACCTTGAAGCCGACGTGACCATAGGCCTCGGCGATCTTCACGAAGTCAGGCAGCGCATCCATATAGCTCTCGGAATAACGCGTGCCGTAGAAGAACTCCTGCCACTGGCGAACCATGCCCAGATAGCGATTGTTCAGGCTGAGCACTTTCACCGGTGTGTGGTACTGCTTGCAGGTGGAAAGCTCCTGAATGTTCATCTGGATCGAGCCTTCGCCGGTCACGCAGGCAACTTGCGCATTCGGGTTGGCAAGCTGTGCCCCCATGGCTGCCGGCAGGCCGAAGCCCATCGTGCCGAGGCCGCCGGAGTTGATCCATTGCTTGGGGCGGCGGAACTTGTAGTACTGCGCTGCCCACATCTGGTGCTGGCCGACGTCGGACGTGACGATGGCTTCGCCGTTGGTGACCTTCCACAGCGTTTCGATCACGTGCTGCGGTTTGATGACTTCGGTCGACGGCGTGTACAGCAGCGAGTTCGGCTTGCGCCATTCGTCGATCTGCTTCCACCAGTTGGCGAGTGCATCCGGGTTCGGCTTGAGGTTCTGCTCTTTCAGCACCGCGATCAGGTCGGTGAGCACCGCCTTCACATCACCGACGATAGGCACGTCGACCTTCACGCGCTTGGCGATCGAGGACGGGTCGATGTCGATGTGGACGATTTTTTTCGGATTGGACAAGAACTGGCCCGGCACCGAGATCACGCGGTCGTCGAAGCGGGCACCGACAGCGATCAACACATCGCAGTACTGCATTGCGAGGTTGGCTTCGTAAGTGCCGTGCATACCGAGCATGCCGACGAAATTCGGATCGGTACCATCTAGTGCGCCCAAACCCATCAGGGTGTTGGTGCACGGCACGTTCAGCATCTTGACCAGCTCGGTTACCTGCGCAGCAGCACCACCTTGCACCGCGCCGCCGCCCACGTAGATATACGGGCGCTTGGCGTCGGCGAGCAGTTGTGCGGCTTTCTTGATCTGGCCTGGGTGGCCTTTGATCGGCGGGTTGTAGCTGCGGATGCTGACCGATTCCGGGTAGGAATATTCAGTCCTGGCCATGGTGACATCCTTGGGGATGTCGATCACGACCGGGCCGGGACGACCCGTGGCGGCGATGTGGAAGGCCTTCTTGAAGGTGGCGGCGAGTTCGCGCACATCCTTCACCAGGAAGTTGTGTTTCACGATCGGGCGTGAACAGCCGATCATGTCCACTTCCTGGAAGGCATCCAGACCGATGGCGGCCGAGGGCACCTGACCGGAGATCACCACCAGCGGAATCGAATCCATATAGGCGGTGGCAATACCGGTGAGCGCGTTGGTCGCACCGGGGCCGGAGGTCACGAGTGCGACGCCGACCTTGTTGCTGGAGCGCGAATAAGCGTCGGCGGCATGCACCGCAGCCTGCTCATGACGAACCAGCACGTGTTTGAATCTGTCTTGCTTGAAAATGGAATCGTAGATTTCCAGCACTGCGCCGCCGGGATAGCCGAACAAGAATTCGACACCTTCCTCGGCCAAGCAGCGGGAAACGATTTCCGCGCCTGAAAGTTCCATCAGGTCACCCCTTGAGGATGCGGACGGAAAAGACTGCCGTCCATTCAGTTCGAGTCCGCAAGTCTGCGTTGCCTGACACCGGGTGAGCTGGAAACGGGCGTGTTTCCAGGCCGGAACGACTGCGGTAACAGCCACTCCCGTGGTGGTTGGCGCTCGGCAGAGCCGCTTTCCCTTCGCTTGTAACCGGGCATCTGCCAATGGTGTTGCGCTTGTGGCACAACTCAATCCGACGCTGTGTGATGCGTGGGCAGTGCAACCGGTTGCGGCGGCCAAATAGGTGGTGCCGCCGGTAAAACTAGTTTGGGTGTGAACCGCGGAAAATAGCCGATTGTCTAGTGCTTGGCAAGTTTTTATGGCCCCTTGGGGCTGCGTTTGTTAGCATCTGCGCCTTCGAGCGCGCGTAGCGTGCTATCTGATAAACGTGATCGCAGATTGGCCGGGGAGCGATTTGGCAACGCAACAAGCGCTGGCGCAGTTTCTGGAAGAAGTGCAACGCAGGGCGTTTCGCCAGGCCATGTTTGCCGTCCAGGATGAAGACACCGCGCTCGATCTGGTGCAGGACGCGATGCTACGGCTGGCCGATCGCTACGCCGACAAGCCGGCCGAAGAGCTGCCGCTGCTGTTCCAGCGCATCCTGCAGAACGCGATCCGCGATCATTTCCGCCGCCAAAAGACGCGTGGTTTCTGGACCGTGTTGCTATCGGCCTTCCAGCCGGACGATGACGACGCCGACGCAGGCGATCCGCTCGAATGGCTGCCCAACCAACCGACCGCGCCGAGCCCTCAGGATGAACACGATCAGGCCCGCTTGATGGCCTTGATCGAAGAGGGCATCAGCAAGCTGCCTGCCCGTCAACGGGAAGCCTTTCTGCTACGTTATTGGGAAGAGTTCGACGTTGCGGAAACCGCTGACGTCATGGGCTGTTCCGAGGGGAGCGTGAAAACGCACTGCTCTCGTGCCACTGCGGCGCTCGCCAAGTGGCTTGGGCATCACGGCATCAGCTGGACGCCCGAATGATTGCCGAGGTATGAAAAAAATGAAGCCATCAACAAACCCGCTAGAAGCGAAGCAGACGCCCACCCCGGCGAAACCTGAGCTTGCCCGCCGGACCACCCAGCTGCTCGATGCTGCGCCGCTGTCGCCGCGTGCGCAGTCGCGGCTGACTGATATCCGCTCGCAAGCGCTCGCGCGCGCACAAACACGCGCTGTGCAGCCGAAATGGGCACAGGCGGGGACATGGGTCTTGTCGCAATGGCAGGCTCATCCGGCGGTTTGGGGCGGCGCGCTCTTGTTGTGTGCGGCGGTGTTGGTCGGCGGTGCCTGGCATGTCGGCGCGTATGAGCCTGATCCGGCGCTCGATACCATGCTGCTGGCCGATGACGTCCCGCTTGATGCGCTGGCCAATGCCGGATCGGGTGAGCGGGAGGTGGCAGCATGGCCCGCCGTAAAGCGCTGAGCCTGTTTGCCGCAGCCAGTTTCGCCGCCGGTGGCGCTTGGGCGGCAGATGTCCCTGCGTGGTCGGCCCTGACGCCGGCGCAGCGCGAGTTGTTCGCGCCGCTGGCCAGCCAATGGAATACGCTGCCTGATCAGCAGCGCGAGCACTTGCTCAACGTCGCCAAGCGGTACCCGACCCTGGAAGCCGAGCAGCAAACGCGTGTGAAAGCGCGCATCTCCCGCTGGGCCAGCTTTACCCCGGCGCAACGCGAACAGGCGCGTGCCAATTACCAGCGCCTGCGAGCGCTGCCGCCAGAAGAACGTGCCCGTGCCATCGCCAGCCTGCGCGAACAAGAGCGCGCCCGTGCCGCAGACAGCCCGCGCGAGCCGGAGCGCGTTACCACTCCCGAGCCAATCCATCAGCTGAAGCTGCAATCAAATAAACCGTAATCCATGAATATTGATATCCCGGCAGCCGTCGCTGCCCTGCCGCGCCGCGCCGGTTGGTGGCGCCGTTTTTTTGCCTGGCTGTATGAAATGCTGCTGTTGGTGCCGGTGCTGCTGCTGGCCAGCATTCCCAGCCTCGCTGTGCAATCCCTGATCCAGTCGGCGAATGGTCTGCCGGTCAATGGCGTGATCGATACGCTGCTGGCACGCTCGCTCAATTTTGTCTGGGAGTTGCTGGTTGGTTTCATCTACTTCGCCTGGTGCTGGCGACGCGGTGGCCAGACGCTGGCGATGAAAACATGGCGCATGCGCCTGGTGAGCATCGAAGGCAACGCGATTGGCTGGCGTGTAGTGGTGATTCGCTTTGCCGCGGCCTTTGTCTGCTGGTTTCCGTTGTTCCCCTTGTGGATTCAGGCCCGGCATCATCCGGAATGGATTCCTTATGCCTGGTTCTCGCTGGGCCTCTTCCTTGCCCCATTCTTCTGGAGCCTGATCGATCGCGATCGGCAATATCTGCATGATCGGTTGGCGGGCACGCGGTTGATATTTGCGCCTAAACAGCTGTCGCGAGCTACGTGATCGACGATATCAAGGTTTTTATTGATATATTCTTTCTGGTTTCGTAAAGTGTTGCGCGAATTAGTCGTTCGATGGAAAGACTACGTTTGAAGATTTTGGTCTGATGTTAATTGCAGCCATATTTGGATATTGGGGTTCTGAATGAAAAAATTGTATCTGATGCTTCTCATGAGTGTTCTAGCTTCGGTCGTTCAGGCCGACGACACCGTTGTGATTAGCGATGTGAGCAAGCTGAAATGGCTTGGTAGTACTAATGGCTTGATTTATTTGAGGAATTTGAGTGATTTTGACCCATCTTTTCTGCCGTGTTGCTACAACTACTATGTCGATACCAGCACCCCAGCAGGGAAAGTTACCTGGACGGCGATCCTGATGAAAATGGGTACTGCTCAGTCGATTAATCTGAGCGTGAGCAATAAAAGCCAAGCAGGCCCAATCGTTTCGTTTGGCAATTGGTAATTCATCGTTATAGAAACTTCACCCCTTGCGCCAGCGGCAACGTACTCCCGTAATTGATCGTATTCGTTGCCCGGCGCATATACGCTTTCCAAGCATCAGAACCACTTTCCCGCCCGCCGCCGGTGTCTTTCTCGCCGCCGAACGCCCCGCCGATTTCCGCGCCCGACGTCCCCGCATTCACATTCGCCAAGCCGCAATCCGAGCCGGCCGGGCCGATGAAGGCTTCTGCCTCGCGTAGATCACGCGTAAACACCGCTGACGACAAGCCTTGTGCCACGCTGTTCTGTAGCGCCAGCGCCTCATCCCATTCGCGATAAAGCAGTACGTACAGGATGGGTGCGAAGGTTTCTTCCTGCATGACGGCGGTTTGGGCGGGCATGTCGACGATCGCCGGCTGCACGTAGTAACCCTCGTTCGGCACGCCGCTTTCGACCGCTTCCCCGCCAACCACCACCGTGCCGCCGTCCGCGATGGCTTGTTGCAGCGCTGCCTGCATCCGCTCCGCTGCCGCGCCATCAATCAGCGGCCCGATCAACACATCGGCCTCACGCGGGTCGCCGATCTTGAGCGACTGGTAAGCGGCAACCAGACGTGGCAGCAGCGTATCCGCCACCGATTCATGCACGATCAGCCGGCGCAAGCTGGTGCAGCGCTGGCCGCAGGTGCCGGCGGCGGCGAAGACGATGGCGCGCAGGGCCAGATCGAGGTCGGCGGACGGTGCGACGATCAGTGCGTTGTTGCCGCCTAGTTCCAGCAGGCTGCGGCCAAGCCGGCCGGCAACGGTTTGCGCAACAGCGCGGCCCATGCGGACCGAGCCGGTGGCGGATATCAACGGCAATTGAGGATTGGTTGCCAGCAAGTGCCCGACGTCGGCCTTGCCCTGTACCAGCTGCACCAAGCCGGTAGGGGTGCCGGGTGAATCCGCAATCACATCCAGTACGATGCGCGTCGCCGCCAGCGCGCACAGCGGCGTTTTTTCGGATGGCTTCCACACCACTGCATCGCCGCAGACCAGCGCCAGCATGGCGTTCCACGCCCAGACCGCCAGCGGAAAGTTGAAGGCGGTGATGACGCCGACCGGGCCGAGCGGATGCCATTGCTCCATCAGCCGATGGTTGGGGCGTTCGCTGGCGATGGTCAGCCCATGCAGCTGGCGCGACAGTCCGACGGCGAAATCGCACAGGTCGATCCACTCCTGCACTTCGCCGGCGGCCTCGGAGGCGATCTTACCGGTCTCCAGCGTGACCAATTGGGCCAGGCTGTCCTTGTGTCGCCGTACCGCATTGCCGATGCGTCGCACCAGTTCGCCGCGTTGCGGGGCCGGGATTTGTCGCCACTGCAGGAACGCCGCATGTGCACCGGCAACCGCCACGTCGACGTCGAGTTGGCAGGCAGGCAGGACGATGCCATGCGCCGCGCCGTCAATCGGGCTGGCTAGCGTGATGGGGGGCGAGGCCGGGTAATGGGCTTTGCCGTCAATGATCACTCCGGGCCAGGTATCGTTTTGCCGCCAATCGTCCAGGTGTAGTGAAGCAAGCAATCGGTTCAAGGCGGTCATGGCAAGACCTCCAGTGGGTTAGTGCAGAAGAGGGGGGGGTGAATCCGGTTCATACCGGTATCTCCTCGGCATAGCGATCCAGCGCGTAATAACCGCCGAACCGGTTGACGAGGAAATCGCTGAGCGCCACCGCATCCTGCGGCACAAAGCCTTGGGTTGGCAGCTTGCCCTCGAAGAACAGGTCGAGCACCGCAGCGGCGCTGGCTGCGGTGGTGAGCTGGATGGCGCTCCAGACTTCGCCGAACAGCTCGCGGTGGTAAATCTTGCGGGCATCGGTGATCTGGCGAAACTGCCCGTGCAGCTGGCCAGAGACCGACACGAACACCAGCACCACGTCCTGCATGGTGATCGGCACGGCGGCTTCCAGCATCTTCTTCATCTGCAGCCGGCCGTGGCGGGATGCGCCCAGCCGCAGGCCGTTCACAAGGAAATCCATCAGGTATTGGTGGCCGGCGTAGCGCACGGTCTTGTAGTTCATCGTCGTCACCTTGCCGGCCAGTGTTTCGCAGAGCGTGCCGAGGCCGCCGGAGGTGTTGAACGCCTCATATTCCAGCCCATCGAGCGAGAAGTGCTCCAGTCCTTCCAGCGGTAGCACTTCGATTTGCCGGCCGTTGATGATGGCTTCGCAGCCATTGCAGTACTCGTTGATCAGCCCGTCGGTGGACCAGGTGAGGTTGTACTTGATGGCGTTGCTGGGGTATTGCGGCAAGGCGCCGACCCGCATCTTGATCGTATCCAGCCGCTCGAAACGGCGCGCGAAGTCAGCGGCGAGAATACCGATGAAGCCGGGCGCGAGGCCGCATTGCGGCATGAAAATCTGCCCCGGCACCGCCGATTTCGCCACCCGGCGGATGGCGCGGGTGGTGGCGACATCTTCGGTCAGGTCGAAATAGCTCACCCCGGCGGCCAACGCCGCGCGGGCAATCGCCGCGTTGACGTCGAAACTGGCTGCCGACAGCACGGCATCTTGCCCCTTGAGGGCCGCCGCCAGTTCCTCGGGTTTGCGGATGCTGCCTGCCCGGGTTTTGACCGGCGCTCGCTCCGCCAGCCGGGCCAGCGCCACGGCATCGCGGTCGGCGACCGTCACATCGTAGTCACCGCTATGGCTGAGCAGTTTGGCAATGCTGGCACCGATCTTGCCGGCACCGATGACGAGGACGGCGGGCATGGCAGCTCCTATCTTGGTCGGGCGCTAGTCGGGGGGTACATCCGGGTGAGTGGCGCGGTAGCTGAAGAACGCGTCGTAGGTCGATTGATATCGTTGCCGCACCGGTGGCGCCAGCCAATCCGCGAGTGCCTGACGATAGAACGGCGTTTTGACCGCTTCGCGTATCGCCGCATCGATATCCCGGATGGCTTGTTTGCCCCGCTCGTTTTTCGTGCAGGCGATGTAGCTGATGAGGCTGTCGGGCGCTTCGTCGATGGGGAGCACGGTGATGTCGTGCTGATAGCGTGCTTGTTGGCGCAGGTATTCGACCACGAAGGGATATTCGATCGTGTAGTCCATCCGTCCGCCATCGAGCATGCGCATGACGTGGCCCATTTGCGGTACGACCATTCGGTGAATCTTGCTCGACGGCGCGTTCAGGATGGCATCCAGTGCCGGGTTGAAACTGCGCTTGTCCTCGACATATCCCGTCACATCCGTACGCGCGACCAGCGTTGCCAACATCAGGCTGGATTTGCCTTGCGCCACCGCGTGAGCGTGGTCGTCACGCATCACCACATGCAATGGCGGCACCAGCAAAGCGCTGGTGAAGTAAGCGACTTTCTCTCGCTCTGGTGTTTTGAGGGCAGAGGCGTAACACAGGGCGTTGCCCTGCGCTATTTCAGTCCAGACGCGTGGAATGCTGGTGCGGATGAAGTGATGCTGATAGCCCGCCATGCGGGGCAGGATGGCGGCCATCAGCCGATCGCTCATGCCATTGCCGAGTTCAGTCGATGATCTTGGTGTGGCCCAGGTGGGCAAGATGTAAATCGGTGGCCAATCGACGAGTGCCCAAGTGATCTCTCTGGTCTGGCCCGAGGCGGGCTTGGCGAGCAACCCGCACAGTGCCGCGCCCAAAGCGAACAGCAACGACCCACAAATGGATGGGATGGGGGCGTGGGCTCTGAGGGCGGCTCGCATGGCGCATTCCTCGTTTGATCTAGTCGGCGAGCCTGAGTGGCTGCTTGCGGCCGTTGTAGAACGCCTCGAAGCGGGGGCGGACGCGCAGCACGACATCTGCCGTCAGCCACGGCGTGACGATGTTGCGGAAGGCTTCGTTGGCCGAAAGCTCGATCAGCGCCGCGTCGATGTCCTGAATGGCCTGCTTGCCCCAGCCATTGCGGGTGCACGCCACATTGGCGGTCAGAATGTCCGGGATTTCGGCCAGCGGCAGCGTGATCAGCTCATGCTCGAACGGCTTGAGCTTCTGGTGGTAGGCCACGACGATGGGGTATTCCAGCGTGTAGTCCAGCTGGCCGGCATCGATCAGCCGCAAGATCCGGCCGGAAACCGGTTCGGCGATCCGGCGTGTTTTGTTGCCGGCCTGGTCGATCAGGACATCGACTTCGGAGGAATAACTGCGCTTGGTCGCGAAGGCGCCTTTCAGTTCGGCATGGTTGAGCAGGTTGGCGAGCACCACCGGTTGGCCCGTCGCGCTGATGCGATTCGCCTGGTCTTTGCGCAGGACCAGATTCAGCGGCGGCAGCACGAATGACGGCGTGAAATAGGCCAGCTTTTCCCGTTGCGGCGTTCTGAGTGCGGAGAGGTAGCACAGGTTATGACCATGCTCGATCTCTCCCCATAAGCGCTGCAGGTCGGTGCGGACGAAATGATGGTGGTACTGCGGCAGCTTGGCGGCCAGCAGCGTACTGGCCCGGTCGCTGATGCCATCGCCCAGGCTGGACGGCCCCTCCAGTGCGCCGTCGGGCGGCACGATGTAGAGCGGCGGCCAATCGATCAGCACCCAGGTGATCTCGCGTGGCTCGCCGCTGCCGGCTGCGACCGCGGTGAATAACAGACAGAGCGTCAAAAGCACGCGCATTGCTGCATCCTCATGTGACCTGCCGACCCGACGTCGGCTGGATTCCCTGTCGCTAGTCCGTCAGCCGGATTGGCTGGGTGTGTCCGTTATAGAACTGGTCGAACCGGGGGCGATACTTATGCTGGATGTCCGCCGGCATCCACGGTGCGGTGATGTTGCGGAACGTCTCGGTCGCCGAGAGCGCAATCAGT
This sequence comes from Andreprevotia chitinilytica DSM 18519, assembly GCF_000711875.1. Classification (GTDB taxonomy): domain Bacteria; phylum Pseudomonadota; class Gammaproteobacteria; order Burkholderiales; family Chitinibacteraceae; genus Andreprevotia; species Andreprevotia chitinilytica. The sequence continues at coordinate 152,044 of NZ_JONM01000006.1, forward strand.
GCTGCGTCGATATCCTGCAGGGCTTGCTTGCCCCAGGCGTTGCGCGTGCAGATGGCGTTCAACGCGAACACATCCGGAATTTCAGGCACCGCTTGCAAGGCCAGTTCGTGCTCGAACGGCTGCGTTTTCTGGTGGTACGCCACAATGAACGGGTATTCCAGCGTGTAATCGATGCTGCCGGCCGCAATGAGCCGCAGCAGCTGGCCGGAACTCGTATCGACCACCCGGCGTGCGCCATCGCTGGGGCGGTCGATCAACGCGTCGACCGGCGTGGTGTAGCTGCGTTTGGCCGTGAATGCGCCGGTCAGCTCAGGCTTGGCAATGAGTGCGGTGAGTGATGCCGGCTTGCCGCCCACGTTGAACTGGCTGAGCCGGTCCTTGCGAACCACCAGCGCGAGCGGCGGCAGCACGATCGATGGCGTGAAATACGCGAATTTTCCCCGGTCCGGCGTCCTGAGCACCGAGATATTGCACAGGTTATGGCCACGCTCGATTTCGCCCCACATGCGTTGCAGGTCGGCGCGGATGAAACGGTGCCGGTATTGCGGCAGTTTGGCGGCGACCAGCATGATCGCCCGGTCGCTGATGCCCTCGCCAAGCTCCGCCGGGGTTTCCGGTGTTTTGTCTGCCTTCAGCAGGTAAAGCGGTGGTCGATCCGGCAGCAGCACCCACGTGATCTCCCGCTCAGCCGCGTTGATCACGCTCGCAGCCAGCCCGATCAGCCCGGCGAGGATGCGCGGCCAGTTCATTGCATCCCCCCGCCCTTGAAATCGGTCGATTCAAAGATGCGGTTGGCGCTGGCGGCGACAAAGCCTTGGTACAGCGCGCCGTCTGCATCGGGATAGCGGCGGGCGAATTCGTAATAGCAGGTCGGGATGGTGAGCGGGCCATCGGCAAACCGGATTTCGATCCGGTCAGCCAGTGTGCTGGCCTGCTCCAGCAGTTCATCCGGCGTGCCCTTGATCTTGCCGCCCGCGCTATTGATGGCAAACCCGGCAGCCTCGACGCGTGCCACTGCCTCTTCCAGCGCGAGCGGTGGCGTGAGCTTGTGCATGGCAACGGTGAAGTGGTTGGCCGTCAAACCATGCGCCAACAGCCAGCCGGCGTATTCGCTTTCCGCTGCGACCTGCTTGTATTCCGCGCGGGTCACGGCGGGCCACAGCCGTCCGGCCATGAAGATTGCGGGCTTGATGACCAGATTGCCAGAAATTGCGGTGATGGCGCGTTCGACAATGGCGCGGCTGGCGGGCGAGAGCGCGGCCACGTGCAATTCGGACAAAAACACCAAGGGATCATCGGGCCAGGCCGGCACATAACCCCATGCGCTCAAGTGCTTATCGGGGAATTCATACGGTGCATGGCGTTGGTAGCCGAGGCCGAACAGTACGGTTTCGAGTTCGGCCAGCTGGATCGGGCTGTGATCGAAGGTGCGAAACGCGACGTGATCGTTCACCACGTCGTCGTCGCCAAATAGCGTGCGGATGCGGGCTGCCTGCGGGGCCAGCTGCACATAGCGTTGCCACAGCTGGGAGAAAAAGAGATCGGTATCCATGGGCGGGAGGGTAAAGCAGGAACAATCCTGTTTCAGCCTAGCCCGTGTTTGGCGTGATTTCAGCCGTGGCTTACGGTCGGCGAGAGTCCAGCAGGCGACGAATGACGCAAGTGCCAATCGCAACGAGCAACACCAGGCCGATGGCCCAGTCGCCCCAGCGCATATACGGCGTCAAGCCGGTCATCGGCTGCACTTGCGCTTCCAGCACGCCGCGCATGCGTTCCGGCAATGCGGCAACGCGCCGGCCCTGTGGATCGATCACGGCGGTGAGGCCGGTATTGGTGGCGCGCAGCATCCAGCGGCCGTTTTCCAGTGCCCGTGCCGCACTCATCTGGCCGTGTTGCTCGGCCGCCCATGAGCCGTCGAACCACGCCATGTTGGAGAAATTCGCCATCAGCGTTGCGTTTGAGGTATTGCGGCGCAGCTCGTCGCCGAACGCATCTTCGTAGCAGATGTTGGCTGCCACCGGCACGTTGCCGGCCATCAGCGGTGGTTGGCTTGACCCGCCCGAGGTAAAGCCGGACATCGGCATGTTCAGATAGTGGTACATCCAGCCGAACAGCCACGGCAGCGGCACGAATTCGCCGAACGGAACGAGGTGCGACTTGGCGTAGCGCACGTCCGGCCGGGCGATATTGATCACGCTGTTGTAATACTCGCCGGACCGTTCGCCCTCGATGGCGAATCCGAGCAGCAAATCGGCGTTCTTGCTGCGAGCCGTCTGCTGCAAGCGCTCGATATACGCCGGTGGCGTATCGGCGAGGAAAGAGGGAATCACCGTTTCCGGCAGCAGGATCAGCTTGCCCTTGGCCTCGCTGACCAGGATGGCATTGGCCGACAGTGAGGCGGAGTAGTAGGCGGCATCCCATTTCTCGCTCTGGCGAATCGCGCTCTGGCCAATGCTGACTGCGAGCGGTGCCCCGATTGGCTTCGTCCACTGGATTTGCGCCAAGCCAAAGCTCACCGCGAGCAACGCCACTGTTGCGATCAAGCCCCGCCGCCAATGCACCAGCCATTGCGCCGTCGCCAGCGCCAGCAACCAGCCGACGCCATACACGCCGATCAGCGGGAAGAAACCGGCCAGCGTCGAGACCTGGTTATTGCCAATGGCCGACCACGGAAAACCGGTAAACAGCCAGCCGCGCAGCCATTCGGCGGCGATGAACAGGCTGGGCAAGGTGACGGCGAACCAGATGCTGCTGGGGCTGGCCGGGATTTGCGCGCCACCGGCTCGCAGCCGCACCGCCAGACCGCCTGCCAGTGCCGGAAACAACGCCAGATAAGCCGCGAACAGCAGCACGCATCCTGCCGCCATCCACGCCGGCATGCCGCCGTAGGTGTACAGGCTGATGAAAATCCAGTGCACGTTGGCAGTGAAATAACCCAGCCCCCAGACCCAAGCACGCACAAAGGCGGATTTGGCGGTCGGTGCCTTGGCAATGGCGATGAATAGTGCCGCGAGGGAAACCAGCAGCAGCGGCGCGAGATTGAGGGGGGCGAATGAAAAGACGCTGGCCGCCCCGCAGGCGGCCAGTAACACGGTTGAGGCGAGGCGCCGGATCAAACCTCTTCCTCTTCCTGCACCTTCTCGACCAGTACCGAATGCACGCGACGGCTGTCGGCGCGGACGATCTGGAAGGTGTAGCCGTCGAAGGCGGTCCGTTCGCCGCGTTTGGGCACGTGGCCGAAACGGCTGGTGACGAGGCCGGCGACGGTGTCGAATTCCTCATCGGAGAAATTCGTGCCGAGCGCTTCGTTGAGGTCTTCGATTTCCGTCACGCCCTTCACGCGCCAGTGACCACGGCGGTCGACGATGATGTTGTCTTCGGTTTCGTCGTAGTCGTATTCGTCTTCGATATCGCCGACGATCTGCTCCATCACGTCTTCGATGGTGATCAGGCCGGCCACGCCGCCGTATTCATCCACCACGATGGCCATGTGGTTGCGGTTGTTGCGGAAATCCTTGAGCAGCACATTCAGGCGCTTGGATTCGGGAATGTAGACTGCCGGGCGCAGCATTTCGCGCACGTTGAAGTTGTCTTCGCCTTCGGCGTAATAGCGCAGCAGGTCTTTGGCGAGCAGGATGCCGACTACGTCGTCTTTGTTGCCATCGATGACCGGGAAGCGGGAGTGCGCCGTTTTCATCACGAAGGGAATGAAATCATGCGGCGGGGTACTGATGTCGATCACGTCCATCTGGCTGCGTGGCACCATCACATCGCGCACCTGCATGTCGCCGACATTGAGCACGCCTTCGATCATGGCAAGCGCATCCGCATCCAGCAGATGCCGCTCGAAGGCGGAGTGGAGAATTTCTACGAGTTCGCCGCGGTCTTCGGGTTCACGCAGCAAAAAGTGGGTCAGACGTTCCAGCCAGCTTGCTTTGGGCTGCGTCTGCGAGGGGTCGTCCATTGGGGGATGTACATCCGGTTACGAAGATAGGGGGATGATACCGGAAGATCGCGGAAGTCGTGTTACAGGGCGGTGAGGGATATTGATCGGATAGCCCGGATTGCGCTGCTAAATGAGCGGGCAGTTAATTTCGAAGGAAGATGCATGAACAACTGGGGATTCAGGCTGGTATTCGCCTGCATTATGTGGGCGATTTGCGCGGTGATGAGCGGCGCTTCCACCATGCATTGGTGGCCTCGGCTTTTTACACTCGCGTGTGCATACGTGATGCTTTACACCGCCATTTTTGAATGGCATGCATATGCTGGACTCGGCAGGGTCTCCCAAATAGCCGTCATATTCGTCACCGTACTGCCCGTTGTGATAGCGAGTTATTTTGTGACGCTTGCGTTTATAAGCTAGGTAGTTAAATGCCCGTCCCCGACCTCAACCGCCTCGAACTCTTCATCGCTGTCTTTGAAGCTGGCGGGTTCTCCGCCGCAGCCGACCGCCGTGGCGTTGCCAAATCCCTCGTCAGCCAGCAGGTCGCCAAGCTTGAAGCGGAGCTGGGCATTGCCTTGTTCACGCGCAGCACGCGGCGGGTGTTGCCGACCGAGGCGGGCGAGGCGCTGTATCAGGAATGCTCCCCACTGCTGGCTGCGCTATCGCAAGCGGTGGCGAATGTCGGTGAGCAGCGGGGGCGGTTGGAGGGGCGGTTACGGCTGACCGCGCCGGCGGACTATGCCGGCAATGCACTCAGCGCCTTGCTGGCTGAATTCGCACTGCTGCATCCGGCGCTGGAAATCGAGCTGGTGGTGAGTGATGCCGTGCTGGATCTGGTCGGCGAAGGGTTGGATTTGGCGATCCGCATGGTCGGTAGCCTCAAGGATTCCAGTCTGCATGCGGTCAAGCTGGGCGATTTTGCGCAGATGGTGGTTGCTGCGCCGTCCTTGTTGGCGAAAGCGGGTGAGGTGACCGAGCCGGTCGAGCTGGCTGCGCAGCCGTGGGTGGTGCTGACCCAGCTCAATTCAGCACTGAACTGGCGGTTTACTGATGCGGCGGGCGAGCTGGTCACAGTGCGGATGCGGCCGGTGCTGCGGGCCAACAGCGCCAGCGTGGTGCGGCAGATGGTGCTTTCCGGCGTGGGGTTCTCGGTGCTGCCGGATTTCATGGCGGCGGATGCGTTGGAAGCCGGCCAGCTGGTACAGGTGTTGCCGGCGTGGCAATTGCCGCAGGGCGGGATTTACGCGGTGTATCCGGTTGCGCGCTACCTGCCGGCCAAGGTACGGGTGCTGATTGATTTCCTGCGGCCGAGGATCGGCGTAACGCGTCAACAGTAATGCGGTTGTCCGCCCCAACGAGTGGTTACACTCGGCTACCAAGCACGCACAGTAGCGGGAAGAGGGCGAGCACATACTGGACTTACACGCTCACTACCGAGCGAAGCCCAGGAGAAACACCATGAAAGTTGCATCCATGCTGATCGCTACCGTCTTCGCAGCTACCGCCGCACTCGGCTTGGCTGCAACCCCGGCAGCAACCGCTTCGGCCCCTGCCGCGACCGCGACAACGGCTTCCAAGCCAATGCCGGTCAAAGTGCAAAAGCATTCGGTCAAGAAACCGCACGCCTCCGCTGTGGCGCGTAAAGCTGGCAAGAAGGCTTCGGCCCCGGTGACGCAAAAGGCGCAGGCCAAGCATCACAAGCATCATCGTCACTACAAGCACGCGAAGGCAAAAGCCGCCACCAAGTAACCCGGTCTGGTTACCGGCAAGCCTCGCTGCAAAAACGCCCCGCAATGCGGGGCGTTTTCCTTGGTGCGCGAACTTCTGCCACCACAAACGCAATCTCGTACTACGTCCACGTCCCCGGTGGGAAATCAACCGTCCACCGGGGTTTCCTGACAGTTTCAATTCCGTTCTGCATGTGCATGGGGAGCATTTCTGAGCAATCCATAGTGGGTTCCTGAGGGCTTTGTGACCCAGCCGCGACAGTGATGTGCCTCGGTCAAAGCTTGCATATGACATCAAGATAACCGATGGGCTAAAGTAAGCGCACAGACGAACCTTGAGACCCCGCTAATGCGCCAATCGGACCGCAAGCCAACGATCACGCCGTACTGGGAATGCTTCCCCAGTTTCTTTGCCTACCCATTCAAGTTCGATGCCTTGTTGCCCCTGCTGTGCTTCGCGCTCGGGTTCGGTGCCTTGCTGTGGTTGATGGGCTTTGGCCTGTTTGCGGGTTTGGCTTTCCTGCTGTTGCTGGTGAGCTTTTTCCGCTTCGCTTTCTCGGTGCTGGAGCGCAGCGCGCAGGGCTACCTGGGCGATAACGTCCTTGCCTTTGAGCACGGTGCAGGTCATCGAGGCCGGCCGTACAAGCATTTTGTGGCGCTGCTGGTGGCTGGCGTGCTGACCTTTCTGGTCGCCAAGTACGTCGGCCATCTGGCGGCGCAGCTCTTTTCGCTGGTGCTGCTGCTGGCATGGCCGGCGAGCCTGATGCAGCTCACGCTGAGCGATAGCCTGCTGGAATCGATCTCGCCCTTGCACCTGTTCGTGCTGATCACACAGATCGGCTTGCCCTATCTGGGCTTATGGGCCTGTATCGGGCTGTTGAGCGTCAGCTCCGGGTTTGCGGGCAGCTGGCTGCCCAAGCTGCTGGGCACCGGTTTCGTGGCCATCTTCGTCGGCAGTTTTGTGTTCATGTATTTCGTTATCGTGATGTACCGCCTGATGGGCTACGTGCTGTACCAATACCACGAGCCGCTCGGGCTGTTCGTTCACGTGGAACCGGCGCAGGAAAAGTCGCCACAGGAAGTCGTCGTCGATGAGGTGAGTGATTTGCTGCAGGCCGGGGATACACGCGGCGCCTTGCTTCGGTTGCGCTCGGCGATCCGCCAGTATCCCTATGATCTGTCGCTGCAAGATCGGTATATCAAGCTGCTGCTGGCGACGGACGAAGCGGGGGATCTGAAATCCGCTGCCGCTGATTATCTGAATGTGCTGGTGGGGGCAGGTCGGCTCGCACAAGCGCTGGTGCTGATCGAAACCGTGCAGGCCCGGCATGCCGATTTCGCCCCGCGTGATGGCACGACAGCCTTGGAGCTGGCCCAACTGGCGCACGATCAGCACAAGACCGCTTTATCGGTGGCGTTGATTCGCGGTTTCGAGCAGCGCTATCCCCGGCATCCGGATGCCGCCGTCGCCATGCTGCTGGCAGCGCGAATCCTGTGTGAGCGGCAACGCAATGACGCGCAGGCCCGCAAGATGTTATTGGCGTTGCTCAGCCGCTATCCGCAGCACGCGGCGTGTCAGGAAGCCAGGAAGTTGTTGCTGGTGATCGATCGGTTGGGGAGCACGGCGCAGTCTTGAGCTTACGGTGCTTGGGGATGCGGGAATCGAATATGTAGCCCGGACGGCTGGCCAGCCGGGGTGGCTCCGGTGGCAATGTCTCCCCGTCCGGGCTACGTTGACGACTGCTTTCTCCCCTCGCCCATTTATGGGAGAGGGGTCGGGGGAGAGGGGCGTGCCAAGTACAGCGATCGTTGCAAGCACCCTCTCCCTAACTCTCTCCCACTAATAGCTGGGCAAGGCAACGCCTTGCCCGCGAGGGCGAGGGGAGAACATCCGTACCTCAAGCCTTGAATGCCGCATCTGCCATCGCCCACTTCACTTCTTCCGCGCGCGGGTAGTGCTGGATCAACAGCCGCCAGCACGCCTTGGCACGCGTCGTCTCTCCTTGTTCGCGGAACACCAGCCCGGTGCGGTAGAGCAATGCCGGCAGCGCCGGTTGATCCGCTGCCCGCTTGACCAGCATCTGCAGCAGTGGCTCGCAACTGGTCGCATGCCCGCCGTCGAGCCAGCACGCTGCCAGTCGTAGCCACTGCGGCAGGCTCAGCTTGGGCATGGGCTGACGCTGTTTCAGAATCCACAACCACGCATCGGCGGAGTCCGGCAGCAAGGCCGTGCGCCCGTCGGCGGTCAGCGCAATCACGCGACTGGCGGCTTTGAAGCGCAGAGCGGCGTCGGGTTGCAGTTTGGCCGCCCGATAAAAATCGCCCACCAGTTCGACATCGTTGGAGCGTGCATCAGTCAAGGCGGCGTAGGCACGTGCGGCGCGTTCGAACTCTAGTTTGGACAGCCACTGGGCGGCCTGCTTGCGCTGCACATCATCCCGCTGCGCTTGATCGTCTTGCACCACCTTGTCGGCCGATTGCCAGCCGCGTTGCCAGCGATAGACCGCCACCAGTGCGGCTCCGGTCAGCAGGCCGGCAAAGTGCGCCATGTAATTGACGTGATCTTTCGGCTCCAGCGTGCGCATCAGCGCTTCCTTGAGCAGCCAGATCGGCAGCACCAGCAAGGCGGGCGCGGTGATGGTGCTGAAGTAGACCAGCACCCAGTAAAAGAAGCGGATTTTTCGCGTGCCGTACAGCACCACGAACATCGCCATCACGCCGGCAATCGCACCGGACGCGCCGAGTGACAACATATACGGCGGCGAGGTGCCGAGCAGATCGGGAATCGCAGCCCCCAGGCCCGACAGCAGATAAAACGCCAGAAACAGCCCGGCCCCGAGTGCCATCTCCACCGTGTAACCGACGATGAACAAGATGGCCATATTGCCCAGCAGGTGATCGACGCTGCCGTGCATGAACATGTGCATGAAGACGCCAACCGGTTCCGGCGCGGCGGGGCGTAGTGCAAAGCGTTCGGTGAAGATCTGTTTGTAGAGTGCTTCGAAATGGCTGCGATCGGCATGCCATTTGTCATAAGTGAGCGAATCCGGCGCGATGACCTGACCGGCCGTGAGCTGGTGTCGGAAATCCCGGTCGGCCTGTAAGGCCATCACGGCGCGCGGCCAAGTGGTCGCGAAGTCTTTGTTCAGCTCAGTGGCCAGATCATGCTGGCCGGTTTTCTCAAGATATTTGAGATAGAGCGGCAGTTCGAGCTTGTCCAGGCCGGCCTCGTGATAGAACTCGAACGCGCTGACGCGGCGGGCATCATCGTCGAATTGCAGTCCGAAATAGATGATGCAGCACACGGCGATGAGCAGCAGGGTGACCCAGGGCGGGCGTCGCCAGTCTGGCTTGGCTGGCAGTGGCAGAATCAGCATTCTTCAGGTATCTCTGTATGTCTGGCGTGATCTTGCCGAAAGATATGCGAGCTGCATGGTGGAGGGCAAGCCGTGCCTGCTCAGCGCCGACAGTCGTTGCGTATGTCGTGTGGCCGGCATGTTTTTCCACCTCGGCCCTTGAAAAGCCCTACTCCCGTCCCTATCATTGGCACTCGTTAGCATCGAGTGCTAACAGCAAATCCGCTGCACCATCGTGCGCGGAGTTCTTGTCTGCACATGCACAGGTTTTCCAACAGGAGATTGAAAAGATGGGTATTCGTCCCTTGCACGACCGCGTCGTGATCAAGCGTGTTGAAGCTGAAGAAAAGACCGCATCCGGTATCGTTCTGCCGGGCGCCGCAGCTGAAAAGCCGGATCTGGGCGAAGTCGTTGCCATCGGCACCGGCAAGCTGCTGGATAACGGCTCGGTTCGTCCGCTCGCGGTCAAGGTTGGCGACAAGGTCATCCTCGGCAAGTACAGCGGCCAATCCGTGAAGGTCAACGGCGAAGAGCTGCTGGTTGTGCGCGAAGAAGACATCTTCGGCGTGCTCGAAGCCTAAGTTCGCTTTGCATCGCGGGTCGATGACGGCATCGCTGCCTCTCGTCCCGCGTGCCGTGCTGCCTGATTCAACAGGCAACCCAAGAATTCAATGAATCTGGAGTAAATAGAAATGGCTGCTAAAGAAGTCAAATTCGGTGATTCCGCCCGTGCTCGCATGGTCGCTGGCGTCAACATCCTGGCCGATGCGGTCAAGGTAACGCTGGGCCCGAAGGGCCGTAATGTGGTGCTGGAGCGCTCGTTCGGCGCCCCGACCATCACCAAGGACGGTGTTTCCGTTGCCAAGGAAATCGAACTGAAAGACAAGTTCGAAAACATGGGCGCGCAACTGGTGAAGGAAGTGGCTTCCAAGACTTCCGATATCGCCGGTGACGGCACCACCACTGCCACCGTGCTGGCACAAGGCATTGTCAACGAAGGCCTGAAGTATGTTGCCGCCGGTTTCAACCCGACCGACCTGAAGCGCGGTATCGACAAGGCCGTGATCGCCCTGGTTGAAGAGCTGAAGAAGATCTCCAAGCCGACGACCACCAGCAAGGAAATCGCTCAAGTCGGCTCCATCTCTGCCAACAGCGATGAAGTGATCGGCCAGAAGATCGCAGAAGCGATGGACAAGGTCGGCAAGGAAGGCGTGATCACCATCGAAGACGGCACCGGCCTGGAAGACGAACTCGACGTCGTCGAAGGCATGCAGTTCGACCGCGGCTACCTGTCCCCGTACTTCATCAACAACCCGGAAAAGCAGATCGCGCTGCTGGATAACCCGTTCGTGCTGCTGTTCGACAAGAAGATCAGCAACATCCGTGACCTGCTGCCGGTGCTGGAGCAAGTCGCCAAGGCTGGCCGTCCGCTGCTGATCATCGCTGAAGATGTCGATGGCGAAGCGCTGGCTACCCTGGTGGTGAACAACATCCGTGGCATCCTGAAGACTGTTGCCGTCAAGGCACCGGGCTTTGGCGATCGTCGCAAGGCCATGCTGGAAGACATCGCGATCCTGACTGGCGGCACCGTCATCGCTGAAGAAGTCGGCCTGACGCTGGAAAAGACCACCCTGGCCGAACTGGGCCAAGCCAAGCGCATCGAAGTGGCGAAAGAAAACACCATCATCATCGACGGTGCTGGTCAGGAAGAAACGATCAAGGCGCGCGTTGGCCAGATCCGCAAGCAGATCGAAGAAGCATCCAGCGACTACGACCGCGAAAAGCTGCAAGAGCGCGTTGCCAAGCTGGCAGGCGGTGTTGCCGTGATCAAGGTTGGCGCTGCCACCGAAGTCGAAATGAAAGAGAAGAAGGCTCGCGTTGAGGATGCGCTGCACGCTACCCGTGCCGCCGTCGAAGAAGGCATCGTGGCTGGCGGTGGCGTTGCGCTGCTGCGTGCCCGCGCCAACATGGGCACCATCAAGGGTTCCAACGCGGATCAAGATGCTGGCATCAAGATCGTGCTGAAGGCCATCGAAGCGCCGCTGCGCCAGATCGTTGCCAATGCTGGCGACGAGCCGAGCGTGGTCGTGAACCGTGTCGTCGAAGGCAAGGGTAACTTCGGTTACAACGCTGCGACCGGCGAATACGGCGATCTGGTTGAACTCGGCGTGCTCGATCCGGCCAAGGTGACCCGTTCCGCACTGCAGAACGCGGCTTCCGTTGCTGGTCTGCTGCTGACCACTGACGCGATGGTTGCCGAACTGCCGAAGGACGACGCGCCGGCCATGCCGGGCGGCGGTGGCATGGGCGGCATGGGCGGCATGGACTTCTAAGCGTCCGCTACCCGTCGTATCCCAGTCGTACCCAACAAAACGCCACCTTCGGGTGGCGTTTTGTTTTTGGATCGGACTTTGTAGAGGGGGCGGAGGTCTGACGTTGGCATTTTGGACTAGGCTGTAAGTCCATACGGGAAGGTGCCATGTCCGATTCCGGCAATGATCTGATCGAAGTGCTTGTCATGTTTGGCATCCGGCTGGCGATTGGTGTTGCCTTGATGGTTGCTGCCTATAAAGCGCATCAAATCTTGCTGCTGCCATTTGCAGGCGCGCTCACGGCCATCTTGCTCGCCAAGCCCATTCTTGAATTGATCCCGGCCATCCATACACGGGTTCGCGTTGCCGTGGCTGACGATGCCGATCACTGGTTGTCCTGGGGCGGATTCACGGTGCGCGCCTATCGTGATGAGCGCGGGCGCTGGTGGTTCGATGCAGTCGACGTCTATCGTTTGCTCGATCTGACCTGGCCACCGAATCAGGAAGAAGCGGAGCTTGCGCCAACACAACGTGGCCGGGCCGTGCTCAGTGAGGCATCCATTCATCAATTGCTGAGCGGCAGCAAGCATCCGCTCGCCATGCGGATCAAGGGCTGGTTCGATCGCGAGATGAAGATTTTGCACCGGATGGGGCAGGGGGGCGTACCGCCTGCCCCATCGCAAGACTGACATCGCTTGTCCGCTAGCGGATGCTGGTCTAGCGTGAACAATCAATTCCTTAGTCTGTGATCCGAAGAGGGATGCCATGGATCGGTTCGTTATCGAAGAACAACTCAGACAATGTCTCGGCGCATACCAGGAACATTTCCCGCAGGAACTGGTGGCCCACTACCCGCGCATTGCCAGTCAGATCATTGACCTATGGGGTAGCCGCAATCTGGACATGTATTTTGAAGAGCTGATGATCGACAGTCGCGGCGACCGTCAGGGGTTTCCATCCTCGGTCGCGCACGAATTGCTCGGTCTGATGCGGGTTTATGATTTGCAGCGCGATATTCGTCCGGACGGCATGCCCGACATCTGGGGCCACACCGAGCAGGAACATCTGGAGTTTCGCGAGGCCCGGCCGAAGTTCACCTCCATCACCTTGATCGAGGCAGCGCAGAAGGGCGAGTTGGAACGGTTCGAGGCCATGGTCAAAACCGGCATCAACTGTGACCGGGCCGATGAGCTGGGCAAAAGCGCGCTGATCTGGGCGTCGGCTTATGGGCATACCCCGATCGTTGAGCGCCTGATCGAGCTGGCTGCGGAAGTCCATCGCGTCGATCTGGGCGGCTATCAGGCCATCCACTGGGCGGCGGCCAACGGCCACGTCGATACGCTGAATTGTTTGATCAACCATGGGGCGCATATCAACGCCCAGAACAAGCGCGGCTATACGCCGCTGATGCTGGCGGCCCAAGGCGTGAAGTTGGGCACGGTATCCCGGTTGCTGGAAGCGGGAGCCGATCCGAACCTGGTCGATGAGGAAAGCAACAATGTGTTGCATCAGGTGTTGCTCTACGGGCGGCCTGGCGAAACCATCCCGATCCTGACGCTGTTGCTTGAATACAAAGCGGATGTTCAGCGCTCGAACCGGCAGCGGCAGACTCCGCTGATCATTGCGATGGCGCATACCGAACTGGCTGTGCGCACGCTGTTTTCGCGCCACACCGGTGATAGCTAGCGGCGGCTGGCTTTAGCCCTGCTGTTGCAAGCGCAATGCCCGGCGGCGCTCCGCGGTTTGCCAGCGCGCTCGGCTGGCATCGTCGTCTGGCGTTAGCAGCGGAATGGCGGCGGGTTTGCCGTCCTCACCCATGGCCACCATCGTGAAGTAGCAGCTGTTGGTATGCCGCACTTCCCGCGTGCGGATGTTCTCCGCCTCCACCCGAATTCCGATTTCCATCGATGTCCGGCCGGTGTAGTTCACGCTGGCCAGAAACGTCACCAGCTCGCCCACGTGGATCGGTTGCTTGAACAGCACCTGATCGACTGACAGCGTGACCACATAGGTGCCGGCGTAACGGCTGGCACAGGCGTAGGCCGCTTCATCCAACAGCTTCAGCAATTGCCCGCCGTGCACATTGCCGGAGAAGTTCGCCATCTCCGGCATCATCAAGACAGTCATCGATAGTTGGTGCTTGGGCTGTTGCTGCTGCATGGCGGCGTCCTTCCAATATGCATTTCGGATATACACGCCAGTGTGGGCCAGTCGGCAGCAGCTGTCAGCTAGGGTTGTCAGTTAGCCTTGCCGGAGCGATCCAAGGCAGATCGCGAGTACTACCAGGAGATGCTTGGCACGCTGCCGGTTTGAGTCGCAGGGGTGATCATTCCAATGAAAAACGGGGCCAATCAGCCCCGTTTTGTCGTGCCAGGGAATCAAATCCCTGCATGATGCGCCTGTTGATCTGCGTGATAACTGGATCGAACCATTGCGCCAACCGCAGCATGTTTGAAGCCAAGTTCATAAGCCAGTGTTTCCCACGCCTTGAACTGATCCGGGTGCACGTAGCGGAGCACCGGCAGGTGGCCGTTGGAAGGCTGCAGGTATTGGCCGATGGTGATCATGTCGATGTCGTGGGCACGCATGTCATGCATGACTTGCACCACTTCTTCATCGGTTTCGCCCAAGCCAACCATGATGCCGGATTTGGTTCTCACGTCCGGGTACATCGCCTTGAAGTCTTTCAGCAGCTTGAGCGAGTGCAGGTAATCCGAACCCGGCCGCGCTTGCTTGTAGAGGCGCGGGGCGGTTTCGAGGTTGTGGTTCATCACGTCCGGCAGGCCGTTGGCGAAGAGTTCCAGTGCGACGTCAAGACGGCCGCGGAAGTCCGGCACCAGCACTTCGATCTGGGTGTTCGGGCTCAGATTGCGGGTCTTGCTGATGCAGTCGACGAAGTGTTGTGCACCGCCATCGCGCAGATCATCGCGATCCACCGAGGTGATGACGACGTAATTGAGCTTGAGCGCCGCGATGGTTTCGGCCAGATGCTGGGGTTCTTCCACATCGAGCGGGTTCGGGCGGCCGTGGCCGACATCGCAGAACGGGCAACGCCGCGTGCAGATGTCGCCCATGATCATGAAGGTGGCCGTGCCCTTGCCGAAGCACTCGCCGATATTGGGACAGGACGCTTCTTCGCACACCGTATGCAGCTTTTGCGTGCGCAGGATGTCTTTGATTTCGTAGAAGCGGCTGTTGGTATTGGGGGCTTGGACGCGAATCCAGTCAGGCTTTTTCAGCCGGGTTTCAAGTTGCACCACCTTGATGGGGATGCGGGCGGTTTTGGCTTCGCCCTTGAGTTTTGTGCCCGCTTCCATTTTGGTCGGGGCGGCGGTCGGGGCGATCTTGAGTTCTTCAGTCATAGGCCTGAATGAGAAAACGCACGGGCTATGTAGCAGGCGTGCGGTTAATCAATTGATTTGTTGCAGGATTTTGTCGGCCATTTTACCCGCGATGCTGGCGGGTGTCTCGCTGACGCCGAAATCGGCCAATTGCGCCACGCGCAGCCCCTCATAACCGCAGGGATTGATCATGTCGAATGGGCCGAGATCCATGTTCACGTTGAGCGACAGGCCGTGAAAACAGCAGCCATTGCGGATGCGCAGGCCGAGCGCGGCGATCTTCGCTTCGCCCAGATCATCCCGTATGTAAACGCCGGGGGCATCGACCTTGCCGTAGGCTTCGATGTCGTAATCGGCTAATAGCGCGATCACGCTGTTTTCCAGCCGGCGCACCAGTTCACGCACGCCGATGCCAAGTCGGCGCAGGTCGAGCAAGGTGTAGGCGATCAGCTGGCCGGGGCCGTGGTAAGTCACTTGCCCGCCCCGGTCGATCTTCACGATGGGAATGTCGCCGCGTTGCAGGATGTGTTCGGGCTTCCCGGCTTGGCCGAGCGTGAAGACGGGGGGGTGTTCCAGCAGCCAGATTTCGTCCGGCGTGTCGGTTGTGCGAGCATCGGTGAACGTCTGCATGGCATGCCATGTGGATTCGTAGTCGGCTAGTCCGAGCTGGCGCGTGAGAAGCGGTAGCGCGTCGGCAACCAAGACCTCTTCGTGCGCCGGCCAATCGCCGCCCAGATTTTCTCGCCTCACCCCTAACTCCTCACCCCTCACGGTTCTAAAGCACCATTCGCACCAGCGGGCTGGCCCGTAGCGCTGCATCATAGGCGCGGACTTGGTCGGCGGAATCAAAGGTGACCATCATGGTGGCGGCGAAGTAATTGCCGCCCGTAGAGGCCTTGCTGGTCAGCAGGTTGGGGTTGAAGCCCGGCACGTGCTGCAGGGTGAGTGCCAGGATGGCGGCTTCGAATTCGGCTTGCGGCACGTTCTTGTTGCTGATGGCCTTGATCGGCAGTTCAACGGGGAAGGTGACCAGTTCTTCGAGCGGCTTGCTCGGGATATCGTTGAAGACGGGTTTGGTCATGTTTGATCCAGAGGGCGATCGTGGCCGATGCGCATGACGCCGGCCTTGAATGCTTGATAGTGACGGTAGATGGCTCGATAAATGGGGCCGGGTGTGCCGTTTCCAACTGGCCGCCCGTCCAGCGAAACGACGGCTAGCACCTCGCGGCTGCTGGATGATAGCCAGACCTCGTTGGCATCGCGCAGCTCGGTTTCACTGACTTCGCGGATTTCGATCGGCATGCCGTGCTGGCGAGCCAGTTCGATGATCAGGTCGTAGGTGATGCCGGTCAGCATCAGGTGCGAGGGCGGCGGGGCGGCGATCACGCCATTTTTGACGATGAAGATATTGCTGGCCGAGCCTTCGATCAGCAGCCCATCACGCAACAGGATGGTTTCGGCCACGCCTTCATCCACGCCATGCTGGCGTGCCAGCACGTTTGCCAGCAAGGAAATCGCCTTCACATTGCAGCGCAGCCAGCGTATGTCAGCCATGGTCGCAGCGACCACGCCGTTTTCGACCAGTGCCGGGGCAGGTGGCGTCAGCGGGTCGGCGAACAGGAATACCGTTGGTTCGACCTTGGCCGGGAAGGCGTGATTACGCGGCCATGCCGGGCCGCGCGTCACTTGCAGATAGACCGATTGATCGGCACTGGCTTGTTTGGCGATCAGCTCGCCAATGATCGCGGCCCATTCGGCCGGTGTGTGTGGATTCGGAATCCGTACCGATTCCAGGCTGGTTGCCAGCCGGTTGAGATGCTCAGTGAGCCGGAACGGCTGCCGGTCATAGACCGGGATCACCTCGTAGACGCCGTCGCCAAACAGAAAGCCGCGATCCAGCACCGACACCTGCAACTGGTCGAGCGGGGCGAAGCGGCCGTTCAGGTAGGCGGTTACCGGCGGTACGTTGAGCATCTTTTCTTACTCCGAGCGTGGCTCCGTTTAACTCAGGTGGAGCTTCATCCGCAGGCTATCCCACATCCGGCCGAAGAAACCGGCCTCGGGAACGTTTTCCAGCGCCACGACCGGCACGTCACGCAGCGGCTTGCCGGCTACGTTCAGTTTCAGTGTACCGATCTGCTGGCCTGCCTGAATCGGGGCCATGACGTTTTGCGCCGGGACGAATTCCTTGGTGATCTTGCCGGCATCGCCCTTATCCACGGTGATGAACAGATCACGGGTGAAGCCTGCCTTGGCCATCTTGCTGGCGCCCTTCCAGACACGCACTTCGCCAAGCGCCTGGCCTGCTGCGACGATCTTGGGTGTGTCGTGGAACTGAACGCCCCAGTTCAGTAGCTTGGCCGATTCGTCAGCGCGGATGGTGTCGCCGGTGGTGCCGACCACGACCGAAATCAAACGGCGGCCGTCGCGATGCGAGCTGGCGATCAGGTTGAAGCCGGCACTGGAAGTATGGCCGGTCTTCATGCCGTCGACATTGGGGTCGCGTTCCAGCAGCAGGTTGCGGTTGTCCTGCTTGATCTTGTTGTAGGTGAAGCTCTTGATCGAGTAAGTGGGGTAGAACTCGGGATAGTCGCGAATGATGGCTGCAGCGAGGATGCCGAGATCGGCGGTGGTCGTATAGAGGTTCGGGTCCGGCAGGCCGGTCGAATTGGTGAAGTGGCTGTTCTTCATGCCCAGCCGCGCCGCTTCGCGATTCATCATCTGTGCGAAGACGTCTTCAGAACCTGCTACCGCTTCAGCCAAGGTCACGCAAGCGTCGTTGCCGCTCTGCACGATCATGCCTTTGATCAGATCGTCCACGCTGACCGGGACTTTCGGATCGAGGAACATGCGCGAACCCTCGGTTTTCCAGCCGCGGGTCGATACGGTCAGCATCTGATCCATCTTCAGGCGACCTTCCTTGACCGCTTTGAAGACGACATAGGCCGTCAACAACTTGGTCAGCGACGCTGGCTCGATGCGCTTGTCGGCATCCTGCGCGGCGAGTGTTACGCCACTCTGGAAGTCGGTCAGGTAATACGCTTTGGCGGCAATTTGCGGCACGGGTGGCGCAAATGCGCCGGCGGTTTGAGCGACGAGGACGGAGGCAAGGAAGGGGGCGATCAGGCGACGATTCATCTGGAGACAACTTTTAGTGCAGTGCAAAAACGGGATTATAAGGGAGGGTTTAAATACCAGCCCGTGACAATGTGCGGGATTTTTCAACCTGCAGGAGCGGACTGGCTCGCGGTAGCAGAGAGAGGCAAAGGCGAAAACCTGTAGACACAGAGATCAGTGAGCACACCGAGAACACGGAGAAAGGCATCGCCTTATGTAGGAGCGAGCTTGCTCGCGATGGCGCTCTTTGGTTGACCATTGCCATCGCGAGCAAGCTCGCTCCTACAAAAACCTCGTCTTTCTCATCGATCTCTGTGTGCTCCGTGCTCTCTGTGTCTACAGGTTTGTTTTTTCAGCCGCGCGCATCACGCCGGCAAATCAAACTCCCCACGTCCCACTTCCATCACCCGTCCGCCAACACGAATCGTCCGCTCGGCATCCACCGATAGTGCCAAGTGAGCCAGCCTGCCAGTCCCAATCCCTTGCACCATCGTGTAGTTGAACGGCGTGGGATGCCCGGCATCCAGCAGCCAGCCACCCAGATTGGCGCAGGCGGAACCGGTGCCGAAGTCTTCGCCGATCTGGTTGTGTTGTACCCAGAAGAAACGCGCGGCGATTTCATGGTTGTCGCCAAAGGCCCACACCAAGGCGCTGGCGTGGCCCAGGCGATTGGACGTGTATTTGTTGAAGAGCGGCAGATCAGGTGTTGCCGCCGCGACGGCTTCCGGGCTGGCGAGCTGGATCACCAACTGTTCGGTGCCAGTGTCGACGAATCTGGCGGTGCCGACCAGCGCCGCGGCAGGTACGCCGATGGCTTGGGCCAGTTGTTCAGCGGTCGCTGCATCGCGATAGCTCGGCGCATTGGCGGTGAGCGTGGCCCGGTCGCCGTCGACGCGGACGGGAATCACGCCTGCTTGCAGATCCAGCGTGACCTTGCCGCCGAGGTTGCGCAGCTTGTTGAGTGTCGCTGCCGTACCTAATGTGGGATGACCAGCGAACGGCAGCTCGTAGCCCGGTGTAAAGATGCGGACGCGGGCCGAGGTAGTTTCGCTCGGGAAGACGAAGGTGGTTTCGGAAAGATTGAGCTGGCTGGCGAGCTGCTGCATGGCTGCATCGTCCAGTCCGCGTGCGTCGTCGAACACGGCGAGCGGGTTGCCGGCATAGGCGGTTTCAGCGAACACATTGACGATGCGGAAGCGGTAGGTCGACATGGTAGAGACTCGGCGCAAGAAAAGTCTTATCGTGCAGTGCAAAACCCGTTGCTGACAGCGTCAGTGACCCGCACAAAAAACCGGCACAGTCACGACAATATGCATCTGTATAATGCGCGTTTTGTGCAGTTTTTCGCCCAATCGACGATATTAAAGAAAGACATGATCCGTAAACTGATCGGCAAGGTCCTCCGCCGCCCGGGCAAACAAGTGTTGCACGCCAAACACTACGGCATACGCCGCGAACTTCTGCACTCGAACGCACTGAAAGTGTGTGACCGACTGCAGGACGCCGGCTTCGATGCCTACGTCGTCGGCGGTGCCGTGCGCGACCTGCTGCTCGGCAAGAACCCCAAGGATTACGACGTCGCCACCAGCGCCACGCCAGAGCAGGTGCGACATGTATTCCATCGCTCCCGCATCATCGGGCGGCGTTTTCGCATCGTCCACGTGCCGTTTTACGACCGCGACGGTGAAGAAATCATCGAAGTCACCACTTTCCGTGGCGCGTCCGATGCCCCGACCGATGACGCCGGACGCATCCTGCGCGACAACGTGTACGGCTCCATCGAAGAAGATGCCGCCCGGCGCGATTTCACCGCCAACGCGCTCTATTACGATCCGAATCGCGAAGAAATCATCGATTTTCATCACGGCGTCGCTGATATCGAAGCCAAGCGGCTGGTGATGATCGGCGACCCGATGCAGCGCTACCGCGAAGACCCGGTGCGCATGCTGCGTGCGGTACGCCTCGCCTCCAAGCTTGGCTTGGCCATTGCGCCGGCCACCAAGAAGCCGATGGCGGAACTGGCGGATTTGCTCGAAAACATCCCGTCGGCACGCATCTTCGATGAAATGATGAAGTTGCTGCTGTCCGGTCGCGCCTGGGTCTGTATCACCGCCCTGCGTGACGAAAAGCTGCACAAGCACGTGTTGCCACTGCTCGACAAACTGTTGTCCCGGCCGGAAAGCAGCGCTTTCCTGCAGAAAGCATTGGAAAACACCGATGCCCGTCTGGCGGAAGACAAACCGGTTTCTGCGGGTTTCCTGTTCGCCGCGCTGCTGTGGCAAGAAGTCGAATTCCGCTGGAAAAAGAACGAAGCCGCCGGCGAACACCCGATGCCTGCCTTGGTGAGCGCGATGAACGACGTCGAGGCGCGCGTCGAACGGAAACTGGCGATCCCGAACCGCTACAGCGCGGCGATGAAGGAAATCTGGTTGATGCAGCCGCGTTTCGAGCAACGCACCGGCAGCCGGCCGTCGCGCCTGCTGGAGCAAGCCCGCTTCCGCGCTGCCTATGATTTCCTCGTGCTGCGTGCGGAATGCGGCTTGGCCGACAAGGAACTCGCCGAATGGTGGACGCAGTTCCAGTACTGCGACGAGCCAACCCGTTCGGCGATGATTGCCCGCGTTGCCAATCCGGCCAAAAGTGACGCCAAGAAGCGCCGCAAACCGCAGCGCCGCAAACCGGCTGCAGCCAAGGTTGGCGGTGACGCTGGCGGCAATGGCGGCGCCGCCGACAAACCGTGATGACCCAGGTCTTCATCGCCCTTGGCGCCAACCTCGGCCGGCCGGCACAGCAACTGCGCCGTGCCTGCGAGCTGCTGGCGTGGTTGCCGTTTACCAAGCTGATCCGGGTTTCCAGTTTTTACCGCAGCCCGGCTATGGGCTATGCCGACCAGCCGGATTTCATCAACGCGGTGGTGATGCTGGAGACCGGGCTGGCCGCCAATGAGCTGCTGGAGTCGATGTTCGCGATTGAAGGCATCAACGGCCGTACCCGTTCGTTTCGCAATGCGCCGCGCACACTCGATCTGGATCTGCTGCTGTTCGGTGATGAAACCATCCATCACGACGGCTTGACCGTGCCCCATCCACGGTTGCAAGAGCGGGCTTTCGTGCTGCGCCCCTTGCTGGAAATCGCCCCGGATATCGTCATTCCCGGTCTTGGCCCCGCCAAAGACTATTTGCCGGGCATCACGGGCCAAGCCATTGATTTCTACGAAGACTGAACTGCCTACCTGCCGGAAACCCTGATGATGCGAGACTTGCGCCAGTGTAAGCTCGATGATGCGCTGCACCACAAATGTGCGCATTCCGGTATCGGGTGAACGCAACCCTGTTCACCCGATCCGGCCCCGATACAGACTCAGCCCTCACCGCCAATTCCATGGAAGCCTGCCCATGAAAACAACGCTTTCCACCCTGCACAAGATGAAGCAGGACGGTCAGAAGATCGCCATGTTGACGTGTTACGACGCCAGCTTTGCCAGTTTGCTTTCAGATGCCGGCGTCGATGTTCTGCTGATCGGCGATTCGCTCGGCAACGTCATCCAGGGCAAGAGCAATACGCTCGCCGTGACGATGGAACAGATGATCTACCACACCGAATGCGTGGCGCGTGGCGCCAAGGATGCGTTGGTGCTGGCGGATATGTCGTTCGCCAGCTTCCAGCTCAGCCCGCAACAAGCATTCGAGAATGCCGCCAGGCTCATGGCGGCCGGTGCCGAAATGGTCAAGCTCGAGGGTGGCATGGTGATGGCGGAGACGATTGATTTCCTCGTCCAGCGCGGTATCCCGGTGTGCGAACACATTGGCTTCCAGCCGCAGTCGGTCAACGCCTATGGCGGTTACAAGGTGCAAGGCAAAAGTGCGACCGAAGCAGAAGTGCTCAAGCGCGATGCGTTGGCGCTGCAGGCCGCCGGGGCCGCCATGATTCTGATGGAGATGGTGCCAGCCCATGTCGCCAAGACCGTGACCGAGTCGCTGGCCATCCCGACCATCGGCATCGGCGCCGGCCCGGATTGTGACGGTCAGGTGCTGGTGCTGCACGACATGCTTGGCGTCTATCCAGGCAAGAAGGCCCGCTTTGTCCGGAACTTCATGCACGGCGCGAACAGCATCCAGTCCGCCGTCGAGTCATATGTGAAGGCCGTTAAATCTGGCGCGTTCCCTGCTGACGAGCACTGCTACTGATGAGTGCAACGCAAGATTTGACGCCGTTCCTCGCCGAGAGCGACATCGTTAATTTCAGCCAACCCGAAGTTGCCGCACTGGCGAAAACGTTGCGCCGCGCATCGCCCGAAGCCACCGCTCGCGCCTGTTTCGACTGGGTGCGTGATTCGATCCAGCATTGCGTCGACTTCCAGCGCGAGGAAGTCACCGTTTCAGCGGCCGAAGTGCTGCAGATCGGCACCGGGTTTTGTTATGCCAAAAGCCATCTGCTGGTCGCGCTATGCCGCGCCAATGGCATCCCGGCCGGATTTGGCTACCAACGGCTGACTTTCGATGGTCCCACCCCACCCTATTGCCTGCACGGCTTTGCGGCTGTCTGGCTGGAAGGGTTCGGCTGGTATCGTTGCGATGCACGTGGCAATCGGGCCGCAACCGCTGAGCGCTTGGGCATCGATTGCCAGTTCGACCCGCCACGCGAGAACCTGGCTTTCCCGATTGAGTATCCCGGCGAATGCACCTACCCGAATATCTGGCCGGAACCACTGCCTGAACTGATCCAACAACTGCAAGCCATGACGCGGGTTGCCGAGTATTACGCCAACCCCATCGACGTTGTTCCTGCTGACCACCATTCTGTTCCGGCCTGAGCGCCGCCTCTGTTGACCCCTACCATGCAAATCATCCACACCATTTCCGAACTGCGCGCCTGGCGCAAAACCGCTGGCACCGTCGCCTTCGTGCCGACCATGGGCAATCTGCATGCCGGCCATAT
The DNA here is from genome assembly GCF_000711875.1 of Andreprevotia chitinilytica DSM 18519. Taxonomy (GTDB): domain Bacteria; phylum Pseudomonadota; class Gammaproteobacteria; order Burkholderiales; family Chitinibacteraceae; genus Andreprevotia; species Andreprevotia chitinilytica. Next base: position 174,781 of record NZ_JONM01000006.1, read on the forward strand.
GGCGCTGATCCGCGAGGCACGACAGCGCGCCGATCAAGTGGTGGTCAGCATCTTCGTCAACCGCCTGCAGTTCGGCCAGGGCGAGGACTTCGACCGCTATCCGCGCACGCTGGAAGCGGATGCCAAGCTGATCGAGGCCGAATGTGCCAATGCGATCGTGTTCGCGCCGGACGAGCGTGAGCTGTATCCACATGTGATCCAGCAATACAAGGTCGAACCGCCAGCGATTCAGGATGAACTCTGCGGCGCATTCCGCCCCGGCCATTTCCGTGGTGTGGCGACCGTTGTCACCAAACTGTTCAACTGCGTGCAGCCGGATGTGGCCTGTTTCGGCAAGAAGGACTACCAGCAGCTGTTCGTGATCCAGAGCATGGTCGAAGAGCTGAACATGCCGATCGACATCATCCCGGTCGATACCGGCCGCGCTGAAGATGGCTTGGCGCTGTCGAGCCGCAACGGCTATCTCTCTGCTGCCGAACGTGCCGAAGCGCCGCGCCTTTACTACCACTTGGCTCGCATGAAAAAGGCCATCCTTGGTGGCGAGCGCGATTACGCCAAACTCGCGGCGGAAGTGGTGGCTGATCTACGCATTCGTGGCTGGAGCGAGATCGATTATGTCGAAACCCGCAATGCCAAGACCCTCAAGCCGGCCACGCACACCGATCACGATCTGGTGATCCTGATCGCCGCACGGCTGGGCCGGACGCGTTTGATCGACAATCTGGAAGTGGCCTGCTGAGTCGCTGCTGTCGGTCAGCACAACTGACACACGTCGCCGAAACCTAACGCTCGTTCGAACCCGGCGCATCCCCACGCCGGGTTTGTTTTTGCTCATACATGCGCTGATCGGCCGCTTGCAGCACCGCTTGTTCGGTCGCGCCGTCTTCCGGATAGCGTGCCACGCCGTAGCTCGCGCCGACCTGCAGTGAGTTTCCTTCCCAACTGATCGGCGTGAGCATGGCGCGGCGCATGCGATCCAGTATTTCCGTTTCGCGTTCAGCGCTGAGTTCGCCCGGTAGCAGCAGTGCGAATTCATCGCCGCCCCAGCGCGCCAGCGTGTCATTGACCCGCACGTGCCGGCTTAGCCGTTCCGCGACCTTCTTGAGCACGTAGTCGCCCGTATCGTGACCATATTCATCGTTGATGGGCTTGAAGCGATCCAGATCGAGAAAGATCAGCGCACAGGGTGTGCCGTCGGCCACGTGCCGCTCCAGCGCCATATCCAGCGAGCGGCGATTGGCGAGCCCGGTGAGGGGGTCGTGCGCGGCAAGGTGGGCGAGTTTGTCGGCTTCGCGCTGCAGTGTCCGCCGTCGTGCGTGCAGCAGTTTGGCGATGCCAACGAGCGCCAGCAGCAACGGCAGCAGGGTGGCAAGCAGAATCCCGAATGTAGGCGGGTCGAAGTTTTCCCAACCGAGCTGCCACTGCGTTTTCAACACATAGGGCTGCGAAGCACTGGGGATGCGCGAAGTGAGCGTCAGTCGCGGTAGCCAGCGCTGTTCAAGCGGGCTGCGCGGTTGATGGTCCAGCTCGAACAGCTTGGCGGCTTCATTATCGGCGTAATGAACGACGATACGCAGGCCGGGCGGCAACAGGCGCGGGTCTGGTTCCAGCGAGCTGGTTTTGATCACTACACCCACGTAGAAGCGCGCCGGGTTGGCCGTATGGCGATCGATGCCGAGTTGTTCGAAGCCCGCCGGGCGAGTCATGCCATAGGCCCAGTCGCCTTCGACCAGCCGGAATGGTTCTGTGGCGACCGGCGCATCGCTTGTGCCGGATCGCCTGGGGGAACGCAGGAACCGGTTGAAATCCACATCGAGGCCAAGGATTTGCTCGCTGCCGGGCCGCATCGGCTCCATGAATACGATCGGGTAGTAGTCGTCGCGTTTGGGCAGGGGCTCGATCTGGCGGGCGCCGTTGTCACTGAATGCGTGCACGGTGAAGCCCGGATTGCCCAGCAAACGCATCGCCTGCGTGAAGCGTTCCAGTTCGCCGGCCGGAACACGCCGGATCAGCTGCAGGCTGTACAGGTGTGGGTAGCGGGCAAGCAGCTTGCGAGCGTACAGGCGGTCCAGCTCGAATGAGCGGGTTTGCGGGTTGCTCTGGAAGGCGGCAAAGGTTTCCAGCGCCGTATCTGCCCCGGCGAACTGATACCAAAGCCGGTCTTGCAACGCTTGGTGCAGGCGTTGATGGCTGAGCTGGGACTGGCTGATGGCGTAGTTTGCGTAAAACCCGAGTGCGCTGACTGCCAATAGCAACCAGCCCAGCACGATGGCCACGTAAACGAGATGTTGCCGGACAAAACGCATGGCAAAAGTCCGGAAGGGGACTTTATCAGCATACGCTTACCCTGCGGCGGCGAGCGATAGGACAAAGCCTGACGCGCGGGGGAGATGCGATGACTATCTGCGCGCCAGTGCCAACACGCCGCCTACGGCAAAGAACGCACCGCCGCAACCGCGATTGAACAGGCGAACCCGTCCCGGATGACGCAACCAGTTGGCCAGCTGTGTGCCGCCGGCCGCGTAAGCGACTTGCCACACGCTTTCGATGACGAAGAAGGTGCTCAGCAGCACGACCCATTGATGGCCTTGCGGCAGGTGCGGATCAATGAACTGCGGCAGGAACGCGCCCGCGAACAGGATGGCTTTCGGGTTGGAGAGCGCCACGGTCAAGCCGGTGCGGTAGCGGCTCCACGAGGCATCGCTTTTGGCTTGCGGCAAGGCGAGCGACTCGCCGGCGCGCCAGCATTGCACGCCGAGATACACCAGATAGGCCGCGCCGACCAGTTTCATGATCAGGAACAGTGTGGCCGATGCGGCCAGGATCGCCGCTAGGCCGAATGCCGACAAGGTGAACAGCAGCGCCAGCCCGGTCAGTGCACCGGCCATGGTGGCGAGGGTGGCACGCCAGCCATAACGGGTGCCGTGGCTCAGCATCAACAGCATGTTCGGGCCGGGGGTGGCCGAGATGAACAGCGTGGTGGCGACGAAGGCAAACCAGATTTCGGGGCGCATGTGGATTCTCCTTGGAGCGGCTGCGATGCTTGGGACGGTCGGCCGGTTACTGACTTTGCGCCGCAGTGTTGCGCCCGTCGAGTAGCAGTTTCTGCCGTAGTCGGGCGCAACAGTATGCCAACGTCAAAATCTTGGCGTTAGGCGAGGTTTGATAGCGCCCTGTTCGATCGTGCAACGCCGCGAAGAAAACCCAGCGTAGCGGTGCTGGCTAGGCGTGCGAAGCGCAGACAGTACTATTCGTACGGCAGGCGAGCACAACAACGCCAGCAGGGTTTTATTCGTGGCGTTTATTTCGTGCCGCTGATCAGGCCGGTGATCGGGCTGGACGGATCACCGCTATACAACTTCTTCGGCACGCGCCCGGCCAGGAAGGCGTCGCGACCGGCTTCGACGGCCAGCTTCATTGCCCGTGCCATGCGGATCGGATCACGTGCACCGGCAATCGCCGTGTTCATCAGGATGCCATCGCAGCCCAGCTCCATGGCGATGGCCGCATCCGATGCAGTACCGACGCCCGCGTCGACGAGTACCGGCACCTTGGATTGCTCGATGATCAGGCGCAGGTTCCACGGGTTGAGGATGCCCATGCCGGAGCCGATCAGCGACGCCAGCGGCATGATGGCGCAACAGCCGATCTGTTCCAGCTCACGGGCAATAATCGGGTCATCCGAGGTGTAGACCATGACGTCGAAACCTTCTTTCACCAGTACTTCAGCCGCCTTGAGGGTTTCGCGCACGTTGGGGTAGAGCGTCTGTGGGTCGCCCAGCACTTCCAGCTTCACCAGCGTGTGGTCATCCAGCAGCTCACGGGCTAGGCGCAGCGTGCGGATCGCATCTTCAGCGGTGTAGCAGCCGGCGGTATTGGGCAGGTAGGTGAACTCGGATGGCGGCAGGTAGTCGAGCAGGCTGGGCTGGCTGGCATCCTGACCGATATTCACGCGGCGGATGGCGACGGTAATGATCTCTGCGTCGGATTCGTCAATGGCGCGACGGGTTTCGTCGAAATCCTTGTATTTGCCAGTGCCGACCAACAGGCGGGAGGAATAGGTCTTGCCGGCGATCTGGAAGGTATCGGTGGTCATGGTGTGCTCACAGCGACATGAAAATAAATGGTAGGAGCGAGCTTGCTCGTGATGGCTGGCTCACGTCGAGAGGGCTATCGCGAGCAAGCTCGCTCCTGCAGGGAATGGATGGATTTAGCCGCCGCCGACGGCAACGACCAGCTCCAGCCGGTCGCCATCGTTCAGGGTGGTTTCGGCGTGCTGGCGCTTGGGAACGATCTCGCCGTTCACTTCGACGGCAAAGCGTTTGCCAATCAGTTCAAGTTGCTCGGCCAGGGTCGCGACGGAAAGCGCGGCAGGGAATTCACGGCGTTCGCCATTGATGAAAAGCTGGATCACGGGCGGGCTCGGGTGGGGCTGTCGAAGCGAAATATATTAACACGCGATGCGGGCGCGATATGGCGGCGGCCCTGACGTTCAGCGGCTTGGCTCAAGCCCGCGTGCGTTGAATCCGGTAGACGTTTTCCAGCGCGCGCAATCCACGCAGGATGCGGGCCAAGTGCTGTCGGTTGGAGACCTGCAGCGTGAACTGGATCTGCATGTAGCGCTGATCTTCGTCTTCCGGTTCTTGCGTCGAGACGGCGGCGATATTGGCGTCGTGCTCGGCAATGGCGGCGGCGATGGTGGCCAGTGCGCCACGGGCGTTGTCGACCAGTACGCGGATGGGTACGTCGAACAGGCGCGAGACTTCCGGGTCCCATTCCACATCGATCAGCTTGTCGGCATCGACCCGGCCCTTGGAGAGCACCGGACAGTCGTGGGTGTGAATGATCAAGCCCTGATCTTTCTTCACCAGACCCAGAATCGGGTCGCCGGGGATCGGGTTACAGCAGCGGGCGAACTGGATCGCCATGCCTTCGGTGCCGCGAATGGTGACGGCCGGGCCTTTCTTGCTGGATGGCGATTCTTCCTGCCATTGGCCGGCCAGCTGTGCCAGCCGCTTGGTGACGACGACCGCCAGCCGTTTGCCCAAACCAATATCGGCCAGTACGTCATTGCGTGATTTGACGCCGTTCTCGCGCAGGTATTTGTCCCAAACCTCGTCGGTCACGCTTTGGCTGGGCAGATGCAGCGTGGATAGTGCATTGAGCAGCAGGCGTTCACCCAACTGTACTGAATCCTCGAAACGCATGCTCTTGAGGAAGTGGCGAATATGGCCGCGTGCCTTGCCGGTAGTGACGAAGGTCAGCCAGCTCGGGTTCGGCTTGGCATGGGCGGCGGTGACGATCTCGACCTGATCGCCGTTCTTGAGCTTGTAGCGCAACGGCACCAGCTCGTGATTGATCTTGGCGGCAATGCAGCGGTCGCCGATGTCCGAGTGCACGGCGTAGGCGAAGTCGACGCAGGTCGCGCCTTGCGGCAGATTGAGAATCTTGCCCTTGGGCGTGAACACATAGACCTGATCCGGGAACAGGTCGACCTTGATGTGTTCGAGGAATTCGATCGCGTCGCCGGAGTCGGTTTGCAGTTCCAGCAGCGATTGCAGCCACTGGTGGGTTTTCTGCTGCACATCCGAAAAGCTGTCGTCGCCGCTCTTGTACATCCAGTGGCTGGCGACACCGGCATCGGCGATGCGGTGCATGTCTTGCGTGCGGATCTGGATTTCGATCGGCGTGCCATACGGCCCGAACAGCGTGGTGTGCAAGCTCTGATAGCCATTCGATTTCGGAATGGCGATGTAATCCTTGAACTTGCCGGCAATGGGCTTGTATAGGGCGTGCAGCGAGCCGAGCGTGAGGTAACAGGTCGGGACGTCCTTCACGATCACGCGGAAGGCGTAGATATCGAGTACTTCGGAGAACGAGAGCTGCTTCTCCTGCATCTTGCGGTAGATGCTGTTGAGGTTCTTCTCGCGCCCGGAAACACTGGCTTCGATGCCGACGTCAGCCAGCTTGTGTTTGATGCCATCGAGAATCTTGCTGACCACCTCTCGGCGATTGCCACGCGCGGCCTTGAGCGCCTTTGCCAGCACGCCGTGGCGGCGCGGATGCAGATACTTGAACGAGAGATCGTCCAGTTCCTGATAGACCGCGTTCAGGCCGATGCGATTGGCAATCGGCGCATAGATATCCATGGTTTCGCGGGCGATGCGCTTTTGCTTGTCCGGCCGCATCGCATCCATGGTGCGCATATTGTGCAGCCGGTCGGCGAGCTTGATCAGCATTACGCGGACATCACGCGCCATTGCCAGCAGCATCTTGCGGAAGTTCTCCGCTTGCGCCTCTTCCTTGCTCTGGAATTCGAGCTTGTCGATTTTCGACATGCCATCGACGAGTTCAGCGACTGGCTTGCCGAACTTCTCGGTGATTTCCAGCTTGGAAACTCCGGTGTCTTCCATCACGTCATGCAGGAGCGCGGCGGCCAAGGCTTGTGCGTCCAAATGCCAGGCGGTGAGGATGCCGGCGACCGCCAGCGGGTGCGAGATATACGGCTCGCCCGATTGGCGTGTCTGACCGCGGTGCGCTGCTTCGGAAAAAACAAAAGCCCGGGACAGCATGTCGCGGTCCTCGGGCTTCAGGTATTGCGTGTCGTCGATCAGGAAGCGGTTGGCAGCGTCCAACACTTGCGGCGCAATGGCTGCAAGTTCCGGAACATCATGCGCTGCCAGCGCGGCCATACGACGACCGGACGGTTACGTCCGATTCCGAACCAGCAGTTCGCGGCCAACCAGACCGGCGGCAACTTCGCGCAAGGCCAGTACGGTGGACTTGTCGCGACCCGGATGATCGACTTGCGGCGTGGAGCCATTGGCAATCTGGCGCGCGCGGTAGGCGGCCACGAGAGTCAGGTCGAAACGGTTATCGATGTTGTGCAGGCAATCGTCAACAGTGACACGGGCCATTTTGAAACTCTCCAAAAAAACAGCGCCGCCCGCGGGCGGCGAAAGCAATATTCTAACAGAGCTGGGGGGTATTTCGGGTATCGATCGATCAGACCTTGGTCGATCCGTCAATCGGTGCCATCGGCCAAGTGAGCTCGACCGACGGCTGCGCAGCCCGCTTCAGCCTTTCAGGCTGGCGATCAGCGCGGTGTGCCGGGCGGATTGGCGCGGTAGTTTCAGGCGCTCGGCGCGGACAACGCTGACGATGTCACGCACGGCTTCATCGATGTGTTCATTGACAATCACGTAGTCGAATTCGTCCACGTGGCTGATTTCCTCGCGCGCCGCTGCCATGCGGCGGGCGATGATCTCATCGCTATCCTTGCCGCGGTTGCGCAAGCGCGTTTCCAGCACTTCGACGGAAGGGGGCAGAACAAAGAGGCCGATCGATTGCGGAAACAGGCGGCGGACTTGCTGCGCGCCTTGCCAATCGATTTCGAGCAGGATGTCGCGGCCATTGGCGATCACCTCATTGATCCACACTTGGGAAGTGCCGTAGTAATTACCGTACACCTCGGCGTGTTCGAGCAGCTCGCCGGCGTTGATCATCCGTTCGAACTCGGCGCGTTCGACAAAGTGATAATCCTTGCCGTTGACTTCGCCGGCGCGCGGCGCGCGCGTGGTGAATGAAACCGATAGCTGCACGTTTTGATCGGCGGCGAGCAGCGCCGCAACCAGCGTGGTTTTGCCTGCGCCCGAAGGTGCGGTGACCACGAAGATATTGCCTTTGGCCATGCGTGAAAAACTCGTTGGAAAACTAAATTGCAGGGTAGCACATTCGCGCGGCACTGAAAGCCGATGTGCTTATCAATGGGCGCAGGGATGAAAAAAGGGGACGGCGTACCGTCCCCTGACTTGCGTTTTGCCCGCTTACTTGAGCAGCGATAGCACCTGCTGTGGCAACTGGTTGGCTTGGGCCAGCATCGCGGTCCCTGCCTGTTGCAGGATTTGCGAGCGGGTCAGGTTGGCCGTTTCCGCGGCGAAGTCGGTATCTTGAATCCGGCTTCGGGCGGCGCTGAGGTTTTCCGACGTCGTTGCCAGGTTCGAGATCGTGGCCGAGAAGCGGTTTTGCAGCGCACCGAGTTTCGCGCGTTGGTCATTGATCGATGTCAGCGCGTCGTCGACGATCCGCAGCGCTTGGGTCGCGCCTTCCACGGTTGAGGTGTCGAGGCTTTGCACGGTCTTGATGTCGGCCTGGTAAGAGGTGCCCGAGGCAAAGACTGAACCGGTAGCTGCCCCGGCGGCGGTAAACATGACGCCCGAGGCAAACGACGCGCCGCTGGTTGTGATGGCGTAGGAGTTCTCTGAATTCAGTACCACCTGACCCGCAAAGGCGACACTGCCTGTGGCGCCGGCGTTGAATATCGAGCTGGCTTTCAGGTGCTGATTCGCGCCTTGTGAGGTGACCGGGTCGAAGTTCCAGCCGCTGACCGCGCCGCCGAAGCCGCTGGCCGCGCCGCTGGCCGAACTGAGGACGATATTGGAGCCATCGCCGTTCGTCAGCTTGATCCCGTACGTGGTGGTGCCGTTCGGATCCTTGAAGGTATCGAGCTGAGCGGTCACGCCGGTTTGCGATGATCTGGCGTTAAAGGCCGCAATCGCTTGCTGGTAATCATTTCCGATGGGGGTGCCGCCACCAGCAGCAGTGACCGAGAAGGAGACGGATTGGAATGTCGAGCTCTTGGAGGCGACTGCTAGCGTATAGCTGCCGGACCCCATCGAAATGACGGTCTCGGTGGTGGCGGTGGCTTTGACGCCGGTGTTGGCCTGATTGATCTTGGCCGCAATGTCACCGGCCATATCGGTGCCGGACACCGAAATGCTGACGCCGTTAATGCTGAACGTGCCGCTGCTGGTGACCGCGTCACCGGCCACGTTGACAATGCCGCTGCCGCCCGCTGCGTAAGTTGCCGCGCCGGTTACAAAGTTGCTGGTTGCCGCAGTGCCGGTACCGTTGCCGTCGCCGATCTGATACGTGCCGTATTGGTTCGTACGCAGGTTGGCGGTCGTTGCGGTGATGGTTTCATTCGCATTGGCACCGACCTGGTAGACCGCGGCGCTGAATGTGCCGTCAAACAGCTTCTGGCCGTTGAACTGTGTGGTCTGGGCAAAACGATCCAGTTCCGACGTCAGCTGCGTGACTTCCGAGTTGATGGCTTGGCGGTCGGAGTCGGAGTTGGTGGCGTTGGCCGATTGCACCGCCAGTTGGCGGATACGTTGCAGCAGGTCCGTCATCTGGCCCAGTGCGCCTTCACCGGTTTGCGCCAGTGAAATGCCATCGTTGGCGTTGCGCTGTGCCTGACCGTCGCCGTTGATCTGCGAGGTCATGCGCTGGGAGATCGCGAGGCCGGCGGCGTCGTCCTTGGCGCTGTTGATGCGCAAGCCTGAGGATAGGCGCTGCAGGGAAGTGTGAAGACTGTCCTGCGACCTATCCAGATTGATCTGCGCATTCAGCGAAGCGATGTTCGTATTAATGACTTGCATCTCAGTCGTCCTTTCGAGATGGGCAGCGCGACGGGTGCGATTACGTGGTCCGGTCGGTCGAGCAGCCTTTTTTCATAAACGGGGCGTTGTCACAGGTGACGCCCTGGCTGACGGTGCACGTAGCAAGCCGCGTGCCAGCCATGTAAATGGCATGAACGGTCGATTTCGAGGTGTTTTCGGCCTGTTCGTGAGGTGCGGCAAGGCAGGGGCGGCAAAGCTTGCCGCACAGGTGGCGATGTCTGCCGGGAGGGCGCAATGAAAAAGCCGCCAGAAACGGCGGCTTTTTGTGAGGCGATCGATGCCCGATGGTTATTCGATGTTCTGAATCTGCTCGCGCATCTGCTCGATCAATACCTTGAGCTCGATCGACGTGCGTGCGCTCTCGACGGCGGCCGCCTTGGAACCCAGCGTATTGGCTTCGCGGTTGAGCTCTTGCATCAGGAAATCCAGCCGTTTGCCGGTCGCCCCGCCTTTCTTGAGGATGCGGCGGACTTCGTCGAGATGGGTGATCAGGCGTGTGAGCTCTTCATCCACATCGACTTTCTGTGCGAACAGCACGATTTCCTGTCGTACGCGTTCGTCATCGAGTGTGCCGAGGGCTTCAAGCAGGCGGGCTTTGATTTTGGCTTCGTAATCACTCACCAGCTGCGGTACGCGTGGCTTGATGTCGGTGATCAGCGCTTCCATGCCAGCGACGCGATCACTGAGATGGGCTTTCAGTTTTTCACCTTCGCGGCCACGGCTGGCGTTGAAATCGGCGATGGCGACTTCCAGTAGCTCCAATGCGGCGGCTTGCAGGGATTCGGCTTCTGGCGTTTCCTGGCTCAACACGCCGGGCCAGCGTAGCAGCTCGCCCAGCTTCAGTTCGCCACCGCTCGGTGCCAGGGCTTGTGCTTCTTGTGCGACGGCGAGCAGTTGCTGTAGCAGTTCCCGATTGAGTTCCAGCTTGCCAGCCAGACCCGCTTGCACGTTGAAATTGATCCGGCATTCCACTTTGCCGCGGCTGACGGTGCCGCCAACTTTCTCGCGAATCGTGCCTTCAAGTGCACGCAGTTCCTCTGGCAACCGCAGCGTCAGATCGAGGAAGCGGTGATTGACGGCGCGCAGCTCGACGCTGAGCGTACCGCCCGGCAGCTCGCGCTGGGCGATGGCATAACCGGTCATGCTGAAGATCATTCGAGTTCTCCGAGGAGCGGGGCGATCTTTACTTTCAAAGGACCGCCGCCCACAATGCTTTCAAAGTCCCGAGTATAACGGCAAGCACGCACAATCCCACGAATGCCGCTACCTAGTAATCAACCGCTTCCACGCGGCTACCAACTTCTCAATTACACCGTCGCCAAGCTCCTTTCAGCTGGCGGCTTTTCCATTGTCTATCTCGCCCACGACGAGAACGACTATCCGGTTGCAATCAAGGAATACCTGCCCAATTCACTCGCTTTGCGTAAGGAAGGCGAGCGCGTGGTGGCCAGCAGCGAAGAAAACCTCGCGCTATTTCGGCACGGTCTGAAGTGTTTCTTTGAAGAAGGCAAAACGCTCGCGCATATCCAGCACCCGAATATCGTGCGCGTGCTCAATTTCTTCCGCTCCAATGAAACCGTCTACATGGTCATGGAATACGAGCGCGGGCGAACCTTGCAAAAGGAAATCCAGCTCAAGCATGGTCGTGAAGGTGTTGAGGAAAAGCTGATTCGCAGCGTGTTCTATCATCTGCTCAACGGCCTGCGCGAAGTCCATCTGAACAAACTGCTGCATCTGGATATCAAGCCGGCCAATATCTATATCCGCAAGGATGGCTCGCCGGTATTGCTCGATTTCGGTTCGGCCCGCCAGACGCTCACGCAAGAACACAATCGCCTCACCCCGATGTACACGCCGGGCTTTGCCGCGCCGGAGCAATACAACAAGAAAGAAACGCTGGGGCCGTGGACGGATATCTACGGCATTGGCTCATCAATGTTCGCCTGCATTACCGGCACTGCCCCGCAGCCGGCGGATCAGCGGCTGAAAGAAGACAAGCTATTCGATTTGCGCGACCGGTATGGCGATCGTTACTCGCCGGAATTGCTCGACTTGATCTGGCAATGCCTGTTGCTCGATGCGACCGAGCGGCCACAAAGCGTGCCGCAGCTGCAAAAATCCTTGCTGGAACCGGCATCGCCGCCGGCCAGAAAACCAGGCTTGGTGCGAACGCTCAAGCGGACCTGGCAAACGCTGACTGCCCGGCCAGCGCCACCTTCACAATAAGAAGAACACTGACGGAAGACTAAAACCGTGAAATTCACTGTTTACCAGGACAGCCGCACCGGCGGACGCAAATACAATCAGGATCGTCTCGGCTATTCGTATAGCCGCAATGCGCTGCTTTTGGTGGTCGCCGATGGCATGGGCGGCCATTTGCACGGTGAAGTGGCCGCGCAGATTGCCGTCGAGCTGATTACCGATCAATTCCAGAAAAAGGCACTGCCGGCACTGGATGACCCGCAACGCTTCCTGCTGGATGCCTTCCAGCGTTGCCACGAAGCCATTTACAACTACGCCGCCAATAACCAGCTGCTGGAAATCCCGCGTACGACCTGCGTGGCAGCGGTAGTGCAAGATGGCGTGGCGTATTGGGCGCACTGTGGCGATTCACGTCTTTACCTTGTGCGCGGCAACAAGATCGTCAAGCAGACACGCGACCATTCCAAAGTGCGGAAAATGGTCGAGGAAGGCAAGATCACGGCGCAAGAAGCCCTGAGCCATCCGGAAAAGAACAAGATCTACTCCTGTATCGGCGGCGCATTCCCGCCGGAAATCGACCTCGGCGGCCGGATTGCGCTGAATGATGGCGATACGCTGCTGCTCTGCTCCGACGGCTTCTGGGGCACGCTGGACGAGTCGGACATGATCCATTTTCTCGGTGCCTTCCCGGTATTGTTCGCGATTCCGCAACTGATGGATCGGGCTGAGCTCAGTGGTGGCAAGTTCGGCGACAACCTCTCTGCGCTGGGCATCAACTGGCACGATGATCAGCAAGAGCTGGGCGAAAGCGATAGCCAGATTTCGACGCAACGCCTTGATCAGAACACCATTACCACCCACGTCGACCCCATCGATGCCAAGGCGGCCGAGTTCACCGAAGAAGACATCGAGAGCGCCATCGCCGAAATCCAGGCGGCGATTGCCAAGTACTCCAAATAGCCCTGCGTGAAGGCCGGCCAGCTACGCACGGATTCTGGTGCTCTGGCCGGCGAACCCCGTATTCCCTTGGCTATGCAGGGCCTTGGTGTTGGCCTATCCGGGCGCGCCATCGCTGGATGCGTTGATCCTGAGCTTGGCCGTTGCGTGTGATCCGGCCCGGAGGTTGAGGCGCATGCCGCTATAATCAGCCGATTCGTCGACACTCAGGATTCACCCTATGCGCCCATCCGGCCGTACCCCCCAGCAGCTGCGCCCCGTCAAACTCACCCGCAACTACACCTGCCACGCCGAAGGCAGCGTGCTGGTGGAGTTTGGCGATACCAAGGTGATCTGCACCGCCACGGTCGAAGAAAACGTGCCGCCGTTCCTCAAAGGCAAAGGACAGGGCTGGGTAACGGCCGAGTACGGCATGCTGCCGCGTTCGACTGGTGGACGCATGAAGCGCGAAGCGGCGCAAGGCAAGCAGAGCGGGCGTACACAGGAAATCCAGCGCCTGATCGGTCGTTCCTTGCGCGCAGTGGTTGATATGAAGGCGCTTGGCGAGCGGCAGATCGTGCTCGATTGCGACGTGATCCAGGCTGACGGCGGTACGCGTACGGCCAGCATTACTGGTGCATTTGTCGCATTGTCCGATGCCATTGCCGGCCTGATCGCTGCCGGCAAGCTCACCGCCAGCCCGATTCGCGAACACGTCGCCGCTGTATCGGTTGGCGTTTATCGGGGGTCGGCCGTACTTGATCTGGACTACCCGGAAGATTCGGACTGCGAAACCGATATGAATGTGGTGATGACCGGTTCCGGGCGCTTCATCGAAATCCAGGGTACGGCGGAAGGTGAACCGTTCTCGCGCGATGAGATGAGTGCGCTGCTGGATCTGGCCGATGCCGGTATTCGCGAACTGATTGTGTTGCAGAAACAGGCGCTGGCTGGCTGAGTTTGTGTCGTCGCAATGACTGCCGGCGCGAAGTGAGTTCCAGCCCGCCGCCGACCGGGCCGATTTGACCGCCCTGCCGCCTACAACGGAAAATGCGTTCGCGCCCGCCGGTAGTTTCTCGGCGGGCCATTTTATTTTCTGCTGCCAGGTTTCCTCGCGTGAATATCCCAAGCCCCTCCCGCCGCTTCTGCATTGCCCCCATGCTGGATTGGACCGACCGCTTCTACCGTCGCTTCGCGCGTGAACTCACACGCGATGCCTGGCTGTATACCGAGATGGTCAACACCGGGGCGATTATCCACGGCGACCGGATGCGGCAGTTGCGTTTCGACGACATCGAAAACCCGCTGGCGCTGCAGCTGGGCGGCTCCGAGCTGGCTGATCTGGCCCGCTGCGCCAAGATTGCCGAGGACTGGGGCTACGATGAGGTGAATCTGAATGTCGGCTGCCCGTCCGAGCGCGTGCAGTCCGGCAGCTTTGGCGCTTGCCTGATGCTGGAGCCAACGCTGGTGTCCGATTGTGTGAAAGCGATGCGCGATGCGTGTTCGATCGACGTAACGGTCAAGCATCGGATCGGCATCGATGCGGTCGAGGACTATGGCTTCCTGTTGAATTTTGTCGCGGAAGTGCATGAGGCGGGCTGCAACACCTTTATCGTTCACTCGCGCAATGCCATCCTCAAAGGCCTGAGCCCGAAGGAAAATCGTGAAATTCCGCCGCTCAAATATGATTATGTCTATCGGTTGAAGCGGGATATGCCGCAGTTGGAAATCATCATCAATGGCGGCATTGATACCCATGAGGCGGCGCTTGGCCATTTACCGTATGTCGATGGCGTAATGATCGGCCGTGAGGCGTACCATAATCCATGGATGCTGGCCGAGGTCGATGCGCGTTATTACGGGCGAGATTGGCAGCCGGCAGGTCGGGCCGATGCAATGCGGGCATTACGCGGCTTTGTGGAAAACGAACTGGCCGATGGTGTGCCGCTTCGCTTGATCGCTCGCCATGTGCTTGGCTTGTTCCAAGGGGTGCGGGGCGCACGCAATTGGCGGCGGACCTTATCAGACTCAAAACAACTAAAAGATGCCGGTTGGCCTTTGATTGAGGCCGCCCTGGCTGAAATCGAAACTGTCGAGGATGGAGCATGAAAAAAAATTCGTTGTTGTGGGGCGTGCTACTGGCCGTGTCGCTATGGACTGGGGTGGCGCTGGCCGACGACGTCACACTGATCGGGCTGCTGGGTGGCAAGGCCATGTTCAAGATCAACGGCAAGCAGCAGCTGCTTACGGTCGGTCAGCAGGTCGGACAGGTTAAATTGCTGCGGCTGGATTCGGAGAAAGCCGAAATCCAGGTGGGTGATGCGACACGAACGCTGCATTTGGGTGAAGGCTATGTATCGAGTGTCAGCGGCGGTAGCCTGACCTTGACGGCGGATGCTGCCGGCCATTACTTCACTGAAATTCATATCAACGGGGCTACTTCCAAAGCGATTGTCGATACGGGTGCCACTTATTTATCGATGTCCGAAGCCACGGCCAAAAGTTTGCACATCAGCTATCTGGATGGCCGCCAGTCGGCGACCAAGACGGCAAATGGCCTGGCGAAAGTTTGGCTGGTGCAGCTGCCGCGCGTCGATGTCGGCACGATTGCACTGTTTGACGTCGCGACGGCGGTGATCGAGGGCAATGCACTTGATATCACGCTGGTAGGCACTTCGGTGCTGAGCCGTTTTCAAGTCAAATACGACAGCAACATGATGACGCTGACCAAAAAGTAGCCCGTGAAGAGTAATTGATG
Organism: Andreprevotia chitinilytica DSM 18519; assembly: GCF_000711875.1. Taxonomy (GTDB): domain Bacteria; phylum Pseudomonadota; class Gammaproteobacteria; order Burkholderiales; family Chitinibacteraceae; genus Andreprevotia; species Andreprevotia chitinilytica. The sequence continues at coordinate 190,138 of NZ_JONM01000006.1, forward strand.
AAACGCATTGTTCTCGCCAGCAATAACGCCGGCAAATTGAAGGAATTCAGTCGTCTGTTTGCCCAGCTTGATATCCAGATCGTGCCGCAGGGCGAGCTTGGCGTGACGGAAGCCGAAGAGCCGTTTGATACCTTTGTCGAAAATGCACTCACCAAAGCAAGGCATGCTAGCCGGGCGACGGGTTTGCCGGCATTGGCTGACGATTCCGGTATCTGCGTCCCGGCACTGGGTGGCGCGCCGGGCGTGTATTCCGCCCGCTTCGCGGGTGAGCCGAAATCGGATGCGCGCAATAACGAGAAGCTCGTTACCGAACTCTCGGGTAAACAAGATCGGCGCGCGTGGTATTACGCTGCACTGGTGCTGGTGCGCCATGCCGATGACCCGCAACCGCTGATCGCCGATGGCATATTGATTGGCGAGGTGCTTGATGCCCCGCGCGGCGACGGTGGGTTCGGCTACGACCCTTACTTTCTGGTGCCGCAATTTGGCAAAACCGCGGCCGAACTTGATCCTGACGAAAAAGCCGCCATCTCACACCGAGGCAAGGCGCTGCGTGCGCTCTTGGAAAAGTTGAAGGAAACCGGCTTGTGAGCAGTCAGGAAGAAACCCGTTGGGCCAAGTGGTGTCGTGATGACGGATCGGTCGTCTCTTGCACCGAGAAAGTCAAAGTGATGAACGAGAACCTCGACGAGCTGTTGCAAGTCGCTCAGGACTTGTTCGAGGATGGCCTCCTGATGGAGGTCTCCGAAGACCAGATGAAAAACGTGTTGCACGCGCTGGTCGAGAAGTTGCACAACCCCTACGCCAAATCGGCCAAGCAATAAGCCAATGTCTACCATCGCCATGCCGGTCGGCCGCAGCAACTGGGGCCTGACCGCGCTTCCGCCGCTCGCGCTGTATATCCATTTCCCTTGGTGCGTGAAGAAGTGCCCCTATTGCGACTTCAATTCGCATGCCCAGAAAAACGGCTTGCCGGAAGCGGAATACATCGAAGCGTTGCTGCGCGACCTGGAAACCTGTTTGCCGCTCATCTGGGGGCGGCCGGTCACCAGTATCTTCATGGGCGGTGGCACGCCCAGCCTGTTTTCTGCTGAGGCGATCGATACCTTGCTCGCCGGCATTCGCGCCCGCGTAAAGCTGTTGCCGGATGCGGAAATCACGCTGGAAGCCAATCCAGGCACGTTTGAATCCGACAAGTTCGCTGGCTATCGGGCTGCAGGCGTCAACCGGCTTTCGATCGGCATCCAGAGTTTCAACCCCCAGCATCTGCAAGCGCTAGGGCGTATCCATAACGACGACGAAGCGCGCCGCGCCGTCGAGATCGCGCATCAGCATTTCGATAACTTCAACCTCGATATCATGTATGCGCTGCCGCAGCAGACGCTTGAGCAGGCGCTCTCCGATATCGACGCTGCCATTGCTTGCCGCCCGACGCACATCAGCGCCTACCACCTGACGCTTGAACCCAACACGCTGTTCCATCGCTACCCGCCGCCATTGCCGGATGATGACTTGGCGGCGGATATGCAGGACGCCATCGAGGCTCACTTGGCCGCTGCTGGTTACGAGCATTACGAAACCAGCGCCTTCGGCCAGTCTGGGCGGCGTGCCCGGCATAACCTCAACTACTGGACGTTCGGTGACTACCTGGGTATCGGCGCCGGTGCCCACGCCAAGATCAGCTTCCCGGACAAGATCATTCGCCAGATGCGCTACAAGCAGCCCGGCGAATATCTGCAGCAAATGGCCGCTGGTAGCGCGGTGCAAACCGAAGAAGCCGTGACGCAGGCGCAATTACCGTTCGAGTTCATGCTGAATCTGCTGCGGCTGACCGATGGTTTTGATCTGGCGCTCTTCACTGAGCGCACTGGCTTGCCGGTCACGCGTGTCGTGCACGAGATCGAACGCGCAGTGGCAGATGGTCTGCTTGAGCGCACGCTGAATCATGTGCGCCCGACCGAACGGGGCCGGCGTTTTCTGAATACCTTGCTGGAACGGTTTCTGGCTGAGTCTTGACGCCAGATTTCTGCCAGCCATTATAAGAAAAGTCTTAAAATTTCACTTTCTGCAAGATTTACGCTTGGAGATTGTCGAAAATATCCGACAATGGACAGTTCACATCGCTCATTTTCCGGGAGAAAGCCATGACGACTGCCAACACTGAAACCGAGTTGATCGACGACCTGCGCACCGTGCTCAACGACACGGAAAGCCTGTTGCAATCCGCAACTGGCGAGCAAGGCGACAAAGCGCGTGCCCTGCGCGAGCGTATTACCGCCAATCTGAAAGACGCAAAGGCCAAGCTGATCGAAACCGAGCGTTTGGTCGCAAATAAGGCCAAGGCAGCGGCCAAGGCGACCGACGAATACGTACACGAAAACCCGTGGCAATCCATCGGCATCGCAGCCGGCGTCGGCTTCCTGCTGGGCTTGCTGGTATCCCGCCGCTAATGAGCGACAACGCTTCGCACCCCGGGTTGGCGCAGCGCTTGGCCGCCAATCTGGTTGGCTTGGCGCATAACCACCTCTCGCTATTCAGCATCGAACTGGAAGAAGAGCGCGAGCGTTTGCTTGGCATGCTCTTGCTGGGTTTGATCGGCGTCGTCGTTATCGCGTTGAGCTTGGTGCTGCTGTCGATTGCGCTGGTGTGGTGGGTGGATGTCGCCCAACGTGGTGTCGCCATTCTGGCACTGGGCGTGTTCTACCTGCTGGCCGGCGCCGCTTGCCTGCTTGTGGTGCGCAATCAAGTGGCGCGCGCCCCCAAGCCCTTCGCCGCAACGCTGAACGAGCTGCGCAAGGACAAGGAGCAATTCCTGCCATGAGTTCCGCCCGCAAGCAGCTCAGAGCATTGAAAAAAGAAGCGCTCCAGTTGCAAGCCGATAGTTATCGGCTGCAGCTGGCCCAGGATTGGGAAACGCTACGTTCGCCGTTCAAAAAGGGTTTGGCCATGCGTGGCCTGCTTGGCGCGTTTGGCAGCCCGCACGGCTTTGGTGACTGGGCCGCGAGCCTGTTGTCGCAAGGCCGCTTCAACTGGATTGCCCGCGTTTTGCCGCTGGCCATGACGGGTTGGCGCATTGCCAAGCTGGCTCGTCGCTGGTTTGCCCGTGCCGATCGCGACCGTTGATTTGGTCGCTCCCCGTACCACCCTTGTTTGACCGCTCGCGCTTGAATCCCTGAATTGAGGAGTACCTGTGATGTCGGCTCTACCGTCGATAACGATTTCCAGCCTGGACTACGACCGGCTGACCAGCCTGATCGAATCGGTCTCCGCTCGTGATTTTCCGGGGATCACTACGCTGGAAAACGAGCTGGAGCGGGCTGATGTCGTCGAGCCATCTGCCATGCCGGCTGACGTGGTCACCATGAACAGCCGGGTACGTGTTGTCGATGCTGCCACGGGCGAAGAACGCGAACTGACCCTCGTCTACCCGCGTGATGCCAATTTTGAACAAGGCCAGATCTCGATTCTTGCGCCGGTCGGTTCGGCGCTGCTGGGATTGTCGGTCGGCCAGAGCATTGCCTGGCCGGTGCCGGGTGGCAAGGAAACGCAAGTTACCGTGCTCGCCATCACTTACCAGCCGGAAGCCGCGGGCGATTTGCATCGTTGATCCGCATTTCCAATGCATCCCACCCATCAAACGGCCTGCCAGTCACCTGAGCAGGCCGTCTTGTTTTGTGCTGCGGTGCGGCACCCTCAAAACCGGCTGGAAGTGTGCCTGCCATACCGCCGTCCGACCGATTACAATCGGCAAGTCCAATTATTTCGCGCCCTTGCGCCCCGGAGACCTCATGAGCAAATCCATCATCCATAGCGACAGCGCCCCGAAGGCGGTCGGCACTTATTCGCAAGCGGTCAAGGTGGGCGATACCGTCTACTTGTCTGGCCAGATCGGGCTCGACCCGGTCAGCAACGTGCTGGTCGATGGTTTCGAAGCGCAAACGCACCAGGTATTCAAGAATCTGCGCGCCGTGGCGCAGGCGGCTGGTGGTGATCTATCGGACGTCGTGAAGCTTGGCGTGTTCGTGGTCGATCTGGCCAACTTTGCCAAACTGAACGAAATCATGGGCGAATACTTCAGCGCGCCGTTCCCGGCTCGTGCCGCGATTCAGGCGGCTGCGCTGCCCAAGGGGGCGTTGGTTGAGGCGGACGCGGTGTTGGTGCTGACGAAATAAGCATTCGACTACAGGTATAATCCAGTCCATCGTTCGAACCGAGCGCCGCTTTTTGCGGCGCTCGGCGTTTCAGGATTTGGATTTCGCTGGATTTCGTCATGGACAACCCACACTACATGCGCCGTATCCGCAGCTTCGTGCTGCGCCAAGGCCATCTTTCCGCTGGTCAGGAGCGTGCCCTCAACGAGTTTGGCCCGCGTTTCTGCATTCCCTATGCGAACGCGCCGCTCGATCTCGATGCCGCCTTCGGTCGTCACGCGCCGCGTGTGCTGGAGATCGGCTTTGGTATGGGGCAGGCCACGGCGGAAATCGCTGCTGGCCGGCCCGATACCGATTTCCTCGGCGTCGAAGTCCACACGCCCGGCGTCGGTAGCCTGTGCAAATTGATCGGCGAGCAGTCGCTCACCAATATCCGCATCGTGCAGCACGACGCTGTCGAAGTGCTCGAACACATGCTGCTGCCAGCCTCGCTCGATGGTGCGCATATCTACTTCCCCGACCCATGGCACAAGAAGCGCCATAACAAGCGGCGGCTGGTCCAGCCGGCTTTCGTGGCGCAACTGGTGTCGCGCATCAAGCCGGGCGGCTACCTGCATCTGGCGACCGATTGGGAAGACTATGCGATCCAGATGCTGGAGGTGCTGTCTGCCGAGCCGCAGCTGGAAAACACCGCCGATGGCTACGCGCCCCGCCCCGACTACCGGCCGCTGACCAAGTTCGAGAATCGTGGCATCAAGCTCGGTCATGGAGTTTGGGACTTGGTGTTCAAGCGTCGCGCTGGCTGACTGTATGACGAGCGACTAGACTCGCACTATTGCGAGCGGCCAATAAAAGCTGCCTGGCGTTGTTCCGCAGTCTTGCCGTACTTGAAGTACTGTCTACGACTGCGCGCCTAGCCAGGCAACTTTTCTTGGCCGCTCTCAGCCGAGGATGCCTGTTTCCATATGCAAGAGATTTGCGTGGAGATGCGCCGAGGCCACTTCGATTTGCCGGAGAAAATCCCATGATTCAGCGCGTACTCCTCTTGTCGCTGCTAGCGGCCGCCTTGGCTGGCTGCAGCTGGTTCAAGCCCGGCGGCTCGTCGGCCCAGGCGGCCGGCGCACAGCAAACACCCGTCATGTTGCCAAGCCGTGTGACGGCGGTCGGTTACGGCGCATTGCCAAACATGGATGGCTACACCATGGCGCAACGCCGTTTGCTGGCGATGCGCGCCTCCAAGCTTGATGCGCTACGCGCCTTGGCGGAAACCGTGCACGGGGTGCGGATCACCGGCCAGAGCACCGTCGCCGCGCTGACACTGCAAAATGACAGCTTCCGCTATTACATCGACGCCTACTTGCGCGGCGCACGCGTACTCACGATCAACCCGCTGCCGGACGGGGCCTACGAAACCGTGGTCGAGCTGCAATTGAGCCCGGATTTCTATCGCGATGCCGGTATGGCCCAACAAGGACTGCAAATTGAGTCGCCGCGGGTCGATGGCCAGCCCAACCCGGATATTCCTTCAACGGCCCCTGCAGCTACCGCGCCAGCGGCACAGGCTGCGCCGGTTGCCCCGCAGCCGGTATCTGTGGCGTTGCCGGCAAACAACTTCTACTACGCACGCTGAGGCCGGGGATGCCCCACTCATGGCCGCCACTCTGATGCAATCTGCGCTGCGCCGTCTGTTCATGCTGTTGGCTGGTTTGCAGCTCAGCGTGGCATTGGCGAGTCCGGTCGAAGGCGTTGCGCCGTTCGACGGCAATATCCCCGCCGCGCGCGACGCTGCCATTGCGGATGCATTGCAAAATGCCGCGCTGTTCAATGGCAGCTCGGTGCGTGCCATTGCATTGAAAGACGGTGATCAGGTCGCCGAAGCGCAGCAGATCCGCTCTGGCGCGGCACCGGGCTCCTATACGCTGTTGCGTGAATGGCAGGCTGGCGGCCTGTATTACGTCGAGATCGAGCCGGGCAAGCCCGCTCCGACGGCGTTGGCACAGAAGGACGCACAAAAGGCTCAGTCCACCAAGACGGCCGCGACGCAACCCGCCACCGAACAGCAAGCGCAAAATACCTGCGCCGCCGCCAGTTACCGACGCCGGGCCCTGATCTCGCCGTTCTGGTTGAGCCAACCCTCACAAGCCAATGACCTTTCCCAAGCCAACGATGGCCTGAAACAACTGCTGGTCGATCGGCTTGGCAATACCGGCCGCTTTCTTGCCGTGTCGGCGCCGAATGAGTTGCCGTTCGCGCCGGTGATCGGGATTGCCGACCCGCAATTGCAACCGGATCAAGTCCGCCAGCTGGCCCGCCGCTATGGCGTGCAGTTCGTGGTGGGCGGCATCGTGCGCGATCTATCAACCGAAGGCGAAACGTATCGCCCGGCCTATGGTCAGGAAGTACGCCCAGGTGAACGCAAGCTCGGCTTGGGCTTGCCGTTGTGGAACTGGCTCGGTGTTGGCATCAAGGCCATGCCGAGCGCACGCAACGTCGATATCGAGCTTTACCTGTTCGATGGCGTTTCTGGCGCGTTGGTTACCCGTCATCGCGCCCAGCAAGTGGCCAGTGGCGATGTCTTGGGCCGGCAAGGCCAACCGGTCAACAGTGCCAGCTTCGTGAATAGCGGTATTGGCCACACCATCACCGCCACGCTCGATCAGCTGGCCGCGCAGTTGGCATCCGATGTGTCCTGCATTCCGTTCTCATCGCGCATCACCCGCGTCGAGGGCCGGCGTGTTTATCTCGATGCCGGTGCCTTGGCCGGCCTTGCGCCGGGCGACAAGCTGCAGCTGTACCGGCTACGCAATGGCCAGAGTGTGGAGAGCGGTAACGGTGACACCGCGCAGCGGCTCGGCATGGTCGAAGACTTGGCCGGCAGCCTGTCGATCTTGCAGGTGCAGCCCTTGTTTGCCATCGCCCAACCGGATGGCGGGCAAGCCGAAGTGGGCGATTTCGCACGGTTTGTGAGTACGGGGAAGGCCAAATGAAACCGATGATCCGTCCGATGATTTGCTTGGCGCTGCTCTTGCTGGCTATTCAGACCGTGGCCGAAGCATCCACCGATGCCGAGCTCAAGTGCCGCTGCCCGCGACGAAGCCCGATTAGGCACATGACCGTCAAGCGGCCAATGCAACACAAGCCGGTCTTGGCCGCTCCCGCCAAGCCAGTCCAATCGGTCGCCCGCATCGTGATGGAGTCCTCGCCGGAGCATCCGGTGCTGCCGGTCGCCAAGACGCGCCGTGACGATCCGCAATGGATGGTGCTGACCAGTGAGCAGCGTTGGCAGCAGTACAGCTATCCCTGACCTCCCGCGGCTCTTGATCCAGATGCGACACCGGCCTAATGCCGGTGTTGTTACGTCCGCTTGACCTTTCCCGGCATCTTTGGCTGCACGTCATGGGTCGGCGTGAGTTGTGCTGCTGCAGCGGGGCGGGCTATGCAGTGATAACTACGCTGACGCAGCAGTCGGAAAATGAATTGATTTCGTCTCCCAAGGATTGCTCATGTTCCCCCTGAAAGACCCCGCGCTGTTCCGCCAGCAAGCCTATCTCGACGGCCAATGGCTCGATGCCGATAGCGGTGAAACCTTTGCCGTCCACAATCCCGCGACCGGCGAAGAAGTTGGCCGCGTGCCGCACATGGGGGCGATCGAGACATATCGCGCTATCGAGGCCGCCAATGTGGCGTGGCACGCATGGCGTCGCAAGACCGCCAAGGAACGCAGCGTATTGTTGCGGCGCTGGCACGAGCTGATGTTGGCGAACGTCGACGATCTGGCCGCGATCATGACCGCTGAGCAAGGCAAGCCGTTGGCCGAATCACGTGGCGAAATCGGTTACGCAGCATCGTTCATCGAATGGTTCGCCGAAGAGGGCAAGCGGGTGAGTGGCGATACGCTGGCCACGCCGGCGGCTGACAAGCGCATCGTTGTGGTCAAGGAACCGATCGGCGTCTGCGCTGCGATCACGCCGTGGAATTTCCCGGCCGCGATGATCACCCGCAAGGTCGGCCCGGCGCTGGCTGCCGGTTGCCCGATCGTGGTCAAGCCGGCGGAGAGCACGCCGTTTTCCGCGCTGGCCTTGGCGGTGTTGGCCGAGCGGGCCGGCATTCCGGCCGGTGTCTTCAACGTGATTACAGGTGATCCGCGCACCATTGGCGGTGAGATGACCGCCAACCCGATCGTGCGCAAGTTGTCGTTCACTGGTTCCACTGCCGTGGGCCGACTGCTGATGGCGCAGAGTGCGCCGACGATCCAGAAGTTGTCGCTGGAACTGGGCGGCAATGCGCCGTTTATCGTGTTCGACGATGCGGATCTGGATGCTGCAGTCGTCGGCGCGATGGCGTCGAAGTACCGCAATGCCGGCCAGACCTGCGTCTGCGCCAACCGCATTTATGTGCAAGACGGCGTGTATGACGCCTTCGCCGCCAAACTGGTTGACGCAGTGCGTCAGCTTAAGGTGGGTAACGGTTTCGAGGCCGGCGTGGAGCAAGGGCCGCTGATCAATATGGCGGCGGTTGAAAAGATCGAATCCCACATCGCCGATGCCGAGGCGCAGGGCGGCAAGGTGCTGATCGGTGGCAAGCGGCATGCGCTCGGCCAGACCTTTTTCGAGCCGACCGTGCTGGTCGGCGCGCATACCGGCATGAAAGTGGCGAAGGAGGAAACGTTCGGCCCGCTCGCGCCGCTATTCCGCTTCAAGACCGACGAAGAAGTGATCGCGATGGCCAACGACACCGAGTTCGGCCTGGCCAGCTATTTCTACAGCCGCGACATCAGCCGTGTCTGGCGTGTGGCCGAGGCGCTGGAGTACGGCATGGTGGGGATCAACACCGGGCTGATTTCGAACGAGGTCGCGCCATTTGGCGGAGTGAAGCAATCCGGACTGGGGCGCGAGGGCTCGCACTACGGCATCGATGACTATCTGGTGATCAAATACATGTGCCTGGGTGGGATGTAGGAATCGTCCCGCCTGTGCATGGTTTTTGTCCCCTCTCCCACTTGTGGGAGAGGGCTAGGGAGAGGGTGACGAAAAGAACACGTCATGTGGCACGACCCTCTCCCCCAGCCCCTCTCCCACAAGTGGGAGAGGGGAGACCACCCCACCAGCCCCAACCCCCACGTTACTTGCAATCCACCTTCTCGACATAAGACCCCCGCAACAGCTCGCTGACCTTGGTCAACTTGCTCGTCTGCTCGTCGGTGGCCTTCTTGATCAGGAAGCTGGTGTGGCGCACGCCGTCGTCGCGTTCGCGCACGATGGCGGATTTAACGCCTTTTTGCTTCAGCTCTTCCAGTCGGCGGTTGCCGGCTTCCTGCGTTGAGAAGATGCCGAGCGAGATGGCGTTCTGCCACTTGCTGCCGTTGTTGACGACGAAATAGTCATCCACGCCAAGCTCTGCGAATTGCTGGGCTTTTTTCTTGGCGGTTTCCAGATCGGCGAGCGGCGGCACGTAGACCCAGTATTTGGCGTTCTGGCTGGCGGGCGTTTCCTGTGCGGTCAGCCCGAGTTGGCGCAGTTTGTCGCGCGCGATATTGGCCTGGTCGCCGGTAATACCGGTCCAGCGCAGACAGAGGGCGCCTTGCGCCTCGGCGACGGGGGCCGGGGTAGCCGGGGCTGGCTTGGGGGCTGGCGTGATAGGGGGCGTGGGTTTCGGCGATGGGGTCGGTTTCGGTGCTGGAGTAGGCGCTGGCGTGACGGCCGGTGTCGCAACCGGCGTTGCAACCGGTGTCGCCGCTGGTGTCGGAACCGCTGTTGCTGCTGGCGTCGGCGCGGTGGTCGGTGAGGCGGTTGGTGATGCAGCAGTTGCCGAGGAGGCGGACGACGCGGCGGGCGCACTCGAATCACCCCCATTGAGATGGGCGATGCGAACCTGCGAGGCGTTCACTTCTGGCGGCCGCTCGCCAACGGGCGCAATTTGCGGCACCCAGCGCGAATAGGCGAAGAACAGCAGGTTGGCGACGAGCAGCAGCGCGAACAGCCATTTCATGGCGTGGGCTCCGGGTGGTTCGCCAACGCGGCGAGGCCGCGCAGCACAAGGTCGGTTTCGAACTGAACCGGTACGGATAACAGCGGCGCGATCCGCTCGGCATCGCCGCCGGACAGCAGTAGGCGGGGTTCTTCGCCGCGCAGCTCGACACGCTGCAGCATGGTTTCGATGCTGGCTGCCAACGCCGTGAGCACACCGGTTTCGATGGCGTCTTCGGTCGAGGTCGGAAAGTCGTGCACGCTGCCGACGGCATCCGGTAAGCGGGCCGTGCCAGCCGCGAGCGAACTCTTCATCAGCCGGTAGCCGGGCAGGATCATGCCGCCGAGGAAGGTGCCATCGGCGGTGACGGCATCGATGGTCAATGCGGTGCCGGCGTTGGCCACGACCAAGGCTTCGCCGGGGTTCAGGCTGCGTGCGCCAAGCACCGCCGCCCAGCGATCCGGCCCTTGTTGTTCCAGCCGGCGATAGCGATTGGTGACGCCCAGTGCTGCCCGGCTGACTTTCAGCCACTGGATCGGCTGCTGCCACAGTTGTGTGCAGGCCACTTCCAGTTGAGTCGTGGCATCCAGCGTTGCGACCGAGCAGCCACGGATAATCGTCGGGGCGGGCAGGGTGGCAAAGCGTTCGGTCAGCAGGTGAAAATCGGGGTGCGGGGCATCGCCACGAACCGCCCAATGGCCGTCCGGCGTAACCAATGCCCATTTGAGGCGCGTGTTGCCCAGATCGAGCAGAAGCTGCGTGACTGGGCCGCTCATGCGCGCCTCAGGCTGACATCGCCAGCATGAACGATGGTTTCGCCGTCTGAGGTGCCAAGTCGCAGCGCACCGTCACTGGTCAGGCCGAGCAGCACGCCGTGCCGGATGCTACCAGCAGGGTCGAGCACGTTCACCGTGGCACCGGTCCAGGCGTGGTGCGCTTCCCAGTTGGCGCGGAAGGCGGCGAAGCCTTCGGCGGCAAAGCGGGTCAGGCCGGCTTCCAGTGCGGCCAGCAGTTGCGCCAGCAAGGTATTGCGGTCGAGCATCAGGCCGCCCTCGCGCAGGCCGGTCGCAGGCTGATCCAGCTTCGCGTCTGGCGCGTCCAGATTCAGGCCGATACCGATGACGGTGGAGACCGGCCCCATTGCGTCGCCGGTGATTTCGATCAGGATGCCGCCGGTTTTCTTCGCGCCGCTGCTGTTTGCATCCAGCAACAGATCGTTCGGCCATTTGAGCTGGATGACACCGACGCCGGCGTGGGTGAGGGCATCAGCGAGGATGCTGCCAACCGCCAGCGGCAGGCCGGCCAGGGTGTTTGCGCCACCGGGGAAGGTCCAGCACAGCGAAAACAGCAGACTGCCGCCGAGCTTGCCTTGCCAGCTCCGGCCCATGCGACCGCGGCCGGCATCTTGCCATTCTGCCGCCAGTACGCGCCCATGCGCCGGGTCGGCAGCGAGCCGCTTGTTGGTCGAATCTGTACTGGGGGCGGTGGCAAATTGCAGGATGCTGCGCTTGCCGAGCAGCTGCTGGATGCGCTCGGCATCGAGCCAGTCGATGTCCTGCGTGAGCCGATAACCCGCGCCGTGGCGGCGCTCCAGCGTCACGCCGAAGTGTTCGGCTTCGGCCAGTGCGGTAGAAACGCTGGCTCGCGATAGGCCGAGTGCATCGGCAATACCGGAGCCAGAGGTGAAACTGGTGGCGTTCAGAAAACGCAAGCAGGCAAGCGTGTGAGTCATGGCCGGGATTGTAGCCGAGCCGGGAATGGATATGAGGCGATTTCAATCGTCGGTATGCCAACGATTGAAAGCCGACTTACAGACTCTCGAGAACGTGATTCTGGTTGGTGTAGATGCAGATATCACCCGCAATCTCGAGCGCCTTCTTGACGACGACTTCCGGCGGCAGGTCGGTGTTGTCGATCAAAGCCTTGGCCGCAGCCTGGGCGAATGCGCCGCCGGAGCCGATGGCGGCGATGCCTTGTTCCGGTTCAAGCACATCGCCATTGCCGGTGATAACCAGCGTGGCGGTCGGGTCGGCGACGATCAGCATCGCTTCCAGCCGGCGCAGCGCCCGGTCGGTACGCCAGTCTTTTGCCAGTTCGACGGCAGCACGGGTCAGCTGGCCCTGATGCTTTTCCAGCTTGGCTTCGAAGCGTTCGAACAGCGTGAATGCATCGGCCGTACCGCCGGCAAAGCCGACGATGACCTTGTCGTGGTACAGCTTGCGCACTTTGCGCGCCGTGCCCTTGATGACGACATTGCCAAGCGTGACCTGGCCGTCGCCGCCAACGCAAACCTTATCGCCACGGCGAACAGAAACAATCGTGGTGCCGTCAAATTGCTGCATGGGTATTTACCGCTGGAAGACTGAGGGATGCGTGGCAGATGGGGGCCATGCGGGCGGTATCAAGCGGGGAGGCCGTTCAAACGGGTACTTCTAGCGTTTGACCAGCGTCATCAAATCCGCGACACCCATCAGCTTGAACAGGCCCGCCACCGGTTCGTTCGCGCCGAGGATGGTCGGCATCTTGCCGGCCTGCATCAGCTCAACGCCGAGATTCAGCATCTGGCCGGCCGTATCGAAATCGACGCGCAGCACGCCGGAGAAATCGAGCACGGGCTTGCTATGCGTGGCGGCAAAAGCGCGAATCTTTGCCAGTGCATCGGCCGCGCCGCCAACCAGATCGCCGGCGAGTTCCAGCCGGTCGGTGACGGGTTCGCCTGATTTTTCGGCTGCTTTTTGCGCGGCGGGTGCTTGCGGCGCTTTGGCTACGAGCTTCGGGTCCCACGACGGCGGCGAGACTTCGAAGGTGACGGCGTAGTCGATGGCGAGGTTTTCAAATGCCTCTTGCTCGCCGCTGGTCTGGGTGATTTCCATCAGCAGCAACCAATAGGGCGCTTCGGCCGGGTGGCGGCGGCCGGATTCGATCTTGCCGGACAACATCTTGGTGACGCTGTCGACGCCTAGCCCTTGCAGTTGAGCGCCCAGCTTGCGCGCGCGTGGCCAGAGTGCCAGCAGCTCGGCGGCGGCCATGCCGTCGATGTCAGTTACGCGACTGAAATCGAGCCGAACCGGCCCGCCGCGTTCGCAAGCTTTCAGAATTTTCTGGATTTCTGCATTCGCGGCATCACCAACCAGTGACGATGGCAGGGTCACGAGGCCGGTAGCAGCCTGTGGTTTGGTCGTTGGGGCGGATTTCATATCGCGCCACAGCGGCGGTGATGTTTCGAATTCGACGACGTATTGCAGCCCCAGCTCGTCGAACGCGGTGTGGTTGCCGGCGATTTGCAGCAAGTCGAACATCAACTGCCACGGGCCGGTCTGGCGGCTGCCCTTGAACGACGGCATGGCCGCTTTCAGGCTATCGATGGCGGCGGCGAGGCGACCGTTGGCATAGAGCACCACGGCTTCTTCTTCGGCCGGGGTTAGTTGCGAGCTGGATTCCTCGACCTCGATGGTCAGCTCGGACAAGTTGTAGCTGGTCGTTTCGCCATGCTGCTCGGCCGGCGTTTGTGCGGCGGGGCGGGGCGCTGGCTGTGCCGGCGTCGCCGGAAAGTCCGACGGCGTGGCAATGCTTGACGTGCTCGCAGCGGATGAACCCGGAGAAAGCGGTTTTACAGGTTCGGAATCTTTTTTGCGGAAAAGGGAAAACGCCACGGTGAAATCGTCCCGGCCGCCAAGCGGCACGTCTGCTAATCGGTTAGTTGGGCCTGATTTTACTGCCAAAATAGCCGCTCAAGCGACTCTTGCCAGTGTTGAAAGGTGCTTTGTCACTGACAGACGGGCTTGACGAAGTCTAAGACGCTGTCATGCGCTTCCCAGCAAGACAGCCAAACCACTATAGTGGTTCCAATTCCACCCTGCTTTGTGATTCATTTTCATGACCGTTCAGCGTTTGCTTACGGCCCTTCGCCGTTGGCGCCGTGCCCTATTTCTTGTTCTTGCCGTTGCCGTCGCTGTGGGGCTCTTGGGGGGCGTTGCGCTGCCCTGGTGGGCCAAGCCCAAACTTGAAGCAGCGCTGTCGGATGTGCTGCACCGGCAGGTGTCGATCGGGCATATCGGCCTGAATCCTTACACGCTGACGGCCACTTTGGACGATCTCAAGGTCGTTGAAGCCGGCCAGGCGGTGTTGGCGGTGGGGCATATCAAGGCCGATCTCGATATCGCATCGATCTGGCGGCGCGGCCCGGTGATCGACGAACTGCTGATCAATGCACCTTACCTGAAGGCGATCCGCCTTAGCGAGCACCAATACAACTGGTCCGACTTGCTGAACCAGCCCGCCAAGCCTGCCAGCGAGCCGTTGCACTTCGCCGTGCACAATATCCGCCTCATCGGCGGCCGGATCGAATTCGACGACCGTCCGCTCAAGCAGACGCACAAGCTGGAAGCGATCGAGCTTGGCGTGCCGTTCATTTCCAATCTGCCGGTCTTCATCGATACCCATGTCGATCCCACATTGGCCTTCAAGCTCGATGGCGCGCCGTTCCGGCTCACGGGCGATACCAAGCCGTTCTCACCCAGCCGTGAGAGCACGCTCAAGTTGGCGCTTACCGATCTGGATATCGCGCGCTATTGGGCCTATCTGCCGACGCCGCCTGCGCTCCAGCTGAATCGCGCCGTTCTGGCGACCGATCTGCGCCTGGTGTTTCGCCAGCAGCCCGCGATGAGCATCTCGCTGGAAGGAGGCGTGAAGCTGCACGATGTCGCGCTCGATGCCAGCGGCCAATCGCTGTTGCGGCTCAAGTCCGCCGACATCGGGTTGGCGCGGGTCGAGCCTTTGGCTGGCGTAGTGCAGCTGAATAAGTTGGCGCTGACTGGGCCCGAGGTCACGGTGAGCCGCGATAAGGCGGGCGAATTGAACTGGCTCGCGGCGCTGAAAACTGCCTATGAGAAAACAGAGGTGAAACCGGAAGCCAAAGCGGCCAGTGCGCCAGCCAAAGCAACGGCCAAGGAAGCGCGCAAGCCGCATTTCGCCATCACGACGCTAACGATCGACCAAGGCAGCATCGACGTGCGCGACGCCACTGTCGATTTCGTCACACGCATCGATGGTATTGCCTTGCATGCCAATGGCCTCGACAGCGCCACCGGCAAGCAAGCCACGGTGAAGCTGGATTTGCACAGCGATGCGTTGGGGCAATGGCACCACGACGGCAAGTTGCAGCTCGCGCCCATCAGCGCCGAGGGCGACCTGACGTTGACCGCCATGCCGCTGGCGGGGCTGGCACCGTTTTACCGTTCACAACTGGCGATTGACCCCATCGGCGGCACCACCGACATCGCCACGCATTATCGCTTCGCCCAACCGGACAACGCCCCGCTGGAACTCAAGCTGGCACATTTGGGCGTCACCGTGCGTGATCTGCTGATCAAGCGGGCCAAAGCCAAGCCAGTGCTGGCTGCCGCCAAAGAGATCAAGGTCGAGAACGTTGGGTTGGACTTGGCGCAGCGGCAGGTCACGCTGGATCGGGTCGCGCTGGCTGCGCCGGTATTGAACGTCACTCGCTTGGCCGATGGTCGTTTTGAATTCGCTACGCTTGCAACATCCACCTCACCAGATCGATCTGCCAAGCACGCCGCCAAACAGGAACCCGCCGCGCCGACCGCGCCGTGGAAAGTCACGCTACAGGAACTCGCCGTCAGCGATGGCGCGGCACAGTTCGAGGACAAAACGCTAGCCGGCACGGTGCCATTACAGCTCAAGCGGGTGGAGTTGTCCGCCAAGCCCTTGCAGTGGCCGCTTGGTGGGCAAACGCAATTGAAGCTGGCGGCGCAAGCGGGGCGGAACGGCACGTTGCAAGTGGATGGTGTCGTGTCGCCAGAGCCGCTCGCCGGCAAGCTGGCGATTCAGGCACGGCAGCTGGATATGGCCTATGCCCAGCCATATTTCAGCCCTCTGCTGAACATCACCCTCGCCAGCGGCCGGCTCTCCACCAAGGGCAACCTGAGCTTCAAACCCGGCCACGCGCATGACCCGATGGCGGTCAGTTATAGCGGCAACGCCAACGTCACCGACTTCTATGCGCTGGACAAGCTCAGCGGTGAAGACTTCCTGAAATGGAAGAGCCTGTATTTCGGCGGCATCGATGTGCAGACCCAGCCGATCAATGTCGGCCTGAAAGAGATCGCGCTGACCGATTTCTACGCCAAGTTGATGCTCTCGCCGCAAGGACGGCTGAATCTGGCGGACATTGTCGTGCACGACCACGCGCCGACGTCGGTGACGGTAGAGGCCAGCGCACCGGCTGCCGCATCAGTGCCGAAGGTGGCTGTTGCCTCTGCTCCGGCGAGTGCTGCCAAGGCGGTGGTGCCCGTCCGCATCGGCAAGATCACCTTGTCCGGCGGCAACATCAATTACACCGATAACTTCGTCAAACCGAACTACACCGCCAACCTGACCGATATGGCTGGCTCGGTCGCCGGTTTGTCGTCGGTGGATGCCACCCGCGCCACGCTGGATTTGCGCGGCAGTATGGATCGCATCGCGCCGGTTACCATCTCCGGCCAGCTGAATCCGCTCGGCAAGGATCTGT
Source organism: Andreprevotia chitinilytica DSM 18519 (assembly GCF_000711875.1). Lineage (GTDB taxonomy): Bacteria > Pseudomonadota > Gammaproteobacteria > Burkholderiales > Chitinibacteraceae > Andreprevotia > Andreprevotia chitinilytica. The sequence continues at coordinate 206,788 of NZ_JONM01000006.1, forward strand.
TTCTCGATATCCAGGGCGCGGTCAAAGGTTACGAGCTGACTGCTGCGTCGACCTATGCGGCCAAGTACGCCGGCTATGGCATCGAGAAGGGCAAGCTATCGATGGACGTCGGCTACCACATCGAAAACGGCAAGCTGCAAGCGCAGAACCATGTGGTGCTCGATCAGCTCACCTTGGGCGAGACGCCATCCGGCAGCCCGGAAGCGACCAAGCTGCCGGTGAAATTCGCGTTATCGCTGCTGAAAGACCGGCGCGGCCAGATCAACGTGCAGCTGCCGGTGACTGGTTCGTTGGATGACCCGCAGTTCAGCGTCGGCCATATCGTCTGGCAGGCGATTTTCAATGTGCTGACCAAGATCATCACCTCCCCGTTCGATGCGCTGGCCTCGGCTTTCGGCGGCGGGCCGCAGTTCTCGTATGTGGCGTTCGAGCCGGGTATTGCCAAGCTGGAGCAGAAGCAGTTCGACGGCCTGACCAAGCTTTCCGAAGCACTGGCAGACCGGCCGGCCCTGAATCTGGATATCGCCGGCTGGGTCGACCCGGAACTGGATCGTGAAGGGCTCAAGGCGGCGAAACTCGCCAAACTGATGCGGGGCGCCAAGGCCGGCAAGCTCGCGGATAAGGGCGAAGCAGGCGACGAGGCTGCACTGGAAATCAGTGCCGAGGACTATCCAAAGTTATTGGAGCAGGTCTACAAACAGACCAAATTCCCCAAGCCCAAGAACGTTCTCGGCCTGTCGAAATCGCTACCGCCAGAGGAAATGCACAAGCTGCTGCTCGCCAACCTGCCAGTCACCGACGACGACCTCAAGGCGCTCGCCTCGCAACGTGCATTGGCGGTGAAGGACTTCCTGAAAGGTATCGGCGTGCCCGAAGCGCGGTTGTTTCTGGTCAACCCCAAGCTGGATGCGACGGCGAAGGATGGTGAGAAGGACAAGGGGCCGAGCACGCGGGCGATGTTTTCGCTGCACGGGTGAGCTATCACCGTAGCCCGGACGCTTTGCGGCCGGGGGACTCCGTGTGAATGGACCCGGCCGGGTGACTTTTCATGCACTGCCACCCCGGCCGCAAAGCGTCCGGGCTACGGGTTGATCTCCTTCATCCTTGGCGCGATGGGAATGAAAAAGCCGGCTTATGAGCCGGCTTTTTCATTCCGCAAATCGAATGCATCAAAACCCGAGGCTGTTCAAAAACTTGTTGGTAAACCCCAACGTCCCTGCCTGCCCGTAGGTATTGCACGTCGCCAGCGATGGTCCTGGCGCGCAATCGCTGTCGCGGTCGAACGACCACAGATGCACGCCGGCCAGATTGTTTTGCTTGGCAAAGTTCGACATGGTAGCGACGTCTGCCAGCGTAAAGGTTTCATCCTGAACGTCGTTGCCACCGATCATTGGTGTCAGTTCGATCTGGCTGAACGGCACGCCGTAGCCGTTATGCAGGTTGATCGCCGCCTGATTGGCCGATTTGCCCATGTCGCACTTGCCGTTGTTCCCGATCACGCAATTGGCCGGCGTCGCTGCGCCGTAGTCCATCACCATCAGGTTGATGGTGTAATTGCTTAGCCCGTAGGTCTTGATGGCGTTCAGCACCATCACGCCTGTAGCGCTCAAGCCGAGTGTCGAGCTGCCGCCCAGCGTTGCCAGCGAGAAGCTGAAGCGCAAACGCGGATAGGTGCGTTGCGCCACGATCACGCGCTGGACCAGATTGTTGATCACGTCCTGGCTTTGGCCGGCTTCGAGGTCGAAATCGATGCCCAGCAGATTGCTGGAATAGTAGGTCTTGATAAAGCGCTCAAACCCCTGGTCGCTGCCGCAGGTAAACGCGCCCGAGGTACTGCCGGTCGAGATGACGTAGGTTTTGCCGTTGCTCAGGAAGCGCTGGATGTTGGCGTTGGCGATGGTATTCGGTAACGGCCCGCCCCAGCTCTCGAAGCCGCACTCGCCGACGGCGAAGGCCCAGGTCAGGGTCTTGAGCCGGCTTGGCATCACGTTCACGACCGGTTGCCTTGTACCCGCCACAGTCGTCGAGATCGCCGCCGTGTTCCAGTCCATATTCAGCGCGATGTCTTTGTAGACGCTGAACACGAAGTCGCCGACCGCTGGCGCGCCGCTTGGCCGGGGGGTGAGCACGGGGGTCAGTGTTGCATCGGGCACAGGCGTGATGACGGGGGCTGGTGTCGGCGTGCTGCTGTGATCCGCGCCAAGGTCAGTCCACAAGCTGTTGAGGGTGGGGTTCCAGCCGGCGCTGCTGAAGTCGGTCTGATTGACCAGCGCCTGATAATTGTGACCGTTGTAGAAAACGATCGTACCGGCCGCGTAATAGGTATCCGGCCCCCAGGCAGGATAGGTGGCAGCGATAGCGCCGGTGGCGGCCAGGACCGGCAAGGCCACCAGTGCAAATTTTGTACATGCGCGCATCAAGAAAGTCACAGCGCTTTTCTCCAGATATTGCCCGTTGCGATATGCCGCGACAGGCCAAGAATACGGAGTATGGAGAAAGACGGATTTCAGTCAATGACTTTGCTTGTAAGGCGTATACCCTAGGGTGACCTTCTCCCCTCGCCCATTCATGGGAGAGGGGCCGGGGGAGAGGGGGGTGCCAAGTGCAAAGTCCAATTCACGCGCCACTTCCCTCACCCAATCAACTGAATCCCAGGCAGTTCCGCCACGCAAACCTCGCGCACGATCGCCACGAAATCTTGCAGATAAGCGGTATGGGCGCGGTCGTCCAGCACGGCGGCATTCAGCTCGGCGCGCAGGCCGTTGGCAGTGATGGGGCGGGCTGCGACGTAATCGCGTTCCAGATAATGCTGCACGCTCCAACCCGGCAGGGCGGCGATGCCACGCCGGCTGGCAACGAGCTGCAAGATGGCGACGGTTAGCTCGGTGGTGCGGCGCTTCGGGTTCACGCCGGCCGGTTTGAGCACTTGGCGGATCAGGTCAAGCATCTCGTCCGGCACCGGATAGGTGATCAGCGTTTCGCCCGCAAAATCCTCGGCGGCAAGGAATGGCTTGGTTGCCAGCGGATGATCGCGCGCCAGCAGACCGACCATGTCATAGGCGAACAGCGGCAGATGGGCGATGCCGCTTTCGGCCTCCGGCACCGACACGATGGCCAGATCGGCGCGGTCTTCGAACAGTAACTGCACCGGGTCGGCATGAAAGCCGGAGACGATATCCAGCTCCACCTCCGGCCAGCGCTCACGGAAGGTATCCATCGCCGGCATCAGCCAATCGAAGCAGGTATGGCATTCCACCGCGATGCGCAGGCTGCCGGCTTCACCCTCGCGCAGCTTGGCGATATCACGCTCGGCGTTTGCGATCTGCGGCAACACCAGATCGGCCAGCTGCACCAGTTTGTCCCCCGCAGGCGTGAGCTTGAGCGGCGCGGTCTTGCGGGCAAACAGCGGCAAGCCGTAATGCTCTTCCAGTAGCCGCAACTGATGCGATAGCGCGGACTGGGTCAGGAACAGCCGCTCCGCCGCGCGGGTGAGATTGCCGGCATCGCGAATCGCCGCGAGCGTTTTCAGGTGGCGCAATTCCAGTAGCGATTGCATGAGTGGCTCTCAGTGAAATCGTGAAAATAATGAGTTTGAATCATAAAGACCGGGCGAGGATCATGCAAACCATATTCATTGATATCGAGGTTTGTCATGACTGCTGCTCATGTTTTGGGTTTTCCCCGCATCGGCGCCCAGCGCGAACTCAAGTTCGCCGTCGAGTCGTTCTGGCGCGGTGAGATCGCCGAAGCCGAACTTGCCGCGATTGGCAGCACGCTGCGCCGCCGTCACTGGCAATGGCAGAAGGATGCCGGGCTGGATGTGGTCACGACTGGCGACTTCGCGTGGTACGACCAGATGCTCAATACCGCCGCACTGCTCGGTGCCTTGCCGGCCCGCTTCGGCTTCGATGCCAAGTCGCTCACACTCAAACAGTATTTCGAACTGGCTCGCGGCAACGTGGATCAGCCGGCGCTGGAAATGACCAAGTGGTTCGATACCAACTACCACTATCTGGTGCCGGAACTGGATGCCGACACGCGCTTCGACGGCGGTGTGGACTGGTTCTTCTACGAGCTGGAAGAAGCCCGCTCGCAAGGCTATGACGTGAAGCCGGCGCTGATCGGCCCGCTGACTTTCCTCTATCTCGCCAAGAGCAAGAGCACCGGTTTCGACAAACTCGGCCTCGCCAGTCGCATCGTGCTGGCCTATCGCCGTATCTTGGAAAAGCTCGCCGCGCAGGGGGTGGAATGGGTGCAGATCGACGAGCCGATCCTGGCGCTGGAACTCGACCTGGCATGGCGCGATGCCTTCGCCCCGATCTATCGCGAATTCGCCCATGCCGGTGTGAAGCTGCTGCTGACCACTTACTTCGATAGCGTCGCGGCGCATACCGATCTGCTCGCCACCTTGTTGGTGGCTGGCGTGCACGTCGATCTGGTGCGTGCGCCGCAACAGCTTGATGCGCTGCTGGCGGTCTGGCCGCAAGACAAGGTGCTATCGGCCGGCGTGATCGATGGCCGCAATATCTGGGCGGCCGATCTTTCCGCCAAGCTCGCGCAACTCGAAACCGCCAAGACCAAACTGGGCGACAAGTTGTGGGTGAGTGCCAGCTCGTCGCTGCTGCACACGCCGGTCGATCTGGCGCAGGAAGACCAACTGGATGCCGAACTCAAAGGCTGGCTGGCCTTTGCCAAACAGAAGCTGGACGAGATCGTCGTCCTCAAACGGGCGTTGAATGAAGGTCGTGCTGCCGTCGCCACACAACTGGCCGCCAGCGACAAGGCCGCTGCCTCGCGCCGTAGCTCCGCCCGCATCCACAACCCGGACGTTGGCAACAGGGTGGCGGCGCTGACTGCTGCCGATTCGCAACGGGATAGCATCTACGCCGTGCGTGCCGATGCGCAGCGGGCGTGGCTCAAGCTGCCGGTGTTGCCGACTACGACCATCGGCTCCTTCCCGCAAACCAGGGAAATCCGCGCCGCTCGTGCCGCCTTCAAGCGTGGGGCGTTGCCGGAAGAACAATACGTCGCCGCGATGCAGGCCGAGATCAAACGGGTGGTCGACAAGCAGGAAGCGCTGGGGCTGGATGTGCCGGTGCATGGCGAGGCGGAGCGTAACGACATGGTCGAATACTTCGGCGAGCAGCTGTCCGGCTTCACCTTTACCCGCTTTGGCTGGGTGCAAAGCTACGGTAGTCGCTGCGTGAAACCGCCAGTGATCTTCGGCGACGTGAGCCGCCCGGCACCGATGACGGTCGAGTGGAGCCGCTACGCCCAATCGCTGACTATCAAGCCAATGAAGGGCATGCTCACCGGCCCGGTGACCATCCTGCAGTGGTCGTTTGTGCGCGACGACCAGCCGCGTGAGCAGACTTGCCTGCAAATCGCGCTGGCGATCCGGGATGAAGTGGTCGATCTGGAGCGCGCCGGTATCAAGGTCATCCAGATCGACGAACCCGCTTTCCGCGAAGGCTTGCCGCTCAAGCGCAGCGATTGGGATACCTATCTGGAATGGGCCGGCCGTGCTTTCCGTGTCTCCGCCAGCGGGGTCGAGGATGCCACGCAGATCCACACCCACATGTGCTACTCGGAGTTCAACGACATCCTGCCCGCCATCGCCGCGATGGATGCCGATGTGATCACCATCGAAACCAGCCGCTCGGATATGAAATTGCTGGAAGCGTTCGGCACCTTCCAATACCCGAACGAAATCGGCCCCGGCGTCTACGACATCCACAGCCCACGCGTGCCACCCGTGAACGAGATGCTGCGGCTGATCGCCAAGGCATTGGACGTCGTCCCGGCCGAGCGCTTATGGATCAACCCCGACTGCGGCTTGAAAACCCGTGGTTGGCCGGAGACGGAAGCGGCGCTGGCCAACATGCTGGCCGCAACGCGTGAGGCGCGGGCGGCGATTGCGGAGGGGCGCAAGTTGGTCGTGCAAGCGGCTGAGCATGGTCACTTGCATGCAGAGCACGCGTGTGGCTGCGGGCATTGAACCGGTTCGTGCAGGGCGAGTGGAAGTGGCCTTGTCCGGCGGGTTACGCCGCAAGCGGCTAACCCGCCCTACGATATTGGGTAGGAGCGAGCTTGCTCGCGATGGCGGCGGTAAATGAACCATCGCCATCGCGAGCAAGCTCGCTCCTACAGGGAACTCCACGCTTGAGAAAGCATTAGAACTGGTGACGAGGGGCTTGGGGTATTTGGAGAGTTAACGCACTACCTAGGTCGCCGCTGTCGGCTCCGTTAGTGCCCCAAAGTCCAGATTGCTTGGCGCATCCAGCACTTGTTGCGCCAATGCCCCGGTTTCCTCGGTATCGGTGTCGACAATCTCGAGCTTGAAACCAGCCGCCCCAGCCGTACCGGTTCCAACCACAAAGAAGCCGAAATTGACGGTGTCCGCCTCATCCGGCACCTGCAATACGACTTCCGCCAGCGTCCAATCCTGCGTGCCGTGAAGAGGCCGGTTGTCCATGTTATCGAAGCGGATGCCTCGCGTATGGCGGCTATCCACGCGCATCCACATTTGTACTTTGAGGGCGTGCGCGCAGCATAAATTGGCGGTCAAGCGTAGGCGCTTGCCGCGATAGCTGCCGGCTTTGACGGCTTGCATCAGCGTGCCAAAGCCCGGGTCTTGGTTATAAATCCGGCTTGCTTCCTCGTTGAGGGAGCAACGAATCACGGCCGGGTGTTGCCCGTGATGCATGCGGGACGTATCCACGCCCATGAGGTAGATATCGGGCCGCGAACCTGCCTTTGTCCATCCTTCCGGCATCGGCAGGTCTTGGGGCGCGGCGGTTGGCGCATCCACTTCGATCCTGGCCGCCAGCACATTCCAGTTGTCACATTCAAACAGCCGGGCGATGACGTCGAGGCATTCGCCGTGGCCCAGTTCGATGTCTTTTTGCGCCAAGGACTGACGCAACGATTTCGCCATCAATTTGGCGTCGCGATAGGTACGCATGAGGAAATCCCTTGCAGTAATGCGAACGTCGTACGGTCGGTGCTTGCGTTACCGAAACGTTCGCCATGCAACGGATCGGGAGAGTGGGTGTGCATTCACCATCCCGGAGAGGGTGCAAGCGGCAGGCTGCACAAGCCTGTCCGAATTCTGTGATTCCCGGCGCAGGTAGTCAATTGCGCTGCAAAACATGTTGTGGAGTGGCGTATCCGCTTATCAACTTCGCGTGCCGGCGCGTTTTTGTGCCCACTGATCATCGAGCCTGCGTTATGCATACTTACTAATTCTATTTCTTTATCTGTCTTGAAAATGAATATGCATCCCGCATAATCATGCCGAGCTGTATGGATCGCTGGCGTTTTCAATGTCCCGGACCAATGCGGCTTAGCGTGCATTCGGGGTGGTTCGTCCTGGGCACATCACAACCGTTATCACCCTGTGGGCTGGCAAATGCTTGGTCGGCGGGATGGGAATCACGATGAAAACCGGATCGATTGGAAGGTGGCACATACTCAAGGCGCTCTTGCTGGCTGTCGTCATGGCGATGTTTATGCCGACGCTGGCGCAGGCCGATACAGCAACCCGGCTCAGCTGGGAGACGTTCGCCAAAGACCCGCAGCGCGTGGCCAGCCTGCGCAAGGCGGTGGCGGTGATGAAATCGCGCAATGGCGCGGACCATACCAGCGCGGAATATCGCACCAGCTGGGAATACTGGGGCTCGATCCACGGTTATTTCGGCGCGCAGTCGCCGGATGGCACGGTGGAGGAATACCAGCAGTGGATGAAGGACAACAACCTCTGGAAGCCGGAGTACGAAAAGTACTTTGTCGGCGTGACGGACAGGCTGCCGCCGGATCAGACGGCGACAGATGTCTGGTCGCAATGCCAGCACGGCACGCCGTGGTTCTTTGCGTGGCATCGCTTCTATCTGTTCCGTTTTGAGCGCGTATTGCAAGAGGCCGCTGGCGATCCGTCCTTGCGTTTGCCGTACTGGGATTACACCGACCCGGCGCAGGTTGCCATGCCGTCGGCGTTCATTGCGCCGACCTATGTCGATGAAGCGGGCAAGACCGTGCCGAATCCGCTGTTCGAGGCACGCCGGGCGCCGGATTGGCAGAAGGGCACCGGCACGCTGGACCCGAAGCGCACCAACATCAACGCAGCCTTGCTCAATCCCAACTTCCTGAGCACCACGGATCAATCGGGCGCAACCGTGCCGGGCTTCCAAAGCATCATTGAAAGAAGCCCGCATGGCAGCGTGCATTGCGCGGTCATGGGTTGTCCGGTGACGGTGATGGGGGCGGTGCCGTATTCGTCCAACGATCCGATCTTCTGGCTGCACCATGCCAATATCGATCGCATGTGGGACTGCTGGACCAGCATCGCCGGCCACAAGAACCCCGATAGCCAGGAATTCCTCGAACAGTCGTATACCTTCGTGGATGCCAAGGGCGTTGCGGTCACCAACAAGGTACGGGACTTGTTCGACGGCAAGCTGATCGATTACGTCTACGAGAAAGCTTCAGATTGCGCCCGGCCTGCAGCCTTGTTTAAGGCGAATGCGGTGGGGGTATCCCCAGCGCCGGTTGTGCCGCACGGCGCGACCACCAGCATGCTGATCAGTACTGCTGCGCGTGGCATTGCCATCGACAAACCGGTGACCAAGAAGCATATCGGCCTGGTGGCAGAGAAAACCAATGCGGTGCCGTTGGCGCTGGCGTTGCGTGGGCATGCCTTGGTGCCATCGCGCACGGAGCTTGTCCTGCGTGGCGTCAAATACCAGGCCCACCCCGGTACGATGTTCGATGTGTATCTGGAGAACGCGCAGGGCAAACGGGCTTATGTCGGCACTTTGAGCTTCTTTACCGGTGGCGGTGGTCATGGCCATGCCCATCATGATGCACAGGCCGCAACGGATGAAGTCTTCGATGTGACCGATAGCCTGCGCGAACTGGCCGGTGCCAACGCGACCTTGAAAGACGTCAGCGTGGTATTCGAAGCAACGACGGGTCGTCTGGGCCGCGATGAGAAGGCACTGTTCAATGCCAAGTCGAAACTGACCGTCGACGAGATTGATTTGCAGGTCAAAGTGCCGGCAAGTACGCCAGCGGAGTGAGGGCTGGATCGTGGGGAGGCTGGTCGAGCGCTAGCCTTGCCCCGTGATCAATGGCAGTAAAACAAATAGCCCGGCAATTGCCGGGCTATTTGTTTTGGAGCGGTCTGGGGCGCGAGTCGGCGATCAGCCGATCAGACTTCGACGCCGGCATCTCGCAGCAACGCTGCCAATTCCATCGCCGTCTTCACATGCATCTTTTCCAGAATCCGGGCGCGGTGGACTTCGACCGTCTTCATCGAGATGGAAAGATCATCGGCGATCTGCTTGTTGAGGCGGCCGGTCAGGATCAGCGCCATTACTTCGCGCTCACGCGGGGTGAGGGATTCGAGGCGGATTTCGACGGCGTTCTTGGCTTGCCACTGGTTGCGGCGTTCGGCATCGGCGGCGAGGCTCTTTTCCACCAGATCGACGATGTCGTTGTCGTTGAATGGTTTCTCGACGAAATCAGTGGCGCCATCCTTGAGCGCACCCACGGCCATCGGCACATCGCCGTGGCCGGTGAGGAAGATCACCGGCGGCAGATAGGCGTATTCGCGCAGTTTCTGGAACAGCTCCAGGCCGCTCATGCCGGGCATGCGCACGTCGAGCAGGATGCAGCCGAAGCGATCCGGGCTGTATTCCTTGATGAAGGATTCGGCGCTGGAAAAGGCCTGCGCTTCGTGGTCGCGGGTGGAGAACAGCCAGGCGAGCGCGTCGCGCAGTGCGTCGTCATCGTCGACGATGGCAATGCGGTGCGGCCCTGTTTTCGATTGAGTCATGTTCGCGAGGTCCTTGATTTCATCAGCAACGGAGCGCGTCGAAGGTGACGTGCCCGCACATTTCTAAAGCAGCTTCTTAGGGAATAGCGTGCCCGGCTTACGTTTGCCAGACACATGAATACGGTGTGCCGCTGGGCGAGCATTATCCACTGCTACTAGGGCTCTTGCGCATCGGTATCTTCATTGAACGGCACGGTGAAGATAAAGCGGCTGCCGCCACCGGCGTTGGCCTCCACCCACAGGCGGCCCTGATGGTGCTCGATGATCGAGCGGCAGATGTTCAGGCCCATGCCCATGCCGGCATCCTTGGTGGTAAAGAACGGCTTGAACAATTGTTCCAGTTGCTCGGGCGCAATACCAGCCCCTCTATCCGCAATGGTCACCCGCAGCAAATTGCCGTCCCGCGCCAGATCGATGGCGAGCATGCGGCGGGCGGGGGGCGTGTCTTCCATCGCTTCGAGGGCATTCTTGATCAGGTTGAAGATCACCTGCTCCAGCATGACCGGGTCGGCGTAGAGCGCGGGCAGGTCGTCGTCCTCGCGGAACGAGACTTCCACGCCGCGCCGGGTGACTTCGTGGCCCAGCAGGTTGAGCACGGTATCGAGCAGCGCGTTGATCTCGCAGCGCTTGCGGTGCGGCGCGCGGCGCTGCACGAACTCGCGGATGCCGCGGATGATCTGGCCGGCGCGCTTGGCTTGCTCGCCCATTTTTTCGATGGCTTGTGAGAGCTGGCTGGTGTTGGGCGTGGGCGAGGCGAGGATGTTGCGGCAGCCGCTGGCGTAGCTGGCAATCGCGCCGAGCGGCTGGTTGAGTTCGTGCGCGAGCGAGGAGGCCATCTCCCCCATCGAAATCAGCCGGGCGGTTTGCTGCAGCGCTTCGTTCTGGCGGCGCTCGCGGGCGGCGGCGGTCTTGAGGGCGGTGATGTCGGTGGCGATTTCCAGCCAGACCGCGCTGCCGTCCACCCAGACGCTTTGCCGGCTCTTGATCTGATACCAGTGCTCGCGATAGCTGTCGTACCACTCGGCATCGACCGGGGGTTCGGCCCGGCGCGGTACGAAGGGCACGATGCAACAGCGACCACGCCAGTCCGGCAGGCCGAAGGCACGGTCGAACTGGTGGTTGGACATCAGCAGCTCGCCGCTGGCGGCGTCGGATACGGCCACGGCGGCATCCAGCCCGTTCAGCACGGTGACGAAGCGCTCGTGCGAGGCTTGCAACGCCTGCCGTTCGCGGCGGATTTCGGTGATGTCATACAGCGACGCCATCCAGCCAATGTGGTTGCCTTCGCCATCGATCAGGCGTGAGGCATACAGGCGCACGTCGAAGCGCTCGCCATTGCGCCGCATATAGCGCACCGAGAACCCGTTCGGGTCGAGTCGGCCGGCGAGAATGGCGTCGGATGCGGCCTGGCAGCGCTCCAGTTCTTCCGGCGGCCAGTAGGGCATCGGCTGAATCTTGTTCAGCAGCTCGTGCTCGTCGTAACCGACCATGTCGCAAAAGGCGCGGTTCACATAAATGACCTTGCCGTGCAGATCGAGTGCTTCCAGACCGGTGACGAGCGAGTTTTCCATCGCCTCACGTAGCGCGGTTTCGCCGCGTAGCTGGACTTCGGCCTCGGCGTGCTGGCGGATGTGCGTCTTGAGGGCGCGGGTGGTCAGCAACATGGCGATCGACAGCAGGAACAGCATCCACGGCAGCAGATCGAGCAGCGGCCGGCTTGGCAGGCGGTAGACCTCGGCCCGCAGGGTCAGGCCACCAGGCGGGATGTCGAGGCCGATTTCCTTGAACACGCCACTCGGGTCGAGCTGGCGCTGCGATTTGGCGGCGATGCTGCGTTTGTTTTTATCCAGCAGGGCAATCTGGTAACGCTGCGCAATCCACCAGGGCACTTGCTGTTGCAGCATGCGATCCAGCGCCAGCGTCGCGACGATGAAATGGCCGTCCGGTACGGCAACGGCGTACTGCACCAAGGGCTTGTGGTCATGGGCGACGAGCGGCCCCCAACCGATTTCGCCTTCGAACGGTAGCGATTGCCATTCCTGCGCTGCTCGCCAGGTGACGCGGCCGAGTACGTCTTCCAATGCGAGGCCGACCAGCTCCGGGCTGCCTTGCGTGAATGACAGGGCGCGGGCCTGGAACTTGGGGCTGGCGTAGTCGTTGCTGGCTTCCAGCGTGGCGGCCAGACCGTTGATGGCATCGACGTCGGCGCGGATTTGTTGCTCGATGGCCTGCTTTTGCCACAGCAAATCCTGCTCCAGCTGGGTGCTGCGTTGGGTTTCGACTTCTTCCCGTGTGAGCAGCAGATAGGCGGCGAACGCCAAGGCGAAGAGCGCGGCGATCAGGCTGGGCAACAGGGCGAGCCACGTGGAGCGGCGGGTAAGGCTTTGTGTCATTCCAGAAGCATAAGGGCGGGCTTGCGCAAGCTTGCCCGTGTTGGGGAATGCAAGCAACAGTGAAAGGCTAAGGCGAAAATCCGTAGACACGGAGATCGGCGAGTACACAGGGCGCACGGAGAAAAGCATCGCTTTATGTAGGAGCGAGCTTGCTCGCGATGGCACCGTTTGATTCACCGTTGCCATCGCGAGCAAGCTCGCTCCTACAGAAACCCTCGATTTTCTCCCCGATCCCTATGCGCTCTGCGGTTCAGGAGTTTGGGTTTTGACCTAAGCCGCCACTGCGTTGAGCAATGCCTCGCCAGCTGCAAACGCACGCACATTCTCGATCACCGTATCGGCGATATTGGTCAGTGCTTCACGCGTGAGATAGCCCTGATGCGAGGTGATGACCACATTGGGAAAGGTCGTCAGCCGCGCCAGCATGTCGTCCTGCAGCGCCTGGCCGGACAAATCCTCGAAAAACACGCCTTCCTCGTATTCGTACACATCCAGCCCCACGCCGCCGAGCTTGCCGTCCTTGAGTGCATCGATCAGCGCGGCGGAGTCGATCAGGCCGCCCCGGCTGGTGTTGATGATGATGGCGCCGGGCTTCATCGTGGCGAGCGATTCGGCGCTGATCATGTGGCGGGTTTCCGGGAACAGCGGCGCATGCAGGCTGATGACGTCGGCTTGGGCCAACAGCTCGGCCTGCGTGACGAAGCGGCAGCCCAGTTCGGTTTCAAACGAGCGGTCTGGCGAGCGGTCGTAGGCCAGAACCTGCATGCCGAAGCCACGGGCGATGCGGATGGCGGCGCGGCCGATCTTGCCGGCCCCGACCACGCCGAAGGTGCGGCCGGAGAGATTGATGCCTTCCAGCCCATCGAGCGAGAAATTGCCGTCGCGCACGCGGTTGTAGGCGCGGTGGGTCTTGCGGATCAGCGTGAGCAGCAGTGCAAAGACATGCTCGGCAACGGCTTCGGGCGAATAGGCCGGCACGCGGGTGACGACGATGCCGTGTTCTTTGGCCGCAGCGAGGTCGACACCGTTGTAGCCGGCGCAGCGCAATGCGATATGACCAACGCCCAGCCGAGCCAATACCGCAATGGTGGTGGCGTCCAGGCGATCATTGACGAAGGGGCAGACCACATCGAAACCGGTGGCGAGCGGCACGGTTTGCCGGTTGAGCCGGTCATCGAAGAACACCAGCTCGTGGCCATGATCGGCATTGGCGTGGTTGAGCGATTGCTGATCGTAGGGCTTGCTGTCGAATACGGCGATGCGCACGGCGGCCTCCGGGCTTCGTGAATGGCTGAGCTGTCTAGAGCGGGTACTTTGAGCGGATGCGACTGGGGGGATTATTTGAACAGCAGCGTCTCGGTGCATGCCAAGGTCTGGCCTTTCCAGACCCGGCCATTCAACTGGGCGGAGACCGCCGTTGCTGCCGCATTGCTGATATCGAGCTGCACCCATGCCAGCGGCTGGCCCGATGCGGCGTCGATCCTGATATTGCCGATGTCCCCGGAGTAGCCCTGCTCGCGCAAGAAGCTGGTGATGTCGTCCGGGGTGACGTCGGCGGGTAGGCGACTAATGACTACAACGGCCATGGGATGACTCCTGGACAGTGAAAATAACCGTAATCAGCGCCTACGTAGCCCGGACGACTGGGCCGACCGGGGCGCACGTAGAACTTGCAGATGATCCCGAAGAAACAGCGGGCCGGCGATATGGCCTGGCTACGCTGCGCGCCGCCCATCACCGGCTTTCGCGTTCTTGCCGAGATAAGTCGGTGCGATATCTTCCATCGCTGCAGGATGCCACCCGAGTATCGAGGGAAATCCCGCCGGGTCGATATTAGGGGTTTTCATCGAATCCAGATTGTCTTGCGTAAGAGGTGGGTCAGGCAAGAGCATCATCATGGCAGCTTGCGCGCTGGCGGCCCAAGCCGGCAAGGGCAGCACGTGGGTGGTGCGCCCATTGAGCGAGCCGGTGTAGCGCACGATCTCGGCCAGGGTATACATGCCCGGCCCGACCAGATTCAGCGTCATGCCGGCCAGCTCCGGGCGGTCGATGCCAGCGACGAAGGCCCGTACCACGTCTTCGACCCATATCGGCTGGAACTGCGCCGCTGCTGCACCCAGAGGAAGAAGCGGCGCAAGCCGGGTGATCCTGGCAAATAGGGTGAGAAAGGAGTCCCCTTGGCCAAATACCACCGAGGGACGATAAATCGTTGCCGCCAGCCGGCTGCGACGGACGACGTTTTCGGCGCGGCCCTTGCTGCGCTGGTAGCGGGATGGTCCGTTTACATCGGCGCCGAGTGCGCTCATGTGGAGATAGCGCTTTACGCCGCTGGCTTCGCAAGCGCCGACGATTTTCTCGGTCAGCGTCACGTGGGCATGCTCGAATTCCGCTTCGCTGCCATTCAGGATGCCGACGAGGTTGATCACGACATCGTGGCTGGCGACCAGCTCCGCCAATTGGGCCGGGTCGTGCACATCGGCCTCGACGACCTGAATCTGCCGCGATGGATTGGATCGGGCCAAACCGGCATCGCGATGCCGGGTAGGAACGGTGACGAGGTCGCCGCGGGCAGCCAGCTGAGTGGCCAGATGGCTGCCGATGAAACCATTGCCGCCGATCAGGGTGATGCGCTTCATGCGGGCTCTCTCATCGTGTTCCGCTGTTGTGTTTCCCGCACCGGTCAGGGCGCATCCACCGCGCCGCCCTTGGGGGGAATGGGCGACAAACGCTGACTCATCGTCACTTTTTCGCCCAGCAGGATGCCGTAGTGTTCAGCGTTGGCCATGACCTTCTTCACGTAGTCGCGCGTTTCGTCGAACGGAATCGTTTCAATGTAGATCACGGCGTCCAGCGTTTGGTCGGTTTGCCAGGCGCGTGCCCGGCCCGGCCCGGCGTTGTAACCCGCCGTGGCAAGCACCGGGTGGCCGCTCAGGCTGTCCTGGATGTAGCCGAGGTAGAAGGTGCCGAAGCGGATATTGGTGTTGATCTGGTTCAGCTCGTCCGGGCGCACCTTTTTCATGCCGAGCTTGCCGGCGACCCACTTGGCGGTGGGCGGCATCAGCTGCATCAGTCCGCTCGCGCCGACGCTGGAGCGTGCCACGGTCATGAAGCGGCTTTCCTGCCGGATCAGACCGTAGACCCACGCGGCATCGATGCCGTTTTCCTGGCTCTCGCGCTCGACGATGTCGCGATACGGCGTCGGGTAGCGCAGGCGCGGTTCAACCGGGCCGGGTACGCGTTCGGCGGTGTAGATCATCCGGTCGAGAATGCTGTTGCGCTCGGCGAGCATGGCGGCGGCGACTTGTTCGGTGGGCGACAGGCCGCGAATGCCCCAAGCCCATTCGCGCAATCCCTCGGGCCGCCAGTCTTGTGCATAAAGCGCCAGCGCGCGTTGCAGGCCGGGCTTTTGCTGCACGTTGCGGATGTCCTGCTCGGTCGCCGTCACCGGGGGCAGCGGGGTTTGCGCGAGTGGGCCTGCGGCATCTCGCGCCAGCAAACCATAGAAATCATCAGCGCTGGCAAGCTCGGCCAGGATGGGCGTGGCTTCGGCTGGCCGGTTCAGCGCCTTGAGCGCAACTGCGCGCCAGTAACGCCAGACGGTGAGCTTGAGATCGTCGGCCGGCATGGCGTCGATACGGGCCAAGGTGGTCTTCGGGTCACGCGCAAAGATCGCGGCGCGCACGGCCCAGAAGCGACCGGACTCATCGAGCCCGGCCATGCCGCCGCGTTCGAACCACTCATTGGCGATCGGGTTGTGCTGCTTGATGGCGATTTCGCCCAGTTCTTGCCAGCCATAGCGGCGGTCGGCTTCGGGCCAATCCTGTCCGAGCTTTTCCAGCCAGGATGCAGCGCGGTCGGCATCGCTGCGGGCTAGACGCTGGATCGCATACAAGGCAGCTTCACGCGTGCCGCGGTCGTTACCGGTGAGCTTGGGCAGGACTTTGTCCGGCGTGTTGGCGGCTTGGGTGATCGGGCGATTGGCGAGCGCAGCCGGGAAGCCGACGCGGGCGGACAGCTGCCGGGCGAAATCGGCCTTGTTGGCGGACAACGCCATGCGAATGCGCGCCCAGACGTCGTCCTTGCTCAGTTGCTGGGCATCGAACAGGGCATCGAAGACCGGGGCGCAGGATTCCGGCCGTCCCTGCTCGGTAAACCAGAGCGGCCGCAGCCGCACCAGCGCGGTGGTATCGCTCTTGGCCAGCGCGGATTGGCCGGCCAGACATTGCAATTCAATCGATGGGCTATCGAGTTGGGCGTATTGGATGTCGAATGTCTTCCAGTCCTGCCGCTTGCCCAATTCCTTGAGCCAATCCTGCCGCAGCTTGTCGGCCAGCGGCGTGCCGTCGAAACGGTCGAAGAAGGCTTTGAGGTCGGAATCATTCAGTTTGTCGAGCTGGAGCGAATACCAGTAGTACTGCGGGTACATCTCCATCAGATCGCCGCGATTGGCATCGGCCATTTGCGCGATTTTCTGGATGTCGCGGGCGCGGACTGCCTCGCGGAGCGTGAGTAGGTCGACCTGCGCCAGCGCAGGTAAAGAGGAAACAATAAGGACTAAGGCGAGCAGACGTTTCATTGAGGGCTTGGATTCGTTGGGCGGGGCAGCAGATGGAGAGGACTGCCGAAATCAGGAAATTAATCGTAATTCTAATGCAAGGGCCGTGGCCGATCTGTGAGATTTGGTCGGCCGGCGCCGGTTCCCCATGGAATTGTTACGATGTTGCCAAGCGGAATCGCGACGGCCGCCGATTAGCCGGCCGAAGGTAAAAGCAAGTAGAATCAAGCGATTCTGTAACAGCAACGTGCGCCCATGCGGCGCGCATCACAATTTTTAAATATGCTGACTTTCCAAGAAATTCTGCTCAAGCTGCAAACCTACTGGGCCCGCCAAGGCTGCGCCCTGCTCCAACCGTACGATATGGAAATGGGCGCGGGCACCAGCCACACCGCGACCTTCCTGCGCGCCATCGGCCCCGAGCCGTGGAATGCCGCTTACGTACAACCGTCCCGCCGCCCGAAAGACGGCCGCTACGGCGAAAACCCCAACCGCCTGCAGCACTACTACCAGTTCCAGGTGGTGCTCAAACCCAATCCCGACAACATCCTCGATCTCTACCTCGGCTCGCTCAAAGAGCTGGGCATCGATCCGACCGTGCATGACATCCGCTTTGTCGAAGACGACTGGGAAAACCCGACGCTGGGCGCATGGGGCTTGGGTTGGGAAGTGTGGCTGAACGGCATGGAAGTCACCCAGTTCACCTACTTCCAGCAAGTGGGCGGCCTCGATTGCAAGCCGGTGCTGGGCGAGATTACCTACGGCGTCGAGCGTTTTGCGATGTATCTGCAAGGCGTGGATAGCATCTATGACATCGTCTGGACCGAATACCCGAACGGTCAGAAAGTCACCTACGGCGACATCTACCACCAGAACGAAGTCGAGCAGTCCAAGTACAACTTCGAGCACTCCAACGTCGAGCTGCTGCTGAGCCTGTTCAACAGCTTCGAATCCGAAGCCAAGCGCCTGCTGGAAGCCGGTCTGGCGCTGCCGGGCTACGAGATGATCCTCAAGGCCGCGCACACCTTCAATCTGCTGGATGCACGCGGCGCGATCTCGGTGACTGAGCGCGCAGCCTACATCGGTCGGATTCGCACACTGGCGCGGCAAGTGGCGCAGGCCTACTACGACAGCCGTGAAGCCTTGGGCTTCCCGATGTGCCAACCGGCCGCCTGAAGCAAGCCGGATCAGGTGCCCCGATGCGGATTCTTGCCAGTCTCGTCCTGACCCTGCTGCTGGTCGCCTGTGGCGACAAATATGACGCCAACCTGGCTGGCCCCGATCCGGTGCCGGCCAAGCATGCCGACTGGCGCAGCTACGGCGATATGGCGGATTTCGAAATGCTGGTCGACGTGAATTCGATCACGCATGAAGACGAAGCCGACAAGGGCTCGCCCAAATACACCTATGTGTGGATGTGGCAGAAGTTCAAGCAAGACGAGATCGACGGCCAATCCAAGGGTAAGTACCGCAACAAGTACACCCGGCAGGCCATTGATTGCCCCAGTGGCCGCATGGCCGGCATCGCGGTTGAGTTGCGTGATGCCGACGACCTGAAAGTGGCCCGTTACGATGTTCCGGGCTATCAGTGGGAATTTGCTGATCAGGAACCGAATAGCTATGGCGCAGATTTCGTGCGCCAAGTGTGCAAGATCATGACTGATAAGGCCGCTAAGCCGGCTGACGCATCGTGATTCATAGGACTTATGTAGGAGCGAGCTTGCTTGCGATAGCAACGTTTGAAATGTCGCCATCGCGAGCAAGCTCGCTCCTGCAGGGCTCCGCTTAAGTGAGCCGAATAGATAAAACTGAAGAGTTAAAACAATGACGCAAACGCTGTTGATTGAACTGTTTACCGAAGAACTGCCGCCCAAGGCGTTGCCGAAGTTGGGCGCGGCCTTTGCCAAATCGCTGTTCGACGAGCTTGCCAAGCTGGGTTTCGTCGATGCTGGCGTGGAATACCACGCCTTCGCCAGCCCGCGTCGTCTCGCGATCAGCATTCCTCAGGTGCTGGCGGTGCAGCCGGATCAACGCATCGAGCGCAAAGGCCCGGCCGTTGCGGCCGGCTTCAAGGATGGTCAACCCACACCGGCACTGGCTGGTTTTGCCCGTTCGTGTGGTGTGACGGTAGATGCGCTGGAGCAAGGCTCTGATGGCAAACAAGACGTCTTCATTTTCCGCAGCGTGAAAACCGGCGAGCCGCTCTCCGCTGTGTTGTCTGGCCTGATCGATGCCGCACTGAAGAAATTGCCCGCGCCGAAGATGATGCGCTGGGGCGACCGCGACGGTCAGTTCATCCGTCCGGTACACGGCCTGACCGTGTTGCACGGCGCAGACGTGGTGCCGGCCAAGGTGTTGCATCTCGAATCCGGTCGTACCACGCAAGGTCACCGCTTCCTCTCCAAAGGCCCGGTCGAACTCAAAACCGCCGAAGGTTACGAGCGCCAGCTGTTCGAGGAAGGCAAAGTGGTGGCGAGCTTCGCTGCCCGCCGCTCGCTCGTCGGCCATCGCCTTGAGACTGCCGCCAAGAGACTCAATGCCACCATCGCTGCCGATGATGCGTTGTTCGACGAAGTGACGGCGTTGGTCGAATGGCCGGTGGTGCTGGAAGCCGGCTTCGAGGCCGAATTCCTCAAGGTGCCGCAAGAGTGCCTGATTCTGACCATGCAACAGAACCAGAAGTACTTCCCGCTGCTGGATACGAATGGCAAGTTGATGAATCGCTTCCTGCTCGTCTCCAACCTGGAAACGGCGGATTCGTCCTTTATCACCGGCGGTAACGAGCGCGTGCTGCGTGCGCGGTTGTCCGATGCCAAGTTCTTCTTCGAGCAAGACCAGAAACGCCGGCTGGAAAGCCGCGTGCCGGGTCTGGCTACCGTCGTGTATCACAACAAGATTGGCAGCCAGCTGGAGCGCGTGAACCGTCTGGTGAAGATCGCCGGCGAAATCGGCCCGGCACTGGGTGCGCAAAAAGCCGTTGCCGAACGCGCTGCCTATCTCGCCAAGGCTGATTTGCTCACCGATATGGTCGGCGAATTCCCGGAACTGCAAGGCATCATGGGCATGTATTACGCCGGTCTGGACGGTGAGGGCGAGACCGTCGCCAATGCCATCGAAGGCCATTACCACCCGCGTTTTGCCGGCGATACCTTGCCGCAAGGCCCGGTGGCGCAAGCGGTGTCGCTGGCGGACAAGCTCGAATCCATCGTCGGCATCTGGGGCATCGGCCTGATCCCGACTGGCGATAAAGACCCGTTCGCATTGCGCCGCGCTGCGCTGGGTGTAGTGCGCCAGTTGCTCGATCTACCGCTCGATTTGCGTTCGCTGCTGGTGGCGACGGACGCTGCTTTCCCGGCCGGTGTCGTGGCCGAAGGCACGGTTGATGGCGTGTATGGCTTCATGCTCGACCGCCTGAAGAATTATCTGGCCGCCGATTTCCCGGCTGCAGATATCGATGCCGTGTTGGCACTCAACCCGCCGCGTTTCGACGAAGTGCTGGCCCGCCTGAAGGCTGTGGCCGAGTTCAAGGCGTTGCCGGAATCTGCCGCACTGGCTGCCGCCAACAAGCGCATCCGCAATATCCTCAAGAAAGTCGAGGGTGGCGTGCCAGCGATCAATGCTTCGCTGTTCAACGAAGCGGCCGAAAAGTCCTTGTTCGATGCGTTGCAAACACTCCAGACCCCGGTTGAAGCCGCCGTGAAGTCTCACGATTTCACCGGTGCGCTCAAGCAACTGGCCGCGTTCAAAGCCCCGGTCGATGCTTTCTTCGAGGGCGTCATGGTGATGGCAGACGATCTGGCCGTACGTGGCAATCGCCTGGCCTTGTTGTCGGCCCTGGCCGATTTGATGAACCGTGTGGCGGAATTGTCGCTGCTGGCCGAATAAACAGTGAAGTGCGAGGAGTAAGGTAGGAGGTGTGAACCTTTGTGCCTTATTTCTTCCCCACCCGAAAATGAAACTACTGATTCTTGATCGTGACGGCGTCATCAACGAAGACCGCGATGACTTCGTCAAATCACCGGATGAATGGTCGCCGATTCCGGGCAGTCTGGAAGCCATCGGCGAGTTGACGCGTGCCGGCTGGATCGTGGTGGTTGCCACCAACCAGAGCGGCGTCGGCCGTGGCTTGTTCGATGTCGATACGCTCAACCGCATTCACGCCAAGATGCACCGGGCCGCGCAGGAATTTGGCGGTCACATCGACGCGGTATTCTTCTGTCCGCACAAGCCGGATGCCGGCTGCGATTGCCGCAAGCCGCTGCCGGGCATGATTCACGACATCGCCAAGCGTTTTCACGCTGATCTGCAAGGCACGTGGATGGTGGGCGATAGCCTGCGTGATCTGCAAGCCTTTGCCGCAGCGGGTGGCCGGCCGGCGCTGGTGCTCACCGGCAACGGCTCGCAAACGCAAGAGGGCGGTTATCTGCCTGAAGGCACTGCCGTGTTTGATAATCTGGCGCAATTCACCGCTTTCCTGTTGAAGCGGCACCACTGATCGCTCTAGACCGAGCGCATTTCCATACGGGTTCTCAATGATCTGGTTTCGTTCTGCTCTCTATTGGCTGGGGATGATCATTCTCACGCCGCCTTACGCCGTCCTCTGCTTCTTGATTCTGCCTTTGCCGCCCATCCTGCGTTTCCGCATCGTCACCGGTTGGTGCTGGTGCATGGTGCAGTGGGTGCGCATCACTTGTGGCCTGAAACACCGCGTGATCGGTCGCGAAAACATCGTGCACGGCCCGTACATGCTGATGAGCAAGCACCAGTCTGCTTGGGAAACCATGGGCTTGACGCAAATCTTTCCGCCGTACGTTTATGTGGTGAAACGCGAACTGTTGAAGATTCCGTTCTTTGGCTGGGGCTTGCGCACGCTGTCGCCGATCGCCATCGACCGCTCCAACCGCTCCGAAGCGCAAAGAATGTTGATGGAGCAAGGCCGAGCCCGTCTAACGGAAGGGTTCGGCATCGGCATTTTCCCGGAAGGCACCCGCGTGCCGGCCGGCAAACGCGGTCAGTACAAACAAGGCGGCGCACGGCTGGCGGCGGATCTGGATATCCCCATCGTGCCGGTAGCGCTCAATGCCGGCGAATTCTGGCCGCGCAATTCCTTCCTGAAATGGCCGGGCACCATCACGGTCAAGATCGGCAAGCCAATCCAGGCAGCGGGTCGGCCGGCCAGCGAAGTCATGGCCGAGGTGGAGAACTGGATCGAAACCGAACTGGCCGCTTTTGAAGAGCGCGGCCCCAAGCTCCCACCCAAACAGCTGGCGGCTGATGCAGCACAGGCTTGAACTGCTTGGCCGGCGGCTCGACTACACGCTCAAGCGGAGTGCGCGCCGCCGCTCGATCGGTCTGAAAATCGGCCGTGACGGCCTCACCGTCACGTTGCCCGTCCGGGCACCCGTTGCGGAAGCCGAGCGGGTGATCCGGCTCAAGCTCGACTGGATTCTGCAACACCTCGATACCCCGCGACCGGAGCTCCCCCAACTACGCTCCGGTGGCCACGTGCTCTGGCTTGGTACACCACGTACCCTGATCGCCGACGCAGCCCGCTCCCGGCTCGATGACACGACACTGGCCTTGGCCGCGCCCGACGAACATGATGCGCTGGCTAAAGCCTTCACCCGCTTCTGCCAGCGCGCTGCCCGCAATTATTTCCAGCAACGCGTACCGTATTGGGCCGAACGCATGGGTCTGCAGCCGCGTCGCGTATTGCTCACCAGCGCGAAAAGCCGTTGGGGCAGCTGCACCGCCAGTGGCGATGTCCGCCTGAGCTGGCGGCTGATGCAGGCCCCGTTGGCCGTGATCGACTACGTGATCGTCCACGAGCTGGCTCACTTGGCCGAACTCAACCACTCTCCACGTTTTTGGGCCGTGGTCGAGACTATCTGCCCGGATTGGAAGGCGCGACGGGATTGGTTGAAAGGCGAGGGTGCAGCACTGTTGGCGTGGCGCTGAGCCGAGTTTTTGACGATCGCCCTGTTAAGCACCCCCCTCGCCCTCGCGTGCAAGGCTTTGCCTTGCTCAGCTATTAGTGGGAGAGGGGCCGGGGGAGAGGGATTAACTACCTCAACTGAGCGGCATTGTTCCCATCGCGCTCGTCTGCTGCAAAACCTGCTCCACAAACGAAATAAACGTACTCACCTTGCCGCCCGCAGCCGGGCGCGACGAGGTCACCGCATGGATGGTGTGCGCTGGCAGTGGGTAATTGCCCAGTAACTGCACCACGCGGCCATCCAACAATTCGCGGGACCAGAACCACTCCGGCATCACCGCAATGCCCAGATTGGCCAGCACCGCATCATAGAGCGCATCCATCGTGGATAGTGTCAGCCGTCCGGTCACATGCACGCTAAGGCTGCCTTTGCTTGTATCAGTGAAGCGCCAAATGCCGGGGTGATCGGTGCCGGAGAACAACAGGCATTGATGCTGTTGCAGGTGCGTGGGTTCTGTCACCGGCCCGTGCCGTTTCAGATAGTCAGGCGAGGCCACCACAATGCGTCGCGATGGGCCGACGGGGCGCGCAATCAGATTGGATTCACGCAGCGGCGCAATGCGGAACGCCACATCAACGCGTTCCTCGATCAGCTGCGATACCTGATCCGATAGCACGAGTTCAACGTGCACCTCCGGGTGCAATCGCTGCCATTGGGCCAGGGCCGGGATCAGCAGCCTGCGCCCAAACCCGTTCGAACACGCCACCCGGATACGGCCACGCAACTTGCTGCCGCCATCCTGCACTGCTGCTTCGGCTTCTTGCGTGAGGGCAAGGATGCGTAGGGCGTGCTCCAGATAGACCTCGCCGCGCTCGGTCAGGCTGATGGCGCGGGTGGAGCGCCGAAACAGCGGGCAGCCCAGATGTTGTTCCAACGCGGCAAGCTGCCGGCTGATCGTGCCCTGGCCGATGCCCGTCGCGATCGATGCGCCGGTCAGGCTACCGGCCTGGGCGATGGCAACGAACACTGCCAGATGTTCATGCAGTCCGTTATTCATGTGTGCCGCCAGTCATTTATGCGCAACAAGCATAACTCTTTCTATTGCGTCGCGTAGTATCCCTGCGCCTGCATCTCTAGACTTTGAACTCCATCCCACACGTATATGGAGTCGAAAATGTTCACCTTGATCGATCCCGAACTGGCCACCGGCCAAGCCCGCGACCTGCTGCTGGATACGCAAAAGCAACTTGGCCGCACCCCGAATCTATACCGTGCCATGGCTAATAGCCCCAAGGCTTTGGCGGGCTATCTGGCTTTTCGCGGCGCGCTGCAAGGTGGTGCGCTCGATAGCAAGATGAATGAGCGCATCGCCCTGCTGACCGCGCAACTCAATGCCTGCGACTACTGCGTGGCAGCGCATAGTTTTCGTGGCCAGAAGATTGGCCTGTCTGCGGATGACCTGAACAACACGCGGCTTGGGATTTCCGAAGACCCAAAGATTAATGCAGCCTTGGCATTTGTGACTGCCTTGGTCAAAGGGCAGGGCCATGTGGCGGATGAAGTCCGCGATGCCCTGTTTGCGCAAGGCTGGACCGAGGCGCAAATCGGCGAAATCGTCGCCCATGTCGCCTTGAATGTGTTTTCCAACTACTTCAAGCAAATCGCCGAACCCGCACTGGATTTCCCGGTGCCGGCCGATCTGGTGGTTTGAACGGGAGCGAGCCATGACCCGCCTGACCCTGGAGGGCGCGCAACGCGTCTTCGTCTTTGCCCTTTCAGCCACCGCCGCCGCGATCGCCTGCCGCTTCGGTGGTGGCTCGGCCTACCTTGCCCCCTTCCTCGCCACCGCGGCTGTGCTCGCGGGGGCGGGCAAGGAGATCCAGCAGGCGGTGGTTTCGACATTGGTCGTGTATGCGATCAGCATCGTGATTGGCACGCTGGGCCACGTTCTGCTGCCTGCGTCGCCGTCGGCCGTCGTTTTAGCTTGCGCGGCTGGATTCCTGCTGTGTGTATTGTCGAAACGGCAACATCCACCAGCATTGGCATTGCTGGCTTTGGTGTTCACGCGCCAGCCGGATGTGCTGGCATCGATTGGCTTGCTGGGTACGGCGTTGGCGGCGGCTTTGGCCGCTGTAGCCGGGCATCGAATCAATATGGGGGTGCTGCTGAAGCGGTGGGCTGTGACGCAATGAGCAATTAAATCCAGCATGATTTCAGCAAAAACTTACATGCTGCGATGCGATAAACCGAGTGCATTATTTTATTTGTCTTGCTATACCGGTAAAAATTTCCTGTGTTGGTGCTAGCTAGTACAGGCCGGTTTTCCCGTTGGAAGGAAAGACAAATGAACGCCTTATCCATGGTGCAGAAGCTCTATATCGGCTTCGGTCTGATCGTTACCGTGATGTTGATTCTGACGTTGATGACCGCCTTCAATCTCAACCGGCTGGATCAATCCAGCGAAGCGCGCCTGCACAGCTTGCGATTGATCGCCAATGGCAATGACGTTTACGGCGATGTGGCCCGCGCGGCCGGTGCGGTGCGTCAGTACGGCTACACGGGTCAGGCCAACGTGATGAAAAACTACAAGGACGCCATTAGCAGCCTGCAAGAAACAACGGTGCCAAGACTCCGTAAGGAAATGGAGGGCGAACCGGAGCAACTGGCCCGCATGGACAAGATACAGGCGCTGGCCAATGCCTGGGTGCGGGATTACGCCGAGCCGTTCTTGAAAAAGCGCGCCGAGATCGATGCCAAGCAGGCGACGATGGATGATCTGGCGACGCTTTCCGTCTCGCTGGGCGCCAAGGCCAAGATCGCGCCGATTTCCGATCTGGTGGATGAAATCACCAAGCAAGCCACCGCGGAACACGAAGTGCGTAAGGTGGAAAATGAATCGATTCATCGCGTCACGGTGATGGCGCTCTGGATCGGCACCGCCATTGCGCTGCTGATCTCCATTTCTTCCTCGGTCATCATCGGCAGGGGCATCGTCGGCCGGCTGCATCACGCGGTCAGCAGCGCCAACGCGGTGGCCGGCGGCGATTTGAAGCAGCACATCGAAGTCTCCGGCGGCGACGAGATCACGGCCTTGATGCGTGCGCTGTCCGGCATGCAGGCAAAACTGGTCGAGATCATCTCTTGTATTCAGAGCAACTCGCATGATGTGGCGGCCTCTGCCGAGCAGATTGCAGCCAGCTCCAGCAACCTGGCGCAGGCATCTGGCGAGCAAAGCAACGCGGCCTCGGCCATGGCTGCCATCGTCGAAGAGCTGACGGTGAGTATCAATCATGTGTCCAACAACGCCCGCGATGCCCACACCCTGTCGCGTGAATCCGGCGAGCATGCCGATCACGGCAGCGGGGTGATCCGCATGACGGTGGACGATATTCGCGAAATCGCCGAAACGGTCAAACTGGCTGCCGTGCGCATGAATGAATTGGGCGGCCATGCCGATCAGATTTCGTCGATTGTCGGGGTGATCAAGGAGATCGCGGATCAGACCAATCTGCTGGCGCTCAACGCCGCCATTGAGGCTGCCCGCGCCGGCGAGCAAGGGCGTGGCTTCGCCGTGGTGGCGGATGAGGTGCGCAAGCTGGCGGAACGCACCAGCCAGTCCACGCAGGAAATCGCCGGAATGATCAGCCGCATCCAGTCCGGCAGCCAGGAAACACTCGGCACCATGCAGGACAGCGTGAGCAAGGTGGAGAACGGCGTAAACATGGCGAGCCAGGCTGGCGAAGCCATCGTGCAAATCCGCGATTCATCCATGCGGGTGGTGGAAATGGTGACGGATATTTCCACCTCGCTGCAGGAGCAGTCATCGGCCAGTAACCACGTGGCAATCAATGTGGAAAAGATTGCGCAGATGTCGGAAGAGAACAATCGCGCCGTCGAGGAAACGTCGCAGGCTGCCCAGCAATTGCGCGGGTTGGCGGATTCGCTGCAGCGGTCGGTGTCGTATTTCCGGTTTGCTTAAGGCACCAATACGATCCGATCCGGCAACGCAGTCAGCCTGACCGCCGGCGAGCGCAAGATCAGCAACGCCTGAACCATGAACGCGATCACCGCCACGATCAGACTCGCGCCCATGCCGAATTGCATGCTCACCGAAGCGCCCAGCAGCGCCCCAAGCGGGCGGGCACCATAGGTGGTGGTGCTGTTGATTGCCGATAGCCGGCCCAGCATGCCTTGGGGTGTGATGGCTTGGCGTAGCGTGGTCGAGCTGATTGTCCATAGGATCGGCCCGGCGCCAAACAGAAAATAGCTGATGCACGCCAGCCAGAACGACGGCACGACGAGGGTGGCGGCCATCGTCATCGCCGCCAGTAATCCGCATAGCGGGCCAATCGCGAATGCCTGCCCAAAGACCAACTTGCGCATGATCCTCGGCGTAGCCAGCGCGCCACACACCATACCGACCCCGTTGCAGGCCAAGGTTAGCCCCACTGTCGATGCGCTCAATCGCAAATGCTGCACTGCATAGGGCACATAGACCGCTTGCAAGGTGAAGAACCCGATATTGAAAAAGGCTGCCGTCGCAATGATCGGACGAAGCAGCGGGTCATTGATGGCGAAGTGCGCGCCTTCCTTCAATTCAGTAAAAAAATGGCGAGCGGGCTTTGCGTCGCGTGGTGGCTCATCGACGCCGATCAGCAGGGCAACCGCGAATGCAGACAAGCCGGTCGCCACGCCATAGGCCCAGCCCGCGCCAACCCAACCGACCATCAAGCCACCTGCCGCCGGACCAGCGGAATAGGCGATGCTGCGGACGAGCTCGATCCGGCCATTCGCCGCCGTGAGTAGGGGGCGTGGAACCAGTGCCGGGATGAGGGACGGGGCAGCCACGCTGTAGGCCAGCGTGCCGGTGGCCCCGATAAAGCCAAGCAGCGCCAGGAGCGGGAGCGACAACAGCTGTGTCGCTGCCAGACATAAAACGCTGAGCATGGCGATCACGCGGCAGATTTCTCCGCCGACCATTAGGCGGCGACGTGAGTGCCTATCCGCCCAAACCCCGAGCGGGATCGCCAGCAGTAGAAATGGTAATGTTTGCGCCGCCTGCAGCAAGCCCGTCTGGCTGGCATTCGCGCCGAGCACGAAGACCGCGACGATGGGGGCGGCGGCGAGACTGATTTGCTCTGCGGACTGCGCAACGAGGTTCGACCAAGCCAGTCGTTGAAATGACGCCGGCAGGTGAGTGCGTGAAAACATGGTGCAATCCCGAGTGATGTTTATCGGGATGATTGCAGCCGGGAAAGTGCCGCGCGTTCCGCTTCTTGCTTTGGAATCCGCCGAAATAGCTGCCAGTACTGCATTTGCTGTAAAATCCCAGCCAATTCAACACTCTAGATCGGGGCGCTTTGCGCCCCGTCGCCGTTTCACGGAACGAATCGCCCAGCCATGAATGCCAATACCGATGTCGCGGCAATGACCGAAGCCGACAAGAAAGCCCAGTACAACCTGAACAAGCTGACCAAGTGGCTGCGCCACGGCGTGGGCGATGCGATCAACGATTTCAACATGATCGAAGAGGGCGACCGCGTGATGGTGTGCCTGTCCGGTGGCAAGGACAGCTACACCATGCTCGATATCCTGCTGAGCCTGCAGAAATCCGCGCCGATCGATTTTTCCATCATCGCCGTCAATCTCGATCAAAAGCAGCCGGGCTTTCCGGAGCATGTGCTGCCGGAATATCTCGCCGCGCTGGGCGTGGAATACAAGATCATCGAGGAAGACACCTACAGCATCGTCAAACGCGTGGTGCCGGACGGCAAGACCACCTGTGGGCTGTGCTCGCGCTTGCGGCGCGGCATTCTGTACCGGGTGGCGGATGAGCTGGGCGCGACCAAGATCGCGCTGGGCCATCACCGCGAAGACATCCTCTCCACGCTGTTCCTCAACATGTTCTACGGCGGCAAGCTCAAGAGCATGCCGCCCAAGCTGGTGTCGGACGATGGTAAACATATCGTCATCCGCCCGTTGGCCTATTGCCGCGAAAAGGACATCATCCGCTACGCCGAGGCGAAGCAATTCCCGATCATTCCGTGCAATCTGTGCGGCAGCCAGCCCAACCTGCAGCGTCAGGTGATTGGCGACATGCTGGCCGATTGGGACAAGCGTTTCCCCGGTCGTATCGAATCCATGTTCCGCAGCCTGCGGAACGTGGTGCCGTCTCATCTGGCTGATCCAAAAATCTATGACTTTGTGGGCATCCAGGCCGACGGCACGCCGCGTGATGACGGCGACAAGGCGTTTGACCGCGAGTCGTTCAGTGATCCGGGCCGCATCTCCATCCTGGCGTCCAAACCTGCTGACGCGCACGACTGCGGAGAGGCTTGATGTTGTTCCGTTCCAAGCGATTCTCCCGTGGTGCCGAGGATGAGGTCGTCATCGATATCTCCGAAGAGTTCGGGGTACGCAAGCTGCACTTCGGCAACGACGACACGCAAAGCGCGATGCGGATCAACAATCCGACCGAGCTGGTGCTGGCCTACTCGCGTTGTGTATTTGGCTTTTTGCTGTTCGTCGAGCCGCCACGTGATGCGTTGTTGATCGGTCTGGGAGGGGGCTCGATTGCCAAGTGGGTGAACGACAAGCTGCCGCAGGCGCGGCTGACTTGTGTCGAACTGCACCAGCAAGTCGTCAATGTGGCGCGCAGCATGTTTGCATTGCCGGGCGATAGCGACCGGTTGGAAGTGATCGTCGGCGACGGTGCGGCGCACGTGTATGCCATGCCGGATGCATGCACCGACCTGATCGTGATGGATGCCTACAGCGCGACGGGCATCGCCTCGCCGCTTGCGACCCCGGAATTCTTCATGGCGTGCCGCGACAAGCTGGCTGACAACGGCGTGCTTGCGATCAACCTGTGGGGCTCGGACAAGAAATTCAGCGAGTACTGCAACCGGCTTTCCGACGTGTTCGACGGCAAGTTGCTCTGCCTGCCGGCCCGGCAGAAGGGCAATGTGATCGCGTTCGGTTTCAAGCGTGCGCAGGGCGAGCCGCGCTGGGATCAACTGACCGACCGCGCCCGCGATCTCGAAGTCGCTTACGGTCTGGAATTTCCCGAGTTCGTCGCCGATCTGGCACGAATGAATCCGCATAACGATCGGAAGTTGTTTATCTAAGCGGGCAAGCTGGCCGGCGATCGTCGCCCGCCTCTTCCTAAGCTTGGGGCAAGATGAGAGAATTGTCTCAACCCAAGATTTACAAGGTATTACCATGCTCGACCGTGACGGCTATCGCCCGAACGTCGGCATCATCATCATCAACCGTCAGAATCAGGTGTTCTGGGGCAAGCGTGTGCGTGAGCATTCCTGGCAGTTTCCGCAGGGCGGCATCAAGCAAGGCGAATCCCCGGAACAGGCCATGTTTCGTGAGCTGATGGAAGAAGTGGGGCTCGAACCCCAACAGGTGCAGATCATTGGCCGCACCCGCGATTGGTTGAAGTACGATGTGCCGACCCACTGGGTCCGCCGCGAATGGCGCGGCACTTACAAGGGCCAGAAGCAAATCTGGTTCCTGCTCAGGTTGACTGGCCACGATTCGGACGTCTGTCTGCGTCGCACCAGCCACCCGGAGTTCGACGCCTGGCGCTGGAACGAATACTGGGCGCCGCTTGAGGCGGTGATCGAGTTCAAGCGTGGGGTCTACGAGTCGGCGTTGACCGAATTGTCTCGCTTCCTCGAAGGCTCGCCACGCCGTCTGGCCGGGGGCTGAACGCCCTGTTGTCAACATGAACCCGCCCGGTGCATTGTCCTGATGCACCGGGTTTTTTCTGCCCATCCGCAATGCAGGCCGCTGATGCCGCATGGCGATCCAACCCATAGAACACAGCTTCCAAGCTTGCACTGGAGTGGCGCTTGAACCCGACGCAACGCCTGTCTTTCCCGACCGAACTCCACTGGCGCTCGCTGGCGCTGTTCAACGTCTTTCGCTTGCTGGTACTGATCGCATTGCTGGTGAGCTTCAACTGGCTGTCGCGCCGTACCGCTTTCGAGCCGCAAGACTGGCCGATCTTCATCCAGCTCACCACGGCCTATATCCTGCTGTCGCTGCTGTTCGCCGTCGGCATTGCCCGGCGCTCGCCAGCCTTCCATCTCCAACTGGGTGCGCAGGTGCTGGTCGACGTGTTGTTCATCGTCGGCATGATGCACTTGCTGGGGGGCATCAAGAGCGGGCTCGGCATCCTGCTGTTGCCTTACCTTGCTGCAGCCGGTTTGATCTCGCGCGGGCGGATGTCGCTATTCCACGCTGCGCTGGCGAGTCTGGCCCTGCTCGGGCAGCAGATGTGGCAGTTCTGGCGCGGCGTGGCGAATTCCGAAGAGTTTCTGGTCCCGGCGCTGCTGTGTCTGGCCTGCTTTGCCGTCGCATGGCTGGCGCATCGTCTGGCGCGGCATGCCCAGGCCAGCGAGCGCTTGGCCGAACAGCGTGGTATCGATCTTGCCAACCTGGGCCAGCTGAACGCGCGCATCTTGCAGGATGTGTCGGACGGCGTGCTGGTGGTCGACCACATTGGCCGCATCCGCCAATGCAACGATCAGGCGGTACGCCTGATCGGCCTGCGGCCCGAGCCGGATGCCATGCTGGCGCAGTCCTTGCCCAACGTGGGCGAGGCGCTGGCGGTGTGGCGGAGCGATCCGCAACATGTGCCGCAATTGCTGCAGGTGGCATCGCGCAAGACGCTGCGGCCGCGGTTTGTGGCGTTGTCCGAGTCATCCGACGACGAAGTGCTGATTTATCTGGAAGACATGGATCGCTTGCGGCGCGAGGCGCAGCAATTGAAGCTCGCTGCGCTGGGGCGGCTGACCGCCAATCTGGCCCACGAGATTCGCAACCCGCTCGGGGCGATCTCGCATGCGGCGCAGTTGCTGCGCGAAGAAAACGACGACGACCCACTCGCGGCCCGGCTCACTCAGATCATCAATGAAAATGCCGGCCGGCTGGAGCGGATGGTGCGCGACGTGCTGGAGCTGAACCGGCGCGACCGTGTGCAGATGTCCGCGATCAATCTGGCCGACTGGTTGCCGACCTTTCTGGATGAAGTGCGGCAAGTCGAGTGGATCGATGCGCCGATCATGTTTGCCTGCCCGCATGATGCCGTGATCCGGTTTGATCCGGCCCATTTGCATCAGGTGCTATGGAACCTGCTGCGCAATGGTTGGCGTTATTGCACCAAGCGGCCCGGCAGCCTCGCACTCCGGGTGACCGAGCGCGATGGTCGCTGGCGGCTCGACGTGGTGAACGATGGTCCGCCCGTGCCGGCTGACGCACAGTCGCAACTGTTCGAGCCCTTCTTTACCACCGAGTCGAAAGGCACCGGGCTCGGGCTCTATATTGCGAGAGAAATTTGCGCCGCCAACGCGGCCTTGCTGGAATACCTGCCGCCGCCAGAGGGCGGCGCATGTTTCCGTATCGTGTTCGGGAGACAAGATGGCCAGAAAGTCTAAGGGGACCAAGCGCGTACTCGTGGTGGACGACGAGCGCGATTTGGCTGAGCTGCTGGAATTGACCCTGCTGAAGATGGGGCTGGAGGTCGACAAGGCACACGGCGTGGCCGAGGGGCGCGCGTTGCTGGATGAGAGCCGCTATGACCTCTGTCTGACCGATATGCGCATGCAGGATGGCGAGGGGCTCGATCTGATTCGCCATATCCAGGCGCGCCGGCTGGATGTGCCGGTCGCGGTCATCACCGCCTATGGCAGCACCGAAAATGCCGTGGCCGCACTCAAGTTCGGCGCATTCGACTATCTGGCCAAGCCCGTTTCGCTGGAGCAGCTGCGCACGCTGGTCAAATCCGCCTTGCACACCGAGGAGCCCGCGCCGTCTGGCGAGCAGGAAAGCGGCCCCCGAATGCTGCTGGGCGAGTCTCCCCCCATCAAGCAGGCGCTGGAGCTGATCGACAAACTCGCCCGCAGTCAGGCTCCCGTCTATGTGACTGGTGAATCGGGCTCGGGCAAGGAGCGGGCGGCGCGATTGATCCATGCCAAATCCAACCGCTGCGAGCAGCCCTTCGTAGCCGTCAACTGCGGTGCGATTCCTGAAAACCTGATGGAAAGCGAATTCTTCGGCTACAAGAAAGGCGCATTCACCGGCGCCAACGAAGATCGCGACGGATTTTTTCAGGCGGCGAGCGGTGGCACCTTGTTCCTGGATGAAGTCGCCGATCTGCCGTTGGCGATGCAGGTCAAGCTGTTGCGGGCGATTCAGGAGCGCAAGGTGCGCAAGGTCGGCAGCACGGTTGAAGAAGCCGTGGATGTGCGGCTGATCTCGGCCACGCATCAGAACCTCGGCAAGTGCGTCGAGGCCGGCCGGTTCCGCCAGGATTTGTATTACCGCATCAACGTGATCGAGCTGAAAATGCCGCCGCTGCGTGAGCTGGGCGGCGATATCGAGCTGATTGCCCGTAGCGTGCTGGCCAAACTGGCACGCCAGAACGGCATGACGGAGCCGGTGTTCGATCCGGTCGCGCTGCAGGCGTTATTGCGTTACGAATTTCCCGGCAACGTGCGCGAGCTGGAAAACATGCTCGAACGCGCGCTGGCGTTGTCCGATGGTGAAACCATCCGCCAGGACGATCTGCAGCTCAATCCGTCTGGCAGCGAACCGCTCGGCAGCGCTGACGATGGCGTGGGCACGCTACAGGATTACCTCGACCGGGTGGAAAAACAGGCCATCCTCGAAGCGCTGGAAAAGACTGGCGGCAATCGTACGCAGGCGGCCAAGTTGCTGGGGGTGACGTTCCGCTCGATGCGTTACCGGATGGAGCGGTTGGGGATGAAGGAGTGAGCCGTAGGGCGGGTTGGCAGCTTGCTGCGTAACCCGCCGCATGGCCCTCCGCAACGGCATTGTCCGGCGGGTTACGCACGCTCGCTGAGCGACGTAAACGTCGCACGCCGACTGCTAACCCGCCCTACGAAGCATCCTTTGTAGGAGCGAGCTTGCTCGCGATGGCGACGGTGAAGATACGATGCAATCGCGAGCAAGCTCGCTCCTACATTTAGTTTTGGGGTTGATCCAAAGGCGTGTTCGGCGTGTGTGATTTGGAATCCATTGAAAGAGACGATGCAATGACAAGCACAGCTAGTCCCAACTCCTCACCCCTAACCCCTCACGCCTCGCTGGCACTAGCCAACGGCTGGTGCCAAGGCGCACGCCAAGTCATCAGCCCGAATTTCAGCCCCCGGCCAGCCGGCGTTGCCATCGATCTGGTCGTCATCCACAACATCAGCCTGCCGCCGGGCGAGTTCGGCTCCGATCACGTCGAGCGCTTGTTCACCAACACCATCGACCCCCATGCCGCGCCGGGCTACGCGGATTTGGCGACGTTGCGCGTGTCGGCGCATTTCTTCATCCGCCGCGATGGCGAATTGGTACAGTTTGTTTCCACGCACGAGTCCGCTGCGCACGCGGGCCGATCGCGCTGGGCTGGCCGCGAGCGTTGCAATGATTTCTCTATCGGCATCGAACTCGAAGGCACCGATCACATGCCGTTCGAGGCGGCGCAGTACGAAACGCTGCTGAACCTGTTGCAAGCATTGGCCGTGGCGCATCCACTGCGCGCCATCGTCGGCCACAACGACATTGCTCCCGAACGCAAGACTGATCCGGGCCCCTTTTTTGATTGGTCGCAGGTTTATGCGGCATTGCCGCAACTTAAACCGGAAATATCGCTGTGGGATAAACCGGCAGCGCTATAATCGGCCGACTTTTTAACAGGTTTTTTATCCTCACGATGAGTCATACCCGCCCGCAAGGCCAGGAGTCGAGTCTGGCCGCCTTGTCGCTCGCGGCGCTCGGTGTCGTTTACGGCGACATTGGCACCAGCCCCCTATACACCTTGCAGACCTGCCTGACTGCCAGCAGCACACCGCTGCCGATCATTGCGCAAAATGTCATGGGCATCCTGTCGCTGATCTTCTGGGGCCTGGTGCTGGTGGTCTCGCTCAAGTACGTCATCATCATCTTGCGCGCGGACAATCGGGGCGAGGGCGGCATCCTGTCGCTGATGGCGCTGGCATTGCAAAAGACTGCGGCCGGCTCGCGCAAGGCGGCCATCGTCGCCGCGCTGGGGATTTTCGGTGCCGCGCTGTTCTATGGCGACAGTGTCATCACCCCGGCGATCTCGGTGCTGTCGGCTCTGGAAGGGGTCGGCGTCGTTTCGCATAAGCTGGACCCCTATATCGTGCCGCTGACCATTGCGGTGCTGGTTGGCCTGTTCATCATTCAGGCCAAGGGCACGGCCAGCGTGGGCAAGTTGTTCGGGCCGGTGATGGTGGTGTGGTTCATCATTCTTGGCCTGTTGGGCATTGCGCAGATCATCAAGAACCCCGGCATTCTGGCCGCGATGAGCCCGATGTATGCGTTCCGCTTTGCCGAATTCCATGCCGAGCAGGCATTCGTGCTGCTGGGCGCGGTGGTACTGGCGTTCACCGGTGCCGAAGCGCTGTATGCCGATATGGGCCACTTCGGCCGCCCGGCCATCCGCCGTGCCTGGTTCGGCTTGGTGCTGCCGTCGCTGGTGCTCAATTACTTCGGCCAGGGGGCGTTGCTGCTGTCTGATCCGGCCACGATCAAGAACCCGTTCTTCCTGATGGCGCCGACCTGGGCCTTGGTGCCGATGGTGGTGCTGGCGACGATCGCCACGGTGATTGCCTCGCAAGCCGTGATTTCCGGTGCGTATTCGATGACCAACTCGGCCATCCAGCTTGGCTTCAGCCCGCGCCTCAATCTGCAGCACACCTCTGAGACCGAGATCGGCCAGATCTACATGCCACAGGTGAACTGGCTGCTGCTGATCGCGGTGGTGCTGCTGGTGCTGGCGTTCAAGTCGTCCGCCAACCTCGCTGCGGCTTATGGTCTGGCTGTGACTTGCACGATGGTGATCACGACGCTGCTGGCCTTTATCGTACTGGGTCGCTCGCTGACTGGTGGCAGGCTGCTTGCGTTCCGTATCGTGTTGACCGTGCTGTTCCTGAGTGACGTGCTGCTGTTTGCCTCCAACTTGCTGAAAGTGCCAGAAGGCGGTTGGCTGCCGCTGGTCATCGGCCTAGTGGCATTCACCATCATGATGACCTGGAAGCGCGGCCGCGGCCTCTTGGGCGACAAGCTGCATGAAGGCGAATTGCCGCTGCCGGGCTTTGTCGAAAGCCTGGAAAGCTCGCCGCCGCAACGGGTCGAAGGCGTGGCGATCTTCATGACGGGCAGCAGCGATTCCGTGCCACATGCGCTGTTGCATAACCTCAAGCACAACAAGGTGCTGCACGAGACGATTGTGTTCCTGACGGTACAAACAGCCGACGTACCGTTTGTGCCCAAGCGCGAGCGCATCGTTATCCGCCGGCTGGGTCGTACCTTCTTCCAGGTGATCGCCACCTATGGCTTCAAGGAAGAACCGAACGTGCCGGATATTCTGAGCCAGACCGAAGAGCTGCAGCCCGAGTTGCGTTTCGAACCGATGGAAACCTCGTACTTCCTGTCGCGTGAGACCATCGTGCAGGGCAAGCATCCAGCGATCAGTCGCTGGCGTGCGTGGCTGTTCACGCTCATGGCGCGTAATTCGGTGCGTGCAACCCAGTTCTTCAAGATTCCGCCGAACCGGGTGGTGGAGATGGGGACGCAGGTCGAAATCTAGATCTGACCTACGGAATGAAATCGGCGGCCAATTGATCGATCAATGGCCGCCGTTTTTTTTCGAGGCACGTTAAGCGCGAATCCGTCGCCGCGCCAACTCTTCCAGCCTGATCAACGTGGCGTCCGCCCACGCACTGCCCCGCACTCCGGGTTTGATCCACACCGTCCGCATGCCGAGCCGCTTGGCCGGCTTCAGGTTGTCCCGACTGTCTTCCACCAAAATGCAGCGCCGGGCCTGCAGGCGGAAATACCGTAGCAGCTGTCGGTAGGTACGCATCTGCGGCTTGGGCGCGTAGCCGTCAACGCGATCGACCGAAAATACCCCATCGAAACAATCCGCCACGTCCAGCGCATCCAGCATCGCCTGTGCATAAGCCTGTGGGCCATTTGTGAATACGATCTTGCGCCCGGGTAGCTGTCTCAAGGTGCGCTTCAATCCCGGCATCGGGTGCACCTCCCGCAGCAGCT
This sequence comes from Andreprevotia chitinilytica DSM 18519, assembly GCF_000711875.1. GTDB lineage: Bacteria > Pseudomonadota > Gammaproteobacteria > Burkholderiales > Chitinibacteraceae > Andreprevotia > Andreprevotia chitinilytica. The sequence continues at coordinate 243,607 of NZ_JONM01000006.1, forward strand.
CGGCCAGCGGGTGGCTTTGCGCCAGGAAGCGTTGCGGGTCGATGTGCGGGTGATGGCGGATCAGCCCAAGGATGGTCGCGCCGTAGCGTTGCCAGTAGTGCACGCGTAGGTGAGACGCGGCGCTGCGTTCGATCTGCAGCGCGTTGGCGATGAAGTCGGTCATGGCCGCATCGATGGTTGGGAAGGCGTGTCGGCTGGCGTCGTGCAGGGTGTTGTCGAGGTCGAACAGCCAGACGGATTGGGATGGGCGGGATTTGAGCGATGGGGGCATAGGAAAGCCGGCATGAAGCCGGCTTGATCAGGATAGAGGACTTGTTCTTAGTGGGGATTCATCGCGGCCGGAATCTGGTGAATATAATGCTCCAGCTGGTCGATGGTGAATTGCTGGTCGGCAATTTTCTCATGCACCAGATCGCCGATCGACAGGATGCCCAGCACCTTTTCGCCATCCAGCACCGGTAAGTGGCGGATGCGCTTTTCGGTCATCAGGCCCAGGCATTCGTCGACGGTGACAGTCGGCGGCACGCAGATCAGCTTGCGCGTCATGATTTCAGAGACCGGCGTGCCAGCGGAGGTCTTGCCCATCAGGATCACTTTGCGGGCGTAATCGCGCTCGGAAAAGATGCCGACGAGCTGAACGCCTTCCATGACCAACAGGGCTCCGACATTCTTTTCAGCCAGGATTTGCAGCGCTTGGTAAACGGTCGCTTGGGGCGGCACGGACAAGATGCCGTGGATGTCCTTGCCGGCAAGCATTTGACGAACGTTCTTCATTGATCGACTCCATGTAACGGCTTGAGCGAGGGGTATTACCACTGTAGTCGTGGCGACCCGACAATCAAGTGAGGAGAACTCACAACCAGGGCGTTGGTGAGATCAGTCGCGACTTGCAAAACCGATGTCATCAGTGCCCGAGCATTTGCGCCAGCAGGCTCCGCACGTGTTCGGTGTCGAACGGCTTGTCGCAAATGGCCGAAACGCCGGCTTCGTGCACGGCGGCGAGCCGTTCCTCATTGCTCTCGCTGGAGACCATCAGCACGGGAATGGTGCTCTGGTGGCTGTGCTTGCGGATGTAGTCGGTCAGCTCCCGGCCATCCATTTCCGGCATGTTGTAATCGGTGACGACCAGATCGAAGCGGTTCTGCTGCAATTCGAAGATGGCGTCCGCGCCGTTTTCCGCCTCCACGAAATGCTCGAAGCCCATTTTCTCCAGCAGCTTGCGCACATGACGGCGCGCGGTGCCGCTGTCGTCCACCAGCAAAACCTTCAAGTCTTCCAGGTGCAGATCCCCGAGCGCTTCCTGTTCCAGATCGGCATTCAGAAAGCTCAAGGTGCTGTTGAAGGCAATCTGCAGCTGCTGCTGGTTGAACGGCTTGGGCAGGATGGCGATGGTGCCGGCCTGGCGGATCGGGTCGAGATAGTGCGGCTTGGTTTCGGACGACACCAGAATGAATGGCGTATCGCTGTTCTCTGCTTCCTTGCGCAACGCGTAGATCAGCTCGGTGCCGGTCATGTCCGGCAGGTACAGCGCGGACAGCAGGACGTCGACCGGCGGGACGGTGCGGATACGGGCAAGCGCCTCCGCGCCGCTGGCGGCGACGTCGATGCGGGTGATGCCCAGTTTGCTCAATTCGTTGCGGATGATCTGCGCCTGAACGGCAGAAGGTTCGACAAGGCAGAGCTGAAGATAGCGAAGCTCGATCATGAAGCGCTCGTAGGCGTTGTATCTACTTATGATCGTGGCATTACCGGGGGGCTTGTCAAGAAAACTTACGGGGTTGGGGTGGACGAAGCAGACGTCTAGAACTGCCGGGGTGCTGAAAGTTACGTAGGGCGGGTTCGTAACCCGCCGCACTTACGGTCGCGCAACGCATGCGGCGGGTTATGCAGCAGGCTGCTAACCCGCCCTACCATGCTGCAAATGACAAGGCTGCTTCGATCAATCCGGTGAGCTGGATTGGCGAAGCGGCCTCGTCGTGTGTCGGGCAGGCTTACTTCGCGCGGATCATCGTGCCCACGCCTTGCTCGGTCAGCACTTCCAGCAGCAGCGCATGCTTCACGCGGCCGTCGATGATGTGCACCGAGTTCACGCCGCTCTTGGCGGCATCGAGGGCCGAAGCGATCTTGGGCATCATGCCGCCGGAGATCGTGCCGTCGGCGAACAACTCGTCGATGCGGCGGGCAGTCAGCTTGGTCAGCAGGTTGCCGTCCTTGTCGAGCACGCCGGGGGTATTGGTCATCAGGATCAGCTTTTCGGCTTTCAGCACTTCGGCCAGTTTGCCGGCCACCAGATCGGCGTTGATGTTGAGGCTCTCGCCTTCGGTATCGACACCGATCGGCGCAATCACTGGAATGAAGTCGGCGGCATCCAGATGGGTCACGATGGCCGGGTCGATCTTGTCGATCTCGCCGACCTGGCCGATATCGACGGTTTCCTCGCCCGCAGCATCCTTCAGGAACATCTTGTGGGCACGGATGAAGTGGCTGTCCTGCCCGGTGAGGCCGATGGCCTTGCCGCCGTGCTTGTTGATCAGCGACACGATTTCTTTATTTACATGGCCGCCGAGCACCATCTCGACCACATCCATGGTTTCGGCATCGGTCACGCGCATGCCTTGGATGAACTCGCCTTTCTTGCCGATGCGATCCAGCAAATCATTGATCTGCGGGCCGCCGCCGTGCACCACCACCGGGTTCATGCCGACCAGCTTCAGCAGCACCACATCGCTGGCGAAGCCTTCTTTCAGCTCCTCATCGATCATCGCGTTGCCGCCGTATTTGATCACGATGGTCTTGTCGAAAAAGCGCTGGATATAGGGCAGTGCTTCGGAAAGGATTTCGGCCTTGTCGAGGGGCGAGATGTCGGTCATGGCAGGGTTCCGATTGGATGGGGCAGAGGGGGTGACGGGATCGGCGCGAATTGTAGCGCCGATGCGGGTTCGGTGGTATTCGGATTGTGTGAATGGCGATGGCGTTGTGAGCGACATCTCACACTTTGCCGCGCACGCATTGGTGAGTGGATTGGATGGTGAGTTCCGCTGCCAAACCCGCCGCCGGTAAGGTGGGTCGACATACATGCTGGATTGGTTGTTGACATTGGCATTATGCCGCCGAGATAATAAATGAACATTCATTTATTAATTGATGGGGACGCATCCCATGCAATGCCCAATCTCCAAACGCTGGTCCCGTCGCAAAGAGGCGCGGCCACAGGAAATTCTTGAAGCCGCGCTCACCTTGTTTGTCGATAAGGGCTTCACTGCCACACGGATCGAAGACATCGCCCGCGAAGCCGGCGTGACCCGCGGTACGCCCTATCTCTATTTCGCCAACAAGGAAGAGATTTTCAAAGCCGTGATCCGCGATCTGCTGCTGCCACAGATCACGGAAGCGGCTGTCCTGTTCGAGGGCTACACCGGCAGCGCGGCGGATCTGCTGCGTGAACTGGTGCGCATCTGGTGGCAGAACATGGGCGAAACGCAGCTCTCGGCGCTGCCCAAGCTGATGATTGCCGAGGGCGGGCAATTCCCTGATGTGATCGAGGTTTACCAGCGCGAATTCATCGAACCCGGTCTGGGGCTCTTCAAGCACGCGCTTGAATACGGCATCGCCCGCGGTGAGTTCCGGCCGGTGGATGTCGCGGTCGCCGCCGAGGTGATGGCCGCGCCAGTGGTGATGGCGATGCTCAATCAATGCGCCAACACACCGTGCAACGGCATCACCGTCGACCCGCAAACCTATCTCGCCACGTTCCTTGATCTCACGCTCGGCGGACTGATGATGCCGCCCCGCGCCGATGGGCCAGTGAGTGCCGAATCCGTTTCTTCATCCTCTTCACCTTCCCGGGAGACTCCCCATGTCTGATCGCTCCGTTTTGCGCCGTACCGTTCTGGTATTGGCCAGTGCCGGCTTGTTGGCCGGTTTGCTCACTGCCTGCAAGGAAGAAGCCAAGGCCGTCGATGAAGTCCGCCCGGTGCGCACCGTGGTGGTGGGGGCGGGTTCGGCCAATGCCGAATCGCAGCTCACGGGTGTGATTCATGCGCGGGTGGAATCGCCGCTGTCGTTCCGCATTGGCGGCAAATTGCTGGAACGCAAAGTGGATGTCGGCGCTCGCGTTGCTGCCGGCCAGGCGCTCGCCCGGCTTGATCCGGCCGATGCCGCCTTGCAGGCCAACGCCGCTTCGGCTCAGTTGTCTGCCGCGAAAACCCAGCTGGCGCAGGCCGAGCTGGACTACAAACGCGCCACTGAACTGCTGGCCAAACATTTCGTCAGCCAAGCCGAGGTGGATCGCAACCAGACCACGCTGAACGCTGCCCGCGATTCGCTGCGGCAGGCCGAAGCGCAAGCGAAGCTGGCCGGCAATCAGGCCGCCTATGCCACGCTGCAGGCCGACGCGCCGGGTGTGATCACGGCGACCAACGCCGAGCCAGGTCAGGTGCTGTCGTCGGGCCAATCGGTGCTCACGCTGGCGCGGGATGGTGCGCGGGAAGTGTTGGTGTCAGTGCCGGAAGGTCAACGCGCCGCGCTCGCCATCGGCAAGTCGGTGAAGGTGAAATTGTGGGCGCAAGACAGCAAAACGTATTCCGGCACGGTGCGTGAGTTATCGCCGGCAGCCGATGCGATGAGCCGCACCTTCGATGCCCGCATCACCCTGGCCGATGCGGATGCCGCCGTACAGCTGGGCATGTCCGCCAGTGTGCTGGTCGATACGCCGCGCAGTGACAAAACCGGCACCGCGCTGTTGCCGCTGACGGCGCTGTTCGACGTGAACGGCCAGAAGAAATTGTGGAAGGTCGATACCAAAACCGCGCAGGTGAGCAGCACCCCGATCAAGGTCGATGCGATTCTGGAAAACGGCGTGATGGTCGAAGGCGTTGCGCCCGGCACCGTGATCGTGACGGCTGGCGTGCATCTGCTGCGTGAGGGGCAAGCCGTGAAAGTGATCGATACCCCGGCCGCAAGCCCGGCCGTCACCGATGTGGCGAAGACGACGACACCGGCCAAGGCAGGGGCGTGACATGCATCCGGAAAATCAAGACACGCACGTCGAGGCACACGTCAGTCGCTTCAACCTCTCCGCCTGGGCACTCACGCACCGCTCGCTGGTGCTCTATCTGATCGTCATCCTGTCGCTGGCCGGCGTGCTGGCGTACACCAAGCTCGGCCAGAAGGAAGACCCGGAATTCACCTTCAAGACCATGGTGGTGCAGGCCTTCTGGCCGGGCGCATCAGCCGGCGAGGTCGAAAAGCAACTGACCGATCCGCTGGAAAAAGCGCTGCAAGGGATGTCCGACGTCGATTACACCAAGAGCTATTCGCGCGCCGGCCAGACCCTGATCATGGTGACCCTGCGCGAAGACATGCCCAGCAAGCGCGTGCCGGAAAACTGGTATCTGGTGCGCAAACGCATCGGCGATATCGCCGGCACCTTGCCGACCGGCACGGTCGGGCCATTCTTCAACGATGAATTCGGCGATACCTACGGCAGCCTGTACGCGTTCACCACCGATGGCTTCAGCTATCCGGAGCTGAAAAAGTATGTCGATGCCGCCCGCACCGAGCTGTTGCGCATTCCCGAGGTCGACAAGGTGGCACTGTTTGGCGAGCAGGATCAGAAGATCTACGTCGAATACGCTGCTGCGAAGCTCGCCAGCCTTGCGATCAGCCCGTTCCAGATCAACCAGATTCTGGCGGCCACCAACACCATCACCCCGGCTGGCACCATCGACGGCCGCGACGAGCGCGTGTTCCTGCGCGTGACTGGCGGTTACGACGCGGTGGAGGTACTCAAGGCCACGCCGATCACCGTCAACGGCAAGACCTTCAAGCTCGGCGATGTCGCACACGTATTCCGCGGCACCATCGATCCGCCGGAATCCAAGGTGCGTTATCAGGGGCACGAGTCGATTGCGCTCGGTATTTCGATGCGCAAGGGCGGCAACGTGTTGAAGATGGGCGAGCAGATCGACGCCACGCTCAAACGCGTCAAGGCCAACTTGCCGGTCGGTATCGAGCTGCATGCCGTTTCGGATCAGCCGGCAGTGGTGCACGACGCAGTCAATATCTTCATGGAATCGCTGCTGGAGGCCGTGGCCATTGTGCTGGCGGTGAGCTTCCTCAGTCTGGGCTGGCGCACTGGTATCGTGGTGGCGCTGTCGATCCCGCTGGTATTGGCGCTGACTTTCCTCGCCATGTGGTACTTCGGCATCGAGCTGCAGCGCATCTCGTTCGGGGCGCTGGTGATTGCGCTGGGCTTGTTGGTCGATGACGCGATCATCGCGGTCGAAATGATGGCGCTGAAGCTGGAAGAAGGCTGGGATCGCTTCCGCGCCGCCACCTTCGCTTATTCATCCACTGCGTTTCCGATGCTGACCGGCACGCTGATCACTGTTGCAGGCTTCTTGCCGGTCGGTCTAGCGAAGTCGAATGCTGGTGAATACACCTTCTCGATCTTCGCCGTGGTCGGTATCGCGCTGGTGCTGTCTTGGATCGTTGCCGTGTTGTTTACCCCGTATCTCGGTTACCAGCTGCTGCCGGAAGTGCCCAAGGATGGGCATCACGACGCGCATCAAGGCAAGTTCTATCGCCTGTTCCGCTCGCTGGTCACCTGGTGCGTGACATGGCGCAAGACGACGATCGCCATCACGGTCGGGGCGTTCGTCCTCTCGATCGGCCTGTTCGCCGCCTTCGTGCCGCAGCAGTTCTTCCCGGCTTCGTCGCGGCCGGAGCTGATGGTCGATCTGTGGTTGCCGTACACGGCGTCCTACGAGGCGACCGAGCGCGAAGTGAAAAAGCTGGAAGCAGAACTCGCCAAGGACAAAGGCATCGTCAGCGTGACGAGCTATGTCGGCACCGGTTCGCCGCGTTATTACCTGCCGCTCGACCAGCAGCTGCCGAACCTGAACTACGCGCAGCTGACGGTGATGACCAAGAACGAGAAGGTGCGCGAAGACGTCTACAAGCACATCTCCACCTTGTTCGAGAACGATTACGCCCAGGTGCGCGGCCGCGTCACCCGACTAGAGAACGGCCCGCCAGTGGGTTATCCGCTGCAGTTCCGCATCTCTGGCCAAGACCCGGCGGTGTTGCGCAAGGCGGGCGAGCAAGTGGCGGCGATCATGCGGCAGAACCCCTACAGCCGCACGGTCAACTTCGATTGGGGCGAGCATGTGAAGGTGCTGCGGCTCAAGGTGGATCAGGATCGCCTGCGGTTGGCCGGCCTCACCTCGCAACAACTGGCGCAAACGCTGCAAATGGCTGTGTCCGGCGTGACGGCAACGCAATATCGCGAAGACAACAATCTGATCGATATCGTCAGCCGTCTGGAGCCGGATGAGCGCAAATCGCTCACCAGCGTGCAGAACCTGCCGATCCAGCTGGGTAACGGCAAGACGGTGCCGTTGTCGCAAATCGCCAAAATCGAACTCGAAAGCGAAGAGAGCCTGATCTGGCGCCGCAATCGCGTGCCGACGCTATCCGTGCGGGCTGATGTCAGCGGCGCGCAGGCGCCGGACGTTGCTATGGCTTTGTGGCCGAAGGTGCAAGAGGTGGAAGCGAAACTGCCACCGGGATATCACATCGAGATCGGCGGCACGCTGGAAGCCTCCAAGACCAGCCAGGATTCGATCAGCGCGGTGATGCCGCTGATGCTGATCGTGGTGATGACGCTGCTGATGCTGCAATTGCAAAGTATCCAGCGGATGATCATCGTCCTCTTGACCGCGCCGCTGGGCATGATCGGCGTGACGATGTCGTTGCTGTTGTTCCGGGCTCCGTTCGGCTTCGTGGCAACGCTGGGTGTGATCGCGCTGTCCGGTATGATCATGCGCAATTCGGTGATCCTGATGGATCAGATCGAGCAGCATATCCGGCAGGGTGATGCGCCATGGAAGGCAGTGATCGAATCGGCGGTGCGGCGTTTCCGCCCCATCATGCTGACGGCGGCCGCTGCGATCCTGGCGATGATCCCGCTCACACAAGATACGTTGTGGGGGCCGATGGCGATGGCCATCATGGGCGGCCTCCTGGTGGCGACGGTGCTGACCTTGCTGTTCCTGCCTGCGCTGTACGCGGCGTGGTTCCGCGTCAAGCAATCCCCTGCGCTTCAAATCGAGAATTGATCTGGATAAAAGATGATGAAAAGAACATTGCTTGCTTTGAGTCTGGCTGCGCTGACTCCTAATCTATTCGCGGCGGATTTGCTCGAATCCTGGCGCGCCGCCCAGCAATACGACGCGACGTTCGCCGCCGCCAAGTCAACGCTCTACGCCGGCCGTGAGAAGGCCGAGCAGGGCAAGGCGTTGTGGTTGCCCAAGGTGTCGCTGGCCGGCAGTGCCGAGGCAGTCAAGAGCGATTACAAACCGGGCAATCCGGCCGTGCCGTCGGCCGATGGCAGCGGCGGGCAATATGGCCTGACGGTCTCTGCCTCCCAGCCGCTCTATCACGGCGAGTTGTCCGCCAGCGCCGATCAATTGCGCAAGCAGACGGATCTGGCCGAGCTGGCCTACAAGAGTGCCGAACAGGATCTGATCCTGCGCGTGGCGCGGGCGTATTTCGATGTGAAGGAGGCCGAATCGAAGGTTGATCTGGCTGCGGCGCAAAAATCAGCGGTCGCCCTGCAGCTGGAACAGGCGAAAAAGATGTTTGAGGTCGGCACGGCCACGATTACCGATACCAATGAGGCGCAAGCACAATACGACGCGATCATTTCATCGGAAATTGCTTATGCCAATGATCTGGAAGTCAAACGCAATGCCTTCGCTCAACTCACCGCGCTCGATCCGAATCGTTTGGCTGGCGTGGCCGATCTCAAGCCGCAACCGCCACAGCCGAATGCGCTGAACAGTTGGCTGGATCAGGCGCCGAACAGCATTAGCTTGCAGACCCAGCAACTCAATCTGGATATCGCCAAACGCGAAATCGACAAGTACACGCTGCAGAATGCGCCGACGCTCGATCTCGTAGCGAGCTACGGTAGCCAATGGCAGAGCAGCGGTATATCCAAGTCTGGCGGGATGGACCGCACCAATAGCGGCATCATTGGGGTACAGCTATCGATCCCGCTCTATACCGGTGGCAATCGCAGTTCCCAATTGCGTGAAGCCGTTTCCAAGGAAGACGCGCAACGGCAGACGGTAGAGGCCACCCGGCGCGCGGCAATTCAACAAACCAAACAGGCGTTTCTAGGTGTGCAAAGCGGCGCGGCACAGGTGACGGCGTTGGAACAATCACTCAAATCGGCGGGGAGTTTGCTTGATTCAACCAAGCTTGGCCGCGATGTGGGTGTGCGTACCACGGTGGACGTTCTTAACGCCCAGCAAAGCTATTTTCTGACCCGATATAACCTCGTTTCGGCCCGCTACGAATATCTATTCAGCCGGCTGCAATTGGCCTCTGCGGTCGGGATTTTGTCTGAGGCGGATTTGCAGTCCATCAATGGCTGGCTAAAAAACGACAATCCAAAATAAATGAAGGTGAAAATCGGGCTTGAATTGGCAATCGAGTGCACGCATAATCCATCAGGTAATGAATGCACTCTGTCCGATCAGGAGATTTAACAATGGATTTGTCCAGCTACAACCTGCCGCAACTTTACCAACTGCAGAAAGACATTGACCGCGAAATCGAAAACCGCAAGGTAACCGACAAGCACAACCTGCTGGTTGAAATCCAGAACTTGGCCGCTGCCAAGGGCTTCTCGCTGAATGAAGTGTTCGGCGCAGAAGTAGGTAAGAAGGCCGGCAAGAAAGCCCCTTCTGCTGGTAAAGCTCAATTCCGCAATCCGGCGGATGCCAACCAGACTTGGTCCGGCCGTGGCCGCAAGCCGCAGTGGGCGCTGGATTGGATCAACAGCGGTAAATCGATCGACGATCTGCGCATCTAATTATCCGGACGCGCAGTACGATCTAAAAAAAGGGCAGCTTGGCTGCCCTTTTTTTATTGAACCAGCGTTCTATTGAACCCGTTCCCTCGCGATTTTGTACAATCAGCCCTGGCTGGTCCCTTATCTACTCCAAAGCAAAGTCGCCCCTCATGCCGCATCCGTTGACCGAATTCCTCAATCCAGAACAGGCCGCTGCCGTTGAGCTGCCCGCCGAGCACGCGTTGATCCTCGCTGGCGCCGGTAGTGGCAAGACGCGGGTGCTGACTACACGCATTGCCTGGCTGATCTCCACGGGCCAAGTCAGCCCGGCCGGCATTCTGGGGGTAACGTTCACCAACAAGGCCGCCAAGGAAATGCTGGCGCGCCTGACCGCCATGCTGCCGCTCAATCCGCGCGGCTTATGGATCGGCACTTTTCACGGCCTGTGCAATCGCATGCTGCGCCTGCATCACCGCGACGCGGGATTGCCGGCGACCTTTGCCATTCTGGATTCGGCAGATCAACTCGCAGCCATCAAGCGGGTGATGAAAGCGCTGAATATCGATGACGAGCGTTATCCCCCCAAGGCCACCCAACACTTCATCAATGGTCAGAAGGAAAACGGCACGCGTGCGGCAGGCGTACAGGTCTGGGATGACTATTCGCGCACGCTGGCCGGTATCTATGCCGAATATGAAGCGCAGTGCCAACGCGAAGGCGTGGTTGATTTTGCTGAATTGCTGTTGGCCTGCTATGAGCTGTTAGAACGAAATGCTGCACTGCGTGAACATTACCGTAGCCGCTTTCGCCATATCCTCGTCGATGAATTCCAGGATACCAACCGTCTGCAATACGCCTGGCTCAAGTTGTTGGCGGGTGAAAGCAATGCAATGTTCGCGGTTGGCGATGATGACCAGTCTATCTACGCATTCCGTGGTGCCAATGTTGGCAATATGTACGATTTCCAGCGCGATTTCGCCGTCAAACATGTGATAAGGCTGGAACAGAATTACCGCTCGCATGGCCATATCCTCGATGCGGCCAATGCGGTCATTGCCAACAATCGTGAACGGCTTGGCAAACAGCTGTGGACCAATGACGTTGCCGGCGAGCCGATTCGCGTCTTCGAGGCGATGAGCGATTTTGGCGAGGCTGAATTCATTGTCGAAGAAATCAGTCAGCTGCAACGCGATGGCCTTGATTTGAATGAAGTCGCCATCCTGTACCGCTCCAATGCCCAATCCCGAGTGCTCGAACATGCATTAGTACAGGCTAATGTTCCCTATCGTGTTTATGGTGGTTTGCGCTTTTACGAACGCCAGGAAATCAAGCACGCATTGGCATACCTGCGCTTGATTGCCAATCCTGATGACGACAATGCCCTATTGCGCATTATCAATTTCCCGACGCGCGGTATCGGTAACCGGACAATCGAAACCATTCAGGAAACCGCCCGTGTCACTGGCACCAGTCTGTGGTTGGCCGCGTGTTCCAGCGGGGCAGGGCGCAGTGGGGCGGCGGTCGGGCGTTTCGTGCAGATGATCGATGGCCTGCGTCGGCAAGTGGAAGGTTTGCCGCTACCAGAGCTGGTCAGTGCAGTGCTCGATCAATCCGGCCTGCAGGAACACTACCGCAACGACAAGGAAGGCGAAGAGCGGCTCGCCAACCTGGATGAACTCGTCAACGCCGCCGCCAGTTTTGTCACTGACGACGAAAACGATCTGATCGCGTTCCTGGCTAATGCCAGCCTCGAAGGTGGCGAGCATGCCGCTGGTGCCGGCCAGATGGCGGTGCAGCTGATGACCATCCATGCCGCCAAGGGGCTGGAGTTCCACAGCGTCTTCCTCACCGGGATCGAAGAAGGGCTGTTCCCGCACGAGAACAGCGCCGCCGAGCCAAAGGGGCTGGAGGAAGAGCGGCGGCTGATGTACGTCGCGATCACCCGTGCGCGCCGTCGGCTTTATCTGAGCCTCGCGCAAAGCCGCATGCTGCACGGACAGTCCCGCTATGCCATCGCTAGCCGCTTTCTCGATGAAATCCCGCAAGAGCTGCTGCATTACCTCAACCGGGGTTATGCGCCGCAAACCTATTCCGCGCCCACCGCCGCCCCGAAACAGAAAACCCCTGATCACGGGCTAGCCATTGGCATGACCGTGAAACACCCGAAGTTTGGCATCGGGGTGGTGATCGATCATGAGGGTGGTGCAACAGGCAATGTGCAGGTCAACTTCCGCGATGTAGGGCCGAAATGGCTGGCGGTTGGCTATGCGAAGCTGGAGCCTGTCAGCAGTTAGCGCCGCTTGGCGGGTGAGACGGTGTGATCGCGCTTACCTGGCTACTTACAGAGTATCCATTTTGCATTAGGGTTATATAAGAAGAAGTAATTTAAGGAGTGGGTAATGGCAGCGATCGCAGGGGCGCCGAATCTCCATGGCCAGCTGGCGTTGGTGATCGACCCCGCTAGCGGCATGCGTCAAGCCATTGGTGCAGGGTTGAACGATTGCGGCGTGACGCAGATCGACTACGTCAGCCGCCTGCCGGATGCCATGGCGCGGCTGGGGCAGACGCCGTTCGACATCGTGCTGGCCGAGTTCGATCTCGGTGGCGGGCTGGATGGCGTGCATTTGTTCGAGGCCTGCCAGCGCCACCAATTGCTCAAGCCGTCCTGTGTCTTTATGGTGGTGACCGGCGAGCGGCGCTTGTCGCAAGTGATGAGCGCGGCTGAGCTGGCGCCGGACGGCTATTTGCTCAAACCGTTCTCCAGCGCTGATTTTGTCCAGCGCTTGCAACTGGCGCTCGCTCGCAAGGCCATGCTGCGGCCCATCGACGAACAGACGCGGGCTGGCGATTACATGGCCGCCATCGAGAAGTGCGATGCGATCCAGCCGATGCCCGATCCCTTGTTGCGTGCCAAAGGCCGCCTGCTGACCTTGCTCGGCGACCATGCCGGTGCGCGTGATTTCTATCGCGAAGTGCTGGCAGGGCGTGAAGTGGCCTGGGCGATGATGGGGCTGGCGCGCTCGCAATTTTCCCTCAAGCAATATGACGAAGCGCGGGTGTTGTACGAACGGGTCAAGCTTGAGCACGAGCTGGTGATGGAAGCCTATGACGGGCTGGCCCGTACCATGCAGGCGCAGGGCGACATGGCTGCGGCGCAAGCAGTGCTCGAAGAAGCGACGCGGCGCTCGCCGTTGGTTGCGCTACGGCAACGCGCTTTAGGCCGGTTGGCGCTACGCAATGATGTCAACAATGTGGCGCAAGCGGCGCTGGAGCAAGCGGTTGAGTTGTCGCGTACCGCAATGAATCGCGATCCGGCCGTTTATGCGGAGTTGGCCCGAGCCCAGATTGCCAATTCGGATGTGCTCGGCGCACAGCGTACCGTTGAGCGCGTCAAACGTGATTTCCGGCATGAAGAAATGGCGCTGGTCGTCGCCGACCTGATCGATAGCGCGGCGCAAACGGCCTTGGGCGAAAAAGAGAAGGCAATGCGGGCGATCACGGTTGCCCGCGAACGCATCGACGAAATGGCTGACCCGCCGGCCGGCGTGTTGCTCGAACTGGCGCAGGCTTGCTTTGCCGTACGGGATGTCGATGCTGGCGAAGCTTATGTGAAGCACGCGCTGCGCGTACGCAATGAGGATGCCGATATCGCCAGCACGGTCGAAGCGCTCTACCACGGGCTGGGCCGGCCGGAAGTCGCGGCACAGCTGATCCAGTCGGCCAATCAAGACATCATCGAAGTCAACAATGAGGCTATCCGCGCCGCCAATTCCGGCGACTACACCGGTGCTGCCGAGCGCTTCATCTCGGCGCTGGAAACACTGCCCGGCAACCTGCAAGTGCTGCTCAATGCCTCGAATGCGCTGCTGGTTTGCGTGAACAAGGAAGGCTGGGATGCGCGCTATATGGAGCTGTCTCAGGAGTACCTGGCCCGGGCGCGCAAGCTCGATCCGGCCAATGGCAAGGCGCGGCAATTGCTGGATGTATACCGCCGCACGCAACGCCGTTATGGCGTGGATGTGATCTTGCAGACGGAAGGTGGTGCTGCGGCGGCAGCTTAAGGTTGGCCCGTTAACCCGCCCTACGATTGGTGTTGTTGCTCAAAACTCCAACTCACCCGTCCCGATCTTCCACATCCGCCCACCCACCGCGATCCGGCGGCGTACATCGACGGACACATGCATCACCGATAGGCGGGTGTGCACGCGCTGGATCGAAATACCCTGTTCGACCTTGAACGAGAACGGCGCGACGCTACCGGTGGCCAGTCGCCAGCCGGCGATATTCGCGGCGGAGTCGGCTGCGCCGAACTCCTCATACACATTCAACTGATCCGAACTGAAACTGCGCAGCGTGACCACATCCCCTTCCTGATGCCACAAGGCCAGCTGCGGGATGTGGCGGCCGTTATCGGCCAATTGTGCCAGCACTTCCGGCTTGGGGCGGGCCTTCAAGACCGCGTGCTGGTTGCGCAATGGCACCATCAATTGATCCAGCCCGGTATCGACAAACAGGTTTTGCCCGGTCAGATCGCCAAATTCGATCCAGAGCGCATTGGTCAACCCTTCGACCGGCAGTACAACCAGGCGGCTTTTGGGGGCTTCGGCGTAGAACCACCAGATGCCGTTTTCCTGCCAGGTCGTGATCGGGCCGTGGCCGAAATCGACCGCGTGGGTGAGCCGATCCTCCAGCGCTGCCGCGATGGCGATTGCGCCGTGGCCGGAAGTGGGCAGCGGATATTGCGCGGTAAAGGCGCGGGCGCGGCCAGTGCCCGGTTCGATGAAGACGGTTTCCGGCGCATTGAGCTGGAATGCGATCGCATGCAGCGTGGCATCGTCAGGAAATGCCTCGCATTCGACCACGGCGACGGCCGCGCCGGCTTGCCGACGCTCGGCAAATCCATTCATCAAGTGGAAACGGTAACAGGCCATACGGGAATTCCCCAGCACGAGCGCCCCGGCAGGGGCAGGTTCTTGCTAGAATAGCGTCGTTTTGCGCCGTGGGAACCCGCTATTTCATTTGAAACGCGGCTTTTCCCATACCGACTCCGACTTACGTTCCTGATAGCTGCCGCCATGCCCCAACACGAACCCCGACTCGACCAGGTGTCTGAGAAAGATCTGCCGCTCGCGCGTGATCTCGACCTCCTTGCCCGCTTGCTCGCCGATACCATTCGCGAACAAACCGGCGCTAGCACAGCCGACCAGATCGATGCGATTCGGGATTTGGCAATCCGCTTCGTTGAAGGCACCGATGCCAGCGCCGGCGCACAGCTGGCCAAGTCGCTGTCCACGCTGGATCTGCCGCATGCCGTCGCGCTGGTGCGGGCATTCAGCTATTTCTCGCATCTATCCAATATTGCGGAAGATCTGCACCGCAACCGTCGTCGTCGTGCCTATCAGCTCAAAGGGTCTGAAGCGCAGCGCGGCAGCATTGCCGATGTGATCGGCCGCTTGACCGAGCGCGAAGTCAAACCGACGGAAATTCTCAACCTCTTGTCCGATACCCTGGTTGCCCCGGTGCTGACCGCGCACCCGACCGAGGTCAAGCGCAAGACCATCCTCGACTGTCACCGTGCCGTGGCTGCGTTGCTGACCGAGCGTGATCGCCTGCCGATGACGCCGGATGAGTTGCGCGCCAATCAGGAAGCGCTGGAGCGCGTGCTGCTCACCCTGTGGCAAACGCGCGAGATCCGCACCTTCAAACTGACGGTGCAGGACGAAATCGAAAACGGCTCGGCCTATTTCCGCAATACCTTCCTGCACGTGCTGCCCCGTCTCTACCTGGAACTGGAAGACAAGCTGGCGGCGCTATCCGGCAAGGAAGTGCAACTGCCCAATTTCATGCATGTCGGTAGCTGGATCGGCGGTGACCGTGACGGCAATCCGTTCGTGACCGGTGATGTGCTGCGTTACGCGGTGTCGCGTCAATCCGGCGTAGCGCTCGACTATTACTATCAGCAATGCCAGAAGCTCGAAAACGAGCTGTCGATGTCGGCGCGTATCGTGCAGGTCGATCAGGCGCTGCAGCAGTTGGCAGATCAATTCAGCGATGAAGGCTCGAAGAAGGGCGAAGAGCCCTACCGCATGGCGGTGTCGCACATCCGTGCGCGTATTTTTGCGACCGCTTCGCATATCGGCACCTTCCATCATGCCCTGCACGACGTGGCCCGTGCTGATGCTTATCAGAACGCGCAGGAACTGGCGGCCGATCTGGCGCTGATCGCCAATTCGCTCAAGGCGCACGGCGCTGGCAAGCTGGCTGGTGGCCGTCTGCGTCGTTTGCAGCGTGCGGTGAGCGTGTTCGGTTTCCATCTCGCGCCGATCGATATGCGCCAGAACTCCGGCATTCACGACAAGGTGATCGCCGAGCTGTTCGAAAAAGCCGGCCTGGAAGACTATCTGAAGCTGGACGAAGCCAGCCGCCGCGTGGTGCTGCTGCGCGAGCTGGCCAGCCCGCGTCCGCTGATCTGCCCATACGTTGAATACAGCGAACTGGTCCAGAAAGAACTCGACATCTACCGTGCCGCCGAAGAAATGCAATCGCGCTACGGCGAAGCAGTGCTGCCGAACTACATCATCTCCAACTGCGAATCGGTGTCCGACATCCTCGAAGTCGCGGTGCTGATGAATGAAGTGGGTGTGATCCAGCTGGCCCCGGTGGTGGTCGCCAAGATCAACGTCATCCCGCTGTTCGAGACGATTCCCGACTTGCGCGGCGCCAGCAAGATCATGTCCGAGCTGTTCGCCATTCCGCAGTGGCGCCAGATCGTCGGCGGTCGCGGCAATGTGCAGGAAGTAATGCTCGGCTATTCCGACTCCAACAAGGATGGCGGCTACCTCACCTCCAACTGGGAGCTGTACAAGGCTGAACAGGACTTGGTGAAGGTGTTCGATGCCAACGGCATCAAGATGCGCCTGTTCCACGGTCGTGGCGGCACGGTCGGCCGCGGTGGTGGCCCGGCTTATGATGCTGTGCTGGCGCAGCCAGCTGGTTCCGTGAACGGCCAGATCCGTGTGACCGAGCAGGGCGAAGTCATTGCCGCCAAGTTCTCTGACCGCGAAGTGGGTCACCGCAATCTGGAAATCCTGCTGGCCGCCACACTTGAGGCGAGCCTGCCGGGCAATGCAGCGGTTGCCGTCGACGATGCGGCACACCACGCCTTGGTCGAGCGCCTGTCGTCGTGCGCTTATCGGGCCTATCGCGATCTCGTGTACGCCACGCCGGATTTCGTTACCTACTTCCGCGAAGCAACGCCGATCGGCGAAATCCCCAGCCTGAACATCGGCTCGCGCCCGGCGGCGCGCAAGGCCACCAACAGCATCGCTGATCTGCGCGCGATTCCCTGGGTGTTCTCATGGTCGCAATGCCGTTTGATGTTGCCGGGCTGGTATGGCTTCGGTACGGCCGTGGCTGAATATCTGGCGGAAGCAGGCGATGAAGGTCTGGCCACGCTGCGCCAGCTCTACCGCGACTGGCCGTTCTTCAAGGGCACGATGTCGAATATGGAGATGGTGTTGGCAAAGTCCGATATCGCCATCGCTGCGCGCTATACCGAGCTGGTGCAGGATCAGGATCTGGCCAAGCGTATCTTTGGTCGCATTAAGGCCGAGTGGCATCGTTCGGTCGATGCCGTACTGGCGATTACCGAGCACTCGGCCTTGCTGGGCGACAACCCGACGCTGGCCCGCAGCCTGGATAACCGCCTGCCGTATCTCGATCCGCTCAACCACTTGCAGGTTGAATTGCTCAAGCGCATGCGCGCCGGTGATGACAGCGAAGATGTGGCGCACGCGGTGCACCTGACCATCAACGGGATTGCAGCCGGTTTGCGTAATTCCGGCTAAGCATTCGCCGCACCCGAACAACGCCGCCATGAGCCGAACCTTATCTAATAATGTGTTCGGTTCCTTGGCGGCGTTTGTCTTTGTCTGCGCCATCCCCGCTGCGCATGCCGCTTCATCCAAGAAAGTCCCCACCCATTTCGCCGATAAGGTCGAAGCCGCGCTGACTTGCCGTTCCGAATGGTCGACCGAGTTCTGGCGTGATTACTTCCGTACTTATCTCGGCCAGCCGCTACGCACCTGGGGCGAGGCCGAATGGTTCGACTCCCAACATGCCGAGTTGGGTGGCAACGCCAGCACCGAAGTGTTCGTGAACGTGAAGACCTCCGGTGCGCTGATGGTTGGCGCGTTGATTCCCGATCAGGTCGAGACGGTCAGAAAGAACATCGAAACCCGCTTGGGTTTCGTCTTTGTGCCGCTCGCTGGCCCCTATCCCCGCTATCTCTCCAAGTCCGGCAGCGTGCTGGTCGGGCTCTCCAATGCGCAGACCAAGTGGTACTGCGCCCGCTGGAATCTCGGCAACCGTCCCTGACCCGGTGATTGAACGCGCTGCACGCCGGGCCCGATTGCTCGCTTGCCATCGCTTCGCCTGTCGTCCTCAAACCACCCGGCATCAGACCTGTTGCGATGGATATTCCATTCGCATACAGGATTACACTGATACCAGCTGAACGGTCATATCGTCAGGTTTCAATCTCGCGAGAACGGAAATCTTATCGTCATGCCATCGCAACATCATTACTGATTTGAAATGTTGTTTGTATGTTTTTAGTAAGTTTTGTTGTGTTGGTGAATTGTGACAATGAAGACTTCCTACAAAAAAACCGGCAAAAAACGAAAAAATTTATGTAGTAAATTTTCAAAAAATTACATCAATTACACAAATCTACATACAACAGCGTTGCGTTATATTGCGCTGCAGCATGGTGCATATACCCATTTAACCCGCATTTTTATTGAAAAATTTGGCGTTTTGTTGTGGTGCGTCAAGTCCGTTTTGGGGCGTTTACGTAGTTTTGCGACTTGGTTCCGACTACCGAATGCGTTTGCCGATAAACGGTAGTGCCGCAGAGCCTTGACACAACATTGGTGCATGCGCAGTAATGGGGTCCATCGCAGGCATGAACGTGTTTGCGGATGACCCGGTAGCCGAAAAAAACAAAAATACTTACCCGATATTGACGGAGTAGGGTTTTCGGTAAATACCAGTGGATGCGCGTGAATAACGCCAATACAAAGAGGATGGAGACCCCCTTTCTATGTCGTACTCGACCCGTTTTGCGCTCGCTGCAATTCCTGCTGCACTGATCGCTGCGCATGCATATGCCGCTTATCCGGCATGGCAAGCTGATGTGTACTACACCGCCGGCACCATCGTGTCCTATCAGGGCCACGACTATAAGGCCACGGTTAACCAGACCGACTACACCAGCGCCGGCTGGAACCCGACCGTAGCCAGCCTGTGGACCGATCTGGGCGCGAGCGCTGGTGGCGCCACGCCGACGCCGGCCCCGACTGCAACGCCGGTGCCGACACCGGTTGCCACACCGAAACCGACCGCTACCCCGGCCCCGACCACTGCACCGACTGCTACTCCTGTTCCGACGGCCACGCCGACCGCAACACCGGCTCCGTCGTCCTGCTATGCCGCTTGGGATTCGACCAAGGCTAACTACAACCAAGGCGACAAGGTCACCCTGAATGGCGTTAACTACGTCGCCAACTGGTGGACCAACGCCAACCCGTCGACCAACAGCGGCCCGGCCGGCTCCGGCAAGGATTGGACTGTTCTGGGTAACTGCGCTGGCGGCACCCCGACTGCGACTCCGGCTCCGACCGCGACCCCGGTTCCGACTGCCACGCCAGCGCCGACCGCTACGCCGAAGCCGACAGCAACACCGGTTCCGACCGCTACGCCTGTCCCGACGGCTACGCCGATCCCGACCGCAACGCCGGTTCCGGTCGCCACTCCGACGCCGTCGCCGACTTCCGGCAAGATCGTCGGTTCCTACTTCGCGCAGTGGGGCGTTTACGGCCGTGGCTTCGAAGTTGCTGACTTCGTGACCAATGGTTCCGCCGCCAAGATGACCTTCGTCAACTACGCGTTCGCCAACGTCTTCCAGAAGAACGGCGGCTACGAGTGCGACAACGGCTTCGATAAGCTCGAACCGGGCGCAACCGATGCCAACGCCGCTGGTGCTGGTACCGGTAATGATGCATGGGCTGACTACGGCCGTACCCCGGCGCGTCGCGTTGACCCGAGCGACACCATCCAGTGGAGCGATCCGCTGGCTGGTAGCTTCCGCGAGTTCAAGGATCTGAAGGTCAAGTACCCGAACCTGAAGACGATGATCTCCATCGGTGGCTGGACCTGGTCCAAGTGGTTCTCGGCCGCTTCCGCATCCGACGCGCTGCGCAAGCAACTGGTGTCTTCCTGCATCAACTTGTACATCAAGGGCAACCTGCCGGTGTACAGCGGTCGCGGTGGTGCCGGTGCAGCAGCCAACGTGTTTGACGGTATCGATATCGATTGGGAATTCCCGGGCGTTATCGGCCAGCCGTACAACACGGTCAACGCTGCCGACAAGCAGAACTACACCCTGCTGATGAAGGAATTCCGTACGCAACTGGATGCACTGGGCGCGACGACTGGCAAGCATTACTACCTCTCGGTGGCGATCGGTTCCGGCAAGGACAAGATCGACATGACCGAGCCGGGTAATTACTCCCAGTACCTCGACTGGATCAACCTGATGTCGTACGACTTCAACGGTGGCTGGAACGCAACGGGTCCGACCGACTTCCAATCGAACCTGTACGGCGATACTGCCAGCCCGTACTACCTCGATCCGAAGACCGGCAAGCCGGGCATCCAATCGACGTACAACATCGATAGCGCTGTGAACAACCTGATCGCAGGTGGTGCACCGGCCAGCAAGATCGTCGTCGGTATCCCGTTCTACGGTCGCGGTTGGACTGGTGTGACGAATGCCAACAACGGTCTGTACCAGACAGCAACGGCTCCGGCGCATGGCACCTACGAAGCGGGCATCGAAGACTACAAGGTTCTGAAGTCGGCAGCGGGTACCGAGTACCTCAGCAGCGTGACCAAGCAATCCTGGAAGTTCGACGGCACCAACTTCTGGTCCTACGACACCCCGGCCGTGATCCAGACCAAGCTGGACTACGTGAAGTCGAAGAGCCTGGGCGGTGTGTTCAGCTGGTCGCTCGATGGTGACGACAGCACCGCTACGCTGATGAACGCAATGGGCAAGATTAACCAGTAATACGGTTAAGCAAGAACTAAGTAGGGAACCAAGCAGAAACCATAAAGCAATAAATGTTGAGCCCTCCTGGAAACAGGAGGGCTTTTTTCTTTGTTGTGGAATCTGGCGATTGAATCGGCATTGATTCGCTAACGAATGCCCATTGCAAAAGAGCGCCAATGCAGTAATTCACGCCGGCGTGTCGAGTACGCGACTAGATGAACGTCAGGAAGGGGATTGCGGCAGGCCGAAAAACTTCATCCGGCATGATGCCGGATGCGTTTAAAACAGCAGGGTGCTGTTTGAATAAATGGCCATTCCTGGGCTATTGCCGGATTGATCGAAATCAATCGCTCTGTTTTGAATGGCGTTGGCGCAAGACGGTGCTGGGGAGAATGCTGAAATGCTGGGTAAAGCGGCGCGAAAAACTGGCGATTTCCTCATAACCAATTGCAGCGGCGACTTCGCCCACACTGCCTACACCGGATTGCAACATTTCCATTGCGCGATTCATGCGGTGAGAAAGCAGCATTTGCTGTGGCGATATGCCTAAATGCCGCACGCAAAGGCGTTGAAAGTGCGCCACGCTGACCCCGAATTCCGCTGCCAATGCATCAACCCGCCAAGGCCGGGCCGGATAAAGCAATACTGGTGCGAACAATCGCTGCAAGCGTAATGTGATATCACCGCTTTGCGGCCCGGTTTCAATTTCCCGCTCGAACAATTGCATGGCCAGCGTAAGTGCGGACGTGGCGAGCGACTGATCAGATTCAGACAACCACGCCTCTTCACACAGGGTCGCCACCGCCGGGTACAAGCTATCCGGATTGCGTGCCGGCCGGATTCGCGGCTGCTCGCTGCCCAATGCCGCCCAGCGCGGGCAGTCATTCAGCAGGAACCACACCAGGCGCCAGCTGGGTCCGGTCAGCCGGAAACCATTGCGCCCACCTGCCGGCAGAACGGCGACATGCCTTGCAGGCAAGGCGTGGCTTACATCGCCATCGGTAATCTCCCCACCATCATCCAGCGCAAACAGCACCACATGGAACGGTGCGCCCTCGCGTTCGACATGAAAATAATCGCGCGCTTCGGTCACGCCGGCCAGCAGCACGTCATAGTCGTTGAGTGCCCGCAGATACGGTTTATAGAAAACGCGTGCGCCGACACTGCGCTGAACCGTCGCTGGCGAAACGGTGAAGTGCTCGTGGAAGATTGGTGTCATGGCGCGATTCGGACAAATGTGAAATCATATTCAGACATTCAAAGTCCCTCTGCAAGCGGGTATTGTGGGCCCGTCGGTCAATGCCCTGCGTGCGAGCGCGGTGTTGCGACAAGAAGTGGTGAGTCGGCGGTTTCCGTTGGTTGACACTTCATATCTCTTCTAAACTTGATGGCCAAGGTTTTTACCTTGGCCTTTTTTTTATCATTCGCCAGCAGCGCCTTGCGTAAACCTTCGCAACATATCTGAAATCCGTCTTTCTTCCAAATTGCGCCTTGCCGTTCTTTCTGCCGAAGAGCGCTTCTGACCCCGCTTCCAGACTGATTTGTTCTTATCGATCCCGGATTGGGAAAATTAGAATTTACTCAATCAAATCAATGATCGATTGCCGATAATCGGTTTTGACATTTGTGCTGGAACAGTTGCAATATCCTGATCAGGCCGACTCGCGCCATGTGCTGCGTCAATTGCGGCGTACTGCTAAGTGTGCTGGTAATCGGGAAATAAGATGCGGGAATTAAACCCGTGCTACAGCTAAGCATGCTGATGATTTCCCTTGGCCTGATATGAGGAAGCACTGCAATGGATTGAATTTGCTGCATTGCACGAGCGGTTTGCGTGAGCAAATGCCGTATCGGGCGATGTTCAAATCTCCTGTGTCAAGTGGGGCCAGCCATTGGAGCCCGTCATTGGATCGCCATTGGAGTTCTTTGCAGCCGCTTTCTGGATTTGTGAAATACCGATTGCAACGGCGTTGAATGGGTCGGCGAGCCGGGTGTAGGGGAATTTACACCTTCTTGTGACTTGTGAAAGCGCTTTCTTGCGTCGGGTTTCGCGGACCGGGCTAACCGGTCCCATCAAATAACAATGGATGGAGACAGAGATCTTATGCGTGCCCTGATGACCCCCAGCAAACTGCTGGCCTCGCTGTTGTTCGTCGCCTGCTCGATGACCGCCTATGCGGCTTATCCGGCCTGGCAAGCCGACGTGTACTACACCGCCGGCACCGTCGTGTCCTACAACGGTCACGACTATAAGGCGTTGGTCAACCAGACCGACTACACCAGCACCGGCTGGAACCCGACCAACGCCAGCCTGTGGACTGACCTTGGCGTGAGCAGCGGCGGTGCTACACCGACCCCGGCACCGACCGCAACCCCGACACCGAAGCCGACGGCAACGCCGGTACCGGTGACCGGCACGCCAGTGCCGACAACGGCCCCGACGCCGACTGCTACCCCGACCCCCGCGCCGACCCCGGCCACCACCTGCTACGCAGCGTGGAGCGCAACGCAGGATCACTACAACGGCGGCGACAAGGTCACGTTGAATGGCGTGAATTACGTTGCCAACTGGTGGACCAACGCCAATCCGTCGACCAA
>NZ_JONM01000007.1 GCF_000711875.1 Andreprevotia chitinilytica DSM 18519
TCGGGGATCGAGTGTTTGAGGGCTTTAGCCCGAGTTTTCGATTCCCGCCCGTGACGGGCTGGCTGGCGGGGGAATCTGGCGCTTGCGACAGACGCTTTTGCAGGGACGCCTTGGGATTGTTAAGGGGCCCAAAGGAAATGTACGGCCGAGACAAGCCCCTTAACCCGGCCGCGCGCCCGAACGCGCTGTAACGCCTTTACCTGCGCCAACGGCGCTTTACTTAACAGCAACTCAAAGCAACTTCCGCTGCACCCCCACCACCATCGCCGTCACCAACGCCGCAGCCGCCAGAAACAAATACAAATCCTCGCAGGCAATCAGCTGCGCCTGCCGCTCCACCACCCTTGCCAACTCCGCCAATGCACCGGCATGCGCCTGCTCCTGTGCAAAACCACGCGCTGCGAGGGCATGTTGCATCGTATCCAGCCAGCTCGCGACTTGCAGGTGATCGGGCGTTAGCCTCGCGCTGATTTCCTGCCGCACTGCGAATTGGCGGTTTTGCATCAGCACTGCAGCAATGGCGGTCGAGATCGACCCGGCGATCTGCCGCATCAGGTTCTTGCCTTGGTAGCCGTGGGCAAAGCGTTCATCACCCAATTCGCGGAAAGTCAGCCCCGCCACCGGCATCACCAACAGTACAGAGAAGAACCCCTTGGTGAGCAGCGCCGGCATGAGCGCAGCGGGTGTGGCATCGGGCGGCATGCGGGCGAACAGCCAGGCTGTCAGCGCCATCGCCAATGCGCCGACCAGCATCAAGGGCTTCTTGTTCGGGAAGCATCGGCCGAATTTGACGTAGCCATAGGCCACGCCCAAGCCGATCACGCCGGCAAAGGTATTAAGCCAGCCCACCGTCACCAGCGGCATACCCAGCGCCTGTTCGGCATAGACCGGGAACAGGTAGCTGCTGAAGTTGGAGAGGAAATAGTGCAGGAAATACAACCCCAGCCCGGTCAGATACACGCTGCTATGCAACTCACGCACATGCAGCAGCGGATCGGGATGGCGGTATTGCTGCCACAGAAAACCGGCCAGCAGCGCGCTACCCAGCAGCGCCAGCAAGACCAGCCGGCCGGAGTGGGCGAAGAAGTCGTAGCGTGTTTGCGACAACATCAATTGCAGGCTAACGATGGCGACGGCAAACAGCATCAGCGGCCACGCATCGTATTTGACGGGCGATGAATCGCGCTCGGTCTCCGGCAGCAAGAACCAGCAACCGGCTAGCGCCAACATGGCAGGTGGCACCGCGCCGTAAAACACCCATTCCCAACCGTGCGTTTCCACCAGCGACGCTGCCAGCGCTGGGGCTACGGCAGAGGCACCAAAGATCATCACCATGAAATATTTGAGCGCACGCGGGCGCTCGGCCGACGGGAACATCACGTTGATCAAGATGCGGCTGCTGGTAAACAACGCCCCGCCGCCAACGCCTTGCATGAAACGCGCACCGGTCAACTCGATCAGGTTATGGCTGGCCGCGCTCGCCAACGCACCGACGACGAACAGCGCGAGTGCCCCGCTCAGATAGCGGCGATAGCCAAACCGCTTCGCCAGCCATTGCTGCTTCACGATCATCAGCATGCTGCCGATGGCGTAGGCCGCCTGCACTTGCGCAAACTCACGCGGCGCGGCGTCGATGCCGCCGACGATGTGGCTGGCGGCAAAGACGAACATCAGGTTTTCCAGAAACTCGACCGCCGTGATCAGCCCGAGCAGCGCCATCAACAGGCGTTTCTTTTCGTGGCGGATGCGGGCGGACAGGCGCAGCTTCATTTCGGTTCTGGTTCCTGTTCTGCCCCCAAGGCAGCATTCAAACAGCTCAGCCCGTTCAGCGTGTTCTGCAGGACATCCGCTTCCAGCGCAGACCACGCCTCACGGTAGGCATCGTGCACGACCGGCGTAGCGGCCTTGAGCAAGGCGCTACCGGCAGCGGTCAGGGTCAGATCGAGGCTACGGCGGTCGGTCTGCGACAGCCGGCGCTCGACCAGCCCGCGCTTTTCCAGCCCATCCAGCAAACGCGTGATCTGCGTACGCGTGGCATCGAGCGAGGTGCTCAAGTCGGATGGCGTGATGGCTTCGTCTTCATCGGTGGTGATGATCGCCAGCGCGAGGTAGTGCCGCATTTCCAGCTCGAACGGCGCGAGCGCGGCTTCGATGCGCGCTTGCAGCAAATGCGCGCCGCGAAACATCAGCCGCGAGGCACGGATGACTTCACGCGGTGCGGCCGGGTAATGGGTGAGGTAGCGATCAAGTCGTTGTTCAAAGCGCATGGTTTTCTCGGGTGAATCCGGACGAATTTAATTACATTTGTAACTATATCAATAAAATGACGCGCGTCCAGCGGCATGAATACCGTGCGGAATCGCGCAGTAGAACCATCGTTCCCGGCCGCGAAACGCGTCCGGGCTACATTGGAGCCCCCCGTAGCCCGGACGGCTCTGCCGGCCGGGGATAACGCATGGGAGGACCACGCCATCCGGGCTACGCGATAGCGCAACGGCATACCGCCATGCGCGATTCCCTCACTAGTCGCGCCAAATCGTCGCCCCCTAAGCTCTAGCGTGCTCAAACTCGCCGCCCTGCTCGCTTTCGTTGTCGGTATCTGCCTGCTGCAAACCCAAGCTACCTTGCCCCCGGTCTGGCCTTGGTTGTTGGCCGCAGCTTTTTGCACCGCATTACCGCTGATGCAGCGCTCACGACCGCGCCTACGCTGGCTATTCATCATCGCGGCCTTTGTCCTCGGCTTCGGCTATGCCGATTGGCGCGCCGGTCTGCGCATGGCGGATCGGCTTGATCCGGCGCAGGAAAACATCCCGCTCGACGTCAGCGGCTACATTGCCGACCTGCCGCAACCCACGCGCTTCGGCACCCGTTTCACCTTCGTTCCCGATGCCGGCCAAGGGCTGCCGGAACGCATCCAGACGAACTGGTACGGCAACCGCCGCAGTACCGCGCCAGATGATCGGCCCGCCTTGCATGCCGGCCAACGCTGGCAACTCCAGCTGAAAGCCAAGCAACCGCACGGCAGCCTGAATCCCGGTGGTTTCGATCTGGAAAGCTGGCTGATGCAACAAGGTGTCGGCGCGACGGCCAGCGTGAAAAGCGGCGAACTACTGGCGGGTTTTGCCTGGCAGGCCGGCATATCGCGCATTCGCGAAGCGCTACGGGCACGCATCGTCGCGGCACTGCCGGACGTGCCTTACCGAGGCGTGATCGTGGCGCTGACGGTTGGCGATCAAGGCGGGCTGCCGCCGGAGCAATGGCAGCGTTATGCCAATACCGGCGTCACCCATCTGATCTCGATTTCGGGTCTGCATATCACCTTGCTCGCCGGGCTGATGGCGACGTTGACGCGCTGGCTGTGGCGGCGCTCGCCCCGACTCTGCAGCCGCATCGGCGCACCCCGTGCGGCTTTGACGGCTGGTGTAGTCACGGCGCTGGTCTACAGCACGCTGGCGGGAATGTCTGTGCCCACGCAACGTACGCTCATCATGCTGGCGATTGCCGCTTATGGCATGTGGCGTTTGCGGCCATCCGGGCCGCTCACCGTCTGGCTTTCGGCCTTGGCAGTGGTCGTCGCCTTCGATCCGTTCTCGGTGCTGTCGGTCGGCTTCTGGCTGTCTTTTCTCACTGTTGGCGGGCTGCTGTGGGCCAGCAGCGCCAAGCTCGGCGAGGGGCTGAAATGGCAGGGCTGGATCGCCACGCAATGGGCTGCCACGCTCGCCTCGTTCCCGGTGTTGCTAATCGTATTTCAGCAAGTGCCGCTGGTGTCGCCACTGGCCAATGCGGTGGCGATTCCGGTGGTTAGCCTGCTGGTTACGCCGCTGGCCTTGTTCGGATTGATCGAGCCGTTCGACTTCGCCCTGTATGGCGCGGAGCGGTTGTTTGCACTTACTGACTGGTTCTTGCAGTGGTGCGAGCGGCTGCCGACCGGCCTCGTCGCCCTGCCCGCACCGCCAGCGTGGGCCGGACTACCCGCCGCGCTGGGGGTGCTGTTGTGGCTTGCGCCACGCGGAACGTCCACCCGGTTATTGGGCACGGTATTCCTGCTGCCGCTGGTCGCGTTCAAACCCGTGCAGCCGGCAGACGTGACTTACCGGGCGACAGTACTCGACGTCGGTCAGGGTTTATCGGTGTTGGTGCAAACCGGGCACCACGCGCTGCTCTATGACACCGGCACGCCCTCCGCCGGCCAGCGCAATATCCTGCCGGCGTTACGTGCGCTCGGTGTGAAGCAACTCGATGCAGTAGTTGTCTCGCACAACGACAACGATCACAGCGGTGGCGCGGTCGACGTGCTGAAGGGCGTGCCATCGACGCAATTGCTGAGCACGCTGCCGGACGATCATCCGGCGCGGCAGTTAGGCGTGGCGCATGTGGATTGCGAAGCGGGGCAAAGCTGGCAGCGCGATGGCGTCAATTTCGACGTCCTTTGGCCACCGGCTGATCTGGAAGGCGACGACAATGCCCACAGCTGTGTGTTGCAGGTTTCCGCCCCCGATCGACCACCGCTCTTGCTCACCGGTGACATCGGCAAGCGGGAGGAAGCCGCCTTGGCCGACACCGGGACTATCCTGCCGCATGGCATTCTCGTCGCGCCGCATCACGGCAGCGCCAGCTCTTCATCGCCGGCGTTGCTAGGTGCGGCAGAACCGAAGTGGGTCGTGTTTTCTGCTGGCTATCTCAACCATTACCGCCATCCAAACCGCTCCGTGCTGAATCGCTATGCGGCGGCCGGAGCAGAAGGACTGCGTACCGATCATGACGGCGCAATATCCTTCTCGGTCGGTGATACAGTTGCGATCACCACTGAACGCAACAAGCGCCGCCGTTACTGGTTGGCCGCACCTCCCGTCACGGACTCGCCATGACCATCACCCTCACCGCGCTCTACCGTTATCCGGTCAAATCCACGCGTGCCCATTCCTTGGTGCACACCCAGGTCACCCCGCTCGGCCTACCCGACGATCGCGCCTGGATGGTGGCCGATGCCACCGGCCGCTTCATCACCGGGCGGGAATTGCCGCACTTCGTCAGAGTGGTCGCCACGCCGACCGCAACCGGCCTGATCCTCAGCGCTGCCGGCTTCGAGACCATCGAAGTCGCCTGCAGTGCCTTCACCACGCCGCAGCCGGTGCAAGTCTGGCGCGACCATTTCGAAGCCTGGATCGGCGCGACCGACGCCGATGCCTGGCTCTCCGCCGTGCTCGGCCAGCCGGTGCAACTGGTCTACACCGGCGACACGCAACGTCGCGTGAAACACCACCCGGACGTACCTCTCTCATTCGCCGATGGCTATCCGATCCTGCTGGCGGGCGAAGCATCGCGGCAGCAGTTATCCGGTTGGGTGGGGCGGGATATGGAGATGGCCCGCTTCCGGCCGAATCTGGTCGTCAGTGGCGCAGATGCCTTTGCCGAAGACGGCTGGAAGCGCATCCGCATCGGCGACGTGACCTTCCGCATCGTCAAACCCTGCGCACGTTGCGTGTTCACCACCGTTGACCCGGAAACCGGCGAAAAATCCGCCGATCAGGAACCGATGCGCGCACTCGCGAAACATCGCAAAGGGGACGGCGGTGTGATGTTCGGGCAGAACGTGATCGCAGAGAATGCAGGGCAAATTGCGGTGGGAATGCCGGTCGAGATTCTGGAATTGGCTTAAGCACCCGCCATATTAAAAAAATCAACAGGAATTGAAATGCCTCATCTCACGCTCGAATACACCCACAACCTGACAACACTCGATACCCAGCAAGCGCTAATGGCACTGAATCAAACCATCATGGCCTCGGGCCAGTTTGAAGAAATCGATATCAAAAGCCGGGCCATTCCCATCGATACCTATCTGGTCGGCACATCGGCCGAGGCGCGCGCCTTCATCCATATCAAACTCGCTCTGCTGACCGGCCGCACGCCCCAAGTGAAACGCGAATTATCAGAAAGCCTGCTGCAGACCTTGAAGCAGCTCAGTAAGGCCCCTGCCGGATTGCATACCCAGCTTTGCGTCGAAATACTGGACATTGACCGTGATTCATATACAAAACATGTGATTGCCTGAGCGGCCTGCATTCAGTCGGGTTGCACGGGCGCAATTGAAAATAAAACCCAAGGAGCAGCCCCTGCATGAACCTCGTTGCCAATGTCCTGACCGCTATCGTCGCCCTGCTCCACATCTATTTCCTCGTGCTGGAAATGTTCCTGTGGGATAAGCCGCTCGGCCTGAAGACCTTCCGACTCACACCTGAATTCGCCGCCGCATCCAAAACGCTCGCCGCCAATCAGGGCTTGTATAACGGCTTTCTGGCGGCAGGGTTGATCTGGGGGCTATCGCTCGGCGGCGCGGGCCTGTCGGTCAAACTCTTCTTTCTGGGCTGCGTCGTAGTGGCCGGCGTATTTGGCGCGGTAACGGTGGGCAAGAAGATTCTGTTTGTGCAGGCGCTGCCGGCAGTCGTGGCGACGGTCTTTGTGCTGCTGGTCTGATCGCTCTGGCGAACGGGGCGGGATACATCCCGCCCATCGCTACCCAGCAACTGACGGTATTCAAAGCGGCAGCACGGATAGCTCGAATGGCCCGGTTACACTGGTCACTCCTTGCGGCGTGAAGCACGCCAGGGCATCCGTCTGCAACAGTGTCGCGGTGATATTCAACGTCTGCTGATCAAACTTCCCGGACACGATCTTGAGCGTGCTGACCGTGACCAGATCCCCGGTAATGGTTCGGGTGGTCAGCGCGCTGACAAAATTGGCCATGCTCGTCGTGCCATCGTTCCAGCTGACCGTGCCATAGCCGCCCGCAACCGCGTTCGGCAACAGCTGGCAACCCAAAGTGCCCTGCCCTTCGAAATGCCACTTTGCCGCCAGTCCTGCCGGAAGGCCAACACACGGCCCAACAATGGCATCCCCTTTGACCGTGATCAGCTGCGGCGTGTTGGTGAATCCGGGTGAGTAGGTCAGCATGCCCGTGCCTTCGCAGGTCAGAACCGCCGCTTGTGCCAATCCGGGCAGTACACATAACAGGCCGGATAGAACAAAGAACACACGAACCAACAGATGCTGTGAATAAGCTTTCATGACTTCATCCTCGAAAATGACGCACCAGAAAACGAAAGCAAGGCCCGTTCATGACGAACGCCCGAATATATTACATCCACAGAAATAAAAAATACGTACAAAAATGAATAATAATTAATTCTGGAGTCATCATTATTTGGCTGGCATTGCTGTTCACGTCCCCATCGCAACCCGAATCAAATCACCGTCATGCGCACTGATTTCCAGCAGCCCGAAGCGGAAGGCATAACCCCAGTTCCGCTTGCCACGGGTGAAATCCAGTTGTTCCAGCATCGGGCGGATGGCGACCTCCTGCGATGGCCAATAGTCGATATCACGCCGGTGCGGACAAAAGCCGCCGCCCATATCGAAGGGGTAAACGTCGCCCTCTTTCACCCGGCCGATGGAAACGAAGCGCTGGCAGGCATCGCGACCACCGAAGATTTCCGTCGGTGCGTAGTAGATCACCACGTCACCCGGCTTGATGCGCCGCAATGGCGCGGCCTTGCCGTGGCAGGTCTGCATGAAACCCAGCGCCCGCCCGCGCCGCGCATGTTCAGCGCTGGCGACGGCAATCCAGTAACGAATCGGCGCGTTCATGATTGGCGAGCCACGAATGCAGCAAATTGATGGATTTCCTCCACCGCGCCGGCCGCCATTTTGCGCACCAGCAAGCGGTTCCACAGCCAGGCCAGCGGGCCGAAGACCTCGAACGTCTCGCGCACTAGCGTGCCACTGTCGGCCGGCAGAAATTCGGAGCGAGTCCGGAATTGCGCCAACGGCAGGCGGGCGATATCGACAAAAGTATGTGGGGCAACGAGCGCCTCGATGCGCATCGCCACCTTCGGGCCGCCACGTGGCTTGAGCCAGAATGCCGCGCCGGCTTGCAGCGGGACATCGATGCCGATGGCTTCCAGCTCGGCATCCCATTGGGGCCAGTCGGCAATGCGGCTCTTGGCAGCGAACAGCTGAGCGGAGGCAACGGCGACGGTGGTTTCGACTTGATGGCGATACATGGTGGCTTCCTCATCGGGGTGGAGATGAAGCCAGCATACGACGCACCAGTGTCAAATTCTGTCAGCAGTGTGCATTGGCAGAACTTGCGGGTTTATGTAGGAGCGAGCTTGCTCGCGATGACGCTGGCGAATGAAACGTTGCCATCGCGAGCAAGCTCGCTCCTACAGGCGGCTTCAAACCTGGAGACGCCGTCCGGGCGATGGGAAGATCATTCATCGCGAAAAACTGTTTATTGCGGTTCCGGCACGCCTTCCTGCGCTCGCCACAGCCGCAACAAAGTGCGACGGCGTTGTGGCATGGTCTCCGCCAACACGGTGAGCCGGGCAATCCGATCCGTGCGGAAATGGCGAAAATCCTGCCGCAACTCGCACCAAGCCACCAGCACGCGCACCTTTTCGAAGAACGACAACGCAATCGGCCAGACCGTGCGCTCGCTGGCTTTGCCGCTGGCGTCGGCATAGGCAATGTGTAGTTTGTGTTCGCTGCGTATCGCGGCACGCAGCGCCGCCAGATCGACGCCGCCACCGATCTCCTTCGGCCCGGCAATCAGGCCGGTGATTTCGATCCGGTCGCGTAAATCGGCCGGCAACACGGCGGCGATCTTGGCGAGTGCATTGGCGGCGGCGTGCGCCAATTGGGCATCGCCATCCCGCGTGACCATCCTGGCCCCGAGCACGATGGCTTCGATTTCCTCGTCCCCGAACATCAGCGGTGGCAGCATGAAACCGGGGCGCAATACGTAGCCGATGCCCGCCTCGCCGGCAATCGGCGCGCCCTGGGCAATCAAGGTCTGGATATCGCGATAGAGGGTGCGTAGCGATACGCCCAGCGCTTCCGCCAACGCAGCGCCAGATACCGGCCGCCGATGCAGGCGCAGGCATTGGATCAATTCAAGCAGGCGGGCAGAGCGAGACATGGTCGGCGCGTGGGTTGGGGCACCACAGTATTGCAGCATGGCTGGCGGTTGGCGATGCTATTGGCATCCACTCCCGGAGCACCACCATGCCCTTCCCTGCTCACGCCCCGCTGCGCCATATCGTGTTGTTCGCCTTTCAACCGACCGCCAGCGCAGACCAGATCGCCGCCGTCATCACCGCCTTCACCCAACTGCCACTGCAGATTGCTGACATCCTGCATTTCGAGCTTGGCGAGAACATCAGCCCGGAAGCGCTGAACGACGGCTACACCCACGCCTTCACCTTGAGTTTTGCCTCCGCCGAAGCCTGCAATCGCTACATCGCCCATCCGGCGCATCAAGCGTTTGTGGCGCTGGCCCAGCCGTTTTTGACGAAGGCGTTGGTGTTTGATTACTTGGTGGGGTAAAGCGCAATCAAGGCATGCTGTCCTGGAGTACCTCCTTGGTATCTGGCAAGCAGACGATCGTTTGATCGTCACAAGAAACAACACGCGCCAGCCATTTCTTGCAAATGTCATAGGCACCTCTTAGTGTGTGAAGCCAGCTTAATGCTGACTCCTTGTAAACATTCCAAGAAAGGCCCCGAATGAAAATCGCCCAATTTTTGTGCTGCCTGGCAAGCGCTCTACTGCTGGCTGCCTGTGCCACCCCCACCAAAATGGGGTTTAACCAGAAAACAGAAAAACTCGATGTATCGCAAGAATCGATCTATCTGCTTTCGGTTGATATGAAGAATGAATACAAGCCGGATTACCAGCCAACGCCATGGATTCTGCACATGGAAAAAAATGGTGGAACGACTGTTGCCGACAAACTCAATTACATCGCGGATAGCGAAGGTGCCTATACCAAAGATGGTGCCAATGGCTACCTCTATCGCTTCTCGCTCAAACCTGGGAAATACAAGCTCGTTGCCGACTCCGGGAAGTACCATAGCCTGCTGCTGTTTGGTCACTTTTTGATGCCGTTGCATGAAGAAATCGAAGTGAAACCAGGCCAGATCGTTTACTTGGGCCATGTGTCCGGAACGATCCGCCTGCGCAAGGACAAGGAATTCCGCGCCGGAGCCGTGATCCCGCTGATCGATCAAGCGGTAGTTGGTGCTGCCGAGGGCACTTACGATGTCACCATCAACGACCAATATGATGCAGACATCGCCAAGTTCACCGAGCAATTCCCGGTACTGAAAAACGCAGTGGTCACCAAACAGATCCTGTCGCCGTTCAATCGCGAATACGCGCAACAGTGGTGGGAACAGCACTAAAGCAGGCCAGCGGCATTTCGCTCATGAAAACGCCCGGCGGCATCGTCGGGCGTTTTTACATCTGCCAATCGAGCGGGATACTGGCGTAATACCCATCCCGCCACTTGCATCTCTCCGCCATGAGCACGCTTCCACCCTTCGTCACGCCAGTTATCGAACTCACCACTGCTCGCCTGCGACTACGCCAATGGCGCGAATCCGATCGTGAGCCGTTCGCGGCATTGAACGCAGCCCCATGCGTGATGGAGCACTTCCCTGCACCACTCACCCGCGCCCAAAGCGATGCCTTGGCCGATCGCATCGAAACGGGCATCGCTGAACACGGCTGGGGGTTGTGGGCAGTGGAGGTACTGGCCAGCGGTGAATTCATCGGCTTCGTCGGTTTGGGTATCCCGAGTGCAGAGCTACCTTGCTCGCCGTGTGTGGAGATCGGTTGGCGACTGGCCGCAGCGCATTGGGGCCGGGGTTATGCCACCGAGGCAGCACTCGCCGCGTTGCGCGTGGCATTTGAAACATTGCGGCTGGATGAGGTGGTGTCGTTCACTGCGTTGCCGAACCAACGCTCGCAGGCGGTAATGGCGCGACTGGGGATGCGACGTGATGCAGCAACGTTCGAGCATCCCGCCGTGGCCGAAGGCAGTCCGTTGCGGACACATTGTTTGTATCGGCTCAACCGGGCGCGGTGGGCGAATCACGCCTCGTAGGGCGAGTTAGTGGTCGGCGTGCGACGTTGACGTCGCTCAGCGACAGTGCGTCACCCGGCGCATTTAAGGCTCGGCGTGACATTGTCCGGCGGGTTACGGCGCAAAGCGTCTAACCCGCCCTAAGCCTGATCAATCCAGCCGCCGCAGAAACACCCGCATCTCCTTCAGCGCCTGAATATCGCCACGCGCTTCCGCCACTGCAATACCAGCCGAGTACGCCTCGCGTGCGCCCTCTTTGTCGCCACGCTCGGCCAAGGCTTTGCCCAGCAATTTCCACGCCGCGGAATAGTTGCCATCGTGTGCTACGGCAGCGCGCAGATGCGGCACCGCCTCCGCCGCCTTGCCATCGGCCAGCAATGCTTGGCCCAAACCGAAGCGCAATAACGCGTTGTCCTGCCCCTTGGCGAGCATGGCGAGGAAGGCGGCGATTTGGCGGTCATGCATGGCGTTTCTCTCAATGATCCTGTGCAAGATTCAAAACAGATCACGCTGACTGGCAGGTTTTCAAGCCAACATGCGCAATCCCCGACCGGCGCGACGCCGTGCAGGACCGCAGTCGGGTAAAATCCGTCCCCATGTCTGCCCCCTCCTCCGCCCTGCATTATCTCGAGCACGTTTTCGGTTACCACGCCTTCCGCGGCGAACAAGCGGCGATTGTCGAACAGGTCGCCAATGGCGGCGATGCGCTGGTACTGATGCCCACCGGCGGCGGCAAATCCTTGTGCTACCAGATTCCATCCTTGATGCGCGACGGCTGCGGTGTGGTCGTCTCGCCGCTGATCGCGTTGATGCAGGATCAGGTCGATGCGCTCAAGGAATTGGGCGTGGCGGCTGCGTTCTTGAATTCCACGCTCACCAACGACGAAGCGCGTGAGGTGGAGCAGGCTTTCGTGTCTGGCGAGCTGCAGATGATTTACGTGGCGCCGGAACGCTTGGTCACGCCGCGTTTCGTGCAGCTGCTGCAATGCGCCAAGGTCGCGCTGTTCGCCATCGACGAGGCACATTGCGTGTCGCAATGGGGGCACGATTTCCGGCCGGAATACCTGCAGTTGTCGCTGCTGGCCGAGATGTTCCCCGGCATTCCACGCATCGCCCTCACCGCCACGGCCGACCACGCCACGCGGGAAGAGATGGTGCAGCGGCTACGGCTGGAGGATGCGCGCCAGTTCGTCTCCTCGTTCGACCGACCCAATCTGCGTTACACCATCGTCGAAAAGAAAAGCGGCCGCGAGCAGTTGCTGCAATTCATCCGCCGCCTGCATGAGGGCGATTCCGGCATCGTCTATTGCCTGTCACGCAAGAAGGTCGAAGACACGGCGGCGTGGCTGCGCGAGAAAGAGATCAAGGCGCTGCCTTATCACGCCGGGCTGGATGCCAGTACCCGCGCCAAGCATCAACAGATTTTCATCCGCGACGAAGGCGTAGTGATGGTGGCGACCATCGCCTTCGGCATGGGCATCGACAAGCCAGACGTGCGCTTTGTCGCCCACCTCGACTTGCCCAAGAGCATCGAAAACTACTATCAGGAAACCGGCCGCGGCGGCCGGGACGGCTTGCCAGCCAATGCCTGGCTGACTTACGGCCTGAACGACGTGATGCTGCTGTCCGGCATGATCGAAAGCTCGGGTTCGTCGGAGCAACAGAAGCTGGTGGAGCGCCGCAAGCTCGAAGCAATGCTCGGGCTGGTAGAGGCCACCGATTGCCGCCGGCAAACGCTGCTGGGTTACTTCGGCGAAGAAAGCCAACCGTGCGGCAACTGCGATAACTGCCTGAATCCGCCGCAACTGATCGACCAGAGCGAAGCTGCCCGCATGGCACTCTCTTGCGCCTTCCGCACCGGCAACCGCTTCGGCGTCGGCCATTTGGTCGACGTGCTGCAAGGCAGGCTCACCGACAAAGTGAAGCAGCACGGTCACGACAAGGTGACCACCTTCGGCATCGGCAAGACCGTGGATGAGCCGACCTGGCGGGCGGTATTCCGCCAACTGGTCGCCCGCGGCGCATTGCGCATGAGCCCGGACGGCCACGGCGGCCTGGCCCTCACCGATGCGGCCCGCCCCATCCTGCGCAGCGAAACCCCGCTCTTCCTGCGCGCCCGCACCGAAAAATTCAGCTACAAGGCCAAGGAAACCGGTTTCGACAACCCGGCCGACGAAGCGCTGTGGCAATCACTGCGCAAACTGCGCAAGACCTTGGCCGATGAGCAGAACGTGCCGGCTTACGTGATCTTTGGTGATGCGACCTTGCGTGAAATGGTGCGGTTGCGACCAGCGGATGAGTACGAGTTCTCGCGGATTTCCGGGGTGGGGGATCGCAAACTGGAGAAATATGGGTCGGAGTTTTTGGCGGCGATTGCGACAATATAAAGGCCACCAATGCCACAAGCACTTCAACAGCTTTTCGAA
The DNA here is from genome assembly GCF_000711875.1 of Andreprevotia chitinilytica DSM 18519. Classification (GTDB taxonomy): domain Bacteria; phylum Pseudomonadota; class Gammaproteobacteria; order Burkholderiales; family Chitinibacteraceae; genus Andreprevotia; species Andreprevotia chitinilytica. Next base: position 13,354 of record NZ_JONM01000007.1, read on the forward strand.
CAATACCGCGATGCGTTCAACCGCCTCGACGGCGAAGCCATTGCGCGCTTCTACGCGGTACCATCCGGCATTGCGCAGGATGGGATTTACACGCATTGGGCGGACTTCGAAGCCATCCGCAGTAATATGGTTGGCCTGTGCAATCTCTATCGCGACAACGGCTACGTCACTGCGCATTTCGAGCATTCCACTTTTCTACCGCAAGGCCCGAATCATGCCGTTGTGAGCTTGAGCTGGCATATCGATCGGTCGCAAGACCAGGAACCGTGGCGCTTTCAAACCAGCTATAACTTGCTGCGCACCGAGTCCGGCTGGCGAATTCTGCTTTGTACTGCGTATGAAGAGCAGCGGCTGGATTGCTGATAGGCTGATCAGCGCATTTTGTGCCGGCATTAAAAAAGGGAGCTCGAAAGCTCCCTTTTCTTATTTACGGTGATGTTTCCTGACCTTGGCGCTCACATGCTTCTTGGCTGGCGCTCGATGGATCAGTTTGCCTTTGCTGGCGGGCTTGGTTGCGACTGCCTTCGCGTGGCGCTTGCCGGGCTTGGCATGTGTAGCAACGCGTTTACCTCCCCACTTGCCATGATGCTTGCGTGCAACGGCACGATGGCCGGCATGCTTGCCGTGACGAGTCACACCGGGGCGCGGTGAAGCGGCGTGGTGAGTGGTGGCATGGCCACGTGCTGCTTGTGTTGCGGAGGAAGGATCGTCGAACGGCAGTGGCGCATCTTCCGCATAGGCAAAGTGCAGCGCGAGGCCGAGCAACAGGGCGAGACATTTTTTCATCAGGTGATTCCTAAATCGCTACTACCGAGCGAATTTCAAAAAGCGTACGCCGTGCGCACGCGGTTATATGTATCGATTGTTATCGATGATTTTTATTGATCAACTACGCGACCAAGCAGCGCATCCGCCAAGGCATTCAGTGCGGCAGGCCGGTTGGCATAGGCAGCCAGTCGGCCGCATGCCTCGGGCGCCAAGGTCAAGTCGTAGGGCAAACGCCCCGCTACCAACCAGAGGCGGTTTTGCGGCAAGCGCGTGATCAACTCGCGTTGGGCTGGCTGCAAGACCGCGTTGTAGCTCACCAGCACGATCTGCGAATGGGTGACGGCTTGTTGCAAAGCGGCGTCGATTTCAACAGCGGATGGCGCAAGCGGCAAGGCGATTTCTGCCACTTCCAGCCCGGCCGCGACGAGCGGCTGCGCGAGGGATTCGCGTCGTTGCGCGATCTTGCCGTTCGCCACTTCGTCGATCTCGGTGCGGGTGCGTACTTCCAGCGTAATGACCAGCACTGGCTGAGTCGGGTCGAGCGGTACGAAGCGATCAACGCGCTGCACAGCTTTGCCGTGGACATGTGCGGATAAATCCAGCGCGGCCGGCGTGCGTAGCAACGGGGTTGGATCGATTGGCAAGCTACGCCAATCGGGGAGCTTGGCTTTGAGGGCAAGGATGCGAGCCACGGCGGTATCGACGGTGGCTTCGTCAATCTCGCCGTTAATGACACTCGCCTGCAGCGCGTCCAGAAACCCATGCTGACGCTCTGGCGTATGCGAAATCAGCAGCACATCCGCGCCGGCCTGCAGCGAACGCAATGCGCCAGCGACCGTGCCCGGCCCTTTGGCGATGGCGTCCATTTCCAGACAATCGGTAAACACCACGCCACCGAAACCCAGCTCATCGCGCAGCAGGCCAGTCAGCACGGCGCGGGACATCGTCGCCGGGGTATCCGGATCAGGCTCGACCGCCGGGAAGGCCACATGCGCGGACATCACTGCATCCACACCCGCTGCAATCGCGGCGCGGAATGGCGCAAGCTCGACCGTATCCAGCCGAGCGCGATCATGCGGTACACGCGGCAGGCCAAGGTGGGAATCGGTATCGGTATCGCCGTGGCCGGGGAAATGCTTGGCGGTCGCCAACATCCCAGCCGCGTGGATACCGGCCAGCGCCGCGCCGGCGTAGTCGCAAACGGTGGCAACGTCCTCGCCAAAGGCGCGCACGCCAATCACCGGGTTGTTGCGGTTGTTGTTGACGTCGAACGAGGGCGCGAAATTGATGTTGATGCCAAGCGCGGCCAGCTCGGTGTTGGCAATGCGCGTGAGCTCGCGGCAGTCGTCAACGGAGCCCGCGGCTTGAAAGGCCAGCGGCGACGGCAATGGCGTCATGCCGTCTTCGATGCGCATCACCATGCCGCCTTCCTGATCGATGCCGATCAGCAGTGGCACGTCACTGACTTCCGCATTGATTTCCTGCAGCAGTCGGCACAAGCGCGCGACTTGCGTCGGAGATTCGACATTGCGGCGGAACAGGATCACGCCACCGAGGTGACGTTCGCGAATCAGTTTTTCGATGTGCTCGTTCGGCTCGAACCCGGCAAAACCGGCCATCAACAACTGGCCGGTTTTTTGTACGAGCGTCAACGGTGGAATCACGCCGCCAGCCGACGCAGCACTTCGTCGCGGCCGATCAGCGCCAGTACGGCATCCACCGACGGCGTGTTGGTGATACCGCAGACCTTGGCGCGCAACGGCATGCCGACTTGCGGCATCTTCACGCCCTGCTGCTTGACGAAGTCCTTGATGAACTGGCTCAACGTCGGCACATCCCAGGCTTCCAGCTTGGCAGCGCCTTCGGCAAAGAAGCCGAGCCGTGCTTCGTCGTCCGGCGTGAGGTGCTTTTCGGCCACGTCTGCAGTCGGGTCAAGCGGGCGGTAGAAATATTCGGCCTGATCGGCCATTTCCACCAAGGTCTGGCAACGGTCTTTGAGCAGCGTGCAGACATCGGCAAGGTGCGGGCCGCTATCGGTAGCAACGCCCTTATCGGCGAGGAAACTGGCGACGCGCAGCGCCAAACGTCCCGGGTCGGCCGCCTTGATGTGCTGGGCGTTCAGCCACAGCAGCTTTTCGCGGTCGAAGCGGCTGGAAGATGGCGATACATCCTTGAGGTCGAACCATTCGACGAACTGCTCGAGCGTGAAGAATTCGTCGTCACCGTGGCCCCAGCCAAGACGCGCCAGATAGTTGAGCAGCCCTTCCGGCAAATAGCCTTGCTTGTCGTAATCGACCACGGACACCGCATCGCGGCGCTTGCTCATCTTCTGGCCTTGATCGTTGAGGATCATCGGCAAGTGGGCAAACACCGGCACGGTCGCGCCCATTGCTTCGTAAATGTGGATCTGGCGCGGGGTATTGTTGACGTGATCGTCGCCACGAATCACATGGCTGATCTGCATATCCACGTCGTCAACGACGACGCAGAAGTTATAGGTGGGGGTGCCGTCCGGGCGGGCGATGATCAGGTCGTCCAGTTCGACGTTGCCGATCTCGATACGGCCCTTCACCTGGTCATCCCACGCCACCACGCCATCGATCGGTGTACGGAAACGCACCACCGGCTTGATGTCGGCCGGAATCGCCGGCAGTGTCTTGCCCTGCTCCGGCCGCCAGCGACGGTCATAACGCGGTTTTTCGCCACGTGCTTCGGCATCAGCACGCATCTGGTCGAGTTCTTCGCGGCTGGTGTAGCACAGGTAGGCATGGCCAGATGCCAGCATCTGCTGGATCACTTCCTTGTACCGATCCATGCGTTGCATCTGGTAGAACGGGCCTTCGTCATAGTCGAGGCCGACCCAGTGCATGCCATCCAGAATCGCCGCAACCGATTCGGGTGTGCTGCGTTCCAGGTCGGTGTCTTCGATCCGCAGCACGAATACGCCGCCATGCTTGCGGGCATAAGCCCACGAAAACAGCGCCGTGCGAACGCCACCGATATGGAGAAGGCCGGTCGGGCTGGGCGCAAAACGGGTACGAACGGGGGTACGGATGGCAGTCATGACGATCCAGAAACAAGCAAAACGGCGATTTTACGGGAAGCGCCGGGCGCTGGGCAGTTGCGACTGGCGGAAAGCGCATTGCTACCCGCTATTCCGGGCAGAAAAAAACCGCCTTGCGGCGGCTTTTCAACGGGGTGGCATCCAAATCAGAGTGCGGCCAATGCACGGGCGGTCACGACGCGGCTATTGATTCCCAGCGAGCGGTTACCCGGATTTTGCACGACCACTTCATCGCCAGTATTCGGCAGCGCGCTCGGTTTATAGGGTGCTTCGAAGCGCACCAGAATGTCGTAGAAATTGCGCAACGTTTCAACGTAGATCACCGGCTCGCCACCACGGGCGTAGCCGTACTTCACGGTCGAGAAATACTTGGGATTGCGCAGCAAGGGCAGCATGGCTTTTACATCCAGCCAGCTATCCGGGTTCTTGCTCTGACGGCGGGCGAGTTCACGCGCATCCAGCAAGTGGCCGAGGCCAACGTTATAGGCCGCCAGCGCGAGCCAGGTCCGATCCGGTTCCGGCACGTTTTCCGGCAAGGTGTCTTTCATCAACTGCAGGTAATGCGCACCGCCAAGGATGCTTTGCAGTGGGTCCAGCCGGTCGACACCCATGCGCTGAGCGGTCTGCGAGGTAAGCATCATCATGCCACGCACACCATAAGGCGATACGGCATCCGGATTCCAGTGCGACTCTTGATAGGCCAGCGAAGCGAGCAGACGCCAGTCCAGACCGGTTTCGTGCTCGGCCTTCTGGAACCAGTCGCGATAATTAGGGAGCGTATCGGTGCGCTTTTGCAAGAAGGCAAGCGCATCAGGCTGGCCAACGCGATTGACGTGGCCATAATAGCGATCGAGCAACTTGGCCAGCGAGCCGTCGTTCTGGATGCCAGCGAAGTAGCCGCGTACCTGTGCCAGCAACTGGCCATCCTGCTGCGGCACAGCCCAGGCGAGTGGCGGGGTTTCGCCAAACTCACGCGAGATCGCCGCTTGCGGATAGTAGTTCTGCGCCAGTTCGGCTACGTGCGAGCCAACGACTACGTAATCGAGCTTGCCTTCCGACACCGCCTCGACCAGTTCCTCGCCATCCATTTCGTCGACGAGTCGCCAGTTCAGATCGGCGTGCTCGGTCTTGGCATGGTTCAAGGCGGTGACGTACTGCGGCAAGGTCTTGATCATGGCGTGACCGGAATACAACTCGTCGAGCGCTTGATCTTCAGTCTTGTCCTTGTTGTTGTAGACAAGCACTGGTGCCACAGACTGGTAGGCGGGGCCGAAATTCAGGCCGTCCTGCGTGGTATCGACATGCACACCAACAGCCAGATGCGCCTCATGGTTGCGCAACCGTTCGAACAACTTGGTATAGCTCGGCTCGATCACGAAGCGCACTTTGAAACCGTGCGTTTCGGCAAACCGGGTGACCAGATCGTATTCCATGCCGGCATAGTTACCCTCGGCATCCACGTAGAGCGTGGTTGGGCTGTTTTGCATCAGCACCACCAGCTCCTTGGATTCCCCCAAGGGCAATACCCGTGCGGCATCGCCAGGCAGGTTGCCACACCCCACCAAAGCCGCCGCTGCAAACGCCATCAGCCAATGCCGCATAGCACTCCCAAGTCATTGAATCGCTGCGCATTCTGCCTTGTGAGTATGCAAAGAGCAATGTGAACTCTTTGTACTTGAGTACATGACTCTTTGCAGCGGCGTGAAACTTGGTTATAGTCTCGCCTCCTACGCGGAGAGGTGGCAGAGTGGTCGAATGTACCTGACTCGAAATCAGGCGATAGGGCAACTTATCCGAGGGTTCGAATCCCTCCCTCTCCGCCAGGCCAAGACACAAAACCCATGAATTCACTCGAACTCATGGGTTTTTTCTTTTCCGGCTTTCCCGAGCCGCACTGCCTACGTCAGCGCCGGACCACACCGGCCCTTACCCCCCCTTCACCCCACCATCCCATCCGTTGCTTCGCCCTCTCGCTGCCGCATGCAACGCGTCATGGTAGATGACAGCCCATAAAAAAGGCATCGGCTAAACAGCCCGATGCCTGTCTGTTTCCCACTCAGGGAAGGTGCTATTACAGGTATTCGATCAAAACCACCGAGGGTTTCGACGTTGTGCCGGTTTGCGGCGGAATGATCGAAGTATTCGTCACCTGGAGCTGCACAGGAACAAGACTGATCTGCGTGCTTGCAGCGACATGAGGTCTACAGCCACTGAGTTGCGGCTCGGTTGCGCCGCCTTGGTAGCTGACTTGGCAACCGCCCTCAACAACCTGGCCGGTGAAGCGGATCGTTCCATCAGCACCAAAGGCAGACTGCGCACCGGCAAGTACCAGCAGCACAACAGCATTTTGAAGCAGCGTTTTGCGGACTTTCATTCTGGACCCCCTCTTGTCTTTGACTTTTCAATTCTAGGCAATAAGGGATCACTTAAAACTTTAACTCTATATTAGGCACTCATTATGTTGCGTTCAAACAACGCACTCATGCATGCATCATAAATACTGCGGGCACCCCAATAAAAACTCAGCGCCAGAAACAAAAGCAGCTCCGGAAACCGGAGCTGCTTTCAGTGTTGAATCGACCATTCCACTTGTCGAGCCTCACCGCAACCTTTGATGAGCAGGGTCACCAAGCGTTGCGGCATGCGTCATTGATATGTCACGGTAAACGTCGCCGATCCGTTCGCGATACCCGGTTTGACAGTTGTCGCGGTCTGGTAATAGTGAGCAATAAACGGAACCGACAGATTCGTCGTCGCCATCGGGAAAGCGCCAATCTTCCACGGCGTATTGAAGGTAACCGCCGTTCGGGATGAGGCGTCCCCCTTGAGCACCTGAATGCCCAAGCCATCAGCTGCACCACTCACAGCAGACAAGGCCAGCACGCCTTGATTGGCGTAGTTGGTCACAGCAGTGCCACCAAGCTGCATGTAGACCCCGAAAGTGCCGGCCGTGACGGTGTTGCAGGTCAGATCGATATTGAACGCCTTGTCGGCCGATGTAGTGCCCACTGCGCTGCCGAAGCCACTGGCCCGGTTTGCAGCAACTTGCCCCAGATCCACGGCGATCGAGCTGTTCCTGACCGAGCAGGTATTCGCCTGAAAGCTGACGTTGCTCAGCCCGGCAACGAAAAAATTGGCCGGGTCGGTGGTCTGATCCGGAGCCGCCGACGCAATACTGGCAACCGCTTGCAAGTCCGTAGCAATCGTGCCGCTGGTTTGGGTAGCCCCCGTTTTGACCAATTCGAGATCAACAATCGCGCGGACCAAAGTGCCATCGATCGTCGGCACGTAGTAATTGCTGACACTGGTGCCGGTATTGAACCCTTTTGCCGTGTTGCCACGGTCTCCTTTATACGTCAGATAGAGCGATAGCCCATTGCCAAGGCTCATATCCTTACGGTAGAACCACGCATCCTCGGCCTTGCCTGTGACGGAGGCCTTGCCGCAGTCGGCAGTGATGGTTACGCCGGAAGCACTCCAGAGCACGGTGCCGATTGGTGTATCGGCCGAGATGTTAAGCGACGGTAGTCTTGCAAGGGTGCCTGATGTCTGCACGTCACATTTGATCCGGGCGAACGCACTGGGGGCCAGCCCGAGACCGGCGACGATTGCAATCAGCGCGCCAAGACGCGCCAGCGGGATCGAAACACCGCGCGGCAACGCATGAATCATTGCTGTCATTTTGTGCATAGTTAATTGTCCTGTTCATCTTCCGGCACGGCGGGACGCGCCATTTCGCGCCCCGCCTGCCATCGATCATTACGCAAATACCTGCCGGTTCATTTCGCCGGCTTTGCTTCCTGCTGCGCGTGACCAGCCGCGATCAACTGTGCTTGGCATGACGCTTGCAGGCGCTCAAAAGCGGAAGGGGCCACACCGGCTTCGGGCTCGGGCAAAGCAACATCGATCCTGCATCGCTGCTCGTTGCCCTCACCCCACGTCACCGTCAACCGGGCTTGCGGGTTACTGATCCGCGCATAGATGAGACTGCCCTGACTCACGGTGCCTACGTTGTCGCCGTGCTCATCGGATACCGTGGCACCAAGCGGCAGTGCCTCGCCATCGGGCTGCTGCGACTTGATCAACACCGCACGCCCGGAAACGGTCGGATATTTGAGCATGACCACTGCCCCGGCCCGAGGTGCGACCTGCTGACTGGTCATTTGCAACTCGACATCGGCAGGCAGCCCTTGTGGGTCCAGCACGACCTCGTTGCGCCGGTACGGGGTCAGGTATGGCACCACGCCAAATCCACGCGGGTCCAGTTTCAGACCTGGGTAGTTGAGTATTTTCACCCCGGCCGCAGCCGGGGCTTCCACCACGGCAAAGGTATCGGCCACATACGGCGTTGCGGTTATGCCGCCGGGATGCGCAACCAGAGAGCCGCTCATGCCCATGGAGCCACCGTAGTAATTCGAGCCCTTGCCATAGCTCGCCCGCAATGTGGCGAACGGGCTGCGATACTGCCCAGCCAGGTTGCCCGCCGTCGTATTGTCCTGGCTGCGGGCCAGCATGGCGCTGTAGCTGAATTCGTTGTCCTCACCAGCCACGCCGGTCACGCTGGTTTGCCCGGAATTGTGACCAGCACCGTCATGCATCATGTTGAAATTGAGCTGTGGCGCTTTGGCTTCGCGGCCCAGCGGCATCGATACGCCCAACATGTATTGGGTATCGATCTGGCTATCCAGCGTGCGGGCCCGATTGACCGACAAGCTGTAGTTCGCGATGCCGATCCGGTTGCTGTAACCCGCCTGGAATTGCGTATCGCTGCCGGAGCGATCCCAGTAGTTCTGGGTGAATCCGCTCAGATAGAACTCGCCCCAGGGATCGCCCAGTGACTGGTTGGCAAGGAGCGACAACCGGTTGCGGGGCCGCCAGACATTGGCAGCATCGCGCCCGACGAGGCCACGACGGACGTTGTCGGAGAAATACAGCGCGCTGTTGAAATCCAGGAAGCCACGGGACGAAAAGCGGTACGCCGCTACCGAAATGTTGCTGTTCGTTTCGGTAAACAACTTGCTGTAGGTGGCCCGGACACTGGTGCCGTTCATGCTCTGACCGGCGACAGCCGTACGCGCGCCGGAGATATCCAGTGCAAATGCACCAAGCGGCGTACTGAACGCCCCCCCGATCAGTGCCGAGGCATAATCGTTGTTGCCCAAGACCCCGCCGTAGGCAGACAGCGTGTTCGACAAACCCAGCTGCAGGGTGCCTTGCAGCACACTCGGCGTGTATGACAGCGGCGCATTGCGAACCGTACCGGCCATCACGTTGTAACGGATTGCACCCGGACGCAATAGTTGAGCCACCGATGCATAGGGAACCTTGAACGTGCGCTCGCGCCCATCCGCTTCCTTCACCGTGACTTCGAGATCGCCGCCATAGCCGGTCTGATACAGGTCATCGATTTCGAACGGCCCAGGCGGCACGGAGACGTCATAGAGCACCGAGCCGTTCTGCCGGATCGTCACCCGTGCGTTGGTTTCCGCTGTGCCGTGTATCACAGGGGCATAGCCACGTTGCGATTCCGGCAGCATGCGGTCATCGCTAGCCAGTTGCGCGCCACGGAAAGAAATGGTGTCGAATACGTCGCCGCTGGTATTCGCGTCGCCTAGCGTCAAGCGCCCTTTGATCGGGGTGATGTCCCGCTGCACATAAGTGTTGAGCACGTTGTATTGCCGGGAGGCACCTTCAGTCCACGACAAAGAGCCGTTGTGCCGGAAATACCAGTCACCGACGTTTAAACCCGCATTCAAGCCGAGCGACACGGAATCAGTACTCACGCCCCGCACCACGTTTCGATACACGTTGGCGGTATAGCCGAGCATGCCGGCAGTCACGCCGCTATCCCATAGCAGCGGGTCAACGTATTCACGCGCCGTACGGCGCAAGGCGATTTGCGGAATGTTGACGTCCAGGCGCAACTCACCGCTATCAAATGCCGCCTTGGCATCGGGAATAACGCGCTGTAGATCCACACACGCATTGGGTGCGGCAAGCTCCGCCAACAGCGCTGCGTCCAGCCCGCTAAGGTTGACGCCGAGCTTATCCAGCTGCGCCCGGTTGAAGCAGATACGTGTTTCTCCAGTCGCGACATCCGTTTGCAGCACAACGTCATCACGGCCGATCAGTCGGCCATTCAGCGCGATATCGGCACGGTAGCGGCCCGGCAGCAGCGGGTTGCCTTTCTCGAACCGGGACAGATCAACGGTGCCGCCTGGCATGGCCGGCAGAAAATCCGGATCGAACGTCGCTTGGGCAAGTGTCGGCTTACGAGCGGGTTGGGTGGCTGGCTGCGAAGGCAACGCTTCATCTGCAACAGCCATCAGCGGCGCAAATGAGAAAGCGGCCAACATGGCATATAGCGGTCTCAGCCTTGGCAAGGGCCTGGGCGGGGATACTCGGGTGCGGTATCCGGCAAGCCGGCGTGACTGTTTCATTATTTCCATCACCAGTGCGCAAATTTGGTCAAAACGCGCCCTGCGTACGCATGCGGCGTTCGCTGGGCATTTGTCAGAATCGGAAGTAGCGGGGAAAGAAACGTGGTGGTTTGCACCACGTCTTTCTGCTCGCCAGGTATGTAAAACGGATGTGGCCGAACGGGCGTCAGCGCGACGGGCTAACCGTATTGGGCTCGCGCGGTGCCGGGCTCAACAGAGCCTTGCCGCCAGAAGGGCCGCCGTAGTCGTTGATGACGGTAAAACCAAGTTCGGCGGATGCCGAAGGCGATTTATTCGCCAAGCCATCGATCACAAAAACGTGCGAGGCACCTGGAGTCACCATCGCGCTATCGTGGGTTTCATGGGACTTCTCGCCATCCGTTATGCTCACGCTGGCGATACTGACGTTGTACGGTGTCGGATTGGTGGCCTGTACAGCGAAGCCTTTGCCATCCGGTGCTGGCACCGATGACCAGACGATCTGGCCCGGTGCTTTCCCGCTGCCCTCGCTATCCAGCCCCTTGGGCCGGAAGAAAATCTTGATACGGGTGCGGAACGCCATCTGTAGCAGGTTCGCACCTTCCTTGGCCTCTGCTTTTGGCGGAATCTCCAGCACGTTCAGCCAGAATACGGATTCCTTATCGCCGGGCAGTGGCTCACGGGTGAACATGACGCGGAGCGTCTGTCCCTTGCCGGGATCGACCCGGAAAATCGGCGGCGTCAATACAAATGGCACTTCAATGTCGTTCGGCCGGGAAGACGGATCGCCTTTATCCACCCACGCCTGCACCAGTGCCGGATATTCACCGTTGTTCTCCAGCTTTACGCTGACCTCGCGCGCGCTTTCGGGGTAGATCACTCGCGTACCGGCAATCACGATACTGGCCTGCACAGGCACGGCCAGACAAACAGCTACCATGCTCACGACGCCGAGGAGCATCCACCCAAAGAATCGTTGCAGCATTGCAGCCTCCAATTCATTTCTTCACTCAGTAAGAGGGGCCGCCAAGGTTGGCCGCCCCTCTTCTACCATCACCCTGGTGCGAAAGCCGTTTAACTGGCGCTCCGCACCTGAGACTGCATCGGCTTAGATGTAGTCGATCGAGTAAGTCACGGAGGACGTCACGTCACCCGCGCCAGCAGCGCCGGTCGCAGCATAGCGGCCGCCGTAGCTCAGCGTGGCGGCATTGCCGGTTACGGTGACTGCAGCGGCAGTGCGCTGGGCCTGATCACCCGGGACGATCTTCACATCGCTGGCATTGGTCAGTTGCACCTGGACGTTGGCGGCAGCCGTTGTCGCGGTGTTCTTCAGGTTGCCGGTCGCGTTATCAACACCGGTGCCGTTTTCAAAGAAAGCGCGAACCGAGGTAGCCGTTGCGCATTCGGTGAGCTTGATATCGAACTTGGTTGCGCCAGCCACGCTGCCGGACGCCAGGCTGGTGGTTGTCACCGTCGGCAGAACCACGGTAGCGTCCTTGGCGCCGCTGCCGTTTACGTCGATCTTGCAAGTCGCGGCAGTTACCTTGCCGGTGAAGGTGATGGTGCCATCGCTGGCAGCGGCAGCGCCGGAAGTCAGCGCAAGCGAAACGATGGTCGAAGCTGCAAATGCGCCCAGCGCAAATTTCTTGTTCATGATTTAACCCTTTTAATACAAACCGAATAAAAATTACACAATTCCCGCCAACAAAAAACCCAAGCTGGGAAGTCATAAATTGACGAGGCCATTATCGTAAAAACCACAACAAACCCGCTATAAGAATTCCCTTAAAACCGCCAAAACCATGAAACAAAAATCATGCCAACCAAATGAAATTCACTTTCAATGAATGGGTACGCTGCATTTCAAAAATGCAACCATCCCCACCATCAGAATCATCTTAATCTGGCATTGCGAGTTAAACTGGACAAACCACGTCATTTCCCGAAAAAAATGGGAAATCGATACAACCCGATTCCCCATCAAGTTCTCCTACCCCTCAATGACCGGGTTAATCAGGAGACAACATTTTTCGATTATTTACGGCGAAACAACGACCAACCGCCCCAAATAGCGGCAGCAGCGGCGGCGACAGCAACCGCAGCGACAACAACCCCAAACCCCGTGCCGATTTCACCAGCATTGGTAGGGCCTAGCGTAAAACCAGCACCGCTAGAGGAACCGTTGCTCCCACCGAACAAAGCGCGGATTGCATCCATCACGGATGAAGTCGTTATTGCCCCTCCTGATACAGCATTTACCTCGATCACATTCAAAGTACGCATATCAACTTCCCTGTGTGTTAAATCTAATCATTTGGCAAAAAACATCAACTGAGCCCGTATTACCAAGCATCTGGCAAAGGCAGACTCATTTGTCCGTCATTTCCGAATCAGGCCGCCAAATAAGCCTAAAAAGGTCGAAGTAATGAGCGAGCCAATTGCACCGCCAATCGCTTTTGCAAAGGATGCGTTTAGGGTGGTTGCCGCCGCCTTGAGTTTACCAATACCATCCAGCACCCACGCCTTGGCGTCGAACACGCCGCCAGAGACGGCTTCTACTTCGCGAACATTCAATTCACGCATTTAAATTCACCTATCCGATTGAATTATCTGAACTGAAAACAAGCAAGAAAGCGATCGGCACGAATGCCGACCGCCTTCCATCACTGCGGAATCAGACAACAGCGCTTTAGATTGCACTGATGCCTTAGCTCAGCAGCACATCCCGTTCCATCCGAATTAGACCTTGGGCGTCGAAGTGGTCGGGTCGCTCCAAGTTTTGGTGGAGTCGTTGAAAAGTTTCACAGTGGCATCCCAGTCGTTCACGAAGCCGAATAGGCCGCCTTGAACAACACCCAGCACACCACCAACGATTGCACCTACTGCATTACCGAGCAGGCCAAACCCGAGGAGGCCGCCACCGCTACCACCATTGGCACTGCCCTTGGCTGCGCCAATCGAAGCACCCGTAACTGCACCCAGGACCATCGAACCGAGACGGCTGAAAAAACCAGTACCGGAAACCGCTTCAACTTCCATTACGTTCAATTCACGCATTTTAAAAACACCTTTCATTAAATTGCCGGGAGCATGTCAGAGGCCCCTCCCGACTTCGGCCATTTCCATACCGGCGGCGCCGGTACGAAAAATTCGGTTTTGCTTGTTTCGTTACACTGGTGCCAAGGCGTGGCCCGCCAAGGCATTGGCGTCCAGACTGCGCGCCGTCCCTTGATCAAGCACGATGACGCGGTCGGCACTGCGGATCGTTTCCGGCCGGTGGGCGATGATGATCCGGGTGACCTTCATCTGCCGGATGGCGTCGTTGATGAGCTTTTCACGTTCCACATCCAAGTGGCTGGTCGCTTCATCGAGCACCAGGATGGCCGGCTTGCGGTACAGCGCCCGGGCCAGCAGCACGCGCTGGCATTGACCGCCAGAGAGGGATGAACCCATATCACCCACCAGCGTCTGGTAGCCCATCGCCATGGCGACGATGTCGTCGTGAATGCCCGCCAAGCGTCCGGCTTCCTCGATGCGCGCCTGATCCGGCTCGCTGTCAAAGAAACCAATGTTGTCGGCAATGGAGCCGGCGAACAGGATGTCGTCCTGCATCACGCAGCCAATCATGTCGCGATAGGCATGCAGGCCCAGCTTGCGGATATCCACGCCACCGACCAGGATGCCGCCCAACTCAGGCTCCAACAGGCCGAGGATCAGCTTGACCAGCGTGGTCTTGCCCTGACCGGACGGGCCGACAATCGCAACGGATTCGCCCGCCTCGACCCGCAATGAGCATTCATTCAGCACCCACGGCTCGGTTTCTGAATAACGGAAACTGACATTCTGGATTTCCAGGCTGGTCGCCAGCTCGGCAGGCGCCGCAACCTTGGCTTCTATGTGTTGCTCCGGCTCGGTCAGCACGATGTCGGCCAGCCGCTCGGTATGCAGGCGCAGCATGCGGAAATCGATCCAGGCGTCGATCAGGCCCGATGCGCGGCCAGTGAATTGATCGGCAAAGGTAACGAAGCTGATCAACATCCCGGCTGAGAACTCCCCCTGCAGCACTTGCCGCGCCGCCAGCCAGATGAGGGCGATACGGCCCGCACTAGCGATAACGTCATGCACGGTGCTGAAGCTGATGCTCAGGCGTTGTACGGCGACATTCTTGTTGGTGGTATCGACCACCGCATTGGCGTAGCTCGCCACGCGTGATTCCTGCTTGTTGCCGAGCTTGATCGCCTGCACGCCGCGGATCGTTTCGAGCATTTGCGACTGCTGTTTGGCAGCGAACACGATCTGGTCTTCGTTGGCCTGGCGGAACGGCCGGTAGGCGATCCAGCGGATGATGCCGTAGGCGGCGAACAGGCCCAGCACCAGCCACGTCAGCGTACCGCTGTAGACAAACAGCATTGCAAGCGTGGCCACGGCCATCACACCGTCCAGCAGCGTGCTGACAAAGCGCGTGGTCAGCGTTTCCTGAATGGTGCCGAGCGAGCCAAAGCGGGACACGATGTCGCCGATGTGGCGCTTCTCGAAATAGTCCATCGGCAGCTTGAGCAAATGGGCGAACACATTGGTGGTCCATTGCACGCTGAGCAGGCTGGAGAACCACGTGACCACCCATGAGCGCAGGGCTGTGATGGCGCTACGGAACACCACGACCATCAGAAAACCGATGGAGAGCAAGGTCAGCAGGTCGTAATCGGCCGAGACCAGCACCTGGTCCATCACCCATTGCATATAGAACGGTGTGAGCAAGCCGAATACTTCCAGGGCAACGGACAGCAACAACACTTGCGCCAGTGCACTTTTCAGGCCGAATACACTGCCGATCAGCGAACCGATCGAAATCGACTTCCGCTCGCTCACGCGTTGGAAATTGGCTGATGGCGCCAGCTCCAGCGCTACGCCGGTGAAGTGCTTCGATGCTTCTTCGAAACTCAGCTCCCGCACGCCTTGCGCCGGATCGTGAATCGTAATCCGCCGCCCGGAGACCTTCTTCAGGACGACGAAGTGGTTCATGTCCCAATGCAGGATGCACGGGCAGCGCAGCTGATCAAGCTCGTCCAGTTCCAGCCGCAGGGCGCGGGAAGCGAAGCCCAGCCGGTTGGCCATGACCATCACGTAGCCGAGCGTGGCGCCTTTGAGCGAGGTCGAAAAACGGTGCCGCAAGGTGAGCAGATCAACGTCGTGGCCCCAGAAGTTCGCCACCATCGCAAGGCTGGCCAAACCACATTCGGTGGTCTGGGTCTGCAAGATCATGGGCAAACGTCGCCCCCAGCCGAATCGCAGGCCGCTTAAGTACTTCATGTCTATTCCTGTTTTTGATACAGCGGCCAGGCACCAGGGCATGGCTGCGAATTGATCAATCAGTCACGAATCAGTCGCGGACGGGATCAGTCGATCACTCGTCGTCCGAGCGCATACAGTGGCTCGAAGACCCATTCGATCAGGCGGCGGTTGTCGATCAGGATGTCGGCTTCCAGCGCCATGCCGGGCTTGAGGCTTTCCTGGCGACCGTAGGCGGAAATCGTCTGACCATCGAGCGCCACCACAACCCGGTAGTTCTGCTCGGTGACGTCTCGCTGCCCGGTCAGCGTGGCGACTTCGACTGGCGTCAACGCGCTACGGGAAATCTCCGTCACCCGACCGTATTGCTGGCCGAATTTCTGATAGGGATAGGCTTGGTAGCGCAACACCACGCGACTGCCAGTGGCAATGAACCCAACTGCGCGACTCGGTACCATCAATTGCGCCTCCAGCTTTGAGCCTTGCGGCAGGATGGTCACCACCTGCTGTCCGGCCTGCACGGTTTGCCCGGCCTTGCTCAGCACCGAGGTGACTACGCCGTCTTGCGGGGCACGCAGCACCGAGGCGCGGCGTGATTCGTTTTCGGCCAATGATTGATTCAGCTCGGCCAACTTGCGCTGTATATCGTGGCGCTGGCTTTCCGCATTGAGCGGCAACTGGCGCAGCTGTTGCTCGACCGAGGTCAGTTGTTGCTCGGTATCGAGCCGCTGCCGCAATGAACCCTGCAGTTGCGATTCCGCCTCCAGCAGCGCGCCCTCCTGCTGCTGTTGCTGGCTGTTGGAGACGTAACCTTTCTCCCGCATCACTTGCAGTTTTTCGAGCTGCTGGCGTGCCAGCTCAACCTGGCGGCGACGATGGGCGGTCTGCTGGTCAATTTGCTGCAATTGGTCGCGCAGCATGCCGGAACGCACCTGCAAGCCACGAGACTCTTCGGCACTCAGCTTGCCTTGGCTGGACAAATCGATCTGCAGGCGTGATTTCTGATCCTGCAATTGCTCGCTGACCAATTGGCGCGTCGCCGCGATGCCCGTGGTGGCCACGTCAGTCGAAATTTCGGCCAGGATCTGGTCCTTCTGCACCACTTGCCCTTCACGCACCAGCACGCGGCTGATGGTGCCGGTTGCTATCGGCAGTACATTCATCAGGCCATCCATCGGCACCAGCTGGCCAACGACGCGTTCGCGCTTGGTGTAAGTGCCGAAGAACATGAAGCACACCGTACCGACGATCAGCGCCGCAACCAGACTGATAACCAGCCAGCGCCACGGCGGCGTGTACAAGGTCACCGAGCCCATCAAGCTGTGCTTGCTGGCATCCAGTGCTTCTTGCCGGAACAAATTATCGTTATCAGACATATTGATCTGTGTATTTCGCTCTAATTGCGATTTATTTCAGATTTAACTGAAAAACCATTCACTACATGAACAGCAAAATCCGGAATAAAAAGGCATTAAAAACCAACTCGGCCAACCAACAGCACATCTTTCATGCAGGGCCGGAAATTCTTGCCACTTTCATTACGACAAGCAAATCACTTCACACCTTGACGTGACCCTTTATTGCATCCCAGGCATTGCCTAGATAACCAGTCAATTCGTTCACGCTCGATGAAAAGAAAAGATTAAAACCAACCAGCTTGGCCCCACCACCTGCCAGCTGCAGGCCAAAACGGGTCGCGCCGAGCAGCCAGGAATCGACAGCGCTCCTGCCTTGCCCCCGTGCGGCTTGCCACATGGAATAACCAAGCGCCAATCCGGCAAAAAGATCTTTGACATAGGCCTGGCCAGCAGCATCGATACTCAAACCACCGGATACACAAACCAATTCCCGATCAGATAATTCTCTCATTTCTTCACCCTTTCAAACATCAGACATGGATTAAATAATTCAAGGCATATTGCCTTCCATCCGATATCATTAACAATTCCGGCTTCGCCGACCATTTACACTTACTGTTCTTTTTTCTGCTGGCAATTAATCTCTGCCAATTGCGGCTCATTCAAATCATTTGTGCCTGCGGCAAGCTGCAACCGCGCTTTCAAATAGGTGTAGCGCGCACTGGCCAGCTCGCTTTGGCTCTCGTAAAAACCCTTCTCGGCATTGAGCAGATCGATGGTCGTGCGCACGCCGACTTCCCGCCCCAGCCGGGTCGATTCGACCTTGCTTTGCGCCGAAGCTACTGCACGCTCCATGGCGCGGATCAAGGCAACGCCGTTGGTGGTATTCAGGAAGGCGCTACGGACGTCGAGCGATGTCTGTCTGCGTGCGTTCTCGACCAGTTGCGTGGCCTGATCATCGCGGCCAAGCGCTTCGCGCAACCGCGACATATCGCCACCGCCGGCAAATAGCGGAAAGCTGATATTGAGTCCGACGTTGGAATTGCGTGTTTTCCCGCTTTGCTGGAGGTAAATGGCGATTGAGGAGTTCGGGCCATTGGTTTCGCTATAGCTGGCAACGGCATTAATCACCGGCAGATGGGCGCCACGCGCCGTAGTAACATCGGCGCCGGCCTGCTGACGCTGTAGCTCGGCCGCACGGATATTGAGATTGCTGGTCGCCGCCCGACTCAGCTGGTTCGCCAGCGAATCACTTGGGGAAATATTCAGGCAGGCCCAGTCGATGGGCGCGATGCGTTGCGGCTCTACGCCGGTGAGCTTGCGGTAGGAGAAACGCGCCAGCTCAAGATCGCTTTCGGTGGCAATTTCACGCGCCTGTGCCTGATCAAGATTGGCTTGCGCCTCATCGACTTCAGTTCGCGTGCCCTCGCCGATGGACAGCGCAACCTTGGCCTGATCGAGCTGCGTAGCAAATGCTTGCCGTGCTGCCTTCGTGGCGCGGAGCTTGTCGCCTGCCAGCAGGATGTCGAAATACGCACTGGAGACGTCCAGCAACAGCTTTTGCTCTGCCTGGGCAAATTCGGTTTCCGCTTGCATGGCGCCAACCTCGCCACGGCGATAATCAGCCAGCTTGGCAACATCGAATATCGGCTGAACCAGATTGAACTGATAGGAAGTGGTCTTGTTCTTGCCGACCAGATCACCCTCGGTCTGGCGGGAATAGGTATGGCTGCCGCTCACAGACAGTTGCGGCAACAACCCGGCCAGGCCCTGTGCTTTCTTCTCCAGCCCGGCGCCACGCGCGGATCGCGATGCGGAGAACGCCGCATCATATAGCCGTGCCGCTTGCACCGAGGCGATCAGATCGACGGTTTCGGCGATTTCAACTTTCTCACCGGGTAAGTCTTTCGTCGTTGACATGGTCGGTGCCAAACCGGGCAAGACGTCACTACCAGCCGCATCGACGGCTGTCGCAACGTCGGCACTGGCTAGCAGAAGCAACAATATCAATGACTTGCTTGTTTTCACGTCAAACCTTGCTATTTGTCAGGAAAAAATACCTACCGGCTATCGGTGGGCAGTTGGGTAAGAGATTTCTGAATGGCGCGAAGTATCTCTTCCACTCATGGTCGTGATGAATCAGAAAGGCCTTAAAAAACATCCAAGCAAGATAAAGTTGGTCGATCTATCTGATTTATTTCCTCAAAAGTCAGCACATCAGCGATCGTCCTTGGCGAATTTCCTCAATCAATCCCATGCCCATGAGAAAGAAAGGGGTAAGTGCACCCCAAGACCCTGCCCATCGCGTGCTATATCGATAAAGGCACGCCGCAGCGCAGCAAAGCCGATCTACGAACAAGCCTGCGGTGCCCAGCCAACACGCCGCCCCTTGAGGAATGCCATGCCCGCCGTCGATCAATCCTTGCTCGTGTTCCTGCTTGAACAGCAGCGCTATGCGCTCAGCCTGCCGGTGGTCGAGCGGGTACTGCATGCGCTGGCGGTCACGCCCTTGCCGGGAGCCCCCGCAGCGGTGCAAGGCGTGGTGAACGTGCATGGGCAGGTCGCATCGGTGTTCGACATCCGCAGCCGTTTCGGCCTGCAGACCCGGCCGCCGCGGCTGGGCGATCAGCTGATCCTGGCCCGTGCAGCGCTGCGTTTGGTGGCGCTTGGCGTCGATGCAGTGGAAGGTGTGGTGGATTTTCCGGACAGCGCCATCGCCGACCCGACCGAGGTGCTGCTGCACAACAGCGCCTTTATCAAAGGCGTGGTGCGGCTGCCGGACGGACTCTTGCTGATCCACGATCTGGACGCGTTCCTCGCGCCGGATGAAGCCCAAGCGCTCGATGCCGCCCTCGCGCGCTTCGAATGAGTCAGCGCCCGACACGCCCCACAGACGGACCATGCCGATGAGCGAACCGCTCGACGACACCTTGCTGAGCCGATTTGCCGGCTTTGTCGCCGATTCGGTGGGTCTGTACTTTCCGCCATCCCGTCAGAACGACCTGTTGCGTGGCCTGACCGCTGCAGCGGCTGATTTCGGTTACGCGAATGCGGATGCCTGCATGCGCGCCTTATTGGTCAAGCCACCGTCGCGACGCGAAATCGAATTGCTGGCGCGGCACCTCACAGTGGGCGAAACCTATTTTTTTCGCGAACCCGCCGTGTTCGATGCGCTGGAACAACACGTCCTGCCGCGCCTGATCCAATCCCGGCGCGAGGCCGGTAACCTGCGCCTGCGCTTCTGGAGCGCGGCCTGCTGCACCGGCGAAGAGCCCTATTCGCTGGCGATGCTGCTGGCGCGGATGCTGCCGGATCGGGCGGACTGGAACATCACCATTCTCGGCACCGATATCAACCCCACCTTCCTGCAACGGGCCGAAGCCGGCGTTTACCCGCAATGGTCGTTCCGCAACACGCCGGACTGGGTGCGCAAGATCTACTTCCATGCCAACCAGAGCGGTTGGGCGCTACGAGCCGATATCCGCCGCATGGTGACGTTCAGCTATCTGAACCTGATCGACGACGGCTATCCATCGGTCGAGAACAACACCAACGCCATGGACCTGATCCTGTGCCGCAACGTACTGATGTATTTCGATCAGGCCGGCATGCGGCGCGTGGTACAGGGGTTGCAGCGCTCTCTGGTCGAGCAGGGCTGCCTGGTAGTCGGTGCGGCCGAAACCAGCCAGACCCTGTTTGCTGATTTCAACCCGATCCACTTTCCCGATACCTTGTTCTACGGCAAGTCGAATGCGGCCGGAGGCGGGCCACGGCCGGACTTAGCGCCCCCCACCCCGTCGGCCCGGACCCTCATTCCCACCTTCGCGCCTGTCGCGCCGCCCGTGCAGCAGCCGGCACTGAAACCACGGGCCGAAGCCGCTGTGCAAGTGATCGCGGCCCCCGTTACAGAACCCGTCGCCAACTCCCCATATGACATTGCACTGACGTGCTACAACCAAGGTAAGTATGCGGAAGCTGCCGAAACGCTGACCGATCCTGCCGAAGCGCTGAATCATCCGATGGCCAAAGCTGAGTCCATGCTGTTGCTGGCTCGAGCGCACGCCAACCTTGGCCAGCTCGATCAGGCGGCGGGCTGGTGCGAAAAGGCGATGGCCGCCAACCTGCTCGATCCGGTCGGCCCTTATTTGCTGGCAGCGATCCGCGATGAGCAAGGTCAGCCGGAAGCGGCGATCACCGCCTTGAAACGTGTGCTGTACCTGGATTCGGGCTTCGTGCTGGCGCATTTCGCGCTCGGCAACCTGACGCGGCGCTTGGAAAGACCCAAGGCCAACAAGCACTTCGATCATGCCCTCGAACTGCTGGCGGCCTACTCGCCAGATAGCTTGTTACCAGAAGGAGAAGGCATGACCGCCGGCAGATTGGCCCAGATCATCCAGCAACGGAGGGAAGCCAGATGAAGCGCAAGGCAACGGTCAACACCATCGACTGGCCCGCCGTGCATCGCCGCATGAAGGCCACGTCCGAGGTGCTGGAGCGAGAATTCGAGCCCGACCCGGCAGCACTCACCGCCATCTTGCAGCGCCGTGCCGAAGCCATTGCCCGCGCGCCCACGCTGGAAGACAGCGGCGAATTGCTGGAGGTCGTCGAATTCGTACTGGCACACGAGCGCTATGCGCTTGAATCCGCCTATATCCGCGAAGTCTGCCCGCTCAAAACGCTCACCCCCCTGCCCTGCGTGCCGTCCTTCCTGTTCGGCGTCGTCAACGTGCACGGCCAGATCGTGTCGGTCATCGATCTCAAACGCTTTTTCGGGCTGCCGCTGACCGGCCTGCCCGATCTCAACAAGGTCATCATCCTGCACGACGGCGCGATGGCGTTCGGCGTGCTGGCGGACCAGATTCTCGGCGCGACCACCGTCCCGCTGGCCAGCCTGCAAGATGCGCTGCCCACGCTGACCGGCATCCGCGCCGAATACCTGAAAGGCATCGCCCCCGGCCGGCTCATCGTGCTGGATGGCGCTGCGCTCTTGCGTGACCCCGATCTGGTTGTGAACGAAGAAGTGCTGTAACCCCGGTTGTTGTACCCATTGGGCGCCCACCGACCCCAGGAGCGGAGCGGCGCACGGACAGACGAACGAACAAGGAGCAGGACCGCATGCGATTCTCGATCAGTGCCAAGCTTTGGGCCGCTTTTATCCCGATCCTGCTCGTCATCGTGGTGGTTGGTTCCTCCGCCTACCAGAACACCCGCAAGCTGGTCGATACCGCGCAGTGGGTTGCCCATACCCATATCGTGGTCGGCCAGCTCACCGACATGCTCTCGGCTTTGCAGGACGCCGAAACCGGCCAGCGCGGTTATCTGATCACCGGTGAAGATCGCTATCTAGAGCCCTACAACTCAGCTGGCCCCAAGCTGGATGCGGCCATGCGCAACCTCAAGACGCTGACCGCCGACAACCCGGAGCAGCAAAAGCGTCTCGCCAGTATTTCCCCGCTGGCCGATGCCAAGCTGGTCGAGTTGAAGGAAACCATCGATCTACGCCGCAACAAGGGGTTCGAGGTTGCCCGTAGCGTGGTGCTCAGCGACCGCGGCAAAAAAGCCATGGACGATATTCGCGTCCTCACCAGCGAGATGGGCAACGCGGAAAGCGCCCTGCTGAAAATCCGCGAAGAAGAAGCCAAGGCCAGCACGCAGACAGCCTTCATCACCATCGTGGTCGGCTTCCTGATCGCAGCAGCGCTGGTGATCGCCGCCGCCATCTTTCTGGGCCAGCATATCGGCGGCCCGCTCAAGGAGGTCACCGCTGCGGCAGAACAGATTAGCAGCGGCGACTTATCGCTCGATCTCACTCAAACAGCGCGCACCGACGAAATCGGCACGCTTACGCGCACCTTCGCCCAGATGCAGGAAGCATTACGTGCAATCGCCAGCATCACCGAGCGCGTCGCTGCCGGCGATTTGAGCGTGCAGCCCACCCCCCAGTCGGACAAAGACGTGCTCGGCAACGCCGTCACCTCCATGGTGCTGAACCTGCGCGAAATGACGCGGGAAATCCTCAACGGCATCAATGTGCTGGCCGGCTCGGCCGCCGAAATCCAGGCTGGCATGACGCAGATCGCCAGCGGCGCACAAGAGACTGCCACCTCGATCGGCGAAACCTCCAGCACCGCCGAAGAAGTGAAACAGACCGCCATGGTCTCCAGCCAGAAAGCCAAATCCGTCTCGGAGGCAGCGCAAAAGGTGACGCTGGTGTCGCAGACCGGCCGCAAAGCGGTCGATGACGTGGTCGAAGGCATGCAGCGCATCCATGACCAGATGGCGCTCATCGCCGACAGCATCGTCCGGCTATCGGAGCAAACGCAGGCCATCGGCGAAATCATCGCCACCGTCAACGATCTGGCCGAGCAATCCAACCTGTTGGCGGTGAATGCGTCGATCGAAGCGGCCAAGGCCGGCGAACACGGCAAGGGCTTTGCAGTAGTGGCGCAAGAAGTGAAAAGCCTGGCCGAACAATCGAAACAAGCCACCGTGCAAGTACGGCAAATCCTGGGCGAAATCCAGAAAGCCACCAGCGGCGCGGTGCTGGCGACCGAGCAAGGCGGCAAGGCGGTGGAAGGCGGCCTCAAGCAATCGTCCGAAGCCGGTGATGCGATTCGCGTGTTGACGGAAAGCATTGTCGAAAGCGCGCAATCGGCCACGCAAATTGCGGTATCCGCCCAGCAGCAACTGGCGGGCATGGATCAACTGGCATTGGCGCTGGATAACATCCGCACCGCCGGCGCGCAAAACATCGCCAGCGCCCGGCAAGCCGAAACCGCCGCGCAAAACCTGCATAGCCTGGGCCAGACGCTGAAAGACATGCTGGCGCGCTACAAGCTCTAGGTAGTTGCGCCCCGCCATGACCGGACAAGCCGAGATGGCAGCACACCGAACCGGCGCGTTTGCCCATGAATGAGGCAGAACAAGGAGCAGTTCCGCATGAGATTCTCCATCGGTGCAAAACTGTGGGCAGCCTTTATCCCGATCCTGCTCGTCATCGTGCTCGTCGGCGCCACCGCCTACCAGAACACCCGCAAGCTGGTCGATACCGCCCAGTGGGTTGCCCACACCCATATCGTCATTGGCCAGCTGACCGATCTGCTCTCGGCGCTGCAGGATGCCGAGACCGGCCAGCGCGGCTATCTGATCACCGGTGAAGATCGCTATCTCGAACCCTACAACGCCGCCGGCCCCAAGCTGGATGCGGCCATGCGCAATCTCAAGGCGCTGACGGCCGACAACCCGGAACAACAACGACGGCTGGCCGTCATTACCCCGTTGAGCAACGCCAAGCTGGCCGAGCTGAAGGAAACGATCGACCTGCGACGCGGCAAGGGTTTCGAGGCCGCGCGCAGCGTGGTGGTGAGTGATCGCGGCAAAAAAGCCATGGATGAAATCCGTGCCATAACCGCCACGATGAGCGATGCAGAAAACGCGCTCCTGAAAACACGGGAGGAAGACGCCAAGGCCAGCACGCAGAGCGCCTTTGTCACCATCGTGGCCGGTTTTCTGGTGGCGGCGGGACTGGTGGTCGGCGCAGGAGCCTTTTTGGGCCGCCATATCGGCCGGCCACTTAAGGACGTGACCGTCGCGGCGGAAAAGATCGGCGGCGGCGACTTGTCGTTCGATCTCGCGCCGACGCCACGTAGCGACGAAATCGGCACGCTCACGCGCACTTTCGTCCAGATGCAGGATTCGTTGCGTGCCGTCGCCAGCACCACCGAGCGCGTCGCGGCCGGCGATTTGAGCGTGCAACCCACGCCACTCTCTGACAAAGATGTGCTCGGCAACGCCGTCGCCACCATGGTCGACAACCTGCGCACGGTGGCCGGTGTCGCCGAGCGGGTGGCAGCCGGTGACTTAACCGTGGAACCCACGCCCCGTTCGGACAAGGACATGCTGGGCAACGCCGTGGTCACCATGGTGCAAAACCTGCGCGCCGTGGCCGGTGTCGCAGAACGGGTTGCCGCCGGGGATTTGAGCCTGCAGCCGATGCCCCAGTCAGACAAAGACATCCTCGGCAACGCCGTTGCCACCATGGTGCAAAACCTGCGCGCCGTGGCCGGCATCGCCGAGCGCGTGGCGGCCGGCGATTTGAGCGTGCAGCCGATGCCCCAGTCAGACAAAGACATGCTCGGCAACGCCATTGCCACCATGGTGCAGAACCTGCGCGCAATGACGCGGGAGATCCTCAACGGCATCAACGTGCTGGCCGGCTCGGCCGCCGAAATCCAGGCCGGCATGACGCAGATCGCCAGTGGCGCACAAGAGACTGCCACCGCGATCGGCGAGACCTCCAGCACCGCCGAAGAAGTGAAACAGACCGCGATGGTCTCCAGCCAAAAAGCCAAGTCCGTCTCGGAGGCAGCACAAAAAGTGACGCAGGTGTCGCAAACCGGCCGCAAGGCGGTCGATGAGGTGGCCGACGGCATGCAGCGCATTCACGACCAGATGGCGCTGATCGCTGACAGCATCGTCCGCCTCTCCGAACAAACCCAGGCCATCGGCGAAATCATTGCCACCGTCAACGATCTGGCCGAGCAATCCAATCTGCTGGCGGTGAACGCTTCGATCGAAGCCGCCAAGGCCGGTGAGCACGGCAAGGGCTTCGCCGTGGTCGCACAAGAAGTGAAAAGCCTGGCCGAACAATCGAAACAAGCCACCGTGCAAGTACGGCAAATGCTGGGCGAAATCCAGAAAGCCACCAGCGGCGCGGTATTGGCCACCGAACAAGGTGGCAAGGCGGTGGAAAGCGGCCTCAAGCAATCGTCCGAAGCCGGTGATGCGATTCGCGTGCTGACAGAAAGCATCACCGAAAGCGCGCAATCAGCCACCCAGATCGCCGTGTCAGCCCAGCAGCAGCTAGCCGGTATGGATCAGCTGGCATTGGCGCTGGACAACATCCGCGTCGCGGGTGTCCAGAACATCGCCAGCGCCAAACAGGCGGAAACCTCCGCGCAGGATCTGCACGGTTTGGGCCAGACGCTGAAGGACATGCTGGCGCGCTACAAGCTATAGATTTCTCGCAGCACACAAGACCTAAACAAGCAGACCAAAAGCAGGCCAGAGGAAGGAGAGATGGAATGGCACACATGAAGTCCCCTGCAAAACGACGGCACCATCCCCCCCCGCTGTGGGCCGGCCTGATCATCGCCCTGTGTTACGGGCTCGACAGCGCCAGCGCCGCCAGCAATCCGTCGTCACCGGACCTCACCAGCCTGAGCCTGGAAGAGCTGGCCAATATCGAAATCTCCTCGGTATCGAAACACGCGGAACCCCTGAGCGATGCCGCCACCGCCATCTTCGTCATCACGCATGAAGACATCCGCCGCGCCGGCGTCACCAGCATTCCAGAGGCATTGCGACTGGCACCGAATCTGGAGGTGGCGCAATCAAACGCATACGGCTACCAGATCAGTGCACGCGGGTTCAACAACTCGGGCAACAAGCTCTTGGTGCTGATCGACGGGCGGGCGGTCTATACCCCCCTGCACTCGGGCGTGTTCTGGGATGTGCAGGACGTGATGCTGGAAGACATCGACCGCATCGAAGTCATCAGCGGCCCCGGCGGCACCTTGTGGGGCTCCAACGCGGTGAATGGCGTCATCAACATCCTCACCAAATCCGCGAAGGACACCCAAGGTGCCTTGGTGAGCGTGGGCGGCGGCAATACCGAAACCGGCGGCGCGGCGCGCTATGGCGCGAAGCTCGACGAGAACACCGCTTTCCGCCTCTACGCCAAGGGTTTCGAGCGCAATGAGACGGAAAACGCCAAGGATATGAGCCAACACGATGCCTGGCGCATGAAGCAGGCCGGCTTCCGTCTCGACGGCAATTACGAACACGATGCCCTCACCGTGCAGGGCGATATCTACGACGGCGCAGAAAACCAGGCGACGTTTCCGAACGGCCGGATTTCCGGCAATAACGTACTCACCCGCTGGAGTCGCCCGCTGGCGAACGACTCGTCCGTGCAGGTGCAGGCGTACTACGACCACATCAAACGCACCTATCCGGGCAGTTACAGCGAGCTGCGCGACACGTGGGATATCGATCTGCAGCACAACTTCAAGCTGGGTGAGCATCACGACATCGTGTGGGGTGGCGGCTACCGGAGCACCAACGACAGCGTCAACACTACCACTCCCTTCTTTGCCTTCGTGCCGGCGAACAATCGCCTGAGCATCTCCAACGTATTCGCACAGGATGCCTGGGCCTTCAGCGAGCGCTGGAAGCTAACCGTGGGTGCGAAGCTGGAGCGCAACAATTTCACCGGCACCGAGTTTCAACCTGATGCCCGTCTGGCCTTCAAGCAAGATGAACACACGCTCTGGTGGGCGGCGATCTCACGCGCCGTGCGCACACCATCACTGATCGACCGCGATTTCTACGTCTTCGTCCCCGGCTCCCAATTACGTGGCGGGCCTGATTTCCACTCGGAAAAACTGACTGCCTATGAACTGGGCTACCGTGCGCAGCCGCTGCCCAAGCTGTCGCTCTCGGTCTCGACGTTCTACAACGTCTATGCCGACCTGCGCAGCATCGACTTCGCCCCCGGTGGCACGCTGGTGGTCGGCAACCAGCTCGAAGGCCGCACCTGGGGCGTGGAAACATGGGCCACCTACCAGCTGACCGATGCCTGGCGACTTTCTGCCGGCTACAACGCGTTGCGGGAACGGTTCCGTGCCAAGGCGGGCAGTAACACCTTGGGCGACCCGACCGCCAACACCGGTAACGACCCGGCCTACCAATGGTCATTGCGCTCCAGCCTGAACCTGCCGCACGACACCGAACTCGACGCCACACTGCGCACCATCGGCGCCCTACCCAACCCGGCCGTGCCGTCCTACACCGCACTGGACGTGCATGTCGGCTGGCACGTGAACAAGAATCTGGAACTCTCGCTCGCCGGCTTCAACCTGCTCGACGCCGCCCACCCGGAATCCGGCTCAGCCGCCAGCCGCAGTGAGTTCGAACGCAGCTTCTTGGTGAGGTTGACATGGACGCATTGAGAAGCTGGTTCCGACGTATGCAAACGTCCTTCTCTGCCTTGGCTTTAAACAAAGCCGTTTCGTCAACGAAATCGCCAACACAGATCGCCAACTTGTGCGCTGCGGATCTTAGCCTCCCCCTTTTATGCCTGGGCGAATTGGAAAATTCGCACGGCAAAGGGGGATTGTGCGCGTGCGAATCTATTGATTCGCCCAGCCAGAGGATTTCGACGTCATTGCAAATTGAGATGCCGCAGAAATCCCCCCTAGCCCCCCTTCGAAAAGGGGGGAATCAAAGGCAACTGCAGCGGCAGCTGTTCAGGCTAACCCTGCTCATCGCCGTAGCATTCAGCATCGCCCCCACCGCCCAAGCCGCCGAATCCGAATACGCCATCAAAGCCGCCTATCTCTACAAGTTCGGCTTTTTCGTCGAATGGCCCAGCGCATCCTTCGCCTCATCCAGCAGCGCCATCAATCTCTGCGTGGTCGGCGATGATCCGTTCGGCCCGGTGTTGGACGAGGCCGTCAACGGCCAGAAAATCGGCAGCCGGCCGATCACGGTGCGACGCCTGAAAACAGTCGGGCGGGATTCGGGGTGCCACATCGTTTACGCCAGCAACAACCCCGCCCAACTGGTAGAGAGCTTGCGCGGCAACGGGGCCTTGATCGTGGCCGAGGGTCGCGGCGGGATCATCAATTTCGTGATCAAGGACAACCGCGTGCGCTTCGATATCGATGACGAGGCAGCAGCCCAGAATGGCCTGACCATCAGCTCCAAGTTGTTGAGCCTGGCCGTCAACGTCAAGCCAAGGCGTTAGGGAGGCGACCATGCGTTGGTTAACCGACATCCCCATCAGCCGCAAATTGATGCTGATCACCTTCCTGGCGAGTGCAATCGCGCTATTGCTGGCCGGCACGATCATCGTCATCTACGACGTAGCGGCTTACCGGGCGCAAAAGACGCGGGAAGGCGCGGTGCAGGCGGAGATCCTTGCCGCGAGCGTTTCCGCCTCGCTGCTGTTCAACGACCCCAAGGCCGCCCAGGAATCGCTGAACGCACTCAAAGCCAATACGGATATCGCCACCGCCGGCCTCTACGCAGCGGATGGCTCACCCTTCAGCAGCTATACCCGCACCAACGGCCCGGCCCACCCCTTGCCCACGCATGCCGAATCGCCGGGCCAGCGTTTCGAGGACGACGAGCTGGTGCTGTTCCAGCCGGTGTTCGAGGGCACGCGCCAATTGGGCACGGTCTACCTGCGCATGACGACCGAATCCCTGGCGGCCCGGCTGACGCGTTACGGCGGCATCATCTTGCTGGTCATGATCGGCTCGTTGTTGATCACGTTGCCGCTATCGCGGCGGCTGCATGCGGCCATTACCGAGCCGATCCGCCAGATGGCCGAAGCTGCGCGGCAGGTGGCCGCCGGGGAGATCGTGGTCTTGCCCGCCACGCAGCCACGCAAGGACGAGATTGGCTTTCTGGAAGAGAAATTCCGCCAGATGGCCGAATCGCTGCAAGAGAAAGCGGCCATCGCCAGCCGGATCGCCAAGGGGGATCTGGCGGTGCAGGTCACGCCGCAATCGTGCCACGACGTGCTGGGCAACGCCTTTGCCGCGATGGCGGCCAGCCTGCAGGAAAAAGCCGCCGTCGCCAAAGAGATCGCCGCCGGCAACCTGACCGTCAAGGTGATGCTGCAATCAGAGCAGGACGAGTTGGGCAAGGCGCTCGCCACCATGGTGGACACCTTGCGCGGCGTGAATAGCGAACTCTCCGAGGGGGTCGATGTACTGGCGGTCTCGGCCAGCACCATCCTCACCGGCACCAGCCAGGTCGCCTCCGGCGCGGCGCAGGCGGCGGCCGTGGTCAGCGAAACAACCGTCACGCTCGATGAAGTGAAGCAAACCGCGCTGGTGTCCAGCCAGAAGGCCAAAGCCGTATCTGAAGCCGCACAACGTGCGGCACAGGTCTCGCAAACCGGCCGCAAGGCAGTCGACGAGGTCATCGATGGCATGCAGCGCATCCACGATCAAATGGCCCTGATCGCCGACAGCATCATGCGGTTGTCCGAGCAAACGCAGGCCATCGGCGAAATCATCGCCACCGTCAACGATCTGGCCGAGCAATCCAATCTGTTGGCGGTGAATGCCTCGATCGAAGCGGCCAAGGCGGGCGAGCAGGGCAAGGGCTTTGCCGTGGTGGCGCAAGAGGTCAAGAGCCTGGCCGAACAATCGAAGCAGGCAACGGTGCAGGTGCGCGGCATTCTGGGCGAAATCCAGAAGGCCACCAACGGCGCGGTGCTGGCGACCGAACAAGGCGGCAAGGCGGTGGAGAGCGGGCTCAAGCAATCGAACGAGGCCGGCGAGGCCATCCGCGTGCTGTCGGAAAGCATCGCCGACAGCGCCCAGTCCGCCACGCAGATTGCCGTATCGGCGCAGCAGCAATTGGCAGGCATGGATCAACTGGCGCAGGCGATGGACAACATCCGCGTGGCTGGCGCACAGAACCTGGCCAGCTCCAAGGGTGCAGAAACCGCCGCGCAGAACCTGCATGGGCTAGGGCAGAAGTTGAAGGATATGTTGGGGCGGTATCAGGTGTGAATGATGAGGCGTGAGGGGTGAGGAGTAAGGCGTGAGGGGTAGGAACAACAACACCCCCTTACACCTCACTCCTCTCACCTCACGCCCAAAGGGCGACCATGGCAGAGAACGAAGAATCCTTTCTCAAGCGCTTGCTGGCGACGTTCAAGATCGAAGCCGACGAACATCTGCAGACCTTGAGCACGCAACTGCTGGTGCTGGAGCAAACCAGAACCGGCGACGAGCAGGCGGCGCTGATCGAATCACTGTTCCGTGAGGCGCACAGCCTCAAGGGCGCGGCGCGCGCGGTCGGGCAGGAAGATGTGGAAGCTTGCTGCCAGAGCATGGAGAGCATGCTGTCGTCACTCAAGCATGGTCAGATGATGTTGTCGGCAGCCGTGTTCGACGAGTTGCACCGCGGCGTGAATGAAGTCACCCGCTTGCTCAGCGCCCCGGCCCTGGCACCCGGTGAAACAGCGCGCAAGCCTGCCCCTGCGCAGCCTTCCCCGCCGAAGACACCCGCCGCCAAACGCAGCCCGCCGCCAGTAGCAGCCGCACCCGCCGCGCCTGAGGTCGAGGCTCCCCCGGCCCCCGTGCCAACGCCGCCCCCACCCAAGCCTGCCGCGACGCCCAAGGCAGCCGATGACGGCAAGCCCGCTGCCCCACCCAGCGAAACACTCCGTATCTCCGCCGCCCGGCTGGGGGCATTGATGAATCTGGCCGAGGAGCTGCTGGCGCTCAAGTTCGGCTCCAGCCATCTGCTGGGCGAGTTGACGCATTTGGGCAATGAAATCGCCGCCTGGCGCAAGGACTGGAACAAGCTCACGCGTGAAACCCGTGCCCTGCGGCGCGGCTGGCAACGCGCCGACCGGCAGTCGCCGTTCCAGTCCGGCGCGCCTACCTCACCCAGCCCCCAATCCACGCCCTATCACGACTTTGCGCGGCGGCAGACACAGATCGACAAGTTGCTGGAGGCGATGGAGCAGGATGATTGGCGCGTTAAAGGCATCGAGGAACAAGCGCTGCATCTGGTCGCCACCGCGCAACAGGAAAACCGCGCCGCAGCGGGCCGGGTGGATAGTTTGCTCGACAACATGAAGCAGGCCCTGATGCTGCCGTTCTCATCGCTGCTGGAACTGTTCCCCAAGCTGGTCCGCGATCAGGCCAAGGCCAGCGGCAAGGAAGTGGCGTTGCATATCAGTGGCGCCGCCATCGAGATCGACCGCCGCATCCTGGAGCACATCAAGGACCCGCTGATCCACATGATGCGCAATGCCGTCGACCACGGCATCGAAAAGGCGGAGGAGCGCAAACGCAGCGGCAAGCCGGCGCAGGGCAACATCAGCATCGCCGTCAGCGCGCAGGAAGGCAGCAAGATCGTGCTGACGATTTCCGACGATGGCGGCGGCATCCGGCTGCCCCAAGTGCGCCAGGCGGCTGAACGACTCGGCCTGCCGGTGCCGGACAACGCCGACAACGAGCGCGCCAACTACGACCTGCTGTTTGAATCGGGTCTCTCGACCAGCCCGATCATCACCAATATCTCCGGCCGAGGCCTCGGGCTGGCCATCGTGCGCGAGAAGGTGGAAAAGCTCGGCGGGCAAATCGAGGTGAGTTCGCCGCCACAATCCGGGGCCACCTTCCGCATCATCTTGCCGACCACGCTGGCCACGTTCCGCGGGCTGTTGATCGCCGTGGGCGACCGCCAGTTCGTATTGCCATCGGTCAACGTCGAGCGCGTGCTGCGCATCGAGCAGACCACGATCAGCACCGTGGAGGGGCGGGAAACCTTCGAATTCGCCGGGCAATCCGTCGCGCTGGCGTGGCTGGCCGATGTGCTGGGGCTACCCCGCGAGCCAGCAACGCAATGGCTGCAGGTGGTCGTGCTGAGCGCTGCGGCACGACACATTGCCTTCGTCGTCGACGACATCGTGGGCGATCAGGAAGTGCTGGTGAAAAGCCTCGGCCCGCAATTGGTGCGGGTGCGCAATGTGTCAGCGGCGACCTTGCTCGATGCCGGGCGGGTGGTGCCGATCCTGAATGTGCCGGATCTGTTGAAATCGGCGATCAAGCTCGCCCCGACCCAAGTGGCGGATACCGAAGCCGCCCCCGCCACGCGCCGCCCGCTGCTGGTGGTCGAAGACTCGATCACCTCGCGCTCGCTACTGAAGAACATCCTCGAATCCGCCGGCTACGACGTCACCACGGCGGTCGACGGCATCGATGCGCTGACCTCGTTGCGCACCGGAACCTTCGAGCTGGTGGTGTCGGATGTGGAAATGCCGCGCATGGATGGCTTCGACCTGACTGCCCGCATCCGGCAAGAGGCGCGCCTCAAGGAGTTGCCGGTCATCCTGGTTACCGCGCTCGATTCACGCGAAGACCGCGAACGGGGCATCGACGTCGGCGCATCGGCCTATATTGTGAAAAGCAGTTTTGATCAGAGCAATTTGCTGGATGTGATCCGGAGACTCATATGAGCAGCCCCAGCGGTCTCCGCCCCCGGATGGAACCATGCTGATGTACGAACCTGAACCGGCAACTGCAGCACGCGCCATGATCCGCGTGCTGGTTGTTGACGACTCGCCGTCGGCACGCGAGCTGCTGGTCTACGTGCTCAATACCGACCCGGCCATTCAGGTCATCGGCGTGGCCAGCAGCGGCGAGCAGGCGGTGGAGATGGCGGCCAAGCTCAAGCCGGACGTGATCACCATGGATATCCATATGCCGGGGCTGGATGGCTTTGGCGCCACGCGCCGCATCATGGAATCCTGCCCGACCCGCATCGTGATGGTGACCGCCGTGGAGATTCCCGGCGAAGTCGCCGCCACCTTTAGCGCGCTGGATGCCGGAGCGCTGGCCGTACTGGCGCGGCCGGTCGGCATCGGGCTGGCGGGGTTTGAAGCGGACGTTGGCAATCTGCTGCAGACCATCAAGTTGATGTCCGAGGTGAATGTGGTTCGGCGTTGGCCGCAAAGGGCGGCAAAGACACCGGCCACGCCAGCCACCAGCCCACCCGTCAGCCTGCCCAGTGGCGATCGCCCCATCCGCATCGTCGCCATCGGCGCCTCCACGGGTGGCCCGATGGTGCTGCAAACCATTTTTTCGCAATTGCCAGCGGATTTCCCGGTGCCGATCGTGCTGGTGCAGCACATTTCGGCGGGCTTTGCAGTCGGCTTCGCCCAATGGCTGGCGAGCACCACCGGCTTTCCGGTACGGGTCGCCCAGCATCGCGAACCCTTGCGCGCCGGCACCGTCTACCTCGCGCCGGACCACTGCAACATGCGCGTCTGCGCGCTGGAAACCATCGCACTGACCAACGACCCGCCCGAACATGGGCTGCGGCCTTCCGTCTCCTGCCTGTTCCGCTCGGTGGCCGAGGTGTATCAGGGCACCGCCGCCGGGGTATTGCTCACCGGCATGGGGCGGGATGGCGCGCAGGAGTTGCTACAAATGAAAGAGACCGGCGCGGTGACCATCGCGCAGGACAAGGAAAGTGCCGTGGTGTTCGGCATGCCGGGCGAAGCGGTCAAGCTCGGCGGTGCCAATTACGTTCTCGCGCCAGACATGATCGCCGCCGCGCTGCGACGGCTGGTGACCACGGGTCGTTAGAGCCTGTTTACGATCTTTTGTCCCCTCGCCCACTTGTGGGAGAGGGTTAGGGAGAGGGTGCGTGCAAAGGTCGATGCAATTGGCACAACCCTCACCCCCTCTCCCACAAGTGGGCGAGGGGAGAAAACCTGTTTGCAAGCGATCATAAACAGGCTCTTAGAAATGGATGACAGCATGGGCGATACAGGCAAGGAATCCTTCATGAACAAGAAAACCGCGGATGCGGCCAAAGACACCACCATCCTGATCGCGGAAGACAGCGCCACGCAGGCCGAGCAATTGCGCTTTCTGCTCGAACAGCAGGGCTATACCGTCGAAGCCGCCCGCAACGGCAGGCAGGCGTTGGAGATGCTCCGCGCCAAGCGGCCGACCATGGTCATCACCGATGTGGTCATGCCGGAGATGGATGGCTACCAGCTGTGCGCAGCGATCAAGGCCGACGAAGTCCTCAAGGACATCCCGGTGGTGATCGTGACCTCGCTCAGCGGGCTGCAGGACATCGCCAAGAGCCTGGAATGCGGCGCGGACAACTTCCTGCGCAAACCCTATGACCCGGCGATCCTGCTCTCCCGCGTCAACTACATCCTGCTCAACAACAAGCTGCGCAGCACGGGCCGCGTGCGGATGGGGATGGAGCTGTATCTCGACGGCAAGAAGCACTTCATCACCTCCGACCGCGAACAGATCATCGACTTGCTGGTATCGACCTATGAAGAAGCGATCCGCATGAACGACGAGCTGCAGGAGCGGCATCGCGAAATTGCACGCTCCAACCAGGTGTTGCTCTCGCTGTATCGCATCGCGGAAGGCATGAACCATGTTTCGACCAGCGCCGGCGTCTGCCAGCACGCGCTGCAGGGCATCTCGATGCTGCCCTGCTTCAGCGGCGGCTGGGTCGAGCTTGCCGACGCCTACGGCGGCAGCCGCGAAGGTCTGGGCGAACCTCTGACACCCGCCGCCGGCATGCCGGAGCCGATCATGGTGCCGCTCATCGTTGGCAAACAATGCCTGGGCACCCTGAATGTGCTGCCAGTCATCGGCAGCATCCCCGGCACGGAAGACCTGAAAGCGCTCGACCTGATCGCCAACGGCGTCGCCGTCGCGCTGGATCGCGTCAAGTTGCAATCGAGACTGGAACAGCGCGCCACCCAGCTCGAATACGCCAACAAGGAGCTGGAAAGCTTCAGCTATTCGGTCTCGCACGATCTGCGCTCGCCGCTGCGCGCCATCGATGGCTTTGCCGGCATGCTGGAGCGGGCCAAAGACAGCCAGCTCGGCCCGGAAGGCAGCCGGATGCTGCATGTGATCCGCGAGAACAGTCACAAGATGGGCCAGCTGATCAACGATCTGCTGTCGTTCTCCCGTCTCGGGTCGGTCTCGATCCGGCCGCAAGCCATCGACATGACAGCCCAGGCCCAGGAAGTCTTCGACGAATTGCAGAACACCCCCGACAGCCGCCCCGTTCAGCTGGAAATCGGCCCGCTGCCCAAAGCCAATGGCGACGCGGCGCTGATCCGGCAGGTATGGGTCAACCTGATCTCGAACGCGATCAAATACAGCGGCAAACAAGCCGGGCCGGTGGTCACCATCAGCGCGGAAACCGTCGGGCCGGAGCTGGTCTACAAGGTCAGCGACAACGGCGCCGGGTTCGACATGCGCTACAGCAACAAGCTGTTCGGCGTGTTCCAGCGCTTGCACCACGTCGACGAATTCCCCGGCACCGGCATCGGCCTCGCCAACGTGCAACGCGTGATCGTCCGGCACGGCGGCCGGGTCTGGGCGGAAGGGGAAGTCGGCAAAGGAGCGTCGTTTTATTTTGCGTTGCCGGGGAAGGTGGCGGGGCCGACGGCGCCGTAGGGCGGGTTGGGCGTCGGCCCTCCGGGTTGTAGCGTGAGGCGCTACAAACTACAATCGCAGGCATGATCAAGCATTTCAATCACAAGGGTTTGCAAGCTTTCTTCGAAACCGGAAGCAAGGCGGGCATCCGCCCCGACCACGCCAGCAAGTTGGCGCGGCAGTTGCGGCAGCTGAATGACGCTACATCTCCCTCCGATATGAATATGCCAGGCTGGCGTTTGCATGCGTTGAGCCACGATCTGGCAGGCCATTTTTCCGTCACGGTGAATGGCAACTGGCGCATGACGTTTCGCTTCGAGGGCGAAGACGCCGTGCTGGTCGATTACCAGGACTATCACTAGGAAACGATGATGACGCGTATGTTTAACCCACCCCATCCGGGTGAAACCTTGCGGGAGGATGTGCTGCCCGCCTTGGGCCTCTCGGTCACGCAAGCCGCCGCAGAGCTTGGCATCAACCGCGTAACGCTATCGCGGGTTCTGAACGGCAACGCCGGCATCAGCATTGATCTGGCACTACGGCTGGAACAATGGCTGGACGGCCCCAGTGCCGAAAGCTGGCTCAAGGGGCAGCTTGCCTACGATCTATGGCAGGCAGAGCAACACCCCCGTCCGGCAATCACCCGCCACACGGTCAAATCGGCACACTAGCCAGTAGGGTGTAATCCCCGTCGCGTGCGAATCTATGATTCGCTCAGCAAAACGCATTACGCCGCACCTTCCCTAACTACGCTGTCCGGCGCAATGCCCTGCGGGAATTGCGCCTACGAATTGCAAATACAAAACGCCCCGGCTAAAACCGGGGCGTTTTGATTGGAATGCGCTTTACCGCCACGCCAGCTCAAGGCTTGAGCAAATGCCCCATCCGCTTGCGCTTGGTGGCGAGGTAATAACGGTTTTCCGCGTTGGCTTCGACCGCGTGCGGCACACGCTCGGCGACTTTGAGGCCGGCCGCTTCGAGGGCGGCGATTTTCTTCGGGTTGTTGCTCATCAGCCGCACCGACGTCACGCCGAGATCGTGCAGCATGGCGGCGGCCATTTCGTAGCTGCGGGAATCGATCGGCAAGCCAAGTGCTGCATTGGCATCGACGGTATCGAGCCCTTCATCTTGCAGCGCGTAGGCCCGAATCTTGTGGGCCAGACCGATGCCGCGCCCTTCCTGGCCACGCAGATACAACAACACGCCACGGCCTTCTGCAGCGATGCTTTCCAAGGCAAGCGCCAGCTGCTCGCCGCAATCGCAGCGCAGGCTGCCAAACACATCGCCGGTCAGGCATTCGGAATGCAAACGCACCAAGGTGGCCTCGCCAGCCGGTTCGCCCATGGTGACGGCCAGATGCTCGACACCGTCTTTCAGCGCCCGATAGGCGTGCGCGGTAAATACCCCATGCGGGGTCGGCAGCCGGGCCACGCCGGCTTTTTCAATCAGGGTGTTCGGGTTCAAGGCTGAGTTCAATGGGGGCACCACGCATGCTGGATATGCTCCCCACATGGGGACGTATCACGGCAACGCAAGCCCTTCCTTAGCTGTTTCAACAATATGAATTTGACGCCTTAAAACCCCGCAGCGCAATTAGCGCTTGTGCTTGGTCGCCGGGGTCGGCGGCACGGGTGTCGCTGGCGGCTGCCAGTTGGTGCAGTATTTGCCGAAGTCATAGTCGATTTCGGACAAGCGTTTTTTCATTTTCACGACGTCGTAATCGTGATTGATGCCGGAGCCAAGCCGGGTGCGGATCACTTGCCCGTCGCGATACAGCTTGCTGCAGCGCTGCGCTTCCAGTTGCGCCATCTTGGCCGGATCGGCCTTGTAGTATTCCTCGGCCTGCACTGCACCGCAGACGAGCAGGGCGGCGAGCATGAGGGTGGCTTTATGGGTGGCGGTCGTACTTAGAAACATTCGGTTTCATCCTCTTCTAATTGTTTGATGGCGTGTACGAACTGCATGTCGTTGGCGTGCGGCTCCCAATGCCGGCCGGCCAGCTCACGCACGGGCACCGGGCCCGCCAGGCTATTGCACAGCCACAGACGACTGGCGCGCAGCAGGCGCTCGGGGGTGATGTGGATTTCGTTCACCTGCCAGCCCAGCGTAGCGGCAGCGGCAAAGGCCACATCGCGCATCACGCCGGCCACACCGGCCGTCTCCAGCTTGGGCGTGACCAGCATCTTGCCTTCCAGCAGCAGGATATTGCTCATGGTGCCTTCGAGCACGGCACCGTCGCGATCGCTGATCAGGCCCTCGAAGATGGCCGGGTCGTGCCATTCGTTGCGCGCCAGCACGTTGTCGAGCCGGTTCAGGTGCTTGATGCCCGCCAGCTTGGGTTGCCAGCTCGCTCGCGTATCGCACCAGCGCACGACTGCGCCATCCTCATGCAATCCGGCCGGGTATTGCGGCAGCGGCGTGGCCTGCACGACGCGATTCGGCTTGATCACGTCCGGCACGGCATAACCGCGCAGGGATTCGCCACGGGTGACGACGAACTTGAGCGCCGCATCACGCACGCCTTGGGCGCGCAGCACGGCGATATCGGCCCGCCATTCCTTGGCGGAGGGCGCTTCGATGCCGAGTATCGCGGCATCGTGCGTGAGTTTGTCGAGGTGGCGCAGCCAGAACGGCACTTTGCCATCGACCATTTTCAGCGTGCGGAACACGCCATCACCAAACTGGAAACCGCGATCGGCGAGGTTCACCGTATCGCTTGCCACACCGTTGACCAGGCGCAAAATCATCCGGCCACCCCCAGCGCGCGCAACAGGCCACGGGCCTTGTGGCGGGTTTCCTGCAGTTCCCGTTCGGGATCGGAATCGGCGACGATGCCCGCGCCAGCGCGGAAATAAAGCTGTTGCCCAGTCTGCATAAAGCTCCGGATCAGAATGTTGAAATCCATGCGGCCATCAAGGCCGACATAGCCAAGGCTACCGGTATAGGCCGCGCGCGGCGCGTCTTCCAGTTCGCGGATGATCTGCATGCAACGCACCTTGGGGCAGCCGGTGATGGTGCCGCCGGGGAACAGGGCGCGCAGCACCTGCCGTACCGTCGTGCCCGGCTGCAATCGGGCGCGGATGTTGGATTCGATATGGTGCACGAAGGCGTAGCTGGCCACGGCCATCAGCTCGTCGACTTCCACGGTGCCGGGCACGGCGATGCGGCCGAGGTCGTTGCGTTCCAGATCGACCAGCATGATGTGCTCAGCCCGCTCTTTCACCGTGTTGATGAGCTTGCGCTTGAGCGCTTCGTCTTCCTCGGGCGTGGCGCCTCGCGGATGCGTGCCGGCGATCGGCCGCGTTTCGACCACGCCGCCAGCCACCTTCACCAAACGTTCCGGCGACGAGCTGACGACCTGATGCTCGCCCAGGTCCAGCAAGGCGGAGAACGGCGCCGGGTTGGCGGCACGCAGCCGCGCATAAAGATCGTGCGGGCCGCCGGCCGCAAGCGTGACTTGCCAAGCGCGCGACAGGTTCACCTGGAACACGTCGCCTTCGACGATGTAGTCCTTGCACTTGAGCACGCCATCGAGGAACGCCTGCGGCGCATCTTCGGTCACGGTAGCGACCGTCACGTCGCTGGCGATCCATGCTGGCGCGGCGGCAAGAAGTTCGCCCAGCTCAGCCAGTTGGGCATCCGTCTCAGCCACCAGCCACGCAGCTTGCGCAGCGCGATCGACGATCACGGCGGCCGGGCAGCGGATCAATGTAGCTACCGGGAAGGTTTCATCGTTGCGTGCCGGCACGCTGGGCTCGAAGGCTTCCAGCAGTTCGTAACCGGCGTAAACCAGCCAGCCACCGAGGAAGGGCAATTCATGCGTTTCACCAGCGTGAACCGGCAAGGTATCGAGATCGGCCAGGAATTCGGCCATCTCGGCATGGCGATAGACGCGCCGCGCCTGCGGTAGCGCGAACAGGACGTCCCAACTTGCCATTCCAGACGGTTGCGCACCGGATGACGGAACGCTGGATGACTGCGAGGTGCTAGATGATTGCAATAGACCGGGAAAGGCCGCCGGGCAAGCGGCGGCCAGTGCGGGCAAATCGGGGACGGAATCGAGATATTTCAACGGCATGGCGCGATTGTACCAAGCTCGGGCCTACCGCTTGCGGTTGCAGCCGTTACGACGTGTGAGCACCACCGGGCGATTCGGCCCCGCCAATCAAACCTGCTCGTAGCGCTGCACCGCTTCGCGCAGGGTATTGCGCACCTCTGCTTCATCCCACGGCTTGGTCAGAAAACGGAAAATCTCGCCGCGGTTGATGGCCGTGGTGAAGGTATCCGGGCTGGTCGAGCCGGTCAGCAGGATACGGATGGTCTTCGGGTACATCTGCCGCACTTTCGACAGGAAGGTCACGCCATCCTCGCCCGGCATCCAGTAGTCCGACAGGATGATGCCGACTTCGTGTGCCGCGAGAAGGTCATAGGCAGCGGCAGCGCTCTCCGCCTCCAGCAGCTCCAGCGCTTCGCCCTTGAGCATGCGCCGCAGGCTGGCGCGCACGCCCGGTTCGTCATCGACCAGCAAGACCGTACGCTTGTAGGGCGCTCGCCCGATGCCCTCCGGGCTGAAACGCGCGCCATTCAGCAGCAGCGCGATGGCGTCCGCTTCCGCGACCGGGTGACTGAAACAGAAGCCCTGGAATTCATCGCAGCCCAGCATCGACAACAGCCGCAGCTGGCTTTCCGTTTCCACGCCTTCGGCCAGCGCCCGCAAGCCCAAGGCATGCGCCAGCCCGATCACGGCCGCCGAAATCGCCTGCTCCTCCGGCCCGGTCGCCAAGCCGCGCACGAACGACTGATCGATCTTGAGCCGGTCAACCGGAAAGCGCTTCAGGTACGACAGGTTCGAATAACCCGTGCCGAAGTCGTCGATCGACAGCGATACGCCGAGGTCTTTCAGGCGATGCATCAAGCCGATGGTGGCCTCCGGATCGACCATCGAGACACTCTCGGTCAGCTCCAGCTCCAGATACTTCGCGTTGACGCCGGTCGATTGCAGCGCCTGCTGCGCGAGGCGATCAATGCGCTGCTGGGCAAACTGCGAGGCGGAGACGTTGACGGACACCGGCACGACGGGCACGCCATGCTGCTCCCAGGCGCGGATGCTGTGGCAGGTCTTGCCCAGCACCCATTCGCCGATACCATGGATCAGGTTGCTCTCTTCCGCGAACGGAATGAACCGGGCCGGGGCGACCAGGCCCAGCTCCGGCGATTGCCAGCGGATCAATGCTTCCAGCCCGACGATCTTGCCGCTGCGCAAATCAACCTGCGGCTGGTAATGCAGCATGAACTCGTCGCGGTCGAGCGCGCGGTGCAGCTGGCGCTCCAGGCTCAAGCGCTCGCCCAGGCGCACCTGCATTTCCTGCCGGAAGAACTGGAAGTTGTTGCGCCCCGATTCCTTCGCCCGGTACATCGCGATATCGGCGTTCTTCATCAGGACTTCCGCATCGCTGCCGTCTTCCGGGTAGGTGCTGATGCCCAGGCTGCAGGTGATCGAACGTTCCTCGCCGCCCAGACGCACCGGGGCGGCCAGCGCCGGAATGATCCGCTGCGCCAGCCGCGATACCGATTGCTCGTCATCGACCTGATCGACCAGCACCACGAATTCGTCGCCCCCCAGCCGGGCGGTGGTATCGCACTCGCGGATGGTCTCGGTGAGCCGCTGCGCAACGGCAACCAGCAGCTCGTCGCCCGCGCCATGCCCGAGCGAATCGTTGATGAACTTGAATTTGTCCAGATCGATGAACATCACCGCCAGGCGCTTGTGGTCTCGCGCCGAGCGGCTGATCGCCCAGTTCAGCCGGTCCAGCAATAGCGCACGATTGGGCAGGCCCGTCAGCGCGTCATGCGTGGCCTGGTATTCCAGCGCGGCTTCGTGCTGGCGGATCGAGGAGATGTCATTGCAGATGCCGACCAGATGGCTGGCATGTTGCCCGCCGTCTTCCAGCACTTCGTTGAAGGTCGCCAGACAAGGCATCGGTTCGCCGTTCTTACGGCTCAGCAGCAATTCGCCGCTCCAGTTGCCCCGCGCCGCGAGTTGCTCGCGCCAGTCAGGATCGGGAGATTCCTCGCCGGGTTGGGTGGCATGCTCCAGCAGCCGTGTGCCGATCACTTCTTCCCGCCGATAGCCGGTGATGTCCAGATAAGCCTGATTCACGTCGGTGACAACGTGCCCGATGGTGGAAATCAGCACGCCATGACTGGTGCTGCCGACCACCTGTGCATAGATGCGCAGGCGCTGTTCTGCCTCGTGGCGGAGATCGATCTCGGCGCGCAAGCCGGCGTTGGACTCGGTCAACGCTCTGGAGCGGTCTTCCAGCTCACCTTGATAGGCCAGCAATTTGCCATAACCGTCATTCAGTTCATCCGCCATCTTGTTGAAGGATTGCGTCGCCTCGCCAATCTCGTCACGCCTGGATACCGGAATGCGGAAGTTGAAATCGCCGCCGGCAATCCGCCGGGCGCCGTCGCCGATCTCCCGCAGCGACGTGGTGACATGGCGAGTGACGCTGAACGCCATCAGTCCGGCAAACACCACGGACACGCCCAGCAGCAGCAACATGAAATCCCTGGCGCCCTGGTAAGTCGCCGTCGCATCCCGTTCGGCACTGACCGCCAGACTTCTTTCCAGCTCGATCAAGGCATGCCAGGCATTGAGATACACGGCAAGCCTCGGCAGCACCTGATGCTGCAGGCCATCCAGGGCCTCTTCGGAATGACCGGCGGCCAGCGTTTTCTCGATCCGCGTGCGGGTCGCTACGTAATCCGCACGGGCATCGACGATGGCGTGAAAGGACTTGCGTTCCTGCTCTGTACGCAGCGTGGTTTCGAATTTCTTGTAGATGGCGGTGATTTGCCGGGTCGTTTCGCGTTGCTGGGCGAAAACCTGTTCGAATTGCTGCCGATCGACGACTGCGCGGTTGGCGATGATGAAGAGTTCGAATGCCCGCCGTGCATTCTCGTTGACCAGGTTGATGCCCTGTTGCGCCAGCAATACCCGATCGAACGGGTCCAGTTCGCGCTGGGCCTCGAATGTCCCTTGCACGACCTTTTCCCGTTCATCGTGCAAGACACGCATCTGATAGACGGCCACGCCGCTGATGGTCGCCATCAAGAAAAGCAGCACGGTGAACACCAGGACCAGCTGGGTGCGTATTTTCAGATCGAAGACGTTCAAATCGCGTAAACGGTTCGGTATGTTCACGTCCCCCCCACGAATCGCGGCCACGCCCTGCGCCCTGCGGTGATCTGGCAGGGCGTGGATCCGCTGAAGCGGCTCGGATCAATCAAGGTGATCGCCCGCGGGACGATCGGCGGCACGATGAATCGTTACTTCATCGCGGCGTAAATCAGAGACTAGACGATCTTTGTCCGCTGTGAAGCAAGACAATGCGGCGCTGGCCGCACGGTCATTGCGCATCCGGC
The DNA here is from genome assembly GCF_000711875.1 of Andreprevotia chitinilytica DSM 18519. Classification (GTDB taxonomy): domain Bacteria; phylum Pseudomonadota; class Gammaproteobacteria; order Burkholderiales; family Chitinibacteraceae; genus Andreprevotia; species Andreprevotia chitinilytica. The sequence continues at coordinate 56,699 of NZ_JONM01000007.1, forward strand.
GGCGCAACCTTGCGGCCCAAGCGCCATGCCATCAGCCCCAGTACCAGCACGGCGGCGATCAACACCGCCCACAAGCCCCAGCGGCGCAGCGTTTCCCGGGCGACCAACGGCTCGGGTTGCGGCGTGCCGTCTTGCAGCGGGCCAACTTCGGCGACGGTGGGCTTGGTATCGCCGATCTGCAGCGATCCTGCGGGCTGGGCGGCGCTCTCCAGCCCACGCTGACCATAAGCCAGCGTAAACGGCGGATTGCCACGAGCAACGAAGGTAAGCTTTTGCGGCAACCAGCCCAATTGCACATCCGGCTGGCCATGCCCCAAGCCACCCCCACGGGTGTCGACACGCAGCATCCATTCACGGCGGCTGGTGGGCCAGAGCGTCAGCGGGCCAGAGACGACTTCGCCGCCCTGACGCTGCAATCGATAGAGCTGGGTGCGGACTACTTCGCGCCAGTGATCGTTCGCATCGCCACGCGACAGCAAGGTAGCGGAGACCAGCGTATTGGGTTGCGGCAAGCCGATGCGGATGCGATCAATCGGCGCGGCAGCCGGCGAGGTGAAGCGGTACTCGCCCTTGGCGGCATCGACCTCCAGTGATCCGGCATCGAACCAGACGCGCCGGGTTTCGACCTGCGTGGCACTGGGGGTGACGCTCACGCTTTGCAGCGTCGGCGGCAGGCTAAGCCAGCTGAGCTTCAGATAACGCGCCCGCACGCCGCCGAGATCGATCTTGCGCACATCGAGCTGCTGCCCGCCTTGCTCCAGCCGCAGGACATCGGCACTCGCCAGCGAATACCACTGGCGCAGGTCATCACTGGCTTCGATCTGCACGCGGCCCTGGAAGCTGGCCTCGCGCCATTCCAGCGAGATCGAATCCAGCGTGGTCTTGAGACGACTCGCATCGACAATGAAATGCTGCGTCGGCCCGCCGCCGTGGCTGGATTTGTCGCCTTGCTTCACCGAGACCAGCGCGCCGTCCGTGCCGGCCTGCACTGTCACTGCGACTCCGCCGTCTTCGGATGGCGTTTGCGGCAGGGGGAAGAACGGCAGCGATACCGGCGTCTGCCTGACCTCGGTCACGGCCGGCAACGCCGACAAGGCATACGGCACCGGCTCGCCCGCACCGTTGAACACGCGCACATCGCCCAAGTCTGGTCGGGTGACATAGCGGTAGACGTCGGCCGGCAGATCGAGCTGGTAGACAGCGGCATTGTTCGTCACCTTGAGCTCGGCATGCCGCGCAAAATTGTGCGGATCAGCGACGGAATCAGCCCAGGCTGGGACAGCGAGCAGCGATAGAAGCAACAGAATTCGTGACATTAGGCCTTCCTGAAAATCGTTAAAACCAACGACAAACCTGTAGACACAGAGAACACGGAGTACACAGAGAACAATGAGAAACCCTTTGTAGGAGCGAGCTTGCTCGCGATTGCTTCGTTAATTGATACATGGCCATCGCGAGCAAGCTCGCTCCTACAAAAGCCTGTTTTTCTCCGTGTTCTCACCCGGCTCTGCGTCTACAGGTTTGTCGTTGGTTTTCTACTGTGAACATCTGTGGTTCAAGACTTCATGTTTTCCGGCTTACCAACAGGCGGCAGCGGCGACAGATAACCAATCAGCAACAGCAACACACCAACGCCGATGAAAGAGACGATGCGCGTAACGCCGGTCAGGTGCGACAAGTCAATCAGGAACAGTTTGCCGACCACTACCGCCAGCAACACTGCGCCAACGAACCAGACGAGGCGCGACAGTTGGCGCGTGGCGGTAAACATCACCGCCAGCGCGATCACGCTCCAGAAAATCGATAGCGCGGCTTGAACCAGCGTCGAGCGGGCCAGCGCATCGCCATCCCACGGCACGGCCGCCCAGTGATGCAGGGTGCGCAACAGCATGGCGTTGAGCCAGACGAAGACCAAGGCCGCCAGCAAGCCACGGGCGATGCGTGGATCATCGACTTCAGTCAGCGTGGCCGACCAGCGCCATAGCGCCAGCAATGAGAAGGCAGTGGCAAGATCAACCGGGTTGAGCACCGGCAGATACGGCAGCGGCGTTGCGATGCCAGACTGCGCAGCTGCGTACAAACTCCAGCCAGCGGCCAACAGTGCCCAGAAACCACCGGCATAGAGTCGGTAAGCGGCTTCATGCGCAGTGAATGGCCAACGCTTGATGGCCTTGGCACGCGTGGCGAGGCCAAACAAGGCGGCGGCAATCGCGGCGGCCCAAATGGCGGTGGCCCAATCGCTTTGCGGCAACCAGCCAGCCACCAAGTCCCCGGCCTGCGAAGCAACCAGCAGCACAGCACCTGCGACCAGAATGGCATGCAACACCGCCGCCAGCGGCGCGGGGGTTTCCGCATCGTGCCGCTTGAGCAGACCCCAGCCGCTGACCACCGCGACCAACCAGGCCAAGCCAGCCCAGCCAACCAGCGGCCCCCACCAAGCCAAGGCCAACTGATCGAGCTGGCGTCCGGCATCGATCAAACCCAGCCAGAGCAACGCCACCGGCAGCAGCAATGCCGGCCAGCGGGCAGCAGGCCAAGCGAGCCGCGTACGCGCCAGACTGGCCAGCCAGGCCGTACCCAGCAGCAGCCACAGCCAGGACGGCATTTCCGCCCAATGCTGCCGCTCGATCTCGTCCGCCCCGTTCGCCAACCATGCCAGCAGGCCGAGTACGGCAAAGACGTAGGACAAGACCTGTCGCCACGGCGTACGCGGCTCTGCCTTCTGCAAACGCCACGCACTGAATAGCCAGCTCAGCGCCAGCAGCGCGCCACCCACGCAGCGATGGTTGAGGATCATCACGTCTGCTGCGGTATGCGTATCGAGCGTTAAAGACACGCCGGCCGCCAGTTGCAGCAACAAGCCGAATATCAGCGGTAGTCGCCGGTTCTGCCGCAATGCCGCCCAGACCGCTGCGGCACCTTCCAGCGCCCACGCTGCGCTGGTCCAGCGAGCGTCGAGCGCGAGCGGAATCGCCAGGGTGGCGAAGATCACGCCGAGCGCGAAGAAGGCTTCGCCCGGCAGGCGCAGGCGTTCCACTCGCTGGCGCAACAACCAGCCGGCCAGACCAAGGTAAAGCGCGGCCAGCACGACGGCACTGAAGGCGAGGCCGAATTCAAACTGGGATACCAGACGAGCCTGAAAGCCGAATGCCACCAAGGGCGTACCGAACACCAGCGTGCTGTCGACGACGTGTTTGATATCCACCGATGGCTTGGTGTCGGTCGATTGCTGGCGCGCATACAGCACGGCAATCGCGACGTAGAACAGGAAGAACAGCACCAGGAAGGGCTCGGTGCTGGCGAACAGCTCCGGCACGTACGATTGCGCGCCCCAGGCAGCACCAATACCGAAAGTGAAGAAGAAGCCAACCAGATTGAGCGGCCGCCATGCCTTGAACCAGGCAATGGCGAAAATGCCGGCATTGAGCAGCGCGTAATAGCTGAACAGCATCACGTGGTTGCCACCACCGGTCGAAGTGAGGATCGGCGCGAGGAAGCCGCCGATGCTACCCACCACCGCCAGCGAGCGGGCGTCCTGCCGGATCGCGAGAAACGCCGAAAAGCCGCAGAAGGCCACCATCAGCCCAAGCGCAAGACCGGCCGGTAGCAGGTGATACAGCTTCACCGCACCAAACGCAGTGAGATAGAGCATGCCCACCCCGCCGCCTTGCAGGATCAGCGCATAGCCGCGTCGGCTTTCAACCAGTCGCCAACCGATCACCAGCAAGGCAACAGCGCCGGCAGCGACCCCGGCAAGCCGCAACTCAACCGGCACCAAGCTATGCTCGGCGGCGTACTTGATCAGGAAGCCGACGCCAAAGAAGAGGATCAGGATGCCGAAGCGCACGACGGTATTGCCGCCAAACAACCAGCCCCGCGCAGCAGCGAAGGCGCGCTCGAAGATATCTGGCTCGGGCGGTTTACGCGGGGGTCGGGGCTGCTGGGGCAACTTGGGAGGTTGATAGGCCGGGACGGGCTGGGGTGACGGCTGAACCGGCTGGGCTGTCGCGGGCGACTCGGGGGGTAGCTCCAGCATCTCCACGGCTTCCGGCTGCACGCTGGCGGTTTCGGCCATTGGCAGATCCAGCGCCACCGGAGCCGCTACGGCAGGCTGCGCTGGCACGGCACTAGCGGCGGGCTCCGCGACAGTCGTCACCGGCGTGGCCGGGCTGCGCCCTTCCAGCTGCACCAACCTCGCCCCCAGCTCGCCCACCAGCGCTTCCAGCTGGCTGATGCGCTTGAGCAAAGGCTCGATGCGCGGGTCGTTACGGCCATCGAGGATATAGCCGACGACAAAGCCAAGCACGATCCAGACCGGGCTCGCATAGCCGTGACCGAATTCACCAACCAGATAAACCAGCAAACCGCCGAAGCCGAGCAACCATTTCCACATGAAACTGATCCCGAGGTGATTGGGGGTGCGTGAGAGTAATCGTAAAGGCAGATTTTTGTCAGTTTTTCGAAACGCCGACGAGTCGACTCAGCCCGGATTCATTCTGCATGGGCGAAGTTGTGTAAAGCATAGGCAACAAAAAACCCGCGCCAAAGCACGGGTTTTTTGTTGCAGCAGTACAACGATCGGGCGGGCGATCAGGCGAGACGCTTGAATACCAGCGTGCCGTTGGTGCCGCCAAAGCCGAACGAGTTGGAGATCGCAACATCGATCTTCATATCGCGCGCAACATTGGCGACGTAATCCAGATCGCAACCGGATTCGAAATCCTGCTCGAAGATATTGATCGTCGGCGGGGACTTCTGGTGGTGCATCGCCAGAATGGAATACACCGCTTCCACGCCGCCTGCGCCACCCAGCAAGTGGCCGGTCATCGACTTGGTCGAGTTCACGGCCAGCTTCTTGGCGTGATCGCCGAACGCCAGCTTGAGTGCGTTGGTTTCGTTGCTATCGCCCAGCGGGGTCGAGGTGCCGTGGGCGTTCACGTAATCCACTTGATCGGCGTTGAGGCCGGCATCGCGCAATGCGTTGGCTACGCCACGGGCGGGGCCTTCAGCACTGGGGGCGGTGATGTGGTGCGCATCCGAGCTCATGCCGAAACCGGCGAACTCGGCGTAAATCTTCGCGCCACGCTTGACTGCGTGTTCGTACTCTTCCAGCACCAGCACACCAGCGCCTTCACCCATCACGAAGCCATCACGGCCCTTGTCCCACGGGCGGGATGAGGTTGCCGGATCATCGTTGCGGGTGGAGAGCGCCTTCATGGCAGCAAAGCCGCCAATACCCAACCGCGAGATCGCGCCTTCCGCGCCACCAGCGACCATGACGTCTGCATCGCCGTACTGGATCATCCGCGCCGCATCGCCAATCGAGTGCGCGCCGGTGGTGCAGGCGGACACGATACCGTAGCTGGGGCCTTGGTAGCCCTTGATGATCGTGACATGGCCGGCGATCAGGTTGATCAGCGAACCGGGAATAAAGAACGGGCCGATCTTGCGCGGGCCACCCGCGCGCAGGTCGCCATCGGTTTCTTCGATCAGCGGCAGGCCGCCGATGCCGGAGCCGATATTGACGCCGACGCGGGTCTTGTCGAGACCAGCCGCGTCGTCGAGGCCGGAGTCGGCAATGGCTTGCAGCGCAGCGGCGATGCCGTAGTGGATGAATACGTCCATCCGGCGCGCATCCTTGGCGCTGATGTACTGGGTGATGTCAAAGCCCTTCACTTCACCGGCAATGGTGCAGGCAAGGTCGGAGGCATCGAAGCGGGTGATCTGACCGATACCGGATTGGCCGGCCAACAGATTGGCCCAGCCGGTGGCGACATCATTACCGACCGGCGAGATATGACCCAGACCGGTGACGACAACTCTGCGTTTGGACACGGGAATTCTCCAAGCATGGCAGCACGCCGATGGGGCCTTCAATTGCCCGATCGGCGCGCCAGATGGAACAAGACCCCTGGTCTGGCATACAACGCCGTCGCAGAGGTCTTCGTCTTGCTGAATTACTTGCTCAGATTGCCGGACACGTAGTCGATAGCTTGCTGAACGGTAGTGATCTTTTCGGCTTCTTCGTCCGGAATCTCACACTCGAACTCTTCTTCGAGGGCCATCACGAGTTCAACGGTGTCGAGGGAATCGGCGCCGAGGTCGTTCACGAAGGAAGACTCGTTCTTGACGTCTGTTTCTGGCACGCCAAGCTGTTCGGCTACGATCTTCTTCACGCGCTGTTCGATGTTTTCCATGGATTTAACCTTTAACCCTAAGGGGGATGTAAAAATGCGAGCGCATTGTACCAAAAAAATGCCTGCCGCCAAGTTAAGGGGAGACGAACGAACAATGCGCACTCGGTACAACCCGCAAGGCTGCACGATGCAGCCTTGAACGGATCAGTTCATATACATGCCGCCGTTGACGTGAATTGTCTGGCCGGTAATGTAATTTGCCTTGCCCGATGCAAGAAAACCCACTGCATCGGCGATGTCTTTTGGATCACCCAAGCGGCCTAGTGCGATGCTTTGCACCAGCGCGGCTTTCTGCTCTTCCGGCAGGCTGCGGGTCATATCGGTATCGATAAAACCCGGCGCAACCGCGTTGACGGTCACCCCGCGCGAGCCAATTTCACGCGCCAGCGACTTGGTAAAGCCGAACAGCGCAGCCTTGGCCGCCGAATAGTTGGTCTGCCCCGGATTGCCGGTGGCACCGACCACCGAGGCGATGTTGATGATACGGCCCCAGCGCGCCTTCATCATGCCACGCATGACGGCCTTGGAGAGCTTGTAGACCGGTCTGAGGTTGGTGTCCATGATGGCATCCCACTCCTCATCTTTCATCCGCATCAACAGGTTATCGCGGGTGATGCCGGCGTTGTTGACCAGCACGGCGATCGCGCCGAAGTCCTTCTCGACCTGCGCCACCACAGCTTCGCATGCGCCTTCATCGGTCACGTTCAGCTTCAAACCACTGCCTTGCGCGCCAGCCACTTTCAGATAAGCGGTAATCGCTTCTGCACCGCTATCGCTGGTAGCGGTACCAACCACGATCGCGCCCTGCGCAGCGAGCTCCAGTGCAATCGCCTGGCCAATGCCGCGCGATGCGCCGGTGACCAGCGCTACTTTGCCTTCAAGACTCATCACTCCATCTCCATCCAGTTACATCTCATCCACGGCGGGTGCAGCACCCATCGTGCGGGTCTTCATGTTTGCAGCGAATGTTTACAGCAATGCCTTCAAGGCATCGAATGCCGCCGCATCGGTCAGCGCCACGTGCTGCGCGCCGTCAGCAATGCGTTTGTTGAGGCCGACCAGGATTTTGCCTGGACCGCACTCGGTGATCACGTTAGCGCCCTCTGCAACACCACCAGCGGCGATCTTCTGCACGCTTTCCACCCAGCGCACCGGACGATAAAGCTGGCGCACCAGCGCGTCCTTGATCTGGGCCGGATCGGTATATGCGGCAACATCCGCGTTGTGGATCACCGGGAACTCCGGCACGCCGACGTGAATGTGCTCCAGCGCTGCGGCAAGCTTCTCTGCAGCCGGCTTCATCAGCGCGCAATGCGACGGCACGGAGACCGGCAGCGGCAACGCCCGCTTGGCGCCTTTTTCCTTGCACAGCGCCATGGCACGCTCGACGGCATCCTTGCTGCCGGCGATCACCACCTGACCCGCCGAATTGAAATTGACTGCCTCGACCACATCGCCCTGTGCGGCTTCGGCGCAAGCGGCCACGATGACGTCATCCGGCAAACCCAGAATCGCCGCCATCGCGCCCTGCCCTTCCGGCACGGCCGATTGCATCGCCTCCGCACGCAAGCGCACCAGCTTCACTGCATCGGCGAAGGCAATGCTGCCCGCCGCCGCCAGCGCGGTGTATTCACCCAGCGAGTGACCTGCGGCCACGACCGGCGCAGCGCCGCCGGCAGCACGCCAGGCGCGGAACACGGCCACGCCAGCGGTGAGCATCAGCGGTTGGGTGTTGACGGTGGCATTGATCACGGCTACATCTGCGCCCTCAGCAACCATCGCCCACAGGTCTTGACCGAGTGCGTCGCTGGCTTCCTGGAAGGTCTGACGCACCGAAGCGTCATCGCCAAACCCCTTCATCATGCCGATCGATTGCGAACCCTGGCCTGGAAATACGAAAGCAAGTGCCATGTTTTTCTCCCTGCATTGCGCCGCGTAACGGAGCAAATCAAACAATTATTTGAACAGCAAAACGGCGCATCGCTGCGCCGTTTTATTTAGAACTTGAGAAGCACCGAACCCCATGCGAACCCGCCGCCAATCCCTTCCAGCAGCAAGGTCTGGCCCGGCTTGATCCGACCGGACTTGACGCCTTCATCCAGCGCCAGCGGAATCGATGCGGCAGAAGTATTGCCATGCTTGTCGACGGTAACGATCACCTGCTCCATCGGCAAGCCAAGGTGTTTGGCGGTCGATTCGATGATGCGCAGATTGGCTTGGTGCGGTACCAGCCAATCAATGTCAGATTTCTGCAAACCGGCAGCGGCAAGGGTCTTTTCCGCCACATCGGCCAAGGCGCGCACGGCGAACTTGAAAACGGCGTTGCCTTCCATGTAGATGAATGGGTTACCCACAACCGCGCCGTGATTGACCCGGCCTTCGGCCTTGAGGATGCCGCTGTAGCGGCCATCGGCGTGGAGTTGGGTCGACAGGATGCCCGGCGTTTCGGAAGCCTTCAGCACCACCGCGCCCGCACCGTCTCCAAACAGCACGCAGGTACCACGATCATTCCAGTCAACGATGCTGGAGAGCTTTTCCGCACCGACGACCACGGCGCACTTGGCAACGCCGCTCTTGATCATGGCGTTGGCAGTGGTCAGCGCATAGACGAAACCGGCGCAAACGGCCTGCACGTCAAACGCCGGAAAACCGTGAACGCCGAGCTTTTCCTGCAACAGACAGGCGGTGGATGGGAAGGTGTTGTCCGGCGTGGTGGTGGCGACGATCAGCAAATCGATCTCTTCGCGCGCGATGCCAGCAGACTCCAGTGCCCGCTCGACCGCCTTGAGGGCCAGATCGGACGTCATTTGATGCTCGGCGGCGATGCGCCGTTCGCGAATACCGGTGCGGCTGGCAATCCACTCGTCGCTGGTTTCCACGCGGGTAGCCAGCTCGGCGTTGGTGAGAATTTTTTCCGGCAAGTAGGAACCGGTTCCGATCAGTCGTGCGTACATGGCGTGTTCCCTATCGGGATTCGATATTTACTTGCGTTGGTGTGCCGGTTTGGACACGGGCGGCCGGACTACTCGGCGGCGGAGGCCGGTGCAGGCGTGCTGGCAATGGCGCTCTCGGACGTGCTGGCGGCCAAGGCAGCCAGTTGATCACGCACTTGATCAGTAATCCGCTGAATAACACCTGCTTGCGCCTCTTCAACGGCTTGCTTGAGCGCCCAATAGAACGCCATCTGGTCCGCACCGCCGTGGCTTTTTACCACAATCCCCTTCAGACCTAACAGCGAAGCGCCATTGTAACGGCGCGGATCGACCCGCTTCTTGAAGCGGCCAAGCACCGGCCAGGCCAGTGCAGCGATCAGTTTGGTCCACCAGGTACGGGTGAATTCTTCGCGCAGGAAATCGGCCAGCATCTTGGCCAGGCCTTCGGTGGTTTTCAGCGCCACGTTACCGGTAAAGCCGTCGGCGACGATCACGTCGACAACGCCGGTGAAGAGGTCATTCCCTTCGACATTGCCGTGGAAATTGAGTTTGCTGGCCCGCAGGGCTTCGCCAGCGTCTTTCACCGCCTCGTTGCCCTTGATGTCTTCCGAGCCGATATTGAGCAGCCCGACCGAGGGGTTTTCCTTGTGGTAGACCGAAGCCACCAGCGCAGCGCCCATGATGCCGAACTGCATCAGCTGCTCTGGCGTGCAATCGACGTTCGCGCCCAAGTCCAACATGCAGGTCTCGCCCCCCGTGGCGGTCGGCAGCATCTTGGCGATGGCCGGCCGTTCGATCCCGGCGATGGTCTTGAGCACGAAACGGGCTGTCGCCATCAAGGCCCCGGTGTTGCCGGCGGATACGCACGCGTTGGCCTCGCCGGACTTCACCAGATTGATGGCCACGCGCATCGACGAATCTTTCTTGTTTTTCAAGGCAGATTGCGGCGATTCGTCCATCGTGACGATCTCGGTCGCAGGGTGGATACGCAAGCGCGGGCCGACACTGGCCTTGCGGACCTTGAGCTCGGCCTCGAGCGCGTCAGGCACGCCGACGAGGACGACGTTCACCTCCGGGTAGCGATCAAGAAAGCGCAGGACGGCAGGCACGGTAACGTGCGCGCCGTGGTCTCCGCCCATCGCGTCTACGGCAACGGTAATGTCCATAAAGTGCGGGGTTCCAGGACTTGATTCCAGAATAGCGAACGGCGCAAGCGAGGGCTCGCTTGCGCCGTTTTCATAACCAATTGGTTATAAAGGCTTTTGGGGATTACTCGCCCTTGGCCTTGATCACGCGACGGCCTTTGTAAAAGCCATTCGGGGAGATGTGATGCGGGCGATGTGCTTCGCCGGTGTTCGGGTCGATCGAGACAGCCGGAGCGGTCAGGAAGTCGTGCGCACGATGCATGCCGCGCTTGGACGGGGACTTTTTGTTCTGTTGAACGGCCATGATAAAACTCCTTGAAAACCAGTTTTCAGTTCAGTTATTCCGCTTTCCTGGTTTTCAAACCAGCCAGGGCAGCAAACGGATTCGGCTTGTCTTGCCGGTTTTGCTCTTGCGGCGCATCGCAAACTGCGTGTGTCGGGGCAAAAGGCAAAGCCAGCAGCAATTCATCTTCCAGCAGGGTTTCGACCAGCAGGGCCGGTTCGATCACCATCGTTTCCATATCCGGATCGAGTTCTTCAGCTTCATCGGCAGCGGCCTCATCGGCAAACTGCGTAAAGCGCGTCTCGATCGAGAACGGCCAGGACATCGGGTTCAGACAACGCTGGCAACGCACCACCAGTTCGCCTTCGAGGCTTGCCTCGATCCACGGCCGCGAGAATTTATCCACGCCACCACGGATCTGCCATGCCACATCGCCATCGGTACTGACCAGCACATCCGCCAAACGGGGAAAGCTGGCAACCGGCAGCGAGCCATCTAGTACACCGCCCTCGCGGGCGAAATCGGCGCTGTGGATAACCGGCATACTGCGTCCAAACCCTTCATCTTGACTCCAGACCAACCCGGCTAACAACGCAGCCAAGGCGAGTCGGAAACCGCGCATGATACAATCCGCGCCATTCCACTGTCAAAGCTTTTATCCAGCCGGTCTTGGCGATTTTCCATGCAAAAACAAACGCTTTCTGACGACCCGACCCTGAGTCATCCAACCTTGGTTCGTCAAACAACTGGCCGCACGCTGGTGCTGGCCTCCACCTCGCCCTACCGCCGCGAACTGTTGGCACGACTCGGCTTGCCATTCGACGCTGCCAGCCCAGGCATCGACGAAACGCCTTTCCCGAACGAATCTGCAGCCGACACCTGCCTGCGACTCGCCATCGCCAAAGCACAGGCACTCGCGAATAGCTATCCGGATGCGCTGCTGATCGGCTCCGATCAGGTAGCACTCCTCGACCGCGTGCAGCTCGGCAAACCCGGCAATCATGAGCGAGCGATGCTGCAGCTCAAGACCATGCGCGGCAAGATGGTTGAATTCCACACGGCACTCGCCTTGCACGACACTGCCAGCGGCCAGACTCTATCGTCCGTGGATGTCACCCGCGTGACGATGCGCGAATACAGCGATGCGCAAATCAACGCCTATCTGCACCGCGAGCAACCGTATGACTGCGCTGGTAGCGCCAAGGTCGAAGCACTCGGCATCGCCATGATCAACAAGGTCGAAAGTGTCGATCCGACCGCGCTGATCGGCCTGCCACTGATCTCACTGGTCACAATGCTGAGCCGCGCTGGCGTGGAGGTGATTTGATGGCAACGCCTGCACTCGGAACGCTCTACTTGATCCCGGTACCGCTGGGCGATGACACGCTCACATCCGTGCTACCGGCCGACGTCATTGCCACCGCACAGCGCCTCACCCACTTCATCGTCGAAGCGCCAAAAACAGCCCGGGCGATGCTCAAGGTATTCGGCACGCCGCACGAGTTGCGCAGCCTGTGGATGCAAGAGCTGAATGAACACACCAAGGACAACGAACTCGATGCGCTGCTGCAGCCGCTGCTGGCTGGCAACGACGTCGGCCTGATGTCCGAAGCCGGCTGCCCCGGCGTGGCGGACCCCGGTGCGAATCTGGTGCGGCTCGCCCACACCCGCGGCATTCGCGTTGCACCCTTGGTGGGGCCGTCGTCGATTCTGCTGGCGCTGATGGCTGCGGGTGCAAACGGCCAGAAATTCCGCTTCAACGGCTATCTGCCGACGCAAGATGCGGAACGAATCGACGCCATCCGCAAGCTGGAACTGGAATCGCAAAAACAGCGACAAGCCGAGCTATTCATCGAAACGCCCTATCGCAACGGCGCGCTATTCGATGCCTTGCTCGCCTCGCTCAAACCGGGCAGTCAGCTCACCGTGGCGTGCGATATCACCACGGCCAGCGAATTCATCAAGAGCCAGACCGTTGCTACTTGGCGCAAAGGCCCGAAGCCCAACCTGCACAAACGGCCGACGGTGTTTGTGATTTACGCGGGGTAATGAACGGATCAGGCTGCGCGACGCGAAAAGTCGCTCAGCCTGAAGCCCAGCGCAAACAGCGAACCAAAATAAGCAACCAAGCCGGCCAGCACCACCACCGACAGCCGCAACAGCCGCATCACCATCAAGCCCTGATCCCAAGCCGGCATCACATAGAGGGTGCCGAACAGCACCGCCGCCATCACGGCCAGCGCGACCAGAATCTTGATGAAGAAGATTTTCCAGCCGGGGAGCGGCGTAAACACGTTTTGCGAACGCAGCTTCCAGTACAGCAGGCCGGCATTGGCGCACGAAGCCAAGCCAATCGACAGCGCCAGCCCGGCGTGCTTGAGCGGGCCGATGAACGCCAGGTTCATCAACTGCGTCAGCACCAGCGTGAAGATGGCGATCTTCACTGGCGTACGGATGTTCTGCCGGGCGTAGAAGCCGGGTGCGAGCACCTTGACCAGCAAGAAACCCGACAAGCCCACCGTATAGGCCAGCAGTGCGTATTGGGTTTTCAACGTGTCATGCGGCAGGAACTTGCCGTACTGCAGCAGCGATGCGATCAGCGGGCCGGACAAGATCGCCAAGGCCACCGAGGCCGGCAAAGCCATCATCAGGCACAGGCGCAGCCCCCAGTCGAGCAAGCGCGAATACTCGGCCTGATCCTTGTTGGCGAAGGTTTTCGAAAGCGAGGGCAGCAAGATGGTGCCCAAGGCCACGCCGAGCAAACCGTTCGGAAACTCCATCAAACGGTCAGCGTAATTCATCCACGAGATCGAGCCATCCGGCAGGTAGGATGCAAAACTCAGGTTGATCAGCAAGGAAATCTGCGCCACCGATACGCCCAGAATGGCCGGCCCCATCTGGCGCATCACGCGCCACACGCCAGCATCGTTCCAGCGCAATCTGGGCAATACCAGCATGCCGATCTGTTTCAGATGCGGCAGCTGCCACACCAGCTGCAGGATGCCGCCGGCCAGCACACCCCAAGCCAACGCCATGATGGGCGGATGGCAGTACGGCGACACGAACAACGCAAACAGGATCATCGACACATTGAGCAGCGTCGGCACGAACGCCGGCACCGAGAAGCGGTTCCAGGTATTGAGCACCGCCCCGGCCAGGGACGATAGCGAGATCAGAAAGATGTACGGAAACACGATTCGCAGCATATGTGCCGTCAGCGCGAATTTTTCCGGGTCGCCCTTGAAGCCGGATGCGGTCACCCACACCACCACCGGTGCCGCCACGACGCCGATCAGCGTCACCATAGCCAGCGCCAGCGTCAGCATCCCGGATACATAAGCGATGAAGGTGCGGGTCGCCTCCTCGCCCTGCTGTGCCTTGTATTCGGCCAGGATCGGCACAAAAGCTTGCGAGAACGCGCCTTCAGCAAAAATCCGCCGCAGCAGGTTCGGCAGACGGAAGGCGGTGAAAAAGGCATCCGTCCCGATCTGCGCGCCGAAATAGCGGGCGACGATGGCCTCGCGGGCGAAGCCGAGAATGCGGGAGACCAGCGTCATCGAACTGACGGCGGCGAGGGATTTGAGCAGGTTCATGGGTGATGCGAAACGCGTCAGGCCGGCAGCGCTCGGCGGGACGGGAAACGGCTGAAGTGAGAAGAGCGCAATTCTAAGCGAATGCGTCGGCCCTGCCTGCAGGTTTCATGTGACTAAACGCATAGGGAATGACCACCCCACCCTTAGCGATAGGTCAACGGACCACCATCCGGCCGCAGCAACACAATCTCGTCACTCACCGACACATTGGCGGCCACTTCCCGGCACAGCGACAGGAACTCGATCATCCCCGGCGTGCGGAACTTCTGTTTGTGGACGACAAAATGGAATTGGCGCGACAGATCGAGGCCATCCACCGTAATCGGCACCAGACTGCCCCGGCGGAAGGCATCTTTCAGTGCCAGCCGCGAAATGCAGCCGATGCCCAAGCCGGATTCGACTGCGCGCTTGATCGCCTCGGTGTGCTCCAGCTCCAGCCGGATATTGAGTTTGGAGAGTACGTGCCGCATGGCCGCATCGAAAGTCTGGCGCGTGCCGGAGCCGGTTTCCCGCACGATCCACGGCACCTGAGTCAGCTCTTCCAGCGTGGCGCGGCCGGTTTGGGCCATTGGGTGCTCGGGCGAGCAAAAGATCACCAGGTCATCGGCCACCCAGCTTTCCACTTCCAGATCGGGATGCTGGCAATCGCCCTCGATCAAGCCGAAATCGAGTTCAAAGTGCGCCACTTGCCGCACGATCATGGCGGTGTTGTGCACTTCCATCTTTACCTGGCTGCCCGGATGGCGGCGCAGGAATTCGCCGATCAACAGCGTGGCCAGATAGTTGCCGATGGTCAGCGTCGCGCCGATGCGCAACGCGCCCACTCCCGCAGCGCCGCCCAATGCCGCCTCGACTTCACTGGCGCGATCAAGCAATTCGATCGCCTTGGGCAACAGCATCCGCCCCAGTTCGTTCAACTGCAGCCGCTTGCCGAAGCGATCGAACAAGCGCACATCGAACTGCTTTTCCAGCTCGGCCAGCGCGGTGCTGGTGGCCGATTGCGATAAGCCCAATGCCTCGGCGGCACGGGATGCGCTTTCGTAGCGGCCGACGGCCACAAAGACTTCGAGTTGGCGGAGCGTATATCTCACTAGGTTCTCAGAGCCTTGTTCAGTAGTCCGGCGTGATCAGGTCGGCGTAATCGTACAGCACCGAGAGGATGGCTTCGGCGCGTTCATCGCCGCGTTCGCCAGCATCCTCGGCCAGTTGGTCGATCTTTTCGCAATACGCTTCCAGCGTGGTGTAGCCATCGCGGCCTTCGAACAGGCGCTCGACACGCAATTGATGCCAGCGCGCGTTCTCCGCTTCGCTCAATGTCGCCGGGAAGTTGCGGGCACGGTAGTGGAACAACAGCTCGGCCAAA
Organism: Andreprevotia chitinilytica DSM 18519; assembly: GCF_000711875.1. Taxonomy (GTDB): domain Bacteria; phylum Pseudomonadota; class Gammaproteobacteria; order Burkholderiales; family Chitinibacteraceae; genus Andreprevotia; species Andreprevotia chitinilytica. The sequence goes on from NZ_JONM01000007.1 coordinate 72,213, forward strand.
CGCCGGTCGGCAAAATCCGGTTTGGCCTGGGCCAGTTGCTCCGGCGAGAGCGAGCGCAATCGGGTAAGCAGACGGCGATCATCGTTGCCAACAAAGCCGCCATAGAGGTTTTGATCGACATCGCGCAGCGGTTCCAGATCGCGGGCGTAGACATCACGCCATTTGGCGCTCATGTCCGGCGCGGCTTGCAACGCTGCCACATGGCGATCGATCACGGCGAAGTCGATCCCCCAGCGCTCGGCCTGCGCTGGTTGCAGCGTTTTCAGGTTGCCGATGACGATGGGTGACTTATTGATATGGATGGTCTTGATTGGCAGACGGGTCACGCCCTCGGGCAAATCAGCGGCGCGGGAGAACATGCGCTCGCGGATCGTCGCGACATCCAGCGCGAACAACTCGGCCGGATCGAATGCCAGATCCCACACGATCAGTTCATTCTTGTTGGTCGGGTGCCAGGCCAGCGGCCACACCACGGCCATGCAACCCCGGTCGACGCCGAACATGCCGGAGATATGAATGAATGGCTTGGGCGTGGTGCCGATCTCGGCCTGCACGCGATCTTTCTTGCGCAGACTCAGACAGAAGTCGAACAGTTTGGGCTGCGCGTTGCGGATCAGCCGCGCTAAACCGATGGTGGCGCGCACGTCCGATACCGCATCGTGCGCCGCATCGTGCACCAGGCCATTGGCTTTGGAGAGGTGCTCCAGCTTGAAGCTGTGCTTGCCTTCGTCGTTGATGGGCCATTCGATGCCCTCCGGGCGCAACGCCCATGTCGTGCGCACCACGTCGAGGATGTCCCAGCGGCCGCAATCGTTCTGCCATTCACGGGCATATGGGTCGATCAGGTTGCGCCAGAACAGGTGGCGGGTGATTTCATCGTCGAAGCGGATGGTGTTGTAGCCGACGCCAATGGTGCCGGGCGTAGCGAGTTCACGTTCGATGGTCTCCGCAAAGCGGAACTCCGGCACGCCGCGCTCAAGGCATTGCTGTGGGGTGATACCGGTGATCAGGCAAGACACCGGGTCGGGCAGCCAGTCATTGGAAGGCTGGCAGAACACTTCGACCGGATCACCGATTTCGTTCAACTCGGCGTCGGTGCGGATACCGGCAAATTGGGCTGGCCGGTCGCGGCGTGGCACGGCGCCGAAGGTTTCGTAGTCGTGCCAGAGGAAGGTATGGCTCATGAGCTGGGTATCGCAGGAATGGCAGATGCAGGGCAACCGGCATTCTAGCAGTCCCTACCGCCAACACCGCTCACGCCTTGAACGAGAACCTCGCCGGCGCATCGCCCTGCCGACGGCCTTGCAAGCGTCGCTCCTGCCGGCCGCGTGTATTCAGCAGCACGGCCTGTTGCTGGCCGCGCCGCTCGCCGTGGCGGCGATCCTCTCCACCGCGGCGTTCCTTGCCGTTCCAGACTGGCTGGCGCTCTGCTGACGGCACAGGCAGAGCTTCCGGCGAACTGCCGCGCTCTGCATCCAGCGATGGGCGGGCGCTACCAACCGGCAGTAAGGTTTCACCACCGATGATCATGGATATTTTCATGACAAATCACTTTCAGATCATCACCTTATTACTTATCGGCTCCCCATCGTGATTCTTGAATCATCCCGAAAGCATGGCTGGCACGCGTCACACCGATCAAGCGCTACCGCCTGCAAAGTCCCGCTCAATCCATGGATGGAACGATTGCCTTAATGCGAATAGCATCTTCCTTACAACGTGCTAGAGTGACTCAACAAAGCCCAGACGAATATAGGGTTGTAGCCGCGCTCGCGTCCAAATTGAAGGGAGAAAACATGACGATTCGCACCAAATTGATTGTGCTGGTATTAGGCGTGCTGACGCTGATGCTGCTGCTGGGCGTCAACAGCCTGTTCCGCATGGCCAACATCCAGGCCGCGTTCGATACCACTTACAACGACCGCGTCATCTGTCTGGGTCAGCTCAAGACCGTGGCGGACATGTATGCCGTCAACGTGGTCGACACCACCCAGAAACTCAACCAGCAAAGCCTCGATTGGGACAAGGCCAAGGCCAACTACGCCGAGGCCAAGAGCAAGATCAACGAACAATGGACCGCCTACACGTCGACCTACCTCACCGACGAGGAAAAAAAGCTGGTCGAAGAAACCAAGGGCAACATGAAGCAGGCCGACGCCGCGCTCGCCAAGCTCGATACGCTGGTCAGCACGAAAGACGCAGCGGGCCTGGATACCTTTGCGCGTAAAGAGCTCTACCCCAGCATCGAGCCGGTGGCCGGCAGCATTGATAAGCTGAGCGCCCTGCAATTGCGGGTGGCCAAGGAAAACTTCGATCAGGCGCAAACGGACTATGCGCATGCGCGTGTCACCACCTGGATCACGCTGATACTGGCACTACTGCTGGCAGCCGGCTGGTCGATCACCCTGCTGATCATGCTCAACAACAAGATCAGCGGCCTGAACAACGCCATGCACCGGGCATACTCCGACAACGATTTGACCGTGCGCGCCCCCGTGAACGGCCACGACGAAATCGACAGCATCGCCCGCGCCTATAACGCCCTCTCAGAAAGCATGCAAAAGCTGGTGCACTCGGTCGCGGGGGCCATCGGCACCGTCACCCGCGAGGCCACGCAACTCGCCGGCACCACCGAGCAAATCGCCCAGGCATCCAGCATTGGCGCGGAATCCACCAGCGCCATGGCAGCCGCAGTGGAGCAAGTGACCGTCAGCATCGCGCATGTGGCGGACAACGCACACGACGCCAAGCAACTGGGCAACACCGCCAGCAATCGGGCCGCCCAAGGCTCGGCGCAAATCCGCGCCACCGTCGAGCGGATCACCGCCATCGACGAAGCCGTGACCGATGCCGCCGGCAAGGTCAGCACGCTCGGGGAAGACGCGCAGCGCATTACCTCCGTCGTGGCCGTGATCAAGGATGTGGCCGACCAGACCAATCTATTGGCACTCAACGCCGCCATCGAAGCCGCACGCGCCGGCGAACAAGGCCGGGGCTTTGCAGTCGTTGCCGACGAAGTCAGAAAACTGGCCGAACGCACCGCCACCGCCACCGTCGATATCCACCGCATGACCGACCAGATCGGTGCTAACACCGAGCAAGCGGTCCGGGCGATGAATGCCACCGTGGAACGGGCGCATGAATGTGCACAATCCGCCGCCGCGGCCGGCCAGTCGATCGACGACATCCATCGCGACGTGAACGCCGGCGAAGCAGCCGTCACCGGCATCGCCGAGGCGCTGCAAGAGCACAAGGCCGGCACCCAGCTGATCGCCCAACAAGTGGAACGCGTGGCCCAGATCACCGAAGAAAACACCGGTGCCGTCTCCGCCATGAACCAGACCGCCACGCGCCTGAGCGACCTGACCGGCCAGCTGCAACGGGAAATCCAGCGCTTCCGCTACGCTTGATCCGGGTAAGCGATGCTTGGGGTACAACCAAAGAACATAACAGCCCCCAAGAGGGCTAATGCCGCACACTGAACGACTCCCCTCGCCCTCGCGTGCAAGGCTTTAGCCTTGTTCAGCGACAATGGGAGAGGGGCCGGGGGTGAGGGTCGCGCCAAGAGCAATGCCCTTGCACGCACCCTCTCTCACTCGTAGGCGAGGGGATAACTTCCTAAGTAAGCGGCATTACCCCAAGCGGGCCGCATACCGTGCCAGCCATTGGCTGCCGCTCAATAAAAACAAGCTGGAGGAGAGTCATGCAGTCCCTGCTCGCATGGTGGCGGAGCAAGGCAAACTATGCCCGGCGCTTCGTCGTCATCGGCCTCATTTTCGCCATGACGCTGCTCTACCTTGGCTACCACCTCTGTGCCGATGTTCAGCGCAATATCGACTTCACCGAGCGGGAGCGGGTGGGTGTCACCTTTCTGCGGCCGATTTCGCCCACCCTCGATGCCCTTTACCAGCATCAGCTGAGCCATATCCGCACCAACACCGTCGAAACCGCCGACCTTGCCCGCAAGGTCGATATCGGGCTGAGCACGCTGCAAGCCACGCACGCCGCCCTCGGCAACCGCTTGGCCACGGCTGACCGCGTCGCGCAGTTTTCTGCCGCCTGGCAGGCCCTGAAAAACACCCATGATCAGGATCAAACCCTGACCATCGTCAACCGGCACGCCGTTGCGATCGGCGCCCTGCTGACGCTGATCAACGATAGCTGTGACAACTCGAACCTCACGCTCGACCCGGTGCTGGACACCTACTACCTGGGCCAAACCGTCTGCGAGAAACTGCCGCTGCTGCTGACTCGCAGCAACGAAACCACCGCCCTGCTGACCTGGGCGCTGGTCCGGGGCCGGCTCGATCCGCCGATCCGCACCCGGCTGGTCGAATTACGCCCGTTGATCGTCGAGGCGGAGCGTGGCCTGTATGACGATCTGGACAAGCTCTATCGCCAAGATGCCGGCATGAAAAGCCGCTTCGCGCCGCTCGTGCAACCCCTCGGCACCCATCTGCCGCCCTTGCAACGCTTGCTGGATCAAGTGCTCGATGGCCAGCTGAATGCCGTACCGAATCAAGCGGCCGCCCTCGCCGCCCCACTCACCGGGCAGTTGATCGCCCTGACCGACCTCGCGCTGGACCAAGAAAGCGTGCTGCTCAAACTGCGCGTCGATCAGCTAAACCGGCAACAAGCGGCTTACCTCATCGCGGCCGTGCTGGCGCTGCTGATCTCCGGCTCGCTGTTCTTCGATATGGCGGAGCGGCTTGACGCAACGGAACGAGAGCGCCAACTCACCGAGCAACAGCTACGCCGCACTGCCGATGAAACCCAAGACCTCTACAACCGGGCGCCCTGCGGCTATCACTCACTGGATCGATTCGGCGTCTTTGTGCAGATCAACGACACCGAACTCGATTGGCTGGGCGTAACGCGGGAAGAGGCCATCGGCAAATTGCGTTTCACCGATTTTCTCTCGCTGGAAGGCCGGCAATCCTTCAAGGAGAACTTCGCCCATTTCATCGCCAGCGGTTCGATTCGAGATGCGGAATATCGGCTGGTCAGCAGAAGTGGGCGCGAGATGCACACGCTGGCCTCCGCCACCGCGCTCTTCAATGCCGACGGCGAATTCGTGATGAGCCGCACCACGCTGTACGACATCACCGACCGCAAGCAGATGGAAAACGACCTGCGCGAAGCGCGCGACCGGCTGGAAGACAAGGTGGCCAAGCGGACCCATGAGCTGGAAATGAAAAACGCCGAATTGCATCGCGCCATGGAAAAGCTGGTGCAGACCGAAAAACTCGCCTCGCTCGGCAATCTGGTCGCCGGGGTTTCGCACGAGCTGAATACGCCGATCGGCACCGCCTTCACCGCCGCCTCGACCTTACATCAGGAAGCCTTGCAACTACACGAGCGACTGAATGCCGGCAGCCTGAAGCGATCCGATCTGGAGCGCTTTACCGATATGCAGCAAGAAGGCCACGGCATCGTCATCCGCAACCTGGAACGGGCCAGCGACCTGATCAAGAACTTCAAGCAGATCGCCGTGGATACCGCCAGCACCCGGCGGCGGCACTTCGACTTGCGGGAAATGCTCAACGAGGTGCTGAGCACGCTCACCCCGCAATATCGGCGCACCAAGCACAACGTGGTGGTCGACGTGGCATCCGGCATTCTGCTGGACAGCTTCCCCGGCCCGCTGGAGCAAGTCATCACCAATCTGGTGACCAACTCACTGATCCACGGCTTTGAAAACATCGAAGCCGGCACGATCCGCCTGTCCGCCCACGATGAAAACGACATCGTTTACCTCGTGTACGAAGACGACGGCCACGGCATTCCGGCCGGCCTGCACAAGCGCGTATTCGATCCATTCTTCACCACCCGCCTCGGCCAAGGCGGCAGCGGCTTGGGGCTTTATCTGGTCTACAGCCTGGTGACCGGGAGTTTGAAAGGCGAGTTGCGGCTGGAAAGTGCACCGGATCAAGGCGCCCGGTTCACGATTGCGCTGCCCAAACGGCCGCCTTGAATCGCCCCGCCTCCCACCGAGCCAACAAACCCGCCGCAAAGCGGGTTTTTCATTGCTCAACGCCGATCCGTGCGATTACCGATACTGCACCGATACTCAGGGCGCTACACCGCGCCTCCGCCGCTCGAGCATAGCCATAGTTCGCTACAATGACAGCCGGTTACTTACGACCTACTTCCAACTTACAAAATCAACCTACTGGAAAAGCCAATGGCAAGTTCACTTCTGTGCAAACACAAAAAAGCCGCGCTTTGTTCTGCGCTTTCTGTACTGAGTACGTTCGTTATCGCGACGCAATCAATCGCAGCAATTAACTACTATGACAACGGCTACCAAATCGGAGTCGTCCGGCCAGGTGGCGACAGACCGTGCATGCTCTTTCAGCTAGTTGGTGTGTCGCAATCCGACCCCACCGTAGCGCCAGGTTCGCCGTGGTTTTCCATTCCACAAACTGCGCCCGGATACAAAGATATGGTCGCCACCATCCTGATGGCGAAAGCGACGAGCAAGCCTATATTTGTGCAAACGTCTGGGCAGAGTCCCGCCGAATGCGGGCACACCGGGGTTGCCACGATTCAGTTGTTATAAGCAACCGCCAAATCGGCCGGGGCTGCGGTCCAAATATGTCAAACCCGCCTTACGGCGGGTTTTTCATTGTTTAACGCCGATCAGTGCGAGTACCGATGCTGCGCCGATACTCAGCACTCACCCGCGCACCGTCGATGGCCCTGCGCCGCGCCTCCGCCATCTGCATACCGGTTCGCGCCATTTGATAGGCCGCCGAACCGGGGTCGGTCAGGTGCACGATGATGTGAAACAACCGGCCAAGATCAGCAATGCCGTTCATGCCCAGCCGGGCGATGCTGCCGGCGTTAGCGGTGAAATCCGACGGGCGCGGAATGCCGAGGTCGGGATGAGGTGGTGCGGGAGTGCCTTGATGGAAGTTGGGCATGGTTGCCTCCTGAGCTAGCGATTACACACCGCCACTCCGAGTCCAATCGGAGGTGGCGGGCACAAGGCGGGGTTGGACTTACCGGAGCTCAGGAACCGGCGTACCCGAAGGTACCCCCGCCCAGGCCCGCCGCAGAAGGACGTACCAAGGGCATTGCAGACAAAAATGCCGCTAAACAGCGGCTGTCTGTCTGAGCTAAATCCAGGAGTCCAATCCCGGTCGCGCTATTGAACGCGACAGGTGCAAACGTAGCGCAGGGGTTTGGGGGAGGTCAAGTTTGGGGGCTTTGAAGCAACCGGGGCAACGAGCCACTCAAATGTAGGGCGCAATCCCCGCAGGGCATTGCGCCGCACTCTCGTTGCTCGATATGGCAGGTGCCCGTTCGCGGCGTTTTTTATCCAGCGTTGAGCAAGAAAAAACCCAGAGCTACCAAATGCATTAGCAATGATGGAATAGCTAAATGGGGGTGCGGCGCAATGCCCTGCGGGGATTGCGCCCTACGTATGGAGGTTTTGTTTTAGATTTACGGCTCGAGTTGATCGACTTCAGACTTCGCGGCAGAAAAACCGACATCCAAAGCATCATCCAAGTGATTCTCTGAGCGGGGAGGATTGAATACACGTATTTGCGTTTGCTAGCGCAGAGGTGTTTCGAGGCCATAACGCGTTATTTGGCGAATGTGCGAGGCACCCACCATCACCAATAAGCCATTGATTTGAATAAGCTCCTCAGAGCTTTGGCGAATCGGTTGGCGAATCTTCATGCATACCCTGGCAGCACAATCCGTCACCGCCCATCACCCCTGCACAAATCTTCCAGACACAACCTCAAGCCGCTCGCGGCGCATCCGTGGCAGCAGCAGGCGATGGCGCTAGCGGTCACCAGCGTCTTTGCCGGCCACGGCGTGGATCGCTCTGCGCACATTTATTCGCTGGCGCTAACGTTCTTTCTGATTGCCATCCCGTCCATGCTGGCATGGGCTTGCCTTGGCGCAGGTTCAGCGCGGGTGTTGCGGTCGGCGGTGCAGATCAGGCGTTTCAATCGATGCATGGCGATCTTGTTGTTCGCATCGGCTTGGATGGCACCGTTTGCTTGATGAATTGCAGTATGGCGAGCACGACCCGCTCGGCCAAAAGACGCCGTACAGCTAAGCCATGTTGACATGCAAGTAAATGCTTGCATATTATTCATCACGCTCCTGAAGATCGGGGCCTGGAGATCAACGAGGGTCTTCAAAGCGATGGCGATGCCACGTGGTTTTGGCCGTGACAACGCATTCATTCATTTCGAGCAATCTTGTAAGGAGAAATATCGTGGTGGATATCCTGCATAGAGTCGGAATCAAAGCGCCCCTGAATGAGGTCTATAAGGCCCTGACCACGCGCGAAGGCCTTGCCGCCTGGTGGACGAACGACACGCAAGGGGAAAGCAAAGTCGGTGGAGTGCTCAATTTCCGCTTCCGCGCCCCCGATGGCTCCGAGCTTGGCGGCTTCGAGATGAAGGTGCTTGAGCTGCATCCCGGTGAGCGTGTGCTCTGGCAAGTGGTCGACGGGCCGGCAGAATGGATCGGCACCAAAATCAGTTGGGATCTCAGGCAAGAGGACGACTATTGCCTCGTTCACTTCAAGCATCTGGACTGGAAAGAGCCGGTGGAATTCATGCACCACTGCAGCACCAAGTGGGCAATTTTCCTGATGAGCCTGAAGTCGCTGCTGGAAACTGGAAAAGGCTCGCCCAGCCCCAACGACGTCAAGATAGATAGCTGGAACTGAACAACTCTTGGACATCGACAAAGTCTTCAAGGCGCTGGCGGACCCAACGCGCAGGCGCCTGCTTGACCAGCTGCATAGCGAGAGCGGCCAGACGCTCACGGCGCTCTGCGAGCACATGGATATGTCACGCCAGGCCGTGACCCAGCACTTGCAACAACTCGAAGAAGCCAACCTCGTCGCCATCGTTTGGCAAGGCCGGGAAAAGCTCCACTACCTGAACCCTGTGCCGCTGCACGAGATTTACACGCGCTGGATCGAAAAGTTCGAACACGGCCGCCTCGATGCGTTGCACAACCTCAAACAGAGATTGGAAGGTGATGACAATGACAAAACCTGATTTCGTGTACGTGACCTACATCGCAACGACGCCGGAGAAAGTGTGGCAGGCCCTGATCGACCCGGCGCTGGCACGCCAGTATTGGGCCGACCCGAAAGGGGGCTGCGCACGGGTGAACGTGTCGGACTGGCAGCCTGGCTCTCGGTGGGAGCACCAACGCCTCGACGGCACGGTCGATATCCTCGGTAAGGTGGTCGAGACCACGCCGCCAAGCCGCCTGGTCATCACGTGGGCCCGGCCGACGGAGGTCGAGGACGAAGCGAAACATTCGCGGGTTACGTTCGATATCGAGCCCTATAGCGACGGGCTCGTCCGTTTGATGGTCACGCATGCAGACCTTGAACGCGACCCGGAGATGCTAAAAGGCATATCGGGCGGCTGGCCGATCGTGCTTTCGAACCTCAAGACGCTGCTCGAAAGCGGTCACGCGCTTCCTGGCTCGCCCGTGGCAAGCTGAGCCGGATGCCCGACATACTTATCTCAGAGCCTGTTTACGATCTTTTCCATGTATTGAGGTGCAGCTTTTATCCCCCCTTCGCGGAAGGGGGAATACACCCGGCATCGTCGCTAAAAAGATCGTAAACAGGCTCTTACGTATGTTGGGCATCAATGTCCCCAGCCCACTCACCGACCCGATTTGCAGCGTTGCTCGCCACGGGCAGTTTTCATCGTTGTGGAGAACATGGAACACCTGTCTGAAACGCTTGCTGTGCCCCTTGATATGCAGACCGTAGAGATTCCCGCAGGCAGCATCGCATTGCGGGACGATAGAACGGGCCGTCAATGGAGCGTCGAAATACAATGCTTTGCCATTGGCCGCTATCCGGTTACGCAGGCGCAATATGCAGCGGTGACCGGTCAATGGCCATCGGCCGCTGTCGCCGCGCAATGCCCGGTAGAGAGCGTGTCCTGGCTTGATGCCGCTCGGTTCTGCAACATGCTATCGAAGACGGCTGGCCTGCTCGTCTGCTACGAAATCCATGCAGACGGAACGGGCGCCACTCTGATTCCCGGCAGCGACGGCTATCGCCTGCCCACCGAAGCGGAATGGGAATACGCCTGCCGCGCCGGCACTCATGGCCCAAGATATGGCGAACTCGGCGATATCGCCTGGTATGCAGAAAACGCCGGTGGGCACCCGCAGGATGTCGGTCAGAAGCAAGCCAATGCCTGGGGGCTTTACGACATGCTGGGCAACGTTTGGGAATGGTGTGCCGATCAATACGATCCGGCGGTCTATGGGTCGTATCGCGTATTCCGTGGTGGCGGTTGGTCTGATGCCGAAAGAGGCTGCCTTGCGACCAATCGACGCCGCAGTCATCCGACCTTTGCCATTGATGATCTCGGCTTTCGGGTGGCCAGATCGCCGGGCATCAATCGCGGGTGATCCAGCACCTAAGTCCGTAGGTTGGTGTTGAGCGCAGCGAAGCCCAACGTGGGTACTACGGCACGGGCCGCTTGAGGTCGGCCACCTCGTTTACAATGCGCAAAGTTTTCGCGCCCCCAGTCGTCTTAATCCTCCGGGCAGCCCACTCAAGGAATCTTCATGATCATCAAACCGCGCGTGCGTGGCTTCATTTGCGTGACCACCCACCCTGCTGGCTGCGAAGCCAACGTCAAGGAACAGATCGAATATGTCGCCGCGAGCGACCCCTTTGCGGACGGCCCCAAGCGCGTATTGGTGATTGGCGCATCAACTGGCTACGGTCTGGCAGCCCGGATCACCGCTGCTTTCGGCGCCGGTGCCGATACGCTGGGGGTGTTTTTCGAGCGCCCCGGCAGCGAGACCAAACCCGGCACCGCCGGCTGGTACAACACCGCCGCGTTCGAGAAATTTGCCACCGCCAAGGGCTTGTACGCGAAGAGCATCAATGGCGATGCGTTCTCTGACGCGATCAAGCAGCAGACCATCGATGTCATCAAGCGTGATCTCGGTCAGGTCGATCTGGTGGTCTACAGCCTGGCGTCGCCACGGCGCACGCATCCCAAGACCGGCGAGGTGTTCACGTCGACGCTGAAACCGGTGGGCAAGGCCGTCCACTTGCGTGGCATCGATACCGATCAGGAAATCGTCAAAGAAACGGTGCTGGAGCCGGCCACGCAAGCCGAAGTCGACAACACCGTGGCGGTGATGGGTGGTGAAGACTGGCAGATGTGGATCGATGCGCTGCTGGATGCCGGCGTGCTGGCCGATGGCGCGAAGACGACCGCCTTCACCTATCTGGGCGAAAAGATCACGCATGATCTCTACTGGAACGGCTCGATCGGCGCGGCCAAGAAGGATCTCGATCAAAAGGTACTCGGCATTCGCGAGAAGCTGGCCAGCAAAGGCGGCGATGCGCGGGTCTCGGTATTGAAGGCGGTGGTCACCCAAGCCAGCTCCGCCATTCCGATCATGCCGCTGTACCTGTCGCTGCTGTTCAAGGTGATGAAAGCAAAGGGCACGCACGAAGGCTGTATCGAGCAGGTCTACGGCCTCTACAAGGACAGCCTGTACGGCGCGGCACCACTGATGGATGACGAAGGCCGTCTGCGTGCGGATTACAAGGAACTCGATCCGGAAGTCCAGGCCGGCGTGCAGCAGCTTTGGGGCCAGGTGACCAACGACAATATCTATGAGCTCACCGACTTTGCCGGCTACAAGGCGGAATTCCTGCGCCTGTTTGGCTTTGGCATCGATGGGGTGGATTACGAAGCGGACGTGAATCCCGACGTGCCAGTCCCCAGCCTTGGCTAGGCATAGAGCCTGTTCAAAGTCTTTTTTGGCAACGAGTTACGTTGCCATCCCCCTTTTTTGTGCCGTGCGAATCTTTTGATTCGTTCAGGTATGGGGGCTAAGGGGGATTTCTGCGCCATCTCAACTTGCAATGACGTCGAAATCCCCCTCAGTCCCCCTTCGAGAAGGGGGAAGTAAAACCTTGAGGCGCTTCAAGTTGGTGGTTTGCGAGACTTTGAACAACCTCTAAGGCCGCGTTGCTCCCGCAGCGGAAGTGCCCCCACAAACTGCCGTTCGGCGGAAGCGTTACCGGATTCTGGCGCCCAGTCCTCGACACCGCTGACCACTCTGCCAACAATGACTGACGTGGTTATTAAACCGGCAAGAATCATCGCTGCCGGCAACATGCGTAATCGGGTCGTTCAGGCGCGTCTTCACGCGTCGGCCAATCATGATTGTCGTGGGAGCAACACGACGTCTTGCACGTCTCGTCCACGATGAAAAAAGGGGAAAAAGATGACAGACGAGGGGCGGGTTGGCGACGAATCCGAGGCCATGCTCCCGCCGGATGCCGCCTCCTCTGGCCTATCCGCGCAGCGCCTGTTTGCCGGCGGCGGCGAGATGGGCGCGATCATGCGCGAGATGGATTGGGCCCAAACGAAGCTCGGCCCGGTCGAATCCTGGCCGCGCAGCCTCAAAACCATGTTGGGCGTGGTGCTCGGCAGCCGCTTCCCCATGCTGCTGTGGTGGGGCCCCGATCTGCTGCATCTGTATAACGATGCCTATCGCCCGATCCTGCGCGACAAACACCCCGCATCCCTCGCCGCCCCGGCCGCGCAAATCTGGGCCGAGGTCTGGGACGTGGCCGGCCCGATGGCCAGAAGCGTGCAGGAAGGCGGGCCTGCGACATGGACGGAAGACCTGCAGCTCTTCATCAATAGCGGCAGCATGCTGGAGGAAACGTATTTCACGTTTTCATACAGCCCCGTGCCTGGGGACGACGGGCGGGTCGGTGGCCTGCTCAACACCGTGCAGGAAACAACCGTCAAGGTGCAGAGCGAGCGGCAAATCCGCATGCTGCACGATCTGGCAGCCCGTGCCGCAGAGGCGAAATCCAAGGATGAAGCCTATCGCATCGCCACCGAGGTCTTAGCTGCCAACGAGCTGGATATTCCGTTTGTTCTGCTGTACGTCCTGAACGAGAAGGCGGATGGCGCATCACGCGTCGGCGCGGGCGGCTGGCAAGAAGAAGCCAGCCCTGCCGCCCCCACCCATCTGTCACTTGCCGAAGACACAAGCGCCACAAGCTGGCCGCTTGCCGAGGTGATCCGCAGTGGGCACGAATTGGTCATCGACGACCTCACCGCACGCTTCGGGCCGTTACCGACCGGCCGCTGGGGCGCACGCCCCGAACGCGCGATCCTGCTGCCACTGCTGCATGCCGGCCAAGCAACGCCTTCCGCTGTGCTGGTCTTGGGCATCAGCCCGCACCGCACCTTTGATGACCGCTATCAGCGGTTCTTTCACGCCACCGCCGATCAAGTCACCACCATCATTGCCAACGCCCACGCCACCGAACAGGAGCGGCAGCGGGCCGAGAAACTGGCCGAACTCGATCGATCCAAGACGGCGTTCTTTTCCAACATCAGCCACGAGTTCAGAACCCCGCTCACGCTGCTGCTCGGGCCGCTGGAGGTGCTGCTGTCCGACCCCGCCCTTGCACCCGAAACCCGCGAGCGGCTGGTGCAGATGCAGCGCAATGCACTCCGCATGCTGCGACTGGTGAACACGCTGCTCGACTTCTCGCGCATGGATGCGGGCCGGCACTCCGCACGCTTTGCGCCGACCGATCTCGCTCGCTATACCGCCGATCTGGCGAGCGCTTTCCGCTCGGCGCTGGAAAAAGCGGGCTTGTCCTTCACGGTGAATTGTTCGTCCCTGCCGGCCCCGATCTATGTGGATCGCGACATGTGGGAGAAGATCGTCATGAATCTGCTCTCGAACGCGCTCAAGTTCACCTTCGAGGGCGGCGTGAACGTGCAGGTCGCCGCGACGCCGGGCGGCGCACGCCTGACGGTAAAAGATAGCGGCACGGGCATTCCGCAAGCCGAACAGTCCCGGCTGTTCCAGCGGTTTTACCGCGTGGAAGGCGCCCGCTCACGCACGCACGAGGGCACCGGCATCGGTCTGGCGCTGGTGAACGAACTCGTCAAGCTGCATGGTGGCGAAATCCACGTCGCCAGCGACCCCGGCAAAGGCACCGAATTCACGATCACCTTGCCCGGCGGACGCGAGCACCTGCCACCGGAACACGTGTTCGAATCCGCCGACGTCGCAGCAGTCACGCGGAACGTGGCGGCCTATCTGGACGACGCGCTGCAATGGCTGCCCTACGAGACGCCCGCCGTCGCCTCGACAACGACAAAGAGCAGCACCCGCTTGCTAGTCGCCGACGATAACGGCGACTTGCGCAACTTCCTCGTCAGCCTGCTTGCGCCGCATTACGACGTGCAGGCCGTAGCCGATGGGCGCGAAGCGCTGGCCGCCATTCAGGCGAGAAAACCAGATCTAGTGCTGAGCGACGTGATGATGCCCAACCTCGATGGTCTGGGCCTGTTGCGCGCCCTGCGCGAAAACCCCGAGACACGCACGCTGCCGGTGATTTTGCTTTCAGCGCGGGCGGGGCAGGAAGCCTCGCTCGAAGGGCTCTCTGCCGGCGCGGACGACTATCTCGCCAAGCCGTTCACCTCGCAGGAACTGCTCGCCCGCGTTCGCACCCACCTCAGCATGGCGCAGGCGCGCAACGAGCTGAATGCCGAGCTGGTGCGGGCCAACGAGGAGCTGAAAGCGTTCAGCTATTCGGTCTCGCATGACTTGCGCGCGCCGCTGCTGGCCATCGATGGCTTCAGCGAAATGCTGCAAGAGCAGTGCGCGGAGCAACTCGATGCCAGCGGGCAAAATTTCCTGAACAAGATTCGCGCCTCTGCTGTGCGGATGGGCGAGTTGATCGACGATTTGCTGCAACTGGCGCGGGTGGCCAGTGCCGACCTCGTCCGCAATCCGGTCGACGTTTCGGGTCTGGCTCAGGTGGTCTGCGAGGAACTCAAACGCCGGGACCCGGCACGCAGCGTGAGCCTCGTGATCCAGAACGGACTTGCCGCCGCCGCAGACAGCCGGTTGTTACGCGTGCTGCTGGAAAATCTGCTCGGCAATGCCTGGAAGTTCACCGGCAAGACCGCCGTGCCGGCCATCACCGTTGGCACAGAGCAGCGCGATGGCGGCGCGGTATTTTTCGTGCGCGACAACGGCGCCGGGTTCGACATGAGTTATGCCAACAAGCTGTTTCAGCCCTTCCAGCGGCTGCACCAGCAAGACGAATTTCCGGGCACGGGGATCGGGCTGGCGACGGTGCGGCGGGTGGTCGAGCGCCACGGCGGTCGCGTGTGGGCGGAGTCATCTCCCGGGCATGGCGCCACCTTTTTCTTCAGCCTTCCCGCCCCCCTTCCCGCCCAGCCATGAGCACACCAGACATCCTGCTGGCTGAAGACAACCCCACGACGGCGGAGCTCTTCGTTTACGCCCTTGAGGCCAACAAGTCGGAGGCGACCATCCGGGTCGTGCGCGACGGTGTGGAAGTGCTGGATTTCCTGTTTGGCGACGCGACGCAGCCCGAGCGCACGGGCAATGCCCTGCCGCGGCTGGTGCTGCTTGATCTGAACATGCCAAGGCTCGGCGGGTTCGAGGTGCTGGCGCGCCTGCGGGCCGATGAACGCACGCGGACGCTGCCGGTGGTGATCCTGAGTTCATCTGACGACGAGTCAGATGAGCGCGAAGCCTATCGGCTGGGCGCCAACGGCTATATCAAGAAGCCCAGAGGGTTTAAAGAGTCTCGCGGCACCATCGCCCAGATCGAACAGGATTGGTTGAAAGCAGACATTGCACCACCGGGCTGATCCCCTTGGCACCTCCTCCCCCCTGACGATTCACGACGCCGCCACCTCAAACTTCCCGATCAGGAAGTCCAGCAAGCGACGTACCCGCAGCGGCAGATATCGGGCACCCGGATACACCACATTCAGCAGCGCGGCCTCGCCCTGGTAGTTCTCCAGCAGCGGAACCAGCCGCTGCTGTTCAATATCGTGGGCCACGTCCAGGCTCGACTTGTAGACGACCCCCGCCCCTTCGATCGCCCATTGCCGCACGATGGCGCTGTCGTCGGCACAACGATCACCGCGCACATTCACGACGATGGCTTTCTTGCCCTCATAAAACGTCCACGCGGTGTTCTGTCTGCCACCGGTGTAAAAGCTCAGACAGTTGTGGTGTTCCAGATCGCTCGGGGTCAGCGGCGTGCCATGCTTTTGTAGATAGGCCGGGGAGGCACAAGCGATCTGCCGGCTATCGCACAGCCGGCGCGCCACCAGGCGGGAATCCTGCAATTCGCCGTAGCGGAGCGCGAGATCGACGGTATCGCGCAGCAAGTCGTGCAGGGCATCGGATACGTGCAGCACCACGCGCACTTGCGGATGCAGGCGCAGAAACTCGTCCAGCCAGGGGGTAAGGACGGATCGGGCCAGATCAGACGGCGCAGCCAGATGGATATCGCCCGCCAAGCCGGCACGCCCGACCCTGATCTGCGCCTCGCCATCGGTCAGGATACCGAGCGCGCGCTCGCAGTAGTCCCGGAACAGCGCGCCTTCGGCGGTGAGGCGGAGTGAGCGGGTCGAACGCTCGAACAGCCGCGCTTCCAGCGCTTGCTCCAGCCGCTTGATGGCCGCGCTGGCGGCGGCGGGCGTGATCTGTAGCTGGCGGGCAGCCGTGCTGAAGTTGCCGGTGTCGGCGGCACGCAGGAATAGTTGCAGGTCAGTCAGGCTGTACATTTGCTGGTGCCGATTTTCAAATTTGAATTGAAAGTAAATCTATTTATCGCCGCATTATCAACACGGGCCAGCGCGTGCACAATCGCTGCACTTTCAGCACTTCATCGATCAAGGCTATGCCGCTCTCCATGTACGAATCGTCGGTTCCGGTCTTCACGCGCTATTTGGCGCAATTGACGGCGTTGCTTCAGCTGGCCGAGGCGCATGTCGTTGCGACGAAAATCGATCCGCAGGCGATATTGCAGGCGCGACTTGCGCCCGATATGCATCCGTTTTTGAGCCAGATCCAAATCGCCGATGATTTCGTGCTGCGCACTTGCGCGGCATTGGCGGGGCTCGAGAAGCCCGATCAGGGCGCAGCCGAAACCAGCTTTGCCGGCCTGCAAGCTCGACTGGCCCGCACGACGGCCTTTCTGCAAACGCTCTCGCCGGCCAGCATCAACGGCAGCGAAACACGCACGATCAACTCGCCCGCCGGGCACACGGTGCTGTGTTTATCCGGCCAGACTTTTTTGCAGCACTACGCGCTGCCGAATTTCTTCTTTCATGTCTCGACCGCGTACGGCATCTTGCGCCATATGGGGGTCGAGATTGGCAAGCGTGATTTCGATGGGTTTCATGTGTGGTCTTGAGAGGCTGTGCACGATCTTTTCTAAATGGCAACGAACGCCGTTGTTCCCCCTTTTTGTTCCGTGCGAATCTTTGATTCGTTCAGGCATAGGGGGCTAGGGGGGATTTCTGCGGCATCTCAATTTGCAGCGAAGTCGAAATCCCCCTCAATCCCCCTTCAAAAAGGGGGAAGTAACACCACGAACCGGCGCGTTGTCAGTTCTACGCATTTTCAGGAGGCATTCAATGATCGATCTCTACACCGCAGCCACACCCAACGGCCACAAAATCAGCATTGCACTGGAAGAGCTTGGCCTGCCCTATCGGTTGATTCCGCTCAATCTGTCGGCACTGGATCAAAAGCGCCCCGAGTACCTGGCGATCAATCCGAATGGCCGTATTCCGGCGATTGTCGATCATGACAATGACGACTTTGCAGTGTTCGAATCCGGCGCGATCTTGATTTATCTGGCCGAGAAAACCGGCAAATTGCTGCCAACCGATCCCAAGAAACGCTCGCAGGCATTGCAGTGGCTGATGTTCCAGATGGGCGGCGTCGGCCCGATGATGGGTCAGGCCAATGTGTTCTATCGCTACTTCCCCGAGAAGATTCCCGCAGCCATCGAGCGCTATCAGCACGAAGGGCGACGGCTGTTCGAGGTCTTGAACGGTCATCTGGCCACGCATGAATTCCTCGCCGACGAATACAGCATTGCCGACATCGCAACGTGGCCGTGGGTGCGCATCCACGACTGGAGCGGTATTCCGATCGATGGGCTGGATCATCTACAAGCCTGGATGGCGCGCATGGCGGCGCGGCCGGCGTGCCAAAAAGGCATCTTGCTGCCGCCATCCGCCCCCAGGGATACGAGCGAAGTGAACAAGATGGTGATGCGGTAAAGCAGGCACGGCGGCGGATGTTCATTTGGCGCATGGGCGGCCCTCAAGCAAATGCCTTATTGCCAGAGCAAGCTCGGTCAATAGACTGGCGAGGCGCAGATCAGCATTGCGCAGGGCTTGCACCGCGCAATGCGCCGGGTTTGCCCTTTTGCCACATGCCATCGACGAGACTCCCATGCACTTCGCTACGCTTCACAAAACGCTGTGCCATGTCGTCGGCATGACGGCGTTGGCCATCCTGCTCACGCCATCCGCGCAGGCAAACTCCTTCGTGCATCCCGGTGCCCTTCACACGCAGGCTGATTTCGACCGGATGAAAAGCCACGTTGCGCAAGGCGCACAGCCTTGGCTCGATGGCTGGAACCGCTTGCTTAGCAACAACCACGCCTCACTGAACTGGAAGCCTCGCCCCTTGGCCGAGGTCTACCGCGGCAAGGACGGCACGCACGGCGAGAACTACGCCACGCTCTTCAACGATGCGGCAGCTGCCTATGCATTGGCGTTGCGTTGGCAGGTCAGCGGCGACGACGCTTATGCCGACAAGGCCATCAGTATTCTGGATGGCTGGGGCGCCACGCTGACCACCGTCGGCGGCAACTCCGACCGCTTCCTCGCCTCGGGCATCTACGGCTACCAGCTCGCCAACGCCGCCGAGATCATGCGTGGCTATGCCAAATGGCCGGCACCGAATTTCCAGCGCTTCCAGCAGATGATGCTGACCATCTTTTACCCGATGAACCACGATTTCCTGACCCGGCATAACGGCGCGAAGATCGATCACTACTGGGCCAACTGGGATCTGGCCAATATGGATTCCATGCTGGCGATCGGCATTCTGACCGACCGGCGCGACATCTACGCCGAGGCCATCGATTACTTCAAGCACGGCGGGGGAAACGGCGCGATCGATCATCTGGTGTGGAAGCTCTACCTGGATGGCTTGGGGCAAACCCAGGAAAGCGGGCGCGATCAAGGCCACAACGTCCTCAACGTCGCCTTGCTGGGCGTCTTTTGCCAGATGGCGTGGAACCAGAAGGATGACCTGTTCGGCTACGAGGACAACCGGGTACTGCGCGGCATGGAATACATCGCCAAGTACAACCTCGGCAACGACGTGCCCTATACGCCGTATCACAACAGTGACGTGACGCAGGATGTGATTTCCAGCGCCAGCCGCGGCGATATCCGCCCGGTGTGGGAGCTGTTCTACAACCACTACGCCGTACTCAAGGGGCTGGATGCGCCGAATATTCGGGCATTCGCGGAGCAGGTGCGCCCCGAAGGCGGCGGCGGCAATTACGGCCCGAACAGCGGTGGCTTTGATCAATTAGGCTACGGGACGCTGACCTTCACGCTGGACCCACCCCGAAAAGCGGAACATCAGGCCCGCTAGCCGCTGTTGGCATCGGTGAGCGACGGCGAAATGCGAAAAAGCCCTTGAGACGACTCAAGGGCTTTTTCAATCCGGGTCAGGACTTGCCATGCCTTCAACAGAGCCCGTCAACAGAACCCGAGCCGTATCGCCGGCTCGTTCACTTCAACCCGATCACGACCGGCCGCTTTGGCCCGATACAACGCGGTATCGGCGCGCAATAAAAAGCTGTCCAGATTTTCTTCGGGCGAGGTCTGGCAGGCAATGCCGATGCTGATCGTATAGGCCGGCAAATCATCCGGGCGTGCTTCGCGCACGGAGGCCTGAATACGCGAAGCCACGGTCAGCGCCCGCTCGGCCGTGGCATCCGGCAGCAGCGCGATGAACTCCTCGCCACCGAAACGCGCCACATAGTCGGTATCGCGCAACGCCTCGCGAATCGTGCTCGCAACGTGAATCAGCACCCGATCACCCATGGCATGGCCAAAATGGTCATTGATCGATTTGAAGAAATCCAGATCGATACTCAGGAGCGCTCGCGGCAGCAGATCGCGCTTCATGCGCGCTTTTTCCTTGGCGTAGATTTCCGCAAAACCGCGCCGATTGAGCACACCGGTGAGCGGGTCCAGATTGGAGCGTTGTTCCAGCAGGATTTGCAGACGCCGTGTTGCCGCGGTCATGAATCCCACCGTCAACATCTGGGCCATCACGCTGAATGTAGCCAGATACGAGACATTGAATACGCCGCCATCAAGCACGCCAGGATTGGTGCCGACGTACTTCAGGCAGGTCACGCTTCTAATCAATACCACGGCCGATTGCAGCAACATCAACAGGCCGAAGAGATAGGTAGAGAAATGTCGTTCGCCATAACGTGCGATTAACAGGAATTGCGCAAAATAAAGCACGAACAACAGAGAAGAGATTGCGATCACGCGTGAAATGGAATCGGGCGTGACCAGCCACCACCAGATCACATTGGCAATCCCGATTCCCCATACCAGATGGAATAACCACCACGTTGGCGGCCGACCATAAAATTTCTGGGTGCCAATCAATAGAAAACCGACACCCCAGAACATCACCAGATTCGCGCAGGCAATCGAGAGCCAATCAGGCACCAGGCCACGTGCGCCATACAGAATGCCCGCCACCATGAACATCAATGTACCCAAGGCCCAATAGCCGATGCCCTTGATACCGAGCGGGAAATTCTGTTTGGCGGAAAACAGGACAATGCTCATCGCCGCGTACATCGACGAGGACATCACGAGAATGGTGCGGGGATCGAGAAAGGTCACAGGTAAATAATCAGTTACACGCCGGATTACCGAAGTTTAACGCGTCATTGTCGCAATGATAGAAACAGACCGGAAATACCGCAGGGCTGAATGTCAGCATTTCATTCAGGAACAGGGGAGATAGTGTCAGATGACGAGGCAAGGCTCGACAGAAAGATTTTGCCGGGACGACCAAGGGAAACCCCGGAAATGAAAAAAGCCCTTGAATGCTCAAGGGCTTTTTAGATACTGGGGTGGCTGATGGGGGAAAATCCAGATTGCATCTAGGCTGTTGATTTACAAAGAATTTCTCATGTCATCTGGACGAAAAATGCACTAAAAAGTGCTAGACCAGTTACATCAGCAAGTGCTAGACCAAGGTTAACGTACTCTGCCCACCGAGGCCAGCCAAGCACAGGCCATCAGTTCGCCGTCCTGCCTTCAAGGCCCCCGCTTGGTGGTCATAAAGGCTGCCTCTCAAGCGTTCTCCTCACAGTGCCAATACTTCTGGTGACTCCAATCCGAATTTGGAAAATTTATCTTACAAATCAATAAGATAAATTTTTTTGCAAATTCATATTGGGTTAGCCGCTCTCATTGCCAACCAAACCTTACGAAATACGACATAAACGGCATGGAAGCCTTGGGCTATGTGCTGGCACAAACACGTCATAATGCTGTCTGGTATGGCGTGGGCATAGTACACTTGACAGTGCGTACATGCTTCGGAG
Organism: Andreprevotia chitinilytica DSM 18519; assembly: GCF_000711875.1. GTDB lineage: Bacteria > Pseudomonadota > Gammaproteobacteria > Burkholderiales > Chitinibacteraceae > Andreprevotia > Andreprevotia chitinilytica. Next base: position 93,736 of record NZ_JONM01000007.1, read on the forward strand.
TGCTACAGATTGAAGATAGCTGTCTCATCGCCTACCCGAATCCTCGCCAGGGTAGTACTTTGTGCCGTCCTCGTGACTGTTGCAGTCATTTCGTCGGCCCAAGCATTGGATGTCGCACCAGCCGTAGATCACGCCAATCTTCGTACAATCCGGGCGATCTTGGAGGCACCAGACGACAAAATCGACTTGGCAAGGGCAAAGCTGGTCATCGACCACATGATCGATCCTGAGAGCAACCAAGCCGCAGTACGCAAGCAGATTGACGATATGGCTGCGGAAATCAAGGCGTCCTTTCCGCTCGGTGCCAGCAATCTAGTCAAATTCAAGGTCTTGCGTGATTACCTGTACCGACCGCCACCGCTTAGCGGCAGGCAACCGTTCCTCTACAACTTTGAAGACGACCGCAATCCCAAGGCGAAATTGCTGTCGGTCTATCTGGCCACGCACAGAGGCAACTGCGTTTCAATGCCCCTGCTGTTCGTCATCCTTGGGCAGAAGCTGGACATCCCCGTCACAATCACGACGGCACCGGCTCACCTCTACGTGAAATTCCGTGGGGACAACGGACTTTGGTACGGGGTGGAAACAACGAGCGGAGGCGGATGGGCCGAAGACGATTGGCAGATGTCGCAATTTCCGACATTGACTCCGCAAGCAGTCGCGAACGGAATCTACATGCAGCCTTTAACCAAAAAGGAAACTGCCGCCGTCATCGCCGAGACGTTATTTGATAGCTATGACAGCCGCCACAGCAACGAGGCAGACGAGGCTCGTATCAAGCTGGCCCTGCTTTTGCTTGATCACTCTCCCAAAGACATGACCGCCATGATTAATGCCTATTTGGGCTACAAGAGTTTGCGGCAGAGACTATTCATCGACAAGTATCCGCACCCGTCCGACATACCGGGGTATCTGGTGCCACAGTATGAGCAGCTCGAAAAGGGGTGGTGGTATTGGGGAAACAGGGCCAAGGAGCTTGGCTTTCAGGCACCTACTGCAGCGATGGAGGCGGCCTATCGTGAAAGAATTCGGCGTGCCAGGGCTGGCGAAGATCAATAAGGGAAGAATATTCAGGAGAATGAGACTGTGAATTATTTGGTTAGAAAACTGTGCGTCGGCGTGTCGCTGTCTATGGGGCTGCTAAATGGGGCAAATGCAACCTATGTGAATGGGAATCCATTGGGTAATATTGATCCGACTGGACTCGCATGCACCGCAGCGAACGGAACCGTTACGTGTAATGTTCCGGGTGGACCGACGATTTCTTTCCCTCGCCCGCCAAAATGGCCCGATCACATTCAACCCGGTGATTCAAATTACCACTACTACGATAAGTGGGTGAATGCTGGAAAGACCGATTCAGGGTGCTTGCAGCAATATATTCAAAATCACCCGACACCGGGGTCGCCACAGCCTGCAACCCCATCGGGTACACAAAATGACGCAAGCCCACTTTGGGCCTCATGGCTGACTTCCAGTCCGGTGCGCAGCTATTCAATGACATCCAATGGTGTGCCTGTTGTAGTGAATGTCACTATGCCAGACCACCCTCTATTTCCAGGTTATGTGGCGAGAACCGTTGTTCCCGGCAGCAATGGCAATATCGTCAACAATTTTGGGGAAGGCACGGGCTTAGCACAAAACCCGTACATGCCGGGAAGCGATAAATTCATCAACAATGTCTGGTATGGCCTGACACAAAATGCTATTGACGCATGTTCATGCTCAAAGTGACGGCGTGAAAGATGAAAAAAAATGTCGCCAGAGTGGTTATGGGATTTTTGGTGGCCCCAGGAATTCCAGCACTGATAATGTATCTTGCTCAAGTTCTGACTATCGGGCATAGAGAGGCCATGCAAGGGGCATATGTTTTAGCCATAATTGGTTATTGTTCCGCAATCGTCCTTGGTATTCCGATTTATTTCGTTCTGCTCTACAAAAAGATATATTCCTTGCTCGCCTATTTAGTTCTCGGTGCGCTCACTGGGGTTGCATATTACGGGCTTTTATTTATACCTACCTTTTTCTCGAATTTGCAGTTTGGGCTCGATCTTGCTTTATCGACGCTCAAGAATACGCTGGGTCTTGGCTTGATTGGCATAATTGGTGGCTCAATAGCAAGCTCCGTTTTTTGGTGGATTGCAGTAAAAAACAATAAGGTTACTTAGCCGCAGATTCGTCGAAACACTATCCCTCAGCCGATTCGAGAGATTGCTGACCAGCTACACAGCCCCTTCTTCTGGTGGCTTGAGAAGTATCCACGGCTGCACGCCCAACGTACGAGCAAGGGCCTCAACGTTAGATAGCGACACATTCCACCGGGATCGCTCCACGGCAGACACATAAGTTCTGTCCAGGCCACATTCCAAGGCCAAGGTCTCTTGTGACCAGCCCTTGCCCACCCTCAGCAATCGCACATTGAAGGCCAGCACACCACGGAGATCGTCAGGGGCTGGGAGTTCTGTTGGTGGCTTGGGCTTAGCGGACATGACGCCACGCTATCCATCTGATACATTTGCATCTACGGAGTTTGCTTCACATATGAGCAGGCCACCGTACAGCAAACCCTTCAATCAGCAATGGAGAGCCAATGGCCGTTCAATGTCCAAAATGCGGAGGCAATCACACTCAAGCTATTCGTGTGGTTGTTCAATCAGGAACATCAATGAGTAGCGGTGTCGTTACCGGGGTGGGTATCGGCACAGGAGGGGTGGGGGTTGGTCTTGGGACTACCACGAGCATTAGCAAAACAAGTTTGGCTGCAAAATTCAGTCAACCAGACAAGCCGACTATTGCCCCTACAGTCGTACTCGGCCTTGCAGCATTGGGGTCAACACCTTGGCTGCAAGCTCATGGACCTGATGTCGGATTCAGGTATGCCAGCATTGGGGTCTGGTTGATCTTCCTCTTTATTCTTCGCCGTGACTTTAAGCAATGGAAGGAATACAGGGAATATCACAAGATTTGGGAGCCACTTTATACGAAAGGCTTCCATTGCAATGAATGCGGGTTTGCATTTATTCCGAAATAGAAAACCTTCACCAAACAAAAAGGCTAGTCATTGAGACTAGCTTTTCTTTTTTGTCGTTAGATTCGGCACCACCCGGTTTCTAACAGCATACCTCTTGACATTCTTTCAAATTATCTTATAGGTATACTACCAACACAGAATTAATCATATTTGATTTATTGAAATTGTCAATAACCAGATTCTAATGATTGCTCTTGTCGGTGAAACAAGGGCATTTTTTATGCCCTAGAAAGATAGGTTGAAGTGTTATATGTCAGCGGGCAGCAAGAGTAATCATAAGACCCGTGCCTCAGTATCGGTCAACCTAGGAAGAAGTCAGGAAGGTAGAGAATGCTTGTTCATGGTTGCACCATACAGCGAAGAACAAAAGCAGAACTTGAGTGATTAGGGCATCAATAGCAACCATGAAGAACCATGTGGCCCACACAACAAGCAATCTTCATCACCTGAAAGTATTCAGTCAGTCATTTGTGTGACGAAAATAGCATGGCTCATTAGAGTGAAGTAGTTTGGCAAAATTACAGCGATACGGCATAAGATAAGTCCGAACGGTAGCAGGTAAGAAGCTACCACCCAGCCAAACGAACGAGCCCAATAGCACAAATGCCCTTATCCAAGGATAGGGGAGCTTCTTTCAAAGCTACTGGCAGCAGGTTATTCAAACCGACCTGTTGAAGCAAGATGTTGGGCGGTGCGAGCAATACAGGTTTAGGCTTAGTTCCGAAAGGAACGTCTTGGATACCCTGCACCCTGCTGTTAGATTGGCAGAAAGAAACCAAGATTCGGGCAAGTAGCTAACTGCTTGCAAGGGCCTCTTTTCAAGAGAATGAAAAAGGCAAAAGCTCCACGACTTTTTCCAAGTCGCCAGGGTAAGGCTTTGCCTTTTTTCTTTAGAAAAAAGCAAAGCCTAGGTACTCTTTATAAGCATAATTAATAAATAGTACACAAGCAAAGTAGACAAACACCACTCAAGCAAAGAGAATTTATCTCCACAAACAACAGAAGAAGAATAAATTGGCAGCGGCGAAAATTTCCACCGCACAAACAACAAAGCCAGTCATTGACTGGCTTTTTTTCGTATTAGAAGCAAGAAGAGCTTGCCATTCACTTTCGTGATCTCTCTGCTTGGATTTTTTCATATCGGTATGAAAGCATAAGTTGAGTCATTCTGTCGGTGAACTCATTCAGCACCTGGAATTTTTCTTCCTCGCTCATGTCAGGCTTATCCTTATGGGTCTGGTCAAACTCTTGACAGAGGTCGGCACATTCCTTCTGATATTTTTTCTCTGGAAATAAGCTCATTTTAACTCTCCCAGGAAGTCAGCCCAAGCCTGGTCCACTTCGGTGACTGCCGCATTCACTTCCGCAACGGTGGAGGTTGGTAGCTGCTTTTCGTCCACGAACTTAACAAAGCCACTGACCACCTTGCGAATGACCCAAGCCAAACTTTGCTCATTGTCAGCGGCAATTTCTTTCAATCGGTTGAGGTCATTGGCCTCAAAAAATACATTGGTTCTCTCCATTTTTTCTCCTTAAATATATTCAAGAGATAACAAACGGTGAGACAAAATCAAGTCAGTCTTGCTATCGACTTGAACACCTGTATTCACGGTCTTGCTCGCTTCGTATCGTGAAAACTATCTATTGCACGAAGGCGAACACCTGTATTCAACATTGACGAATATGAGTGCTCATGCTTTCCATTGAGGCAGGAGCTTCAGCAAGAAATTTGTATTCATTGCCATTATTCTTAAGTAAATCACAGAAGAAAACCTCAATGAATACCTGTCTCCGCTATCGAACTTCACCCCGGATCGTGGACATTCCATTTTCATTTTGTAAGATAAAAGCATAAGAAAGCAAGGCCAATTTTTCCAGACGAAACTTTCGGCTATTTCATAGCCTCGTTTCTGGAAAAATACCTTGCTAGGGCTCTGCCCTAGAACCCTTATAAGAACAACACGGAGAAGAAAAATGGCAACAGCAAAAACACACCCCGGAAGAACAAACGACGATCACCAATTCAAGCGAGACACACGATTTGAAATCAGACTTTCAGAGATTGAATATGAGGCCCTTGTGGCCCAATGGCACAAATCAGGCAAGCACAATTCAATGGCCCGTTATGCTCGTGCTTGTATTTTTGGTGACGAGGACAAGATAGAAATTCATCTCAACCAGAAGAAGCAGACCGGACTTGATCGTCTCAAGGTGCAAGGTGCTCTTGGCAAAATTGGCTCCAACTTCAACCAGCTTGCCAAGCAGTTGAACTCAAAATATGACTTCATTACTGCCAAGACCTTGATCGCCGAAATGGAGAAAATCAGGATTGAGCTTGAGAAGATTTCCAATCTGAACGACGGGGAATGAAATGCTCCATGTCCGAATGAAACATGGCAAAGGAGCTCCCCAAAAAGCCGCCGACTATCTTTTGAGTGACAAAGACCACACTGGCAAGCCTCGCTCTGTCATGCCTGAAATTCTGGACGGTGATCCCAACAATGTTGCCAAGATTGCCAACATGACCACCAGAGCCCACAAGTATGCAACTGGGGTCTTAGCCTTCCGTGACACAGAAAAGCCTACCCTGGCCCAGCAGAAGGCCGTTATGAGGGACTTTGAAGCTACCTTCCTTCCAGGTCTTGAGAAAGACAAGAACTATGCGATCGCATGGGTTGCTCATTGGGACAAGGGCAATCTTGAACTGAACTATTTTCTTGCCACCACCGAGCTAACTACAGGAAAGCAATTAAACCCTTTTCCACCCGGCACCCTTCAACATGAGTTCAATGATGCTTGGGTTCAGAACACTAATCAGCAACTTGGCTACGACCAGGTCGTAACTGACCCGCTGAAAATTTCTCGCTCAAAGTTTGAACAAAAAATTCTGCCACTCAAAGAAGCCACTGCCGAAATCTGCCAGCAAGCTAAGTCACACAGAGAAATCAGCGACAACTTGGAGGATATTTTTAAGTCAGCTATTGAGCATGACGAGATTAAGAGCCGTCAGAATATTATTGACTTGCTCAAAGAGCATGGCGATATAACCAGAGTCGGCACCGATTACATTTCCTTCAAGCCAGAAGGTGAAGCCAAGGCCATTCGCTTGAAAGGCCCAGTTTTTGAAGAAGGGGCAGACTACAAGGAACTGAAAGAGAAGTCCAAGGAATACCAGCAATCCAAGCAGCAGCCCAAGGATTTAACTCAAGAGCAGTTCAAGCAGAACAAGGAAAAAATTGACCGCTTGAAGCAGTCCCGCCTTGAGTATTTCAAAAAGCAATATCAGCAGAAGGAGAAGAAGGTTCGCACCTTTGGCCCAAAGTCCATGAAAGCAAAAAAGTCTGCCCCTCCAAAATCAGCACAACAGCCTAAACAGCAGCAGCCCCAAGGTCAAGAACCTGACCCAATGCAAAAAATGAAGGAAATGTTGGCCGAAGTCAGGCAAGAAAACGAACAGTCATTGAAGAAGCAGGAAACATTTGAGAAGCTGGACAACAAGAAACAGGAAGCCGCCCAACCTGCTGATCCAATCGTGGCGAAGTCCAATGACAAAAAACAGGCCCAGCACAACCACAAGCCCGCCATTGCCGCATTTAGTCAGACTGCCGCTAGCTCAAGAGCTGCATTGATTTCCGTTCAAATTCACCAGATATTATTTTCAAAGTTGAATTTGGAATTACAGATTGGCAGCTTAAATCATTACAAGCTGTCCGATATGAAGAAGATTCAGCTACTCAGGCAGAAGATTGCATGGCTAGAGCAGCAAATTGCCGTCTTGAAGGCAGAGCAGGAACAAGCAGCAGAAGCCGAGCTAATCAACCAGTATGCCAACCGTCACAAGAACAGCAACACAGCCAGCAGGCTAAAAATCTAATTCCCTGCCGGTGGCTCCTACTTCATTTCCGTGAATGGATCATTCACAGAAATAAAGCAGGCATGAAAAAAGCACCAATCGTTGCAGACAGGTGCCGTGGGCAAAAAGGACCGCTTCGTCGGGTCCTTCTGGAATATTCAAGAAGACAGCTTATTCCTTCATTTCTTCTTGCTGGTCTTCTCTATCAAAGCATCTTTTAGGGCCTTCTTGCGAGCTTTGATTGCTTTGGAATTGACCCACCCCACAAGCACATTTTCATTCTTGAACTTGAATTGAAACTTGGAGAAATCAATTCCCCAGTCCATTTTTTCCAGTAGGCTGCGAATATTCTCCAAAGAGAATTCCGCACCGTAGACAGTATGGGTAATGTCCCCATCCATACTATGACCAAGAATCCGTTTTCGCAATGCAATGTCAATCAAGAGATCCACCATTGCCGCCCCTACATTCTTCCGCAAACTATGGAAGACCTTCTGCGACTCATCCACAGTAATCAGCTTTTGCTTGTATTGAGTCCAATTGTAGGAAATATTCTTGGCATAGCCATTTGAAGCGGTCTTGGTCAGATAGGGGAACAGCAAAGACGTCTCCCCATATTTTTCCTTGACCATATGGAAGTAGTCCAAGAAATTCGTTTGAAGCAACTGACTTGTAAAAGGCATTTTTCGGATAGACGAAGGGGTCTTGACTTCTTTATCGTCCCCATTGTCATTAATATCAAAAACCCACACCTCATTTTCTTGATAAATATCACTGACATAAAGCTGGGCAATCTCATCAACCCGCATACCTGTTGTCAATGAAATGAGGGGAGAAAAAAACAGGTCAGGCTTATTGAACCTCTTGCAGTAGGCTTCATAATTCCCCACAAAAAGCCGCTGGATTTCATCCTTGGTGTAGGGAATCCATGAGTCTGTATGCTTGGCCCGCTCGGACTTCTTGACAAGGTGCATATTGGCAAAAGGGTTCTCAAAGGAATACTTGCCAACACTGATCGCGAAATCAAAAAATCCTTTCAGAGTCTTGGTGTAGTTATCAATCGTCAGAGGGCTTTCCTGCAACCGAGTAACTTCATCGCGGTAATCACTGGCATGGGTTTTCCTGATTTCGTCAATGAAGACGATTCCTTTGGCCCGATAGAAGTCCATGAACTTCTGAATCCGGGGGAAGTAGCCATCTTGAGTCGCTTGGGCAAAGGTCTTGGCCTTTGCCAGCTTGTAGGACTCAAAAATATCAATCAAACGAGCTCTGGTGGCCCATGCAGGCACACGAGGCAGGGGAGTAGCCTCCCGCACCTGTTCTACGATCTGGGGGCCGTTTTGAGGCACTGCCGCAATGGTTCCCATAAGGGACTCATAGGCATCCTTCTCGGTGGCCTTCTCCAAGTCAAATTCAATCTTGGCCCCATTGGGAAGACTGACGATAAGCTCCCTGTTGTCGTCGCCAATGCCAAATTTGTTCTTCATGTCCCGAATCCATTTCTCAAAGGCCAAGCTGGCTTCCATTGAACGGAAGTATGCCTGCCGCCGGTCTTTGGTGCGAAGACTCTGGACGACCTTGGAGCGGGTCACATGAGGAAGAAGAACCTTGGGAACAAGGAGACGGAGGTAAAAAGTTCCGTTCCTGTCTTGGTAGGTATTTCGCATGAAGTTCCGTGGGGTGGAACCTACATGCAACCTTGGAAGTGCTAGACCAAGTGCAAGACTTGGTGCTAGACCGATCAGCTTTTCAGTGATCCAAGTCGTTGATCTTCAACGACTTTTGAAACTTGGGGTGGCTGATGGGGCTCGAACCCACGACAACAGGAATCACAATCCTGGACTCTACCAACTGAGCTACAGCCACCACAAAAACGGTACTGCCCGTTTGCACGTGCAGTTGAAACCATGCTGAAACTTATTTCGATTTTTACGGCGGCCTTTGCTGGCGCGCCCGACAGGAATCGAACCTGTAACCTACGGCTTAGAAGGCCGTTGCTCTATCCGGTTGAGCTACGAGCGCCCGGTCCAAGCTGATACATCTGGAGCTAAAAATCTGGGTACTGGTCGGGGCGGTGGGATTCGAACTCACGACCCTCTGCTCCCAAAGCAGATGCGCTACCAGGCTGCGCTACGCCCCGAACAGAGGCAGGAATGTATCAGCAGCACTTGCGATGCGTCAAGCGGCTAGTACGGTGGAATTGAGCGGATGCGCTGAAAAATGCGAGAATGCGCGCTTTGCATTCGCCCGCCCGGAGCCCCCGATGACCGCCCAGATCCTTGACGGCAAAGCCATTTCCCAAGAAATCATTGCAGAAGTGCGCGCCCGCGTGGATGCCCGCAAGGGCGCCGGCAAGCGTGCACCGGCACTGGCCGTAGTGCTGGTCGGCAGCGATCCGGCCTCGCAAGTGTATGTCGGCAACAAGAAACGCCAGTGCGAAAACGCCGGTATCACCTCGATTGCCTACGATCTGCCGGAAACGACCAGTGAAGCCGAGCTGTTGCATCTGGTGAACAAGCTCAATGAGGATGACGATGTCGATGGCATCCTGGTGCAGTTGCCGCTGCCCAAGCATCTGGATGGCGACAAGATCATCGAGCTGATCAATCCGGCCAAGGATGTCGATGGCTTCCACCCGTACAACATCGGCCGGCTGGCACTCAAGATGCCGCTGCTGCGCCCGTGCACCCCGCGTGGCGTCATGACCTTGCTGGAAAAGACCGGCATCGATCTGGTCGGCAAGGATGCCGTGGTGGTGGGTGCTTCCAATATCGTCGGCCGCCCGCAAGCGCTGGAGCTGCTGCTGGCACGCGCCACCGTCACTATCTGCCATAGCAAAACCAAGGATCTGGCCGAGAAAGTACGCGGCGCGGATGTGGTCGTGGCCGGTGTGGGCATCCCCAATTTCGTGAAGGGTGACTGGATCAAGGAAGGCGCGATCGTGATCGACGTCGGCATCAACCGTCTGGACACCGGCAAGCTGTGCGGCGACGTGGAATTCGAAGCCGCCAGGCAACGCGCCAGCTGGATTACCCCGGTGCCGGGTGGTGTCGGCCTGATGACGGTCGCCACGCTGATGCAGAACACCATCGACGCCTGCGAAAAGCGGGGCAAGTAATCCATGACCTACGGTTTGATTCGTCCGCTCCTGTTCTCGCTCGATGCCGAGCGCGCACACACCCTCACCTTCCGTACAGCGGACTTCCTGCATGACATGGGCTTTCTGCGCGTGTTCATGCCGCATGTCGAACCGCTGCCGGTACGGGTGATGGGCATCGATTTCCCCAATCCGGTGGGCCTCGCCGCCGGGCTGGACAAGAACGGCGATCACCTCGATACGCTGGCTGATTTCGGCTTCGGCTTTATCGAAATCGGCACCGTCACGCCGCGCCCGCAACCGGGCAATCCCAAGCCGCGCATGTTTCGCCTGCCGGAAGCGGAAGGCATCATCAACCGCATGGGCTTCAATAACGATGGCGTCGATGCACTAGTCGAAAATGTAAAGCGCGCGCAGTACAAAGGCGTGCTGGGCATCAACATCGGCAAGAACGCCGATACACCCATCGAGAAAGCCACCGACGACTACCTGATCGGGCTGGAAAAAGTCTACGAATACGCCAGCTACGTGACGGTGAACATCTCGTCGCCCAACACCAAGAACCTGCGCCAGCTGCAACAGGCGGACGAGCTGAATCAGCTACTGGCTGCGCTCAAGCACAAGCAAGCCGCACTGGCGGACAAGCACGGCCGCTATGTGCCGCTGGCACTCAAGATTGCACCGGATCTCGATGCACATCAGGTGCAAGAAATCGCCGACCGGCTGATCGCCAACGAGATCGATGCGGTCATTGCCACCAACACTACGCTGTCTCGCGTGGGCGTCGGGCATCTCAAGAATGGCAGCGAAGCTGGCGGCCTCTCCGGCTCACCGGTGCGCGCCAAATCCACCCATGTGATCCGCGAACTGGCCGAAGCGCTCGATGGCGCGTTACCAGTGATCGGTATCGGCGGCATCTTCGAAGGCGAACACGCGCTGGAGAAAATTCAGGCCGGTGCTGAACTGGTACAGGTGTACAGCGGCCTGATCTATCGCGGCCCGCAGATCGTCAGCGACTGCGTGGAAACCTTGGCGAGCCGTTAATGAACGCTACTGCGACCGTGGCATCCGGGGCCTCCGATCTCGTCGACCAGATCGATGCCATCCTGCCGCAAACGCAGTGTCGTCAATGTGGTTTCGACGGCTGCCGGCCGTATGCCGAGGCGCTGGCTGCCGGCACGGTGCCGTTGAATCAGTGCCCGCCGGGCGGTGCTGCCGGCATCGTTGAACTGGCGGCGCTGCTAAAGCTGCCGATCTTGCCGTTATCCGCCGAGCACGGCATCGAACAGCCCCGTGAGCTGGCAGTGATCGATGAAGAGTGCTGCATCGGCTGTACGCTGTGCATTCAGGCGTGCCCGGTCGATGCGATCTTCGGCGCGGCCAAACAGATGCATACCGTCATCAATGCCGAATGCACCGGCTGCGCGCTGTGCGTTGCGCCCTGTCCGGTGGATTGCATCGATATGGTCGTGTTGCAGCCGGTGGCTTTATCACGACTCGTCGAGCCGGAACGCAGCCACGCGCGTGGTCGCTATCAGTTCCACCAATTCCGGCTGGATCGCGAACAGCGCGAACGGCACGAACGACTGGCGCAGAAGGCAGTAACCAAACTGGCGGCAGCACAGCAAGCGCCTGGTTCTGATGAGGCGCTACGTGCGGAGAAGATTCGCGCGGCGATGGCGCGGGCGAGTGCGAAGCGGGGTGAGGTATCGCCGGCTGATGAGCCAGCTCCAGACCAACCAGCAGCCGACCCCATTCAAGACGATGCCGAAGTATTGAAACAGGCGCGCATCGCGGCGGCAATTGCGCGGGCTACGGCGTTGCGGAAGCGCTGAGCGGCAGGCTGGAGAGCATCTTTCTCCCCACCCTCACCCCCGGCCCCTCTCCCACTAATAGCTGAGCAAGGCTGAAGCCTTGCACGCGAGGGCGAGGGGAGACAAGCACAGCATGTCAGCGAGAATTGCAGGCATTCCAACTCAAACCACCGCCTCCACTCCCAACACCGGCAGCACAATCACAAACCGTGCCCCACCGAGCGCGCTGCGATCCAGCACCACCTCACCGCCATGCACCAGCGCAATGCGCCGGACAATCGCCAGACCGAGGCCAAAGCCGCCGGTGTGGCGGTCGCGACTGGCATCCAGGCGGAGGAATGGCTCGAACACCCGCTTGCGATCTGCCTCCGGAATACCCGGCCCGTCGTCTTCCACCGTCAGGCGCAATGTCTCATCCGGGCCGGCTTCGGCGCGGATGGTAATGGCGTGGCTGGCGTAGCGACTGGCATTGCGGATCAGGTTCAGCAGCGCACGCGCCACCAGCCGGGGGTCGCAAATGTGCTCGGCCGGGGCGTCAGCCATGTGGACGGACAACTCGATCTGGCGATCCGCTACGTCGTTGGCAACACTGGCGGCCACGCTATCCAGCAACTCCCCCACCGCAACCGGCATCAACACCAGATTCGTCGCCCCCTGCTCCAGCTGGCTGAGCGTCAGCAGCTCGGTGACGAGTTCATCCAGCTCACGCACGTCGCGGCTTAGTGCCGCCTGCCGGGCTTGCGCTTCCGGCTCTGTCGTTTGCAGCAAGGCAATGCCGAATTCGAGGCGGGCGATCGGTGTTTTCAGCTCGTGCGAAATGCCGTGCATCATTTCACGCTGGTGCAGGATCGAGGCCTGAATCCGCTCAGCCATATCGTTGAACTGCTGGGCCAGCGCGTAGATGTTGGATTTCTTCTTGAGCGTCGCGCGCGTCGCCAGGTTGCCGGCGCCAAAGCTGCGGGCAGCCTCTTGCAACTTGCGCAGGTCCCGCCAGTGGAAGTGCACCCAGGCGATGACCGCCAGCAAGGTGGTCAAGCCAACCACCCCATACGCGATCACATTGATGTCGGTGTTATCCGCTTCCACCGTGCGCGCGTGGATCACCGTGCCGTCGCGCAAGGACAAGTAATAGTCCTTGCCATCGAGGCTCATCGCCAGTTTGCCGGCACGGAGATCGCGCTGCTCTTTGCTGGACAAACGAGCCACGTCGGCCTGACTCAAGACCCTGAAACGCTCCTGCGCATTCTCTTGCAAACGAGCCAATGCAGCTGCGCGCTCGGCCCCCGAATGGCGCTCCAGATAGTCGGTCAGCACGAACACATAACCCTTGTAGCCTTCGCGGACATCTGCGGAAAAGCGCTCGTGGAACATCGGGATGAAGGCGTAATTGATGAACAGGACCGCCGCCGCTACGCCCAGGCAGACCAGCAAATAGAGTTTGATCAGTGGGCGCAGCATGGGGGGTCTCGGTGTGTGATGAAGCGTGCAGGGCAAGAATCGGAGCGAGCGCCGCTGGCAAAACCCAGCGTAGCGGTGCTGGCAAGGCGTGCGAGCGCAGACAGTACAAGTGGTACGGCAAGCGAGCACAACGCCGCCAGCAGGGTTTTGCCAGCGGCGCTCATTCCTCCCACGCTGACGGGCTGAACAGATACCCCCGCCCCCAGATCGTCTTGATCTTCTGCGGCTCGGGCGAGGCATCGCCAAAGCGCCGCCGCAAGCGGGAGATGCCGGAATCCACGGTGCGATCCAGCCCGTCGAATTCGATGCCGCGCAATTGCTTGAGGATGTCATCGCGGCTGAGCACCGTGCCAGCCGCTTTGGCCAGGATCAGCAGCAGGTTGAATTCGGCGGTTTTCAGCTCCACCAGCTGGCCGCGCCAGAAGACGGTGCGGTTCGGCGGGGAGATCGCCAGCTCGCCAAAGACCAACTCGCTCCCTTGCGCCGGGGAGGCCGCTTGCCCGGCCGGCTGCGCCCGCCGCAACAGTGCACGAGCACGGGCCACCAACAGGCGCGGCTCGATGGGCTTGAGCACGTAATCGTCCGCCCCCAGCTCCAGCCCGGCGACCTGATCGTAGGTATCCACCCGCGCCGTCAAGATCAGCACCGGCACCTGCGAGAACGCACGGATACGGCGGCAGACCTCCATGCCGTCCATGTGTGGCAGCATCAGATCCAGAATCACCAAGGCCGGTTGCTGCTCGCGCACGGCCGCTTCAGCCACGTCGCCGCGCCGCACGATGGTCACTTCGAACTCGTAATTGCTCAAGTACTCGCGCACGAGCTGCGCGAGGCGATCGTCGTCCTCGACCAGCAGCACCTTGATCTTGAGCGGCGTGTCATCCATGCCCCATTTCCTTCTTAATTCCCCCGTCTCCGGGTCGGCGAAGCGCCAGTGTATGCGCTCATGCCGTCAGTTTGGAGCCAAAATAAACTTCAAGACACTTACCCATAATTGCGCACAGATTACCCGCCAATTCCAGACAGACATGAATCAGCACAATGGTGAGACTGCGAACTCTTCCAACCCTGGAGTGTTCTCTGTGCGTCAATCCCGTCCAGCCCGCCTTCCCGCCCTTCTTCCTGCCCTGTTTCCAAACGCTTACCTGCTCGCACTCCCCATCATCATGTTGACGGCTTCATTCTCGGCCAAAGCCGAGATCACCTATACGGCTTCACTGGGGGTCGGCGTCAGCCAGGAATATCAAGGCAGCAGGGTTTACCATGCAGCGCCCGAGATCGCGCTCCGCGCCGACTTCGGCAACGGCTGGTTCGTCGATACCGCGCAGGGCGCCGGCTACGCAACCACGTTCTCCAACAGCATGTTCGCGTCGGCGGTGCTCGCCTACGATGGCGGGCGCAAAGAAAAGCAAAGCTACAACACACCCGGCAACGATTACCTCAAAGGCATGGGCGATATCTCTGGCTCCGTGCTTGGCGTCATCACCGTCGGCATGCCGATCTACGGCAAAACCACCACCAGCCTCACCCTCGAACTGCCGCTGACACATAGCGAACGCGGCGTTGCCGGCCATGTCGACCTGACCGTGCCAGTGTTCGACCAAGGTGCGCACAAGATCACGATCACACCCAGCGTGCATTTCGGCTCGAGCAAGTACACGCAGTCCTTCTTTGGCGTCACCGCACAGCAAGCCGCCAATACCACATTCAACGCCTACAGCACCCACGCGGGCGTCGACAGCACATCTGTATCCGCGGCATGGAGCTACACCATCACGCCCAACTGGTCCACGCATACGGAACTGGGCGTCAGCCGTCTGCTCGGTGACGCGGCTGGCAGCCCGATCGTGCAGAAAAAGCAGGGGTTTTTCGCGATGTCAGTGGTGTCTTATACGTTTTGAGGGGCAACTCAACGCACTCGTGACCGCCGACAGTGGCGTGATTACCACCGGCGCAGTCTGGTGGAAACCAAGATGCGTTGCTTCAAGTTGCTGGGTGAACGGGTGATGCCGAGAGACTTTGATCAACAGGTGGCCGAGCTGCAAAACCGCAGCTCGGCATGCCGAAAACGGGGTGGTGGCATGAATCCGTCTGAGGTTTGAGTCACTTCAAATCTGGACTGACTTATGCAACAGCGCCTTGCCGCTGTATATCTTGGAGTAGGTGCATCATGAAATTAAGCATTTTAAGTAAATTGTGTTTGTTTGGTTTTGCTGCATGGTCGCTACAAGCACGGGCAGAAATAAGGACAGATTATTTATCCAATATCCGAGACCAGATTAAATTCAACGAATTGAACGCAACAGATAAACGCACGATTGCCGAACAAGCTCAGCTCCTGTTGCGAGATCTTTACGTTGAACGTGAAGAAAAAAACAATTATTACGGCAACTACCCCAGCATGAACCAAGGTCATGTCGACCCAGCGCTATCCATCCAGCAACTCATCAATCACCTGGACAAGCTCAGCACGCGCGAATTACATCAACAGCTCAGCCAGATTTTCATCAATCAACGCGACCGACATTTGAATTACATTTTTCCGCTGCCGCACAGTGCATTCAAAAGCTATTTGCCACTTACACTGACACGAACCCATGATGGATCAAGTGTGGTGCGCGTCGAGCAGCTACTACCTGTATTTGACTCGATGCTGCCTTCAACCAGAAAACCTGAAGTCGGCGATCAACTACTTGAATATGATGAGCTGCCGACTCAAAAAGCAATAAACAAATTGATGCCGATGGTTTCAGGCGCAAACCCTTACGGTGGCTTTTCCCGTGCGCTAGAGTACATGACACAAATTGATCACGCGCTTAACTTACCACCCGCACATGACACGGCATTACTGAAATTGCGCTCTGCAAGAACTGGCGAAGCGTACACGATTCAGCTGCCGTGGCTGGTGGAATATGACGACGCTAAACTGCTAGAAAAAACCGAAAACATCCCCGCTCAATCGCCCAACCCAAAACCACCTTCGAAAATGCAAGTGCTTGATCAAAAAGAAGTGGGTGCGATAACGCCCGTTCAGCGCAGCGATATCGAGCATTTATATTTTGCAACAAACACTACAGCAGACCCTGCTATTGAATGGGCGATCATCCCCAAAGGCAACGTAGCCTACCTTGGAATTAGTCGTTTTCAGCCAATCAATGATGATGCAGATCAATCATTGAATATCATTGCCCATCTCTTGCGTGAACAATTAGCCGATACCAATGCGCTGTTGATCGATGTTCGCAACAACGGTGGCGGCGACAATCAATACGTAGACAAATTACTGCAAATATTCACCCCTGGCCCTGCCCACACCAATGCTGTTCGTCTGTTAAATACAAAACTCAATGCGCAATTCTTGAATCAGGATGTTTTCAGGGCGTTTCAACCCAAACTGGTAAAGCTTATTGATGAAGCAGCCAAAACCAACAACACCTACACCCAAACGACAACTGAATTATCACTGGAAGAAGCCAATAGCCTGGGGCAAATGTATTATAAACCCGTAGGGATATTAACAAATGCACGCAGTTATTCAGCAACGGAGATGTTCAGCTGCGCGATGCAAGATAATGGCGCCGCTACGCTGTATGGTGAAGATCCATTGACAGGTGGTGGTGGCAGCAATCCGATACCGCATAGCGTCCTGGCTGAAAATGGCCCTGCTTGGTTTAAACCGCTTCCTGGTGGCGTGCAGATGAGGTTTTCGTGGTTGCAAACGATCCGTGATGGGTATCACAAGAATGAGCTTATCGAAGATGAAGGCTGTGCAGCAGATGTCAATGTGCCGCGTACATTCAGTGATCTGACGAATGGGGATAAAACCCAGCTCGATAAGATCACCACTCACTTATTGTCTAAACCGCCCCCCCGCTCATTGTTTAAATTTGTGCATCCCGTGGCAGACGTAATCGAGGTTGAAGAAACCACGACCAACCTGGATATTCAGACTGCTGAAACCGAGTATGTGCAAGTCTACGTGGACCATGAATTGTTTAAATCACTGCCTGTTTATAGCTATGGTGCGCCCCAAACAGTGCGCTTGCCTTTGCCAGCAATGCGTACCGGACAATCTTATACCTTGCGTATTGTTGGCATTGACGCAGGGCACACGCCACGCTGGAACACGCAGCGCAGTGTGCGTGTGATCGCGCAAAAATAGGGCTTTGTTGCACTTGCTCAGGCAAAGACGTGCCAGTTTGCGACCCACCTTCTGGCACGCGCTTGCCGAGCGGCACATCCCCCCGCGACAATCAGGCTCTTCGCAACACAATTGCCCAGGAGCCCGCCATGCCCGCCGCCAATCCCCGATCCGACCAATTCGTCCTGCTTGGCCAATACAACCAGTGGATGAACGCCAAGGTCATCGAGGCCGCCGCCCAGTTGCCGGCCGACGAATTGCTGCGTGATCGCAAGGCGTATTTCGGCTCGATTCTCGGCACGCTCAATCACCTGATCGTGGCCGATACGATGTGGCTCAAGCGCTTTCTCAACCATCCGGCCGGCTATGCCTCGCTGGAGCCAGTCCGCGATTTGCCGATCCCCGCCTCGCTGGATGAACTCGTCTGCCCGGATCTGGCCTCCTACACCGCGCGCCGCCAGTTGCTCGATGGTGTCATTTCCGCCTTCGTCGCCGAGCTGAAAGATGCCGATCTCGACCACGTACTGGCCTACAAGAACGCCAAGGGCGAGCACAAGCAAAAGCGTTCCGCCTTGGTGCTGATGCATCTCTTCAACCATCAGACCCATCACCGCGGCCAGGCCAGCACGCTGTTCTTCCAGGCCGGTGTCGATGTCGGCGTGACCGATCTGCCGATGCTGATTCCCGACGAACCGCTCAACTAGACTGCGCCGCGCAATGAACAAGCAAACCCGCCACACCTTCTATCAACGGCTCGCCGAGCTCGATCCGCATCCGACCACCGAGCTCGACTACACCACACCGTTCGAGCTGCTGACCGCCGTGCTGCTGTCCGCCCAAGCCACCGATGTGGGCGTGAACAAGGCCACCAAGCGCTTGTTCCCGGTTGCCAATACCCCCGCTGCCATCCTCGCGCTCGGGCAGGAGGCGCTGAAAGGCTATATCGCTACCATCGGTCTGTATCGCAGCAAGGCCAAGCACCTGCTGGAAACCTGTCGCATCCTGATCGAGCAGCACGGCGGTGAAGTGCCGCGCGATCGGGAATCGCTGGAGGCGCTGCCGGGCGTGGGCCGCAAGACCGCCAACGTGGTGATGAACACCGCCTTTGGCGAAGCGACCATCGCGGTCGATACGCATATCTTTCGCGTCGCCAACCGCACCGGCCTCGCTCCCGGCAAGGATGTGCGGGCGGTGGAAGACAAACTGCTGAAAGTCACCGAGCCGGAATTCCGCCTCAATGCGCACCATTGGTTGATCCTGCACGGCCGCTACGTATGCAAGGCCCGACGGCCGGAGTGCTGGCGCTGTGTGGTGGCGGACGTATGCGACTACAAAGGGAAGGAAATGACGCCGCCGAAGGGGCGGTAATCCCCCCGAAATTCGTAAGTTTTTGGAAAAGGGGTAAACCCAAGTTCCAACCTGACGTTATTCAGGCCTGCTCCACCGAAAAGCAACCTTGCGAGCCGGGCCTGCCCAATCCCGGCGCGCCGTTCACACCGAGAACAGCCGATGTCCGCCGAACCGCTCAACACCCAACCCACCACCGCTAAACCCCGCCGCAGCTGGCTGTGGCTGCTCGCCGCCGCCATCATCCTCGCGGGCGGGGTTTACCTGATCTACAACGCCAAGCCGCAAGCGTCGACGCAAGCCAATGCGGGTGGCGGCAAGCGTGGCGGCCCCGGCCAGGGCAACAAGCCGATGCCGGTGCAGGCCAAGCCGGCGCGATCCGGCGATCTCAACGTGTATCTGAACGGTTTGGGTACGGTAACGCCCTCGTCCACCGTCACCGTGCATTCACGTGTCGACGGCCCCTTGCTGGCGCTGCACTTTCAGGAAGGCCAAGTGGTGAAAGCCGGCGCATTGCTGGCCGAGATCGACCCCGCCACCTTCCGCATCCAGCTCGCGCAAGCACAAGGCCAGCTCGCCAAGGATCAGGCCCTGCTCGCCAACGCCAAACAAGACCTCGCCCGCTATCAGACGCTGCTGGCGCAGGATTCGATCTCCAAGCAGCAAGTCGATACGCAAGCCGCGCTGGTGCGCCAGACCGAAGGCACGGTGCAGGCCGATCAGGCGACGGTCGATGCGGCCAGGCTGCAGCTCTCCTACACCCGCATCGTCGCGCCGGTTTCCGGTCGCCTTGGTCTGCGGCAGGTTGATCCGGGCAACCTGATCCACGCTTCGGATACCAATGGACTGGTGCTGATCAACGAGGTCACGCCAATTGCGGTGCTGTTCACCATTCCGCAAGACAAGCTGCCGCCGGTACTCAAGCAGTTGAACGATGGTCAGACGCTGGCCATCGATGCCTACGACCGCGCGCAGACAACCAAATTGGCCAGCGGCAAGTTGCTCACCGTCGATAACCAGATCGACACCACCACCGGCACCGTCAAACTCAAGGCCGTGTTCCCGAACGAAGACGGCACGCTGTTCCCGAACCAGTTCGTCAACGTGCGCCTGCTGGTCGAAACCCTGCACAACGCCACCATCCTGCCGACTGCCGCCGTGCAGCGCGGCGCGCAAGGCACCTTTGTGTTCGTGGTTGGCGCAGACACCAGCGTGAGCGCGCAACCGGTCACCCTCGGCCCGGTCGATGGCGACAACGTGGTGATCCAGTCCGGCGTGAAACCCGGTGACGTGGTGGTGATCGATGGCGCGGACAAGCTCAAGGAAGGCGGCAAGGTTGAAGTGGTGGCGGCCAATGCGAGTGGCGTTGCGGGCAAGCGGCCGCATGGTGGCAAGGGTGGAGCGAATGCGAGCGGGGCGCAGCATCGGCATAAGAATGGTAGTGACGGATCAGGTGCTGGCTCGGATAAGGGAGCCAATTCGTGATGGCGGTTCAGATCCCATCTTGCGGGAACCAGCTACTGCACGCATCACTCGTCCCCCCCTTCCCCGAAGGGGGGCTAGGGGGGATTTCTACGACATCTCAAGTTGAAGTGACGTCGAAATCCCCCTCAATCCCCCTTCACAAAGGGGGAGGTCAACACCCGCAGCGCTTAAAGTTCAGTGAAACATTGACCGCTCTGTCGCGGACCACCCCATGAACCCCTCCCGCCCCTTCATCCTGCGACCGGTAGCCACCTCGCTACTGATGGTCGCCATCCTGCTTGCTGGCCTTGTCGCCTTCCGCTTCCTGCCGATTTCCGCGTTGCCGGAAGTCGACTACCCGACCATTCAGGTCGTCACGCTCTACCCCGGTGCCAGCCCGGACGTCACCACGTCGTCGATCACCGCGCCGCTGGAACGCCAGTTCGGCCAGATGCCGGGGCTGAACCAGATGTCGTCCACCAGCTCGGGCGGGGCGTCGGTCATCACGCTGCAGTTCAGCCTGGATATCGGCCTCGATGTGGCGGAACAGGAAGTGCAGGCCGCGATCAACGCCGGCAACAACCTGCTGCCGACCGATCTGCCGATGCCGCCGATCTACAGCAAGGTAAACCCGGCCGATGCGCCGATCCTCACGCTGGCGATCACCTCGCCCACCCTGCCCTTGCCCAAGGTGGAAGACCTGGTCGATACCCGGCTGGCGCAGAAGATTTCGCAGGTGCCGGGCGTGGGTCTGGTCAGCTTGTCGGGCGGGCAGCGCCCGGCGGTACGCATTCAGGCCAACCCGACCGCCCTCGCCAGCTTCGGCATGAGCATCGAAGACGTGCGCACCGCCATCGGCAACGCCAACACCAATCAGGCCAAGGGCAGTTTCGACGGCCCCTTGCGTGCGTCCACCATCGATGCCAACGACCAGCTCAAATCGGTGGATGAATACAAGCAGCTGATCATCGCCTACAAGAACGGCGCGGCGGTGCGGCTGGGGGATATCGCCGAGATTGTCGATGGCGCGGAGAACAGCAAGCTCGCCGCCTGGGCCAATGCCAAGCCGGCGATCATCCTCAACATCCAGCGCCAGCCGGGCGCGAACGTGATTCAGGTGGTGGACAGCATCAAGAAGCTGCTGCCCTCGTTGCAGCAAAGCCTGCCCGCCTCGGTGGATGTGCAGGTGCTGACTGACCGCACCACCACCATCCGCGCCTCGGTCACCGATGTGCAGATCGAGCTGCTGCTGGCGGTGGCGCTGGTGGTGATGGTGATCTTCGTGTTCCTGCGCAATGTGCCGGCCACGATCATCCCCAGCGTGGCCGTGCCGCTGTCTCTGGTCGGCACCTTCGGCGTGATGTACATGGCCGGGTTCTCGATCAACAACCTGACCTTGATGGCGTTGACCATTGCCACCGGCTTCGTGGTCGACGATGCCATCGTGATGATCGAGAACATCGCCCGCTATATCGAAGAGGGCGAAACACCGATGCAGGCCGCGCTGAAAGGCGCGGAGCAGATCGGCTTCACCATCATCTCGCTCACCTTCTCGCTGATCGCGGTGCTGATTCCACTGCTGTTCATGGGCGATGTGGTCGGCCGCCTGTTCCGCGAATTTGCCATCACGCTGGCGGTGTCGATCCTGATCTCCGCCGTGGTCTCGCTCACGCTCACGCCGATGATGTGCGCCCGCCTGCTCAAGCATGTGCCGGAAGAAAAGCAGGGCTGGTTCTTCCACGCCAGCGGCGCGGTCATCGACGGCGTCATCGCCCGCTACGCCAAAATGCTGGACTGGGTGCTCGACCATAGCCGGCTCACCTTGTTTGTCGCCCTCGGCACGCTGGTGCTGACTGCTGTGTTGTATGTGTTCGTGCCGAAGGGCTTCTTCCCGGTGCAGGATACCGGCGTGATTCAGGGCATTTCGGATGCCACGCAGTCGATCTCGTTCACCGGCATGGCCGAGCGCCAGCAGCAACTGGCCGACGTGATCCTGAAAGACCCGGCGGTGGATAGCCTGACCTCGTTCATCGGCGTCGATGGCACCAACGCCACGCTCAACAGCGGCCGCATGCTGATCAACCTGAAGCCGCACGACACGCGCGATGTATCGGCCAGCGATGTGATCCGCCGCCTGCAACCGCAAGTCATCAAGGTGCCGGGTATCACGCTGTATATGCAGCCGGTGCAAGACCTGACCATCGAAGACCGCATCAGCCGCACGCAATATCAGTTCACGCTGCAAACGTCCGATCCGGCCGAGCTGTCGGCGTGGACACCCAAGCTGGTCAGCCGCCTGCAGCAGATTCCGGAATTGGCCGATGTCGCCAGCGATCTGCAAGACCAAGGCGCGCAAGCCTTCGTCAACATCGACCGCGATGCGGCCGGGCGGCTCGGCATCACACCGGCCGGCATCGATAACGCGCTCTACAGCGCCTTCGGCCAGCGGCTTGTATCGACCATCTTCACCCAGTCGAACCAGTACCGCGTGGTGCTGGAAGTCGCGCCCGGCTTCCAGAAAGGCCCGCAATCGCTGAACGATATCTATGTGCCGGGTACAGGCGGCAAGCAGGTGCCGCTGTCGGCCGTCGCCACCATCGAAGAACGCACCTCGCCGCTGGCGATCAACCATCTGGCGCAATTCCCCTCCGCTACGGTGTCGTTCAACCTCGCCCCCGGCGCGGCGTTGGGTGACGCGGTGAAACTGATCGAAGCGGCCGAGCAGGAAATCGGCATGCCGGTGAGCATCGTCACCAGCTTCCAGGGTGCGGCGCTGGCATTCCGCTCGGCGCTGACCAACCAGTTGTGGCTGATCCTCGCCGCCGTGATCACCATGTATATCGTGCTGGGCGTGCTGTACGAGAGCTACATCCACCCGATCACCATCCTCTCCACCCTGCCCTCGGCCGGCATCGGCGCGTTGCTAGCGCTGCTGGTTGCGCGCAGCGATCTATCGGTGATCGCCATCATCGGCATCGTGCTGCTGATCGGGATCGTGAAGAAGAACGCGATCATGATGATCGACTTCGCGCTGGAGGCCGAACGCGAGCACGGCAAAGCGCCGCGTGAGGCGATCTTCGAGGCTGCGCAATTGCGTTTCCGCCCGATCCTGATGACCACGCTGGCCGCGCTGCTGGGTGCCCTGCCCTTGATGCTGGGCCAGGGTGTTGGCTCGGAACTACGCCATCCGCTCGGCGTGACCATGGTCGGCGGCTTGCTGGTCAGCCAGTTGCTCACGCTATTCACCACGCCGGTGATTTATCTGGCGTTTGATGACCTGGGGCGGCGGTTCAAGGGGTGGCGGGCGCGTAGGAATGGTGGTGTAAACGCGGTTGGGGTTGAACAGCGATGATGAACATTGCTCAGGTCACTGCAGCCCACATCCCCCCCTTCGCGGAAGGGGGGTTAGGGGGGATTTTGTTTCGTCCTCATCCATTCATTGGCAAAGAAACACGGAGACAAATCCAACTTCAGCTTTCCGAATACCGGAATGGTTGTTCATCCACCGAAATCCCCCCTAACCCCCCTTCCGCGAAGGGGGGGATGAATTATCACCAAGCATTAGCGAAGTTTTCTGCATCGTCGAAATCCCCCCCGCCCCCCCTTCATGGAAGGGGGGAGTGCGGCACTGACTCGGGCACCACCGGGTGGCGGCCATGAGCTTCTCCTCCACCTTCATCAAACGTCCGGTCGCCACCACCCTGCTCACGCTCGGCGTGGCATTGGCGGGCATCGTGGCGTTCCGGTTGTTGCCGGTGTCGCCGTTGCCGCAAGTCGATTACCCGACCATCTCCGTCTCCGCCAACCTGCCCGGCGCATCGCCGGAGACGATGGCGGCCACGGTGGCGACGCCGCTGGAGCGTGCGCTCGGCCGCATTGCCGGCGTGACGGAGATGACGTCGAACAGCTCGCTCGGCTCGGCGCGGATCACGTTGCAGTTCGAGCTGAACCGGGATATCGACGGCGCGGCGCGCGATGTGCAAGCGGCCATCAACGCCTCGCGCAGCATGTTGCCGTCCGGCATGCCCAGCAACCCGAACTACCGCAAGGTCAACCCGGCCGATGCGCCAGTGCTGATTCTGGCGCTCACGTCGGACACGATGAGCCAGGGCCAGATGTATGACGCCGCCTCGACCATCCTGGCGCAGAAACTCTCGCAGGTGGATGGCGTCGGGCAGGTCAGCGTCGGCGGCAGCTCCTTGCCGGCGGTGCGGGTGGAGCTGAACCCGACCGCGCTCAACCAGTACGCCATTCCGCTCGAAACCGTGCGGGCAGCACTCTCCGCCGCCAACGCCAATCGCCCCAAAGGCATGCTGGAAGAGGGCGACAAGCACTGGCAGATCTACGCCAGTGATCAGGCCAAGACCGCCAAGGAATACCTGCCGCTGATCGTGAGCTACCGCAACGGCAACCCGGTGCGGCTGTCCGACGTGGCCGATGTGGTCGATTCGGTACAGGACTTGCGCAACGCCGGTTCCGCCAACGGCAAGCCCTCGGTGTTGTTGGTCATCAACCGCCAGCCGGGCGCGAACATCATCGAAACCGTCGATCGGGTACGGGCGCTGTTACCGAGCCTGAAGGCATCGATCCCCGCTGCCATCGACATGCAGGTAGCCGTGGATCGCACGCCCACCATCCGCGCCTCGCTGGCTGAGGTGGAGCGCACCTTGTTGTTGTCGGTCGGGCTGGTGATCCTGGTGGTGTTCCTGTTCCTGCGCAACGGCCGGGCGACCTTGATCCCCAGCGTGGCGGTGCCGGTGTCGTTGATCGGCGCGTTCGTGGCGATGTATCTGCTGGGGTTTTCACTCAATAACCTGTCGCTGATGGCACTGACCATCGCCACCGGCTTCGTGGTCGATGACGCCATCGTGGTGCTGGAGAACATCTCGCGCCATATCGAAGATGGCATGAAGCCCTTTCAGGCGGCGCTGCAAGGCGCGAAGGAAGTGGGTTTTACCGTGCTGTCGATGAGCATTTCGCTGGTGGCCGTGTTCATTCCCATCCTGTTGATGGGCGGCATCGTCGGCCGGCTGTTCCGCGAGTTCGCCGTCACCTTGTCGGTGGCGATTCTGGTGTCGTTGGTGGTCTCGCTCACCACCACGCCGATGATGTGCTCGCGGCTGCTGCGCCCGGAGCCCAAAGAGCCGGGCCGCCTGTTCCGCGCCAGCGAAAAGGTGTTCGATGCGCTGCTGGCCGGTTACCGCCGCTCGCTCACGTGGGCACTCAAGCACGGGCCGTTGATGATGCTGATCCTGCTGATCACCATCTGCCTCAACGTCTATCTCTACATCGTCATCCCGAAAGGCTTTTTCCCGCAGCAGGATACCGGCCGGCTGGTCGGCAACATCCAGGCGGACCAGAGCATCTCGTTCCAGGCCATGCGGCTCAAGCTGGCGGATTTCATCGACATCGTGAAA
The DNA here is from genome assembly GCF_000711875.1 of Andreprevotia chitinilytica DSM 18519. Taxonomy (GTDB): domain Bacteria; phylum Pseudomonadota; class Gammaproteobacteria; order Burkholderiales; family Chitinibacteraceae; genus Andreprevotia; species Andreprevotia chitinilytica. Next base: position 119,358 of record NZ_JONM01000007.1, read on the forward strand.
CAAGACCCGGCGGTGGATACCGTGGTCGGCTTCACCGGCGGCTCGCAACGCAATACCGGCTCGATGTTCGTCTCGCTCAAGCCGCTGGCCGAGCGGCAGATGTCGGCAGATGCGGTCATCGCCCGCTTGCGCGGCAAGCTCGCCAAGGAGCCGGGCGCGCAACTTTTCCTGCAAGCGGTGCAGGACATCCGCATCGGTGGGCGGGCCGGCAACGCGCAGTATCAATACACCTTGCAGGCCGATGATCTGGATTTGCTGCGGGCATGGGAGCCGAAGATTCGCGAGGCGCTATCCAATGTCGCGCTGCTCAAGGACGTGAACACCGATTCGCAAAGCAAGGGTCTGCAAACCACGCTGACCATTGATCGCGATGCGCTGGCGCAATATGGCCTCACGGTGAGCCAGGTCGATTCGGCGCTGAACGACGCCTTCGGCCAGCGGCAGGTCTCGACCATCTATAACCCGCTCAACCAGTACCACGTGGTGATGGAAGTCGCGCCGCAGTACTGGCAAAGCCCGGAAGCGCTCAAGAACGTTTACATGATCACGTCGAGCGGGGCGCAAGTGCCGCTGTCGGCCGTGGCGCACTACGCGCCGACCTTCACCTCGCTGGGCGTGAATCACCAGAGCCAGTTCGTCGCCAGCACCATCTCGTTCAACCTCGACCCCGGCACGTCGCTCTCCGAAGCGACGACCGTGATCGCCGACACCATGAACCGCATCGGCGTGCCGACCGGCATCCAGGGCAAGTTCGCCGGCAGCGCGCAGGCGTTCCAGCAATCGCAGAACAGCCAGCCGTTATTGATTCTGGCCGCCATCATCGCCGTCTATATCGTGCTGGGCATCCTGTATGAGAGCTATGTGCACCCGATCACCATCCTCTCCACCCTGCCCTCGGCCGGCGTCGGCGCTTTGCTGGCGCTGATGCTGTTCAACACCGAGTTCACCATCGTCGCCCTGATCGGCGTGCTGTTGTTGATCGGCATCGTGAAGAAGAACGCGATCATGATGATCGACTTCGCGCTGGATGCGGAGCGCAAGCAGGGCATGACCAGCCACGACGCGATCTTCCACGCCTGCCTGCTGCGCTTCCGCCCGATCCTGATGACCACCATGGCCGCCATCCTCGGCGCGGTGCCGCTGGCGATCGGCCACGGCGACGGCGCTGAGCTGCGCCAGCCGCTGGGGATTTCGATTGTCGGCGGGCTGGTAGTCAGCCAGTTACTCACGCTGTACACCACGCCGGTTGTTTATCTCTACCTGGATCGCTTCCGGCTGTGGGCGATGCGGCGTAGTGGGCGAGTCGAGCCGCAGGGGTTGGGGGTGGAGGGGTGATGATGACGCGCCAAACACCAAAGGCAGCAGTTTTTGCTCCCCCCTTCCACGAAGGGGGGCTGGGGGGGATTTCTGCAATATCTCCAGTTTCAGCTGCTCTAACCCAAGAACCCACTTCCCAAATCAAGAAGTTGCCATTGCGCAGGCACTGCCAGCTTTTATCTCGACCTTCTCACCGGAAAATTTCAGCATCGGTGACATTTGAACTGTCGTCGAAATCCCCCCTAGCCCCCCTTCGTGGAAGGGGGGAACCATGACCTCGAAAATTGTGAGGGCAGCCTCCAAGGCTGCCGTTCTAAAGAGCATGACCATGAATCTGAAATCCCCTCTTCTCCTCGCCACCGTCGCCGCGATTCTCTCCGCGTGCGCCACCGGTCCGGCGTATCAAAAACCGTCGGAGCCGCTCCCGGCCGCCTTCAAGGAAAACGCCGGCTGGAAGCTCGCCAACCCGCAAGACCTGCAGGCACGCGGCAATTGGTGGGAGATTTATGGCGACGCGGCGCTGAACGATCTCGTTGCGCAAGTGAAGCTCAACAACCAGAACGTGCGTCAGTTCGAGGCGCAATACCGCCAGGCGCGTGCCGCCGCTCAAGCCGCACACGCCGGTTTCTGGCCGACGGTCTCGGCAGGCGTATCGGACAATCGCAGCGGTAGTGGCGGCAGCAACGGCATCGTCAAGAACAACTTCAACGCCTCGCTCGATGCCAGCTGGGAGCCGGATCTGTGGGGCAAGGTCGCCAACACGGTCGATGCGGGCGAAGCCACCAGCCAGGCCAGCACCGCGAGTCTCGCTGGTGCGTTACTGAGCGCGCAGGCCGAACTGGTGCAGGACTACCTGCAATTGCGCGTGCTCGATGCCGAGCAAGATCTCTTTGACCAGACAGTGGCCGCCTATGCCAAATCGCTGCAACTGACAAAGAACCAGTACAACGCCGGCATCGTCACCCGTGCCGATGTCGCGCAGGCCGAAACGCAATGGCAGTCGGCGCAAGCGCAGCAGCTCGACCTGGGCATTCAGCGCGCCCAGCTCGAACACGCCATCGCCATCCTGATCGGCAAGGCGCCAGCCGACTTCACCCTCGCCAAAGCCCCCGTCACGGCCACGCTGCCGGCTGTGCCAGCCGGCGTGCCGTCCGACCTGCTCGAACGCCGCCCGGACATCGCCGCCGCCGAACGCAAGGTCGCGGCCGCCAATGCCAACATCGGCGTCGCCCGCGCCGCGTTCTTCCCGGCGCTGACGTTGAGTGCGTCGGGCGGCTTCCAGAACAGCAGCCTCAGCCAATGGTTCAACGCGCCGAGCCAAATCTGGTCGCTCGGTCTTGCGCTGGCGGAAACGATTTTCGACGGCGGCCTGCGCAAAGCGCAAAGCGAAGAGGTGCAGGCCAACTACGACAACACCGTCGCGGCGTATCGGCAAACCGTGCTCGGCGGCCTGCAGGAAGTCGAAGATAACCTCGCCACGCTGCGCATTCTGGAACAGGAAGCCAAAGCCCAAACCGCCGCCGTCACCGCCGCCCAGGACTCCGCCCGGCTCGCCCTCAACCAGTACAAGGCCGGCACCACCAGCTATCTGAACGTCGCCACCGCGCAGGCAACGTTGCTCTCCAGCCAGCGCAGCATGTTGCAACTGCAAGGGCGGCAATGGTCGGCCAGTGTGTTGCTGATCAAGGCGTTGGGAGGGGGATGGCGGGTGGATGCGCTAGCCACGAAGCCTTGAGTGGCAAGAGCGATGTAAACTTGGACCATCGTTGAATCAAGGGGCTGGTTATGACCATCCATCTCTCTTCGCAGTTAGCCCAGCGGGTTGAAGGCTTCGCTCAGCATGCCGGCGAGCCGTTCGATGTTGTGCTGGAACGGCTGGTTTCCGAAGGACTGGAATATGAGCTATGGCTTCGAGAGCAGATCGAAGAAGGTGAGCAAAGCTTGCTGACGTCGCCCAGCATCAGCCTTCAGCAACTCGAAGATCGTTTGCAAGCCATTGTCACCGGCAGCCAGCCGAATGCGGCTTGAGATATCCGCGCGGGCCGCGCAGGACATTGAAGACCAAACCGTCTATTACGCCAGCGTCGACCACGCGTTGGCAGATCGATTTCGCGTCGCCATTCTTGCCTCACTTCGCCACATTCACGCGTTCCCATTGGCCTACCAGCGATTTGCGGATGGCCGTCATCGCTACGTGATGAGCCGCTTTCCTTTTTTGATCGTTTACCGAGCCAATGAAGAGGTTGTGCAGGTGATTCGCGTGGTTCATCAGGCGCGCGGCATCGGCTGGCGCTCTGGACTCTAACAAAAAGCCCCAAGTTCGTAGGATGGGCAGAGCGAAGCGATACCCATACCGCCTCGTTCAACATGGGCGATGGGTATCGCAAGCTCAACCCATCCTACGTGACCGCTCAGCCCCAATCCGTACCCGCAACCTGCCTGGTCGCGATGTTCAGACGGTTCCAGAGGTTGACGTGGGAGATCGAAAGAATCAAAGCCCCGAGTGCTTCTGCGTCGTAATGCCGGGTGACTTCGCGCCAGAGCTCGTCCGGTACCTGATCCGCCCGGTCGCTGAGCCGGGTAAGCGCCTCGGTGAGGGCCAGCGCGGCGCGCTCGGCGTCGGTGAAGTACGGGGCATCCCGCCAGGCAGCCACAGTGGCGAGGCGCTCATCGGTATCGCCGGCCTTCTTCATGTCGCGTGCATGCATGTGGACGCAGACACTGCAGCCGTTGATCTGGCTGGCGCGCAGATGAACCAGGTTGAGTGTCAGAGCCGGCACGCCGGCCTTGTTCGTGGCTTTCGATAGCGCGATCAGGGCTTGCAGGGCGTCGGGAACGATCATTGCCGGATTGGTCATTCGTGCTTGCATGATGGGTCTTCTCCAAGGGTCTTTCAGGGACGAGGCTCAAGGTACAACTGCAACGGAATCAGCTTGCTCGGGACGGGGGCTATACCCGCCAGCCAAAGAACACGTCTTTTCTAGCGGGGTTGCGGATCAGCCCAGCCCGGCCACCACGCGTTCCAGACCAGCGATGAAACGCTGCCAGCCGTAGTTCGCGCCTTGGTAGTTGTGCTCGTCTTGCGGGCGGAAGCCGGATTGCTCCATGCGCACCAGCACGCCACGGTCGGTCGGCGCCAGCGTCCAGGTGACGATGGTCTTCAGCCCGTTCGGGGCTTCGTCGCCTGAGGCATTCCAGCTATAGGCAAGCCGTTCATTGGGCTCGACAACCAGCACTTCACAATCGGTCACGCCGTTCCAGTGCTGCACGGGTGCGGTGCGGAAGGTGAAGCGATGCCCCACGACCGGCAAAAAGTCGTTGGCCATCAGCCAATCTTCGATCAGCGGGCCTTGCGTGAGTGCGCGCCAGATTTTTTCCGGCGGGTGTGCGATCTCCCGTTCGACAACGAGGGTGCGCGTAGTGGTGGCGGTAGCGGTCAGTGTCATTGGTCCATCCTATCCAGCAGGTTTTCGAGGCGATCGAACCGGTCACGCCAGAAGGCGCCGTAGAAACTCATCCAGTCGATCAGGGGTGCCAGGCCTTGCGGCTCGGCGCTGTAGTAAACCAGGCGGCCTTCGGGCCGATCGCGCACCAGCCCGGCGAGCTTGAGTACGCCCAGGTGCTTGGAGACCGCTGGCTGCGAGACGCCGGATTGGTCCGTCAAGGCACGTACGGTCTGTTCCCCGTCGCGGGCCAAGCGTTCGAAGATCGCCCGACGGGTCGGGTCGCCGAGAGTCTTGAAAATGTCGTCATGAGTGGCTTGCATATCAAAAACATAACTCACCAGTTATATATTGGCAAGCGTGAGGTGATACAAAAAAGCGATCACTTATTGTGAATTGAGGCGGATAGCGGGTTGGGAGGGGGATCGGCATGCCGACAGGCGAATTACCCGTAGCCGGACGGGATCGCTTTCGTCAGTAGACTCGGACTGGGTGAAACGGGTCGAGAACGTGGAAACCCCGGCTGCAGAATGCGTCCGGGCTACATGGGCCGCCATTGCAGGACGGGTTGAGCATGCGATACCCATCGCTGCCCGGCCATCACTCAAACCGCCGCACAAATAAAACAAGCCCAGCACTTGGCTGGGCTTGTTTCGGCAGCAACTTCGCTACGGCTTAGCGCTGCGCCATCAGTTGCGCAATGCTCGTGGGTTTGCCGTTCAGCTCCATCTGGCCGCCCTTCAACACCAGTTTGGCCTTGATCAGCTTGCCGTCGTTTTCAACGAAGCCCTTGGCGGTGCCTTGTTCCAGCACGGCGTCCACCATGGCTTGGGAGCCAGCGGCGCTTTCCGGGGTGAATTCGGTGATCATGTAGTTGATCAGTTCATGCGGCACTTGCACGGCCACCGTGGCATTCACCTTGGGCAGGAGGGCTGCCGGGTTGCCGAAGTCTTCCTGCTTGACGTCCTTGCTGGCGACATCCAGCTGGTAGGTGCCATCGCCGGCCGGGGTCTTGAGCTTCAGGCCCATCTTGAGGCTCGGGTCTTGCTTGAGCAACGCCACGACCATCGTCTTGATCTGCTCCTGATTCTGCTTGGGGTCGAGCTGGCACTGCAGAAATCCTTGCTCCCAAGTCAGATCGTTGTATGCCTTGATTGCCTTGGCATCGATGCGATCCGCCTGATAGTCCATCGCCAGCGAGCCGACCTTCTTGTCATGAACGATCACACTATCGACGTCGACGTTCGCCACCAGGGCCACCAAGCCATCCTTGATACTGGTGTCGCTACGCAGCGCGGTTTTACCCACGCTGAAGTCCAGCGGCCGGCCCTGCGGCGTAATCATCTTGGCGCCGAAGCCATCCCACGTCATCGCTTGCTTGCCAACATAAATGCCTTCCGGCGCCTTGGTCTGCTCGCCCTCGAAGTTGACCGCGCCAAAGTGCAGGGTGTCGTTCTTTTCCGGGTGCTTCACATCGAAGCCGGCGATGTTCAGCTTGCTCTGGATGCGGCTCAAATCCTGATCGTATTTCACCGTGCCGGTGAAGCCCTTCCAGTCGAAGGTGCCTTGGCCGGCTTCGGTGTAACTGACCGCCGGGCTGGTGACTTCGGTGACGATATCGCCGCTCAGGCCAATCGCGGTGTGGACAGCAAGCGGCTGCTTACCCTTGAAGATCTTGTCCACCCCTTCCTGCGCTTCCTTGCTGTAGACGATCTCGGAATCGATGCTCATCGCCAGCGGGTTGTGGTGGATGGTGTTGCGGATCGTCAACTCGGCCATCGGAAAGGGGTGCGCGCCGGTGGCAGGTGCGCCTTCACAGCCAATGCGATAAGTCACGGTCTCGGTGGAGCGCCAGAAGCCCCTCTGGAAATCACGCTTGACCACATTGACGATCTGATAGTGATGGAGCTGGTCTGAGAGTTTGTCGAACTTGCCGTCCACCTTCTGGCCGGCGTACCACGTGGCACCGGCGAAGCCTGCCCCGCCCAATGCGATGATGGCCACGATGGCCTTGATTGCTGTGCTCATGAGTGCTGATCCCTGATTTGATCGCAAGCGGGTAACAGCACGCTCGCGTCGTAATTGAATGAGTTGCGTCGGCGGGTTTACGCAGACATTGGCATGTCTTAAAACTTTCGGAAGTTATCAGTTTTTGAATGGCGATGGCAAATCAGGATGCTGCATTGCGATATGGAACCTCGAATCGGTGCGGATTTGATATCGCAATCCAGTAGAGAAAAGGCGCGCCGTTCGTAGTGCGGGTTAGCCACGAGGCGTAACCCGCAACATCCGCGTGCAAGAGATGCATTGCCCGCGCGGGTCAAATGACTCGGCCTACATGGCTTCAAACTCCACCCAGCGGCAACACACTCACGGCCACGTCCAGCGTGTGATCCCGCCCACCCTGAATCACCCCGCGCAACGGCGTGACGTCACCATAATCCCGCCCCACCGCCACCACGACGTGCGCGCAGGTCGGCACGACGTCGTTGGTCGGGTCGAGATCAACCCAGCCATGTACCGGGCACCAGACCGATAACCACGCGTGCGAGGCATCGGCCCCGAGCAAGCGCGGCTGGCCCGGTGGCGGGTCGGTCAACAGATAACCGCTGACATAGCGTGCCGGCAAGCCCAGCGCCCGCAGGCAACCGATCATGATATGGGCGAAGTCCTGACACACGCCCATGCGGGCATTAAACGCTTCGAGCACGGGCGTCGAGACTTCGGTACTGGCGGCGGCATAAGTGAATTCGCGGTGGATGCGATGCATCAGTTCAAGCACGGCATCCAAAAGTGGCCGCTCGGGCATGAACGATGCCAGCGCGTAATCGTGCAGTTGTCGCAGCAGCGGCACGAATGGCGACGGGTAAGCGAATTCGGACTCCGGCGCGAACGGCATGCCCACCTGAAAATGCATGGCAGCGCGGACTGCTTCCCACGCGGGACTGGCGGCAGGATCAACATTGGTAAAGCGCGGGCTGAGCGACACCACGCTTTCCGCCTTCACGCACAGCGCATCGTGCGGCGCGGTAATGGAAAAGCGATGCTGCGTGTTGCCGAAGTAGTCCGTCACGCGAGAGAGGTACGCCGGCTCCGGGGTGATGGTCAGCGCGCAGCTTTCCAGCTGCTGCCACGGCTGCGACACGGGCTCCAGCCACGCCAGATGCTGGGCCAGATCGACCCGCGAGGCGTAGTGGTAGGTGGTTTCGTGGGCGACGTAGAGCTGGGTTGGCATTGGGATTGATGGTAATCGCTTAAGCAAACGGTTCTTCGAAACAACCTATCTCCCCTCGCCCACTTGTGGGAGAGGGGCCCGGGGAGAGGGTCGTGCAACATGCAGCGACCTATGCAAGCACCCTCTCCCTAACCCTCTCCCACAAGTGGGAGAGGGGACAAAAACTACACCTTGACGCTACGTGTACCGCCCCCTAAATCAAAAACGTCTGATTCACATCATGCGTATGACTGAAATACCGCAAGCCAATCGCATCGGACAACTGCATGGCCGTACGTTGCAATTTCAGGGTCCAGTCAATCAAGGCAGGGTGATAACCGTTGCTGTCCTTCTCACAGAGCATAGCCAGATCAGGGCGGCCGAGCGGGAGCAGTTCGGTCAATGGCGCAACGCCAGGCAGGGTCGGCAAGCGGCCCAACTCTCGCCGTAGCACACGCAATACAAAGCGCAGCGAGCGGGGGTTGTCCTTTTCCCGCGCCAGCAGATCGAGCAACGCCGGGATTTCTTCGTGGCGCTGATAGCGGCTGCGATAAGTGATGGCACTGTCGAACACACCCAGCAGCAAATCGAACGCCGGGCCATGCGGTGTGCCGCTATGGAAGGCGGCGGACATCGCGCTGCTCATGGCGGCAAGGCGTTCGATATGGCGGCCGATGGTCAGCAACCGCCAGCCATCGTCGCGCGTCATGCGGTCGGCTTGTTCGCCGCTGATGGCGGCCAGATCGATGGCGAGCTGATCGAGCGCGGTCATGGCTTCGGTGGTCGGGTCGCGGCTCTCCGGCCCGGCACGCTCGGCCCAGTTGGCGAACGGCGCGTTGGGCGCAAGCACCAGCCGGGCGTGATCGGGTGATAGGCGATCGCGAATCTGCGCCGCCGAACGCGCCAAGGCATCGAGGTTGAAAGCCACGCTGGTTGCGCCATCGGCATCGCCCAAGGCGGCGATCAGCTTCTGCTGGAATGCCCAAGGATTGGCCGCCAACTCCGGCGCATCGACCGGCACGAGACCAGCACGCAGACAGAGCTGGCTGACGGTGGCGATGAAATCAGCCGGCAACCGTTCGTTGGCATTGAGCCAATCGAGCACCAGCCGCGCCAAGCGCACGCCGGTTTCGGCCCGCTCGGCGTAGCGGCCCATCCAGAACAGGTTTTCGGCGGCACGGCTGGAGATGACGCCACGCCGGTTGGCGAGGTCTTCCGGCCGCAGTTTGCCGGGCAACATGGAAAAGGTATCGACCTCGCCCTCGGTCAGCACCCAGGTGTCCAGACTGCTGCCGCCATGCTGCATCGAGACGATTTGCTGATCGCGGCTGGCGATGCGGGTCAGCCCGCCCGGCAGCACGCTCCAGTGCCCGTTGCCGTCGGCAATGGCGAACACCCGCACCATCGCGGCACGCGGCACCAGCCGTTGCTCGGTCCAGGTCGGCACTTGCGATAGCGGCAGGTAATCCTGCAGCGTGTAAGCCTCCGGGTTGATCTGCATGCGGCTTTGCCAGCCGGCGAGTGCCGATGTCGGCGTGCTGGCGCACATCACCGGTTCAAAGTGCGTTTGCGTGGCCTGGCGTGGGTAGGTCGGCTTGATCACGTGCCGTTTCAGATCGAGCAACGCTTCTTCCATCGCCGCCTGTTCGCCACACCACCACGACGGCAGCGACGGCAGCGCCAGCGGCTCGCCCAGCAGGTGATCGGCAATGCCGGGCAGGAAGGCGAGGATGCCGGGCGATTCCAGAAAGCTCGACCCGAGCGCATTCGCCACCAACACATTGCCGGCCCGCACCGCTTGCAACAGGCCCGGCACACCAAGCGTGGAATCCGGCCGCAGTTCGAGCGGATCACAGAAATCGTCATCCAGCCGTCGCAGCACCGCTTGCACTGGTTCCAGACCGGACAGCGTCTTCATGTACAGCTTGTCGTCCCGCACCGTCAGATCGCTGCCTTCAACCAGCGGCAGGCCGAGATAACGGGCGAGATAAGCGTGTTCAAAATAGGTTTCGTTGTACGGCCCGGCGGTCAGCAGCACGATGCGCGGCGCGCCATCGGGCGAGGTGCCGGCAGGGCTCAGGCTGTACAGCGTATCGAGCAGCTTTCGGTAGCTGGAGGCCAGATGCTGCACCCGCAGCTCGCGAAACGCCTTGGGGAATTGCTGCGCCACGATCATCCGGTTTTCCAGCGCATAGCCCAGGCCGGACGGCGCTTGGGTGCGCTGCGACACCACGCACCAGCGGCCATCCGGCGCGCGGGCCAGATCGAAGGCGGCGATGTGCAGATACACGCCGCCGGGCGGCGTATAGCCCGCCAGCGACCGCAAATAACCGGGATGCCCCTGCACCAGCGCGGCCGGCAACAGACCGGCGTGCAACAGCTGCCGCGGGCCATAGGCATCGGCGAGGATGGCGTTCAGTAAAGAGGCACGCTGCGCGACGCCGTGTTCGATCTGCTGCCAATCGGCCGCGTCGAGCACAAAGGGCAGCAAATCCAGCGACCACGGCCGCGATGGGCCATTGGCATCGGCGTAGACGTTGTAGGTGACGCCGTTATCACGAATCTGCTTGGCCGCCGCCTGCCGCCGCCGCTCCAGATCGTCCATCCCCTCGCTGCCGAGCGTCTCGAAGAAGCGCCGGTATGGCTCGCGCAGACTGCCCGCCGCACGCAACTCGTCGTAATGCCCGGAACGCACTGGCACGGCAAGGTTGCTGATGCTGGCGGCGAAACTGGCATCGTCGTCGAAGGGGAAGGCGAGGTTGTTGCTCATTCGGCTCAATTGGAATCAAAAACGCTTAGTCACAACTTGCTGTGAATCATCCCCTCTCCCATTTATGGGAGAGGGTTAGGGTGAGGGTGGCGAATATGCAGCTGCCGTAGCCACCACCCTCTCCCCCAGCCCCTCTCCCACTAATAGCTGGGCAAGGCTGAAGCCTTGCACGCGAGGGCGAGGGGAGAAACCCAAACCCCGGGTATCGCCCGGGGTTTGGATTCAATACTAAACATGCTTTGAAAGCAGCAGCTTACGCGTCACGCCGCCGCAAATCGAGCGAGAACGGAAACTCGCGGCTTGGTGTTGCAGGTTCGACCTCCATTCGGCCAGCGGTGTGGCCAAGCTGAACGAAGCGTGCCAGCCGGCGGCTTTCCGCCTCGTAGGCATTGATCGGGAAGGTGTCGTAATTGCGCCCGCCCGGATGCGCGACGTGATACTGGCAGCCGCCGAGCGAGCGTTGCATCCAGCTATCCACCACATCGATGGTCAACGGCGCGTGCACGCCGATGGTCGGGTGCAAGGCGGAAGGTGGCTGCCATGCGCGGTAACGCACACCGGCCACATATTCGCCAACGCGGCCGGTAGGTTGCAGCGGCACGGCCTGGCCGTTCACGGTGATCACGTGGCGGTTGCCGTTCAGGCCGCTCACCTTGATCTCCAGCCGCTCCAGCGATGAATCGACGTGCCGCACCGTAGTGCCGGCCATGCCCTCCTCGCCCATCACGTGCCACGGTTCGAGCGCGTTGCGCAGTTCGAGCTCGATGCCCTGCACCGCCAGCGTGCCGATCTGCGGAAAGCGGAATTCAAAGTGCGGCGCGAACCAGGCGGCGTCGAAGGCGTAACCCGCTTCGTTCAACTCGGTCATCACGTCGTTGAAATCCATCTGCACGAAGGTGGAGAGCATGAAGCGGTCGTGCAGCTCGGTGCCCCAGCGGGTCAGCTTGGTGGTGTAGGGCTGGTTCCAGAAACGCATCACCAGTGCCCGGAGCAACAGCTGCTGCACCAGACTCATGCGCGCATGCGGCGGCATTTCGAAGGCGCGCAGTTCCAGCAGGCCGAGGCGGCCGGTGGCGCTGTCCGGCGAATACAGCTTGTCGATGCAGAACTCGGCGCGGTGCGTGTTGCCGGTCACGTCGATCAAGAGATTGCGCAGGGCGCGGTCGATCAGCCAAGGCGGGGCATCCTTGCCGGTGCGGGCCAGTTGGCTGCGCAATTCGGCGAAGGCGAGTTCGATCTCGTAGACCTGATCGTTGCGCGCTTCATCCAGCCGTGGGGCCTGGCTGGTGGGGCCGATAAACAGGCCGGAGAACAGATAGGACAGCGACGGGTGGTTGTGCCAATAGGCGATCAGGCTGGCCAGCAAATCCGGCCGGCGCAGGAAGGGGCTATCGGCCGGCGTGGCGCCACCGAGGACGAAGTGGTTGCCGCCGCCCGTACCGGTATGCCGGCCATCGACCATGAATTTCTCGGTCGAGAGCCGCGATTCGTGCGCAGCCTGGTAGAGGAATTCGGTGTGGTCGACCAGCTCGTCCCAGCTGGCAGCCGGGTGGATGTTGACCTCGATCACGCCGGGGTCGGGCGTGACTTGCAGCATTTTCAGGCGCGGATCACGCGGCGGTGGGTAGCCTTCCATGACGATCTTCACGCCCAGCTCGGCAGTGGTCGCTTCGACGGCAGCCACGAGATCGAGATAGTCCTCCAGCGCGGCCAGCGGCGGCATGAACAGATACAACACGCCATTGCGCGGTTCGATGCACATGGCGGTGCGGGTGATCCAGCCGGCGGACTGGAAGCGTTCCGGGGCGTGCTCGTCAGCCTGGTTGGCTCCCTCTTCCGGCTGTTCACCTGCTGGGTCACCCGATCCAGTACCGAGCGAGCCGACAAAGCCAGCCTGATGCGCCGCCTTGGCCATGGTCAGTGCCAAAGCCCGCCCACGTGCCAACGAGGGATGCAGCGTGTCCGCCGCTTCACCCATCGCGCCAGCAACCGGTACACCGCGATACTGCGCCGTGACCATCGCAGCATCCGGCAGCGGCGCGCGCGGCGCGAATGGGTCGTGTTCGATCAGATAGGGGTAGTCGGCTTTCGACACCCACGGCAGCGAATCCAGCGGCAGGCGGTAGCCCATCGGCGAATCGCCAGGGATCAGATACAAGCGCTCGTCGCGCACGAACCAGGAACCGGTAATCCAGGCCGGGCCAGTCAGCGCGGTCGCTTCAGCACGCTTGATCGGCAGCATGTAGCCCACCTTGCGATCCAGACCCTGATCGAACACGCGGCGCAGGCGATCACGCTCCATTTCGTCGTCCAGCCGGGCATCGAACGGGTCGACGTTGACCGGCAACCGGCGCTCGCGCCACAGGTAGTACCAGGCATCCTCGTAGCCGGGGATCACATATTTCGGGTCCAGCCCCAGCTTGCCGGCCAAGGTACCGATAAAGCGCTCGGCATCGGCTTCGGTGTAGCTGGATGGCTCGCGCTCATCGGCGAACAGCGACGGGTCTTGCCAGCACGGCTGACCGTCGGCACGCCAGAAAATCGACAAGGCCCAGCGCGGTAGTTGCTCACCGGGATACCACTTGCCCTGGCCGAAATACAGGAAGCCGCCTTCGCCATATTCCGCCCGCAGCTTCTGCACCAATTCGGTGGCGAAGCCGCGCTTGGTCGGGCCGAGCGCATCGGTGTTCCACTCCGCGCCATCGCGATCCGCGACCGAAACAAACGTCGGCTCGCCGCCCATGGTCAAACGCACGTCGCCCGCGACCAGATCGCGATCGACGGCATGCCCGAGCGCGACCATCGCCGCCCATTGTTCATCGGTGTACGGCTTGGTGACGCGGGGCGATTCATAAATCCGCGTGACGGCCATGTGGTGGCTGAACTCCACCTCGCATTCGTCCAACGCACCGGTAATCGGCGCAGCACTGCCCGGCTCGGGCGAGCACGCCAGCGGAATATGGCCTTCGCCGGCGAACAGGCCGGAGGTCGGGTCCAGCCCGATCCAGCCCGCGCCGGGCAAATAGACTTCGCACCACGCGTGCAAGTCGGTGAAATCCGCCTCCGCGCCGGATGGACCATCCAGCGCCTTCACATCCGCCGTGAGCTGGATCAGATAACCAGAGACGAATCGCGCCGCCAGCCCCAGCCGGCGCAGCGCGTTGACCAGCAACCAGGCGGAATCGCGGCAAGAGCCGGAACCCAGCGCGAGGGTTTGCTCCGGCGTTTGCACACCCGGTTCCAGCCGGATCACATAGCTGACGGCGTCGTGTACCTGTTGATTGAGCGCCACGAGGAAATCGATGGTGCGTTGTTCCTTGACGTTCACGTCGGCCAGAAACGCCTTCAAGCGGCGCGTCAGGCGGCTTTTCACCAGATACGGCGCCAGTTCTTTCTTGAGGGTGTTGTCGTAACCGAAGGGGTAGTTTTCCGCCGACGGTTCGAGGAAGAAATCGAACGGGTTGTAGACCGACATCTCGGCCACGAGATCGACGGTAACTTTGAATTCGCGGGTCTTGTTCGGGAACACCAGCCGGGCGAGGTAGTTGGAAAACGGATCTTGCTGCCAATTGACGAAGTGGCCAGCCGGCTCGATACGCAACGAGTACGACAGGATGGGCGTGCGGCAATGCGGCGCCGGGCGCAGGCGCACCACTTGCGGGCCCAGCTCGATCAGTTGGTCATAGCGGTAGTGGGTGATGTGGTTCAACGCGACGTGGATGGGCAAGGTCGTCTCCTTGGGCGCGAGTTAGGAACGGGTAGTTTGGAAAGGCGCGAAATCCAACTGGCATGGAGCGAATCACATTTAAATGACAGTGATAAGAAAACCAGCGAGGCGTTTGAGAATAGGCGGTCCGGTGAAGCAAGGCATGTGCCATGACGAAATTGGTGCAAATGTCGTGTTTGGGGGCTGGTTGCTGGTGGGATTGCACCAGATTGGGCTGGCGGTGCACCGGAACAGTTAGCTCCCCTCGCCCTCGCGTGCAAGGCTTTAGCCTTGCTCAGCTATTAGTGGGAGAGGGGCCGGGGGAGAGGGTCGTGCCAAATACATCGACCTTTGCAAGCACCCTCACCCTAACCCTCTCCCGCATGCGGGAGAGGGGATAACCCCACAAGCCACTCACCTGACTTATACCGGCTGGCGAATCGCCCCCGCCCCTCGACCACTAGCAGTTAAAATGGCGGCCACTTCGCCCCCTCTATGCCATGCTCGATAAACTCAATCCCGCTCAACGTGCCGCCGTGATGTATCTGGATGGCCCCTGCCTTGTGCTTGCCGGTGCCGGCTCGGGCAAAACGCGCGTGATCACGCAAAAGATCGCCTACCTGATCGAAAAGGCCGGCATGGATGCGCGCAACATCGCGGCCATTACCTTTACCAACAAGGCGGCGCGGGAAATGAACGAGCGGGTGGGTCATCTGATGGAGGCATCGCGGCTGCGCGGGCTGACCGTCTCGACCTTCCACAGCCTGGGCATGCGCATCCTGCGCGAAGAAGCGAAACATCTGGGCTACAAGCCGCAGTTCTCGATTCTGGATAGCGCTGACGCCGGCAAGATCATCAGCGATACGCTCGCCACGACCGATAAACAACTGATCCGCTCGGCGGTGAGCCGCATCTCGCTGCTGAAGAACGACCGCATCTCGCCCGAGAAAGCCATCCTGATGGCGGAATCGGAAGGCGAATTGCATCTGGCCCGCGTGTATCGCATCTATCAAGACACGCTGATTGCTTATCAGGCGGTCGATTTCGATGACCTGATCCGCCTGCCGGTCGATCTGTTCGAGCAAAACGCCGAGGTGCTGAAGAAATGGCAGCAGCGCCTGCGCTATCTGCTGATCGACGAATATCAGGACACCAACACCACCCAGTACAACATGGTGAAGATGCTGACCGACATCACCGGCCAGTTCACCGCCGTGGGCGACGATGACCAATCGATCTACGCCTGGCGTGGCGCGAATATGGAGAACCTGCGGCTGCTGCAGACTGACTTCCCCAAGCTGCACGTGATCAAGCTGGAGCAGAACTACCGGTCGGTGGCACGCATCCTCAAATGCGCCAATGCCGTCATCGCCAACAACCCGAAGCTGTTCGAAAAAACGCTGTGGTCGGACCTGGGCATTGGCGACCCGGTGCGGGTGATCGAGGCCAAGAACGAAGAACACGAGGCGGAAATGGTCGCGTTCCGCCTGCAAGACCACAAAATTCTGCACAACACCCGCTTTGCCGATTACGCCATCCTGTACCGCGGCAACTATCAGGCGCGCATCATCGAAACCACGTTGCGCACGCACAAGATTCCTTATGTGATCTCCGGCGGGCAGAGCTTTTTCGATAAAGCCGAAATCAAGGATGTGCTGGCCTATCTGCGGCTGTTCGCCAATGAGAACGACGACCCGGCCTTCATCCGCGCCGTGACTGTGCCCAAGCGCGGCGTAGGCAATATGACGCTGGAGCGGCTCGGCGCTTATGCCACCGAACGGCAGATTTCGCTGTATCAGGCAGCGAGCGAGGAAGGATTCATCTGGCAGGTGCAGGCCCAGCAGTACGAACCGCTGAAAACCTTCTGCGACTTCATCGGCCGCATGCAACAGCGAGCCCTGCGCGAACCGGCCGGGCCGTTGCTGCGCGAGCTATTGGAAGCCATCGATTACGAGACGTGGCTGTATGACTCGGACGACCCCAAGCCAGCCGAATCGAAATGGAAGAACGTGCTCGAATTCCTGCAATGGGTCGGCAAATACGGCGAGGAAAAAGGCAAAGGGCTGATCGAGGTGGTACAGACCATCGCGCTGATCACCATGCTGGAAGGCCGCGACGAAGAGGAAGTCGATGCCGTGCGCTTGACCACCCTGCATGCGTCGAAGGGGCTGGAATATCCACACGTATTCCTGATCGGCTGCGAGGAAGACATCCTGCCGCACGCCAACTCGATCGAAACCGGCATGGTCGAGGAAGAACGGCGGCTGATGTATGTGGCCATCACCCGCGCCCAGCGCACGTTGACGATCACCTACTGCGGCAAGCGCAAACGCGCCGGTGAATGGCAGATCGTCGATCCGAGTCGTTTTCTGCAGGAGATGTCGACCGAGGATGTGGTGTTCGAGGGGCGGCTCTCTACCAATACGCCGCAGACAGCGGAAAGCCGGCAGGCGAACCATGACCGGGCGAGCATGCTGATGGCGAATCTATCGGCAAAGAGTCCGTTCAATCTGACGCCGTGATTGGCGTGCAAACCTCACCGTAGCCCGGACGGTTTCACCGGCCGGGGTCGCCACCTTATCAAGCATCGCAACCCCGGCCGGCAAGCCGTCCGGGCTACATCACCTTAACGCGGCGATACATCCACCCGCACCGGAATCGTCGAGCCCGGTTGTTGCGGCATGGTCGTCGTCAAGGTGTGACCGCGATACTCATAATTGACCTGATAACCGGTCACCTGATCTTGCCAGGCATCGACCTGACGGCAACGGCGCTCTTCACGTTCGGCATACTGCGGTCCTTGCGTCCCTTGCGTAGCGACGTGGTTACCGATCATGGCACCAGCAATCGCACCACCCACGGTAGCGACATCGCGACCGTGACCGCCGCCGATCTGGTGACCGATCACGCCGCCCAGCACGCCACCAATGATGGTGCCGGCCGTGCCGTTGCCGTTGTCCGGCACGCGTTCCTCGCGGCTTTCCGTCCAGCATTCCTTGCGCGGTACGTTCACGCGCTCAACGATGGCATTGCTGCTGATCACGCGTGCGTTATCGTAGAACTCCTGCGCGAAGCTGCCTGCGGCGCTCAGTGCAAGAACAATGGCAATCGTCGATTTGATGGTTTTCATGCTGCGGCTCCCCTGAGCTTGAGTACGGCGATATGTCATATACATCGCCCATACCGTCTCAACGGCTACCGCCTACCCACCGCTGACACCGTGTTCTTTTGGGAACCCGGCGTTACATCCGGCAACATCACGCCCGCTGAAGGCCCACCGTTTTGCCGTAGTCGCCCTTGCATTGACAGGGTCAAGCAGTTATCATCGCGGGTTTCCGAGTGTGCCGTTCCCGGCAAGCCGGGTCCGTACAATTCAAATCCGAATGGAGTTAAAACATGGCTAACAGCGCCCAAGCTCGCAAGCGTGCGCGTCAGGCTGAACAAGCCCGCCAACACAATGCCAGCCAGCGTTCGGCATTCCGCACCGCAGTGAAGAAGGTGCTGAAGGCTATCGAAGCAGGCGACAAGGCTGCGGCTCAGACTGTGTTCCAACAGTCCGTCAGCGTGATCGACAGCATCGCCGACAAAAACATCTTCCACAAGAACAAGGCAGCTCGTCATAAGAGCCGTCTGTCCGCTGCGATCAAGGCTCTTGCCTGATTCGTTGTTGGCTGGAAGATAAAAAAACCCGACTTCGGTCGGGTTTTTTATTGCCTGCCGTTTGGAGCCGGCTGACTCAGCGCCGCGACAGCCGGAACGCCGGCATCAAGGTGCGGTAGTCCGTTTCCTCAAAATGCAGCCACACCCCGTCTGCAGTCGCATTGCCATCATCAAACCAGCAATTGATCCGCACAAAGCGACCGATGGCCAGCCACAAATGCGCTGCCAGCCGCTCGGCAAACCAGCGTGGGGTTTCGTCACTCAGCTCGATTTCCAGATCCACAGTCAGCAAGCAGCCCTGCGGATGGGGCTGACGCAAGGCGCGCAGCACGGGATGGCGCAGCCGAGCCAGCTCACGCAATACCGCATCGATTTCGCGCGGGGCAAGCGGGGCCAGGCTGAGCTGGAGCGGATGTTTTTTCATGTGAATCAGCTTATCACCCGCTTCGCGAATCACAAGCGCCGGCTATCCAGCCAGGCACATCGATGCAAACCGCCAACGGGTTTGTGAGTCACGCGTAAAGCCAAATACCGGGCCGCTGTGCTAGATTCCAAACACTGCATACGAAGCACCATAAGAGCCCTGATGCCATGACGGAAGCCGCTACCGAACTCGCCGCCCTGCCCCGAGTCCTCATTGTCGATGACTCCCGCATCGTCCGCGCGACGGTCAAGAAGCATCTCTCCACTGATTACGACGTCATTGAAGAAGCCGACGGCGAAGCCGGCTGGCGTCGCCTGCAAGCCGAACCGGGCCTGCAGCTACTGATTTCCGACCTGACCATGCCGGAGCTGGATGGCCTGGGCTTGCTGGCACGTATTCGCGGCAGCGGCGATGCCCGGTTGATGCAACTGCCGATCATCATCATCTCCGGCGAAGAAGACGAAGCCACCAAGCAACGCTGCGTTGAGTTCGGCGCGAATGACTTCATCACCAAATCGACCGACCGCGCCGAAATGCTGGCGCGCGTCACGGCCACCATCCAGCTCGCGCAAACCCAGAAGGAACTGGAGGCTGCTCGCCTGCAACAGGCCGCCACCTCGACCACCGACCACACCGGCGCGGGCACGCACCACCTGTTGATGCTGCAGGCCGAGCAAGCCATGGCCTTCGCCCATCGTCATCACAGCGAAGTGACGCTGCTGCTGATCGAGGTGGATCACTACCAAGCCTTGCAGGACAAACTGGGCGTACGTCTGGCTGAACAGATGCTGGGGCTGCTCGCCAAGCACCTTGGTGCCAAGCTGCGCCGCGAAGACACCCTCGCCCACGTGGAAGGGCCGCAGTTCGCCGTGATCTCGCCCAGCACCTCGTTGAACGAAGCACGCATTCTCGGCGAGCGGCTGCGTCAGGCCATTGCCGGTGCACGCGTGCATTATCGGGATGAGCTGGTATCCGTCACGGCCAGCATCGCCGCCGCCAACTCGGGGCACGATGCGCAAGACAATGCCGCCGGCTTGTTTGCCGCCGCATCCGACCGGCTCTACGCCGAAGCCGGCCAGAACCGCGTGATCGTCCCAACGCCAGGGCCTGGACACATCGCCGCGCCGCTACTGGCGGAAGCGGTGTTGATGCTGCATAAGGGACGCGAGGATGAAGTGCGCCCGCACGTGGCGCACCTGATGAAGAACCTGCTGCCGCTGCTCAAGCTCGCCAATGAGGAATTGGCGCTGAATTGGGATCTGGAGCGATTCGAGCGCCGCTGACCTGGGGTGCTCTGGGCCGTAGAATGACCGCTACCCGGCCCTTATCCGACCAGCTTCACCGCTGGCGTCTGATCCCCGGCAGGGAATTTGGCCTTGCGCCGCTCGACGAACAAGCTCGATCCCGACAAGCGTTTGGCACAGCGCTTGGCCGCTGCGGCAACGGCAGCCACTTCGTGATGCGAGTTGTATTCCGACGGCGCCACTTCCACCACCCCGACCGACAAACTGACGATGCTGTGCCACTGCTGTTCGCCACGACGATCTGGCGACCAGTAACCGCCAGCCACATAGTCCGCGGGCTCGAAATGCTCGACACGCCGCCGGTCGAACTCCTGCAACAACGCCTCGCACCGCGCCTGCCAATCGGCCGAACGGAACAGCATCACGAAATCGTCGCCGCCGATATGGCCGACGAAATCATGCTGCGTATCGGCAAACCCCAGTAGCAGCTCACTGACCAGCTGGATGACCGCATCACCCTTGGCGTAGCCGTAGACATCGTTGTACGGCTTGAAATGATCCAGATCGAAGTAGGCAATGGTAAAGGCACGCCCTTCCGCCAACAGTGCATCGATCTGCTCCTGGATCGGCACGTTGCCAGGCAGCAGGGTGAGCGGATTGGCATAGCGTGCGGCGCGGATTTGCAGCTCGGTGATCGCCCGCATCAAATCGTGCCCGGTGCCCATGCCCAGATAGCGGCCATGCTCGGTAATGATGAAGCCATCAGCCAGATAACGGCGCTCGGCCGCCGTCACCAGCAGCGACAATTCCTGCAGGCTCATCGAGGTTTCGACGATCAGCGGCGCGGCGTCCATCAAGCCCTGGCAGGGGCGGTTGCCATACAGCTCGTGCGTGAACGGGCGAGCGAAGAACTCCAGCACATCATGGCGTTTCAACAGGCCGACCGGGCGGTTGTCCTCCACTACCGGCAAGGCATACAGCTGCGGTGAGCGGGTAAACAACTGGCAAACGGCCTCGCCGCGTTCAGTCGGCGAAACGGTCTGCGCTTCCACCAACAGGCTGCCGGCACTCTTGGCGCATGGATTGAGCGCCTTCGCGCTGTCTTGCTCGACCAGATCCAGCGACAACAACCGCGATGGATGCGCGTGGGGTCGGCCGATGTGATAGCCCTGCCCGAAGCCGATGCCGATGCGCCGCACCACATCCAGCTCTTGCGGCGTTTCGATGCCCTCGGCAATCACGCGGGTCGCGGTATTCAGGGCGATATGCTGGATCGAACGAACGAACTGGCGCTTTTGCGCATCGCTCGCCACACCCTGCACGAAATACTTGTCGATCTTGATGAAGTCCGGCTTGAGCTCGGACCACAAACGCAGGCTGGAAAAACCCTCGCCCAAGTCATCGATGGCGATCTGAAACCCCATTTCCCGGTAATGCAGCAACGCATCCTTCAGCAGCGCGTAGTCATGCGTGGGCTGGGTTTCGGTCAGCTCGATCACCACGCGCTGCGGCGGCAAGCCCACCGAACGCAGGATTTCCAGCGTTACGCCCGGCTGAAAATCAGGCGCGGTCACGCAGCTTGGGCACACGTTCAGGAACAAGCGCCCCGGCAAACGCTCGGCCACGAAGGCCGCAATGATGACGCGGCGGCAGGCCAGATCCAGCGCCGGCAGCATGCCCAGCGCCTCGGCACTGCGAAAGAGATTGATCGGTGAATACAGAAAACTGGCGGATGGCCCTCGGATCAACCCCTCATAGCCAAACAACTCCCCGTCATTCAATGATGCGATCGGTTGAAATAGCGCGGAGAGCCGGTTCTCTGCAAGAACGGCTTCCAGGTCGCAGCGCAAGCTTTGCAACTCAGGCAATTCAGGCATGGCAGGCATCCGGGGCAACAAAACAGCGAGTCTAGCCAGCGCCCGTTACCGGGGAGTGACAATTGGGTCGATTCATCTATATCAGCAGATGAATCGACAGCAAGATCACAAAAAATCTGTAAGCGAACCCGAGCTGAACGCACCATATCAGGGAATAGTGATTCTGCTTGTAAGCAAACAAGGCAGTATCTATCATACTAGGGAAAACCCCAATACCTACATTAGAACCACTCTACATGCCAACCCAAATCCAACGCTCAACCCAAACTCAGCAGGCGCTACTCAGCGCAGCCGAAGCACTCATCGCCGAAAATGGTTACGCCGCACTCAGTGAAGCGCGCATTTGCGAACGCGCCAAGTTGACTCGCGGCGCACTGCGCCATCACTACCCGAACGGCCGCTACGACCTGCTGCCGATGTTGATCGAACAACTGATCGAGCGGCAAAGCAATGAGCTCGCCGCCGCCGGCCCGCGCGACCCGCGTGAACGCATCTACCTGATGCTGTACGGGGTGCTGCATGACCCGGTCCAATCCAACGCCGTTGTCATCCTCGAAGTCTGGATGGCCGCCCGCGGCGACACCAAGCTGGCCGAGCGGACCAACCCCATCCTCCTCACCGCGCTGGACCGTCTGTTTGGCGTGCGGGCCGACCAGGACATCTCGCCGGACGTGCTGGCCCTGCGCTTCATGCTGCACGGTGCCTGTATGCACCGTTTCAGCCTCGATTACGAGCGCAATACCTTGGTATCTGCCGTGCAATGGTTGCTTGATCAATTGCCGCCGCCGAGCGAGTTCACCAGCCGGTTCCAGATCGCCTGATCAGGCGTTGTTGACGTTTGTTTCGCGGCGGTGGCGTGCTGGGAAATAGCCGCCATTCGGCGTGTGACGAGGCTCATAACGAGCCTATCATTAAGTGGTGTGATTATTCACACCAACGTCAACTGTGCCTTGGGTCTTCATCATGTGCCACGCCGTCATCGTCGCCTTGCTGCTACTCGGCCCTATTGCCGCGCAGGCTGCCGACAACGATGGCATCGCGCTGCTGAACCAGATTCGCACCCGCAGTGGTTTACAACCGCTGCTGGAAAACGAAGCCTTGGCACGCTCCGCCGGTTTGCATGCGGCCTATATCGCGCCGCGCAAGCGCATCGATCACCTTGAAACCGGCAACACCGACGGCTTTTTCGCCGCCACGCCGTCCGAGCGTTGCGACAAGGCGGGCTACAGCCCGTTCTGCTCCGAAGTCATCACCGCTGGCATCCCCGATGGCGACGACGCCATGCGCGATCTGCTGCGCGCACCGTTTCACCGCAAGCTGTTGCTCGACCCGCAAGGCATCCGCTACGGCGCATCGGCCGCCATGGGCCAGCCCGGCGCACGGGTGATCGATATCGGCATCGATAGCGAACAACAGGGCGTGATCGGCTGGCCGAACGAAAGCATCCCCGTTTCGCCACTGATGCCTGCCGGTCATGAAGTACCCGACCCGGTGCCGCTCGGCGTCAAGGCGGTGGGTTATCCAGTGTCGCTGCAGGCCGGGGCGAGCATCGATGTGACCACCTTCGTCGTCGTGGAAGCCGGTAGCAACACGCCGCTCCCGGCCCAATTGCTCGTCCGCGACGCCCTACCCTATGCACCAGACAACTTCGTGCTGCTGGTACCGAATGCGCCCCTCAAGCCCGGCACCCATTACACCGTGCGCTTCACCGGCCAGATCGACCACCAGCCAACCACGCTGAGCTGGTCGTTCGATACGCTGGCCCATCTGGATGTGAAGGCGAGCATCGATCACGGCGAGCTGAAACTGACCGCCCACACGTTCTCTGGCGATGCGGCCTATGTGTACGAAGGTTTCGATAAGCTGCAGATCGCCCACAACACCGTGCGGGCGAAGAAAACCGAAAAGAACCCCTATATCCGCGTGAGCGATCCGGTGACGGGCGAAGAACAACGGATCGATTTCAAGGACTAAGAGCAACCTCTCAGCATTCAGGCCGGATTCTCGAAAAATCCATTCATGCTGATCAATTTGCCTTGATCGTTATATTCGCCATAACTGGTGCCGGTGCCGATCGTGATGTTGTCAGCCGTTTTCATTTCCCAGTTGGCAATGCTTTTTTGATGATGCGCCAAGAAGTAAGTGGTCACGAAATGGCCACCCGGTATCTGCTGATGGAAATTCTCCATATAAGCAATCAGCTCATTCCATGATTTTGCCTGTACCAGCGGGTCGGTATAAACGGCATTTTCGGCCAGCACATCTGAAAACACCGCCAACCGATCAGCTTGATTCGTCATCTTCCAGGTGGCGGTATATTTTTCCCATGTCGCTTTGAAATCGTTATTCATATTGCTTACTCCTTGGTTGGGTCTATCACACGTACTCAATCAATAGGAATGGCGTAATGCATTGTTGATTCAGCAGAAACCGGGTCATAGCCTGCGCCATAGAACTCCAGATCAGCCAGATAGGCATGCCTTTTTCCGCTGCGCGGCAGCCAGGTCGAGTAAATATAATTGACGGTATCGTCAATGAACCTAACCGCTCCCTGATGCGTAAACTTCGCATAGGTACATGCTGGATTCTTGATTGCCACCATCCCTTCAGGGATATCCGCAATCGCCGTCACTTCAATCGCACAAAAGTATTCCAGCTCATCACTATTCTCTTTCAGCTGCCGGACGATGCCATAACATAGGCCACCTACCGTGTGCTTGATTTCGGATAGCCGCGGAATAAACTGCTGCCATAGTGGCGGCAGTTTCTCAGCCAGGTTATTCCGCTCTGAGTCCGTACCGAAGAAACTGGTCCGCATTCCGACAAAGTTCATTGCCTGTTGCGCATACATTTCGGGGACGGTATCCAAGCCCTTATTGATATGCGCCAGATAATCCTGATCGAATTTTACCTTTGGCGGAAACGGGTACTTTTTCCCTGCTTTACGATACTGTGCCGGCGATATATCAAATGCGGCTTTGAAAGCCCTTGAGAAACTTTCCTGCGTTTCGAAATCAGCCTCCAAGGCAATATCGATGATTCTCCTATCGCTATTGAGCAATACCTCCAGCGCCCGCCCGAATCGTCTTGAGCGGATATAGTCCTTGACCGTATCGCCGGTCAAACCCTTGAACATGCGCTGAAAGTGCCATTGGCTCATATTCGCTTCTTTCGCCACCTCGGCAATGGCGATGGGCTGATCGAGATTGGCCTCGATATAGTCGACACCGCGTTGGATTTGATCGAGATAATTCATCGCAACTCCTTGATGGACAGACAATAAGGCAAGCAAAGCCCTGATTTATGACATTTTGTGCTCAGTTGCGCACTTGCTCGGGGTTAGCAGGAGCACGCCAACATGAGCGAAGAACAGTCGCTGGCGTTCAACCCATAAA
Organism: Andreprevotia chitinilytica DSM 18519; assembly: GCF_000711875.1. GTDB lineage: Bacteria > Pseudomonadota > Gammaproteobacteria > Burkholderiales > Chitinibacteraceae > Andreprevotia > Andreprevotia chitinilytica. The sequence continues at coordinate 144,408 of NZ_JONM01000007.1, forward strand.
AAAAAGGCTGCCAAAGCAGCCGTTTTTGTGCGATGCGCGTTCGCATCAATCCTTGTAGCCATTCGTGATCGGCATGCGCCAATCCTTGCCGAACGCACGTGCCGTAATGCGTGGGCCGACCGGGGCCTGGCGACGCTTGTATTCGTTGATGCGCAACAGCCGCACCACCTTGTCCACATCATCCGCCGCATAACCGCGTGCCTTGATCTCGTCGCGGCTCAGGTTCTCTTCCAGATAGGCCGCGAGGATCGCATCGAGCACGTCGTATTCCGGCAGCGAATCCTGATCCTTCTGATCCGGCCGCAGCTCGGCGCTAGGCGGGCGCGTGATAATGCGCTCGGGAATGACATTACACAATGCGAAAGCATCGGTTTGATTGCGCCAGCTGGACAGTCGGTACACCAGCGTCTTCGCCACATCCTTCAGCACCGCAAAGCCACCCGCCATATCGCCATAGAGCGTGGCGTAGCCAGTGGTCATTTCGGATTTGTTGCCGGTCGTCAGCACCAGCTTGCCGGTCTTGTTCGACAGCGCCATCAGCATGGTGCCGCGGATGCGGCTTTGCAGGTTCTCTTCCGTGGTATCCATCTCGCGGCCGGCGAATTCAGGCGCAAGGCCGGCCATGAATGATTCGTACATCGGCCAGATTTCGATCTCGGAATACCGGCAGCCCAACCGCGCAATCATGTCGCGCGAATCGGTCACGCTGATATCGGCGGTGTAGCGCGACGGCATCATCACCGCATGTACCTTGTCCGCGCCGAGCGCATCGACGGCAATCGCCAAGGTCAGCGCCGAATCGATCCCGCCAGACAGCCCCAGCAGCACGCCGGGGAAGCCATTCTTGCCAATGTAATCACGCACGCCAGTGACGAGCGCCTGATACACGCTGGCCTCTTCCACCAAATCCGGCGCGATGTCGCCCGGCTGGAAATCGCCATCGACGTACTCGACCATCGCCAGCGTCGAAACAAAGGCCGGTGCCTGCATCACCAACTCGGCATGTTTGTTAAGCGCGAACGAATGACCATCGAACACCAGCTCGTCCTGCCCGCCGACCATATTGACGTAGGCAATCGGCAACCCGGTTTCCTCGACCCGATTCGCCACCACCTGATCGCGGCGCTGCGTTTGTTTGGTCTTGTGATAGGGCGAGGCGTTGAGTGCCAGCAACAGCTCCGCGCCCTCGTCCAGCGCGGCGGAGGCCGGCTCGACATGCCACAGGTCTTCGCAGATCAGCACGCCGATCTTCACCATGCGATCGCCATCGGGCTGCTCGAACACCAGCGGCCCGGCGCCCGGCGTGAAGTAGCGCACCTCATCGAACACTTCATCGTTGGGCAGCAGCATCTTTTCGTAGCGGCCGAGCACGTTGCCGTCGCGGATCACCGTCGCCACGTTGAAACGCTCCTTGCCCGCCAGGTACGGGTGCCCCACCACCACCGTGATGCCATCCACCTCATCGATGATGCGGCCGATCTGGCGCTGGCATTCCTTCAGAAAACTGGGCCGCAGCAACAGGTCTTCCGGCGGATAACCGGTGAGCGCGAGTTCCGGCGTCACCAGCACATCCGCCCCTTGCGCGCGAGCCTTGGCGGCGGCGGCAAGGATCAGATCGAGGTTGCCGGCGAGATCGCCGACCTTGGCGTTGAGTTGGGCGAGTGCGATTTTCATGCGGGGATCGTCAGGAGCAAGAGCAAAGCGCCATTTTACGGGATCGCATTGCAGGATGGGTCGGGGGCTATATGCCAAGCTGGCTTTGCGTTCGCAGCTAAGATTCGCTTAGAGGCAATGTACCAAGGAGCAAGTCATGCCGAAAACGCCGTATCTGACCAGTACGCTGATGCTGCTCATCCTGGCGAGCGGCCATAACGCCACCGCCGAAACCGCCCGCGAAGCCTGCATCCGCAAAGTGCAGAACACCGAAAAATACGCCTATCACGGCAAGGCGGGGATTGAGCGAGGGATCAAGGAGCTGTGTGGGGAGGAGGTGCAGGCTGCGCCGCAGCCGGGCCAGGACAATGCAAGTGAGGTGCCGTCGGCGATGTGATCTGCCATAACACCGCCATCGATATCCGTCCCTTGGTTGACCGGCTTGGGTTGGAAGAAATGTTTCCCGCTATGTACCAGCGGAATGCTGGCCATCTCGTCGCTATACATCGCGCCGGTATCGGCGCTGATATACACGTCCTGCCCATTTGAATAACCAATGCGAATATTTACCCGCCACAAGCGCCCAATCAGCTTTGGCTCACTGATCCCTGTGCAAACGGTATCTGTTTCACCATCAAGCCAAACGTTTGCAATATGTCGTGCGGCTGCCCGATCCACCACAAACGTGTTTTCCAGCCACGTTTGCGGGAATAGCTCGTTGCCCTCAGTCCCAAGGCAAAAGCCCGGCACGGAACAGAGAAGCAACACAGCAAACATGCCTGCAATCCATCTGCCATGTGATTTCATTTCTTTGGGGCCTTTAATTCGCAGCAAAAAAGGACAAGGACTACGGCTCATCAGATGCCAAATAAAGTTCGACCTAGCCGTCGATCTCCTGATGCGGAAATACCTACAGCTCGCTCAACGACTGCACCAATGGTTTATGTTCAAGCGAATCCGCATAGATCAGGCCGGTTTGTTTGCTGATGTAAATGTCATGTGGGGCTATATCCCACCCACCTTGAATGCTCACGATCCAGTAACCCCATGCATCCTCCGGGTTGCCTTCATGTTGCACACAAACACCATAAGTCTTCATGACGTAACGATTCGCTATCGTGTCGGCAACCGAACGACTAATGGGCTGATTGCCTGATACCAGCTTTTCCAAATCAGGCCAGTAGAGTTTCACTTCTGCAACTACGGGGGCCGAAACGCCCACCAGCAGCGACAGCATTCCAGTTGCAAACAAGCCTCTCATTCCCTTCTCCTGCAAGCGCATTTTCAATGCAGTGCACGCAGCTCACTCATCGGATTGAACCTCGACCTCTGCCGGCTGTGTAAACGAGTGCCCCACCCGACCCGGATGCTTATAAACCCACATCATCCCCTGCAGCGCCGCCAGCACGATCACGAAATGCAGCCACGCCCAGAGGCGGTAGCGGCGGATCAGTTTTTGCGGGTCACGCACGGTAATCAGGAAAGGTTGGTCGCCTCGCGGCACTGACATGTAATGCGTTACCGGTGCGACGCCAGCACGCACTACCTCGGTTTCCACTTCCTTGGCTGCGGCGATGCGCGCCGCCTCCCATTCGTCCAGATCGATCTCGCCGTTGCCATCGGCATCGAAGCGCTTGAGCAAGGCGGCGCGGTCGTCTTTCCAGTCGGTGAGTTTGTCGGAGATGGCGGCTTTGATCGCCTGTCTGGAGCTGCGATCCGGCCGTTCGCTGCTGAACTCGCCGGTGGCATACACCCAGCGCTGTTCCAGGATCACCCACTCGGTAAAGCGCTCGTCACCGTTGAGATGGGTTTCTGGCTGGTCGATATCGACCTCGGCGGCCTGCGGATCGAGCACGCATTCGGCCTTGCCATCGACGAGGATGAATGGCGCATCGCTTTCCCAAGTGCGAATGTGCTGCCAGCCACTGCGATTGCCGCTCCCTTGCACGCGGCGCTCATGTCGACAACGGAACCACACACAAGCCACACCGGACGGGGTGTATTGCCAATCATCCAGCCGCTTGGCGCGGCCTTCGATGGCGGCGTAGCCCTGCGCGGTACTGGCGATGGCCGAGCACGGCGTGTTGCCGAGCGCGTGGCGGCGTTTCAGGTTGGCTCGCCAAGCCAGCAGGCTGAGCACCACCACCGCCAACAGGCTCCAAAGCCAGACACGCACTTCGCCGCGCTGCCAGGCAAACAACAGGATGAAGAGATGCGCGCCAGAGGTGATCCAGCTGGCCCAGAACCGGCGCAGCGCGAGCGAAACACTTTCAAACATCAGGATTGATCAGGACTTGAAGGCTTGGGCGACATCAACGTCGGATTTTTCCGGCTCGGCAAATTCCAGCAGGATGGCGGCGCGGAAACCGAAATTGCGTGCCACGATCACGTCCGGGAAGTGCTCGATGCGCACGTTGTTGATGTTGACTGCCGCGTTGTAGACCTCGCGCCGATCAGCAATGCCGTCTTCCAATTCGGTAATGCGGCTGACCAGATGGCGGAAATGCTCGTTGCTGCGTAACTCCGGGTAAGCCTCGACGGTGGCGAACAAGGCGCTCAAGCCCGCACGCAATCGCCCTTCAGCCGCGCCCAGCGCCGGAATATTCCTGGCCTCACGCGCGGTTGCGACACCGGCGCGCGCCTGCATCACCCGCTCCAGTGTTTCGACCTCGAACTTCATGTATTGCTTGCAAGCCTCGATCAGCTTGGGCAATTCGTCATGCCGCTGCTTGAGCAGCACATCGATATTCGCCCATGCACGCGCCACGCCGTGCTTGATGGTGACGAGATTGTTGTAGATGGAGATCAGGTAAAGCAGAACGACAGCGATCAGGGCGAGGAAGATCACGAAGGGCATGAAACAAGCTCCGGGTTGGGACGGCTCCATTCTACGCAATGGAACCGCACCGGCTCAGTTCCGTTCATGCCACCGGAATTGCCGGCTGCTCCAATCCCCCTGGAAGCACCACGCGCAGCAAAGTACCAACCACCGCCTCGGCATCGCCCGAATGCACGGCAATCTCGCCGCCCAGCCGGGTGACGATGCTTTTCACGATCGATAGCCCCAGCCCGGAACCTTGGGCCTCGTTGCCGAGCACACGATAGAACGGATCGAAGATGCGTGCCTGTTCCGCCGCCGGAATCCCCGGCCCGTTATCGGCGACTTCGATGGTCACGGATGTGGCTGCGGCGACCACGCGCACATCCACCCGGCCCCCTTCAGGCGTGTAGCGGATCGCGTTGTCCAGCAGATTGCGCAGCAGCACCGTCAGGTCGACTTCGGTCGCGGGTACTGCGGCCGGGTCGGCTTGCTCCATGCCCAGATCGATACGCCGCGCCTCGGCCAGTGGCAGCATTTCTTCAAGCGCCCGGCGCACGATGGGCTGCAGCGCAATGCACGGTGGCGTGGTGGTCGCGGCCAGCGGAGCGGCCTGGGTGCGGGCAAGCGTCAGCAGCTGATCCAGCAAGCTGCTGGCGCGCACCAACCCCTGCCGTAGCGTGGCGAGCCGGGTTTGCGCTGGCGGCGGCAAATCCACGCTGGCGAGGTTTTCTGCTTGCAGCGACAGCGCCGTGAGCGGTGAGCGCAATTCATGTGCGGCATCGGCCACAAAGCGCCGTTGCGTCTCGACCGATTGCGCCACCCGCGCCAGCAGCCGGTTGATCGATGCAATAAACGGGCGGATTTCACGGGGAACATGGTCGTCGCTCAGCGGGCTCAGGTCGTGTTCGCTACGGTGGTCGGCTTCTGCCGCGAGCTGCGTCACCGGCCGGAGCATGCGCCGGACCATCACCCCGATCAGGATCACCAGCACCGGGATCAGCGCCACCAGCGGCATGACGGTGCGGATGGCGGAATCGCGGGCAATCTCGTCCCGCGCAGCGGTTTGCTGACCAACCACCAGCCGCCGGCCAGAGGGCAAGGGGCGCACCAGCAATCGCCATGAGTCCGCCCCCACCGTGACGGTATGCAGCCCATCGGGCAGATCACCCGGCAGATCCAGCGCGGCCGGGTCATCACCGCGCGCCTGTGCCGAAGCCCCGAGCATCTGCACGATCACGCGTGATTCGGGATCGGTGTTTTGCGCGACCAAGGCCGGCTCGGGACGCCGGACCGGCAAATCATGATCGTCAATCAGCGCGGCCACCTGGCGCAGTTGATCGTCTTGCAGCTCGTTCGCTTCCTTGAACGCACTGGCAAACGACACCACGCCCGCTGCCAGCGCCGTGGCAACCAGCACCACCGATAGCCACACCGAAAGGCGGACCTGCAGCGAGCGATTCAACCTTGCCTGGAGACCAGCCATCCCACTCCCCGTACGTTCTTGATCACCTGCGCACCCAACTTCTTGCGCAGGCCATGAATGAGAAATTCGACTGCGTTGCTTTCCACTTCGTCCTGCCAACCATAGATGTGATCCTCCAGCTCCTGCCGCGACAAGATCGCGCCGGGCCGTAGCATCAGCGCATGCAGCAAGGAGAACTCACGGGCGGAAAGGCGGCAGGTCTTGCCATCAAAACCGGCCTCCCGCGTGGCCGGATCGAGTGTCAGCGTGCCATTGCTCAGCACCGGATTCGGGTTGCCGGCCTTGCGGCGCACCACGGCGCGCATGCGGGCCAGCAACTCGCCCATCTCGAAGGGTTTGAGCACGTAGTCATCCGCGCCGGCATCCAGACCGGCGATCCGGTCTTCAACCCCATCGCGGGCGGTCACGATCACCACCGGCACCGGGTTGTCGCTGCCGCGCAAGGTGCGCAGCACCGCCACGCCATCACGACGCGGCAAGCCGAGATCGAGCAGCACGATGTCGTAGTTCTGCGCTTCGACCGCGGCAATGGCCATCTGCCCGTCCAGCACCCAATCCACCGCATAGGTCGCATCCTTGAGCGCCTGGGCGACGGCCTCGCCGATCATCCGGTCGTCTTCGACCAACAACACACGCATGGTGACCCCTGTAGAACTTGTGACCTGCAAGCAACTGCCTTGGCCCAGTGTAGAGCGAATGGTGCTTATTTCAGCAACCAGCCACGCCGGATCATCGGCGCGAACAAAAACTGATAAATGCGTGAGATCCACCGGAACAGCGGATTGATGAGCCAGCTTTGCGCCCACAACGCCAGCCAAGCGCTTTGGGCCGCGACGGCAACTGCGCCGACCATGTCGAACGGGAAATGCACGCCCAGATAGATGCGGCCCCACGCCACCGGAATACCCAGCACGGAGAGGAACAGCCCCGCCCGGCGAGTACGCGCGTGCAACAGGAAATTGCCCGCCACCGCCCACAGCAACGTCAGGTGGTCACTGGGGAACGACGAATCCGCCACGTGTGGAATCAAGGTGTGTCCCAGCCCGATCATGAACGGGCGCGGGTGCTGCCAGACCAGCCCGATCAGCTGGTTGAGCAGCAAACCGGTCAAGCCGGCAACGGCGGCTTGCAGCATCAGCTTGCGGGTCTCTTCACCGCCTTTGAACCAGCCGACCAGCAGCGAAATCGGCACCAGCCAGATCGCTTGCTCGGCAAAGAAAGTGGCCACCATCAACCAGCCAGCGGCGGGATGCGCCGGCGCGTTGATGAGCAAAAACAGCATTGTGTTGAGTTCTTCCATGGCAATCGCGGTCGGATAGACGAGGTAATTTGATCAGAAAACCGCGAAGGTAAACCAAGCGGCTTAGTGCACCCTTAGCAGGGTCTCGGTAATAAACAACTCCGGATCAGCAGGCAAACGACTGGCAAGAAAAAACCGGCCAACCGCTGGTTGAATCAAAAAATGGAACGTGGCTTTTTTGCCACCGGCAATCACCTCGCCGTCCTTTAAATCATCGCTGATGCATTCGGTGGACTCCTTGTCGCGGTGCTTCACCTTGCTGCCGCTGACCACTTGGCAGACAGGCACAAATAAACCCTCTGCCGGCCACTCCGCCCAGCGCTAGCATCAAAGTGATTGCAACAATCCGGGGCATCTTCATTGATCCGTGATGGATGAAATGACGAATCGACAGGACAAGCGGCAATATCTTTCAAAGATTGAAATCAATATTCAGCAGCAGAAATGAATGGATCAATATAAATTGGTTGATTTAATGATTCCTTCATCCTTCTATGTAATAAAAATCAAGGCATCCAGATGAAATCGACCTTTTATCGGCCGACGTACTTACACACAAAATAGAAAAGGATGAAATCGTGAAGCTTTCCACCCGATTGGCCATCATTGTCGCCTGCGCGATCCTTGGCCTGATTATTGTCGCCGGGTTTGCCTTGCAATCCATACGTACCACGATGCTGGAAGACCGCCGCATCGAAATCCGCACCGTGCTGGACCTGGTCGGCAAGCAGATCGCATTTTTCCAGGAGCAGGAACGCAGCGGCAAACTCAGCCATGAAGAGGCCCAGGCCCGCGCCATCGCCGCGGCCAGCGGGCTGCACAATGGCAGCGACTACGTCTTCATCCGTACCAGCAGCAACCTGTATCTGGTTCACCCTGACCCGCGCAAACTGGGCAAAGTCGAAACCGGCTACAAATTGCCGGATGGGCGCAACTCGCTGCAAGCCACGGAAGACGCCTTTGGCGGCAAAGACTTCACCTATTTCGATGCCCAGGTCAAACGCCCCAATTCGGACGTCTTCGTGCCCAAGATCAATGGCTATCTACGCATTCACGATTGGAACTGGCTAATTGGATTTGGCGTATTCGTCGACGATATCGATCAAGTGTTCTGGCGCTTTGCATTCGAATTCCTGTTGATTGGCCTGGTGGTGCTCGTTGCGGTCGTCGGCCTCGCATTCACCATGTCGCGCTCCATCTATCGCCGTTTAGGTGGCGAGCCGGAATACGCGACGGAGGTGGCATTGGCCATTGCGGCCGGCGATTTGTCTCGCATCGTCGATCGCAAAGCGGCCCCGGATAGCTTGATTGGCGCCGTCGCCAGCATGCAGGCCAGTTTGCGGCAGATGATCGAAAGCATTCAAAGCGGAGCCAGCGCAGTGGGGCAAGCCGCCGCCAGCCTGACCAGCCAGATGGAGCACATCAACCGGGCATCGCATGAATCATCCGACGCCACCGCCGCGATGGCCGGTGCGATCGAACAGATGTCGGTCAGCGTGGATCAGATCTCGAACAGCGCGCGCGAGACGGAAACCAACTCCGCCCGCTCGAACGAACTGGCCACGCAAGGCGGTGCACTGGTCAACAAGGCATCCGATGAGATCCAGCTGGTTTCAACGCAGATCTCCAATGCTTCTGTGCTGATCGGCGGCCTGGTGGAACGCTCGCGCGAAATCAACGGCATCGCCTCGGTGATCAAGGAAATTGCCGATCAGACCAATCTGCTGGCACTCAATGCATCCATTGAAGCGGCACGTGCTGGCGAACAAGGGCGCGGTTTCGCCGTAGTGGCCGATGAAGTCCGCAAGCTGGCGGAGCGCACCACCCAAGCCACCGGCCAGATCACGACGACCATTCATGCGATCCAGGCGGATACCGGCTCGGTGGTGGTCAGCATGGATGCCGTTACACCGCAGGTCGCGCGCGGCGTAGCAATGGCGGGCGAAGCTGCCAGCGCCTTACATCAGATCAGCGATGGCGCGGCGGCAACACTGCGCAAGATTCGCGATGTCGCCAACGCCACCGCCGAGCAAAGCCAGGCCAGCAATAGCGTCGCCGGCAATGTCGAACGCATTGCCCGCATGGTCGAGGAATCCGCCAGCGCGGTGCGGGCGGCCAATGCCAATGTACAGGCGCTGGAGCAGCTGGCTGCGGGCCTGCGCCAATCGGTGGCGCGGTTCCGCTTGAGTTAGCGCGATAGGGCTTGCCCCTGGCGAGCCGATGGGTATCACAAGCTCAACCCATCCTACAAAAGCACCCTCTCCCCCGGCCCCTCCCCCACAAGTGTGGGAGGGGAGCAAAGCACCAGCATCGCGACTGAAACGCCATTGCCGCATCAACCCAAGTCACCCTCTCCTTCCATAGGAGAGGGCCGGGGTGCGGATGGTCTGCCCCCCTTTCAAAAGCGCCCCGCCAGCCAGACCGGCACGGGGGTTTCGGGGATCGAGTGTTTGAGGGCCTTGGCCCGAGTTTTCGATTCCCGCCCGTGCCGGTCTGGCTGGCGGGGGAATCTGGCGCTTGCGCCAGACGCCTTTGCAGGGTCGCCTTGGGATTGTTAAGGGGCTTGGCGAGACAAGCCCCTTAACCCGTCAGCGCGGCGGAACGCGCTGTAAAGCCTTTAATCGCGCCAACGGCGCATAACTAAAAGATCGTGGACAGGTTCTGAGCCCACCACCAACCCGGCCCTGAGTGGCCGGGTTTTTCATGCCCACCTTGCGGCGACGCAACATAAACAAACCATAATATCCTGTTGATTATTAAAAGAATTTCAAACCCGATGACTACGGGATATCCCGAATAACGTAAGTAGTTTTACTAATACGATGATGCCGCTCGCCGCGATCGCAACGCGGTTCCTGGAGCCGCTCATCAAACCCTGTTGGCTGCATTTCGTGAACGGCTCTCACACAACAAGCAAATAGAGCGAGAAGACGATATGAAGAAAAACACATGGACAGCCAGCCTGCTGGCAGGCCTGTTGGCCGGGGTGATCTCCGCCAGCGCTTGGGCCTACCCGGCCTGGCAAGAAGGGCAAACCTATTCGGCCGGCACGCTGGTCGATTACCAAGGCAAGACGTACCAAGCCTTGGTCACGCACACGGCCTACCTCGGCACCGGCTGGAATCCGGCCAGTTCGGCAACACTGTGGAAGATGGTCGCCACCAGCAGCCCGACGCCCTCCCCAACAGCAGCGCCCACACTGGCACCGACGCCAATCACCATCCCCACGGTAAAGTCGACCACAGTACCCAGCGCGACGCCGAAGCCAACCACGGCACCGACACCCGTCGCTACGCCGCAACCGACTGCAACACCTACCCCGCTTCCCACCCAAGCCCCGACGTTAGCGCCAACTGCTACCCCGACCACGGCACCAACGCCAGCCGCTACGCCGACTCCGGGCAGCGCGACATGTGCCGGCGCATGGGATGCCAGCGTCGCCTACAACGGCAGCGCGCAAGCCAGCTACAACGGCCATAACTACAGTGCCAAGTGGTGGACCAAGGGCGAAGACCCGAGCAAGGGTGGCGTGTGGGTCGATGCCGCTGCTTGCAGCGGCTCGACCACGGGCGGCAACAGCGCGACACCAACGCCCGCCCCCACACCTTCCGGCCCGCCGACACTGCAACAAGCGCTCGCTACCGAAGCCGCGCTGACCAATAACGACTTCTTCCGCACCATCAAGGCATCGATCCGCACGTTGGATAACGCCGTAGTGGAACTGGTCGCGCCGGGCAATGCCGCCAATCCCATCAACGTGAAACGCGTCGAGCGCATCCTGCCGGAAACGAAGTGGAACTATTACTTCGAAGTGCGCGAGCCGAGCTACACCTACCAGCGCTTCCTGCAAGCCGTCGCCAAGTTCCCAGCCGTGTGTGATGACTACAAGGATGGCCGCGATGCCGATGCGATCTGCAAACACTCGCTCGCCACCATGTTCGCCCACTTCGCGCAGGAAACCGGCGACCACAACGCCAATATCGCCACACCGCAATGGCGGCAGGGTCTGAAATACCTGCGCGAGATGGGTTGCGACGATACCGGTACCGGTTGCGGCTACAACATCGAGTGCGCCGATCCGGTGTTCAACAAGGTGTGGACCTGCGGCAAGAACGCCGATGGCAGCTTCAAGAAGTACTTCGGGCGCGGCGCCAAGCAACTCTCGTACAACTACAACTACGGCCCGTTCTCGCAAGCGATGAACAACGGCGACCAGTTCGTGCTGCTGAACAATCCGGATCAAGTCGCCAGCACCTGGCTGAATCTGGCTAGCGCCACGTTCTTCTTTGTCTACCCGCAACCGCCCAAGCCCTCGATGCTGCAAGTGATCGATGGCAGCTGGGTACCGAACCAGACCGACCAAGCGGCTGGCGCGGGCAACAACTTTGCGACGACGATCCAGATCATCAACGCGGAATGCGGCCTGGGGACCGAGAAGCAAGCGGCGCAAAACCGCATCGATTACTACAAGCAGTTCGCCACCGATCTGGGCTGGGATTACAGCAAGGAGCAGTTGAGCTGCGCCACCATGCAGCGCTTCGGCCCAGGCAGCTCGGCGGCGTACAACATCTACTGGGAAAAGAACTGGAATGTCGGCGGCGACAACCAGTGCCAGCTGGTGAGCTACCAGACGCCATACAACGCGCTGATGCCGGGTAACTATGTGAAGTGCGTGCAGGACAACTGGGGCATTACGCTCAAATAAGATAAACGGCAGCTTCATCCAACCTTGAAAGAGAGCCTGCGGGCTCTCTTTTTTACTTCGGCGACAGACGAGCAAGGCGCAAAAAAAAATCAATAAAATCAGTGGCCTGACTGCAGCTTTTAAGACAAATCTCATATCCCTCGGCATAGGCGTCCTGAAAAATACGGCCCTTCTGGCTTTTCAGCTCAACGTCACCCAAGGGAATTACCGATGTACAAGCTCCTGCGCGCGCTATTGGCGCTCACTCTGACCGTCACCGCTTGGCAAGCTAGCGCTGCCGATACCTATACCCAAACCCGTTATCCGATCGTGCTGGTGCACGGCCTGACTGGCTTCGACAAGCTGTTCGGCATCGACTATTTCTATGGCATTCCCGCTGAGCTGCAACGCAGCGGTGCCAAGGTGTACGTGGCGCAGGTTTCCGGCGTTAACAGCAGCGAAGTACGCGGCGAGCAGCTGCTGGCGCAGGTGCAGCAAATCCTGGCAGTCAGCGGCGCCAGCAAGGTCAACCTGATCGGCCACAGCCAAGGCAGCCCGACCAGCCGCTACGTGGCATCGGTTCGCCCCGATCTCGTGGCCTCCGTCACCTCGATCGGTGGCGTCAACGATGGCTCGAAAACCGCCGATGCGATCCGCGGCCTCCTCCCACGCGGTAGCATCACCGAAACCGTCGTCGCCAAGGCCGGCAATGCACTGGCGCTGCTGATGAGCCTTGGCACCGGCCACCCCGGCCTGCCGCAAGACACCGTAGCGGCAATGGAAGCCCTCACCACCCCCGGCACCCGCGCCTTCAACGTCAAATACCCGGAAGGCTTGCCGGTCAGCGCCTGCGGCGAAGGCCCGGAAATCGCCAGTAACGGCATCCGTTATTACTCATGGAGCGGCACCAAACCGCTAACCAACCTGTTCGACCCCAGCGACCTGGCACTTGGCGCAACATCCCTGACCTTTGTCAACGAAGCCAATGACGGCTTGGTCGGCAGATGTTCCAGTCACTTGGGCAAGGTGATCCGCGACAATTACCGCATGAACCATCTGGATGAAGTGAACCAGATGTTCGGGCTGGCCGATCTGTTCGAAACCAATCCGGTCACGCTGTACCGCCAGCACGCCAATCGTCTACAGCAGGTCGGCCTGTGAACACCGGTCGCATCGCAATTGCCGGTACGTTGCTGATCGTTCCGCTGCTGTTCTGGTGGTTGGGCGACAAACCGCAAGCGGATGGCAGTATCGCCAAAACGTCGCAGCTTGCGGCTGCAGCCCAAAACAGCGGTCCACCAGCCCCCGATGGGCAGATCGAGTTCGATGCGGCGCATCAACTTTTGGTCAACGCCGATCTGAAAGCCCGCTTCGACTTCCTGCTCAGCCTCGTCGATCCGCCCGATCCGGTGGCGGCACGCCTCAAGCTGGCAGGTGATCTGGAACACGAGGGGCTATCCGCAGCGGCGCGTGCCCAAGCCTTGGCCTTGTTTGATCGCTATGTCGATTACAAGCGGGCGCTGGCCACGTTGAAAGCACCGTCCGGTGAGTTTGATGCCAAGTCGGTACTGGCCAGCCTGAATACCCGCACTGCGTTGCGGCTGCAGTATTTCGGTCAATCGGATAGCACGGCACTGTTTGGTGATGAAGACCATTACGACCGCTACATGCAAGAGCGGCTGGCCATTCTGCAGCAGCAAGGGTTGTCGGATGCCAGCCGGCAAGCTGCACTGACCCAGCTCGACCAGCAACGCCTCAGCCCGGAAGAACGGCAGGCCCGCCAAGCACCGATAGCGTACCTCTCCGTGGAGGACGAGGTTGCCAAGATGCGTGCTCGGGGTGCCAGCAACGATGACGTCTATCGCGAGCGCGCCAGCCAATTCGGCGCTCCCGCCGCCGAGCGACTCGCCACGCTTGATCAGGAACAAGCGCTCTGGCAACAACGCCTGAACAACTACCGTAATGCACTCGACCAGCTCAATGCCGATGGTTCGCTCAGTGCCAGCCAGCGGCAGGCCGCCATCGACGCACTGAAAAGCCAGCGCTTCAGCACCGCCGAGCAACGTCGGCTCGATGGTGCGCTGGGGTTGCAGGACAGCATGGCGCAGAAGTAGGCGCAACGACACATCCCCGTCCGACCAAAAGCCCGACCACTTCGCGTGGCCGGGCTTTTTTCATCCTTACCCGTTACCCACCACCAGCCCGATACCGCGCCCGAAAATCACGCGGCGTCAGCCCCTTGGCGGCGAGGAACTGGCGATTGAAATGCGCCAGATTCTGCCAACCGGCTTCGCTGGCGATCACGCCCACCGGCTTACTGGTCTGGATCAGCAACTGACAGGCGTGGCCAATGCGCAGTTGCGTCTGGTATTCCAGCACCGTCTTGCCGGTATGGCGTTTGAAGAAGCGATGGAATGCGCCGACGGATAGCGCCGCTTTTTCGGCCAGCTCACTCACAGCGATGGGTTCGGCGAAGCGGCGGTGCAACACATCAAGTACGCGGCCAAGGCGTTCGCGGCCACTGTCGGTATCCGGTGTGGCGGCTAAAACCGCCAAGGGTTGCGCTACTTGATCCGCCGCCAGCTGCAGCAGGGCATCCAGCAACACCGGCATACGTTGCGCCGCATCGAGCTGGTTGAGCGACAACAACAAGGGTTGCACCACAGCGGCCGTCGTACGAGAGAACGCCAAGCCGTGCCCAGCCGAGGTAGCCAGCCGGGCGATCGGCACCAGTTCCGGCAAGCTGGCCACTAGCCGATCCACCCACTCACGCGTGAACCAGACCACCACCGCCAGCATCGGCGCAGCCGGATCAACGGGCCGGTTCGACGACCAGGTATGCGGCAGATTGGGGCCAACCAGCACCAGATCACCTTCGTCGAAATCGCCGAGATGGTCTCCGATATAGCGTTGGCCGCGCGCGTTGACGGTGAGCGTGAGTTCAAATTCCGGGTGGTAATGCCATTCGAACGGCAGCTCCGGCAATTCACGCCACAGCAGTGCCCAGGATGCCCCCGCCGGAATCGTGACGTGTTCGAATTGCGGCCGCATCGGCTCACCCAAGTTAGCGATCAAAACATCACGATCGTATCAATCATCGTTAGCTACAGCGAAATCCGGCTGGCATTCGGTGGCCACAATCCACTCACCCTTCGACCGGAGACCACCATGAACGACCGCTACGCCTATGGCGACCAACGCCCCGGCAACCCGTCTGTTGCCTATCTCGATCAGGTCCAGCTGCGCGACCTGCAAAAAACGCTGCCGCTACGCGTGCTGTCTGAAGCTGACTTCGCCCACTGGCAACGCTACGGCTTTGTGATCATCAAGAACGCGATCTCGCCCGAACAGGTAAAACGCACCGCCGATTTTCTGTGGGAATTCCAGGAACTCGACCAGCACGACATCGCCAGCTGGACCAAACCCCAACTACGCGATCACGACATGAAAGAGCTGAACGGCTCCGGCATGGTCGAGGCGTATCAGAACCAGACCCTGTGGGACAACCGCCAGTCGCAACGCATCTACGATGCCTTCGTCGATATCTGGGATCGCACCGATCTGTGGGTGACCATCGACCGAGCCAATCTCAACACACCCAACAACGGTATTCGCAAGTTCGGCGGCTTCATCCACTGGGACGCCGACACCACGCTCGACCCGTTGCCGGTCAATGTGCAGGGCGTGCTGGCGCTATCGGATACCACCGAGGAAGGCGGCGGCTTCCAGTGCATTCCCGAGCTGTTCGAGCACTTTATCGAATGGCGCAAAACCGCCCCCGCAGACCGCAATCCGTGGCGGCCGGATGTCGATAGCTTGCCGTGGCAGCCGCGTTTCATACCGATGCAGGCCGGCGACTTCCTGATCTTCAACAGCCTGCTCGCCCACGGCATCCGCCCGAACACTTCGACCGACAAAGTGCGGCTGGCACAGTACATCTCGTTCACACCCGCGGATGAAAGCAATCTGGAGCTACGCGACTGGCGTATCGGCAGCTGGTTCAAGCGCGAGCCGGCACGCGGTTACGCCTTCCCCGGCGACCCGCGTGGTTGGGAGCAAACCCGCTACCCGCAAGCGCAGCTCTCGCCACTGGGCGAGCGGATTTTGGGATTGGCGCGCTGGGCAGATGGGGAGCGGGTGTTTGATCCGGCGGTGGTGTTTGCAACAGACGTATCAGTTGCGTAGGGCGGGTTAGACACATCGTGTCGTAACCCGCCGGATCAGCTCGCGTAATCCGAACGGCCCCGCTGGCCGGGAGCAATACATGCGACGAAGAACCGGCGGTAAACCCTCACCCCCTGCCCCTCTCCCATCAATGGGCGAGGGGAGAACACCAACCCCGTAGCCCGGACGGCTTGCCGGCCGGGGGGCAACATGAGCGACGAAGCCCCATCCAGGCTACGGGGTTGGCCGTAGCGGTGCGGCTCCCTACAATCGCCCCATGCCCCCCTCCTCCAAGCTTTCCGCTGCTGCGATCGTCGATACCACCGAGCAAGTCTGGTTGCCGTATGACCTGCCCTTCCTACCAACGCAAACAGGCTTCCGGCCGATATCCGCCGGCAAAGGCATCCTGAACGCCAACTACACGCCATTCCGGCTCGACTACGCCAACGTAAAAACACTGCACATCATCAACGGCATGGGCGTGGCGCTGGGCGATTCGGTGGTCGGGCTCTCCGTATTGCATTGGCTGAAAACACAATACCCGCAGCTTGCCATCGTGCTTTACCGCAGCCCGCATGCACCGGCGCATGTCGAGGAAATCTATCGCTTGGCCCCGTGGGCCCAGGTTCGATTGCTGCCGGTGCCGCTCGCCGAGCTGACGGCTGCGGATGGCGTGGTGATCGATCTGGCGGATTTCATGTTCCGCCCCGCGTTTGACGCATTACCGATGGTGGATTTCTTTCTGGATAGTCTTGGCATGGAACCTGGCACGATGCCAGCAGCAGCCAAAGCGAATAGCTGGCTGGCACACATTCCCCGTCCGCCATTACCAAACGACTTGCCACTCCGCTACACGCTGCTTTGCCCACGAGCCAGCTCACCATTGCGCACGATGCCGGTAGAGATTACGGCACTACTGGCAACACACTTGCTTGCCAGCGGTCAGACGGTGCTGGGCTTTGGGCAGCTAGGCATCACCGGCTACCGGGACGTGGGCGCGGTTTCATCGGGCCTGCCACAACTGCTGGCGCTGATTGCCGGCGCAGAACGGGTAATCAGCGTGGACAGCGCCATTGTCCACTTGGCGGCGGGGCTGGGCGTGCCGTGCACTGCGTTGTTCATGGGCATACAGCCGGGATTGCGGGTGCGTGACTATCCGCACTGCGAAGCAATCCAGCTCGACCAGACTGGGCAACTCTCGGGTTTGCATCATGCCGATGCGGGCTGGCAAATCGACCATGCACGGCAATGCTGGCAAAGCTGGCAAAGCTGGGTCACTACCGCCATGCCAACAAGGTAATACGGCCGCTCAACTATTTCCCTTGACCAGTCGTGGCTTACAGCCAGCCTGATACCATGAAAAACTTTCAATAAATCATGGAGATAGGCATGGTATTTGCCATTTCAGCGATTGTTGCGCTGTTATTCCTGCTCTGGGGCGTCTTCGCGCCGGAGACGATGACCACCGCGACACAAGCCATGCTGGGTTTCACCATTAGCCACTTCGGCTGGTTCTACCTGCTTGCGGTGTTTGGCTTCCTGCTCTTCGCGCTTTACCTCGCCTTCAGCCGCTTCGGCCAGATCAGGCTAGGCGGGGATGATGCCGAACCGGAATTCAGCCGCGGCAGCTGGTTTGCCATGCTGTTCTCTGCTGGCATGGGCATCGGCCTGGTGTTCTGGGGCGCAGCGGAACCGCTATCGCACTTTGCCACGCCGCCTTCCGGCCAAGGCATGACGGCAGATGCCGCACGTGAGGCACTGCGCTACACCTTCTTCCATTGGGGTCTGCATCCGTGGGCTATCTATAGCGTGATGGGGCTCGCCATCGGCTATTTCAGTTTCAATCGCGGCTTGCCCGCACTGGTGTCCGAAGCCTTCCGGCCGTGGCTCGGCAAACGCGTGGATGGCGGCTTTGGCAAACTGGTCGACATCCTCGCCGTGATCGCTACTGCCTGCGGCGTGGTCACTTCGCTCGGTCTGGGCACGCTGCAAATCGCCGGCGGCCTCACGCATACGCTGGGTCTGGCCGATACCGATACGCTGCATATCGCGATCATCGTCTTTGCGATGGGGCTGGCGCTGATCTCATCGCTGACCGGCGTTGGCCGTGGCGTGAAATGGCTCTCCAACCTGAATATCGCCATCGCCTTCATCCTGCTCGCCGCCGTGATCGTGCTCGGGCCGACGCTGTTCATCTTCGAGTCGTTCACCACCACCTTGGGCGGCTACATCAACAATCTCTCGTACATGAGCCTGCGCCTCACGCCATTCTCCAAAGGCTCGTGGGTAGCGGATTGGACCTTGTTCTATTGGGCGTGGTGGATCACTTGGGCACCGTTCGTGGGCCTGTTCATCGCCCGCGTCTCCAAAGGCCGCACGATCCGCGAATTCGTCGTCGGTGTGTTGCTCGCCCCCAGCATCGTCAGCTTCCTGTGGTTCTCGGCCTTTGGCGGCACCGCCATTCACCAGCAGTTGCTGGACGGCATCAATCTGCTGGCCGTGCACAAGGAAGACTACGCCAAGACCTTGTTCGCCATGTTCGACGCGCTACCGCTCGCCAAGACCTTGTCGGTACTCGCGCTGGTGCTGGTCTCGTGCTTCTTCGTCACCTCGGCCGACTCTGCCAATCTGGTGCTGGGCATGCTCTCGTCACGCGGCAATCCCAATCCACGAGCGTGGGTAAAAATTGTCTGGGGCGTGATCGTGGCGGCAATGGCCATCGTGCTGTTGTTCTCTGGCGGGCTGAAGGCGTTGCAGACATTGGCGATCGTGACCGCACTCCCCTTCGCGTTGATCATGGTCGGGCTGTGCGTGGCGCTCTACAAGGCATTGGCTGAAGACGAGCAGTTGCTGGACAAGAAAGAGAAAGCGCGGCGGCACGCCGTCGACGGGATGCTGGCGCGAGACATCAGCCGAACCGGTCGGTGAAACAGCCAGCAAAGCTGAATGCTTGAAAGTTTGAAATCAGGAAAATAAAAAAACCGCAGATTTATCTGCGGTTTTTTTAGGCTGTGGGCCGAGCAACAAATTTCTGCAAAGCACAAAAACAACAAGGGCCTGAATCGCTTCAGGCCCTTGTTTTACTGACTGGTGCCCGGGGTCGGACTCGAACCGACACGCCTTGCAGCGGGGGATTTTGAGTCCCCTGCGTCTACCGATTTCGCCACCCGGGCGGTGGAGGCCGGATTATGACCTAACTGCTACGAGCGTGACAAGCTCAGTCTTGCTGATTTTGCTGTGCGTTCTTCAGTTCGAGCGCGCGTTCATACAAGGCATTGCGCGCCGCGCCGGTAATCGACTGCGCCAGCGCAACAGCTTGCTTGAGCGGTAGCTCGGCAACCAGCGGGGCGAGTACCTGATCGTGGGTGCTTGCCTCCAGCACGGGTGCGGGCGGCGCGGCATCGAGCACCAGTACGAATTCGCCGCGTTGCTGATTGCTATCCGCCTTCACCCATTCGACCAGCTCAGCCAGTGGCGCGCGGCGGAGTGTTTCGAAGGTCTTGGTCAATTCGCGCGCGAGGAGTGCCTTGCGATCGCCACCATAGACCTCGGCCAGATCAGCCAGGCATTCAACGATGCGGTGTGGCGCTTCGTAGAACACCGTGAGGTAAGGCAGACTGGCCAGCGGCGCGAGCGCATCACGACGTTGTTTGGTTTTGGGTGGCAGGAAGCCGTAGAACAGCGAATGGGCGCAATCGAAACCGGACCCGGACAGCGCCGTAGTCAACGCAGAGGCACCTGGAATCGGCACCACCTTGATACCCGCAGCGTGCGCGGCAGCGGCGAGTTGGGCGCCGGGATCAGAGACACCTGGCGTGCCCGCATCCGATACCTGGGCTACGATATCGCCAGCCTGCAAGCGGGCGACGAGTCTCTCCGCCATTGCCCGCTCGTTGTGTTCGCGCAGGCTCACCATTGGTTTGGAGAGCCCGAACTGCTTGAGCAGCAGGCCGGTGACACGCGTATCTTCGGCGGCGATAACATCGGCGGCGGCCAGGATGTCAAGCGCGCGCGGCGTTAAATCCCTCAGGTTACCGATAGGGGTAGCCACCACATATAATGTGGACTTAACGGCGATGAAAGGGTCGGTATGCACATTCGGGCTCCTGGCAACTGGCGGGCAATACTATACGGCGCATGGCTGATCGGCGTCTGTTTTATGGGTGTAGCGAAAGCGGCAGAAATCGCCAGTGCGGCAAGCGCCGCCAGCAGCGTTGCAGCAGAACCGGAGCCGGAGGCCAGCAAACCCGCCTTCATCGCGCTGCTACTGCCGCTGAACAGCAAGGCCTTCAAGCCCGCCGTAGCGCAACTCAAAAGCGGTGTGCAACTCGCCGAGAAAGTCTATGGCGATGGCAAGCAACCGCCGGTGCATGCCTACGACAGCGGCGAAAAGGATGAAGACGTCCTCGCCCAATACACCAAAGCGATACAGGATGGCGCGGCGGCAGTGATCGGGCCGCTCACGCGCACCGCGCTCAATTACCTCGCCGACAACGGCAAATTCCCCGTACCAGTCATCGCGCTCAACAACTTCGACGAGCAAACGCTACGCCGGCCCAATCTGTATAGCTTCAACCTTTCGGTCGAAGAAGAAGCCGCCGCCTTGGCGCGGCAGCTGGCACAAGACGGTGTGCGCCAGCCGGTGATACTGGAAGGCACAGGCGCCTTGAACCGGCGTACGGCGCAAGGCTTTAGCGCGGCATGGCAGACGGCCACCGGCACCGAAGCTGCCCATGTACAAATCGGCGATAGCGTGAAGGAATACGGCGCACTCAAAACGCATCTGGCCGATCTGGGCATCGATGCGGTGTTCCTCGCTACCACGACCAAGCAGACCCGCAAGCTGCGGCCTTATCTGGGTAGCGAGTTGCCGCTGTATGCGTCATCGCAGCTCAACCCCGGTAGCCTGCCGTCGACAACACTCATTGATCTGGGGGGCATCCGCTATCTGGACATCCCCTGGCTGGTCAACCCGAACGAACCCACCTATGCGGTATTCCCACGCGAGCGAACCAAGTCGAGCGATCTGGAGCGCGTGTTTGCCCTGGGTGTCGATGCGTGGCGACTGGCCATCGCACTGCTCAAAGCACCGGATGACGGCGTAAAAATTGATGATGGCTTGACCGGAAAGCTGTCGATTTCGCCTGCCGGCGTAGTGCGGCGGGAGATGCCCATGCAAACGCTGGCCTGGCCCAAGGCAAATGGCGCTGCGCCAGATTCACCGGCAACCGATCTGGAATGATGCGTGGGCAAGAGGCGGAAAACCGCGCCGCAGAGTACCTCGTCAATCGCGGCCTCAAGCTCGTGGCGCGCAATTGGCGCTGCAAGGCGGGCGAGCTGGATCTGATCTGCCGCGACGGGAACACGCTCGTGTTCGTCGAAGTCCGCCAACGCCGCAGCCGCGCTTTTGGCGGTGCAGCCGCGAGTATCACCGCTTCGAAACGCGCTAAACTCTGGGCCGCTGCACAAAGCTATCTGCAAACCGTACGCCCGACGCCACCCTGCCGCTTCGACGCGGTATGCATCGATGGGGAACGAATCGACTGGCTGCGGGACTGTATTCAGGGATGAACCGGATTCGTCCGATGCCGTTGGCGTGTAATGTCGCTGCCAAGGCAGCCGAAAATTCAACGAAAACCTGCCGTGGCCAATGCCGGGCAGGTGGTTAAAGGACAAGAACCATGGATTTGAAACAACGGGTGCGCCAGCACTTTGAAGACAGCATCGCCGCCAAGACCGCCGCCATGGACGTGCTCTCGCCATCCATTGCCGCCGCCGCCGAAAAACTGGTGCAAGTACTGGTCGCAGACGGCAAGATCCTCGCCTGCGGCAATGGCGGCTCCGCTGCCGATGCCCAACACTTCGCCGCCGAGATGGTCGGCCGCTTCGAGCGCGAGCGCCCCGGCTTGGCAGCGATTTCGCTCACCACCGATACCTCGGCGCTGACCGCCATCGGCAACGATTACGACTTCGACATGGTGTTCTCCAAGCAAGTGAGCGCCATCGGCCGCGCCGGTGACGTGCTGCTGGCGATTTCCACCTCCGGCAATTCGCCCAACGTGGTCGCCGCGATTCACGCCGCACACGAACGCCAGATGAGCATCATCGCCCTCACCGGCAAGGATGGCGGGCAAGTCGGCGAAATCCTCGGTGGCGACGACGTTCACCTGAACGTGCCAGTGCCGCGCACCGCCCGCATTCAGGAAGTCCACATCACCGCCATCCACGCCCTGTGCGATGCAGTTGACTACCTGTTGCTCGGGGGCGAGTAAATGAACTGGACATCGGGAAAGCGAACCCTGGCCATCGCCCTTGCCGCAACCGGCATCGCCCTCTCTGCCTGCGTGCCGATTCTGGTGGCCGGCGGTGTCGCCGTCGGCGCGTGGATCGGCTCTGACCCGCGCAAGAGCGAGACACAAGCCACTGATCTGCGGATCAGCACCAATATCACCAACCGCATCTACGACCTCTACAAAACCAACTCCCACGTGAACGTGCATGCGTTCAACGGTCAGGTTTTGCTCACCGGCGAAGCGCCGACCGAAGCAGATCGCGCCAAGATCCAGCAGATCGCCCGCACCGAAGCCGGCGTGAAAAAGCTCTATGACGAAACCGTGGTTGCGCCGCCATCCGAACTCGGCACGCGTGCCAACGATACCCAGCTCACGGCGCGGGTGAAGACCGCCATCCTGAATAGTGCTGGCGATCCGAACGCGATCCATATCCTGGTGACCACCGAACGCAAGGTGGTGTACCTGATGGGCATCACCACCGAAGAGATCGCCAATCGCGCTGCACAAGCGGCCGCAAACGTCGGTGGCGTGACACAGGTGGTGAAATTGATCGAATACGCACCAGCAGGCCCGGCCGGCAAGGGCAGCAACTAAGTGGTAGCAAAGCAAAAAGGGCGTCATTGACGCCCTTTTTTGTTGCCGATGACTGCGACCTACAACAACGACCGGATATCCCGCGCCACCATTTGCGCAATCGACGGGCCGGCTTCCGCCGTCGGGTGCAATTGATCAGACTGGAACCAGTCCGGCCGCTGAATGATCGGCGCGAGCAGGAATGGCGTCAGGCCGACTCGTTGCGATTTGGCGATATCTTCGTACATACCGGCAAAACGCAGCGTGTAATCCGGGCCATAGTTGGGTGGTAGTTGCATGCCCAACAGCTGAACTTTTGCACCGGATGCCTTGGCAAGTTTCACCATCGCCTCCAGATTCGCTTTAGCCTTGTCGAGCGGCAAGCCGCGCAACCCATCATTGGATCCAAGCTCAATCAGGACCACCTTCGGCTGATGCTGCTTGAGCGCTGCCGGGAACCGGGTCAGGCCACCGGCAGTCGTCTCTCCGGAGACACTGGCATTGATCACGCGATAAGGCTTGCTCCCTTGCGCAAGTTGTTTTTCCAGCAACGCCGGCCAGGCTTTATCGGCTGGCAGCCGGTAGCCCGCAGAAAGGCTATCACCAAAGATCAGCAGCACCGGTCGATCCGCTGCGGCGGCGATCGAGAACAGCAGCACCCCGACCAACAACACCAATACGCGCCCCAGCCCCTTACCGAATCCCCTGCCGAGCCCATTCAAAAACATGACTGATCTTTCTCCCTTGTTGCGTACTGAAAACCTCGGCAAGCACGTGGTCGCCGCCGATGGTGAGCTGGACATCCTTGCTGGCGTGACGTTCCAACTGGCCGCCGGCAGCAGTCTGGCCGTTGTCGGCGCATCCGGCTCCGGCAAATCGACGCTGCTGTCCTTGCTGGCCGGGCTCGATACACCAACGCGCGGCGAAGTCTGGCTGGGCGGCAATGCATTATCCACGCTAGACGAAGACGGCCGCGCCCGCTTGCGTGCGAAATATGCCGGCTTCGTGTTCCAGTCGTTCCAGCTGCTGCCGGAACTTACTGCGCTCGAGAACGTGATGCTGCCGCTGGAACTGGCCGCCCGCAAGGGCGCTTCGCGCCGGCAGATGGAAGCCACCGCGACGGATTGGCTCGGCCGGGTCGGACTGGGCAAGCGGATCGATCACACGCCGCGCACGCTATCGGGCGGCGAGCAACAACGCGTGGCACTGGCGCGGGCCTTTGCCGCCGGGCCACAGCTATTGTTTGCCGACGAACCGACCGGCAGTCTCGACACCCACACCGGCGAACAAGTTGCCGATCTGCTGTTCGAGCTGAACCGCGAAACCGGTACTACGCTGGTGCTCGTCACCCATGACAACCAGCTCGCCAGCCGCTGCGGCGCCCGCTTGCGACTCACGGCCGGCGAAGTCGTCGAACAGGACGGCCTGTGATGCTCATCCTGCGCCAGTTCATCCACGGCTTGCGCGCCGGCCATTACCGCACGCTGCTGGCCGCACTGATCGTCACCATCGCCGCGCTGACCGCCGTCGGCCTGTTCACCGAGCGCGTGTCGCGCTTGATGAACACCGAATCGAACAACCTGCTGGCTGCCGACGCGGTACTCACCACCGACCACCCCATCTCGCCAAGCGCGACCGATGCTGCCCACAAACATGGTCTGCAGATCGCCCGCACCGCCGCCTTCCCGAGTATGAGCGGGGCTGGTGATGCGGCCGTGCTCGCCAGCGTGAAGGCCATCGATGGCGGCTATCCACTGCGCGGCAAGCTCATGCTGGGCACGGCGGCTGGCAGTCAACAGGTATCCGGCCCGCCCAAGGTCGGCGAAGTCTGGCTAGATCCGCGCTTGGCAACGCGCCTCAACGCCAAGGCCGGCGACACCATCCGGCTCGGCCGTAGCGATTTCCGCGTTACAGCATTGATCGACAAGGAACCCGATGCCGCGCTCGATTTCGCCAGCCTGCAACCGCGCCTGATGATGAACGCGGCCGACTTACCAGCTACCGGCTTGATCGGCTTCGGCAGCCGTGTGCGCTACCGCCTGCTGGTAGCCGGCCCGACCAAAGATGTCGCAGCGTGGAAAGCGGAAGTGAACGCCAAACTCGGCCGTGGCGAGCGGCTGGAAGACGTGCGCGAAGCCCGGCCGGAAGTGAAAACCGCACTCGATCGTGCCGAACGCTTCCTGCGCCTCGTCACCCTGCTGGCCGCCACGCTCAGCGCTGTCGCCATCTTGCTGGCCGCCCGCCGCCACGCCGCCAACCGGGCCGATGCGGTCGCGCTGTTCGTCACTTTTGGTGCCAGCCGCAAACAGATTCGCGGCTTGCTGTTGGGCGAGCTGCTCTTGCTGTTCCTGTCCGCCGCGCTCGTCGGTGGCGTGGTGGGCTGGGGGGCGCAGAATGTGCTCGGCTGGGCGATCCAGAACCAGTTGCCCGCGCCACTCGCAGCCGGATCGCTCTGGCCTTGGCTATCGGCCTGCCTGTTTGGATTCGTGCTCTTGGTTGGCGTGGCTGGACCATCGCTGCTGCAACTGGCAGCCACGCCGCCGCTGAAAGTGCTGCGCCGCGAACTCACAGCACCGGCCAAATTATGGGTCTCGCTCGTCCTCTCTGGCGGCGCGGCGCTGGGTCTGCTGTGGTGGGTCGCCGGCAATGCCACACTGGCCGCCTTGGTGGCAGGCGGCATCATCGCCGCCCTGCTGGCCGCCGGCTTGCTTGGCTGGTTATTGGTGCGGGCCTGGGCCAGCTTCGCGCAGGATTTCGCCGCCCGCATCGCCGTGCGGCAACTGCTACGCCGCCGCTGGCTCGCCGCCGCGCAACTCGCCGCGCTGACGGTCGGGCTGCTCGGCCTGTGGCTGCTGACGTCGGTCGAGAACGATCTGCTGGCCGCGTGGCAAAGCAAAGTCCCGGTCAATGCCCCCAACCAGTTCGCAATCAATATCCAACCAGATCAAGCCAAGGCATTTACCCAGCAACTGCGCGACATCGGTCTGGGCAACCCCGCGCTGCAGCCGATGATTCGCGGCCGCTGGGTCGGGCACAACAGCCAGCCGGTCGATCTGGCCAAGCTGCCAGACGATCGCGCCAAGCGGCTGGCCGAGCGTGAGTTCAACCTCTCCTGGGGCGAGACCTTGCGTGCCGACAACCGCATCGTCGCCGGCGATCCGCTTAATGACGACCAGCCGGGCTTTTCGGTCGAGAAAGGCTTGGCCGATACGCTGGGTATCAAGCTGGGCGATACGCTCGATTTCGACGTCGCCGGCACGCCAGTCAGCGCCAAGGTGGTGAATCTGCGGCAGGTCGATTGGGATTCGTTCCGGGTCAACTTCTTCGTTGTCGGCACACCCGCTCTCTTCCGCGATGCCCCGACCAGCCTGATCACCAGCTTCCACCTGGCAGGAACGGAGAACGCCAAGCTCGCGCAAGTCTCCCGCGCCTTCCCGAACGTGACCTTTATCGACGTCGGCGCCGTGCTGGCCGAAGTCCGCCGTGTGCTTGATCTCGTCTCTGGCGCGTTGCGGCTGGTGTTCGCCTTCTGCCTCGCCGCCGGTATCACCGTGCTGCTGGCGGCACTGGAAACCACCGCCCCCGAACGCCACCGCGAAATCGCCGTATTACGCGCTCTTGGCGCAACCCGCGGCCAGATCGCCGCCATCCTCTGGCGCGAAGGCGCGGCTATCGGTGCTGCCGCCGGCTTGGTCGCCGGGCTGGCCGCCAGCGTATGCGGCTGGGCAATCGGGAAATACGTGCTGGAGCTACCAGTGGCGGTGAACTGGCTGCTGCCGGTTTACAGCATGGTGACCGGCCTGCTGCTGGCTGCCGTGGTCACCGCGTGGGAGCGGCGACGCCTTGCGCGCAGTACCGCGCTGGAGTTGATTCGCGATCCGGGATGAGACACAAGGAGATGCCCCATGTAGCCCGGACGGCTTGGCCGGCCGGGGGCTCCGTGACCAGGGCCAGCGGCGGTGATTGTTTGACCCAGTGTCACCCCGGCCGGCCAAGCCGTCCGGGCTACGGCCCGGCGCAATGAACATTGTAGGAGCGAGCTTGCTCGCGATTGCATCGTATCATTCACCGTCGCCATCGCGAGCAAGCTCGCTCCTACAGGGGACGTGTGAAACGACACGCATCGTTCTCCTTCAGCGTGTGCAAAAAAGCGCCCCCTAGCCGCCCTTCACCGCCGCCGTAAACGCAATCTCAATCAACAAATCCGGCGATGCCAACTCCGCCCGCGCACACGCCCGCGCTGGTGCTGCGCCAGCGGGCAACCACGCCGCCCAAATCTCGTTGAGCACGGCGCGGTTGCTGAAATCAGTCACGTAAATGGTCGCCATCATCAAGCGGCTCTTGTCTGAACCGATGGTCTGCAAAGTGCGCTCCGCCTGCGCCAGCAACGCCTGCGTTTGTTCGGCAAACCCGCTGCCGCTTTCCGGGACTTCGACAAAGCAGGCAATGCCGTTGAAGCTGACCGCGTCGGACCACAAGTCGGTCGGGTTAAGGCGGTGGATATCCGGGTCGCTCATCATGGGCTCCAAATGCGGTCGGGGAAAAGGACGATATTTTGGCGTGTTCCGGCGGTACTGGCGCGGGTTTGTGAATGCAGAAACACCAGCCTTGCCGGCATGAGCGATCCCCTACATGCTTTCCCACTGACCGCAAAAATTTTCGGGGTGCATATGGCAGATACCGATCCATTTCAACTTGACGACGCCGCAGACTTGCCGAATGGATTCTGTAGTAACGGTGAGAACATCCAGCATGAGTACCCTGTTAACACGCCCGCCATACTCGACGTCTTGAACAATCTACCCGCCGATTTTATGGCTGCCGGCCGCGAAGATGCGCCAGCGCAAGAACGCGAAAGTTTCTGACCGGCCAGCGCTCGCAATGGCACCGGATCTTGAGACATGGCCATCGCGAGCAAGCTCGCTCCTACAACTTCAACACCCCCTCTGGAAAACACCCATGACCCAAGACTTGCAACACATCCCGCTGACCAAAATCGATGGCACTGCTGCCCAGCTCAAGGACTATCAAGGCAAGGTGCTGCTGATCGTCAATGTCGCCTCCAAGTGCGGGCTGACCAAGCAATACACCGGGCTGGAACAACTCTATCGCGACAAGCAAGCATCCGGTCTGGAAGTGCTGGGTTTTCCGGCCAACAACTTCAAGCAGCAGGAACCGGGCACGGACGAGGAAATCGCGGCGTTCTGCAGCGGCACGTATGACGTGACCTTCCCGTTGTTTTCCAAGCTGTCGGTGAAGGGCGAGGATCAGCATCCGCTCTATGCCGCGTTGACCGCTGCTCTGCCGCACGCACTCGATACCGGCCCGTTTCGCGAACGCCTGATCAGTCGGGATATCCCGGTTGGCAGCGAGAGCGAGGTGTTGTGGAACTTCGAGAAATTCCTGATCGACCGTAGTGGCCAAGTGGTCGGGCGTTTTGCGCCGGATATCGAGGCAGATGATGCGCGCTTGTTGGGGGCGATTGAGGTGGAGTTGGGGCGGGCTGGTTGAGGGGTGATGCGCTTTTAAGTCCCCTCTCACATCCCGTGCAAGGCTTTTAGCCTTGTTCAGGGAAAGTGGGAGAGGGTTAAGGAGAGGGTGCTGAAAAGGGCATTGCCCTCAGCACGGCCCTCACCCCCGGCCCCTCTCCCATAAATGGGCGAGGGGAGAACTACAATTTGCGGACAAGGCTACCCCGCCAACACCGCCCGCGCCGAAGCCTCATCCGTCACCAAACCAGACAACCACCCACCACGCAGCACCGCAGCAATCGCCTTGTGCTTGGCTGCGCCGCCCGCAAAACCGATCACCGGCCGCGTGGGCGAGGATGGCCACTGCAGGCTGGTCACGCGGGAAGACAGCGGCGACACCAGCGGTCGCCCTGTGCCATCGATGATGTGGCCAATCATCTCGCCCGCCGCACCGGCAGCCACCAATTGGCTGACTTCCTCTTCGCTCACGAAACCGTCTTCCAGCAACGGGCAAGCCGGGCCGACCGAGCCGACGCCGACCAGAGTCAGGTCAGCATGGGCGGCGAGTTCGCTCACGACGCGATAGACACGATGGCTGCACCACTGGCGGCAGTCTTCCGCGCTATCCGCAATCAACGGCGCAGGCAGCATGAAGTATTTGCTGCCGGTCTTTTCCGCCGCACGCAGGGCGACGTCGTAGCGGTTGGATGCGCCATCGCTGGAAATCGCCCCCACCATCGACACAATGCGATGCTGCGGCCGATCGATTTCCGGCAGCTCATCGATGATGGCCTTGAGCGTGCGGCCCGAGCCGACATTGATCACCATCGGTTTCTCGGCGTGAATGAACTGCTCCACCACCTCCGCCCCCGCCACCGACAGCATGCGGCGTAGCGCCTCGGCATTGTTGCCATCGGTAGGCACCACGCTGCAGATCGCCAACCCGAAACGCGTCTTGAGCGCGTCGGCCAGCGCCAGGCAATCCGAAATCGGGTGTTCGATCCGCACCCGCACTAGCCCCTGCTCCACCGCATAAGCCACCAGCCGCTGCGCCATCTGCCGCGAGATACCCAGCCGGTCAGCAATCTCGTGTTGCGTGTTGTTGCCCACGTAATACATCCACGCGGCACGGGCGGCTTGATCCCTTTTTTCTTGTTGTCGCGACATCCCTTGCTCCTCATTCGACGAACGGCAGTCTTCTCATCCGTTGCATTTGCTGCGCTGCGTTCGAGCGTGATTGTAGCCGTTTGGCAATGAATGACGCCGTTGTTGGCTTGCAGGCCACGCACCAGCTTGATGCAGCGCATCACGTTGCATTTGCTCAATCATAGAGCAAATGCTTGACATTGGTGCGACACAGATCGAATATTTGCCCATGTAACGAACAAATGCTCATTACATATTGGCCGCAGCGGCAGCAACCATGCACCACAATCAGTCGTATGCACTGCCATTGCCCGGCCGATCGTCTGTCCCGATAGCTGAACCGACCGCCTTGAAAGCTGTTTTAAAACAGCTTGTTAGAGCCTACATGTCGTGCCTCACCGCCCAGGAGATGAGATCCATGAAGCGCAAGACCCTGCTTTCCACCCTCGCCACCGCCCTGTTTGCCACCGTTGGCCTCGCCAGTGCGGCCAGCACCGTGACGATTGCCTCCATCAACAACCCGGACATGATCGAGCTGCAAAAGCTCTCCAAACAGTTCGAAACCGCCAACCCGGATATCAAGCTGCGCTGGGTAGTGCTGGAAGAAGGCGTGTTGCGCCAACGCGTCACCACCGACATCGCCACCAACAGCGGCCAGTTCGATCTGATGACCATCGGCGCGTACGAAGCCCCCATCTGGGCCAAGCGTGGCTGGCTCAGCCCGCTGGATATGCCGGCCAGCTATGACCTCGACGACGTGATCAAGGCGGTGCGCGATGGCCTCTCCTACGAGGGCAAGCTCTACGCCGTGCCGTTCTACGCCGAAAGCTCGATGACCTACTACCGCAAGGACCTGTTCGACGCCAAGGGCCTGAAGATGCCAGCGCAACCGACGTGGAATGACGTTGCCGGCTTTGCTGAAAAACTCACCGACAAGGCCAAGGGCACTTATGGCATCTGTCTGCGCGGCCGGGCCGGCTGGGGCGAGAACATGGCACTGGTCACCACCATGGCCAACACCAACGGTGGCCGCTGGTTCGACGAGAAGTGGAAGCCGACCCTCGATACGCCGGAATGGAAAAAAGCCGTTACCCAGTATGTCGATCTGCTGAACAAATACGGCCCGCCGGGCGCGAGCGCCAACGGCTTCAACGAGAACCTGGTGCTGTTCGGTGGCGGCAAGTGCGCCATGTGGGTCGATGCCACCGTCGCGGCTGGCATGCTCTACGACGGCAAGGAATCCAAGGTCGCCGACAAGGTCGCATTCGCCCCCGCGCCGATCGCCAGCACGCCCAAGGGCGCTCATTGGCTGTGGATGTGGTCGCTGGCGATTCCGAAGTCGTCCAAGTCGCAGGATGCTGCCAAGAAGTTCGCCGCCTGGGCCACCTCGAAGGAATACATCCAGCTCGTCGCCAAGGACAAGGGCTGGGCCTCCGCGCCGTCCGGCACGCGGAAATCGACCTACGCCTCGCCCGAATACCAGAAGGCTGCGCCGTTCGCGAGCTTCGTGCTGAACTCGATCGAGACCGCCAACCCGACCGACCCGACGCTGCAAAAGGTGCCCTACATCGGCGTGCAGTTCGCCACGATTCCTGAGTTCCAGTCCATCGGTACTGTGGTCGGGCAGACGATTGCCGGTGCGCTGACAGGCAAGACGACGATCGATGCTGCGCTCAAGACCGCACAGGCACAGGCCGAGCGGGCGATGAAACAGGGTGGGTATTTGAAGTAAGTCTGCAACGGCCGGCTCCAGCTTTTGTCCCCTCGCCCTCCCGTGCAAGGCTTTGCCTTGTTCAGGGACTGTGGGAGAGGGTTAGGGAGAGGGTGGTGGCAATAAAAAACGCCCCTCTCCCCCAGCCCCTCTCCCATAAATGGGCGAGGGGAGCCAACAGCCAAGCCGGCCTGCACTGCTGCATCTGGAACGTCGTTCCTGCAACCAAGCCGTTGCTATTAGAAGTGAGCCCCTCCATGACTCAACAAACCATCATCCTGCCCACGCCGGCGACGCCCATCGCGCCGCCCGCGCCCGGGCGCAAGTTCTCCCCCGCCAAGCTGCTGCTCACGCCCTCGGTCGCCATGCTCGGCCTGTGGATGATCGTACCGCTGGTGATGACGCTGTATTTCTCCGTCATCCGCTACAACCTGCTCAGCCCCGACCAGACCGGTTTTGTCGGGCTGGATAACTACCGCTACCTGCTGGAAGACCCGGCGTTCTGGCCGTCGATCGGCCACACGCTGGTGCTGATCGTCTCGGTACTGTTGATCTCGGTGGTCGGCGGCACGCTGATGGCGGTGCTGTTCGACCAGAAATTCCCCGGCCGCGGCATTGCCCGCCTGTTCGTGATCGCGCCGTTCTTCGTCATGCCGACAGTGGGCGCGCTGATCTGGAAGAACATGATCCTGCACCCGGTCTACGGCCTGTGGTCGCATCTGTTCCGGCTGGTCGGGCTGGAGCCGATCGACTGGCTGGCCGACTACCCGCTGTGGTCGATCATCGTGATGGTGGCGTGGCAGTGGACGCCGTTCGCCTTCCTGATCCTGCTCACGTCCTTGCAATCGCTGGATCAGGAACAACGCGAAGCCGCCCAGCTCGATGGCGCCGGCCCGGTGCGCATCTTCATCCACATCACCTTGCCGCACCTCAAGCGCGCGATTGCCGTCGTGGTGATGATCGAGAGCATCTTCCTGCTGTCGATCTTCGCGGAAATCTTCACCGCCACCGCCGGCGGGCCGGGCACGGAAACGACCAACCTGCCTTATCTCGTCTATTCCATCGGCCTGCAGCAATTCGATATCGGCATCGCTTCAGCCGGCGGCGTGATCGCTGTCATCCTCGCCAACATCGTGTCGATCTTCCTGGTACGCATGCTGGCGAAAAACCTGCGTGGGGAGTACGACCAATGACGACCGCCAACATGCGCCAGATCGGCGTCGGCATCCTTGGCTGGGGCGTCGCCCTGGTGATGTTCCTGCCCATCCTCATCATCGGCGTCACCGCGTTCAAGACCGAGCAGGATGCCTACGCGCTGTCGCTGATCTTCACACCCACGCTGGATAGCTTCCGCGAAGTGTTCGAGCGCAGCCATTACAGCACCTTCGTCTACAACTCGATGGCTGTGTCGATCATCTCAACGCTGCTGTCACTGGTGATCGCCGTGCCGGCCGCGTATTCGATGGCGTTCTTCCCCAACCGCAAGACGCAAAAACTGCTGTTGTGGATGCTCTCGACCAAGATGATGCCGGCCGTGGGCGTGCTGATCCCGATCTACCTACTGGCCAAGAACACCGGCCTGCTGGATAGCGTGCCCGGCCTGATCATCGTCTACACGCTGATGAACCTGCCGATCGCGGTATGGATGGCCTTCACCTACTTCAACGAAGTGCCGAAGGAAATCCTCGAAGCCGCCCGCATCGACGGCGCGAACGCGTGGCAGGAAATCTGGCACCTGTTGCTGCCGACCACCCTGCCGGGCCTGTCGTCCACCGCGCTGCTGCTGATCATCCTGTCGTGGAACGAGGCGTTCTGGAGCTTGAACCTCTCCAGTGTCAATGCCGCACCGCTGACGGTGTTCATCGCCTCCTACTCCAATCCCGAAGGGCTGTTCTGGGCCAAGCTCTCCGCCGCTTCCTTCCTTGCCGTCGCGCCGATCATGGCCGTGGGCTGGGTGGCGCAGAAGCAGCTGGTACGCGGGATGACCTTCGGAGCGGTGAAGTAGTGGAGGCAACCAGCAAAACCCTTCTGGCGTCGTTGCGCGGTCTTGCCGTACTCGCACGTACGCTCGTACGACCGCGCGCCTAGCCAGAACCGCTGCGCTGGGTTTTTCTGGCTGCTTTAAACATTGCTGCAGAAGCACACAGAAACACAGCAAAGACTTTTGTCCCCTCTCCCGTTTACGGGAGAGGGCTAGGGAGAGGGTGTTGGCTAAACAACTGCCCTCTCCCCCAGCCCCTCTCCCATCAATGGGCGAGGGGAGCCAAGACTCCAAATTTGATAGATAAGGATTTCGCATCATGGCCAGCCTGACCATCCGTAATCTGCAAAAGCGTTATGAAGAAGTCGAAGTCATGCGCGACATCAATCTCGACATTGCCGATGGCGAATTCGTCGTCTTCGTCGGCCCCTCCGGCTGCGGCAAATCCACACTGCTGCGCATGATTGCCGGGCTGGAAGACATCAGCGCCGGCGAGCTGCGCATCGGCGACCAGCGGATGAACGAAGTCCCCGCCAGCAAGCGCGGCATCGCCATGGTGTTCCAAAGCTATGCGCTCTACCCGCACATGACGCTGTACGACAACATGGCTTTCGGCTTGAAACTGGCCGGCAAGAGCAAGGCCGAGATCGACGCCGCCGTGATGCGTGCCGCCAAGATTCTGCACATCGATCATCTGCTCGACCGCAAGCCCAAACAGCTCTCCGGCGGCCAGCGCCAACGCGTCGCCATCGGCCGCGCCATTACCCGTGAGCCGCACGTATTCTTGTTCGACGAACCGCTCTCCAACCTCGACGCCGCCCTGCGCGTGAAGATGCGGCTGGAGTTCGCCAAGCTGCACGACGACCTCAAGACCACGATGATCTACGTGACCCACGATCAGGTCGAAGCGATGACGCTGGCCGACAAGATCGTCGTGCTGTCAGCCGGGCGCATCGAGCAAGTCGGCAGCCCGCATACGCTGTATCACCACCCTGCCAACCGTTTCGTCGCCGGCTTTATCGGCTCGCCAAAGATGAATTTCCTCGCTGGCACGGTGCAAGGGTTTGATGGCGATTTCGTGCAGGTGCAGCTCGATAACGGCGGCATCCAATCCGTCGCTGTGGAACGCGGCGCACTGAAAGCCGGCGAGCGCGTCACCCTCGGTATCCGGCCGGAGCACCTGCATGTAGTGCATGGGAGCCAGATCATCCCCGCCACCGTCACCGCGCAGGAATCACTCGGTGATCACGCCTACGTCTACGCCGACTGCCCCGCCGCACCGGACGGCCTGATCCTGCGCGTGCCGGAAGAAGAGCAATACCGGCCGGGTACGGCGCTGCAACTGGGCGCTGATCCGCAACGCTGCCATTTGTTTGATGCGAGTGGGCAGGCGTTGGCGCGGGTGAAGGTGCTGCAGGCGGCGTGAGGCTGGTGTTATCCCCCCCTTCGCGGAAGGGGGGTTAGGGGGGATTTTGGTAAAGCAACAGCCATTCTTCGGATTAGAGCTACCAAGCCCGAAAGCGAAGTGGATTTTCTGTTCGCCGAATGGTTGGGAATTCCTACGAAATCCCCCCTAGCCCCTTGGCTGAGCGAATCAACGATTCGTACGCCACCGCGAAGGGGGGAGCAAAACAGCGCCCCCCCGCACTCCCCGCCCCAACAGACATCCCGCCATTCCATACATGGCACCCAAACCAGATTTCGCCTTTCAATACCCGGAGCACCCCATGTCCACCTCTCCCTCCACCTGGCTGCACATCGGCGCCGGTTCTTTCCATCGCGCCCACCAAGCGGTTTACCTGCATCGCCTCATCGAATCCGGCGATGCCAGCTGGTCGCTCGCACTCGGCAATATCCGCGACGACATGACACCGCTGCTCAACGCGCTGGCCAAGCAAAACGGCGCATACACATTGGAAACCGTCGATTCATCCGGCGCGCGCGAATACGAAACCATCCGCTCCGTCCGCCAGATCGTGCCGTGGGATGCCGAGCTGGCCGCGCTGACAGCGGTCGGGGCTGATCCGCAGACGCGCATCATCTCCTTCACCGTCACCGAAGGCGGTTACTACCTCGATCAGCATCACAAGCTCGACGTCGCCAATGCCGACCTCGCTGCCGATCTGGAGTCTGATCCGAAAAAGGGGGACCACCGCACCATCTATGGCACACTCAGCGCCATCCTGCGGGCTCGGCAAGCACAAGGTCACGGCGCGGTGACGCTGCTCAATTGCGACAACCTGCGCCACAACGGCGAACGCTTCCGCGATGGCCTGCTGGAGTTTCTGGCCCTGCGCCAAGAGACCGCGTTGCGCGACTGGGTGCTGGTCAACACCAGCAGCCCGAACAGCATGGTGGACCGCATCACCCCGCGCCCGACCTCCGAAGTCCGTGAGCGCGCGCTGGCTGCCACTGGCGTCGACGACCCATGCGCGCTGATGGGTGAGCGCTTCATTCAGTGGGTGATCGAAGACAACTTCATCGCCGGCCGCCCGGCGCTGGAACAGGTCGGCGTGGAAATGGTGGAGTCCGTGCTGCCGTATGAGGAAGCCAAAATCCGCATCCTCAACGCCAGCCACAGCTGCGCGGCCTGGGCCGGCACGTTGATTGGCCTATCCACCATCAACGGCGACATGGCCGTGCCGTCGATCCGGCAGATGATGCTCGATTACGTCACCCGCGACGTCATCCCCTGCCTGACCCCCAGCCCGCTCGATCTGGTGCGCTACCGCGATACGGTGATGGACCGCTTCAGCAACCCGTACATCCTCGACAGCAACCAGCGCGTGGCGGCGGATGGGTTCTCCAAGATGCCCGGCTTCATCGCCCCCACGCTGCAGGAATGCTTCGCTCGCGGCGCTACGCCGGAAGCCACGGCCATGCTGCCCGCGCTGTTCTTCGTCTTTCTGCAACGCTGGCAAGCCGGCACGCTGCCCTATGAATATCAGGATGGCATTTTCGACGCCGACGCCACCCGCGCCATGCTGACCAGCGCCGACCCGATCGCCGCCTACGCCGCCGATCCGATGCTATGGGGCAAGCTGGCTGGCGATCCGGCGTTTACCGACTTGTTGCGGGGCGCAGTAGCGCGTACACAACAATGGCTTGCCAGCATGCAAAGCGCATAGCAAATCCAAACGTTGTAGGAGCGAGCTTGCTCGCGATTGCATTGACCAAACCATCATGGCAATCACGAGCAAGCTCGCTCCTACAATCGTTTTCATCCCGGCCAACACAGGAAAACATCCATGTATCTGGGCATCGACCTCGGCACTTCCGAAGTCAAAGTGGTCTTGTTGAACGAAGACAACCGCGTCGTCGCCAGTGCCGGCGTCGCACTCACCGTCAGTCGGCCGCACCCGCGTTGGTCCGAACAAGACCCGGCCGCGTGGTGGCAGGCCACGTGCGACGCCATCGATCAGTTGCACGCCTCCCACCCGGCCCAGTTCGCCGAAGTGCGCGCCATCGGCCTGTCCGGTCAGATGCACGGTGCGGTGACGCTGGATGCGCAAGACCGCGTGCTACGCCCGGCCATCCTGTGGAACGACATGCGCGCCGCCGACGAATGCCGCGAGCTCACCGAACGCGCACCGGATCTGCACGCCATCGCCGGCAACCTCGCCATGCCCGGCTTCACCGCCCCGAAGCTGCTCTGGCTGGCGAAGCACGAACCGAACGTGTTCGCCCAAACCGCCACCGTGCTGCTGCCCAAGGACTACCTGCGCCTGCGCCTGACCGGCGAAAAAGCCAGCGACCCATCCGACGCCGCCGGCACGCTGTGGCTCGATGTCGCCAAGCGCGATTGGTCGGATGAGCTGCTCGCCGCGACCAACCTCAGTCGCGCTCATATGCCGCGCTTGGTCGAAGGCGATGCCATCTCCGGCACCGTGCGGAATGAGCTCAAACAACGCTGGGGCTGGACGCATGAAGTCATCGTGGCTGGCGGCGGCGGCGACAACGCCGCCAGCGCCATCGGCATCGGCGCAACCGAACCCGGCGATGGTTTCATTTCGCTCGGCACCTCGGGCGTGCTGTTCGTGGTGAACGACCGCTACCGCCCCAACCCAGCCTCGGCCGTGCACGCCTTCTGCCACGCCCTGCCCGGCCGCTGGCACCAGATGAGCGTCATCCTCTCCGCCGCCAGCTGCCTGCGCTGGCTGTGCAAGCTGGTCGGCACCGACGAAGCCACGCTGCTGCCCGAAGTCGTCGCCCTACCCACCGCCGCGCTCGACCATGCCCCGATCTTTCTGCCCTACCTATCGGGCGAGCGCACGCCCCACAACGACCCGTTCGCCCAAGGCATCTTCCACGGCCTCACCCACGCTACCGACCGGGCCATGCTGGGCTACGCGGTGCTGGAAGGCGTCGCCTTCGCGCTGATGGATGGGCTGGATGCGCTGCATGACGCAGGCACCGAAGTCGATACGCTCTCGCTCATGGGTGGCGGCGCGCGCAGCCCGTATTGGGCACAACTGATTGCGGACATCCTGAACACCCGCCTCGTCACCCATCACGGCGGCGAAGCTGGCGGGGCGTTGGGTGCGGCGCGGTTGGGTTGGCTGGCCAGCGGCGGCGTTGAAGCTGCGATTTGCGAGAAGCCACCCGTGCGGGCGGAGTACTTGCCGAGCAATGCCCGGACGGAGATTCTGGCGCGGCGGCTGGCGCAGTATCGGGCGATCTATCGGGATGGGCCGGGGGCGTTGCGGTAGGCCGCTTGGGCCAGTCACTGCTTGACAATCCCAAGGCGCCCCTCAGCCGAGCAACAGTGTGGTTACGAACAGCAGTCGCAGTTTTTGTAGGATAGCGACGCACTGTAGTTTCGTAGGGCGCAATCCCCGCAGGGCATTGCGCCGCACCTCCCCTCTCACATCCCGTGCAAGGCTTTGCCTTGCTCAGGGACAGAGGGAGAGGGTTAGGGTGGTGAAAAGAATGCGGCCCGTGGTAGTGCCCTCACCCCCGGCCCCTCTCCCACAAGTGGGCGAGGGGAGAAAACCAAGGCCCGGCGTAACTTGAACCGCAACTGCATCAGCCCAAGTCACCCTCTTCAAGGAGAGGGCCGGGGTAAGGATGGTCTGCCCCCCTTTCAAAAGCGCCCCGCCAGACAGACCGGCACGGGGGTTTCGGGGATCGAGTGTTTGAGGGCCTTGGCCCGAGTTTTCGATGCCCGCCCGTGACGGGCTGGCTGGCAGGGCATCTGGCGCTTGCGACAGACGTTTTTGCAGGGTCGCCTTCTTTTGCTTACTTTTGGCTTCGCCGCAACCGGGCAGCGCCCGGTTGTCTTGGCGATACAAGAAAACTGCGCATGCGCAGTTTCGCTAAAAGTGAGTCGGCCTGCGGGACGAACTCCCGCTTGAAACACCTTTACTCGCGCCATTGGCGCTTAAACCCCGTCCGCCGGGCGGAACCGGCATGTAAAACTTTTGCCCGCGCCGCAGGCGCTAAACCTCAGCTCGCCACGCGTCAATCAACGCAGCGAACCACTCAACACACACTGCACCACCACCCCACCCTCATACCCCAACACCACCGTCCGGGCACTGTCACCGCTGATCCGGCTCGGCAGCTTGATCCCCAGCGCAGCGGCCGTCCTGGCCGGCATCGACCAAGTCAGTTTGCCCTGATCAAGATAGCCATTCACCTCCGCATTGCGGATGTGCAGGCTCACATTCATCCCGCCGTGGCGATACAGCAAGGTGGCGTCGATCTCCGCACAGCGGTAGGTGTTTTGTGACGGCGCAGGATAGAACAGGCTGCCGCCGCTGGTCTTGGCATCGCGGTGGCCGGGTGTGAGCACCAGCAAGCCGATGCAAATGATCGCCATCGCCACCAATCCGGCAGCGACCCATTTGCCCGTATTCCGCTTGGCAATGACGCTCACAGGCGGAGTCGCGGTGATGGATTCGGTAACGGGCATGACCGGTGCCACGGCATCGGATACCGGTAGATCGACACGGGCCGGTTTGGCCGGGCGTATCCGTTTGGACTTGGGCGGGGCCAAGGCACGCGCCTTGAGCACATTGCGGCTTTGCAGCGGCACGAACAAGGCTGCCATGAGCGGAATGACCACCGTCAACGCGGGCGACTGGGTGTTGATCCAGTCCGCCACCAGCGGATCGGCCACCGCGATGCTGCCGGCGATCCAACCCAGCAACGCGCCGCCCGCGACGATCAGCTGCGGATAGCGCGCCATCAGGCCCACCGCCAGCGTGCTGCCGAACATCAGCAAGGGCACGCTCAGGAAGACGCCGAAGGCCATGAACAACAGATTGCCTTGCGCCAGCGCCGCAAGGGCGACGACGTTGTCCAGACTCATCGCCAGATCCGCCACGATGATGGTGATGGCAGCAGCCCAGAGATTGCTGGAGACGTCCACCTCATCCACATCCGGCTCTTCCTGATCGACCATCAGGCGGATGGCGATCCATAGCAGCACCAATGCACCGATCAGCTTGAGCATCGGCAGGTTGAGGAAGACGTTGACCACCCCCGCCAGCACCACGCGCAGCACAATCGCCGCGCCGACCCCCAGCAACATGGCTTGCCGACGTTGCTGCGGCGGCAAGCCGCGACAGGCCAGCGCGATCATCACGGCGTTGTCGCCACTGAGCAAAAGGTCGATCAACAACGCCTGCAGCGAAATCCCCGCCGCGTTGAAAAGGCTATCAAAGCCCATGGCTTGCTCCCCGCATGACTAGCCCAATCCCCCGACAATGCCCGACACCAGGCCCAACGCA
This sequence comes from Andreprevotia chitinilytica DSM 18519, assembly GCF_000711875.1. Lineage (GTDB taxonomy): Bacteria > Pseudomonadota > Gammaproteobacteria > Burkholderiales > Chitinibacteraceae > Andreprevotia > Andreprevotia chitinilytica. The sequence goes on from NZ_JONM01000007.1 coordinate 184,422, forward strand.
CCGACCGCGATAAACAACGCGGCCACCCACGCCGCATAGCGGCCACGCAAACGGTGCTCGGCCGGCAAGGCGCTGCGGGCCAGACAGAACAGACAACCCAAGGTCAGCGGCAACAAGATGGCGTTGACCACGGCAATGGCGATGGAAAGCCGGACCAGATTGATGCCGGACGCCACCAACACGCCGCCAGCCACCAGCATCAACACGAACGTGCCATAGAACCACGGCGCATCCTTGGGATGTTTTTCCAGTGCGTGCCGCATGCCGGTCGCCTCACCAATGGTCCAGGCGGCGGTCAGGCATACAACGATGATCGCGACCAATGCCCCGCCGCTCAGACCCAAAGCAAACACCACGCGGCCGACGGTATCGCCAAAGGCATGCGTAAACGCGGAGGCGATGTCCGGCACGCTATTCAGCCCGCCCGCGCCGCCAGTGCTGTACAACGTCGCGCCGGCAATGACGACGGCGCAAGTGACCAGCTGGCAAAACACCGCGCCCAACGCGGTATCGAGGCGAGCGATTTTCAGCTCCTTGAGCGTCAACCCTTTGTCGATGATGGCGGACTGCTGATAGGCGACCGTCCACGGCATGACGCAGGTGCCGAGATTGGCCGCCAGCAAATAGAGGTAACCGCGGTCACGCAGCGGTTGTTGCGTCAGGTGGTCGAGGATCAGGTGGTGGTCGGGTGCAGCTTTCCACGCCACGACAAAGAAGGCGATCTCGAACAGGCCGAGCCCGATCGCCAGGCGCTCGATCGAGTGATACGACCCCGTGATCACCATCAGGAAAATCGCCACCACCAGCAGCGTCATGCTCTGCCACAGCGGCACGCCGAACAATTGGCCGACGCCCGCCAGGCCGCTCATTTCCGTCACCAAAGCACCAAAGCAGCTCAACACCAGCGCGGCCATGATCACCCCGGCAAAGCGCTTGCCATAACGCTGCAGGATTAGCTCGATATAACCCAGCCCGGTGCCCAGCCCCAATCGCACCGACAGCTCTTGGGCGATAAACAGCAAGGGGATCAGCATCAGCTGGAACACCAGCAGCCGGTAGCCCCACTGCGCACCGCCTTGCGCCGCTGCGATGACGCTGCCGGCCTCGGTATCGGCCAGCATGACCACCAGACCGGGACCGAGCGCGCCGAGAATCCGTCGCCAGCGCGCGCCGTTGCGAACACCGGGATTCATCGCAGGCAATCCGCCAAGGAGCTGTTCGCTTTTGTCCCCTCTCCCACGTGTGGGAGAGGGTTAGGGAGAGGGTGTTTAATTAGGACAATGTTGTTGCCAAAACCCTCTTCCCCGGCCCCTCTCCCATCAATGTGAGAGGGGAGAAAAGCTACCTGCAATCGCGCTTGAACAGCCTCTAAACGGTCCATCCGCTCAACGCTTCCCACTGCTACCCGGCCCGGTTTTCAGGCTGTGCAGGAATTCGGCATCGGGCGAGAGCACCAGTGTCGGGGCGGAGTCGGCCAGCGCGCCTTTGTAGGTCTGCAGCGATCGATACAACTTGTAGAACTGCGGGTCTTTGCTGAAGGACTCGGCCAGGATGCGGTTCGCCTCGGCATCGGCCTCGCCGTGGGTGATTTTTGCCTGTCGCTGCGCCTCGGACAGAATCACCGTGCGCTCGGCATCGGCCTTGGACTGGATCTGCTGCGCCCACTCGAACCCTTGCGCACGCAGCTCCTTGGCCTCGCGCTGGCGTTCCGACTTCATGCGGTCGTAGATGGATTGGCTGGTTTCCAGCGGCAGATCGGCGCGATGGAAGCGCACTTCCACCACCTCGATGCCCAGCGAGCGGGCCTTTTCCGCCACGGCCTTCTGCACCAGCTCGGTAATCCGCGCACGGTCTTTGGAGAGCAAGGCGCTCAGGTTGATCTGGCCCAGCTCGCGGCGTAGCGATGAGCTGACCAGCTGCGTCAATTGCGTGCTCGCCTGCTCGGTGGTGCGCAGCGCTTGATAGAACAGCAGCGGATTGGCGATGCGGTAACTGGTATAGGGCTGCACTTCCAGCCGCTTCTGGTCGCCCAGGATGACCTGTTCCGCATCCGGCACCAGCAGCAGCAAGCGCTTGTCGTAGAAAATCACCGTATCCACGAACGGCACTTTGGCGTGCAGGCCCGGCTCGGTGGACGCAGCGACCGGCGCGCCAAGACGCACCAGCAAGGCTTGCTGCGTTTCGGTCACGGTGTACAGCGTGGCGGACAGCAACCACAGCACCAGCAACACAGCTGCGGCAAGCATGATTCGGGTGCGTTGGCTCATCGGGAATTGACTCATCATTTGGCCGCCTTGGCTGCAGATTTGTCTTTCTCGTTCAGCTGCATATAGGGCACCACGCTGGATACCCCCTTGCCGGACGAATCGATCACCACCTTGGTCGCCTTCTTCAGCATCTCATCCATGCTTTCCAGATATAAGCGCCATGCCGTCACATCCTTGGCCTTGGCATAACTCTGGTACACCGCCAGAAAGCTCTTCGCCTCGCCCTCGGCCAGATTGACCACCTGCGATTTGTACGCCTGCGCTTCCTGATTGATGCGGTCGGCTTCACCACGCGCACGGGGCAATACGTCATTGCGATAAGCCTCCGCCTCGTTGCGCGCCCGTTCCTGATCGGCCCGTGCACGCTGCACGTCGTTGAAGGCATCGATCACGGCCGCTGGCGGGTCGACGCGTTGCAACTGCACTTGCGTGACGAAGATGCCGGCTTGTTCGGCATCCAGCAGCCGCTGCAGCAGCTCGCGGGATTGATCGGCAATCTGCTGGCGTTTATCCGACATGGCGGACTGGATCGGCGTGCGGCTGATGATCTCGCGCAAAGCGCTCTCGGCCGCGACCTTGACGACTTTTTCCGGGTTCTCGACCTGGAATAGATAGCGGCCGGCATCCTTGATGCGCCAGAACACCACGCAATCCGCCTCGACGATGTTCTCGTCACCGGTCAGCATTTGCTTATCGTGCAGATCAGCGTTGCTGCCATCCGCATCGGCCACACGCGGCTTGCCCAGATGCAATTCATTGACTTGCGTGACCTTGGGCAACAGCACCGTCTCGACCGGATACGGCAGGTGGTAATGCAGCCCCGGCTCGGTGGTGTCCACCCATTTGCCAAAGCGGACCACCACGCCTTGTTCATCCGGCTGCACCTTGTAGATGCCCGCTGCCACCCAGGCGATGGCGATCAAACCCGCCAGCAATGGCAATCCGCGGCCGCTCAGGCCCAGCAATTGCAGGGTTTCAAGCAGCTTGTCTCGCGCGGACGACACGAACCCGCCGCGATCGGATGGCATAGCGGCGCTGGGGGCGTCATCGGGGGAAGAATTCGTCATCGCAGGCACTCAGCAGGGGAAAGCGGCGCGGCATGGCCAGAGAGCTGGGAATGCGGGGCCGAACAAGACGCGAAATGTAGCATGGCTAGGAATCGTCTGAATCCGCCGCCGCGCGAATGCAGCGTCCAACCGCTCGAAATGCACATAAAACGTAGCGGTTCTGTGTATATGTCCATTTACTAATATGCTGCTAGGCTGCCGCGCAATCCCCTACATATAAGATAGAGCGCTGCGCGATGCCCCACCCCCTTCGCCCCAACCGGAAGCTCGCGGCCATGCTGGCGCTTGCGTTTGCCTTGCATGGCTGCGGCGGTGGCGGCGGAAGTAGTAGCGGAGCCGCGACGGCGACCGCAGCCTCGACCGCGCGCACCGATATCACGGCAGCCGTCCTCGCCAACCAGAACATCACGCTCAACGGCGATTCGATCATCAACCTGCCGGCAGGTGCCACCACCTATACCGGGGTGATCACCGGCCAAGGCACGCTGCTGATCAACCCGGCCGGCGGCACGGCCAGCCCCGGCACGCTGATCGTCACGCAGAGCAGCAACGTCACCCTGCCCGATGCCCAGCAGGTGGCGACCTCCAGCCTGTCGCACCAGCCGCACTTCGTAGTGGAAATGGTCGGCGAAGACCCGCCCGTCATCACCATCAACCCCGGCGCAACGCTTCAGCTTGGCACCAACACCAGTGCGGACAACTCGCCGCTGTTCTTCGCCTATTCCAACAGCAAGAACGCCGCGAACGTGATCAACGGCCAGGTCAACCTGGACAACATCCTCAACAACGGCACCCTGGCCCTGAACACCGGCTACAACATGCGGCTGGGGCAGATCAGCGGCAGCGGCAATGTCGTGCAACGCTCCGGCGCGTGGGGTTTGCCGTTCATGGAGCGCGACAATCCCTTCACCGGCGTGCTCGTGATCAATACCCAAGGCAACTTCGGCATCTCGCATATTGCCGCCTCGCTGCCGAACGCCAAAGCCGTGCTCAACGAAGGCTCGTGGATCGTCAGCGCGGCCCCCGACCACACCACCCTCATCAAACCGAACATCTACGAAGCCCATTACGGCGACGACATCAATTACGGCGGCACCGGCACGGTGATCATGCAGGGCGTCTACAGCTACACCGACAACAGCCCGCACGGCAGCCCGAATCTGGTGAATCCCGGCCTGAGCGACCCGAGCCTGAACATGTCCGTCGTGGTCAACAAAGGCGGCAGCCCGAACCAGGCCAACGGCCACGATTCCAGCTATCGGGGCATCAACATCGAATCCGGCACCGCCCAGTGGGGCGATGGCACAACCAGCGCCTTCTTCCTGCCCAGCGCACCCTCGCCGGCTGAAGTAAACCCCGCGCTGGGGTCAAAGAACGCCTACATCAACCTGCACAACAACAGCACGCTGGCGATCGATTACAACGGACCGGTCACGCTCAACATCGGCATTACCGGCGGCGGTGGCGGGCCGGACAAGAGCGGTCTCCCCGGCACCGGCAACGTCAACATCGTGGCGCAAGCCGGCAACGACGTCACCTTCGCGCAGCCGCAAAACTACAACGGCACCACCACGATTGGCGCAGGCGCGATCCTGCGGCTGGGCAGCGGCAAATCCGTGCCGCTCAACACCGTCACCTTTGATTCCAGCGGCAACAAGAGCACCGTGCTGACCGCCACCTATAGCGGTGACAGTAGCCTGCTCACGGCCGAATCGACCGGAGGTCTCAGCACCGACGCCATCGTGGACAACGGCCAGCTGATCATCCAGAACACCGCGACCAACATCACGCTCTCGAACATCAGCGGCAGCGGCTCACTCACCCAGGCGGGCAGCGTGACGACAACACTGGCCGGCAGCAACAGCTACAGCGGCGGCACCTCCATTGGCAGCGGCACCTTGAACATCGCCAGCAACGCCGCACTAGGCAGCGGCAGCGTGAAGAACGCCGCCACCCTCGCCACCGCCAGCGGCCAGCACGTCATCACGGTGGGCGGCACCTTCAGCCAGACCAGCAGCGGCACGCTCGTGCTCAACATCGGCGGCGTCAACCAAGGCGTGGATTACGACGTGCTCAAAGTCACCGGGCTGGCCACCCTGCAAGGCACGTTGCAGCTCCATTTCACCGGCAGCTTCGCGGCCGGGCAGAAATTCCAGCTCATCAGCGCCAGCGGCGGCTTGAGCGGCGACTTCGCCAGCATCAACGGCAACGGCGTGACGGTAGTCGCCAGCCGCGATAGCACTGGCTATTACGTGACGGTGCAGTAGTTAGCAGGCGGTGGGCCAGAAGCGGCTCACCGCGCCTTCACCGCCAGATATTCGCCATTGCCCACCGGCACCCGCGACGAACTGAACGCCGCATCGCCATCCACCAGCCCCACGAACGGCGCCATCTCGCTTTGATGCAACGTCGCGTTATCCACCACCAGCAAGCCGCCCGGCCGCAACACGCGTTTGATATCCGGCCACCAGCCCACGTATTCCGAACGCTCGGAATCCAGAAAGATGAAATCGAACGCGGCATCCGGCGTATCCGCCAGCACCTTGCCGGCATCGGCCTGCAATTGCTCGATGGCGTCGCTCAAACCAGACCGGTCGAAATTGGCTTTGGCGAGCGCGATCTTGTAATCGGACAACTCGATGGTCACCACCTTGCCGCCCAAGGATTTCGCCGCACGGGCCAGCCACAGCGTTGAATAGCCGTTGGAGGTGCCAATCTCCAACACTCGCCGCGCCGCATTGGCTTTGACCAATACATCCAGCAATTGGCCGGTATCGCGGGTGATATTGAGCATGCGCTTGGGGCGCTCGGTGTTGGCGGAATCGTTTTCGGCGCCGAAGGTTTCGAGTTCGGTGAGTAACCTGTCCAGTTTCACAGGGAATCCTTTTAGCGACCGCCGTTTGCAAGGCAGGGCAATGGGATATGTATTTTGTAGGAGCGAGCTTGCTCGCGATTGCATCAATGAGCCGAGGCGTCGTCATCGCGAGCAAGCTCGCTCCTACAACGTTTTCGGCGCTTTCCGCCAATCAAGGCAACACCCCCAACAACGACCACAACCGTCTCGCCTCGGCATCGCTCGAGATCAATTCCGCCAGCAGATCACGCAGCGGTTTCTGGCCCCATTCCACCGCGCGGTAGATCAGGTACGGCACGGGGCTGTGGGGTTCGGTTTTGGAGAGGTAGTCGGCGATCAGCAGCAGTTGGCGATAGGCGTCGTCGCGGCTGACGGGGTTGTTGAGCTGGGTGGCGGTCATGGCGGGGGCGGGGTCCGGCTGGCTGGCTGCGGGGGTGGGTTCGGCTGCGGCGACAACGGGCGGCGGCGGCGGTTCGGGGGCAGGTTGCATCGCGATGAACTCCTGCACGACTTGCATCATCTGGTCGATCGTTTCACGCAGCGCGGCGAAGGATGGCGCTTCGTTGCCCATGTGTTCGGTGTAGCGATCGTCAAGCTTGGCGAGCCACGCCCTGCTGGCAGCGAGCCGTTCGGCGTTCCGGCGCAGGCCGTTGCCGGCCAGGGTGCGGATGGCATCGGCGTATTGCTTGGCGGTTTGCTTGGCTTCTTCCTGTTCGGCTTTGGCGGTTTTGCTGGTGCCGGTCAGCAGTTGCTTGCGCGTCAGCGCCTGCCAGTCGGCCAGGGTGATCCGGCCGACGTCGCCGGCTGCGTCGTCACCGATCAGCGGCACGCCAATGACGAGGGTTTCGGCATAGGCGCGGGCGGCCCATTCCAGCGGGCCGGCCCGAAAACTCAGATCACCGTCGCGGATTTGCGGGTGCACGGTGTCCCAGAAGCGTTCGCTCAATTCGGTCAGCAAGGCCAGTGCGGCTTCGAGCCCGGCCAGACCGTGGCGCTGCTGCCATGCTTCGCCAAGCCAGACGGCGATCATCAGATCCTTGCTGCGTTTGCGGATCACATCGGTGGCGAGCTGCTCAACCGTGGCCCAGTCGCCGCGCTTCAAGGTGGACTGCCAGATGCCCGAGGGCAGGCTGGCGTCGTCCTCGCGGCGGGCTTCGCGGATCTGGTCGTACTCCGGCTCGTAACGCATCGGCACGCCGCTGGGGGCGTCATCGCTGATCGGCAGCAGCAAGGGGTCGATCGGGATGACGACGTCGGTACGGCTCACAGGGTTTCCTCGGATGCAGCAACAAACTTCGGGTCTTTCGAATCCGGCATGGTGATGTTGCGGAACGGCGATGGCGGCGCGGCCATCGGCAGTGGCGACAGCGCCAGGCTGGCCTTGCCGCCAGGGGCAATCAAGGCCACGCGCAGGAACATCTGGGCGCGGGCGTCGGTATGCACGGCCGGGGTGCGCACCGGCAGGTTGAACATCAACGCCACATCGCTGTAGTCGCCGCCGGTCGGCACCCGGTACGGCGAGAGGTGATCACGCAGTAGCCGCAGCAGTGCCCAATGGCCGTCATAGCCCCAACCCGCCTGCTTCTCGAACACGCCCAGCGCAGGCTGGAACGCGTCATCGGTCGGGATTTGTGGCGCGTCCTTGGCCCAGCGCAGCACCAATGAGACCGGCTGGCCGATACTCCAGTGCACCCGGTTCTTGTCGCCGCCGGGGTAACGCGCCTTCTGGCCAGCCACGTTCATGCTCCATTCGATCACCTGATCCGCGCCCTGCTCGTGGTCGCGGTCGGTGCGCCAGCGCACATCCACGTCTACGCCTTGCCACGGGCCACCGGCATCGCGCATGAACAAGGGTGCGAGCCAGGTACGGCCCTGCTGCAGCTCATCGAGGAACTGGCGGGCAGCATCGGCCTGAGCCGTCTGCAGATCACCCAGCCCCATCTGCACCATCGGCAGGGTTTCATCGAGCAGCTTGGTGAATTCGGCGACGCGTTCCGGCGCGGCATCCGGCGCTTTGACGTTGTCGGCGAACGGAAAGCGCCCGGCCAGATACTGGTTGAAGTAGCCCGTGAGCTTCATGTAGGCATTGGCGCTGGCCTGGGTGCGCAAGGCGTTGCAGCGCGAGCTAGCCATGCCGGTGATCGTTTGAATCCGCTCGGCGAAGAACTCCCCGTTGCCCAGCCCGCTGACCGGCACATCCACTTGTTCGAGCAGCGTCTTGCAGTTGTTCAGGTCCATGTCGTTGAGATCATGGCTGATCAATTTCTCCAGCACGGCCGGACTGGCGCCGGGGTTCTTCTCCTTGTAGCGCTTCAGCTCGCCGTTCATGTTCTGCCAGCGGTGAACCAGCAACTGATCCTTGACCGACAGCGTGATGCGATGGCCAGCCAGCCAAGTGACCGCCGGCAGTTCAGACACCGCGAGATTCGCCACCAGTTCGAGCTGTGCGCCAAGGTATTGCTGCAATTCCTTGGGATTGGTGGCGCGGTAAGCGCGCATGCCGGCGTTCTTGCTGCCATCCCACCAAATGAAGTTGCCATGCAGCGGCTGGTAGAGCGCCAGCGACTGGATCGCGTCCTCCGCGTGGTGCAGCGAAGCCAGTGCCCGCTCGTTCATTTCACGGGTGGTCGCATCGACCAGATCGCGCCGCTTCAGCTCGTCGAACGCCGTCAGCACAGCCGTCACCGCCCGGCTCAGCGCCTCGAAATGCAGCGCCTCGTCGTTCGCGTCCAAGCCCTCTTTATCTTCCGAGGCGGCATGCTCGGTGAGCTTGCCCCACATCGATTTCGCGGTGTTGGCCTGCGCGGCGGATTCCAGCGCCGCGCGATATTGCTCCGGCACCAGCAGCACGTCTTTGATCGAATACTTCTGGTAGTCCTCAAACAGATGCTGGGCCGCGACCACGCTTTCCGTATCCATGCCCTTCAAGGTGGAATCCGACTGCCGGGCATTGATCTCGCCGGCAGGACTATTGACCACGAAGCTTTGATCGAGCAGCGAATGAATCGCGGCCCCCAGCTTGACCACCTCATCCTGCAACTCGATGACGCCGCCCTGCCCCTGCTTGAGCAGCGCCGAGAACGAACTCTCGCCATTGAGCCAGCGATTATGGAACTCCACCCGCACCTGGCCGGCGTGCACCAGCACCCGATCCACCACGTCGCCGCCAATCAGGGAGCAACGCCGCGCCGTCTCGAGCAAGGCGGTATAGCCGGGCACCAGATCCTGGCCGGAGGTATGCCCCCACGCGCTATTGGTGGCGGCGACCAGTCGGCGCAACAGATCAATCCGGCCGTTGAACGCTTCCAGCTCCGGCACGCTATTGCCTTGGCCGGCATCGAGCAATTGCAATTCCTGCTCGGCCTGCTGGGCGGTGTGGCTAAAGGTCTCGTCCGCGTATAAGCGGTTGAGCCAACGTTGCATCAGCAAGGAAAAGTGCTCGGCAATCGCCGGCCGTACCGGGCCCAGGTCGATGGGCTGGCTCATTGGCTCGTCCGCATCCGCCAGAATGCGACGGAAATGCGCACGCTGCGCCAGCTTGCCGGCATGCAGATCCAGGCCGAACAAGCCATTGGCGAGGTCGGTCGCTTCATCCAGCGCCACGGTGGAATCACGGAGCGCGTGGTTGAACTGGTTGGCACGGTGCTCCAGCGTCGAGGCCGCATCAGCCAGCTGTTTGGCGGTGACATAGCGCGGCCATTTCTCCGGCGCGTCGGTATCGTCGCCCTCTTCGCGGGTGCTGTCCGCGCCAATCGCACGCACCGATTGCGCCGAGCGCAACAGGCCGGCACGCAGCGGCATGAACAGCGAATGACGCAGCGCGTTGCTCAGCGCATCGTCGATGCGGGCATCGGTGCTGGTAAACAAGGAGGTCGGAAACAGCACCGAGGAAAAGCCCCAGGATGGCGCATCGCTCAAGGTGCGCCACAGCGTGCTGACCCCTTGCCGCGCGCCGTCATCGCTGGTCATGGCCGCCCGATGTTCGCCGCGTTCGTCCTTCATGGTTTTCAGCAGCGTCGCCAGCGTGGTCGCATCGTTACGCTCCACATGCCAGACCCAGGTCATGCCCGCCAGCCAGACCACCGCCAGTACGGCCGCCACGGCAATGGTGATGCGATGCCAGCGCCGCCGCATGGTGAGGATGCGCGGAATCGGCTGCGCCAAGCCTTGCTCGGCCAGAATGCGCTGCCGCAGCAAGCGGCCGGAGAACACCGGCAATGCCGCTGCCACCTTGCCGTCTTGCGGGGCGAAGTCGTCGACCGGCCCGGTATCCGCCGCGCGCGAGCCGACAAAATAGATGCCGCGCAGCGCCGGGGCTTCACCCAAGGCATTGCCACGGAAGACCGGATCGCACAGCGCCTGCAGATTGCCGCGAATCGCGTCAAACTGGCGCGGCAACAAGTAGAGCGCCTCGCTCATGCCCCCCGCCAGCGTGCCGACTTCCGCGCCGGCTTCGACCAGCGTGTGGGTCACCTGATCGAGCGCCAGGTCCACCCAATCCGAGCGGTAGGCCACGCCGGACGCAAAGGGCGACGACCAGCCCAACATCATGTCCTGCGCATCGTCCGGCAACGCTTGGCTAAGTTCGAGGAAGCCGGGCACCTGCTCGGTTTCGGTCACCACCAGATAGACCGGCAGGCTCAAGCCCAGCCGTTGCTGCAGATCGGCGAACTTCTTGTAGGCGGAGAGGCCGGCCGCGACAGATGCATCGCTCGACCATAGATTCTTGGCCGAGACCGTCCACACGATCGCATCAAGCGGCCGATTGGCGCGAATGCGCAGCAAGGCGCCCAGCAAGCGCCGCCATGCCGACACCGGCGCCAGCGCCCCGTCGGCATGAGCGAACATATCGTCCGGAATCGCCAGCACCGCGCCATCGCTGCCATACCACCAGCGGCCGAACCAGCCCGCCTTGCCTTCGCTGTTCAAACGCCAGGCCTGGCACAGCAGCTCGGCGTTTTGCGCCTTGTCGCCCAGCAACAGCACCCACGGCGTCTGATAGCGGTCGCCCACGCCGATATCGCGTTCCAGCTGGTGCACGGTGCCGCGGAAGGTGCGGTGCGAGCGATCGGTCTGGCGGCGGAACCACCACAGCGCGATCAGCAACACGATCAGGAACAGGATGAGCAGCAGCACGAAGCCGATCACCCCCAAGGCATTCATCGAGCCGAGCGCGTTCATTTCGCCGCCCCGCCCGTATCGCCGACCTGATACAAGGCCGGCTCGATCTGGTGCGCGATATCACGCCAGAACAGATGGCCGATGCCGACCATCACCAGCGTGATCACTAGCACGATGAGCATCAGGCGGAAACCATCCGGCAGCATGCGCCGTGCGGGCTGGCGGATGGGCTCGACCGCGCAGGGGCGCTCCAGCGCCGCGCCAACGCGCTTGTAATCGGCATCACGCTGATAGGTGAACGAGAACAAGGCCCGCCGCCATTCCTCATGCTGCGCATAACCACCGTCGCCCCGCAGCCGGCCGAGAAAGCCCAGCAGCAGCACTTGCAGGTAAACATTGGCAAGATCACGCGTGGTCGGGTCGCGCTCGCGCAGCAATTTGTCGATCTGCATCGGCAAGCGCTCGCCCGCCGTGCGGGTGCCGTAAAGACGGAATTCGAGTGGGACGTCGTGCCAGATCGCCTGCCCCGGCCAATCGGCAAACAGCAGGCTTTCGTCGATCAGCGCCACAAAGGCATATTGCAAGGCATCGACCTGCGTCACCCCGGCCGAGCCGACCCGCGTCAACGCCACCCGGCTCAAGCGCCGCGCCAATGCGCCGGCTTCTTCCGCCGCCCGCTCTGCCGCCCGCGTGTCGGTATCGGTACTGGTGAGCAAACCCTGGAACAGCGCCAGCCATTCCACGTACGCCTCGTTGAAGGCGGTGCTGAGCGGCGCGCCAGATTTCAGCGACTGGTCGCGATCGGTCACAGGCAGCACTCCTGTACCGCAGGTAAGGATATTGGATAGACACTAAGTGCCTGTTCAGCGTCTCTTCGGCAACAGTTAACACTGTCCTCCCCCACTTTTTGAAGGGGGGCTAGGGGGGATTTCTGCGGCATATCAACTTGCAATGACGTCGAAATCCCCCTCAATCCCCCTTCAAAAAGGGGGAAGTAAAAAGCTGCTGCGCTCTGGGCAACTGGTTCGGGAGATTTTGAACAGATGATCAGCTCAACCACGACCAGCCTCCACTGCCCCGTCGCTCAGCACGGGAATGCCCGCCTCACTATCCTGCACAAACAGCACCACTTCCCACGGCTCGGCGCTCGCGCCGCCATTGGGCATGGCGATGCGCAAGCGCTGGGCCGCGTCGAACCACTCGCCTTGCGCCGTCAACACGAACAAGCGCGTTTCCTCGCCGACGCTGTAACTGACCTGCTCGGCCCGATCCATCGCTTGATACGGCATGCCGCGCATCCGCTGCCGCACGAGGGTAGCGATATGCGGTTCGGAGGCGATGATCGCTCGCGACAGCCACTCGGCGGCCGCTTGCTCGCCGGCGCCGTTGGGCATGCGCAAGCCCACCACCAGGCGGCCATTGCCGTCGCAGTATTCGGTCAAATCCAGCGCCGGCAGATCGAGCCAGAAGCCAGTGCTGTCGCGGCCGAACGGATAGGTGTGGTAACCAGCGCGCACACGATCCAGCGAGATCGACAACCACTGGATCACGTCATCGAAACTCGCCAGCAAATCGAGATAATCAAACGCGCGGAACACCGGCACGCCCGCGCCCGGATCAAGCGCGGACAACGCGCCGGCCATGCCGGCCAGCGTCAGATACAGTGCCGACGGGTGCACGGAACGCGTGCCAAGCGCCGCTTCCACCTCGGGCAAACGCGCCCATAGCGCGGTCAGCTGGCGATTGATTTCTTCGATGTCGTCTTCGTTGCCGGCCTGCTTGGCCTGCCGCAAACGGCCGGAGAGGAACACGCATTTCTCACGCACCTTGGCGCATAGATTTGCTACCTTGCGCCCCAATACGGACTCCGGCAGGGCACGCGGACAAGGGGCCACATAGGGCTGGCGGGTGAAGCCGCCGCCTTGCTGACCAACGCGCAGCAACGGCACGCACACCAGATCGGCCTTGCCGCTATCGACCACCAGTCGCAACGCCGGACGCCAGACCGTGAGGCTGGCAGCGCCCTCGCCGCTGGCCAGATCGGGCGTTGCCTCGCCCACTGCGGAGACATAACGACTGGCAACCGGATCGAGCCGGCCTGCCCGGTAGAGCGGCGGCACCGCCAGATAGACCGTGACGGTGCGATTCGGCGCGGCGGCAATCGCCTCGACCACATTCAGTTCGAGCGCGCCACCCAGCGCCGGGTCGTGATTGACCAACAGGCCATCCGGCAGGATCGCCTCCAGCGCCGAGATACGCACCAGCCCGCCGATCAGCGCCGATTCGTCGATATCGAGATCCAGCACGCCCCAGTAATACGGCTGCCCCGCAGCGGCGTGATTCGCCGCCACCCCTTCTGCCCGCAGCGACTGCAACTGGAAATGCTGCGGCAACAGCTGCATGCCTTCATGCCAGCAGATTGCATCTGGAACTGTGCTCAAACTGCTCCCCTTGCTCTTCTTGCAATGGCGGGTTACGGCTGGCGCCTAACCCGTCCTACATTTGATTGTTGCCATCCCGTTGCCGTCGTAGGGCGGGTTAGCAGTTTGCTGCGTAACCCGCCGCATGGGCTTCATCCCGCAAGCGAAAACTGACGCTTGCCTACAGGTTTCACATTCTTCGCGCGTACTGCGCGGCGCATTACTTCGCGGCTTCCGCGTCTTCGACCAACCTTACATCCTTGCTCTCGAACCGCAGCCACGCCGTCTTGCGTACGCCCAGATTCAAGCGATGCGCGCCCGGCCCGGCGTAGCCGGCGAAGACCAGCAAGCCCACGGCGGATTCCCCGGCGATGGGCACTTTGGCGACTTCGACGTGCTGAGACGGCACCAGCTCGTGGCTCCAGATCTTCAGCGTCAGCGGGTAATCGCGCAGGAACTGGTCGCGCTGCTCGAACCATTTGCCGGCCGGCAGGCTCTGCAACAGCTTCAACAACTCGGCATCGTTCACCACCGCGAAATCGACCGCGATCGGCGTGTCGTCATTGGCTTGCGAAACCACATCCAGCGTCACGGACTTGAGCTTCACCGACGATGAAAACGTCGAGCAGCCGTTCAGCGCGAAAAGCCCCATGACGATGCCGAACAGCAGCGTCAGCGAGGCCGCCCGGCGCGTCCAACCGCCGCTGCCGGGGGGCCAAATCTTGATCCTGTTCACAAAACCACTCGTTCACTCGATGCAAAAGTCATAGCAAATCGTCCGCGCCCCGGCAAATTCTATCGGCCAAAGAAAGCTATAAATCATATTCGTCCTATTTAAAACATATAACTTTTGCTTTTTTCAAACTCTGGTCTAGATTCAACAGACGCGATATCTTACATGACACAAGCATGCCAGAGCGCGGGCCAACATGGCACTCCTTTCAAGCAGGGATGCACATTGAACCGGCTCAACGCAAGGCGTTCGCCGCCCAACGCGAGATGGATGCCGATCACTCACTCGTATCAACCCCACTCATGAGGTCAACATGGCTGAAAGCACACAGCACAAGCTGGACCGGATCCGTCCCCCACGCGTGCAAATCACTTACGACGTCGAAATCGGCAACGCCATCGAAAAGAAGGAATTGCCACTAGTGGTCGGCATCATGGCCGACCTCTCCGGCAAGCCGGAAACGCCGCTGCCCAAGGTCGGCGAGCGCCGCTTTGTCGAGATCGACCGCGACAACTTCAACGACGTACTCGCCTCCATCGCACCGCGCCTCGCCGTGCAGGTGGACAACGCGATTTCGGACGACGGCAGCAAGCTCAATGTCGAGCTGAAGTTCTCCAAGTTCGAGCACTTCGACCCGGTCAGCATCGTGCAGCAAGTCAAGCCGCTGGAGCGCCTGTTCGAAGCCCGCCAGCGCCTGCGCGACCTCTTGACCAAGCTCGACGGCAACGACGAGCTGGACAAGCTGCTGCAGGAAGTCGTGGCGAACACCGAAGGGCTGCAAGAGATCAAAGCTGCCCGCCCGGAAGAAGCCGCCGCTGAAGCGCCCGCTGCCGAAGCAGCCCCGGCGTCCTGATCGGCCCGCCCATCCTCAACTGACCTCACATTGATTCCCGTCGGATCACCCTCCGATCGGACCCTCGCGGAGAAACACCATGGCTGAACCCCAAGCAAGCGCGGCCGGCGGCGCAGAAACGGTATCGCTGACGCTGCTCGATCGCATCATTCAAGAAGGCCGCATGGCCCATGACGAAACCCAGCAGAAATACGCGCAGGACTTGCTGTCCGAATTCGCGATTCAGGTGCTGGATGAAGGCATGGCCATCGACAAAGACACGGTGGCGATGATCAACCACCGCATCTCGCAGATCGACGAGCTGATCAGCAAGCAGCTGAACCAGATCCTGCATCACCCGGAAGTACAGCAGCTCGAAGCCTCGTGGCGCGGCCTGCATTTCATGGTGATGAACACCGAGACCAGCACCCGCCTGAAACTGCGCCTGCTCAACGTCTCGAAGAAAGACCTGCTGAACGATCTGGAAAAAGCCGTCGAATTCGACCAGAGCGCCCTGTTCAAGAAACTGTACGAAGAGGAATACGGCACCTTCGGCGGCCATCCATACAGCGTGCTGGTGGGCGATTACGAGTTCGGCCGTCACCCGCAAGACGTGGCGCTGCTGGAAAAACTCTCCAACGTGGCCGCTGCCGCACATGCACCGTTCATTGCGGCTGCCAGCCCGCGCCTGTTCGACATGCAAAGCTTCACCGAACTGGCTACCCCGCGCGATCTGGCCAAGGTGTTCGAGAGCAACGAGCTGATCAAGTGGCGTTCGTTCCGCGCCACCGAAGACTCACGCTACGTGTCGCTGGTGCTGCCGCATGTGCTGATGCGCCTGCCGTACGGCCCGGACACCCTGCCGACCGAAGGCATGAACTACGTGGAAGACGTGAACGGCGCCGATCACAGCAAATACCTGTGGGGCAACGCCGCTTATGCACTCGGCCAGCGCGTGACCGAAGCGTTTGCCAAGTACGGCTGGTGTGCCGCGATTCGCGGCGTGGAAGGCGGCGGTGCGGTGGAAGGCTTGCCGGCCCACACCTTCGGCACGGCATCGGGCGATATCGCCCTCAAGTGCCCGACCGAAATCGCCATCACCGACCGTCGTGAAAAAGAGCTGGATACGCTCGGCTTCATGGCCCTGTGCCACAAGAAGAACAGTGACCTCGCCGTGTTCTTCGGCGGCCAGACCACCAACCTCGCCAAGACCTACAACACCCACGAAGCCAACGCCAATGCGCGGATCTCCGCCATGTTGCCGTACGTGCTCGCCGCCTCGCGGTTCGCGCACTACATCAAGGTGATCATGCGCGACAAGATCGGCAGCTTCATGACGCGTGACAACGTGCAGACCTACCTCAACAGCTGGATCGCCGACTACGTGCTGGTCAACGACAACGCGCCGCAAGAGATCAAGGCGCAATACCCGTTGCGTGAAGCCCGCGTGGACGTGACCGAAGTACCGGGCAAACCGGGCGCCTACCGCGCCACGGTGTTCCTGCGCCCGCACTTCCAGCTGGAAGAGCTGACCGCGTCGATCCGTCTGGTGGCGTCACTGCCGCCGCCGGCTGCGGCTTGATCTGACTGAAATTCAACGCCTGGTGCTCCCCTCGCCCACTGTGTGGGAGAGGGGACTGAGTCAGCGCGTACCGATATACATCCGCGTAGTGCCTCACGGCCTTGCACCAACCCAACATGTTTACGGCTGCCCAAGCAGCCAAGCCTAACGAATCAGGAGTTCCATAAATGGATGCAATCATTCTTGACCTTGGTAGCGATATCAAAGGCGAATGCACGCTGGAAGGCTACACCGACAAAATCGAAGTGATGTCCTACAGCCACAACGTCGCGATGCAAGTCACCAACGACGTCAGCAACACCGAGCGGACTTCCGGCAAGCCGCACATCGGCGAATTCACCGTCACCAAGTTCGTCGACAAATCCACCCCGACGCTGAACGAGTTCTGCTGCGCCGGTAAAGACCTGCCCGAGGTCAAGATCACCATCGGCCGTAACGCGGCGGAAGGCGACGGCAAGATCATGCCGTACATCGTCTACACCCTCACCAACGTGATCTTCTCGAACGTCAGCGTCAGCGGCGGCGCGGGTGGCAAGCCGGTGGAAACGCTCTCGCTGAACTTCACCAAGATCAAGTGGGAACTGACCTCGCAAAAGACCGACGGCAGCAAGGAAGGCACCGCCGCGTCCACGTGGGATCTGGCCGCCAACAAGCTCGTCAAGTAACGCTGCGCCGCAGCCATGCATCGCAATGCCGGCGCGGGCCTCACCCGCGCCGTTCTTTTCGATCGGCTCACCGACGACGATCCGTTTTCGTCGTCGGAGTTGGAGCCTGTCCGCACCCATGACCGCGACGCCCTGATCGAATCGGTCGGCGCGGAGCTGTCACGCCTGCTCAACACCCGCCGTGCCACTTCCTCCTACCTGAAAACGCCCACCGTGATCGACTACGGCGTGCCCGACTGGAGCGCCCTCTACGCCGACCGTGCCGAAGATCGCAAACACCTGGCATGGGATATCCGACTTGCCATCGGCTACTTCGAACCCCGCCTGACACAAGTCAACGTCACCGTCGACCCGATCGACACCCGCCGCCAGGCGCTGCGCGTGCGCATCAGCGGCGTGCTACAGGCCGGCAACGTACGCTGGCCGGCCGTATTTGTGGCGGAGCTGGTGGAAGGGAGTGCGGGGGTTGGGTATGTGGAGGAGTGAGTTGCGGACGCCGGGACGAGAAGCGCCTTACGAATCCAAGTTGTTGATCGTGGCTGAATTTAGCGGCATCAAACACTCTATTTGCGTCGAAATCCCCCCTAGCCCCCCTTCGGAGAAGGGGGGAACAGCCGCGTGGCTACCAATGAACGGCAGGAAGCCATTTTGCCTTGATGGCTTCGATGGGTCGTTCAGCCGCTACCGACGAATACTTGATGCCTCTATCCCCCCCTTCCCCGAAGGGGGGCTAGGGGGGATTTCGACGACGCCACAAATAGCCACCAACCACACCAAGAAGCCCCTCATACAACAGCAAAAAGGTCACCCATGACCGACTCCATCGACAGCCATCTCCTCGACTACTACCAGCGCGAACTGAGCTATCTGCGCCACGCCGGTTCCGCCTTTGCCGAGCGTTACCCCAAGATCGCCCGCCGGCTGGAACTGGTCGATGGCGAATGCCCCGATCCGCATGTCGAGCGCTTGCTGGAAGGCTTCGCGCTCCTGAGCGCCCGTCTGCAGCGCCGGCTGGATGACGACTATTCCGAACTGACCGATGCGCTGCTCGAACAGCTCTACCCGCACGCCATGCGGCCGATGCCGTCGTGCGCCATCGCCGTGTTCGAGCCCGACCCGACCAAGGGCAACGTCGCCGCCGGCTATACCATCGCCCGCGATACCCCCCTGTTCATCACCACCACCAAGGGCGAGACGATCCACTTCCGCACCACCGCGCCCGCCACGCTGTGGCCGCTGGCCATCGAAGATGCCGAGTTCCTGCCGGCCGAAGAAGCGCAAAACCTCACCGGTCTGCGCCAGGCTCGCGCCGCGCTCAAGCTCACCGTGCGCTGCATCGGCAAGGATCACTGGCCGGCGCTGCCGATCCAGACTTTGCGCGTGCACTTGTCCGGCACAGCAGTAACGGCCGCCGGCTTGTACGACCTGCTCGCCGCGCATGCCATGCTCGTCGCCTGTTCTGTGCCGGGCACACCGATTCGCCCCGTGCCGGGCGGCTTGCCGCAACCGGTGGGTTTCGACCCGACCGAAGCACTCCTGCCCCCCGAAGATGGCCAGCATCCGGCCTATCGCCTGCTGGTCGAATACTTTGCCTGCCCGGAAAAATTCGCCTTTTTCGATATCCCGGTGCGGGTACCGGCCGATGCGACCGACACGCTCGACATCGTCATCCCCTTCGATCAAGCGCCGGCTGGCCGGATCAGCGTGCAGCGCGAAGATTTCGAGCTGGGCTGCGTGCCGGTGGTCAACCTGTTCCCGCGCACGTCCGAACCGTTGCGACCGGACAGCACCCGCAGCGAATACCGCGTCATTGCCGACGCCTACCGCGAGAACAGCGTCGAGATCTACGCCATCCGCGCACTGCGGGCCGGCACCGACAAGGGCGCGACCATCGTGCCGCCCTATTTCGCGCTCATGCATGGCAGCCATTCGCACAGCGCGGCCAGCGGTCTGTACTGGCACGCCCGCCGCGTGAACGGCCTGACGCCGAACCGCCGCGGCAGCGACATGCTGCTCACGCTGGTCGACACCCATTTCAACCCGGCCGACGCGCCGGCCAAAACGCTGACCGCAGAGCTGCTATGCACCAACCGCTCGCTGGCGGAAAGCCTGCCCCCCGGCTCACGGCTGTCGTTCGAACTCCCCGGCCCGGTGGCACGGATCAGCCTGCTGCGCCCGCCGCGCCCGCAAACCATGCCGCCGCTGGGCGGTGCCTCGCGCTGGAAGCTGATCTCGCAGCTCTCGCTCAACCACCTGTCGCTGGTCGAAGGCGAACAGGCACTGGCCGCGCTGCAGGAAATCCTCGCCCTGCACAACCTGACCGACGAAGCCGCCGCCCGCCGCCAGATCGACGGCATCGCCAAGCTATCGAGCGAACGCGTGGTCGACCACGTCGGCCGCGATGCCTGGCGTGGCTGGCGCAACGGGCTGGAAGTGCGGCTGACCATCGACGCCCAGCATTTCGTCGGCGGCAGCCCGGTGCTGTTTTCCGGTGTGCTGGCGCATTTCTTCTCGCTCTACGCCAACGCCAACCGCTTTATTCGCACCGTGCTAGAGACACCAGATCGGGAGATCAAGACATGGCAACCACTGGTTGGTCAGCCGCTGGTGTTGTGAGGGGCGAGCTGAAGAGAGGCTTCTACTCTCTCACCCGCGACCGGGAGAAAACCGTTTGCATGACCACGACTATGTCCAATTTCGCCTCCCCCTTCCTCGAAGGGGGATCGAGGGGGATTTCGACCTCATTTCAAGTTGAGATGATGCAGAAATCCCCCCTAGCCCCCCTTCGCAAAGGGGGGAACAACGACAAGGGCCGCTGCTCATGACTGACCACGCCCCCCTCACCGAACACGATCCGCCCCGCACCAAGCCCATCCCCGTTGGCGAGCGCCTGTTCAAAGAACCGCAGGCGTTCGAATTCACACAGGCGCTGATGCTGCTGGAACGGATGCGCCCAGAGGCCACACCACTCGGCACCGGCATCGACCCACGCCGCGAGGCCGTTCGCCTGCGCGGGCCACTGTCGCCCGTCTTCGCCGTCAGCGCGCTCAGCAAACTCGAACGCGGCATCGACGGCAAAGCGCCCGTGCTGACCGCGCAGCTGTTCGGCCTTGGCGGGCCGGATGGCCCCCTGCCCTACGCCTATCAGGAATGGCTGCAGCTGCGTGCGCTGCGCAAGGATCACGGCCCGGCCGAGTTTCTCGATCTGTTCCAGCATCGCTTGCTGTCGTTGCTCTACCGCGCCCGCTGCAAATACCGCGTCGCGCCCAGCTTCGCCCCACCCGCGCAAAGCCCGGCTTATCGCATGCTGCAAAGTCTGGTCGGCCTGCTGCCACGCCCGCTGCAAGACCGGCAGGACGTACCGGACGCCGCCATCCTGGCGCGCACGGCCTTGTTCGCCAATCAACGCCGTTCGCTGGCCGGATTCGAAGTCATCGTGCGCAATCATTTTGGTGTGGCAGTGAGACTCAGCCAGTTCGAAGGCGGTTGGCGCGACATTCCTCCAGTTAGCCGCAGCACGCTAGGCCAGCATGGCCGCAACCGCTCGCTCGGCCGCAACGCCGTAGCCGGCCGCCGGGTGTGGGATGAACACGCCGGCATCCGCATCACGCTCGGCCCGATGTCGCAAGCGCGTTGCCGCGACTTCCTGCCCGGCGGCACGCCCTACACCGCCCTCGTGGCGTTGGCGGCGTTCTACTTCGGGCCGGATCTGCGTTGCAACCTCACCCTGCTGCTGCCCGACGGCGAAGCCCGCCCGGCCAGCCTGAACCGCACCGACCCGCCACGCCTGAGCTGGGGTAGCTGGCTCGGGCGGCAAGAGGGGGAACGGCGGATTGATACGACGTTGGTGGCGGCGAAAGAACCGACATGAATACGCGTGAAGGACACAACACCCAGCATTGTTATTCCCCCCTTTACGAAGGGGGGCTAGGGGGGATTTCTGCGCCATCTCAACATCTACCTGCGTCGAAATCCCCCTCAATCCCCCTTCGAAAAGGGGGAGGTAAAACCCCGCAGCGCTTCAAGTTGGCGGTTTGCGAGACTTTGCACAGGCTCTTAGGCAAGGTGACGCCCCCATGAGCATCGACCTCGGCGCACTGATCGCCCGTCTCAACCCGCAATGCCGTGACGCCTTCGAGCGGTCGGCCAAGCGCTGCCTGCAGCGGGCGCATTACTACATCGAAATCGAACACGTATTGCTGGAGCTGCTGGAAATCGAAGGCGGCGACCTGGCGTGGCTGCTGCCCCGTTTCGGTCTGGAACGTGACGCGCTCAGTGGCGAGATCAACAAGGCGCTGGAGCTGTTCAAGCGCGGCAGCACGCGCACGCCGGCGTTCTCCAACCAGACCGTGACGCTGCTGCAAGACGCCCTCGTTTCCGCCACCATGCGGCAGGAAAAATCGATCCGCTCCGGCCTGCTGCTGCTGGCGCTGATCGAGCGCGATGAGCTACGCAACCTGTTGCTGAACGGTGCATCGTCGCTGCTCAAAATCCCGCGTGATGCCTTGCGCACCAATCTGACGGAATGGACGGCACAGTCGTGCGAAACCCCGGCAGCGGCCACCGCGCCAGCCGCGACACCCTCCCGCAGCGGCGAAACCAACACCTCGCCCACGCTCGACCAATACACGCAAGACCTGACCGAAGACGCCATCAACGGCCGCATCGACCCCATCGTCGGGCGCGATAACGAAATCCGCCAGACCATCGACATCCTGCTGCGGCGGCGGCAGAACAACCCGATTCTGGTTGGCGCACCCGGCGTGGGCAAAACGGCGGTGGTCGAAGGCTTGGCGCTGCGCATTGCCGCTGGCGATGTGCCACCACCACTCAAGGATGTATCGCTACGCGTGCTCGACCTTGGCCTCCTGCAAGCTGGTGCGGGCGTCAAAGGCGAGTTCGAGCAGCGCCTCAAAGGCGTGATCGACGAGGTGAAGCGCTCGGAAAAACCGGTGATCCTGTTCATCGACGAAGCGCACACCATGATCGGTGCCGGCGCGGGCGAAGGCCAAAGCGACGCCGCCAACCTGCTCAAGCCGGCCTTGGCCCGCGGCGAGCTGCGCACCATCGCTGCCACCACCTGGCTGGAATATAAAAAATACTTCGAGAAAGACCCGGCACTGGCGCGGCGCTTCCAGCTCGTGCAGGTGGAAGAACCGGATGAAGACACCGCCGTCGAGATGCTGCGCGGCGTAGCCGCCAAGCTGGAAGTGCACCACGGCGTGCGCGTGCTCGATGCCGCCATCCGCGATGCGGTCAAGCTGTCGCACCGCTATATCTCCGGCCGCCAGTTGCCGGACAAAGCCATCAGCGTGCTCGACACCGCCTGCGCCCGCGTCTCGCTCGCGCAGCACGATATCCCGCCGCAACTGGAAAGCGTGCGCCACCAGCAGGCGGCCTTGCTGGAAGAACTCACTCGCCTCAAGCGCGAGCAAGCCACCGGGCTGGATCACAGCCTGCGCATCGCCGTGATCGAAACTGAAAACGAAGCCAACACCATCACCCTCAACGAGCTGGAAACGCGCTGGCGTGAAGAGCTGGAAGCGGTGCAGGAAATCCTGCGTGTCCGCAAGGATTTGCTCGAGCTGGCCGATACCCAGACCCACGATGCGCCCGACCCCAAGCTGGATCGCGAGATCGAAAAACTCGCCGGCCAGCTGGCACGACTCGAAACCGGCCTCGATGCCATCCGCCAGGACGACCCGATGGTGCCGGAGAACGTCGATTCCAAGATCGTCGCCGCCGTCATCGCCGGCTGGACCGGCATCCCCGTCGGCAAGATGCTCGCCGACGAAATCCACGCCGTGCGCACGCTGGCGCAACGCATGGTCCAGCGCGTGATCGGCCAAGACGTGGCGCTGGCCCGCATCGCCCAGCGCATCCAGGCCTACCGCGCCGGCCTCACCGACCCCGGCAAACCGGTCGGCGTCTTCCTGCTGGTCGGCCCGACCGGCGTCGGCAAGACCGAGACCGCCTATGCGCTGGCGGATGCGCTGTACGGCGGCGAGCGCAATCTGGTCACCATCAATCTTTCTGAATACCAGGAGGCGCACACCGTCAGCCAGCTCAAGGGCGCGCCCCCCGGCTACGTGGGTTACGGCACCGGCGGCGTGCTGACCGAAGCCGTGCGCCGCAAGCCCTACAGCGTGGTGCTGCTGGATGAAATCGAAAAGGCCCACCCGGATGTGCTGGAAGCCTTCTACAACGTGTTCGACAAAGGCGTGATGGAAGACGGCACCGGACTGGTGGTGGATTTCAAGAACACCGTCATCCTCGCCACCAGCAATGTCGGCGCGGAACTCATCATCGACGCCACGCCGGACACCCTCGCCAGCGACAAATTTACCGATCAATTGCGCGACGAACTGCACCGCGCCTTTCGCGCCGCCTTCCTCGCCCGCATGACCGTGGTGCCCTATCGCGGGCTGGATGACGCGATATTGGGCGATATCGTCAAAGCGAAACTGGAGAAATTAAAGCAGCGCTATATGGATGCCACCGGCAAGAAATTCGAATTCGAGCCCGGCATTGTCAGTGCGGTATTGGCGCGTTGCCGGGCGGCCGGCGCACGGGATGTGGATAACGTATTGATGGCGGAAGTGGTGGGGAAATTGGCGGAGTGGGTGTTGGAATAAGCCAATCAGGATAAGGAGATTGAAAAGTGTTAGGCGTACCCAAAAAGCATGGGCTCTGGCTGGCCAGCCCGAAACGAGACTGGTCGCGCGGCCTGATGATCTTTGTCTTCGGCCATTCGGTCTGGGGCGTCAACGACGGCTACGTCAGCCTACCCAAGGGCTCACAGGTGGGCTTCTACAACGATGCCGGCGAGAACATGAACGCTCAGCGTGCCAAGAACATGATCTGGGACATCGAAGATCTCGAAACGCCCGAAAACATCACCCCCGAATTCAAATCGGTACAGAACCTCACCTTGCTGCGCGCGCCTGAACATCTTGGCAACGTTCGCGCGGCATTTGAATCTGCCAACCGCAAGAACAAGGCGATCCCGATCGTGACGACGGATTCGAAATACGGCGTGACCTTATCCACCGTCGTGGACACCTTCCCCAATAAATACATCATCTGGCTGGGCTGCCGAGGCATGCAGATCATCTAGCGAAGGGGGTATTGGAATGAATGAGAAAAGCAATGGAACAATCAAGGGCAATTCGCCATGATCGTCGATCATGTATTGATTATTGCTTTTCCAAAACAAGGCGAAAAGGGCGACCCTGAAACAATGAGGGGCGCAAGGGCACTCCACCATAAATATGCACAGCGGAAATCCACGCCACAGAGTTGCCGGGTCATCACTGTTTGGCACAACAATTTCAAGAAATCCGGCACGCTGGACGACCCACTGAAATCAAATTTCACGCATAACAACACCCTCGACTATCAATGCGAGATTGGCAATGCGCTGGTCGATGGCAAGGTTGAACAGGCGGTGGCAGAGTCAAACAACGTCGGGGTTTATATCATTTGCCATGGCCACGGAAATCGACCGACCATTTTCGGCGGCCAAGGCAGCGCCATGCGCGTGGATGGTTGGAAAATGAGCGATATGGCCTCGGCGATCGCCAATCTCCTTTACGAACTCGGTATCAGAAACATCCGCAAACTGTGTTTGCTGATGTGCGGCATATCCGGCGATAGCAGCGGCGATCCGTTATTCATTAGTATGCTGCCAACAGCAATTCATTCCAAACTGGGAACCTCGCCAATCATGGCGGGCTATGACAGTTATGTCAGTATATTCCACAAAACCGAGAACGATGATTATGGACGCAAGATGGTGGAATCCATAGATAAATTCCCATCCAAAACGCCGGAACTGAAAATACATAAAAAATTCTATGTATACAATAACGGCGTAAAAGAGGTGCGCAGCGGCTGGTCAGACAAGCCGGAAGAAAAGGAAGAGAAATGCCTTCTCATGTGATTTGCTTAAAGCCGGTTTACGGTCTTTGCTCACGAATGCGAAAAGACCGTCAACAAGACGCTTGAAACCATCACTATCCACGCACGCCATGGAGTTCTTCGATGTATCTGGTTGATCTGAAAGCACTGAAGAAATGCAGCAAAACGGTCAGCATGACCCCATTTGGCAAAGTTCATTCTCATGGCAGCAACGTTTTCACGGACTGGCTGGTATCAAGGATTAATCAGGCCGCCCTGGTACCCAATAACCAACGGGCAACATCCATTTCCACCCTCATTCAACAAAACAATAACTGGGAAAACACGTTGCGCCAGGCGCTGGGCGATGTCTGGCGGACAGATACCCTAATGGATCAGGGTCATGATGTCTTTGCGCAGCAGGTTGCAGAGGCAATCAGCAAGAAACTGGAAGACGAAACGCCCATTTATCCGATTTTCAATTCGGAATGGAAAAGCGATGCATGGCTGGGCGGGCTAGCCCTGTCGAAAGACCAGTTGTACAAGCGCATGAATCCCTCCGGTCACGGATTCGGGCTGAGCGCAAAACCGCTCCCCGAAAAGGCCTGCAAGATTCCTTTGAAGGCCAATACCTATGACGTGCTGTACGTGGATGACGCCAGCTATTCGGGCACCCAGATATTCAACCTGCTCAATAGTGTCTGGAGTTCGGGGCTTCGCCCGAACAAGGTTCATCTGATGCTTGCAGGGATCAGCCAGACAGCGCTGCAGAAGATCGTTAGCTCGATGCTATTGAGAGAGCGAAAATGCACCCCGGTTTTCGATCAGCAAATCACGGCACAAATGAGAATGTGGGGCGCCCAGAACAGCACCTTGAATCTGCTACGGCATTTCTACGGGGCAATGACCCATATCGAAGCAGACCCGAATACGCTCAAGCCCAAACCCACTCAGGGTGAATTTCCGATTTTCACCGGCAATTGCCTGGCCGTGCTGCCTTATAAAATTCCGGACTCCCTCTCCGTACCCACGCATCTTTACCTGGGTTACAACCCTGACCATAAAAGTTCGATCTTCGAGAACGAGGGCGGCCATGTTTTCACCACCAACGGCGGCGTCAATTACCGCACCGTGATGCCATCCGGTGCCGAGCACTATGCAAAGCTTGCGCAGTAGCCAGACAGCGCAGTCGCATCAGGCAAGCATTCCTTTTGACAAACAATTTGCGCAGGATCGATCACCATGCCCTTGTTGACCGACAATCAAAAGCGAAGGCTGGGCGCGTATATCACCAGCCGCGATGGAGTCATCATCCCCGGCACCCATGCGGGCGATCTGCATGCGGCCGCATGCTGGAGCTGGGCCTTGACCGGCCGCTTTCTTTCCCTTGCACACGCCAACAGTGCCGGCAGCATCTATGACGCGATTATCGGCAACGACCTTGTGGTCGACGAGCAAAACCCGGATGCCGCGACCTTCGATCTCGCGACCCACATCAACGATGTCGATGCGCAATTCCCGGGCTGCGATGCGGAATTCGTGATTTTGCGCGCCAACATCGCCGCCTGCCGGGCAGCCGATGCAGCAGCACGCGGCACCGACGTGGCGTTGGAAGCGGCCCTCGAAGCGGCGCGGGTGGTGGCGTATGCAGCAGATCCCCAACCCGCCGCGAACGCAGCGGCGGCGGTCAAAACCGCCTGGGCGGCCAGGATAAAAACCGCGATGGAGGCGGTGCCGGCGGTGATAGCAGCCAGAGCCACCGCAAGGGCCGCCTGGGCCGCTGCCGCCGGCGTGGCCACCGTCGAGAAAACGCGCTTCAAACAGGCCATGATGGGCATCTGCGCACGGATGAATGGCTTGGTTCCGGCCGGCCCCGGAGATGCGCACACCTATACCCTGCATATGCGCACGTCCCGCTGGTTTGCTTGGGATCACTGGGGGATCGGCGTGCGGGTACCGCCTGGCAACGTGCTCAATTACATCCAGACCGTGCCGAATTTCACGATCCGCCACGCCACCGACGTCATGTGGGATGAGCACATGCCACTCGCCAGCATTGGCCTGACTGGATTACTGCAAACCCATATCAACGTGATCGACACGATTCCGCGTGCGCCGGCAGCAGAGGCCAAATGTCGTCAGCCGTACTGCAATCGAACGCACGCGGCGACTGCCTGGTACCGCTGCGGGACATGCGGAACCCTTTGGTGTGATTTGCACGGCATGCTTTTGCCGCGCGCTGGCGCAGGGCGCAATTGCACGCAATGCGGAGGCGCGATCGCCGAAGCGAACTGATTCAACCTGATCCAGCGGAGCGGGCGACGGTGGAATGCCCGCCTCCGGCAACATCGATAAAACCACCGCGTATTCAATGACAACCATGCCTGATACACAGGCAGCGCAGCACGTAAAACGGATGAGGAAGATAGCGCATGCCCAAGAAAATCAACGAGGAAGCCGCCCCACTGAATGATGACGTCCGCATCGGCATCGAGCTGGAAGGCGTCGGCACGGTCAAGACCGTGTGGAAAGACAAGAAAATCATCAAGAAAGCCAACTTCCATGATGTTTTCAAGCGCACACCGCTGGTGCGCTCCAACAGCTTCAGCGACAGCCGGGGGGTCTACATCACGCCGGAAGACTCCGGGGACTTCGGCATCAGCGGCCCGGCAGAACTGGTATCGAGCCCGCACGTGCTCGACGCTGCCAACCTGGACTTGTTGCGCAACTCGGTCAAAAAGGCGCTGAAAAACAGCGTCGAAGTGCCCAACCTGGCGACCGGCAAGACCAAGACCGTCATGAATCCGATGCGGGCACGTCCGCATGAAGCCAAGCTCAAGGACAAGCGCCTGCCGGATACCGACAAATTCCAGAACACGGTGGCGACGACCCGCTGGGCGATCAATCCATCCGTGAAGATCGCCGGCAACATTCAAACCACCGTCGGCGTTGCCGCCAGCAAACTCTTGTCGAACACCGAAGAAACGCGCAATGGCGTGGTGCAGCTACTGATTGGCGACCCGACGAAAAAGCAATATGCCAAGGACCTGCTCTATGCGGCGGTCCAGATCGAGGGATACCTGACTGCGGTCGGGCACTTGCTGCAAGCGTACAGCGCAAAAAAAGTCGGCATTCGCTTGGCCGTGTTCATGTATCTGGTCAATCACTTTGCCGGCGGGCTGGCCGAAGGGGCGTGGGCCAAAACGGCGCTCGGTGCCAACTTCAAGGGCACCACGTCGTTCCGGGCCTGCAACGTGGCCGGTAACGATGACCTGATCGCGCAAGCCGTGCTGGCCGGCCCGGACAGCGCCGATGCCATCAAAGCCGACATGATCGCCGACCTGGAAGCCAACCACGTGGCCGACTGGATTACCAAAGGCATGGCCGATGCCGACTTCGATATCGAGGAAATCGGCCTGCCCGGGCAGTCTTTGCAAACGTCGGTCGAGGCGTGGTTTGCCATCGACAACTTCACCCATAACAACAGGCTCTATACCGTGATCGAGTCGCGCGAAAAGACCTCGACGCTGAATATCAAGATGTGCGAATTCCTCAAAGGCAGTGCTAAAACCGACGCGCAGGTTTTCTACAACTTCGTCAAAACATTCGTGGTTGCCTGAAGCCACGGGCCGGATACACCAGCTACGCAAGGGGAATTCATGGCGCTCACCATCATGATCTGGAATACCCAGCATTTTGATAACCAGACACAGGATGAATCGGAAGCTTATCAGCAGAAAAAGGGATTCCTGCTGAAATACCTGCAGCAAGTCGATATCGATATCTTCACGCTTTTTGAAACGGGAAAAACCGGCAACGTCAACGCATCGCTGATCAACGACCTGAAGAGTGCTTACACTGCCGTTGCTATCTTGCAGCAGGAAGGCGGCAAGAAGAAACACTCCACGCTGGGCTCCATCGTTTTCGTCAAAAACGGCCTTGCCAAGCAATACGAAGATGCATCCGAAACCTACATCCTCTCGGACAATGAACAGCGCGCGCCGTTATTGCTCAAGCATAAGGAATCTGGCTATTGCTTTGCGTTCTATCACGCCAATGCCTCCTATAACGCCTCGAAGAACATTGTCGATACCATCACTTTCATTCAGGACAACCTCGATAATCTCGAACTGAAAGGGCTGCTGTTCTTTGGCGGCGACCTGAATGTGCCGGTACAAAGCGCGTACAAGGAAATCAAGGGATTGCAATTGCTGGCACCGACCGATCCAGGCTACACCCATGTCAGCATCACCAACAAAACCATGGAAGGTGTCACGAGCGAATTGAACGATCAACAAACCCTCGGCAATTATGCCAACTATAAGCCGAAGGACTATATGCAGGAATACATGTTCAATCAAGGCATCGAGGAATTTGTTCTGCAGGAGAGCCTTTCACTCCTCGATTACGCCTATGTCCATTCGTTGAGCGAATGGAAAGCCAAGTGCCATGGTTCGATCCAGAAAAAAGAAAACCAGGATTACGAAACAATCGAGATCAAGCGGATTTGCTGCGGCATGGAAATTCGCAGTGACCATTTTCCTGTTCTGTTCACCCTCGTTTGATTGGCATGCCGCTTGCAAATGCGCATAAAACACAAGCGCGCAGCTTAACCCGCTGACCAATACGCGACTTCACCATGGCCCCTTGATCATGCCCGTTCCCAATTACTCCGCCATGGATTTGGCCTTGTTTTCCACCGTCATCGCCTGCGGTGCGCGCCTGCGTGGCTGGAGTCTGGATATCGGCGTCGGCGGTGGGCTTGCCGCCGTACAGGAAGTGCAATGCATGCGCATGAAGGATGGGCTCTACATCGCTGGCAATCACAATGAGCACTTGGCCATCGCGGACTATCTGCGGGCGTTTGGCGTATCCGATCACGCCTCGCTGCTGAGTTGCGTGAAACACACCTATTGGTTGCTCAATACAGCGCACGGCCAGCGCAATGCAGATGTCGGCCGTGGTTATGTCGCCGCATTCAGCGTGCAGGAACAAGCCACGCTGAATTACGCCGCCGCGAGCCTGCCGCTGATTACGCCGATGTCGGCGGCAGACATCCTGACCGCCCGCACACTGGTCACCACCGCAGTCCTCCCCGCCGGGCCGCTACGGTCGCTGGCGTGGTTCCTGCGCAAATTCACCGGAGCGGCAGCCATTGCCGGGCTGAATCGCCCGGTGGCCACCAACTTCAATCTACTCAATAACTACGCCGGCCCGAACGAGGTCAACTTGCTGAACAGCGGTACGACGGTCCACGCCGAGCTCAAGCTGATGCGACTGCTGGCCCAAGTGCATATCAGCAACGCCCTGCGCGTGACCGAAGGCGATGTTGCCGTTGGCGGCCTGAAGCGCGCCTGTGCATATTGCGGCGCATGGCTCGGCCATTTTGCGCCGTGGATGCGCGCTCAATACCGCCTCACGGTCAGCTTGCCGGCAGGAGATAATCGCGCGGTGGGCGGCGGCGCGGGTACGCGACCAACCGGGGTGGGTGAAGGCGGATTCGGCAATTATGTCGGCGCGCTGTTCAACGGCGCGGCAAACGATGCTTGCGCGGATATTGCCGGGCATGCGGGTGATGCCGAGTGGTGACCCCCGCTTGCAGCGTGCATCGATAAACATCGCAGAACCTGAATAATGTTTTCAGCTTGAACGGTAAAACACGGGATAAATCAATAAGCCATGAACAAAGCAGCGCTGAACCTGTTTTTGCAAGAATGTGCGGCTGTATCACTACAAAACAGCATGGAGCTGGAGGGTGGGCTGGCCAGTACGCTGCAAAAACGGCACAAGATCAGGGATGTTGATCTGAAAACCATCTTTCAGAGAGCAGATCAGGATGTCTCGATGCTCTATTCGAAAATATATCTGGTTACGCAGCTGGTCATTTATTCGGGCGCTGCTTATGACCCAATAGGAAGTCTTTATGCTGCAGCACCAGGCAATTTGCACAATGCACAGGTAAAGCCACATTGGGATCCAGGCAAATTCCATAGCCTGGGGGATATCTATGAATACGAGCCCATGAACCTGTTTCCCGGCTGGTCATTGACCAATACTCGCAATCAGGCCTATATGCTGGATCCACACAAGATCTTCTTGCACCCCAATGCCACCATCAGTACCGACCTGCACGGCGAACTTCGCGCACCGAGCAGTGAATTCACCGAAGGCATGCATATGGCGCGGCAGCTCTACAAGCCCGACTCGGATAGGCTGGAGAACCGATTAAGCGGTCATGATTTACCTGGACTGACGCGGCAGAACTCCGCCTACAGCGCCCAGCTCCTGGCAAAGGAATCGGATATGGTAGATCGTCTCCATCATATCAGCGGCGACAATACATCCACCCACACCAAGCAAGATTCGGTGAAGCTATTCACACAACTGCTAAAAGACCTCAAGGCGACAACGCAAGCAGGGAGCAAACACTACACCGACTTAATACACTCACTGACCATTCAGAAATTTAGTGTCGCCGATGCGATTTTCAATGAAATCAACAAAGCCAAATTCCATTGGGACACCAATAGAGGCAAAATCATTCAAGATATCGAAGGGCACTTGGCCAGTATAAAAAACCATACCGGCGGTTCGTTCTCGATGGATCTGCCTTGTAAATAACCGGGCTCCGGCCATCCGCCTTACCTGCGATGTGGAAAATGCATGCCCCGCCTAACCGACACCAATACCTCGCTCAGCCTCACCGCCGCCGCGCCGCTGGATACGCTGGTCGCCAACTCCCTCAGGGTGCGCGAGGCGCTGAATTCCTTGGGCGAGATCAGCGCGCAATGCGTGAGTGCGACGTCGATCACGATGACGGACGCGATCGCCAAGCACATCACGCTCACGCTACACAACGACGCGCAGAACCGGCCGCTGGATGGCCTGTGCGCCGAGATCAGCCAGTTGCCGCTGGATGCCAGCGGCGGCTTCGATCGCTATGTGCTGACGCTGCGGCCGTGGCTGTGGTGGCTCTCGCTCGCCAGCAACAACCGCGTTTTCCAGAACAAGAGCACGCCGGATATCGTGAAGGCGGTGTTCGCGGTGCACAGCTTCACGGATTACAAGCTGAGCCTGAATGCCACCTACACAGCGCGGGAATACTGCGTGCAGTACGGCGAGAGTGATTTCGCCTTTGTATCGCGGCTGCTGGAAGAAGAAGGGATTTTCTATTTCTTCACCCATACCGCCGGCACGCACACGCTGGTACTGGCGGACAACAACGACGCCTTCGCGGCCTGCCCGAACGCAGCCACCATTCCCTTCAAACCGGGGGAGATGGGCGAGCGCGAGCTGCACGCCATCCGTGGCGGACAATTGCGCCAGCAGGCCGTCAGCACCGGCCACCGCACGACCGATTACGAATTCACCACCCCCGCCACCGCGCTCTATACCCAGGCGCTGGCCGTGGATGGGCCGCTGAGCCAGTACGACCATCCCGGCAGTTACACCGTGAAGGCGACCGGCGATACGCTGGCCAAGCAGCGGGTGGATGCGTTGCGCACCCAGGCGCTACGTTTCGTGGGCGAGAGTGATTGCCGCTGGCTGATCCCCGGTTATACCTTCACCCTGAGCGGACATGACAGCGATGCGGCGAACATCGAATGGCTGGTCACTGGCGTCTCCCATGAGGTCGATCACCGGGGCTACAGCAACCGTTTCGAAGCCATCCCCAAAGCCACCCCCTACCGCCCGCCGCGCCGCACGCCCAAGCCGTTCATGCATACGCAGGTCGCCACCGTGGTCGGCAAGGCCGGCGAGGAAATCTGGACCGACCAGTACGGCCGCATCAAGATCCAGTTCCCGTGGGATCGTGATGGCGGCAATGACGAAAAGAGCTCGTGCTGGGTGCGCGTGGTACAGGCGTGGACCGGCAAGAGCTTCGGCGCGCAGTTCATTCCGCGCATCGGGCAGGAAGTGATCGTCACCTTCATCGATGGCGACCCGGATCGCCCGCTGGTGGCCGGTTGCGTCTACAACGGCGACAACACCCTGCCCTACGCGTTGCCGGACAACCAGACGCAATCGGGCATCAAGACCAACTCCAGCAAGGGCGGCGGTGGTTTCAACGAGCTGCGTTTCGAGGACAAGAAAGGCAGCGAGGAAGTCTTCATCCAGGGGCAGAAAGACCTGAACCTGAACGTACTCAACGACGTGACCCGCACCATCGGCCACAACGAAACCAGCACGGTCAAAACCGACCGCGCCCGCACGGTGAGCGAAGGCAACGACACCACCACCATCTCGAAAGGCAATCGCACTGTCACTGTCTCGACCGGCAATGAATCGCTGGAGGTGAAAGGCAACCGCACGCTCAAGGTGGACGGCGACCAGACCCACACCACCGGCGGCAAGTTCGCACACAAGGTCACTGGCGATTATTCGCTCACGGTCGACGGCAACCTCACCATCAAGGTCACCGGCACGCTCACGCTGCAAAGCACCGGCGACCTGACCGCCAAGAGCGACGGCAACCTGACCAATCAATCCGGCACGGCGCTCACCAACAAAGCCGGCACTGCGCTGACCAATCAGGCAGGGACCACGCTGGACAACAAGGCCGGCACCACGCTGACCAACGATGCCGGCGTCACCCTCAACAACAAGGCCAGTGCTTCGCAGACGGTGGACGGCGGCGGGATGCTGACGGTGAAGGGTGGGATTGTGCAGATTAATTGATGGCGTATCGCCCGAGATTTCTCCCCTCGCCCATTTATGGGAGAGGGGCCGGGGGAGAGGAAGCCGGCCAAGGGCAGCGACCTTTTCACCCCCCTCTCCCTAGCCCTCTCCCATAAATGGGCGAGGGGACAAAATCAGGTTCCGTAGGATGCAGCGCCCATGTCCCAAAAAGTCGACATCACCCAAGACACCTCCCACATGGAAGGCACGCTAGAGCACGGCAAGCTGGACGGCCCCGTGCGCATCCACCGCGACGGCGCACCGCTGGCCTCGCTCACCTACCAGCAAGGCGTGCTGAACGGGCCGGCGGTCGTCATGCACAGCTCCGGCGAGGCCAGCGCCCGCTTCGGTCACCAAGCCGGCAAACTCCACGGCCCGGCCACGTTTCATACACCGGAAGGCGTGCTGCAACGGCAGGTGCAGTACAAGAACGGCCTGCTGCATGGCGAGGCCAAGACCTTTTACGCCGACGGCACGCTGGCGGAGGTTGCCCACTATCGCGAGGGCAAGCTGCATGGCCTGTTGCAGCGCTATCACCTGGGCGGTGACAAGCTCTCGGAACGGCAAACGTTTCAGGAAGGAAAAGCGGCGGACGAACTCCAACGCTTCGCCACCGACGGCCGCCCGCTCGATGCCGCCGGCAAGCCGATATCACGGGTGAGGTGGTGGTGGCGGCAGATGTTTGGCGGGCATGAAGCGTAGGGTGGGGTAAGCGCAGCGGTGGTGTGCTCCCCTCGCCCATTTATGGGAGAGGGGCCGGGGGTGAGGGCTTCATCGATGGCAACTTCCTTCTCACCCCCCTCTCCCTAACCCTCTCCCACAAGTGTGAGAGGGAACAAAACCGTCTGTAGTCATACGCGGCGCTACGGAATCAACACCGTCATCTGCCCCGGCATATTGATCTTGATCACGCCACCCCAGTTGCACATCAGCATGCAGTTGCCATCGAGCGCCGGCATCTTGCCGATCATGACGGTGGGTGCGCCCGGCACCCACGGCGCGGCGGTGGCGGGGATGCAGGGCATGGGGGTGAGCACGCCCAAAGCCGCAGCAGTGGCGGCGGCGACCATCGGGTTGGCGGGGCTCTGGCACATGCCGAACGGGGCGATGTTCACGATCGGCGCGTTATCCATGATGGTGGCGGCGGGCATGCCACCGGCCATGGTGCAGTTGGTCGGCAACACATTGAGCGTGCCGGGCGCGACACCGAAGGAGCATTGCAACATGGCCCCGGAGCAGACTTGTGGACTTCCCATCGTTTTCTCCTGCTATGGCGAGCGCCTTGGCATTCGCGCGGATTTATTCCATCGTACTATTGGGAATCGTATTGTGCATGGCGGCGGTGCATTCATTGCCGCATAAGCCCTGTAGGAGCGAGGCTTGTGCCCCGCAAGCGTGCGATGCCTTGGCATCGCTCAGCGTGGAAATACCCTTGGGGTGCTCGCGATGGCAATGGTGACTAATTCAACGCCGCTATCGCGAGCAAGCTCGCTCCTACAAAACCCGTGCTCCATCGCATCAAACCATCAGCCCCAATAGCGCTGACCAAGAGAACAACATGAACGTCCTAGCTCGCTTCAAACGTGGCGAATTGCGCCTGAACCGGATCGAGGCCTTCAGCGATGGCGTCTTCGCCATCATCGTCACCCTCTTGGTGCTGGAGCTGAAAGTGCCGGAGCTGCACCACGCCGATAGCGCGCGTGAGCTGGCCAGCCAGCTGATCGCCCTGTTTCCCAAATTCCTGAGCTGGCTGATCAGCTTCGTGATCGTCTGCAAGTTCTGGCTGAATCACCATCACGTGCTCGGGCTGGCGCGGCATGCGGATTACGCGATGGTGTGGATCAACGCGATCTTTCTGATGTTCCAGTCCTTCATCCCCTTCCCGACCGCCCTGATGGGTGAATACGCCGTCAACCCGCTGGCGGTCAGCCTGTTTGGCGTAGTCATGGCGTTCAACACCATCCTGTTCATGGCACTGCACCGCTACATCCTGCGCAACCTGCTCAAGCCGGAGCTGATCGGGCAGGAAGACCCGCACATCATCCGCAAAGCGTTCATCGGCGTGTTCTCTTACTTGATCGGTGCCGCAGCCGCATGGGGATCGGTGCATGCCGGCTTCGTCATGTACATGATCACGCCGTGGTTCTTCATCGTGCCGCCGGCTTATACGCCGAAGACGACCCCTTCAACCCCTGCCAGTTCGCTATGAAACTCTCTGAATCCGCGCTCTCCAATTCCTCTCGCTGGGTCGGCCGCATCCTCGGCT
The DNA here is from genome assembly GCF_000711875.1 of Andreprevotia chitinilytica DSM 18519. GTDB lineage: Bacteria > Pseudomonadota > Gammaproteobacteria > Burkholderiales > Chitinibacteraceae > Andreprevotia > Andreprevotia chitinilytica. Next base: position 220,807 of record NZ_JONM01000007.1, read on the forward strand.
ACGGTATCGCCGGCGTGATCTGCTACGCACTGATCAGCTCGTATGTCACGTTCCGCATCGGCCGCAATCTGGAAACCTGCAGCATGTGGGGACAAGATTCGGCGGCGAAGGCGCAAACGCCGCTGATCAAGGCCAAATCGCTGGCGGCATGCATCGACCGGCACAACACCCTGCCCGAGCGCATGTTCTTCTGGCGCACCATGAAAATGCTGGATAGCTTGCCGAACGCGCCGTGCAAATACGTCGGCGTGTGGACCTCCACCCGGCCGGGGAGCGTGTTCCGCGTCACGATGGACGACAGTGGCGCATTCACCGCCGACCTCGTCACCGGCCGCAGCAATACGGAAAGCGCCAGCGGATCATGGGGCGCGGCGGACGGCAAGCTGGTGTGGTTCTATGACGAAGGGCTGGTCTGGCCGCCCGACGCCAACCCGATTCAGGACGAAGAAGCCGACCGCTTCACGCTGGTGGAGCGCAATGGCGTGCATACCCAATTCACCCGGCTCGATACGGTCGAATCCAAGACCTGCAACACCACCGGCGTGCGCATCGGCCACCAGAACGACGCGCCGGCCAAGCCCACCGTCGATACCACCGCGCTGCTGCCCAAGCGTGATGTCGCCCCGCCGCTGGCGCAATGGATCGGCCAATATGGCGCCAACGACGCCCCGGCCGGTGAAGCAACGCAAATCCAGATCAGCAACGACGGGCAATACAGTGCCACGCTGCGTTGCGCTGGCGCGGGCAGCGAACCCGCCCGGCAGACGACCACCAAAGGCTCGCTGCGCCCGGACGAAGGCTGGTACAAGGTCGAGACTGCCGGTGGCGACGAATGCCGCCTGCCCAGCCGCCTTTATCCGCTGGAAGCCGATGGCCAGCGCTATCTGCTGACCGATGCGGCACTCACGGACATCGTCAACCGCCTCAATGCCGGCCAGCCCGTCAACGCCAGCCGCCTGCTGCAGACCGCCAGCGGAACGACGCCAGCCTGGACAGCCAGCCAACCGCCCGCGCTCCCCAAACCCTATGGTGAGGCCATCAAGGCCACGCCGTTGACCGGCAAGCTGGGCACCTTCGGCACCGTTGGCGCGACCTCGCGTGCGGCTTTGCTGCAACCCCGCGGCGGCGAGGTGGAATACCGCGCCAGCGCGGCGCTCGATCTGGGCACCAAGCAGGGCGTGATTCCCGGCATGGTGTTCTACCCGCAAGCCGGCCCGGAATCCGCCCGGGTGGAAGTCATCGAAGCCGACCTCGATCGCGCCAAGGTGCGGATCAGCTGGAAAGGTGACTGGCGACCCAGCGAGGGCCTGGTGGTTTCAACGGCCAGCGGCGGCCGGGCGGTGGGGAAGTCGTGAGGGCTGGCGGCATGGCCTAGCGGGCCTCATGGGAATTACGCCCTACCAAAGAAAACGGCCCGCCAAAGCGGGCCGGATCGATTCAGGCATTCAGGCCGATAAGTCAGGCCAATACTTAGGGCTGCGTGCCCACCGCATAGGTCGACGACAGCACACGACGGTAAGTGTCGATCGACTCCACGCGCATCGTGCGCCAGTTGATATTGCCCGATGCCGCCGCCGTGAGTGACAGGCTGGTGTTCAACGTGCCATCGGCTTTAGAGGCGATATCGACTTCGGTATCGCGGAAATCGCCGGTATCGGTGTTTTGCCCCAGATAAGCCCGGCCATATTTGGTCGGGTTGAGGCCGCTGGCGGTGATGGTCAACGGGCCGCTGGTGTAGGTGCTGAACACAGTGGACGATGCCGGCGCGCTGATGACCGGGAAGCTGGCAGCCTGCACCTCGCTCAGCGTGTGCGGCCGACGCGGTACGGTGAGGCCGTAAACGCCGTTGCCGGTGCCGGATGGGAAGGTGATTTTGACGTCAGCGGCGGTATAGGCGGTGAAGGTGTAGAACGCATTGTCCGGAATGGCGGCGATCACGCTATCGGCCACCGGTTGCGTGGTCGCGCAAGAGTTGCCCATCACGTAATACGCATTCGTTTGCCCATCGATTTTCCAATACGCGCCAGCCAGCGTCGGCGGTACGTAGCGCAAACCAGCGGCAGGCAGGCCGGGGCCGGTGACCATGACGTAGGCAATGGTGCCGCCGTTGTTGGCGGTATTGAAATCCTGAATCTCGAATTCAAAACCGGTGGTGCGGCAGTTTTGCGCCGACGACAAGTTGATGACCTCATGCGGGAAGGCAGACAACTGCAGCACGCGCTGGTCGCCGTGCAAGCGCCACACGCCATCCGTGCCCTTGCGAATCCGCCAGCTTTGCTCGTGCTCGATCTCAACGCCGTTTTTATCCAGCAGCGTGAACGAGACGCGCGCGGTGATCTTGGTCAGGTCGCTGTAGTCGATCTGGTGGATGGTGATGTTGCTGATGCTGCCGCCGACCAAGGCCGCATTGGCGGTGACTGCGTTCGCGAAATTGGTGCCATTCACGTCACCCAGCAGAAAGCTGTTGGTGAGCAGCGGCGTGATATCGGCCGCAGCGGGCAGGCCCTTTGCGAATTTGCCGATGAAGTCGGTGAGTACTTGCTTCACCGCAGCGGCATCGGTGGTGGCGGTGGTCGCCGTGGTGCTGGAAATGTTGTCGCTGCTCAAGGTCGGCGGGCTGGTCTCGCTGGCCGCTTTCACGGTCAAGTCGTCGCTGATGGTGGTCGAATTCAGCAAGGTGGAAATCGTGGCAATGCTGCTGCTGGCGTCCACCGAGACCTGGATCACGTCCAGCGCGGCATCCAGCGCGCTGGCCTTGGGCGTGAACTGCGTGCGCAGCAGATCGATGCTGGCATCCACGCCGAGCGCAGTCAGCACCGGCAGCAGTTTCTCCTTGAGCTTGGCGACTTCTGCATCGACAGCCGTTTTGGTGGCCGCGCTGGCGTTGCTGTTCTGCTCGAACTTATCGAAGTAGTTCTGCGCGATCTGCCCGGCGATGTTGGCCACCACCAGATCGGTCAGCTGCGTGATGTTGATCTTGTTGTCATCCGCCGAGGTGGCGATGGAATACACGGTATAGCTCTGGTTATTGACCGTGCCGGTGGCGCGGAACACGAACGGTGCGGTCATGCCGGCAACGTTGACCACGTACGCGCCGTTATCGCCGATGCTGACCGTTTTGGTCGCACCCAGCGCATCCTTCACGGTCACGGTACCCACCAGCGGCGCACCCACGGCCGCAACGCCGGAAATGTTCACCGCAGGAATCGATGCATTACTGTTGGTGCTGCTGTCGCCGCCACAACCGGCCAAAGTGAAAAGGGCAGCGCCGGCCAAGGCCAGGCTGATCTGCTTGAGTTTGCTGTTCATCTGAATATCTCCCGCAAGGCAAAAAATGATCGGGCTTTCGTCAGCGCTGGGCACGGTGCCGGCAGTGGGCGGCCGATTCGTTATGGTGTGATTGGGGCGATGTGCTTCAGCCTTTGAAAGCAGACCAGAAAACGGCTGAAGCAAGCCGACACGGCAACGATGCATCCTGACGAGCGCTGACTAAAGCCTAATCGTGTGCCTTGCAGCTGAACATCACCCAAATGGGGGATATGCTGCGGAAATATCCGGTTGTTTTGTAAAAATACAATTCGGTATGAAATGTGGCCGGGATTGAATCCGGCCCAATTGAATGCGCCATTAAGGTGCAGGGATTCAGCAGCAGAAAGGGCTTTGCAAAACCGTGCCGGACGGCATTAAGGCGTGCATTGGGGCGACTACTTGGGCAGGCCAATTCCGCCCGCTGATTCTTTTGCGCTTACGCGATCCTGCATCAAGCATGTGAAGTAACAATCACACCGCTATTCTGCATATCGGACACCGTGACGCTTTGGCAGCCCATGCCGGCCAGAGAGAGGGGAAATGGACAGGGAATACAACGCCGTCGTCGAGCAAATTTACGCCAGCATTCAAGATGATGCCGCGCTCACCAATGTAGCCGGTGATATTGCGCGCATGGTGGGTGGCTACGTTGGGCAATACATCTCGATCGAGCCGGGCGAGCGACAGATTTTCCGTAACCAGATCAGCGACCCGGCACTGCAGGATTCACTCACCGCATATGCCGATTATTTCGTCGCCGTTGATCCGCGCCTCCAGTGGTTTACCGGCGGCGCTTGCGGCGAATGGCGGGCGGATCAGGTGCAATTCGATGACCGATATATCCGCAATAGCGAGCTATACAACGACTTCCTCAAACCGTGGGGTGCACGCCGCGTGATCAACAGCTGCCTGTTGAAAAACGATGCCGGCATCTGCGAGGCCCTGGCGATTGCCCGGCCGTGGGATGGCGGCGATTTCACCGCGCACGATATACAGCTGCTGGACAGCCTTTCATCCCATTTGGTGCGTGCCGCGCAATTACGTGCCCGTTTGCGCGAATTGGAGGCCCAGCAAATCGCGGCGCAAACCTCGCTCGCGCATTTGCCCTACGGGGCGCTGTGGCTGGATGCGATGCAGGGCATTGCCTGGCTCAGTCCGGCCGCCAATGCGTATCTGGCCCAGTCCGATGGGCTCAAGGTGCGTAACCATCGGCTGCATTGCAGCGATGCCAATGTCGCGCACAAGCTGGCAGCGGCGCTGCAACGCGCCACGGCAGGCCAGGGGCGGCAAGGCAGTTGGCTGTCGATCCCGCGCACCCGCCAGACCACGCCGTGGCTGGTCTCGGTGATTCCGGCGAGTTTGCCGACCGAATTCGGCCCCCGCCAACGTGGCCCGTACGCGCTCGTGATCGTGCAAGACGGCGCCGGCCCCGGCCTGCCGCACCCGAAACAGCTGGAACTGTTTTTCGGCCTGACCCCGGCCGAAGCACGGCTTGCGCAAGGGCTATTGCAAAACGAGACGCTGGAAAGCTACGCCGAGCGCCATCACGTCAGCCGCAATACCGTCAAAACCCATCTCACCCGTTTGTTCGCCAAAACCGGCACCCGGCGGCAGGCCGAATTGCTGCGCACGCTGTCGCTGCCGCTGCCCGCTCAGAACAGCCCGCCGCCTTTCCAATGAACGGGGATGGTGGCCGGTCCAACAGCGTGCGGCGGAACGCCCTGCGGGTGTTCCGCCCTACCAAAACAGCCGATTACTCATCACCAACATGTAGGGTGGGTTAGCCCCTTGCGGGGCGTAACCCGCGCAGCCAACACAACAACCTGCAGCGAATAGCGAAGCACCGCACCGCGTGGGTTACGTCCCGCAAGGGGCTAACCCACCCTACGACAGCGCAGCGGCGCCTTGACCGGTTTGGCGCGGCTGGGGTAGTTTTGCGGGGTCGCGTTTGGTTACGCGACCTGAGATTGGCGTCTCGGATTGGTATGGTCAGACAGCCGCTGACTAGCGGCATTTTTATTGTCTGCAACACCCTTGGTGCGTCCTGAGCAATGGCGGGCCTAGGTGGTGGCATCTTCGGATGCGCCGGTTCCTATACCCCGGTACGCCAACGCTGCCTAGTGCCTGCCACCCCGATTGGCGTTGGGGATGGTTGGCAACTCCAACTGGTATAGGAGGCTTTTATGCCCAACTCACCTCACTCAACCCCCGCACCACCACCGCGCCAAGGCTTCATCCATGATCGGGTGCCTGTCGGCCGCACTGCCGACGACTTCGCCCAATACGGCATGAACAGCATTGCCGAATTGGGCCGGCTCTTCCAGATTCTCGCTGCCGTGGTCGAACCCGGCTCCACGGCGTATCAGCTCACGCAATCGGGCCTGACGCTGGCGAACGAGCGACGCATCACCATTGATGCTGTGCGCATGTCCGTGTTGCAGTTCAGGGAAAAAGACCGGAAGTAATCGGATGAGGTCATAAAAAAACCAGTGCCTGAGAAGGCACTGGTTTTTTGTTGGGGATGATGGCTACAGATCGTGAATGCGCCGCCACAGCTCGTACTCGACTCTGACACCATTCTCCCAGCGCTCGTTGTGCCAGTCATCGCCGACGCGGCGTGCTTGAAAGACGTACTCGCGCAATGCGGCTGGTGGATAGGTGCCCATATCCGGGCTTTCGATATATCGCTCTCCATCGATCCGGTAACGGCCACTGCCAGCGGACCAGAAAGCCCCTTTCTGGTACGAAATGAACGTGAAATGCCCGTCTGCGATGACCTTTCTTGATTTGATCTCCAGCGAATCGTAATTCAGCACTTGGCCGTCATCGATGCACTCGCCGGTAATCAATTGCCATGCGCCGTCAAAAGGTGATGAATTCATAGACTCCTCCCGTTTTATTGATCGACGACCATACTAGCGCCACATCGTCGACTCGAACATCCCGACCAAAACAAGCAATCGGGCAACATGCTGCAATTGGGGCGGAATCGCTATTGCTGGCTGATCAGGAACACGGCGGTTTGGCGGTTGTCTGCGGTGTCGAGCTGGAATGCCAAACGGGCTTTGCCGTTGTTCACGGCCACTGGCGTGACCAGGCCGGCGAGCTGGGCAGTGTATTTGCAGTTGGCGCCGCTGGCCTGTGTGCTGGCTTCGTATACGCCCGTGGTTTTGTATTGCACCATTTGCCCGCTGAATTGGCAGTCCACCGCGTTCACTTCAAAGCGGCCGTCTGCGGTAATGCTGAATGCGCTGATTTGTTCCTGCGGTTTATCGATACCGACGCTGCGCATGGCACCGGTATAGCGGCCGGCCAGCGTGGTCAGCGGCAAGGGCTGGAGGTAAAGCGCGGTGCCGCTGTCGTAGCCATAGGTTTTCTGTTCGTTTTGCGTGGTCGAGAACGTGCCGAAACCGCCAACAATGGTCACCGATAGCGTGTTGTCGCCAAAGCTGCGGCCAAAGCGCGGATCGATTTCCTGCTTGCCGACCTGCTGATAGTCATCAATGAAATTCGCCCAGGCAATGGGGGATAGATGGCTTGGGCTATTGTCGGCAGGCAGCACGCCATGCGGGTGGCCGGCCAGTGCGCCGTTATACATGTGAATGCCGGAAAACCGCCCGTCATCGAGCAGCGTATAGACGCCAGAGAACAGCCCGTAATTCACGTCGTAAATACCAGCCTGCCCGACCGGAACGCTCGGAACAGGGGCTGGCGCGGGTGCCTGGGTGGCCGTCTTTGCCAGACACGCTTTGCGCGCAGCCTTATTCGCGAGCTTATTGCAGGAATTGCTTTGCGCCATTGCAAATGGCGTGAACAAGACAGCGGCCAGAACGCCAATCAATCGAGTGGTGATTTGCATGAGGTTTCCTTGAGAAAGACAACCATATGGGCAAGCCATTGCCAGCCCCGAATCCCAAATGGTAACCACAGCGAATAACGGCTACTTGTCCTGGATTGCTATTTTTAGCGCCCCTCCGCAAAAGAAAAGGCCCGCCCGGACTTGCATCCGGAAGGGCCTTGTTAGATCAACTCATTGATCAAATCAGAGATCCAATCAGATCAAATCATCGATTGTTACCACCCCTGATTGCCAGAGACGCGATTGAAGAAGGAGCCCGGCGCGCCGCCGGTATCCACCGCTGCAACACCTGGGTTCTGGATCACCACGCTCTGGAAGTTGACCGTGCCGCGGCCGCCGCCATCCAGAATCTGGATGCCATAGGTGCCGGGGTTGCTCACCGTGACGTTCTTGAGCGTGACATTGCTCAGCGTGGCGTTGTCCGCCGCCTGCAGGATCTGCGGCGAGTCCTTCTCTCCCGCTGGCACGTAGGCGCTGCCGAAGCCGCGGAACTCGATGCCGGCGTAGGTCGGGTCGATGATGTCCACGGTATCGACCAGCACGTCGCTGATGCTCCCCTCACGCATGTAGAACTTGAGCGCGCCGTGCTTCCACGGGTTGGCGGTGTTCTCGTTGAACATCTCTCCACCGGCACGGATGAGCGAGATATTGCGGAACGTGGTCAGGCCAGGGCCGAACGGGTAGGACGAGAACTCGTTGTCCACCAGAATGCCCGGGTAGGTCAGCACGTCTTCGCAAACACTGTCCTGGAACGTGTTGTTGGTGCCGCCATAGGCCGCAAAGCAGTTGGCACGCCACGGCATCTGCACGGTGATGTTGCGGAAGGTGTTGTCGTGCGCAATGCCTTGATCCGGCGCATTGACCGCGGCGGGGTTGATGAAGTTGGGGCCGAGTGCGTAGGTCTTGTCCCGCACCCAGTTGGTCCACTTGATCGACCAGATGGCGTTGGCATCGTCGCCGGTATTGCGCATATGGCAGTTCTCGACCAGCGTGTTGGACGTGCCGTTGTCGAGGTTGATGCCATCAGCGTAGGTATCGCGAATGCGGCAATTGCGGATGGTGAGGTACTGCGTGGGTTGGGTCTGGTAGGGCGGATCATTGCCGACCCAGATCGCACCGACTTCATGCTCGATCCAGATGTTTTCGATCAGCGAGTTTGCGCCCATCGGCCCGGCGAACGCTTTTTGCACGCCTTGGGTTTCTTCGGCCCGTGCGGTGGCTTCGCCGAAGATGGAGAAGTCGCCGAACACGCACTTGGCGGTGGCGCCAGCGCAAAAGAACATCGCCTTCGGCCCGCGCAGCGTGGTGTACCACATGCCGGCACCGCGCACTTCGATACCCGGGTTATCCAGCCCGACGTTACCGCCGGTGATTTTCTGCGCCAGATATTCGCCCGGCGGGAACCACAGTTTCTGAGTGGAGTGCAGTGCTCTGAGGATGTCGTCGGCGTGGTCCTTACCGTCATTGGGCTGAATGCCGAATTGGGTGACCGAGGTGAACCCGGCCGGCATGGTCAATGGCGGTGGCACGTCTTCGAAATCGGCCAGATTGATGATGTACCACGGCGCGGTATCCTGCCCGTCCCGTTGCAGCTTCACTTCGGCACCCACCGGAATCGGCGTGTCCAGCAAGACGCGCACTTCATCAAAGAAGGTGTGCGGCTGCTCGGCCGGGGTATCCACGATCGGGTTGCCGATCAAGCCACCCTTGTACGACCACGCATAGTGCGAGGTGAGCGGCAATGACTTCACGCGCTGGCCGTTCACGTACAAGCCGAGCGTGGCGTTGATCCCGCCGCCACCTGGCGCATCGGGAATCGAGAACCGCACCACGATCGAATTGGCGGGCGCGTTGGTGTGGAACGCGACGTAATCGCCGGTGTTGTTGAGCTTGACCGCGCTACGGCCGATGGCTTCGGCCTGAATGTAATTGGCATCCCATTTGGTGCGATTCGGCGGCAGGATTTGGGCGTTGGTCTGCGCTTCCTGCGCCAGGAATTCGGTCCACGGTGCATTCATGCCCCGACTGGCGGATGGGCTAGGCGTTGGGGTAGGAGCTGGCGTTGGGGTGGGCGTAGCCACTGGGGTTGGAACTGGCGTTGCAACCGGCGTCGGGACTGGGGTTGGAAGCGGTGTCGGAACCGGCGTTGGTGTCGGTGTCGGGGTGACCGGTTTCGGTGTCGGCGTGACCGGCACAGGTGTCGGCGTCGGCGTTGGTGTCGCGGGCACTGGTGTGGGGGTCGGCGTGGGTGCGCCGCTGACCGGGTAAAGCTGCCACTCTGCACTGGCCCACGTGGGGTAAATCGTGCTGATCTCGGCAGACCCGTTCAGGTCCTGAATATTGATGTACTGGGTGTTGTGCCAGCGGCTGCGGATGCGCATGTAGCCATCGCCGGTTTGCTCGATGCTCCACATGGCGCTCTGCCATACCGGATTGCGCGGCGTGGCCTGCACCAGACCGTTATTGCTTTCGATATTCAGGTAATCGCCGGTGGCAACGTTGCGGAACTCGTAATAGCCATCCGTCGTGGCCTCTACCACCCATTGACCGGCACGGCTGCTTGCGTCCGTGCCATATCCGGCATTGGTGCCATTGTCGGTCAGGCCCGTGCCTTGCCAGCGATTGACGATGCGATAGGTTGCACCCACGGTGGGGACCGTGACCGGACTGGCTGTCGCGGCATTGGCGGTTGGGGGGCTGCCCAGCAGCGAGCTCAACATTGCGAGACTCACCACCGACAGATTGAATCCATGTGCTGCAAATGTCTTCATGGTTTCTCCATCCTTTGATCGAACTACGTTAGGACTGGGGGTAATTCCACTCACTTAAGGACTCCCCCCGCCCATTCATGGGAGAGGGGCTGGGGGTGACGGCTCTGCAATCTCGCATTGCGCCCTCTCCCCAACCCTCTCCCGCTGTCCCGGAACAAGGCCAGAGCCTTGCACGGGAGGGAGGGGACAAATTCCTTAAGCGAGTGGCATCGGGGTTAGGTGCAGGTGCTACGGATAAAACGACGTGGGGTGCTGTTCAGTGACCGGAATCTGCCCCTGGAACATGCGGTTGATGTCGCCAGTCAGCCGCAGGTAGAAGTCCGACGACACGGCAACGCCATCCGCATCCAGCGTCAGGAAGTACTGGTCGGTGGGCACCATGCTGCTGTTCTCGGCGATCTTGGCAATCGCCGTGCCCTCGTCATATTCGTCGAACATGGCGATGTAGCCGGTATTGACGCCAATACGCTTCATGTCCCACGCCTGCCGCCACATGAAGTCGCCATGCAGCCGCGGATTCTGGTTGCGCGGTGCACCGGCCTTCATGTTCGACCACGCCGAGCCCGGCCAGATGACCGGCTGGTAGACGATGTGGTTCTGGCTGGTGTAGGTCACATCCGGCTGCCACAGGTTGGTGGTCCAGCTATCCGCATCGGCTGGCGAGCCAAAGCGGCCGACAAACCACGGCGAGAGCATGTCCAGCGATTTGTAGACGTCGGCAAAGTCGGGCTTGGAGTCATTGATGCCGGTGCGCCAGTAAGCGGGTACGCCGCCAATCACATAAACGCCTTGGTCCTTGAACCACTTGATCAGGCTGGCGTGCTCGGCGGCGGTGCCGGGCCGATCGGTAAAGCCGATCCCCCAGATGCACACCACGATCTTGCCATCCTGCCGCGCATAGGCGCTGGAGTCGGTCAGATGCATCGCACCCACCACATTGGTCGTCCAGTCATGCTCCACTGCGGCCAGCCAGGTGCTCGCATTCATCCCGGTGACGTCATACATCACGTAGAACTTGCGGTTGTGGGCTTCGGCGGCGGCCTTGACCTTGACTGCCACGTTATCGCGATTGGATTTCCAGTTATTGGGGGTGTCGCTGAGATCGGCACCGAAGCGCTGCAGCGCAGCGCCATCGATGTTGTAGCTCTGCATCCACTCAAAGTGCTTGTCGACCGTGGACGGGTCATACGAAGAAAACAGCTTTGCCGGCGAACCGTTACCCAGCGCGGCGAGGCCGGACTGGTAAAGATGCGTGTACTCGCGGATATCCGGGTAAAGCTCGAATTTCACGTTGCCGCTGCTGGCCGACGGCGTGTTGCTGTTGGTGGACCAATGCACCCAGCGGTTATTGGGCGAGCCATCGCCAAGGGCGTTGAACCAGCCCTGATAGCCGGCAAACACGTGGCCGACCACGTCGCTGACGACCACCGGGGTGGTGCTAAACCGGAACCACAGCAGGTTGAACAAATTGCCGGTGCCACCGGTGAATTTGAGGTAGGCGGTGTGCACACCGCTGACGCCGCTGACCGGGCACGAAACGGTGGTCCAGTTCTGCCAGCCGCCAGTACCCTGCACTTTGCAGGTGGCTAAAATCGGGCCACCGATGCTGTCGGCGTGGACTTCGATATTGCCGCCTGCAGCGTTGCTGGCAACTCGCGCGGTCAATGAGGCCGCGCCGCCGCCAAAATCCAGATTGGTATAAAAGGTGTAATCACCGTTGTCGATGAATGCGACGTCCTGCCCGCCCTCGCTCGCGTTTTCGAGCTGGATGCCACTTTGGCCGGCAAAGCTGGCTGCCGCGATCTGATTGAAGGCAGAGACCGTGCTGGGCGCTGGCGTCGGCGCTGGCGTGGGTGCCGGCGTGGGCGCTGGCGTAGGAGTAGCAACGGTACTCACGGCCTGCAGCTGCCATTGCGCGCTGGCCCAGGTTGAGTAGATCTGGCCGCTTTCCGCCCAGCCGTTCAAATCCTGGATATGAATGTACTCGCTGGGCTGCCAAACGTTGCGCAGTCGAACGTAGCCGTCGCCGGTATCTTCCAGCACCCATTTCGCGCTGTTCCAGGCGGATTGCACCGAGGTCGCTTGCACCCGTCCGTTATCGCTCTCGATATTCAGGTAGTCGCCGGTGGCCTGATTGCGGATGCGGTAAACCCCGGCGGAGACCATTTCCATCGTCCAGCCGTATTGTGTTCCGCTGCTGCGGCCATAGGTCGCGTCGGTGCCCGTATCGGTGAGCGACGTGCCCTGCCAGCGATTGACGATGTGGTACACCGTATTCGCCACCGGCGTCATCGCTTGCGCCTGGGCTGCTGCCAGCAGCGTCAGACCCCAGAGCGCGAGCGTAGATACCGATGCGCGCGCTGCGTTTCCATTCGTTGATTTCACGGTTGATTTCACGCTGTTCTCCGACCGGCGCAGCGTTGTAGGCATGCGCCGGCTTGAAGGTTGAGACCTGGCCCACCTTGTAGCGCGGGCCAGGACGATCCGTTGTGGCTTACTGCGCCAAACGCACGACCTGATTGGCCGAATTCGCCGTACCACCCCAGCCATCGATGACATGGGTGATCTCGCCCACGCCACCGAGCGAGACGGTGGTCATGTTGTGCATCATTGCGCCGTTCAGGCCGACGCCCGAGTTCGGCACTTCGATGGCGTTGGCGGACTTCACGCTGGAATTGCTGCTGAAGTAGCAGTAGACGCCCAGCCCCCATGCCTGATGGCTGGTCACGTTGTCCGCCACCTTGTACGAGGCGAAGCCGTTCACACCGTTGTTCATCCAGCTGCCTTGGTCCGGCACGTCGTACGGCATTTCGCTCTGATAGAAGAACACCTTGCCGTTGTTGCCGTTCCACAGCGTCTGGTACTGGTGGAAGTGCTCGACGAACAGGCCGTAGAAGGTCACGTTCGCGCCGTTCACGATCAGGCCGTTGGTGGTGGTGTTGGTATTCCAGCCCACACCGCTGCCGTGGTCGGCACGCCAGATCCATGAGTGATCGCCGATCACGTCGTTGCTGTTGATCTTCAGGCTCACCCACGCCTTGCCGACGCCTGCACCGCCCACGCGGAAGAACAGGTCATGCAGCGAGGTCGGGTTGGCGGCATGGCTGGCCGTGCTGCCAACCGGGCCGACTTCCAGCAACACCGGCGAGCTGGTCGTACCGGCGTCGAACAGCAGGCCGGCGATCTTCACGCCATCCACATCGGCGGTGGACATCGCGATCACGCCGTTGTCCGGCACGATGGTCGCCATGCCCAGGCCAAGCACCACGGTGTTGGGCTGGGTGACGCGCAGCGTGTCGTTGACGTGGTAGATGCCCGGCGTGAACAGCAGGTTCTTGCCCTGCGACAGCGCAGCGTTGATGCTGGCTGCGGTATCGCCCGCCTTGACGATGTAGAACTGGCTGATCGGAATCGACTGGCCCGGTGTCGAGCCGGTGCCCCAGCTGATGCCCTGACCATTGGTGCTGACCGACGGCACGAGCACGCTGTAGTTGCCGGCGCTATCGACCATCAGGAACGGTTTCTCGCGCACGACCGGGGTCTGCGTGATCACCGTGTACGGCGGGTTCGGCCAGCTTGCGCCGGATGGTGCGCCATAGACGCCGGCGAAGACCATGTTCCAGTTCGAGCTGCTCCAGCTGCCCAACTGCGAGCTGCGGGTGAACCATTGCTGCTGACCACCGGAATTGACGTTGCCATCGACCTTGGTATCGGCCATGAAGCCGCCGCTCGACCAGCCGCCGTCATCCAGCACCATGTCGCCACGCACGTGCATGTGGCGGAACGGCGCAGCTTGCGACACTGCCCAGCGGTTCATGCCCCCGGTCGGGTTGATCGACAGGTTCTCGGCCGAGCGCCAGAAGTTCTGCGTGGCGTTGCCCTGGAACCACTGCGCATTGGCCTGCACACCACCGTTGATGGTGACGCTATCCGGCGACTGACCCAGACCGGACACCTGGGTATAGAAGCCGACGTTCACGTTGACGTTATAGGTGCCGGGCTTGAACAGGATCGCATAGCGGTTGGTGCCGAACTGGTTGCTTTCCTGCTGGCTGAAGATGTTGTTGACCTGGCTCTGTATCGTCGCGGTCGGCGTGGACGGATCAAAGATCAGCACATTCGAGCCGAAGTCCGGCGCGCTGCTGCCGGCGCCGATGGAGAACCAGTTGAAGTTGCCGACGCCACCGGATGCGCCTGCGGTATCCAGTTGCAGTTGAATCACGTGGCGGCCCGCGCTGAGCGTGATCGGCGCGGAAACGGTCTGCCAATTCTGCCAGCCGCCGGTATCCGGCACGGTCAGCTCGCCAGTGGCTTGTGCGCCATCGACCATGAAGTGGAAAGTGCCGCCCTGGCCGCTGCTGGCCACGCGCACTTGCACCGTGTAGTTGCCAGCGGTGGTGACGTTGGTGGTGTAGCGCAGCCAGTCGCCGGCCGTGGTCCAGCCCACGTCGTAGCCGCCGCCGGTGTCGGACGTGGCCTCGATGCTGACGCCTTCGCTGGTGCGGTACTGCCCGCCCTGATTGCTATTGGCCTGGGTGTGATAGCCGACGTTCAGGCCGCCCGTATCGAAGTTCTCGACCTGCACCGTGCCGGGTAACGACCATGCTGTGCCGCCATACGGTTGCTCGCCGGGGACGGGGGTCGGGGCCGGGGTTGGTACCGGCGTGGGTACTGGCGTTGCCACTGGGGTTGGCGTAGCAGTCGGTTGGGGGGTCGGGGCCGGCGTGGGCGTTGCTGCAACGCTGCCACAAGTGCCGACGACGCTCCACGGCTGGCCGCTACCGGTGGGGCCACTGCTGGTGGCAGGGTTGTTGCCCTGCGTCCACCAGTTGGCGGTGTAATTGACGCCGTTGTAGCTGACCTGATTGCCGGCCACGTAGGCGGTACTGCTGCTCCAGACTGCATAACAGCTGCTGGTGGACGACGTGGCCGCCTGAGCGGCTACAACATGGCCGCCGGCCACCAGCAGCGAAAATGCAAGCGCTTTCAATCTTTGTTTTATTGGATGCTGCACGATTCTCTCTCCATCCGTGAAATTTAAGTCTTGTGGTAAACCGATGTGATACGGAGGCGGCTTCCCGGCGCGGGCCGTGGATCACGCACGCGTGATAAGGGCACCGGAGCCAGCATGGATTTAATCGCAGCAGACCTTGTCGGTATGTATCCGCGATTCAGATCTTTGTTGGCGCCAGGGAACTAGCGGGCTGAACGGGTGATGTGGGAGGCGATTCACGGCGGCAATTGCAAAGTCAACCGGATTGAATAGCGGTCCCGCGTACCGCCTCAATCAAGTTTCTTTGCCGCAAGAAAGCGCGATAGCAGATCGGCGATCTGCTCGTTGTTCAGGTCAGAGAACGGGAAATGCGTGTTCCCGCGAATGCCGATGCTCGGCAAGTGCACCAGTGTTGCGTCGCCACCGTGGCGATTGATGGCACCCACCCAAAGCTTCGCCATCGCCAGGCGGACGCGCCAGTTGTCCAGCCCGGGGCTCGCGACAGGTTCTGTCGGGATGTTGTCCCCGTAGTAAATGATGATTGGAATTCTGGTGAGCTTCAGGAACTCGGCTTGCGGCACCGGCACCCCTTCAAGCGGCCCGGCCGAGCTGGGCATGGCGGTCGGGACCTCACCCTCGGGAAAGACGAAACCGCTGCCCGGCTCATAGGAGACCACCGCCTTGATGTTCGGGTTTTTCATGGCGGCAAGCCATCCGAAGCCGCCGGCATGGGAATGGGTAATCAGGACACCGCTGCCGATCTTGTCGAATAGCGCCGAGACGGCGTTGACGGCCACCGTCGCATCGAGCGGCCCGCTGTCCGGGACCATCTGCCGAAAATACTGCTCCAGTGCCGCCGGATCGGATGAGAACTGCACACCGGGGAACAGCTTGGGCCAGTTGCCTAGCCGGAACTGGTTGAACCACCGCTGCTCGTCAGGCACTGCGTTGATGGTCGTCCCCACCGTGCCCCGCGCGGCCCCGCCTCGTCGAGGCTGGTCAAGCAAATAGACCTGGAAATGGCGTCGGAGGAAAATCGTCTGGAACCCCTCGCGCCCATCAGGCGTCGTTTCCCAAGTCTTGGAGAACTCACCGAAGCCGTGCCACATAACCAGGGGCAACTTTCGTGGGTTCACTGGTACTTGGTAGAACACCCTGGCGTGATCGCCATGCAGGGTCTGACCATCAGGAAGGGCCGGCTGCAACGGATCGAAAGTGCCAGCTTGTTTAAGGACGATGCCGCCCACGGCAAAGCTCCCTTGCTCCTTGATTTGAAGCGGCGCGCCAAAGCTGCTGGAGGTGTTCTGGGCCGTCGCCGCGCCTACGCCTGCAACCAGCAGTACAAGTGCCGCGACAGCTTGCTTCTTGAGATTCATCGTCATCGTTTTTCCTTGTGATGCGATGCCCCGACCGCCATGCCCAGCTCCACCGTGCCGACGAACTGGCGTCGCGCCTTGTTGGGAACCTCATTGCTCATGTCATTCCTTTGATGCTGGCGTTATTTCGTCGAGAACACTTCTTTGGCCGCAGTGGCACCCGTTGCGGCACTGGGCCAACCTGCATAGAAGGCCAGGTGCGTGATGAGCTCGGACAGCTCCTGCCGGGTCAGTCCGTTCTGCAGAGCCAGGGCGATATGTGAGCGCAGCTGGTCCGGCCGGTTCATTGCGATCAGCGCACTGACTGTCGCCAGGCTGCGGTCGCGCTTGGACAGGCCGGGCCGCTCCCAGACATCACCAAAAAGAACCTGATCGGTCAGCTCGGCCAGTTTCGGGGCCACATCGCCCATGAGCTGCTGCGCACGGCTCGGCGTCACGTCGGCGCTGGCCGGGGTAACGCCGGCGCTTGCGAGGGCGGCTTGGTAGTCCTTGTCACTGACCTTGTCCTGCCAGGTGACCGCGCTACCGTCTTCCTTCTCGGCAATGGCGATATGCGTCATCGAGCCGCCGGGGCCTGCGCCATGCCAGTGGCGGATATGGGCGGGAATAGTGACGACGTCGCCGGGGCGGATTACACGAGCCGGCTGACCTTCTTGCTGAACCAAGCCAAGCCCGCTGGTGACGATCAGGATTTGCCCAAGAGGATGGGTGTGCCAGGCGGTCCGGGCGCCTGCCTCGAAACTCACGGTGGCACCGCCGGCTCTTCCGGGAGCGAGCGCCTGAAATGGTGAGGAGATGCGGACGGACCCGGTAAAGGTCTCTGCCGGACCCGAAGTCGCTGGCAATTCGGCGACAGAATGCACCGCCACGACCGGCACGGTTGCAGCCGCGCCGGGGGCCTGCGCGCTGGCTGCGATGGCCGCGCCGCTCAGGGCGAGACAAAGCAGTGCCTTCATGAAACGACCTCCGGTTGAAGTGAGTCATTCTGACGGCGTGGTGCGACGATGCAGACCCGGGACACGAGCATCGCCAAGGCCAGCACGATGCCTGTGCCACCGGTTGGCAGATTGTTGCGGAGGGACTCATGCTGTGCGCTCAGATGTCGAGCTTGCGCTCGGCCATCCATTTGACGATGGCCGGATCGCGGTGCGAAAAGAAGCTACTGGTGTTGGTGTCGAGTGCGGCAATGCGCGCCATGTCTGCGTCGGCCAGCTCGAAATCGAAGATGGCGATGTTCTCGGCCATGCGTTCCTTGCGCACGGACTTGGCCAAGGCAACGATGCCGCGCTGAGTCAGCCAGCGCAGCACGACCTGGCCCACCGACTTGCCATATCGGGCACCGATGTCCACCAGCACCTCGTTCTGGAACAGATTGTTGCGACCCTCGGCGAACGGCGCCCAGGCCTCGGCTTGCACGCCGATTTCCTTCATGAAGGCGGCGCTGTCGATTTGCTGCTGGAACGGGTTCACCTCCACTTGATTGACGGCAGGGGCAATCTCGTTGAACGCCTTGATGTCCATCAGGCGGTCCGGGTGGAAGTTGCTGACCCCGATGGCGCGCAGCTTGCCGGCGCGATAGGCCTCCTCCATCGCGCGCCAGGAACCGTGCACGTCGCCGAAGGGCTGGTGGATCAGATAGAGATCCAGATAGTCGAGCTGCAGCCGGCGCAGTGATTTGTCGATGGCCTGCTGCGTGCGCTCATAGCCGGTCTCCTGAACCCACAGCTTGCTGGTCACGAACAGCTGTTCGCGCGGCACGCCGCTGGATCGCAGGCCTTGGCCAACCGCAGCTTCGTTCATGTAGGAGGCGGCGGTGTCGATCAGTCGGTAGCCGGCGCCGATGGCATCGATAACGCTGCGCTCACACTCCCCGGCATCCGGAATCTGAAAGACGCCAAAGCCGACGATGGGCATTTGAAGGCCATTGTTCAAAGTGACGTGTTGCATGGTTGCTGCTCCAGAGTTGTCTGAGTGAACTCTAGGCGTCGGACTCTCATGCGAGTAGTGACAAAAAGGTTGATTGATTGGCATCAAATTGATGACTATCCCTCTACAAAAGGGGGCCGTCATGGCAATCAACGAGCTTCGGTCGATCTCGACCTTCATCAAGGCGGCAGAACTGGGCAGCCTGCGCAAGGCAGCGCAGGAACTGGGAATCAGCCCGCAGGCGGCCAGCAAGGCGCTGGCCCAGCTGGAAACGCACCTGAATGCCCGTCTGTTTCATCGCACCACACGCGTGATGTCACTAACCGACGCGGGTCAGCGTCTGCTCGAAGAAGTGCAGCCGGCCCTGCTGGGCATGCAGCGTGCGCTGCAGAACGCCAGAACGGCGAAGGACGAGTTCGCCGGTCCCTTGCGTATTGCAGGACCGCGCACCACGTTTCAGCCGATTCTTTGGCGATTGGTTGAAGAGTTCTGCGTGTTGCACCCAGGCATCCAGCCAGATGTGCTACTGGAGGACCGCGTCGGTAATTGGGTGGAGGATCGCATCGACGTGGGATTCCGGCTCGGACCTTCGCCTCACGAAGGGGTCATCGCCCGGCGGCTGTTCCCGCTGCAGCTGGTGATTTGCGGCGCCCCTGCATACTTTGAGCAATACGGGATGCCAGAATCCCTGGCGGCCCTTGCATCGCATCGCTGCAGCGCCTTCCGGCATCCGGACACGGGAAGGGTGGTGCCCTGGCACGTGAAATTAGGGGGACAGAACGTGGATCAGCCGGTTGTGCCGGCGATCTGCAGCAATGATGAACTTTTCGAGCTACAGGCCGTTCTGGCCGGCAAGGTACTCGGCCAACTCGCAGGCGTGACGGCTGCGCCCTACATCCGGTCGGGTCAACTGGTGCCCATCCTGCTTGACCAAATGCCTGACTACGCCAGCTACTTCGTCTACTTCGGCAGCAGGACGTCACAGCCAGCTCGTGCGCGCGCCTTCATTGACCTGGCCGTACAGCGCCTGGCCGACAATCCCGAATACGTGCTCAGCGAGGTGGACTTGCGGGGCAAGCAGGCCCACCAAGGTGCACTTGCGTCAAAACGAAAAGGGTAGCCAATGGCTTCTGCAATGGGAGCGCCAACCGTCAACCGCGAACCTTGCCAAGAAAAGTCCGCAGCACCTCATTGAACAGCGCTGGCCTTTGCAGCGGAGCGAAATGACTCACGCCCGGCAGCAGGATCAACTGCGCCCCAGGGCTATGCCGGGCGAGGTATTCGGCGTGTTCCTGTTTGATGAATTCATCATACTCACTGTGCACGATCGCGACGGGCATCTGGATCGCAGCCAGCTCGTGCGCCGAGTAATTGGGCTCGGTCTTCATCATTTCGCTGACTGCGCCGACAAAGGCATTGAATGCCGCTGGCGTGGCGGACAATTGGGCATAGTCTTTGGCATGCCGCCCGAAACACCGGTCGATGATCGGCGTGGGCACGAATTCCTTGGTGCCGCTCGGGTCCATATTGCAGCCAAAGAAAAAGACCCCGGTCACGCGTGCCGGGGCTTGCATCGCCAGGATCAAGGCGGTGCATGCGCCGTCGCTCCACCCCACCAAGGCGGCTCGTTCCAGCTGCAACGTGTCCATCACGGCGAGCACGTCGGACGCCATCAATTCATACCGATAGGGCCGTTCATCACGCGTGCTGCGGCCATGACCGCGGCTATCGATCAGCACGACGCGATGGCCGGCATCCACCAGCGCCTGAACCTGATAGCCCCAATTCCCGCTATGGCCCAGACCGCCGTGCAGCAGCAGCACGGGGGAGCCGGCCCCATAAGTCGCGTACCAGATTCGGGCGCCGTCGTGCTCCACATAGCCCTGATCGCTCGGGTCCGGCAGGGGCGCTGCGCCATGCGCCGCAAAATGCGTCAGATCGTCGTCGAATGCATTCGTGTTGAAGTGATTCAAGGTCCACTCCTTGCTGGTCAACAAACACTGACGAGGTGGAATCCGTCAGGAAGTCACTTTCTTCGACGGTTTCGACTTGCCAGCACTGTTGAGGGCGATCGCCTGGAGAACCAGCGCCTTGAAGGCGGATTCGTCAACGGCTTCTCCTTCGCGGATATCGATCGCGCGGCGTGCGTTGCCGTCGAGACTCGAGTTGAAGAGACGGCTCGGGTCCGGCAGCGACGCGCCCTTGATGAAGGTGAGCTTCACGACGCTCTTGTAGGATTCGCCCGTGCAGATGATGCCGCCGTGCGACCAGACCGGCGTGCCCATCCACTTCCACTCCTCGACAACGTCCGGGACTGCCTCCTTGATGAGCTGGCGCATTCTGCTGAGGGTTTCCCCGCGCCAGTCGCCAAGTTCGGCGATTCTTTTCGAGATGAGCTCCGATGCCAACTGACCTTCGCTCGCGTCTGACTTTTTCATGTTCCCATCCTGAAGGTTCCAGATGCATGCGTCGTGCAAGGCTTCCAAACAGCGCCGCATCACGTTTGAAATGAACAGGCGGGCAATCGCCGGTCCCGGTTAAATGTAGCGCCAGGCAGTTGGGTATTCAAAATACCCCCACTTAACCTGTCTCAAAAATTACACACCGCAAAGAATATTTGATAAACAAAAATGCCCCAATTCAATTGGGGCATTTTTATCCAATCCTGCTGGCGCAATCCTAGCCGCGCTTAAGCCGGCTCTTGCACATCAAGAACAGGTAATCCGCTTGGCCGGAATCGCGCGCTGCTGCAGAACGAAGAAATAACCCTCCTCCCCTGCGGTATTGCGTCCACGGTAAAGCCCTTCGGGCAGACGACTGCCGCGTGCGCCAAAGGTGAGGCCTTGCTTGGCATCGAAGTGATACGCCTCGCCAATGGCGTGTACTTGATCTGCCGTGGCGGTCTGCAATTCCGAACCATTCCAGCTTGGCTTGTCGATGGCGTAAAGGTTGAGCACCGTGCGCTTGCTATAGGCGTTGCGCTCCTGCTTGACCTCGAACCGCTCCGACACGCCGTACGACGGCGCAGAGGCATAACACCCGACCATCGGGTCGCCGGATTTCACTTCGGTTTTCAGGGCCGTGCTGGAGGGCTCGCACGGGCGCTCCTGATAAGACAGGGAGCCGTCCTTCATGCATTTGTACATTCCGGCCTGCGCCGCGTGAGCGGCGACCAACAGCAGAACTAGTAGGCTTTTTTTCATGGTCTTGGGTCGCTACGAAACGATGGATGTTGCCGTATGCATATCATAGCGTGGGATGCCATTGTCTTATACAGCGCGAAAGCGAAGTGTCGCTTCTGTGCAAATCCTATCTTTACACGGGGTTTGGGTCGGCTTTACCAGATGGTGTGAACGTGGGCGTAGGCCCTGATTTTTTCATCGGCGCTCACCACTGGCACGGCCAGTTTACGTGCGGTAGCGACAATGATCCGATCAGCCGAATCTTTGTGGAACTCACCCGGCAGCTCGGTGGATTTCACGCCGATTTCGTTATCCACGGACATGAAGTGCACCCCTTCGATCCGCTCCACCACTGCCAGCCATTCGGCGACATCCATCGTTAACGTGATGCGCCCTTTCTGCACCAGCATAGCGATTTCCCACGCCGTGATCGATGAAACGATGATGTCCCCGCCTTTCAGTTCGACCTCGATGGCCGCAAGCGCTGCCGGGGAAAGTTGGTCACAGTCTCCACTGACCCACCAAATGAGTGTGTGCGTGTCGACGACGACCATCAGGCAGACTCCCAATCGTCATCGGCTACCGGATCGGTGGGGCGGTCATAGTGTTTGACCGTACCGCGCAATATATCGAGCGGGCTGCGCGCGTCTTCCCGATAGGGACGTACTTCCAACTTGGGCTGGCCGCGCTCTGTCACGATCAGGGATTGTCCGCTGGCTTCGACTTCGCGCATGAGTTCGAGCGCATGCGCCTTGAAGTGCGACTTGGAGACTTGAGGGGTAGGCATGGTGTCGGAACCTGAATAGTCACATCGTATAGTCACATGCTAATGCGAGATGTGACTACATGCCATGACTGTTTGGCGCGCAGGATGGATTCAGCGATACCCATCATTCCCGATCATCGAATCCGCATGGATATCGCAGGTGTTCCCGCGCGTGCAAACGGGTTGCAGCGCCCTCTCCCCCGGCCCCTCTCCCGTAAACGGGCGAGGGGAGAAAACCACGGGGCTTCATAGGATGGGCTGAGCACACAAGCTCAACCCATCCTGCGAACTTGCTACAAATTCGCACCTTCCGTCTTGGCCGGCTGCCGCACCGGCAAACTGATCCTGAATGTCGTCCCTGTGCCGACTGCGCTCTCCACGTCGATCCGACCGTGATGTTTCTTCACGATGCCATAGGCGAGCGATAGCCCGAGGCCGGCGCCTTCGCCGATGGCGCGGGTGGTAAAGAAGGGGTCGAAGATGCGAGGCAAGTGTTGCGGGGTGATACCGCAGCCGTTGTCGGCGATTTCGATCCAGACCTCGCCATCCGTCTTGCCGGTGCGGATACGGATTTCGCCCCCTGCTCCACCGTGCGCCGTGGTGGCTTGGGCTGCGTTGAGCAGCATGTTGAGGAAGGCTTGGTTGAGTTCGAGCGGCAGGCATTCCACATCCGGCAGCTCGCCGTATTGGCGGGTGATGGTTACGTGTTGCAGCTCGCTGGCGATGATGTTGAGCGTGCTGTCCAGCCCGCGATGCAGGTCAGCCTGCTGCCACTCGGCATCGTCGACGTGGGAGAACTCTTTCAAGTCCTGGACGATTTTTTTCACCCGCCGCAGGCCATCGTGGGATTCAGCCAGCAGGGCCACGATGTCTTCGCGCAGGTAATTGAGTTCGATGCGTGCCTTCAGCACGTGGACAGCATCGAGCTGGCCGGCATCGGTGTGGGATTCGAGCCGTTCATAGGCGTCGATCAGCGTCAGCAAGTCCTGCTGGTAGCCTTCCAGCGTGGTCATGTTGGCGATGACGAAGCTGATCGGATTGTTGATCTCGTGCGCAACGCCGGCAGCGAGCTGGCCGATGGCGGCCATTTTTTCCGATTGCAGCAGCTGGATGTGCATGTCTTCGAGCCGCTGGTTGGTATTGCGCAGCACGGTATTCAGTTCGGTCAGTTCGGCGGTGCGCTCGGCCACGCGGGCTTCCAGGTGGTCGCCGTGGCGGGCCAGTTCATCCACCAGCCGGCGCATGGCTTGCCGGCTTTGCGCCAGCTCGCTCAGCACCTCGTAGGCGCGCAGACAGACGATGGTAGTCGTCATCAGCTTGCGGGCGGTGAGCTCGGTCTTTTCCTTGTAATCGTTGATGTCGTAGTCAATGGTGACTTGCTGCTCGCCCGCTACGCCGGGTTGGCCGGTGCGCAACACGATGCGGATCAGCTGGTTGCCAAGCTCCCGGCGGATGCGCTCGACCAGCCGCAGACCGGCGTCTTCGGTCTCCATCACCACATCAAGGAAGACCAGCGCGATGTCCTGCTCGCGGGAGAGGATGTCGTAGGCGGCGCTGGCCGATTCGGCATTGATGAAATGCAGGCGGCGGCCTTTGAACTGCAGCTTGCCCAGCGCCAGCCGCGTCAGCGCGAGCACATCCGGTTCGTCATCGACGACCAGTATTTTCCAGGGCGCTGGCTGCAGCGGGTTAGGCGTGTGCTCGTCGTCGTGCAGCAACCATTGGTCGTTGTCGGCCTCCTCTGCCATCGTCGCTCCATGTATCCAGCATGATCTAGATGAACAATGGCACATCGGCGAAAAAGCTGCTGGCTGATGCTAGTGTCATGGGTGGTCGATGGGTGGAGCCTGTTCGCGATCTTTTGTCCCCTCTCCCACTTGTGGGAGAGGGTTAGGGAGAGGGTGCTTGCAAAGGTCGATGCACTTGGAACCAGCCTCTCCCCCAGCCCCTCTCCCACAAGTGTGAGAGGGGAGAAAACCAGCCTGCGTCAGCATCGTGAACAGCCGCCCAACATCAGCCAGCGCAGCTGCGACTACTTGAACATGGTGGAAAAGTTCGCGGCAAACAGCGGCGCGCATTCTTCAGCCGGCACCGGTCTGCTGAACAGGAAGCCTTGCACCGTATCGCAGCCGGCTTCTTGCAACAGCTGCAGCTGCGCCATCGTTTCCACGCCTTCCGCGATCACTTCCAGCCGCAGCTGGTGCGACATGGCGATCACGGCGCGGGAGATGGCGAGGTCGTTGGCATCGGTGGTGATATCACGCACGAACGCCTGATCGAGCTTGAGCCGGTTGACCGGGAAACGCTTGAGGTAGCTCAGGTTGGAATAGCCGGTGCCAAAGTCATCGATCGCCATCTGCAAGCCCATCTGCCGCAGCTGGCTCATGATCGCGATGGTGGCTTGCGGATCGCGCATGGAGGCCGATTCGGTCAGCTCCAGCTCGATCTGGCCGGGCAGCACGCCGAACTCCGCGAGCACGGTGCGGATGTCCTGCAACAGCTCCATCGCGGAAAACTGGCTGGCGGAGAGGTTGACCGCCACCGTCGGCGGATTGAGGCCGGCGGCCTGCCATTCCTTCAACTGGCGGCACGCTTCGCGCATGACCCAGTTTCCAAGCTGCGTCATCAGCCCGCAGACTTCCGCCATGGCGATGAAGCGCGTCGGCCCGAGCAGCCCGAGGCGCGGGTGCCGCCAGCGGATCAGCGCTTCCAGCCCGTTGAGGCGGCCGGTTTGCAGATCGACTTGCGGCTGGTAGTAGAGGATCAATTCATCGTTGCTTTGCAGCGACTCGCGCAGCTCGCTTTCGATCTGCAAACGCTCACGCGCTTCGTTCGATAGCAGCGGCGTATAGAAGGCGTAGCCCGAGCCAGCCTCGCCTTCCGCCACGTGCAGGGCGGATTCGGAGGCTTGAATCAGCCCGTCCGCGGCCGGCGCATCACGCGGGTAGAGCACCACGCCGGCATGCGCCGGCAGCACCCAGCTTTTATCTTCGACCTGAATCGGCAAGCGCAGCTGCTCCAGGATGTACGGCACCAGCACCGTCAACTCCTGCTCCTGCCCCACGCCAAAGGCCAGCGCAAAGGTGTGGTCGCCCACGCGGGCCAGCAGCTCGTGCGAGGCCGGCCAAGCGCGCAGCCGTTGCGTGGTTTCCAGCAGAATTTGGTTGATCACCGCATCGCCGTAGCTATCGCGGATTTCTTGCACGCGGGCGAGGCCGACCATCATGGTGACCAGCGATGCGCCGTGCAGCCCCTTGCAGTAATTCTCCAGCCGCAGCTGGAACAGCTTGCGGTTGGGCAAGCCGGTGACCGGATCGAAATGGCCGAGGAAATAGGCTTTTTCTTCGGCTTTTTCCTGCGCGGTGACATCGATGCCGCACAGTACCAGCCGTTCGCCGTGCGAGCCGGCGCGGGTCAAATGCCCGACCGACCAGAGAATCACCCGGCCATTCGGTGTGGTGGCGCGCCAGGGCCGATTC
Source organism: Andreprevotia chitinilytica DSM 18519 (assembly GCF_000711875.1). Taxonomy (GTDB): domain Bacteria; phylum Pseudomonadota; class Gammaproteobacteria; order Burkholderiales; family Chitinibacteraceae; genus Andreprevotia; species Andreprevotia chitinilytica. The sequence continues at coordinate 246,468 of NZ_JONM01000007.1, forward strand.
GGCAAGGCGCTTTGCTGCTCGGACGAGATACGAATCTGCCAGCGGGCGAGTTCGGCGTTTTCCGGCACCACCAGGGCATCCCAGAACAACGCGCCCAGCACGGCATCACGCGGCAGGCCCAGCACCTGTTCGGCAGCCGGGTTGAGGTGCAGCACGTAGCCGTTTTCATCCAGCACGGTGATCAGCGCCCGGGCGGTATCGAGGATGGTACGCACCAGCACGCGCTCGGCTTCCAGCTCGCCGCTGATGCGCGCCCGTGCTTTTTTTTCGTCGCGTTCGGTCAGCGCCCGCATCATCGCCGCCGGCAGCCGGGCCATGCGATCCTTGAGCACGTAATCGGTCGCGCCGGAGCGCAATGTTTCCACCGCCCGCTCCTCCCCGAGCGAGCCGGTCACAAACAGGAAGGGGATATCGGAGGCGCTGGTATTGCGCATCGCCAGCGCCGCCAGGCCATCAAAGCCGGGCACGTTGAAGTCCGACAGGATGATGTCCGGCTTGTCCGTCGCCAGGCCGTCGACAAAACCTTGCTCATCCGATACGCAGTGGACATTCGCGAGAATTCCGGCCGCAGCAAGTTCTGCCTCCAACAGTTCAGCGTCGGTTGGCATGTCTTCCAAGAGCAATACGCGCAATGCTTCCACGATGACCATCTCCGAGGTTCCGGTGCCGTTGCCCCCTGTCTGCGTCCCGTTTGGAATCGAACAGGTTGGGGAGACAACGGCTGGCGACGCCTAAGGTTTAGGTAGTCGGTTGATCAACAGCCAGTAAAACCCAAGCTTGGCGACTTCATTGCTGAAGGCATCGAAGTCGACCGGTTTCGTCACAAAACTGTTCACGCCCAAATCGTAGCCCTGCACCAGATCGCGCTCTTCGGCCGATGAGGTCAGCATCACCACCGGCACCTGGCGCAAGTGCTGGTCGGATTTCATCTCGCGCAGCACTTCCATGCCATCGATCTTGGGCAGCTTGAGATCAAGCAGCACCAGCCGGGGTGGAATCGGCGTGCGCCACGCGTATTCACCGCGGCAGTACAGGTAATCGAGCGCCGCCGCACCGTCCTTCAGCCATTCGATATGGTTGGCGAGCCGTTGCAAGCGCAAGGTCATCAGCGTCATTTCGGCATCGGCCGGGTTGTCCTCGACCAGCAGCACATCCAGTTGCAGCAGCTCGTTCATGCTGCCTCCTGCTCGGGCAGGGCGAAGTAAAAGCTCGCCCCTTTCCCTACTTCGCCTTCCGCCCAGACGCGCCCGCCATGTCGCCCGACGATGCTGGCCACCATCGCCAGGCCAACGCCGCTGCCGTGAAACTCATCGGAGTTATGCAGACGCTGGAACAGCATGAACAGCTTGCCGGCGTAGCGCATGTCGAAACCGGCGCCGTTATCGCTGACCCGGTAACGGCATTCGCCGTCGATGGTTTCTCCGCTGACTTCGATGCGCGGCTCCGGCTGATGGGCGGTGTATTTGGCCGCGTTCGACAGCAGGTTGACCCACACCTGGTGCAGCAAGCCGTAGTCGCCGGAGGTCGCCGGCAGGCGGTTGATCACGATCTGGCCATTGTAGTTAACGCCTTCCTGCGCCCAAGCGGCGCCGACCAGCGCGGCCATATCGATGCGCGAACGGTGCAGCTTGACCCGCGTCACCCGTGAAAAATCGACCAGCTCATCCATCAGCATGCCCATCTTCGTGCAGTTTTCGCGCACCACGCCCAGCAAGCGCTGGTCTTCGTTGTCGAGGCGGTCGCGTGCCCGATCGGAGAGCAAGTGCGCAAACCCGTCGATGGCGCGCAGGGGCGCGCGGAGATCATGGGAGATGGCATAGGCGAAATGCTCGATTTCCTTCGAGGGTTCGACTTCCTTCGCGGGTTTGCCGGCCTCTGGCGCCCCCACCTGGGCCACCCCCGCCACCCGCTCAATCTGGTGAATGATGTAGGTCACCTCACCATCCGCCCCCAGCACCGGCACATTGCATTGCCGCCACTGCGCGGGTGGGCTCCCGCCGTCTGTCGGCTCGGGGCGGCAAACCGCGTATTCATTGACTGCCATGATGTTCGGGGCACGTGTTTGCAGCACTTGTGCCAGCGACGCCTGCAGTGCGGCTTGCACCGGCTCCGCCTGATCCGGCCCATCAACGCCATCGAACAAGGCAAACAGATCGCAGCCGAGGATATCTGCGCGTTGCAGCCGCGAAGCCTGCAGATACGCGTTGCTCGCCCCGGCGATCGTCAGATCGGGCGCCAGCACCAGGTATAAGCCCGGCGCAGATTCAAACAGCAGCTGGAAGTCCGGCTGCGGTACTGATTCATGCTTGGGTCGCATACAAGATCCAACCGTTCAGGCTCCGTCGACATGTGTTTCGCCACTGCGCTTGGGGTGCCTGCTGATAAAACAAAAGGGGACGCCACGCTGAAAAACCGTTCAATTCATCCAAAAATAAAAAGAAACAAGAAAATGAATCAAAGGAATCTCATACTGTTTTATATGTAAAACATGACGTTTTCAGAAAATATTGGCGCGCACTCCATGGAACGACACTTACTTCTTGTTGACGACGAAGCAAATGTTCTCGCGGCCTTACGGCGGGCGTTGCGACGCGACGGCTATACGATCCACACCGCCGAAAGCGGCGTTGCCGGGCTGGAAATCCTCGCTGCCGAGCCGGTGGCGGTGATCGTTTCCGACCAGCGGATGCCGCATATGACCGGTTCCGAGTTCCTCGCGCGCGCGCGCGAACTCAAGCCCAACACGGTCCGCATCATGCTGTCCGGCTTCAGCGAAGTGCAGGCGCTGGCCGATGCGATCAATCAGGGCGCGGCGTGGAAGTTCCTGTTCAAGCCGTGGGAAGACGACCAGCTGCGCGGCCATATCGCCAATGCGTTCGAACAATATGAACTGGGCGAAACCAACCGGGTGCTGACCCTCGCGTTGCAGGTGGCCGGCGAGGAGATGGGCAAGCTCAACGAGATGCTGACCCAGCGCTTTGAGTCCGCGCACGCCAAGACGCAGGCCGAGCTGGCCGAGTCCTGGGCACGCTGGAACAACCTGCCGCTGGCTGCGGTTGAGCTGGATGCGCAAGGCTTCGTGATGGCGGCCAATCGCCGCGCCGGCGATTTCCAGCCCGGCCAGGGGCTCGTCACCGATTGGCCCGCCTTGCTGGCCGGGCGCGCGGCCGACGGCAGTGGCCGGCATCCCAACCTGGGCCATTACTGGCTGCAGCCCTTCACCGCGGCGGACAGATCCGGTTTCGTCATGCTGTTTTCACCCCCGGAGAAATCATGAGCAGCCCTGCGCTGACTGACTCCCTGCTGGCCTCGCTCCCCCTGGCCGTCTGGCACAAGGATGCGTCGCTGCATTACGTCTGGGCCAATTCGGCGTGGACGCAACTGGTCGGCAACGGCGCGCTGACCGGCAAGCACGACCGCGACATCCTGCCGGCCTCGGTGGCACAGGCACTGGAAGTCGGCGACTTGCGCACCTTCGTCGCCGGCCAGCACAGCGAAGAATTGACCGTGCAAACCCGCCAGCAGCAGGAAAAACACCTGATGCTGCATCGCATGCCGCATTACGACGCAGCCGGCGATCTGGCCGGCATCACCACGCTGGCCGTGGACATGACCCACAGCAAGCTGCTGTCGCAACAGATCGAGACACTGATCACGGAGATGGACATCCAGCGCCATGCCTTGCATGAGCACGCGCTGGTGGCGATCAGCGGCCCGGATGGCAGCTATGCCTATGTGAGCGAGCCGCTGTGCACCCTCACCGGCTACAGCCGCGAAGAATTGCTCGGCACCCCCCGTGCGGAGCTGGGTCTGGCGCCGGATGACTTCCAGCAACGGCTCGATACCCTGCATTTCGTCCGCGCCATCCGCTTTGAAACCCAAGGCAAGAAGAAGGATGGCAGCGATTTCTGGTTGCAGTCGCTGCTGGTGCCGCTGGGCCACCGCGCCGAGGCCGGCATCGACGGCACAGCCGAGCAGCGCTATTTCGAGATCAGCACCGACATCACCGCCATCAAGCAGCACGAGGTCAGCCTGTCGGCCGAAGTGGCCCGGCGCACCGAAGAACTGAACCAGATGAACGTGATGCTGGAAATGGACGTCGATGTGCGCGAACAGGTCGAGGCGGACCTGCGCCACCAGAACGCGCTGATCCAGAGCATGCTCACTTCGATGACAGAGGAAATCCTGCTGCTGTCGGGCAAGGGCCTGCTGCTGCAGACCAACCGGCCGTGGGATACGTTCTCTGAGCAGGAAGCCGTGCCGGATACGCTGCACGCCGCCATTGCCGGCGACAACTTCATCGATCACCTGCGCACCCTCACCCACCCGATGTATCACACGTTGGCCGACCGGCTGAAGGACATCCTCGACAACAAGCTCAACAGCTACGAAATGAGCTATCAGGAGGACTCGCAAAACGGCAAGCGCGGCTTCCTGCTGACCGCCAGCGCATGGAACGGCGAAGAGCGCGGCATCATCCTCACCGAATACGACATCACCGAGGCGCAACAGAACGCTGCCGCGCTCGAGAAGCGCAACACCGAGCTGGTCGGGCTGAACAACCAATTGCGCGATGTGCAGCACCAGCTGCTGCAATCGGAAAAAATGGCCTCGATCGGCCAGTTGGCAGCCGGCATCGCCCACGAGATCAACAACCCGATCGGCTATGTGAACTCCAATCTCGGCGCACTCGGCAACTACCTGAACGACTTGCTGGGCCTGGTCGACAAGTACGACGTGGTGTTGACGCAAAGTGGTCAGGCCGCGATCCAGGCCCAGATGACCAAGGCGCGGCAAGACATCGACTATGACTTTATGCGGGAAGACATCGATGCGCTGATGGGCGAATCAAAGGAAGGCATCACCCGCGTCAAACGCATCGTGCAGGATTTGAAGGACTTCTCCCGCGTCGATTCCACTCAGGACTGGGTCGAAGCCGACCTGCATGCCGGCATCGATAGCACGCTCAACATCGTGCACAACGAGATCAAGTACAAGGCCGAGGTCATCAAGGCATACGGCGAGCTGCCGCCGGTGGAGTGCATGATTTCCCAGCTCAACCAGGTGTTCCTGAACATGCTGGTGAACGCCAGTCACGCGATCGAAAAACAGGGCTCCATCACCATCCGCACCTGGCGCGCCGGCGACGAGGTCTGCGTGGCCTTTACCGATACCGGCAAAGGCATCGCGGCGGAAAACCTCAGCCGCATCTTCGATCCGTTCTTTACCACCAAGCCGATCGGCCAAGGCACCGGGCTGGGGCTGTCGCTCTCATACAGCATCGTGCAAAAGCACCGCGGCCGGATCGAAGTGAGCAGCGTGGTGGGCGAAGGCACCACATTCCAGATCTGGCTGCCGATCAAGCAGACCGGTTTATAACTAAAAGCTGATGACTAAAAGCCGATGACAATAAGCGTCGCTAACAAAACCCAGCGAAGCGGTGCTGGCAAGGCGTGCGAAGCGCAGACAGTACAAGTCGTACGGCAAGCGAGCACAACGCAGCCAGCAGGGTTTTGTTAGCGACGCCAAACGGGGGACCATCGATCGTGACAGCAGAGGCACTACCTATCGAAGCACTACTCGACGCCGAACCGGAACCCGCGTTCACCATCCTGTGCGTCGATGACGAGGTCAATATCCTCTCTGCCCTGCGCCGGCTGTTTCGCAGCAGCGGCTACCGCATCCTGATCGCGGAAGGCGGCGCGGCCGGGCTGGAGGTGTTGGCGAACGAAAAGGTCGACCTGATCATTTCCGACATGCGCATGCCCGGCATGAGCGGCGCGGAATTCCTCAGCGCTGCGCTGGAACGCTGGCCGGATATCGTGCGCATCCTGCTCACCGGCTACGCCGACATCCAGTCCACCATCGAAGCCATCAACCGGGCGCGCATCAGCCGCTATGTCTCCAAACCGTGGGACGACGCCGAAATGCTGCGCATCGTCGACGAAGCGTTGGCGGTCAAGAAACTGGAGCGCGAAAAAGCCCAGTTGAACTCGGTCATCCTGCGCCAGAACAGCGAGCTGAAACGACTCAATCTCTCGCTGGAAGACAAGGTGAAGGAACGCACCCAGGCACTCGAAATGACCATGGGCGAGCTGACCGAGGTGCACGAGAAGCTCAAGAAAGGCTTCATCGCCTCGGTGCGCGTGTTCGCCAACCTGATCGAAATGCGCGCCGGCAAGCTCGCCGGCCATTCGCGCAAGGTAGCCGAGCTGGCGCGCGCGATCGCCCAACAACTCGAACTGTCCGATGCCGAGGCACAAGACATCTTCGTGGCCGGCCTGTTGCATGGCATCGGCAAGATCGGCCTGCCCGATGCGCTGATCGCCAAGTCCTTCGTGCAGATGACGCTGGAAGAACGCAACGTCTACGCCAAATACCCCGCCAAGGGTCAGGCGGCGCTGATGTCGCTGGAGCATCTGCAAAGCGCCGCCAAGCTGATCCGCAGCCAGCATGAGCGCTTCGATGGTCTCGGGTTTCCGGATCGGCTGTCCGGCATGCAGATTCCCATCGGCTCACGCATCCTCAACATCGCCAACGATTTCGAATCGCTGCAGGCCGGCATGCTGACCGACAAACCGATGGCCCGGCCGGATGCGATCAAGAACATCGAAACCGGCCGCAACAAGCGCTACGACCCCGCCGTGGTTGATGCCTTCCTCGCCGTGGTCGGCAAACCGGAAGCCGCCCCGCTCGGCCGCGAGCGGGAAATGCGCAGCAAGGATTTGCAGGTCGGCATGGTGCTGGCACGCGACCTGATCGCCGCCGGCGTCATGCTGCTGGCCAAGGACTACATGCTGGACGAACGCCTGATCGGCCAGATCAAGCACTTTGAAGAAGCGGATGGCACGCCGCTCAAAATCTATATCCAGGTCAAATGACGGGGCACAGTGAATGACACGCATCCTGCTGGTCGATGACGAACCCAACATCCTGTCGTCGCTGAAACGCACGCTGAACACCCGCGATGAGTTCGACGGCACCTCACCGGGCTACGAAATCCACACCTTCAACGAACCGCGCGCCGCGCTGGTCGCGAGTGAATCGCAGCAGTTCGATCTGGTGATCTCCGACTACCGCATGCCGGACATGGATGGCGTCGCTTTCCTGACCGACTTCCGCTATCTGCAACCGGACTGCATCCGCATCATCTTGTCCGGCCAGGCCGACCTGACCGCCCTGCTGCGCGCCATCAACGATGTTGAAATCTACCGCTTCCTGAGCAAGCCGTGGAACGACTTCGAACTGCGCTCGACCGTGAGCGGCGCGTTGCGGTTTCGCACCCTGCAACTGGAAAACCAGCGCATGGCGGACGAACTGCGCCAGATCCGCGCCCAGGCCAACCGGCAGGAAGAAGAACTCCGCCGAATCGAGGCCGAAAGCCCCGGGATTACGCAGGTGAACTGGGGGGACGATGGGTCGGTGCGGTTGGATGAGGATTGATTTAACTTAACTGAGAGGATTAGCGCCTTTGGCGCGGGTAAAGGCGTTGCATGCCGGTTCCGCCCGGCGGACGGGGTTCGGCGCCGATGGCGCGTTCAAAAGCATTACAGCGCGTTCCGTCGCGCGGACGGGAAAGGGGCTTTGTCTCGCCAAAGCCCCCTCCACCCCAAAGGCGACCCCCGTTGGGCGGCTCTGGCTGAACGAAGCAAAGCTTCGCACGCCACAGGCTACCCTCGGTCGGCCGCGAGCCTAAGGTCTCGCGACACTCCCTCGGCGCTTAGCGAAAGGGGAGGAAAGGCGCGCAGTGCAACCAGTGTTGTTATGAACAGCAGTCGCTGATTTTGTGCGATGGATGACGCACTACAGTGATCTGTCCCCTCGCCCTCGCGTGCAAGGCTTTAGCCTTGCTCAGCTATTAGTGGGAGAGGGTTAGGGAGAGGGTCGTGAAAAGGGCGCGGTTCTTGGCAAGTACCCTCACCCCCAGCCCCTCTCCCACAAGTGGGCGAGGGGAGAAAACCAGGCAGTGCAGCTCAATTGGAAACACTGCCGCATCAAACAAAGTCACCCTCTCCTTCAAGAAGAGGGCCAGGGAGTAGATGGTCTGCGCCCCTTTCAAGCGCCCCGCCAGCCAGCCCAGCACGGGGGTATCGGGGATCGAGTGTCTGAGGGCCTTGGCCCGAGTTTTCGATTCCCGCCCGTGACGGGCTGGCTGGCGGGGGTATCTGGCGCTTGCGCCAGACGCTTTTGCAGGGTCGCCTTTGGGGTGGCGGGGGCCCAAAGGGAAGTGTACGGCCCGAGACAAAGTCCCCTCCCCGTCCGCGCGGCGGAACGCGCTGTAAATGCTTTTGGCCGCGCCATAGGCGCTTAACACGATGCTGCAACAAGGACCACCCCATGCGCTGCCACCAGATCACCCTCAACGAATGGCCAGATCAACTGGAATGGCCGTTCAAACCAGACCTGATCCTGGTATTCGGCCCGCGCCGGCAGCTGGTGCCCGACCATGTCTACCCCGCGCTACAACGCAGCGCCCCCAATGCCATCGTGCTGGGCTGTAGCACCGCCGGCGATATCGCCGGCACGCGGGTCAGCGACGACGCGCTCATCGTAACCGGCATCGCCTTGGCGCAGACCACCTTGCGGCTGGAAACGATCGATGTCAGCGCCGATATCGACAGCCGCATGGCGGGCGCAGCGCTGGCAAGGCGGCTGCATGATCCAGCCTTGCGGCACGTACTGGTGCTGTCCGACGGGTTGAACGTGAACGGCAGCGAACTCGCCGGTGGCCTGCGCGACGGCTTGCCGCCCAATGTCGTAGCAACCGGCGGCTTGGCCGGCGACGGCGCTGCCTTCGAGGCCACGGTGGTATTGGCCAACGCGCCAGCCGTGCCGAACCGTGTCGCCGCGCTCGGCTGGTATGGCGACAACATTCGCGTCGGCTACGGCTCGCTGGGCGGCTGGGATGCCTTCGGCCCGAGCCGCCTCGTCACGCGCTCGGACAAAAACGTGCTGTACCGACTCGATGACGAAGCCGCGCTGGACGTTTACATGCGCTACCTCGGCCATCATGCGGACGAACTACCCAGCTCCGGCCTGCTCTTCCCGCTCGCCCTCACGCTACCCGGCGTCGAAGAGCCGGTGGTGCGCACCATCCTGTCGGTCGATCGCGCTGCCGGTAGCCTGACCTTTGCCGGCGACGTGCCGCAGGGTTGCAGCGTGCAGCTGATGCACGCCAATTTCGACCGGCTGATCGACGGCGCCATCGCCGCCGCGGACGACAGCGTGCTGCCGCTCGATGGCCCGGCACAGCTAGCGCTGCTGATCAGCTGCGTGGGCCGCAAGCTGGTGCTGAAGCAGCGCATCGAAGAAGAAGTGGAAGGCGTGCGCGAGGTGGTCGGCCCGGCCGCGACCTTGGCCGGCTTCTATTCCTACGGCGAGATCTGCCCGCAAAAACGTTTCGCCCCCTGCGAGCTGCACAACCAGACCATGACCATCACTACCTTTAGCGAGGTCCCATGACGCACAGTCTGCTTGCCCGCCAGCTCAGCAAACACCTGCCGGGTATGGATTCAGCGCTCCACGCGCGGCTGGCGGGGTTTCTCGCCGCCGTCGGCGCGGCCTATGCCGCTGCGGATGAAGACCGCGCTATGGCAGCGCATTCGCTGGAAACGATGTCGAACGAATTGCAGCAGCGCTACAAGGCACTGCAGGAAGAGCTGGAGCTCAAAAACCGCTTCGAGAACTCCTTGCGCGCCATCAATGAGCAACTGGAAGGCACCATCTCGCAGCTGGAAACGGCGCAAACGCAGTTGTTGCAGGCGGACAAGCTGGCATCGATCGGCCAGCTCGCCGCTGGCGTGGCGCATGAAATCAACAACCCGATCGGCTTCGTCTATTCCAACTTATCGACCCTGGAAGGCTATATCGCCGATCTGCTCGAACTGCTCGGCGACTACGAAGCCCAAGAAATGCGCATGGACGAAGCCACCCGCCAGCACTTGGCGCAACACAAGGAGCGGTGCGAGCTGGACTACCTGCGGGATGACCTGCCACAGCTGATGCAGGAATCGAAAGACGGCATTACGCGGGTGAAGAAGATCGTGCGGGATCTGCGCGACTTCTCGCATGCCGATACCGGCGAGAAAGACATCTACGATCTGCACGAGGGCCTGAACAGCACGCTGAATCTGGTCAACAACGAGCTGAAGAACCGGGCCAAGGTGGTGTGCGAATTCAGCGAGCTGCCGTTGGTGGAGTGTTCGCTGGCGCAGTTGAATCAGGTCTTCCTCAACCTGCTGATCAACGCCGCCCATGCGCTCGATGGCAAAAACGGCGAGATCCGCATCGTGACTGGCCATCACAACGGCGAAGTCTGGGTGAGCATCAGCGACAACGGCTGTGGCATCAAACCGGAGAACCTGAACAAGATTTTCGATGCCTTCTTCACCACCAAACCCATCGGCCAAGGGACCGGACTGGGCTTGTCGCTGTCGTACAGCATCGTGCAGTCGCACCACGGCCGGATGGAGGTGCAGAGTGCCGAGGGAGTGGGGACGACATTTACGATTCGGTTGCCGGTGATGCAGCCGGCGGGGTGAATTTGTGCCCAAGCATCTTTGAACAGCAGTCGCTGATTTTGTACGATGAACGACGCACTAAGGTGATCGGTCCCCTCTCCCTCGCGTGCAAGGCTTTAGCCTTGCTCCACTATTAGTGGGAGAGGGTTAGGGAGAGGGTGGTGAAAAAAACACGGCCCGCGGTAGTACCCTCACCCCCGGCCCCTCTCCCGCAAACGGGCGAGGGGAGAAAACCAGGCAGCGCAGCTCAATTTGAAACACGGCTGCTGTGGGGTGACCCTCATAATGGCACGAGGAGGAATCTTACTAGGCCCCGCTGAGACCCAATCACTACGCGGGTTTCTGGGCGATAAGCACCTTCGAGGCGCCCCACCCATTTTGCAAAAAAATAAGCGCAAACTGAGCAAATTTGCGCTTATTTTGACATCTATTGAATCCGGACTGAGCGAATCTAGCTGCCGAGACCCTGTTTGATACTGTTTACGTATTGGTACACCCGATTCAACGCAGGCAGGTCCAGTTCCTTCAGACTGACCGCATTAAAATGCTTCAGCATGTAGGCGCGTACCTTGGGCTCGATATCCAATTTCTTCATGTTGGTTTGGATGTAAGTGATGCGGCGCTTGGTAATCTCATCCGGCGCTTTCTTCTGCACCGATGGTTTCGCCGCAAGTTGACCGAGCCACTCGTGCATGTATTTTTCGGCGGCCTTGAACTTCGAGGCCGGAATCATCCGCATGGCTCCCACGCCCATCTTTTTATTCAACGCGTTCCATACGCGCTGCGGCGTGGCGGGGTCTTGCTTGCCCAGTGGCTCCAGTTCCAGAATCTGGTCCTTGAGGTTATGTAACCGCCGCACCTGTTCTTCCGTGATGTGCTCCGCGCCGGGCTGCGGTTTCACAACAACCTTGCTGATTTTCTTCTCATAGTGCTGGTGGACATCCCCCGCGATGATCTGTCCAACCACCACGCCGTCACCACTGACGTTGACGAGGTTGCCGCCCGCCGTCATGGCCGCAGCGGCTGGCTTTTTGCGAGGCGTACGGGGCTTGGGTTCCGGTGTTTCTGCATGCTGTTTGAACAACGCAATGATTTGAGCTTTCTTGTTTTCGTCCATTCAATCTTCCTGATTGCGGCGTCACGCCGCTAATTTGACCAGTCGCAATATCTTTCCCTTTGACGTCGCATCGACGTCGTCCAGTAAGTCATAAATAACCAGAATCAGTTCCGCCTTTTTGTCTGGTCGCATGGTGCGGCTGGTTGCCGCCAATCCCTCCTCAACCGCCTCCAGCGCCAGTTGCAACCGGGCCGTTTCGACCGGTGCTGTAGGCGTCTCAGCTTGCAGCTCGGCCAGCAGCATTGGGCCTTCCCCTGTCAGCAGCCAGTTGGCATTGATTCCGGCACGCACAAACCGTTCTATGGCTTCTGCGCCGGGAGCGCTTATGTTCATTTCGTACTTCTGATAAGAGCTTGGCTTAACTCCAAATAAGGATGATGCATCTTGCTGGCGAAGCTGTTTTGCTTCGCGAAATACCTTGAGCCGCTCACCAATTGTCATGTCGCACCTCTGTCCAGAAAGTGCGACATCGAAGTGCGACACTGTTTCAGCTGTCGCACATCGAGTAAATCTTTAATTTTGAATAGAAAAATCGACTTCATCTCAACCACGCAGAATAAGGGAGGTGCGACACACCTTAAAATGCACCTCATTCATTGACAATACACCACATAAGGAGTTTAATGCGTCCTGTAGTAACCCACAACGGAAACCAAATGATGCAAACCAACACCTCCGCCACCCAGAACGACTGGCACCCCGCCGACATTATCGCGGCCTTGCACAAGCGTGGCACCACCATTTCCAAGCTGGCGCATTCACACGGCGTCGATCCGTCTGGCTTGTCGCTAGCCCTACGCCGTTCCTTTCCCAAGGGAGAACAGCGCATCGCCGACGCACTCGGCATGCACCCGAAAGATATCTGGCCGAGCCGCTACTTTGATGATGGCACCCGCAAACCAGTCGGCGCACGCGCCATTCAGTGTACTGCTGCTGTACGCCACGATGGCGAGTCGGCAGAACTGCATTGAATCACTTATTTGAGCCGGCACCGTAGGGTAATCGCATGAATGTCACGTTAATCGAAATCTCGACAGCATTAGGTATCACAAAGCGGAGCGTCGAGCGGCGAGCTAAAAACTGGCCCTTTACCGAGGAAGTGGTCAGGGGCGGCAAGAAACGCCTCTATCCGCTGGGTACGCTCCCCGAGGATGTCCGCAAAGCGGTGCAACTGCACACAGCTCGCCAGCTCCTGAACACGCTCCCTGCGCCAGTCGAATCGATCCAACCTGCGGCCCCGGCCCGGCAAGCTTTAGCGCCAGCACGGCCACCGGTCGTGATGACGGATGCGTTGCGCCGCCGCACCGACGCACGTCATGCCGTGCTACGGGCCATCACCCGCTTGCAAGCCGTGTGCAGCCTGTCCAAGGAAAACGCCGTGGCGGCGTTGATTGTTGAAGCCAACAAGGCACCAGAGAGTGAAATGGCACAACTGCTGGTATTGGCACAGGATGAACGCGGCCGCAAAGGTAGCGGCATGCCCAGCATCCGCACCATCAAGCGCTGGTTTACCAAGGCGCAAGCCGGTGACCTGACGCCAAGACCACCGCGCGTCAAGGATTTGTCCTTGCCGCGTTGGGGAGCCGCCTTCTTGCAATGCTGGCGGGCCAAGCAAGGTCAGTCGGTGGAAGCCGCATATAAGACGTTTACCCAGCAATGGCACGGCGGCGAGTTGCCTAGCGTGCATCAGGTGCGCCGCTTCCTCGCCAAGTTGCCGCCAGAAATGCGTTATCGGCTGGAACATACCGGCGCAGCGCTGAAAGCCAAGCTGCCCTATGTCATTCGCGACTGGTCGGTATTCAAGACCGGCGAATGCTGGGTCGGCGACGGGCATGGCATGAAAATGAAAGTCGCCAAGCCGGACGATGGCAAACCGTGCCAGCCGGAGGTGACGGTAATCATGGATGCCACTAGCCGCAAAGTGGTGGGCTGGTCGGTCAGCTATTCCGAAAACGTCCTCGCCGTCGCCGATGCGCTGCGCCATGCCGCCACGCATCACCCGCTGCCGCTGCTGTACTACAGCGACAACGGTAGCGGCCAAGCCAACCTGATGCTGGATGCGCCCATCGTCGGCATGCTGGCGCGCATGGGCATCGACCACCAGACCGGCATTCCGGGCAATCCGCAGGGGCGCGGCCTCATTGAGCGGTTCTGGAAAACCGTCACCCTCCCGCTGGCCCGCCAGTTCGACACCTTCCATGGGAATGGCGTTGATCAAGACAGCTTGCGAATGACCACCCGCGACATCCAGAAGGCGCTGACCCGCGCCAAGCGCAGCACCGGTCCGTCCAGCGTGCCGAAATTACCGAGCTGGCAACAATTCATCGATGCGCTGACGGTCGCCATTGACGAGTACAACGCCCAGCACGCGCACAGTGCCCTGCCAACGCGGCAAGGCCGGCATTTGACGCCGAATGCGTTCTGGCAACTGCACCCGCCGACGCAATCGCGCCACCTGTCCGCCGCCGAGCTGCAAGCGCTGTTCCGCCCACATGTCGTCCGTACCGCCGAGCGCGGCATGGTGCGCTTGTGGAACAACCATTATTTCAACCGCGATTTGATGCAAGTGGACGGGGAACAAGTACAAGTCGGCTACGACATTCACGACGCCAACACCGTGGTGGTGCGGCACATGAACGGCGAATTCGTTTGCGTGGCGGAATGGAACGCCAACAAGGTGGATGCCTTCCCCAAGCCCTTCGTCGAGCGCCTGCGTGATCAGCGCATTCAGGGCATCGTCGGCCGTGCCGAGGAAACCATCCGCCGCGCCGAAGCGGAACGGCCGGCGCTGGAAGCCCAGGAGCACATCGTTATTCCGGGGATGGGCGATCTCACTCGCTCAAGTCTCAACCGTAAAGCGGCCGAATTGTTGATTGAGCCAGTCGACGAGCCGGCAGTAACAGGAGCCGCGCCAACGTGGGAATCGATGGACGGCCCGGCGCGTTATCGCGCCTGGCGTGAACTGGATACCCGCAAGCGCCAAGGCAAGCCGCTGACCGAGGCGGAAGACACCCGCCACCGCATGTATCAGAAATCGCCGCAATGGCAGGTGATGCACAGCCTGCACAGCGGAAATGACAACGCGCACGAGTTGCACCTCGTGCGCGCTGGGTAGGTCATCGTCGTAAAACGGCGACCGCATTCAACAACCGGAAAGGTATTCTCTCATGAATTCACCCCTCGTCAATCCCGCCACGCTGGCACCGGGCATCGCCCAAATCGGCAACCTTGCGTTAGCACAGGAAGCACTGGCCCGTGCCATGTCCCGCCACCAAGGACTGCCCGGCTTGGTTGCGTTCTACGGCCCGTCCGGCTGGGGCAAATCCATGTCGGCCAACTTCGTCGCCAACCGCACCCGCGCCCGCTACGTGCAAGCCAAGTCGGTCTGGACCAAAAAGTCCTTCCTCAAGGCCGTGTTGTTCGAAATGGGCATCAAGCCGGCCGCAACCATCCCGGAAATGCTCGATCAGGCGGCCGAGGAACTGGCCACCAGCCAGCGCCCGCTGATCGTGGATGAAATGGATCACCTCGTCGACAAGAACGCCGTCGAAGTGGTGCGCGATCTGTACGAAGCCAGCCACGCGCCCATTCTGCTGATCGGTGAGGAACAGCTCCCGAACAACCTGAAGAAGTGGGAACGCTTCCACGGGCGCGTATTGGCATGGGTGCAAGCCCAGCCGGCCAATCTGCACGATGCCCAGGCCCTGCGGGCGGTGTACAGCCGCGATGTGCAGATCGCCGACGATCTGCTCACCACCATCGTGCGCGAGTCGCACGGCTCGGTGCGCCGGGTGGCGGTGAATCTCGACAACATCCGCAGTGTTGCGCTGGAGCTGGGGGTGGAGCAGATCGACCTCGCCACGTGGGGCAAGCGCCCGCTCTATACCGGCGAAGCGCCGAAGCGGAGGGTGTAATGCGCAAGCCGGTTCACCTCGAACGCCCCGGCGGCAAAGGCCCACGGCAGCGACTGTGGGAGCAAATGCGCAAGCTGCGCGAATTCACCATGGACGACCTGTCGTTCAAAACCAATATCGACGGCGAGTCCATCCGCAAATACATTCAAGGCTTGGTCAAGGCGGGCTATCTGGAAAAGCCGCCCGTGGAACGCTTCGCCCCATCCACCTACCTGCTGGTCCGCGACAACGGCGTCGAAGCGCCCCGCGTGGATCGCAC